>NZ_JBIWJD010000006.1:0-610925 GCF_044764945.1 Streptomyces sp. NPDC093568 | reverse complement strand
GTTTCCGACTCTATCAGATCTTTTTCCGATCCGATTTCCTCGGTGCTTTCCAGGTTCCCGCTTCCGCGTTTCCCTTTCCGGCGGTTCCGACTTTATCAGAAGTTCCGGGCCGGATTGACCAGCCACTCAATTCCGATTCATCGGGAGGGGCTTCTCGGGAATCAATGTTCCACTGAAGCAGATAGATTCTAACTCCGCCTGGCGGGACTGGATCCACTTCCAGGCAACTGTTCGAATCTACCTCCCCGCTCGCTCCGTGTCAACGGCTCTTGTGGGGCGAAGAGGAGACTAGCAGCTCAGCAGGTGTGCACGCACATCAGGCCGCCGTCGGAACGGCCGCGCTGCGCTCGGCCGCGTCGAGGTCGCCCGTCTCACCGGCGCGGGCGGCACGTCCGCCGAGGACATAGACGTATGCGAGGAAGGCCAGTTCAGCGACGACGCCAATGGTGATGCGTGCCCAGGTGGGGAGGCCTGAAGGGGTGACGAAGCCTTCGATGGCGCCCGAGACGAAGAGGACCAGGGCCAGGCCTATCGCCATGCCGATCGCGGCTCGGCCTTCCTCCGCGAGGGCGATGCGTCGGGTTCGTGGGCCGGGGTCGATGAGGGTCCAGCCGAGGCGCAGGCCGGTGCCGGCGGCCACGAAGACCGCGGTCAGTTCGAGGAGGCCGTGGGGCAGGACCAGGCCGAGGAAGGTGTCCAGGCGTCCTGCCGAGGACATCAGGCCGAAGCCGACACCCAGGTTGAGCATGTTCTGGAAGAGGATCCAGAGGACCGGGAGCCCCAGGAAGACGCCGAGGATCAGGCAGAGGGCAGCGGCCCACGCGTTGTTCGTCCAGACCTGGGCCGCGAAGGAGGCCGCGGGGTGGCTGGAGTAGTACGTCTCGTACTGGCCGCCGGGGCGGGTCAGCTCGCGGAGTTCACTGGGGGCGGCGATGGTGGCCTGTACCTCGGGATGGGTGCCTATCCACCAGCCCAGGAGGGCCGCGACAAGGGTGGAGAGGAGTGCCGTGGGTACCCACCAGTGGCGCGACCGGTAGACCGCGGCCGGGAAGCCGTGGGCGAGGAAGCGGGTGACATCGCGCCAGGAGGCGCGTCGCGTGCCGGTGACCGCGCTGCGCGCGCGTGCCACCAGCTGGCTCAGCCGGCCGGTCAGCTGGGGGTCTGGCGCGCTGGACTGGATCAGGGACAGGTGGGTGGCGGTGCGCTGGTAGAGGGCGACGAGTTCGTCGGCCTCGGCGCCGGTGAGGCGGCGCTGGCGCCCGAGCAAGGCGTCGAGGCGGTCCCACTCGGCTCGGTGGGCGGTGACGAACACGTCGAGGTCCATCTGGTTTTCTGCTCCTCGGCTGTTCGTCGGCGACTCGTCGTAGGTGTCAGCTTGTCGTACTGCGGCGCGATGCGCCCACAGCTTGGCAGACTGGCCATTTCAGGGGCAGGGCAGGGGAAGGACGGACCGCGTGAGTGAGCTGGTGACGGGCGAGGCGGTGGCGCTGGAGTTGCGCCCTGCGAAGCTGCCCAGCAGGGCGCTGGCCGTGCTGCTCGATCTGGCGGTGGCGATGATCGCCTATCTCGTGGTGACCGTCGGGGTCGTGGCCGCCACGGCGTCCATGGACGAGGCCGCGCAGACCGCGCTGTCGATCGCGATGTTCGTGTTGGTGCTGGTCGGCGGGCCGATCGCGGTCGAGACGCTCAGTCATGGGCGCTCGCTGGGCAAGCTGGCGTGCGGGCTTCGGGTGGTGCGCGACGACGGCGGGCCGATCCGCTTCCGGCATGCGCTGGTGCGGGGTCTCATCGCTGTCATCGAGATTCTGATGACGCTCGGTGTCGTCGCCGTCATCGCCTCACTCGTCTCCGCGCGCGGGCGCAGGATCGGTGACGTGTTCGCCGGGACTCTCGTCGTGCGGGAACGGGTGCCACTGGCTCAGACAGGGTTTGTTCCCCCGCCGCCGCCGTGGCTGGCCGGGCGGTTCTCGGGGCTCGATCTGTCCGCGGTTCCCGACGCCCTGTGGCTTGCCATTCGCCAGTACCTGACGCGGATGCGGCAACTCGATCCGCAGGTCGCGTGGAGCATGGCGGAGCGGCTCGCCACGGATCTCGCGGCACGTACGGGCGCTCCGGCTCCGCAGGGTGTGCCGCCGGCGGCGTATCTGGCCGCGGTCCTTCAGGAACGGCAGGCACGTGAGGCGCGGCGTGCCTTCGGGAATGGGTCTGCCGCGGGCGGTCATCGTCCTCCCGTGGCTCGGGAAGCCCAGTGGCAGGCCCCCGTGCCGGCGTCCGGGCCCATCAGCGCACCCCCTGCGCCCGCACCCACACCGTCGCCGACGCCGACGCCCACGTCTCAGGACGCGCCTCCGGCCGATCGCCCCGCTACCGGCTTCGCTCCCCCGGCCTAGCCGACCCGCTCAACCAGCCGCCCCGCTCAACCGAACGTCGACGGCGGCGACTCCAGGTCCTCCAGCTCGATGCCGGGCGCCGCGAGGACTACGTCGCCCGCGATGTGCACGGCGTGCTGTTCGCCCGTGTCCAGGGCTGTGACCTGGTATTCGTCCACGGCCAGGGGGCCGTTGTCAGTGGCGTGTGTTTCGCTGTTCACCAAGGCCCAGGACTGGTCCACGGTGCGGGGGGCGAGGACCGGGTCCGTGAAGGCCACGAGGCGTACGCGGGTTGCGGAGGCGGAGGGGGTGAGGCGCAGGAGGCGAGCGGTGGCGATGAGGAATGCGGGGGACGTTCCGGTGAAGGCATGGGCGCGCACATTGCCTTCCGTGGCGTGAACCCCGGTGGGGTCGGTGCGGACCCAGGTGACGCCGTCGAGGGCGGCGCCGCGGACCTGCCAGCCGCCGGCGTGGAGTTCGAGACGGATGGGGCGGCCGAGTTCGTCCAGGGCGAGGTCGACGGAGCCGCTGTGATCGCCCGCGGGGGTGGTGAGCTGGGCGACGTAGCGCCAGCCGGAAGGGCCGGGGGCGCAGTGGAAGTGCTCTTCTGCGAGGGGGGTGTGATCGTGCGGATCGTGGAGCGAATAGCGGCCGCGGGGCATCGGGGTCCTGGGGCTTGAACGGACGGGCTGGTCCGGCCACGCGTGCCGAAGTGGACGCATGGCCAAGGGCGCCGCGTGGCCGAAGGGCCGGGCGGGCCAAGGGCCGGCGGCCCAAAGGGACAGGCCCCCGACACGGGGGTGCGGGGGCCTGTCTCGGGGTCTGCCGCTGCGCGGCGCGTCAGTGCACGGGTGCGCTCACGCTCGAGTGGCCCGGCTGGGCGGCGGGCACCGCCGCTCAGCCGCGGCCGGCTCGGCTTGGCTCAGTAGCGGTAGTGGTCCGACTTGTACGGGCCCTCGACCTGCACGCCGATGTACGCGGCCTGCTCGGGGCGGAGGGTCGTCAGCTTCACACCGAGCGAGTCGAGGTGGAGGCGGGCGACCTTCTCGTCCAGGTGCTTGGGCAGCGTGTACACGCCGGTCGGGTAGGCGTCCGGCTTGGTGAACAGCTCGATCTGGGCCAGGGTCTGGTCCGCGAAGGAGTTGGACATCACGAAGGACGGGTGACCGGTGGCGTTGCCGAGGTTCAGCAGGCGGCCCTCGGAGAGGACGATGATCACCTTGCCGTCGGGGAAGGTCCAGGTGTGGACCTGCGGCTTGACCTCGTCCTTGACGATGCCCGGGATCTTGGCGAGGCCGGCCATGTCGATCTCGTTGTCGAAGTGGCCGATGTTGCCGACGATCGCCTGGTGCTTCATCTTGGCCATGTCCGAGGCCATGATGATGTCCTTGTTGCCGGTCGTGGTGACGAAGATGTCGGCCTTGTCGATGACCTCGTCGAGGGTCGTGACCTGGTAGCCGTCCATCGCCGCCTGCAGGGCGCAGATCGGGTCGATCTCGGTGATGATCACGCGGGCGCCCTGGCCGCGCAGGGACTCCGCGCAGCCCTTGCCCACGTCGCCGTAGCCGCAGACGACGGCGGTCTTGCCGCCGATCAGGACGTCGGTGGCGCGGTTGATGCCGTCGATGAGCGAGTGGCGGCAGCCGTACTTGTTGTCGAACTTCGACTTGGTGACGGCGTCGTTGACGTTGATCGCCGGGAACAGGAGGTCGCCGTCGCGCTGCATCTCGTACAGGCGGTGGACGCCGGTCGTGGTCTCCTCGGTCACGCCGCGGATCTCGGAGGCCAGCTGGGTCCACTTCTGCGAGCCGTCCGTGATGGTGCGGTGCAGGAGCTCGAGGATGACGCGGTGCTCGTCGGACTCGGCGGTGTCGACCGAGGGGACCTTGCCGGCCTTCTCGTACTCGACGCCCTTGTGGACGAGGAGGGTGGCGTCACCGCCGTCGTCCAGGATCATGTTCGGGCCGCCGGTGGGGGTGTTCGGCCAGGTCAGGGCCTGCTCCGTGCACCACCAGTACTCCTCCAGGGTCTCGCCCTTCCAGGCGAAGACCGGGACGCCCTGCGGGTTGTCGGGCGTGCCGTTCGGGCCGACGGCGATCGCGGCGGCGGCGTGGTCCTGGGTGGAGAAGATGTTGCAGGACGCCCAGCGGACCTCGGCGCCGAGGGCGACCAGGGTCTCGATGAGGACGGCGGTCTGCACGGTCATGTGCAGGGAGCCGGTGACACGGGCGCCGGCCAGCGGCTGCGCCTCGGCGTACTCCTTGCGGATCGCCATCAGGCCGGGCATCTCGTGCTCGGCGAGGGTGATCTCCTTGCGGCCGAAGGCGGCCAGGGAGAGGTCGGCGACCTTGAAGTCCTGTCGGTTCTCGACAGTCGTCATTGCGAGCTGCTCCTCGGGGTTGGGTCGAGGGTGGGTACGGCTGGTCTGCGCGGCGGCGGACACAGGGGTGCCCGAAGAGGACACAGGCATGCCCGCGTGCGCGCAGCGCAGTCCGTCGGAGGCCCTCTCTCCCTCGGCCGGTCCGCATCGGGACCGCCCGACCGCCATCAGCAGCGACGTCTGGCTCTGTCCCAAGCTACACCGGGACGCCCGGCCGTCCCCAGTCCGCCTCCGAACAGATCGAGCCATCCAGGGGCCCGAGGGCGGGGTGCGGGAGCGGCCGTTCAGGGGTGACGGCGGGTCAGGTGAGAGTCG
Source organism: Streptomyces sp. NPDC093568 (assembly GCF_044764945.1). NCBI lineage: Bacteria > Bacillati > Actinomycetota > Actinomycetes > Kitasatosporales > Streptomycetaceae > Streptomyces > Streptomyces sp. NPDC093568. Next base: position 605,861 of record NZ_JBIWJD010000006.1, on the reverse strand, counting down.
GGTGCGGGAGCGATAACAGGACACCAACGAACGGTTCACAGGTGCCGGCAGACCGGGATGTTCCGGGGTCTTCGCCCCTTTGAGCCTGCGGGGAGGTGGGGCAGGATGCCTGGAGATCGGAACACCTGATCGATCTTGCGGGGCGCCCGGGACGGCGTATCCCGTACAACAAAGGCGTTAGGAGATCGACGTGACCAGTCCGGCCGGCCCTCCCCCCACGGGCAGCGGTGGCGAGCAGAAGCGGTTGAAGCTGCTCGCCGTGACCGCGTGCCCGACCGGCATCGCCCATACGTACATGGCGGCTGAGAAGCTCGCGCAGGCGGCCGAGAGCCGCGGTGTCGAGATGAAGGTGGAGACCCAGGGATCCATCGGGGCTGAAAACGTCCTCGATGACAACGATGTCAACCACGCCGACGGCGTCATCATCGCCGCCGACAAGGACGTGGATCTGAGCCGTTTCGCGGGAAAGCGGGTTCTTTCCGTGGGCGTGGCGGAGGGCATCCGTCACCCCGAGCAGTTGATCGAGCGGGTCATGTCGGCTCCGGTGCACACGGAAGGGGGCGCCCCCACGACCCCCGCGACCGGCGGCGGCAGGGAGCGCAGTGTCGGGTACAAGGCGCTGATGAACGGGGTCAGTTACATGATCCCGTTCGTCGTGGTCGGCGGGCTGCTGATCGCGATCTCGCTCTCGCTGGGCGGGCACGCGGACCCGTCGGGCGGTCTGGTCATCCCGAAGGACTCCTTCTGGATGGACGTGAACAACATCGGGGTCATCGGCTTCACGCTGATGGTGCCGATCCTGTCCGGTTACATCGCGTACGCGATCGGGGATCGGCCCGCTCTCGTGCCGGGCATGATCGGCGGCTGGATCGCCAACACCGGTGAGCTGTACGACTCCAAGGCGGGCGCCGGGTTCATCGGGGCGATCGTGACCGGGTTCCTCGCGGGGTACCTGGTGTTGTGGATCAAGAAGGTCAAGGTCCCGAAGTTCGCCCAGCCGATCATGCCGATCATCGTGATCCCGATCGTGGCGACCACGGCGCTCGGACTCTTCTTCATCTACGTCATCGGCAAGCCGATCTCCTGGGTGTTCGAGAACCTGACCGACTGGCTCAGCGGGATGACCGGCACGAGCGCGATCCTGCTCGGGGCGATTCTCGGGCTCATGATCGCGTTCGACATGGGCGGGCCGGTCAACAAGACGGCGTTCCTGTTCGGCGCCGGGCTCATCGCGACCGGCAACCAGACGGTCATGGGCATGTGCGCGGCCGCGATCCCGGTCATGCCGCTCGGTCAGGGCCTGGCCACGCTGATACGCAAGCGGCTGTACACCGAGCAGGAGCGGGAGACCGGGCCGGCCGCGCTGTTCATGGGCTGCTTCGGCATCTCCGAGGGCGCGATCCCGTTCGCGGCGGCGCGGCCCGCTCAGGTCATCCCCGCCAACATGCTGGGCGGCGCGGTCGCCGGTGCGGTCGCCGGGGTCGCCGGCGTCGAGGACGCGGTGCCGCACGGCGGGCCGATCGTGGCCGTCCTGGGCGCGGTGAGCGGTGTGTCGATGTTCTTCGTGGCCGTGGTGATCGGTTCGGTCGTCACCGCGCTGACGACGGTCGCCCTTGTCGACCTGGGTGAGCGCAAGCGACGCGGGGATGCGGCGGTCGGTGCGGGCGTGGTCGGTCCCGAGGCCGCGCTGGTGGGGGCCGGTGTCGGAGCGACGGGCACCGGGGCCGTCGGGGAGCAGGGGGCCGTAGCTGCCGGAAGGTCGGCGTCCGTGGACACCGCCACGACCGCCGGTACCGGCACGGCCGTCGAAGCCGAGGCCGTCGTACCCAAGCAGGCCGCTCCTGCCGAACCGGGCGAAGACGGAGGAGCCTCGGGCGAGGTCCTTTCCGGTCATCTCACCGGGCGGAGCGTCAAGGTCCGGCTCGACGCCACCGACAAGGAGTCCGCGATCCGTGAGATGGCGGAGCTGCTCGCGCGGACCGGCCGGGTCGCGGACCGGGACGAGTTGGTGGCGACCGCGCTGCGGCGGGAGGAGCAGGGGACGACCGGGCTCGGTGAGGAGATCGCGATTCCGCATGCCAAGACGGACGCGGTGACGGCCCCGGTCGTCGGTTTCGCGCGGTCCGTCGAGGGCGTCGAGTGGGGCTCGCCGGACGGTACGAAGGCGAGGCTGGTGTTCATGATCGCCGTACCGGAGGCGGCCGCGGGCGACGAGCATCTGCGGATTCTGGCGCTGCTGTCGCGGAAGTTGATGGACGCGCGGTTCCGGGAGCGGTTGCTGAGCGCGGCCGACGAATCGGCCGTCCTCGGGGTGCTGCGCGAGGTCGGGTAGTCGCGCGGCCGGGCCCGCGTCCGTGCGTCGGGCGTGGGCCCGCACCGCCCGTTCACAGGCACTCGCTACGCTCTGCCCCCGCGGATGGGCCGCATGGGGAGGAACGCGATGTCGGGCAAGGGGCGGGGACTGGCGATCGCAGCCGTCGTGGTGGGGCTGGTGGGGCTGTTGTTGGGGCTGGGCGGTCTCGCCTATGCACGGCACGCCTTCGGCGGCTCCGTCGTGTCGAGCGAGAGCATGACACCGACGTACGGCCCGGGCGACCGGGTCGTCTACGAGCGGATCGACGCAAGCGAGGTGCGGCGCGGGGATGTCGTGATGTTCTCGGCGCCGGACCGGTACGGGTTCGACGGGCTGGTGATGGAGCGGGTCATCGGCGTGGGCGGTGACCGTGTGGTGTGCTGCACGGGGGCGGGCGCGAAGGCCCGCGTCACCGTGAACGGGAAGCCGCTCGGGGAGCCGTATGTGAAGGGCGGCGACGCGCATGGCGGGTACCCCGCGTCCTACGACGTGCGGGTCCCCGAGGGCCGGCTGTTCCTGATGGGCGACCACCGCGCGAACTCCCGTGACTCGCGGGCCTTCCTCGACGACCACGGCGGGACGCTTCCCGAGTCCGCGATCCGGGGGCGTGTGATCGACGACTACACCATGCCGGCGCTGCTCGGGACGTCGATGATGCTCGGCGTGCTGTTGGTGCTGGTCGGAATCGGTCTGGGGATCGCCGCGACGGTCGTACGGCGCAGGGCGCGGGCCATGGTGCCGCCCCCGCCGCCTTGGGCTGTGCAGGTCTGAGGTCGCTGTCGCGGGCAAAGGCCGAGGGGCCCGCCGGGATTCCGGCGGGCCCCTCTTCACGGGCGGGTGTCAGTGCTCGGTGCCGTGCTGTGCCGGGCCCCCGGGGGACGCCTCGCGGTCGGGGCCCTTGGCTGCCTCGGCCTCGCTGTAGATGTCGGGCTCGAGGTAGATGACGCGGGCGATCGGGACGGCCTCGCGGATGCGGGCCTCGGCGGCGTCGATGGCGGCGGCGACCTCGGCGGCCGTGTCGTCGTGCCGGACGGCGATCTTGGCGGCGACCAGGAGTTCCTCCGGGCCGAGGTGCAGCGTGCGCATGTGGATGACGCGGGTGACCGCGGCGCCGTCGACGACGGCGGCCTCGATCTTCTCGACCTGCTCGACCCCCGCGGACTCACCGAGCAGCAGCGACTTGGTCTCGATGGCCAGGACGACCGCGATCAGGACGAGCAGGACACCGATGCAGATGGTGCCGATGCCGTCCCAGACGCCGTCGCCGGTGAGCAGGGCCAGGCCGACGCCGCCCAGGGCGAGGATCAGACCGACCAGCGCGCCGAGGTCCTCCAGGAGGACGACCGGCAGTTCGGGAGCCTTGGCGTGGCGGACGAACTCCTTCCAGGACTTCCCGCCCCGCAGGACGTTGGACTCCTTGATGGCCGTCCGGAAGGAGAAGGACTCGGCGATGATCGCGAAGACGAGCACGCCCACCGGCCAGTACCAGTGCTCGATCTCGTGCGGGTGCTTGATCTTCTCGTAGCCCTCGTAGAGGGCGAACATGCCGCCGACGGAGAACAGGATGATCGAGACGAGGAAGGCGTAGATGTAGCGCTCGCGGCCGTAGCCGAAGGGGTGCTGCGGGGTCGCCTCGCGCTGGGCCTTCTTGCCGCCGACCAGCAGCAGGGCCTGGTTGCCGGAGTCCGCGAGCGAGTGCACGCCCTCGGCGAGCATCGACGACGAGCCGCTGAACGCGAACGCCACGAACTTCGATGCCGCGATCGCGAGGTTGGCGGCGAGTGCCGCCACGATCGCCTTGGTACCGCCTGACGCGCTCATGTGTCGCGTTGTCCCTTCACCTTCGGAGCCTTCGGAGCCTTCGCGGGCCTTCGCGAGCCTGCGTGGGCCCGCGTGGCCTTCGTCCGTACGCCGTCCGGGCGTCGCCGAGGGAGCGCGCGGCCCCCGTTCGGCTTTGCCCGTCCTTTGCCGGTGGGCCATTGTTGCAGCCCGGTCCGGCAACGGCGCGCCGGGTACGGAGATGCCCTCGGTCAGACGACGACCGTGGCCCGGAAGACCGTACCGGCCCCGGATACCTCGGTCTTCTCGCCCGCCGGGACGAAGACGGAGCGGCCGGGGGTCAGTTCGTGCTCCCCGGCGCGGACGGCGCCCGCGGTGCAGAGCAGGATCTGCGGGGTCGCGCGGGTGAGGTCGTGGGCGGTGGTGCCCTCCGGGAGGACGTACCGGGACAGCCGGAACTCGTCGATCGGGGTCTCGTAGACCTCCTCGCCGTCCGGGGCGGCCTCGGGGCGCAGCACGCCCGCGTCACCCGCCTCGAAGCGGACGATGCGCAGGAGTTCGGGCACGTCGACGTGCTTGGGGGTAAGGCCGCAGCGCAGGACGTTGTCGGAGTTGGCCATGATCTCGACGCCGAGTCCGTTCAGGTAGGCGTGCGGGATGCCGGCGCCGAGGAACAGGGCCTCGCCGGGCTGCAGGCGGACGTAGTTGAGGAGCATCGCGCCGATGACGCCGGGGTCGCCCGGGTAGTGGTGCGCGATGTCCGCGTACGGGGCGTACTCGCCGCCGAGGCGGGAGCAGGCGGCCGCGGCCTCGGCGACGGTGTGGGCCATCTCGTCCGGGTCGGCGCTGAGGATCGCGGTGAGCACCTCGCGCAGGGCCGCTTCCTCGGGGTGGGCGTGCAGCAGGTCGACGTACGGCTTGAGGGAGTCGACGCCGAGGCCGTCCAGCAGGTCGGCGGTCCGCAGGGGGTCGCGGAAGCCGCACAGGCCGTCGAACTCGGTGAGCGCGCAGATCAGTTCGGGCTTGTGGTTGGCGTCCTTGTAGTTGCGGTGGCCGGCGTCCACGGGGATGCGGCGGCGCTCCTCGTCCTCGTAACCCTCCTTCGCCTGCTCCAGGTTGGGGTGGACCTGGAGGGAGAGCGGGGCACCGGCGGCGAGGATCTTGAGGAGGAAGGGCAGGCGGGGGCCGAACTTCGCGACGGCCGCGGCGCCCAGCTCACGCGCCGGGTCCGCCTCGATGACCTCGACGAGCGTGCCGCGCTCGGTGCGCGAGGGTGCGCCCGGGTGCGCGCCCATCCACATCTCCGCCTGCGGTTCGCCGGTCGGCTCGACACCGAGGAGCTTCGCGATCGCGGTGGTGGAACCCCAGGCGTAGGGGCGGATGGTGTTGTCGAGGCGGTCCATGCGGTTGTCTGCCTGCTCTCTGTACATGCGGCGCGGTCTCGTTGCGGAGGACGCGAGTTCGCCTTGCGTACGGCTGCCGGTTCCTCGGGCGTACGGCCGTCAACGCGTCCTGGGACAGATCAGGCCCCCGAGGCGAGCGCCAGGTAAACGGCGGCGAAATCCGTGATGGCGATCAGTTCCGCGAGGGTCTCGAGCTCGTCGCCGGGCTCCGGCTCCAGTTCGCTGATCGGCGTGTCATGGCTGAGGGCCAGGTCGCGGGCGGCGGGCGCGGCGGTGAGGCCGCCGATCGGACGGTCGCGCAGCAGGACCACGCGCGCGTGCAGGGCCGGTGTCTCCTCCACGCGGTCGCGGAAGAAGTCGTCGGGGTCGGCGCTCGCCGCGAGCCGGCCGGCGAGGAGGGCGTTGTGCGAGGCGAGGGCCTCGGGCAGCTCCGCCACCAGGGCGGGGTGGCCGGAGAGTTCGGCGAGCGCGGCGGCGAAACGGCGGCCGGCCGGGCCCGCGGAGACGCCCTCGGTCCAGATCAGCGGGAGCGCGTCGGCGAGTTCGGCGGCGAGGGTCTTGGCGGGGTTGCTGTACGTCGCGATGGCGGGGCCGCAGCGCTCGGCGATGTGGTCGAGGCGGTCGGCGACCTTCTCGACGGCATCGGGCGGGGCGGTGAGCATGCCCGTGCGGTCGAGGAGCGCCAGGAGCGGGGTGAGCAGGGCCCACAGGACGCCGGGGGCGGAGGCGATGAGGGCCTCCTCCTGCTCGTACGGGGCGGTCGCCATCGGTACGAACAGGCCGTGGTTGCCGTGCACGGCTTCGGTGAGCGGGGTGCCGGCGGGGGCCACGGCCACGACCGTGCAGCCGCGGCGGTAGGCCTGCTCGGCGAGCAGGGCCAGGCCGGGCTCGGTGCCGTCGGGGGTGGTGATCAGCAGCAGGTCCACGGAGCCGGCCCAGCCGGGGAGCTCCCAGCGCAGGGCGCCCGCGGCGGGGGCGACGCCGGCCGGGGCCAGTCGGGTGACGGGGCTCGTGGCGCCGGCGAGCGTGCCGAGGAGGTCGGCGACGCAGGTGGCGGCGGCGCCGGGGCCCGCGATGAGGATGGCGCGGGGGCGGCCGTCGGGCTTCAGGTCGTGGACGCCGGCCTCGGTGGCGTGCCGGGCGGCGGTGCGGACGCGGGCGCCGGCTTCGGCCGCGCCTCGGAGCAGGGCACGGCGGTCGGCCTCGGCGAGCGCCTCCGGCGTGTCCAGCAGCGATTCGTCGAGCATGGGCGGCAGCCTCCGATCGCCGGGGCGGGTTGGGACTTGGTTGTGCCGGTGTGCGTGGGGGTGTGCGTGCGGGCCGGGGTCGTTCGATGGGTCCGGTGTGTGCGTGCGGGCCCGGGGTCGCTCGATGGGTCCGCTGTGTGCGTATGGCCCGGGACGTTCGATGCGCTCGGCGTGTGCGTGCGGGCCCGGGTCGCTCGATGCTTCCGTGCCCGGCGCGCGTCGCGTCACGCGGGGCGGCGGGCCTCGTCGACGAGCAGGACCGGGATGCCGTCGCGGACCGGGTACGCCAGGCCGCAGTCCTGGCCCGTGCAGATCAGCTCGGCGTCCTGCTCCTTGAGCGGGGCGTGGCAGGCGGGGCAGGCGAGGATCTCCAGGAGGCCGGCTTCCAGCGGCATGGCGGGTCCCTTCTGGGGCGGGGTTGGGTGGTACGTGCGGGTGTGCGGATGTGCCTGGTCAGCGTACCGCCGGTGGGGGCGGGGTGCCGGGGTTGGGCGGGGGCGGTGCCGGTGGGGGCGGCGGAGCCGGTTTCGCCCCCGCCGCCCCTGCCCGTCCCGTCCTGAAGGGGCTCCGCCCCTTCGACGCCGCTGGGGCTGCCGCCCCGGACCCCGCTTCGGCCCTGAACGGGCCTCGTCCTCAACGCCGGACCGGCTGGGATGCACCGCGGGTGAGGGGCTCAGCCCCGGATGATCCCCAGCGCCTCGTCCCGCACCTTCGCCATCGTCGCCTCGTCCCGTGCCTCCGCGTTCAGGCGGAGCAGTGGCTCCGTGTTGGACGGGCGGACGTTGAACCACCAGTCGGCGGCGGTCACCGTGAGGCCGTCGAGCTCGTCCAGTTCGACGCCCTCCTGGCCCTCGTACGCGGCCTTGATCGCGGCGAGGCGGCCCGTCTGGTCGGCGACTGTGGAGTTGATCTCGCCGGAGCCGGCGTAGCGGTCGTACTGGGCGACCAGACCGGAGAGCGGGCCGTCCTGCCCGCCGAGGGCGGCGAGGACGTGGAGGGCGGCCAGCATGCCCGTGTCGGCGTTCCAGAAGTCCTTGAAGTAGTAGTGGGCGGAGTGCTCGCCGCCGAAGATCGCGCCGGTCCTGGCCATCTCGGCCTTGATGAAGGAGTGGCCGACGCGGGTGCGGACCGGGGTGCCGCCGTTCTCCTTGACGACCTCCGGGACGGACCAGGACGTGATCAGGTTGTGGATGACCGTGCCCTTGCCGCCGTGCTTGGCGAGCTCGCGGGAGGCCACCAGGGCGGTGATGGCGGACGGGGAGACCGGCGCGCCGTGCTCGTCGACGACGAAGCAGCGGTCGGCGTCGCCGTCGAAGGCGATGCCCAGGTCGGCGCCCTCTTCGCGGACCCGCTTCTGGAGGTCGACGATGTTCGCCGGGTCCAGCGGGTTGGCCTCGTGGTTCGGGAAGGTGCCGTCCAGCTCGAAGTACATCGGGACGACGTCCAGCGGGAGGCCGGCGAGTACGGTCGGCACCGTGTGGCCGCCCATGCCGTTGCCCGCGTCGACGACGACCTTCAGGTGGCGGATGGAGGTCAGGTCGACGAGGGAGCGCAGGTGGGCCGCGTAGTCCTCCAGCGTGTCGCGCTGGGTGATGACACCCGTCCGCGCGGCCGGGGCCGGGGCGCCCGACTCCGTCCAGCCCTCGACCAGCTCGCGGATCTCGGCGAGCCCGGTGTCCTGGCCGACCGGGGCCGCGCCCGCGCGGCACATCTTGATGCCGTTGTACTGGGCCGGGTTGTGCGAGGCCGTGAACATCGCGCCGGGCAGGTTCAGCGCGCCCGACGCGTAGTACAGCTGGTCGGTGGAGCACAGGCCGATCTCGGTGACGTCGACGCCCTGGGTCGCCGCGCCGCGCGCGAAGGCGCGGGACAGGCCGGGCGACGAGGGGCGCATGTCGTGACCGATGACGATCGCGCTCGCGCCCGTCACCTGGACGAAGGCTGCCCCGAAGAGCTCGGCCAGCGACTCGTCCCACTGGTCCGGGACGACCCCGCGCACGTCGTACGCCTTCACGAGCTGTGACAGATCAGCGGCCACGGCCAACCCTCCTGAAAGTCCTGTCGGTCACCCCAAACTACCCGCCCGGGCTGACAGTGCGCTGTGCGCCCACCGAGCGGACCCCTAGCCGTAACCGTCAGGACAGCAGCGGAGTCAGGGCAGCATCCAACCGAGCACCGGTGAACTCTGTCCGACCACGATCAGACACATCACCAGCAGCAGCCCGATGCTCCACGGCAGCACCCGCCGCAGCAGGTCCCCCTCCCGGCCCGCGAGCCCCACGGCCGCGCACGCGATCGTGAGGTTCTGCGGCGAGATCATCTTGCCGAGCACACCACCTGAACTGTTGGCGGCGGCCAGGAGTTCCGGCGACAGTCCCGACTCCCTCGCCGCCGTCACCTGCAACGCGCCGAACAGGGCGTTCGCGGACGTGTCCGAGCCGGACACCGCCACGCCGAACCAGCCCAGCACCGGGGAGAGGAAGGCGAGCCCGGCGCCCGCCGCGGCCACGAAGTGGCCGATGGTCGCGGCCTGCCCGGACAGGTTCATGACGTACGCGAGCGCCAGCACGGACGTCACGGTCAGGATGGCGAACCTCAACTCGTGCACGGTGGCGGCCCACTCCTTGACGGCCACGCGCGCGTGCACCCCCAGAACGGCCGCCGTGCACATCCCGGCGAGCAGCACGAGCGTCCCGCCGGTGGAGACGACGGGCCAGCTGAAGACATTGCCGCCGACCGGCTCCCCGTCCGGGCCGGCGACGTTCAGGAAGGGCCAGTCGTACGTCTATGTCGCCTCGGCCAGCCAGTCCTTGACGACCGGGATCTGCGCGAGGGAGAAGATCACGACGATCAACGCGTACGGCGCATAGGCCCGCACGACCTCCCCGCGCGGGTCGTCCTCGTCCAACTCCTCGCTGCGCGCGCCGGTCAGCACGGACGCGCGTACGGCCTCGGCGGCGGGCACGCGCGCGTGCGGTACGGCGACCAGGGCGCCCGCGCCGGCCAAGGCGGCCCCGATGTCGGCGAGTTGCGCGGAGACGTAGTTGGAGGCGGCGAACTGGGCGACGGCGAAGGCGACTCCGCACGCCACGGCGGGTACCCAGGTCTCGCGCAGCCCGCGTCGGCCGTCCACGAGCGCGACGAGCACGAGCGGCACGACGAGGGCCAGCAGGGGCGTCTGACGCCCCACCACGGAGGCCACGTCGTCCAGGGGCAGCCCGGTGACCTGGGCGAGGGTCACCACCGGCGTTCCCATCGCCCCGAAGGCCACGGGCGCGGTGTTGGCGACCAGCGCGACGACGGCCGCACGCACGGGGTCGAAGCCGAGGGCGACGAGCATGACCGAACAGATCGCGACGGGCGCCCCGAACCCGGCGAGGGCCTCCAGCAGCGCCCCGAAACAGAAGGCGACGACGAGCGCCTGGATGCGGGGATCGTCGGAGAGCCGCCCGAACGAGCGCCGGAGGATGTCGAAGTGCCGGGTCCGGACGGTCATCCGGTACACCCACAGGGCGTTGACGACGATCCACAGGATGGGGAAGAGCCCGAATACGGCTCCCTGGGCGGCGCCGGAGAGCGTCTGCCCGAGCGGCATGCCGTACGCGAGCCATGCGACCAGCACGGCGCCCGCCAGCCCGGTGAGCCCCGCGAGGTGGGCCTTCATCCGGACCCCGCCCAGCAGGACGAGGACGATCACCAGGGGCAGCGCCGCCACGAGGGCGGAGAGCCCCAGCGAGCCGGCGACGGGCTCCAGTTCCTGGACGTACACGGGCACCTCCCGGATTCCGCCATGCGGAAAGCGATTTCTCGTTCCGGCATACGGAATGGTCGTGTCCGCGACAAGCGCGCGTCAACACTTGCGCACCACTCAACGAAAGGGGCACAGAAGAACCGACGCGGACAGAAGAACCGACGCGCACACAAGAACCGCGGAGCGCACAGGAAGTGCGGAGTGAACCGCGGAAGAGCCGACCGTCAGTTGTCGGGCGAGCGAAGCACCCTCAGATGACCCCGCCGCGCGACCTCCATCGGGTCGGCGCCACGGCTCCCGCCTCCGCCGGCCTCCGCCGCCCGCTCCTGCGGACGGGCCGCCTCGCGCACGGCATTGGCAAGCGCTTCCAGGTCATCGCCGCTGGGACGGGCCGGAGCCGAGCCGTCCAGCAGTCGTACGACCTCCCACCCACGAGGGGCGGTCAGGCGCTCCGAGTGCTCGGCGCACAGGTCGTAGCAGTGGGGTTCGGCGTAGGTGGCGAGCGGGCCGAGGACCGCGGTCGAGTCGGCGTAGACGTACGTCAGCGTCGCTACGGCGGGACGGCCGCAAGCGGTGCGCGAACAGCGACGTACAGGGCTCACGACGTTGGACGGTACCGCACTCTTGAGCGGGCCGCGACGACTCTCCCCCAGGTCACTCCACCGTGTCGTGCTGTGAAGCACCCCACACACCTCTCCCGCCCCACCCTTCTGACCTGCCCAAAAGCCACGTACCGAGATCTCGGGCGCGTTCAGAACCGGTCACCACTTACCACAAAACCCATCAATATCCTCGACTTGGACAGTGTCGGGGAGATACGGAAACGAGCCCAAGCTTGGCTGGAATGGTCATCTGCTGACATGCCGTACGGGCGGACCGCGAGCGCCCCCGCCACCCCACGGCGATCGGACACGCACCGGCCGTGAGGACTACCCTTCATCAGTGATGGACACCCCTGTACCGCCCCGTGCCGCCGGACCCGGGCCTCGCCGCCGTGATCGCCACGGCCGTGGCATGCGCGGCCCGATCGCACCTCCCCAGGTCCCGCTCGCGGCCAGCCGCGCCGACGCCTTCGCCGACCTGGTCCAGGACTCGGTGGAACGCCTCGAACGCCGCTGGCCCCAGCTGACCGACATCGATTTCCTGGTCCTGGAGGTCCCGCGCCTCGACGGACGCACCTGGAACGACGAGGCGGTCCCCCTGGGCGGCACGATCGCCGCCCGCGAGGGCCGCCGGGCGCGCGTGGTCATCTACCGCCGCCCGGTCGAGATCCGCACCAAGGGCCGCGACGAGCGTGCCGCGCTCGTCCATGAAGTGGTCGTGGAACAGGTGGCGGAGCTTCTGGGGCTGACCCCGGAGACGGTGGATCCTCGCTACGGCGAGGACTGACGCCTCATCCGCCGGCGCCTGCGCCCGCGGACGCAGGGCCTCACCGCTGCAGCACCGACAGGTCCTCGTCGGCCTCGGGCACGGCCACCATCCCCCGGTCGTCCGGCAGCGTCTGCACGGTGAACCCGGGCACCCCGCCCTCGGTCACGGCGAGCGTCCGGGACGCGTACACCGGCCCGCCCGAGACCGTCTCGACGGTCAGCGCGTACGTCCCCTTCAGCCCGCTCGGCACCGGCACCTCCACCTCCTGCGTGGTGCCGGACTTGACCGTGTACGTCTTCGACGCCGCCGTGCCTGCGTCGCTCCCCGCCGAGGCCGTCACCTTGACCTCCGCCGTGCCGAACGGCGCCGTCACGGACAGCGTCGTGCCCTTCGCCCGGTTGTCCACCGCGGTCGCGCGCTTCCCCACGGGCCGTACCGCCGGAACGAACGCCGTCTCCTGCTTGGCGCCCTTCCCGCGGACCACCCGCAGGGCGGCGACCACGGGCACTGACCGATCCGTGGGCGTCAGCACCAGCGACCCGGCCTCGCCCCGCATCACGTCACCCAGATCCACCGCACTGGTCATCCCCGCCTTGACGTGCAACGTCTCATTCCCGGCGGGCGTGATCAGCCCGGACGGCGAAGCCAGCCGCACCTTCAGATCCGCGTCCGCGTCCCCGGGCGCGAACGCGACCAGCCGCACGGCCGTGGCGTCCTTCGGGACGCCGGGCAGCACCAGGCTCCCCGCGGGGTCGGCGGAAGCCGCGAGCCAGTCCCCGCCGAGCTTGTCGTCCAGCGCCTGCACCGACGCGCCCACGCGACCGCTGCGCACACTCACGTGCACGGTCACGTTGTCCTGCTTCTCGCCGGTGAGCGTGGACAGAAGGACCGGCTCACCGGAGTGCGGCTGAACCGTGATCCCCTCCCCCACCGTGGTCTCCAGCGCGCCGTCCTTGCCGTACAGCTCGATGTCGACGACGGCGGCGGAGTCGTCGGGGTTCGTCAGATGCACGTAGTCCGTGCGGTCGGGGGCCGTGCTGGCGCCCGGAAACCAGAACTCGGTGTCCGGCGCGGTGCAGTTGACTCCCTGCAGCCCGCGCCCGGTTCCGGCCGCGACCTCTGTCGTCTCCTGCACGGTCCACCCGGGCGCGAACTTCCCGTCGGCGGTCCCGACGAGCGCCGGCGAGTCCGCGCCGGAGGCGTCCTCGCTCACCGGCTTGCCCGGCTCCTTGGCCTCCAGAACAGGCTTGTCGGCCTTGCCCTTCGCAGCGGGCTTGCCCGCCTTGTCCCCCGCGGACAGCAGCTCCGCCTTCCCCCCGCTCGCCGTGCCCTTGGTGACCGGCGTGAACGAGGTGTACGTCGTCTCGGCGAGGTCGGAGATGCTCGGCGCCGGGCACACCAGGCTCGACCGCTCCACCGGCAGCTCGGCCGCGGCCTTGGCGGTGTTCGTCCCGGACGCGTCCGGCGAGGTGAGCGCCGCGAACCCGGTGACGGCCGCGAGGGCACCGACGCCGGCGATCAGGGACAGGGTGGTGCGGTTCACTGCTGGCTCCCGTCGGAACGCTCACTGCCGTGCTGATGCTGCTGCGCCGGGTCGTACGCGGGGTCGTACCCCTGCTGCTGGTACGTCTGGTCGTACGCGGGGTCGTACGCCCCCGCCTGCGGCTGCTGCCCGTACGCGTAGGGGTCGTACTGACCGCCCTGATACGGATCCGCCTGGTACCCCTGGTCGTAGGCGCCGCCCGCCGGATACTGCTGGCCGCCGTAGCCGCTGTTGTAGTCGGCACCCGCGTAGCTGGGCGTGTCCCAGTCGCCGTAGGGCGCCTGCTGCGGAATCGGCGGTGCGGCCGGCTCCTCGTCGGGCGCGGGCGGCGGCGTCGGGAACTCCCCGTCCTGACCGCCCTCTTCGGCCTCGGCCTGGGCGCGCAGTCGGCGGGCCCGGCGGCCCTCTCCGGCCATGGCCTCGGCCGGCACGTCCGGCTCCTCCGGGAGGTCGTCGTCGACGTCACGGCGACGTCCCGGCAGGGCCATCACCACCAGCACGACGGCGAGGAAGCCCTGGGCCCACAGCCAGGCGGTGTGACCGATCGGTTCGTCGTAGGTGACGTCCAGCCTGCCGCCGTCGGTGGGAAGCTCGAAGCCCTGGGCCCAGCCGTCGACGGTGGTCGCGGTGAGCGGCTTGCCGTCCAGGGTGGCGGTCCAGCCGTCGTCGGCACTGTCGGCGAGCCGCAGAACCCGCCCGTCGGAGCCGCCGGGGATCGTGGTGTGGATCTCGACGGGTCCGGCGGCGACCGGCTCGGGCTCACCGGTACCGGCGCCTGAGTCGGCCCCGGCCACGATGGCCGCGCGCGAGACCTGCCGGTCGATCCGCCACAGCGCGCTGCCGTTCTGCTCGCTGAGCCGCGACAGGCCCGGCGTGGCGTCCAGCACGCGCGTGACCTCGCGCGGCGCGCCCTTGTGGACGAGGACATAGCGCACCGCGAAGGCGCCCAGCTGGTCGGCCTGGTCGGCGCCCGAACCGGCGACGAGGTTCGCGACGATCTTGTCCAGCTTGGCGTTCTCCCCGTCGGCCACGGCCAGTTCGGCATCGCCGAGGCGGGCGCCGGAGCCGCGCACCAGCATGTAGCCGACGTGGGCCGCGGAGTCGCTGTCGAGGACGAGGGTGCGGGCCTGGTCGCGGGTGTTGCTCTCCTCGGCGACGAACGCGGGCACCTGGACGGGGTCGCGTCGCTCCAGCGGTCCGTCGGCGCCGCGGATCATCCAGCCGGCGGCGACGAGCAGCGGGCCGGCAGCCGCGGTGAACGCGATAAGCGCGGCGACCGGCTGGCGCCAGCCGAAGCTCTGCTCGGCGACCCGTGAGCGTGCCCCGTCGGCGCCGAGCAGGGCGGCGGCGAGGAGGGCGATGCCGTAGACGAGGGTCGCGGGTCCTGCCCAGGTGGAGCTGTTGGACAGGACCGCGAAGACGAAGCCCAGCAGGGCGACCGCCCAGGCCGTGCGGACCCCCAGCTGGCGCTCGGAGCGCAGCAGGGCGGCCAGCGCGGCCAGCACGATGCCGATGAGCATCAGCCCGCTGACGGTGCCGGGGCCGCCGGGGCTGGCGCCGAGCAGGTCCAGGGCGGAAGCCGCCGAGGAGCCGTACTCCAGGCCGGCCTCGCGGAAGAAGCCGAACGGAAGCAGCGACAGCGACCAGGGCGCCAGCACCAGCAGGGGTGCGCCGAGCTGGGCCAGGAAACGCAGTCCGTACGCCGTGATGTCGGTGCGCCGCACGACCAGCAGACCGATGCCGAGGATCAGCGCGATCGGCCAGATGATCGGGGTGAAGGCGGTGGCGATCGTCAGCAGCAGTGCGTACGCCCAGGTCGCGCGCCAACTGCCGCGCGCCCCGGAGCCGTTCGCCAGGCCGCTTGCCGCGATGGCCGCGCGGGCGATGAGCGGCAGCAGGACGGCGAGGACGGCGGTGCCGATGCGGCCGCCGGCGAGGGCGCCGGTGGCCGCGGGCAGGAAGGCGTAGACGACGGCCGCCCACGCGCGCAGGAGGCGCGACTCGATGAGCGGGCGGGAGGCGAAGTAGGCGGTGAATCCGGCCAGCGGCACCGAGCACACCAGCAGGATCGTGACCGCGAACCCGGTCGAGCCGAGCAGCGTGGAGGCGAGCATCGCCACGAGCGCGAGGTACGGCGGCGCCGCGGGGGTGCCTCCGGCGCCCACCGGGTGCCAGGCGTCCAGGTAACGGGCCCACAGCTCGCCGGACTCGGCCGGGGCGGGCAGCAGCGAGCCGCCCGCGAGCGCCCCGGCGCCCAGGAGGTCGCGGCAGGCGATCAGCGAGACGAACAGCAGCACCAGGAAGAGCATCGGGCCGGGGTTGCGGGCGATGCGCTTGAGGCGGGCGAACTGTTCGATCTCCAGGAAGTCCGCGTCGTCGCCGCCGGGTCCGGACTCGATGGCGCTGCCGTGGCGTCCCGCGCCGGCGGCCACCTCGGGGTCGGAGCTGCCGACGAGGCTGCCCGCGACCTGTTCGACGGTGGCCCGCACGGTCGCGCCGGGCGGCGGGAACAGCGCCCGCAGCTCGCCCTTGTCGATGACGGGACTGCCGCGCCTGCGCCGCCCCGCGATGATCCGCTCGGGGCGCAGCAGGGTGCCCACGAGGCCGCGGATCTCGTCGAGGGCCTGGCCGGGGACCTTGCCCACGAGGTAGGCGAGCGTGCGCAGTACGGTGCCGAACACCAGGCGCAGCAGCACCCAGGGCAGCACGGCCGTACGGGTGTTGACGAGCAGGGTGTAGACGGCGCCGGCCTTGTCGACCTTGTGCGGGGAGGCGGCGGTGCGGCCCACGCAGTCGACGGTGCGGCGCTCGCGGGAGGACGCCTCGGCGTGGCGTACGACCGCCTCGGGGGCGACGAGGACGCGGTGGCCGGCGGCGGTGGCGCGCCAGCACAGGTCGACGTCGTCCCGCATGAGGGGCAGCCGCCGGTCGAAGCCGCCGAGTTCCTCGAAGACGTCGCGCCGGATGAGCATGCCTGCGGTGGACACGGACAGCACGGACCGCACGTGGTCGTGCTGGCCCTGGTCCTGTTCGCGGCGGTCGAGTCCGGTCCAGCGGCGGCCGGAGTTGGCGATGGTGACGCCCACTTCGAGGAGCTGGCGGCGGTCGTACCAGCCGCGCAGCTTGGGGCCCACGACGGCGACGTCGTCGCGCCCCAGCTCGTGCTCGTTCTCCACGACGCGCAGCAGCTGGGCGAGGGCGTCGGGTTCGGGGGCGCAGTCGTCGTGCAGGAGCCACAGCCACTGCACCGGCTCCCCGTGGGGGAGTTCGGGCATGTCGTAGGCGTCGTCGCGCCAGCTGCGCGTGACCGGGTCCCAGCCGCTCGGCCGCTTCAGATACGTCAGCTCGTCCGGGGTGAGGACGGGCGCGGTGCGGCTGGCCTCCTCGACGGCCTGGCCGAATCCGGTGCGCCGGGCGAGGTGCAGGACGCGGTCGGCGCCGAGGGCGTCGGTGACCAGCTGCGCGGAGTGGTCCGCGCTGCCGGTGTCGGCCGCGACGGCGAGCTGGACGGGGCGCTCCTGGCCGAGCAGCCCGGCGAGCACGTCGGGCAGCCAGCGGGCGCCGTCGTGGGAGACGAGGACCGCCGTCACCACATGACGCGGAAACTCAGGTGTGGCAGCGGAGTCGTGATGGGCTGCCGTGTGGCTGTGCACGGACATCGAGGTACGGGCCCCGGTTCGATGGACTGCGGTGGACGCCTGTGCCCCTGGGGGACAGCGGGGCGTCTCGGACGAGCGACCACACTATCGGCTGGGCATCACGGCGGCCCGCCGCCTGTGGATAACCCACCTGCGACGGGCCGTTCGAGACCTGTTCGAGACGTATGTACCTGCGACTACAGCTGTACGTGCGGATACGGCGGCGTGCGGCCGACGCCGCGGTCAGATGGCCGCCTTCTTCAGGCGGCGGCGCTCACGCTCGGACAGGCCGCCCCAGATGCCGAAGCGCTCGTCGTTGGCGAGGGCGTACTCGAGGCACTCGGAGCGGACTTCACAGGCGAGGCAGACCTTCTTGGCCTCGCGGGTGGAGCCGCCCTTCTCGGGGAAGAAGGACTCGGGGTCGGTCTGGGCGCACAGCGCGCGCTCCTGCCAGCCGAGTTCCTCGTCCGCGTCGTCGACCAGCAGTTGCTGCACCAGCTCGGTCATGTGCGCCCCTCGTCTGTCTTTCGCGTCCCCGTGATGTAGCCGTTACCGATTCCGGCTGAACGACACGAGTGAAATTACAAGTGTGCTGCTCCGGGCGAGTCAAGCCGAGATCTGCTATTGAGCCCCTTATTCACTCTGCGGAACCAAGGCCTAGCGGAAAGTGTTCAAATCGGCCTAAACCTTGACAAGCGGACGGGACCCGGGAGGGCCGCCGACCCCGCGCAGAGCCTGTACGGAAAAGGACGCCCAGAAGTTCGATCTCGTTGCACACACGTGCGGAAGCGAACTGGATCACAGTCGGATCACAGGATCACAACGACCGCCCGTGCGCCGGTTGTGCGCCATGTGTCCCGGCAACCCCATGCACAAACCTTTCACCTCGGAGATGAACCGGATGAGGTGAAACATGTCCCACATAACGGGCGTCGAGTTGACAGTGCGAGGTGCAAACCGCTGTCCTTGTGGGCATGCTCGCGAACTCGGCACTCACCTCGACCCGCACCGCCGGGTCCCACGGTGCTGCCCGCGCTCGCTGTAGCTGTTGTTGCTGTCCCAGCTGTTGAGCCACACCCGCTCCAGCTGTAGGCCGAGTCACCCGTTCCTCGGCTCTCGTTCCCTCTGACCTTCTTTTCACTGAGGAACCACCACCCCATGAACAGCGACAGCGACCTCCAGATCGCCGGCGACATCCTCGAAGTCCCGCACCTCCTCCAGGCACCGCGCGAGCACCCGGCCACCGTCGCCGAGTTCGTCGGCCTGGCCCGCTCCATCGCCGCCGACCGGTCCCAGTGGGAGCACCTCGTCCGGTACGACGCCACCACGCGCTGGTACCACCGGCTGCGCACCGGCCCCGGCTACGAAGTGTGGCTGCTGTCCTGGGTGCCCGGTCAGGGCAGCGGGCTGCACGACCACGGCCGGTCCTCCGGCGTGATGACCGTCCTGGACGGCACGCTCACCGAGCACACGGAGCGCGGCAGGCGCGCGTTGGCGACGGGAGCGCAGCGGGTGTTCGCGCCCGGGTACGCCCACGAAGTGGTGAACGACGCGCTGGAACCGGCGGTGAGCCTGCACGTGTACTACCCGGGCCTGACCGAGATGCCGATGCACACCGCCCCCGCCTGCGAGGCGCGTGCCGTGACTGCGTGACGCGTTGTCGTACCCGCCTGCAAGACTTGGGCCCATGCGCATTGTGGTTCTGGCAGGCGGCATCGGTGGTGCCCGGTTCCTGCGCGGTCTGAAGCAGGCCGTGCCGGACGCGGACATCACGGTCATCGGCAACACCGGGGACGACATCCACCTCTTCGGGCTGAAGGTCTGCCCGGACCTCGACACGGTGATGTACACGCTCGGCGGCGGTATCAACGAGGAACAGGGCTGGGGCCGGTCCGACGAGACCTTCCACCTCAAGGAGGAGCTCGCGGCCTACGGCGTCGGGCCGGAGTGGTTCGGGCTCGGCGACCGGGACTTCGCCACGCACATCGTGCGGACGCAGATGATCGGCGCCGGATATCCGCTGAGCGCGGTGACGGAGGCGCTGTGCGACCGGTGGAAGCCGGGCGTCCGTCTGATCCCCATGACCGACGACCGCGTCGAGACGCATGTCGCGGTCGAGGTGGACGGCGAGCGCAAGGCCGTCCACTTCCAGGAGTACTGGGTGCGGCTGCGGGCCCAGGTGCCGGCCGAGGCGATCGTGCCGGTCGGGGCCGAGCAGGCCAAGCCGGCGCCGGGCGTCCTGGAGGCGATCGCCGAGGCGGACGTCATCCTCTTCCCGCCGTCCAACCCGGTCGTCTCGGTCGGCACGATCCTCGCCGTGCCCGGCATCCGCGAGGCCATCGCCGACGCGGGCGTGCCGGTCGTGGGCCTGTCCCCCATCGTCGGGGACGCGCCCGTGCGCGGGATGGCCGACAAGGTGCTCGCGGCGGTCGGCGTGGAGTCGACGGCGGCGGCCGTCGCCGAGCACTACGGCTCGGGGCTCCTCGACGGCTGGCTCGTCGACACCGTCGACGCGGGCTCCGTCGAGCAGGTCGAGGCGGCGGGCATCCGCTGCCGGGCCGTACCGCTGATGATGACCGACCTCGACACCACCGCGCAGATGGCCCGTGAGGCGCTGACGCTGGCGGAGGAGGTGCGGGTGTCGTGAGCGGGATGTCTGCCGACGGCTACCGCGTCTGGGCCCTCCCCGGGATCCCCGAGGTCCAGCAGGGCGACGACCTGGCGAAGCTGATCGCCGCCGCCGAGCCGGGCCTGGTCGACGGGGACGTGCTCCTCGTGACCTCGAAGATCGTGTCCAAGGCGGAGGGGCGGATCGTCGAGGCGGCCGACCGGGAGTCCGCGATCGACGCGGAGACGGTACGGGTCGTGGCCCGGCGCGGCGCCCTGCGCATCGTCGAGAACCGGCAGGGCCTGGTCATGGCCGCCGCCGGGGTCGACGCCTCCAACACCCCCGCCGGGACCGTGCTGTTGCTGCCCGAGGACCCGGACGCGTCCGCGCGGGCGATCCGGGACGGACTGCGCGACGCCCTGGGCGTCGACGTCGGCGTCGTCGTCACCGACACCTTCGGACGCCCCTGGCGCGCCGGGCTCACGGACGTCGCGATCGGCGCGGCCGGCATCCGCGTGCTGGACGATCTGCGCGGGGGCACGGACGCGCACGGCAACCCGCTCAGCGCGACCGTCGTGGCGACGGCGGACGAGCTCGCCGCCGCCGGTGACCTGGTGAAGGGCAAGGCCGCCGGTCTGCCGGTCGCCGTGGTGCGCGGGCTGGCGCACTCGGTGACCGACGACCACGGGGAGGGGGCGCGGGCCCTGGTCCGGGGCGCGCGTGACGACATGTTCCGGCTGGGCACGTCGGAGGCGGTCCGGGAGGCGGTGACCCAGCGCCGTACGGTACGGGCGTTCACGGACGAGCCCGTCGACTCCGGGTCCGTACGAAGAGCCGTCGCGGCGGCGGTCACGGCGCCGGCGCCGCACCACACGACGCCGTGGCGGTTCGTCCTGCTGGAGTCCGCCGAGTCGCGGACGCGGCTGCTCGACGCGATGCGGGACGCCTGGATCGCCGATCTGCGGCGGGACGGCAAGAGCGAGGAGTCCGTCGCCAAGCGCGTCCGGCGCGGGGACGTGCTGCGCAACGCGCCGTATCTGGTGGTGCCCTGTCTGGTCATGGACGGGTCGCACACCTACGGCGACGCGCGGCGGGACGGCGCCGAGCGGGAGATGTTCGTCGTCGCCACCGGCGCCGGGGTGCAGAACTTCCTGGTCGCGCTGGCCGGGGAGCGGCTGGGCTCGGCGTGGGTGTCGTCGACGATGTTCTGCCGGGAGGTGGTCCGCGAGGTGCTCGGGCTGCCGGATGACTGGGATCCGATGGGGGCGGTGGCGGTGGGCCATCCCGCGGAGGAGCCGCGGCCCCGGCCGCAGCGGGATGCGGGGGCTTTCATCGAGGTGCGCTGACGCGCCCCGCTGAGCGCATACGCTCGTAGAGCCCCTTCCGTATCCAGAGGACCCCATCCGTGGCAGGACGTTTCGCTCAGCGCCCCACGCGTACGACCGTGCGCGGTGGCCACGTCGGGGTGCCCGCGGGGATACCGCGGCAGGTGCCGGCTCCCGCGAGGGTGCGTACCTGGGTGCCGGACGGGCCGCTCGATCTCGGGCTGGTGCTGGGGCCCTTGCGGCGCGGGCCGGGGGATCCGACGTTCCGGGCGATGCCGGACGGGTCCGTGTGGCGGGCCACCCGGACGCCGGCCGGTCCCGGGACGCTGCGGGTCAGTGCGCGCGGTGCGCGGGTCCGGGGCGAGGCGTGGGGGCCGGGGGCGGAGTGGCTGCTCGACGGGTTGCCCGAACTGCTCGGGGCCGCGGACGACCCGTCCGCGTTCGTACCTCGGCACCGGCTGCTGGCGCTCTCCCAACACCGGCGGCCGGGGCTGCGGCTGACGCGGACCGGGCTGGTGATGGAGTCGCTGATTCCGTCGGTTCTCGAGCAGAAGGTCACGACCGACGAGGCGTACCGGGCGTGGCGGTTGCTGGTCCGGAAGTACGGCGAGCCGGCGCCGGGGCCCGCGCCGGCGCGGATGTGCGTGATGCCGGACGCACGGACCTGGTCGCTGATTCCGTCGTGGGAGTGGCATCGGGCCGGGGTCGACAACAAGCGGGCGTCGACGATTCTGCGGGCGGTGCGGGTCGCCGCGCGGATGGAGGAGGCGGTGCGGATGCCGCCGGCTCAGGCGCAGGCGCGGTTGGAGGTCCTGCCGGGGATCGGACCGTGGACGTCCGCGGAGGTCGTGCAGCGCAGTCATGGGGCGCCGGACGCGGTGACCGTGGGGGATCTGCATCTGCCGGGGATCGTGGGGTTCGCGCTGGCCGGGGACCGGGACGCGGACGACGCCTTGATGCTGGAGCTGCTGGAGCCGTACGCGGGGCAGCGGCATCGGGCGGCCCGGTTGATCCTGCTCAGCGGGCGGGTGCCGGCGCGTCGGGCGCCGAAGATGCCGCGGGTGGACATCGGGCGGCTGTGAGTCCCCCGGGCTCTTCGAGCCGGGGGGACCAAGGGACGGGCTGACCGACTCAGCCCGTCCGGCGTCGCGAAGGGACCGTCCTCACAGATCGGGTGAGAACCGCACCGCCCCCGCCGGTATCCGCGCGTCGCACCAGACCCGCACACCGTCGCGCAGTTCGTTGTCCGCGCCGATCACGGCGCCGTCACCGATGACCGTGCCGGTGAGGACCGAGCGTTCGCCGACGCGGGCGCGGGTGCCGATGAGGGAGTCGGTGATGACCGCGCCGGGCTCGATGACCGCGCCCGGCAGGATCGTGCTGCCGAAGACGCGCGCGCCCTCGGCCACGAACGCGCCCTCGCCCACCACGGTGCCCCCGGTCAGCTTGGCGTCGGCCGCCACCCGGGCCGTGGGGAGGATCAGCCGGTCGCCGCAGCGGCCGGGCACGGCCGGGGACGGCGCGCGGCCCAGGACCAGGTCCGCCGAGCCCCGGACGAAGGCCGCCGGCGTGCCCAGGTCGAGCCAGTAGGTCGAGTCGACCATGCCCTGGAGGTGCGCCCCGGCCGACAGGAGGTCGGGGAAGGTCTCGCGCTCCACCGAGACCGGCCGGCCCGCCGGGATCGTGTCGATGACCGAGCGCCTGAAGACGTACGCCCCCGCGTTGATCTGGTCGGTGACGATCTCCTCGGGAGTCTGGGGCTTCTCCAGGAACGCCGTGACTCGGCCCGTGTCGTCGGTGGGGACCAGGCCGTACGCCCTCGGGTCCGTCACCTTGGTGAGGTGGAGGGAGACGTCCGCTCCCGTCGTCTCGTGCGTGCGGACCAGGGCGCCGATGTCCAGGCCTGTCAGGATGTCGCCGTTGAAGATCAGGACCGGGTCGTCGGGTGCGGACCGCAGCCGCGACGCCACGTTGCGGATCGCGCCGCCCGTGCCGAGCGGCTCCTCCTCCGTCACGTACTCCAGATGGAGACCCAGCGC
Organism: Streptomyces sp. NPDC093568; assembly: GCF_044764945.1. Taxonomy (NCBI): domain Bacteria; kingdom Bacillati; phylum Actinomycetota; class Actinomycetes; order Kitasatosporales; family Streptomycetaceae; genus Streptomyces; species Streptomyces sp. NPDC093568. The sequence continues at coordinate 582,804 of NZ_JBIWJD010000006.1, read as the reverse complement.
CGAGCCGTCGCCGAAGTACGGCTCGAAGACCTCGGCCAGGTACGAGGTCGCCAGGACGATGTGGTCCACCCCCGCCGCTCTCGCTCTCGCCAACTGGTGCGTGAGGAACGGCACCCCGGCCGCCGGGACCATGGGCTTCGGTGTGTGCACGGTGAGCGGACGCAGCCGAGTGCCCTTGCCGCCGACCAGGAGGATCGCTTCTGTCACCTGTCGTCTCTGCTTCCTGCCGGGACCGGCCGAACTGTCTTTCGGCCGGCCAGTGTATGCAGACCGTTGTGCGGCGCCCTCGACGGCAGTGCGGTACCGGTAGTCCTACCCATTCCGCCCCTTCTCCCCCCGATGGCGGGAATGCGACCCGCACACCCCATGGGTAGTCCCCCCTGACCCGATGGGTCCCAGACTTCCCCCAATGGCTCCCCCGTCTCAGCGGCCCTGGTAACGGGCCGCCGAGGCGCGGGCGGTGCCGAGCCTCTTGTAGAGCTGCCGGCCGGGGCACTCCGTGGAGAAGCCGTCCCGGTGACCGGAGATCGCATTCAGTCGTACGTTCTTTCCCTTTCGGTAGAGATTGCCACCGCCCGACTTCAGATATGTCTTTCCGCGCGGATTGACGCCGTAGAGCCCCAACTTCCAGGCCGTGAGCCGGGCCAGGGCCTTCAGCGCCCTCTTCGTCGGCTTGGTGGAGCTGTAGCTGCCGAGGACGGCGATCCCCATGCTGTCGGAGTTGAAACCGAGGGTGTGCGCACCGAGGACGGGCTTCGCCACGCCCCCGGCGCGCCCCTCGTAGATGTTTCCGCACCGGTCGATGACGAAGTTGTAGCCGAGGTCGCGCCAGCGCATGCTCTTGACGTGGTAGCGGTAGATACCGCGAATGAGCGAGGGCGCCTGCGTGCACCAGTACTTGCCGCCGGACGCCGTGTGGTGCACGAAGGCGGCCTTCACCTTCTTGGTGTAGGCGAACTGCTTCTCCCGCAGGCGCTCGTCGGCCCCCCAGCCGCGCCGCGTGACGATGCGCGGCCGCGGCCCGATGTACGGCTTCGCCTGCTGCGCCTCGGTCAACTCACTGCCCCGCAGGGCCAGCAGCTCCCGCTCGGTCTCGGCGCGCCCGAGCTCGGGGATCTCGGTGGCGCCCAGGGGCGCGAGTTCGGCGTTGGCCGCGGAGGCGGCGAGGGCCTCGGCGGTCCCGGCGCCGGCGGCCGAGGTGGTCTCGGGGTTCAGTGAGCCCGGCCGGGGGCCGGGGTCGTTGGGGGCGGGCTCGCCGGGGTCGACGAGTTCGAGTTGGAGGCCGGGAGGCAGCGGGGTGACGGCCGTGGGGTCGACCGCCGAGTCGTCACCGTTCTCGTCGGGCCGGGGCCCCGCGGCCTCCGGCGTGACCCGCACCTCCACGCCGTCCGACTCCCCCACCCACAGCGGTGCGGTGGCGCCCCGCACGTGCCCGGAGGCGCGTTCGGCGGTGTCGGGGTCGGGGGCGTGTTCGGCGTTGTGGGTCTCGACGTCCTGCCAGCCGGACCAGGTGCCCGTGTCGACGGAGCGGGTGCGGACCTGGACGCGGCCGTGGAGTTCGGTGCCGGGGTCGTCCCAGACGACGCCGACGAGGGAGAAGAGCGATACGTCCCGTCGGGGCAGCCCCTGTTGGACGGGGGCCGGGGTGCCGGCGGCTCGGTCGTGGGGGAGGACGGTGAGGGGCAGCGACTGGGTGCTGCCGGGGAGGTCCGGCTCGGCGCCCGCATACCGTCGGGCCGGTGCGGCCACCGCCCCTGCGCTCATGGCGGCTTCCGCTCCGAGCGCCGGCCCGGCGGGCGCCGCGGCGGCGGGTGGGGTGAGCGGGAGGACGAGAGCGGCCGCGCACGTGACACCGATTGAGGAAGCAAGGAATCCACGCATGCTCCTGATGTTGGACATAGTCATACAAACTTGTCCATTGCGGATCTGACGGTACGTCGGCCGGGAGTTACCCCGAACAGGTGGGCGCCGAAGCCCCCACAGGGAGGTGCGCGCACACGCCTGCGCGTAACCTTGCGCGGGTGAACGCCACCGATCGCACCCCTGCCGACCTGCTGCGTTCCGCGCTCGCCGCGGATCCCGGACGCCCCCTGGTGACCTTCTACGACGACGCCACCGGCGAACGCGTCGAATTGTCCGTGGCCACCTTCGCCAATTGGGTGGCCAAGACCGCGAATCTGCTCCAGGGCGACCTCGGGGCCGGCCCGGGCGACCGGGTCACGCTGCTGCTGCCCGCGCACTGGCAGACGGCGGTGTGGCTGCTCGCGTGCTCGTCGGTCGGGGCCGTCGCGGACGTGGGCGGGGATCCGGCGGCGGCCGACGTGGTCGTGAGCGGTCCACAGGACCTGGAGGCCGCGCGGGCTTGCCGGGGCGAGCGGGTCGCCCTTGCGCTCCGTCCGCTGGGGGGCCGCTTTCCGCAGCCGCCGGCCGGCTTCGCCGACTACGCGGTGGAAGTCCCGAGCCAGGGCGACCGTTTCGCCCCGTTCGCCCCGGTCGACCCGGAGGAGCCGGCGCTGATCGTGGCCGGGCGCGAGTTCAGCGCCGCCGAGCTGGTCGAGCGCGCCAGGGCGGAGGCGCCGGCGCTCGGTCTGACGGGACCCGGCTCCCGGATCCTGTCCGCCCTGCCGTACGACACCTGGGAGGGCCTCAACGCCGGTCTGTACGGAGCGCTGGCGACGGGCGGTTCGGTGGTGCTGTGCCGGAACCTGGAGGCGCTGGGTGAGGAGTCGCTGGCGAAGCGGATTGATGCGGAGCGGGTGACGGCTACTGCGCGGTAGCCTCCGGCATCTCGCGCTGATCAGGTGCCCGGTGCTGCCAGGCCGGTCTGGGGGCTGCCGCCCCCAGGCCCCCGCTTCGGCCCCGAAGGGGCCTCGTCCTCAAACGCCGGACGGGCTGACTATGCAACCGTCACCCATTCGGCCCCCCACCACCCACCCCCCACCCCTCATCCGGGCCATGGTCGTAACAGCAGCCCACACCACACGCAGCAGTACGCCATGAGGGGTGGACCCAGCCGTGACCGACACCGCACGTGCGCGCCGGGGGGCGTCGGCCAGCGACAGGCGGATGCGGCGATGGGCCAGGCGAGGAGTCATCGGGGTCGGTGTCCTGGTCGTCGCCGCCGGCGGTGTCGCCTGGGCCGTGTACGCCAAGCTCGACTCCAACATCACGCCGGACGAGGCCGCCGCCGCGGAGCTCGCCCGGTACGAGAAGGAGCGCCCCACCTCCCTCGTGCGCGGCGCCCAGAACATCCTCGTCATCGGCTCGGACTCCCGCGCCGGCACCGGGAACCGCCGCTACGGCAAGGACTCCGGCACCGAGCGCTCCGACACCGCGATCCTGCTGCACCTCTCCGCCGGCCGCCGCAGCGCCACCGCCGTGTCGATACCCCGTGACCTCATGGTCGACGTCCCCGGCTGCCGCCGCCGCGACGGCAGGCGCAGCGAGCCGATGTTCGCGATGTTCAACTACGCCTTCCAGGTCGGCGGCTCGGCCTGCACGGTCCGCACCGTGGAACGGCTGACGGACATCCGTATGGATCACCACATGGTCATCGACTTCCACGGCTTCAAGGAGATGGTCGACGCCCTCGACGGCGTGCAGATCTGTCTCACGAAGCCCATCGACGACAAGGCCGCGAAACTGCGGCTCCCGGCCGGAAAGGTCACCCTCAACGGCGAGCAGGCCCTCGGCTACGTCCGCGCCCGCAAATCCCTCGGCAACGGCAGCGACACCGACCGCATGGACCGCCAGCAGCGCTTCCTCGCCGCACTCGTGCACAAGGTGCAGAGCAACGACGTGCTGCTCAACCCGGTCAGGCTCTATCCGGTCCTGGACGCCGCCACGTCGTCCCTCACCACCGACCCCGCGCTGGCCAGCTTGCGTGGTTTGTACGAACTCGCGCGAGGGGTGCGCGACATCCCCACCGAACGCGTGCAATTCCTTACGGTCCCGAGAGAGTCGTACGTCCACAACGCCAATCGCGACCAGCTCGTGGAGCCCGAGGCGAAGCGGCTCTTCCAGCGGCTGCGCACCGACACCCCGGTGGAAGTTACGGATTCGCCCGAAATGCGGCACGGTCCCGGCCTCGGCGACCCCACTCCCCCGGCACCCACTTTTCGCGGCAGCACGGCCGCCGAGAACCCCTGTGGGTAAAGCGCTCACCAAGTCGACGAACCCCAGTTCAAAGAAATGAGGCGGATTGCCCAGTTGTAGGGACGTGGAATTTGTCACCGTCGTCGCTTGACGCTGAACTGGGCGGATAGTGTGAGCGATCCGGTGCTCCCTGCCGTAGTTAGGCTTGCGCACTGTTTGACCGAGAGAGACCCGAGCGCCTTGGGGGGAAGGCGCCGCGTGGCCCCGACGGAGGATTCAGACAACCGTGGACGCGCAAGGCCGTGGGCGGGCGGACGACATCGACCCCGCAGACCAGTGGGTACTCAATCCGAACACCGGTGAATACGAACTGCGACTGGGTAATTCCACTCCGCAGTCACCAGTTCCAGGCCCCCGCAGAGCCGCTTCCCGCGCCGGCGCCGCCGCGCGTTCGGCCGGTACCGCCACCAAGGGTGCCGGCGGCGCGGGTACGGGTACCGGCGCGGGAGCGGCACGCGGCAGAACCGCCGCTCCGGGGCGGGAGACCCGCCAGGCGCCGGGCCGTGAGGTCCCGCCGCAGCGCAGGCGCCGGGGAGCTCCGGAGGAGCCGCCGCCCGGCCGGCGCGGCCGGCGGCCGGTGAAGAAGAAGGGCAAGGCGAAGAAGGCCGTGCTCTGGACCGGCGGAATCATGGCGTTCGTCGTGGTCGCCGCCGCGGCCGGCGCGTACCTCTACATCGAGCACCTCAACGACAACATCCAGTCCGTCTCCGACGACGGCGCGAGCACCGGTGGCTTCAGCAAGGACAAGGCCATCAACATCCTGCTCATCGGCACGGACAAGCGCACGGGCGCGGGCAACGAGAAGTACGGCGACTCGGGCAGCGCCGGGCACGCGGACACCACGATCCTGCTGCACGTCTCCAAGGACCGCTCGAACGCGACGGCGCTCAGCATCCCGCGCGACCTGATCGTCGACATCCCGGACTGCCCGACCACGCTGGAGGACGGCTCCCAGAAGGTCATTCCGGGCGAGACCGGCGTCCGCTTCAACACCAGCCTGGGCCAGGAAGACCGTACGCCCAGCTGCACCGCGCGTACCGTCACCGAGCTGACCGGGATCAAGCCGGACAACTTCATGGTGGCCGACTTCAACGCGGTCAAGACGCTGACCACGGCGGTCGGCGGTGTCGAGGTGTGCCTGGCCAAGGACATCGACGACCCCGACTCCAAGCTCGACCTCACCAAGGGCAAGCACACGATCGAGGGCGAGGACGCGCTGGCCTTCGTGCGCACCCGGCACTCGGTCGGCTTCGGCGGTGACCTGAGCCGGATCGGGCTCCAGCAGCAGTTCCTCAGCGCGCTGATGCGCAAGCTGAAGTCCAACGACACACTCAGCAGCCCCAGCAAGATGATCAAGCTGGCCGAGGCGGGCACGAAGGCGCTGACCGTCGACTCCCAACTGGACTCCATCGACAAGCTCAAGGACCTCGGTCTGGAGCTGGGCAAGCTCAACACGAAGAACCTGACCTTCACGACCGTGCCGGTGATCGACAACCCGGCGGAGAAGGTGAAGACGACCGTCGTCCTCAACGAGTCGACGGCCCCGCAGGTCTTCCAGGCGATCCAGAACGACGTCTCCTTCACCGAGGTCAAGCAGCAGAAGCAGAAGGAGGCCGCCGCCGTGGCCGCCCGCCTGAAGGGCACCAAGGCGGACGCCGCCGATGTGCGGGTGCAGGTCATGAACGGCGGGGCGCCGGCCGGCAGTGCCCAGGAGACCCTCACCTGGCTGCAGACCGAGGAGAACGTCACCAAGTCCGAGAACGCGGGCAACGCCCCGGCGACGCTGGCGAAGACGACCCTGGAGTACGGCCCCGACCAGGCGGACCAGGCACGCCGGCTCGCCGAGATCATGGGGTTGTCCGGGTCGGCCCTGAAGCCCGGCAAGAGCGTGACCAACTCGCAGGGCCTGCCCACGATGACGCTGACCCTGGGCAAGGACTTCAAGGGCGCGGGCGTCTCGCTCACCGCTCCGACGAAGGCGCCCGACGTGGAGAAGTCCACGGCGGACAAGGTCGAGTGCGCGAAGTAACCGGCCGGTAGCGGTCCAACGGACCCGCCCCGCAGCCCACTTGGGCGGGGCGGGCCCATGGGCATCCACCGTACGAAACCGCGGTACACGGCCGCGGCGGGACGCCGCCGGAGGGAATCTGGCGCGCGGAACGCAACTGTCGCCGTCGCTCGTTGGTCTGACACACGACACGGGTGTGTCAGCCGGCGTTGGTCTGGCGCACCGGCGGCCGTACCCGGCGTGGATTTTGCCGACGCGTGGCCAACCCGGCTCGGGCCCACAGAGGTCTGACAGGTGGCGGACCGGTGTCGGACAGGGTGGCCTGACATGGTTCGCTCCGCATCGGACAGGGAGGTCCGACCCGCGGAGCGCGGCCTTGTCGGGCAAAGGGTGGGGAAGGGCGGAGCGTTGGCGCAGAGCAGTGTGCGAGGGGAGGCCCCCGCGGTGGACGACACCATGTCGCTCACCCCACGGGCCGACCAGGACACGCCGGCCGACCAGGGCGGCCGGCACGGTGGCGGGGGTTCCAAGGGCGGCCGGGGGGCCGACGGCAGACCCCGCAGACGGCGGGTGCTGCGCTGGTCGGCGACGGTTCTGGCGGTGGTGATACTGGGCACCGCGGGTGCCGGCTATCTCTACTACCAGCACCTCAACGGCAATCTGAAGAAGGACGACCTCAACATCGGCGACGCCAAGGACCGCGCCGCCGAGAGCGAGGCGAACGCGGCCGGACAGACGCCGCTGAACATCCTGCTGATCGGCTCGGACGCGCGCGACACCGAGGAGAACCAGAAACTCGGCGGCGCCAAGGAGACGTTCGGCGGAACACCGCTCGCCGACGTCCAGATGTTGCTGCACGTCTCCGCGGACCGCACCAACATGTCGGTCATCAGCATGCCCCGCGACACGCTGGTGGACATCCCGAAGTGCACGGACCCGGACAGCGGGGACGTCTACGACGCCCGTACGCGCGCGATGACGAACCAGTCGCTGGGCCGCGGCGGTCCGGGGTGCACGGTGGCCACCTGGGAGAAGCTGACCGACATCCACATCGACCACTTCATGATGATCGACTTCTCGGGTGTGGTGTCGATGGCGGACGCGATCGGCGGTGTCCCGGTCTGCGTCGACAAGAACATCCACTCCAAGGACAGCGAGGGCCACGGCTCCGGGCTGAAGCTGGAGAAGGGCACGACGTACGTCAAGGGGGAGCAGGCCCTGCAGTGGCTGCGCACGCGGTACGGCTTCGAGGACGGCAGCGACCTGGCCCGCGCCAAGGCGCAGCACCAGTACATGAACTCGATGGTCCGTGAGCTGCGCAAGAGCGCCAAGCTGAGCAACCCGGGCAAGCTGCGCGCCCTCGCCGAGGCCGCCACCAACGCGCTCACCGTCGACCCGGGCCTCGGCACGGTCACGAACCTGTACGACCTGGCGGGCGAGCTCAAGAAGGTGCCGACCTCACGCATCACCATGACGACGATGCCGAACCGGTACGTCGGTTCGCGCGTCGAGCCCACCGATGACGCGACGAAGCTGTTCCGGCTGGTGCGTGAGGACATCGCCCTCGACGGCAAGGGCAAGAAGAAGGCCACCGAGGAGACGGCGTCCACCGACCCGGCCGCGGCGGACGGCGAGATCGCCGTCCAGGTGCAGAACGGCACCCGCACCGACACCTACGCCCCGGCGCCGGGCCGCGCGACCACGGTCGCCGGGCTGCTCGCCGAGAAGGGCTTCACACAAGCCGTGGCGGACTCCTCGACGACGCCGACCGCGGACACCACCGTGGTCCGTTACCCGAGCGCCGAGCTCCAGGGCGACGCCGAGCGGGTCGCCAAGGTCCTCGGCATCCCGGCCGACGCCGTGGAGAAGTCCACGGACGTCTCCGGCGTGACCCTGGTCGTCGGAGCCGACTGGCGTGAGGGCACGGCGTACAAGGCCCCGAAGCAGGACGACAAGACGCCGGACACGGCGGACGCGTTGAACGCCTCCGACACCAAGGCGTGCATGAAGGTGAACGACGGCTTCACCTGGTGACGGCCACCGCGCCCGGCGGCGGGCTCAGTTGGCGCTGAGCACCGCCGGCCGGCGCGAGGCGATCACCTTGCGCGCCAGCGAACGCGGGCTGGTCAGGAAGCCGTAGCCCCAGGACATGTGCATGGTCGCGAGGGCGACGGGGATCTGCAGGCGTGCCTTCAGCGGCAGGCCCTTGCCGGCCGGGACCGAGCCCGCGGCGATCGCCGCGAGGTAGCCGCCGGGGACCACGAGGGCCCATGGGGTGACCAGGGCGCCCAGCACCAGGCCCGCGGCGATCGCGCAGACCGCCGTCGGCGGGGCGAGGTAGCGCAGGTTGATGGAGCCGGCGTGGTAGCGGGCGACGACGTGGCGCCAGCGGCCGTAGTCCTTGTACTGCTTGGCCAGGGCCTTCACCGAAGGCCGCGGGCGGTACGACACCTTCAGCTCCGGGGAGAACCAGATCAGTCCGCCCGCCTCGCGGATGCGGAAGTTCAGCTCCCAGTCCTGCGCCCGGATGAACTCCTCGTTGTAGCCGCCCTGCTGCTCCAGCGCCTCACGGCGGAACACCCCGAGGTACACGGTCTCGGCGGCCTGGGCCGCGCCGCCGGTGTGGAAGGCGGCGTTGCCGACGCCGATCTTCGAGGTCATCGCGGCCGCGACGGCGTGCTCCCAGTCGTTCTCACCCTCGGCGTGCATGATGCCGCCGACGTTCTGCGCGCCGGTCTCCTCCAGGAGCCGTACGGCGGTGGCGATGTAGTTCGGGGAGAGCATGCCGTGCCCGTCGACGCGGACGACGATCGGGTGGCGGGAGGCCTTGATCGCGGCGTTGAGGGCGGCCGGGGTGCGACCGGTCGGGTTCGGGACGGTGTGCACGCGGGGGTCTTCCCGTACGAGCTCGGCGGCGATCTCGTCCGTGCGGTCCGTGGACGGACCGAGGGCGATCACCACCTCCATCTCGCCGGCGTACTCCTGCGCGAGGATCGCTTGGACGGCTCCGCGCAGATGCCGCTCCTCATTGAGGACGGGCATGATGACGGACACGGCGGGGAGCTGCGGGTCGGGATTGGCGTTCATAGGGGGCTCACGTTACCGCGAACGGGGGACACCGGTGCGCCCCGCCGGGGGCGCTGCCCCGGGCAGCAGATCGTATGGGCCTACGGTGCTCACGGATCCCACGTACGGCCCCCAGGGCAAGCCCCAGCGGAGGTATCGCCCCATGCCCACGCCCCGCCGCTCCCCCGCCCCCGCGCAGCGACGTCCGCAGCCGTCCCGCGGCAGCGAGCGGCCGGTCGCTCCAGCGCGGCGCAAGCGGCCGCGCTGGGCCATGCGGGCGGTGACGACGCTGTCCGTCGTGGTCCTCGCCTCCGCGGGGATCGGGCACGCGGTGGTGAGCAGCCTGGACGCGAAGATCGCGCGCGTCGACCCGTTCAAGGACATGAAGAACCGGCCGCAGGCCGGGAACGGGATGAACGTGCTGCTCGTCGGCACGGACGGCCGCGACCGCATCAGCGAGGAGGAGCGGCGCAAGTACCGGCTGGGCGGAGCGCCCTGTCACTGCACCGACACGATCATGATCGTGCACATCTCGGCGGACCGGGAGCGGGCGAGCGTGGTGAGCCTGCCGCGCGACTCGTACGCCGAGGTGCCCTCCGAGGACGGCCGCAAGGCGCATCGGATCAAGATCAACGCGGCGTACGCGGAGGGCGGTCCGAACCTCACCGTGCGCACGGTCGAGCACATGACCCACGTCAAGATCGACCACTATCTGGAGGTCGACTTCACCAGCTTCATGAAGACGGTGGACGTGCTCGGCGGCGTGCGGATCTGCACCGCCAAGCCGCTGAAGGACTCCTACACCGGGCTGGACCTGCCGGCCGGCACGCATCGGCTCAAGGGCGGGCAGGCGCTGCAGTTCGTCCGCGCGCGGCACGTCGACAGCGACTCCGACCTGGGGCGGGTGCAGCGTCAGCAGCGGTTCATGGCGGCGCTGATCGAGCGGGCGACGTCGTCCGGGATCCTGCTGAACCCGATGCGGTTCCGGGACGTGACGCGGGCGGTGCTGGGGTCGGTGCGGGCCGACAAGGGCTTCGGCACGGGTGAGTTGCTGGACCTCGGGCGGGCGATGCGGAACTTCTCCCCGTCGTCGTCGGAGTTCACGACCGTGCCGATCGGGCAGCTCGGGTACGACGTGAAGGGCGTCGGTTCCACGGTGAAATGGGACGAGGAGCGGGCCGCGCGCCTCTTCAGGACCCTGCGCGAGGACAGGCCGCTGTCCGGGAACCGGCCGAGGCACCGGACGGTCCCGGTGGAGGTCGACCCGCGGCAGATCCACGTCCAGGTGGAGAACGGCACGAAGGAGACCGGCCTCGGCAAGCGCGTCGACTCGGCGCTGGCCGGGCTCGGCTTCCGCACGACGGGCCGCCCGCTGGCGGGCGCGGAGCGCTCGCTGGAGCGGACGGTCGTCGCCCACGACCCCGGCTGGGACCGCTCGGCGAGGTCCCTGGCCGCCGCGCTGCCCGGCAGCGAACTACGGCCGGTGAAGGGGCTGGGCCCGACGCTGAAGGTGCTGGTGGGCACCGACTTCCGGCAGGTGCGCAAGGTCCGCGTCGAGGATCCGCTGCAGGGGCATTCCACGGTGGTGCGGGGGGACGAGACGGGATGCTCGTGACGAGCGTTCTGTAACAGGGACGAACTCGCTCACGCGCCCGGCGATCAGTCCTCGAAGCCCTCCGCCGCCCGCTTCTCGCGCAGTTCCTTGATCGCGCGGCGGCGGGCCAGACGGTGGGTCCGGCGGATCTGGGCCTCCTGGTAGCGGCGCTTGTCGCGCTCGGTCTCCGGGACGACCGGGGGCACCCGGCGCGGCTTGCCGTCGGCGTCGACCGCCGCGAAGACCAGGTAGGCCGAGCCGACCTGGGTGGGCGGCGCCGACTCGTTCCAGCGCTCGGCCAGGACCCGTACGCCGACCTCCATCGAGGTCCGGCCGGTCCAGTTGACCTGGGCCTTCACATGGACGAGGTCGCCGACGCGGACCGGTTCGAGGAACGCCATCTCGTCCATGGACGCGGTGACGGCGGGGCCACCGCTGTGCCGCCCGGCCACCGCCCCCGCGGCGTCGTCGACGAGCTTCATGATCACACCGCCGTGCACCGTCCCCAGCAGGTTGGTGTCGTTGTGGGTCATGATGTGGCTGAGCGTGGTGCGGGAGGCGGAAGTCGGCTTGCCCGGGATCTCCGGATTGTCCGACTCCACTGCGGTGACCTGGTCTGTCATGGCGTCCACCTTATGCCGAGCCGGCATTCGCGGACTTTGTGTTGGGTTCGCAACAGCCGTGCCTCTATTTTCCGCCGAACCTTGTAAGACACCTGGCCATGCCCTGCACACTGGGGCGCATGAATGACTGGCCCCAGGGATGGTCCGACAACGACCGCGGCAACCGATACGGACGCGGCAGCGCGAGCGCACAGCCCGAGAGCGCGCGCGTGATGCGGCAGGTCCGCCGCGGTCCGGCGGCGCCACCCGGCCAGGGCTACGGCGGGGTGCCGCAGCAGCCGTCGTACGTCAACGGCCAGGGTCACGGCGGCTACGGCGACGACCGCGGCTACGGCGACGGTTACGACAGCGGCTACAACACCGGCCAGGTCTACGGCGGCGGCTCGGGCGACGGCGGCGGCCGGGGGATGCGCGAGCCGCGGCCCGCGCCGAACTGGCGGCGCCGTATAAAGCTGACGGCGATCACGCTGGTGACGCTGCTGGTCGTGACGTCCGTCGTCACCTACTTCTGGGCCGACTCCAAGCTCAACCGCGACGTCGACCTGTCCAAGGTCATCGACCGGCCGGAGGCGGGCGAGGGCACGAACTACCTGATCGTCGGCTCCGACAGCCGTGCCGGCATGACCGCCGAGCAGAAGAAGGAACTGCACACCGGGTCCGCCGAGGGCAAGCGCACGGACTCGATGATGATCCTGCACGTCGGCAGCAACGGCGACACCCTGATCTCCCTGCCGCGTGACTCCAACGTCACGATCCCGTCGTTCAAGGGCTCCGACTCCGGCAAGCTCTACGAGGGCACCGGCCGGCAGGTGAAGCTGAACGCGGCGTACGCGGAGGACGGGCCCGAACTGCTGGTCCGTACCGTCGAGGCCAACACGAACCTGCGCATCGACCACTACGTCGAGATCGGCTTCGCCGGTTTCGCGAACATCGTGGACGCCGTCGGCGGCGTCGAGATCGACATCCCGAAGGACATCAAGGACTCCAAGTCCGGCGCGGACTTCAAGAAGGGCAAGCAGACCCTGGACGGCCAGGAGGCGCTGGCCTTCGTCCGCACCCGGTACGCGCTGGCCCGCTCCGACCTGGACCGTACGAAGAACCAGCAGAAGTTCCTCTCCGCGCTGGCCAATCAGGTGGCGACGCCGGGCACGGTCCTCAACCCCTTCAAGCTGTACCCGACCATGGGCGCCGGCCTCGACTCCCTGACCGTCGACAAGGACATGAGCCTGTGGGACCTGGCGTCCATGTTCTGGGCGATGAAGGGCGTCAGCGGCGGTGACGGCAAGTCGATGAACATGCCGATCTCGGGCAGCTCCGCGAACGGCAACCTCCAGTGGGACACCGCGGAGGTGAAGAAGCTGGTGGAGCAGCTGAAGAACGACGAGACGGTGACCGTCACGGGCAAGTAGGCAAGGCGCGAACGGCGACAGATCGAGGGCACCCGCACCGGGTGCCCTCGACTGCTGTCAGGCGGCGGTCACATCGTGGCGCCCGCCATCGCGCGGCAGGTCGCGGCACAGCGGCGACACGCCTCGGCGCATCGCATCATCTGGGGATCGTCCGGCATGGACATACACGCCTCGGCGCACATCTCACAGGCCTTGGCGCACATCGCGCACATCTCGGCCGACATGGGCGAGCGGCGCATCATCATGTCCGCGCACATCCGGGTCGTCTCGGCGCAGTCCATGAGCGCGCGCATGATCTGCATCTGAGCCTGGCCGCCCATCTGCATGCAGGAGCTCATGGTCTCCTCGCAGATGGTGTGGCAGGTCATGCACGCGTCGACGCAGTCCTGCATCTCCTTGGTCATGGCAGGCATGGTTCCGGGCTGGGTCATGGCTCCTCCTGGGGGACGCGGGAGCCCGGGTCGGGCCCCGTGCCCTTCCGTCCTACGCCCGCCCACCGCGCCGCGCCATCGGGCGGACGCGAACAATTCCCACCAGAAGCCGCGCACGGCACGATCCCCCACGTTCCACCGGAGGCCCGGCGCAGGCGGCCATACGGGTGAGGGCGCCCGGAACTCCGGACGCCCTCCCTCGTCAAGTCCCGCGGGGTTACGGCAGGTTGCGCGCCATGACGATGCGCTGGACCTGGTTCGTGCCCTCGTAGATCTGCGTGATCTTGGCGTCGCGCATCATGCGCTCGACCGGGTAGTCACGGGTGTAGCCGTAGCCGCCGAGGAGCTGGACGGCGTCCGTGGTGACCTCCATGGCCACGTCCGAGGCGAAGCACTTGGCGGCGGCGCCCTGGTAGGTGAGGTCGGCGTCGCCGCGCTCGGAGGCGGCCGCGGCCTGGTAGGTCAGGGCGCGGGCGGCCGAGATCTTCATGGCCATGTCGGCGAGCATGAACTGGATGCCCTGGAAGTCGGCGATCGGCTTGCCGAACTGCTTGCGCTCCTGGACGTAGCCCTTGGCGTAGTCGAGGGCGCCCTGGGCGATGCCGAGGGCCTGGGCGGCGATCGTGATGCGGGTGTGGTCCAGCGTCTTCATCGCGGTGGCGAAGCCGGTGCCCTCCTCGCCGATCATGCGGTCCGCCGGGATGCGGACGTTGTCCAGGTAGACCTCGCGGGTCGGGGAGCCCTTGATGCCGAGCTTCTTCTCCGGGGCGCCGAAGGAGACGCCCTCGTCGGACTTCTCGACGACGAACGCGGAGATGCCCTTGGAGCGCTTGGTCGGGTCGGTGACCGCCATCACCGTGTAGAACTCGCTCTCGCCGGCGTTGGTGATCCAGCGCTTCACGCCGTTCAGGACGTAGTGGTCGCCGTCGCGGACCGCCTTCGTCTTCATGCCGGCCGCGTCGGAGCCGGCGTCGGGCTCGGAGAGGCAGTACGAGAACATGCCCTCGCCCTTGGCGAGCGGGGACATGTACTTCTTCTTCAGCTCCTCGGAGCCGGAGATGATCACCGGCAGCGAACCCAGCTTGTTCACGGCGGGGATCAGGGAGGAGGAGCCGCAGACGCGGGCCACCTCCTCGATCACGATCACCGTGGCGAGCGCGTCGGCGCCCGCGCCGCCGTACTCCTCGGGCACGTGGACCGCGTGCAGGTCATTGGCGACCAGGGCTTCCAGTGCCTCGCGCGGGAAGCGCGCCTCCTCGTCAACGGCGGCGGCGTAGGGCGCGATCTTCGCCTCGGCCAGGGAGCGAATGGCGTCACGGAGCATGTCGTGCTCCTCGGACGGGCGGTACAGGTCGAAGTCAGCCGATCCGGCCAAGGTCTCTCACGCTCCAAGGACGCTGAGTGGCAAGTGTGATGCTGGTGCTAATTACCGTTAAGTAACTCAAATTTTAGAGGTCGGCCCACGGGAGTGATACGTGAGCTTGGCGACAGCGGGGAAGTTGCCCGTCAGACCCTCCGACTATGCTCGGGCGCGCACGCCCCCGTCCCCTTCCTGGAGTCCCCCATGGCCCTGAAGATCACCGTGATCGGTACCGGCTATCTCGGTGCCACCCACGCCGCGGCCATGGCCGAGCTGGGGTTCGAGGTGCTCGGGCTCGACGTCGTGCCCGAGAAGATCGAGATGCTGGGCCGCGGCCAGGTCCCGATGTTCGAGCCGGGCCTGGAGGATTTGCTGCGCAAGCACGTCGCCGGCATCGAGGGCTCCACCGGGCGGCTGCGCTTCACGATGGACTGGGCGGAGGTCGCCGAGTTCGGCGATGTGCACTTCGTCTGTGTGAACACCCCGCAGAAGCACGGCGAGTACGCGTGCGACATGTCCTACGTCGACTCGGCCGTCGAGTCCCTCGCCAAGCACCTGCGCGGACCCAACCTGGTCGTCGGCAAGTCGACGGTGCCGGTGGGCAGCGCGGACCGGCTCGCGGCCCGCATCCTGGAGCTGGCGCCGGGCGGCGGCGAGGTGGAGCTGGCCTGGAACCCGGAGTTCCTGCGCGAGGGCTTCGCCGTCGACGACACCCTGCACCCGGACCGGATCGTGGTCGGTGTGCGCAGCGAGCGCGCCGAGAAGCTGCTGCGCGAGGTGTACGCGACGCCGATCGCCGACGGCTCCCCCTTCGTCGTCACCGACTTCCCCACCGCCGAGCTGGTGAAGACCTCCGCCAACTCCTTCCTGGCCACCAAGATCTCCTTCATCAACGCGATGGCGGAGGTCTGCGAGGCGGCCGGCGGCGACGTCGCCAAGCTCGCCGAGGCGATCGGGCACGACGACCGGATCGGCAAGAAGTTCCTGCGGGCCGGCATCGGCTTCGGCGGCGGCTGTCTGCCGAAGGACATCCGCGCGTTCATGGCGCGCGCCGGTGAGCTGGGCGCCGACCAGGCGCTGACGTTCCTGCGCGAGATCGACTCGATCAACATGCGCCAGCGCGGGCAGATGGTGGAGCTCGCCCGGCAGGCGCTGGGCGGCGGGCCGTTCCTCGGCAAGCGGGTCGCGGTGCTCGGCGCCACCTTCAAGCCCGACTCGGACGACGTACGGGACTCGCCCGCGCTGAACGTCGCGGGGCAGATCCACCTCCAGGGCGGCCAGGTCACGGTCTACGACCCCAAGGGCATGGGCAACGCCCGCCGTCTCTTCCCGACCCTCGGCTACGCCGACAGCGCGGTCGACGCGGTGCGCGGCGCCGACGTCGTCCTGCATCTGACGGAGTGGCGCGAGTTCCGTGAGCTGGACCCGAAGTCGCTCGGCGAGGTCGCGGCGGCCCGGGTCATCCTGGACGGCCGCAACGCCCTCGACCCGGAGCTGTGGCGCAAGGCGGGCTGGAACTACCGGGCGATGGGGCGGCCGACGGCCTAGGGCTCCGTGGAAGTGCCGTGATGTGCGCCGTCGTTCGGCTGCGGCGCCGTCGTGGCTGGTCGCGCCCACGCGGCGGAGCCGCACATGGACGCGGTCCCGCGCCCCTTCAGGGCGTTGCCGAACCGCAGGTGAATCCGTCTGACCCGCTGCGGCACACCACCGACAGCGCCCGACACGGGTGACGCCGTTTCGGCCGAGGCTCAGTCGGCCGAAACGGCGTCCTTCGCATTCTGCCCCACACCGCCGCATCACGCCGAATGAATCTTCAACGACCTTTCGAAATGGCTCACTTCGCTCGGTAGCGCCGCATCTTCGCACGCGCCCCGCACACCTGCATCGAGCACCAGCGGCCGCGCCCGGCCGGACTGCGGTCGTAGTACGCCCAGTGGCAGTCGCTCGCCTCGCAGGCCTTCAGCCGGTTCCAGGTGCCCTCGACCAGCGCCTGCGCGATGGCCGCCGCCACCCGGGAGGGCAACGGGCCCCCGTCGGCGGGCGCCACGCTCGCCGAGCCGTCGGCGGCGTCGACCACGACCAGCAGCGGACTCGCCGCCAGCAGTGCGCCGAGCGGCGTCACCTCGCGGTGCGGAGCGTGGCCGGCGT
This sequence comes from Streptomyces sp. NPDC093568, assembly GCF_044764945.1. NCBI lineage: Bacteria > Bacillati > Actinomycetota > Actinomycetes > Kitasatosporales > Streptomycetaceae > Streptomyces > Streptomyces sp. NPDC093568. Next base: position 566,010 of record NZ_JBIWJD010000006.1, on the reverse strand, counting down.
GGGCCAGCAGGGCCACGCGCAGGGACTCCCGCAGTTCCCGCGCCCCGGGCACGTCCGCCTCGCCCAGCCCGAAACGCGCCCGGCCCTCCGCCGTGTCCAGCGAGTCGGCCCCCGACTCGATGTCCAGCGTGTTGACCAGGGACTCGACCAGCTCCAGGCCCCCGGGCGCGGGCGATCTCTCACTCATGGCTGCACGCTACCTCCCGAATCCCCTTGCGACGTTACCTCCAATGCGGGACGATGCGGTAACGCGGTTACCTGATGCAGCGAAGTACGGGTAACAAGACTTCGAGGAGGAAGTCATGGCCATCGCCGAACTGGGCGTCGTCGTCCTGGACTGTCCCGACCCCCGCGCCCTCGCCGACTTCTACGCGCGCGTGCTCGGCGGAAGCGTCGAGGGCGAAGGGGACTGGGTGGATCTGAAGGTGCCCGGCGGACCGTCCCTGGCCTTCCAGGCCGCCCCCGGGTTCGTACCGCCGCAGTGGCCCGCGCCCGATCACTCGCAGCAGTTCCACCTCGACCTGACCGTCCCGGACCTGGACGCGGCGGAGGAGGGCGTGCTGGCGCTGGGGGCGAAGCCGCTGGACGCCGAGGACCGCACGCGCGGCTTCCGGGTATACGCGGATCCGGCGGGGCACCCGTTCTGCCTCTGCGCCTGCTGAACACAGCCGACCGGTCAGGAGGACCTCATGGCACCCGTGGCACGCCTGCGCAACGTCGTCATCGACTGCCCCGACGCCCGCGCCCTCGCCCGCTTCTACGCCGAGGTCGGCGGCGGCACCCCGCAGGAGGACGACCCCGACTGGGTCGTGCTCCAGGTGCCGGGCGGGCCACGGCTCGCCTTCCAGCCGGCGCCCGGGTACACGCCGCCGGAGTGGCCGCGGGCCGACCGCAACTCCCAGCAGTTCCACCTGGACTTCGACGCCGGGTCCACGTGGGAGGAGGTCGAGGCGGCTCAGGAGAAGGTGCTGGCGCTGGGGGCGCGGCTGCTGCACGCGGAGGACAAGGAGGACTTCCGGGTGTACGCCGATCCGGCGGGGCACCCGTTCTGCCTCTGCCGGATCGAGCACTCCTGAGCCGGCCGGCTACCCGTCCAGCTCGGCGATCTTCATCGTCGACGGGGCCCTGCGCCGCTGCGCCTCCCGCGCCGTGAAGTCGGCCTCACGCAGGACCCGCTGGACGTTGCCCCAGGTCAGCAGGGCGACGTCCGGTTCCGACCAGCCCCGGCGCAGCAGTTCCGCGACGAGGCGCGGATAGCCGGAGGCGTCGGCGAGGTCCTGAGGATGGGCGGCGCCGGCGTCGTAGGTGCCGGACAGGCCGACGCACTCGGGGCCGGCCACCTCCCGGACGTGGTCGAGGTGGTCGGCGACGTCCCGGACGGACGGGCCGGTCTGCTCGGCGGTGAGCGGCACCATGCACAGGCCTCTGGCCGCGCCCAGTTCGGTGAGCAGGTCGTCGGGGAGGTTGGCCGGGTGCGGGCGCAGGGCGCGGGCGGCGGAGCGGGCGCACAGGACCGGCGCCTTGGAGACGGCGCACGCCCGGCGCACGGTGTCGGCGGAGGCGCCGGAGAGATCGGCCAGCACACCGAGCCGGTTCATCTCGCGCAGCACCTCCTCGCCGAACCGGGTCAGCCCCGCCTCGCTCGCCCAGGACACGCCGGACAGTGTGAGGGCGCGCAGCCCGAGCCCGTGCAGCGAGCGCAGTATGCCGAGCGAGTCACCGAGCGAGGCCGCCCCGGCCGGGCCCGGCAGCACGGCGACCCGGCCGCTGTGCCGGACGTCGGTGACCGGCCCCGGGGTGTCGGCCAGGCGCAGGCCCTCGGAGTGGGCCCGGACGACGGTCTTCACCAGGTCCAACTGCTCCAGCGTGGCGCCGACGGCGCGGTCCCCGGCCAGCCCCTCGGGCAGGTGCAGCGCCCAGAACAGGGCGCCGACATGGCCCTCGCGCATCCGCGGCACATCGGTGTCGACGGCGCTCTCGCCGAGTTCCAGGTCGAACCAGGGCAGCCGGCGCAGCGCCCACGGCAGCCCGCTGTACCCGTCGGCGACGGGGTGGGCCGCGAGGAGGGCATGGGCGCGGGTGAGCAGCTCGGCGTCGAGGTCGGTGAGGCCGTCGTACCGCTTCCCCGCGAACGGTTCGGGCAGGTCGCCGAGTTCGGCGACCTCGGTGCCGCTGTCCAGGTCGTCCTTGAGGTCTGCCATGCCGGCCTCCGTACGTGATCGGCGTCCTGATCAAGCAGTACGGTCACCGTCGCACGGACCTGCCGGGGGTTCCTGGTGGGCGGTGCGTTCGGGCGTAGGTTGCGGCGATCCGCGTGGAACGGCGGCGGAGCGGGTATACGCGCCCGCCGGCGCTCCTCGACCGGCCGGGGCGTGGGGCGGTGCGGCCGGCCGCACCGCCCTCGGCGATCAGCCGTCCAGTTCCTCGATGGTCGCGTTGGACGGACCCCGCGTCGCCTGCAGGCCGCGCGCCACGTCCTCCGCCGCGCCCAGCACCCGTACCGCGTTCTGCCAGGTCAGCTTCGCCAGGTCGGGCTTCGACCAGCCGCGGTCGAGCAGTTCGGCGATCAGGTTCGGGTAGCCGGAGACGTCGCCCAGGCCGTCCGGGGTGAACGCGGTGCCGTCGTAGTCGCCGCCGATGCCGAGGTGGTCGACGCCGACGACCTCACGCATGTGGTCCAGGTGGTCCGCGACCGTGGACACCGTGGCGACCGGGCGCGGGTTGCTCTCCTCGAAGGCGCGGTGCACCTTCATCGCCTCGGCGGTCGTGTCGAGGTGGTGGAAGCCGTGCGCGCGCATGTTCTCGTCCGCCGCGGCCGTCCAGTCGACCGCCGCCTGGAGCACGAACTTCGGCACGAACGTCACCATCGCGACGCCGCCGTTGGCGGCGAGCCGCTCCAGCACGTCGTCCGGGATGTTGCGCGGGTGATCGCACACCGCGCGGGAGGAGGAGTGGGAGAAGATCACCGGGGCGGCGGTGGTGTCCAGCGCGTCGCGCATCGTCGTGGCCGCCACGTGCGAGAGGTCCACGAGCATGCCCTCGCGGTTCATCTCCCGGACCACCTCGCGGCCGAAGGCGGACAGGCCGCCCACGCCGGGCTCGTCCGTCGCCGAGTCGGCCCACGCGATGTTGTCGTTGTGCGTGAGCGTCATGTAGCGGACGCCGAGCGCGTACAGCGCGCGCAGCGTGGCGAGGGAACTCGCGATGGAATGCCCGCCCTCCGCTCCCATCAGGGAGGCGATACGGCCCTCCGCGCGGGCCGCCTCCATGTCCGCCGCCGTCAGCGCCGGACGCAGGTCTGCCGGATACCGTGCGAGCAACTGCCGTACGCAGTCGATCTGTTCGAGGGTGGCGCTGACCGCCTTGTCGCCGGCGTAGTCCGAGCGGACGTACACCGACCAGAACTGCGCGCCGACGCCGCCCTCGCGCAGGCGGGGGATGTCGGTGTGCAGATGGGCGCCCTGGTCGCCGGCGATGTCGCGGGCGTCGAGGTCGTAGCGGACCTGTTCGCGCAGCGCCCAGGGGAGGTCGTTGTGACCGTCGACGACGGGGAACTCACGCAGCAGTTCCCGGGCTGCCTCCAGCGAAGGGGAGGTCATCGGCGTCACTTCCCCGTGCCGAAGCCGAAGCCGCCCGCGCCCTCTACCTTGGCGCGCAGCCGCTTGCCCTTCTCGGTCGCCTGGTCGTTGAGGTCCTGCTGGAAGTCGCGCATCCGCTGGAGCAGGTCCTCGTCGTGGGTGGCGAGGATGCGCGCGGCGAGCAGTCCGGCGTTGCGCGCGCCGGCGACCGAGACGGTGGCCACGGGCACGCCGGCCGGCATCTGCACGATGGAGAGCAGGGAGTCCATGCCGTCGAGGTACTTCAGCGGGACCGGGACACCGATGACCGGGAGCGGCGTGACGGAGGCGAGCATGCCGGGCAGGTGGGCGGCTCCGCCGGCCCCCGCGATGATCACCTTCAGCCCGCGCTCGGCCGCCTGCTCGCCGTACGTGACCATCTCGCGCGGCATGCGGTGCGCGGAGACGACGTCGACCTCGTAGTCGATCTCGAACTCGTCGAGGGCCTGAGCAGCGGCCTCCATGACGGGCCAGTCGGAGTCCGACCCCATGACGATGCCTACAACCGGGCTCATTCGGTGATGGTCCCTCTCAGATAGCCGGCAGCGTGACGGGCGCGCTCCAGCACGTCGTCGAGGTCGTCGCCGTAGGTGTTGACGTGACCGACCTTGCGGCCGGGCTTCACGTCCTTGCCGTACATGTGGATCTTGAGCTGAGGGTCGCGGGCCATGCAGTGCAGGTACGCGGAGTACATGTCCGGGTAGTCGCCGCCGAGGACGTTGACCATCACCGTCCACTTCGCGCGCGGACGCGGGTCGCCGAGCGGGAGGTCGAGGACGGCGCGGACGTGGTTGGCGAACTGCGAGGTGATGGCGCCGTCCTGGCTCCAGTGGCCCGAGTTGTGCGGGCGCATCGCGAGCTCGTTGACGAGGATGCGGCCGTCGCGGGTCTGGAACAGCTCGACCGCGAGATGGCCGACGACGCCGAGTTCCTTGGCGATGGTCAGGGCCATCTCCTCGGCCTTCAGGGCGAGGGCCTGGTCGAGGTCGGGGGCCGGGGCGATGACGGTGTCGCAGACGCCGCCCACCTGCTGCGACTCGACGACGGGGTAGGCCACCGCCTGGCCGTGCGGGGAACGGACGACGTTCGCCGCGAGCTCCCGTACGAAGTCGACCTTCTCCTCGGCGAGGACCGGGACACCGGCGCGGAACGGCGCCGCGGCCTCCTCCACGGAGTCGACGACCCAGACACCCTTGCCGTCGTAGCCGCCGCGGACGGTCTTGAGGACGACCGGGAAGCCGTCCCCCTCCGCCGCGAACGCGGCCACGTCCTGTGGATCGGACACGATGCGGTGCCGGGGGCACGGCACGCCGATCGCGTCGAGCTTCGCGCGCATCACACCCTTGTCCTGGGCGTGCACGAGCGCGTCGGGGCCGGGGCGCACGGGGATGCCGTCCGCCTCCAGGGCCCTGAGGTGCTCGGTGGGCACGTGTTCGTGATCGAAGGTGATCACATCGCACCCGCGGGCGAACTCGCGCAGCGTGTCGAGGTCGCGATAGTCGCCGATGACGACATCGCCTACGACCTGCGCCGCGGAATCCTGCGGGGTGTCACTGAGGAGCTTGAATTTGATGCCCAACGGGATGCCCGCCTCGTGTGTCATACGAGCGAGCTGACCCCCGCCGACCATGCCGACTACCGGGAACGTCACGCCCCTAGGGTATCGGCCACTCGGGGGCGAGCCTCTTACCGGACTTTTCCGGGTCTCTTCCCCGCCCTATGAGCTCGCGCACAGGCATTCGCGAAGGGGGGTGGTTAGCATGGCTGAGTTGACGAAACCGACCGACATATCGACCGACAGGAGCCTTCACGACCATGGGACGTGGTTCCTCGGGGCTTCATGTGGCGCCTCCGGCAGCTCGCAGTGCGGTACGGCAGCGGTTCGATCGGCTGGTGCGTGAGGTCGCCAAGTTCGGTGCGGTGGGGGGAGCGGGTCTCCTCGTCAATCTCCTCGTGTTCAACCTGGTACGGCATGTCACCGACCTTCAGGTGGTCCGGGCCAGCGTCATCGCCACGGTCGTCGCGATCATCTTCAACTACATCGGCTTCCGCTACTTCACCTACCGCGACCGCGACAAGAGCCGCCGCACCAAGGAACTGAGCCTGTTCCTGCTGTTCAGCGCGGTCGGCCTGGTGATCGAGAACGGTGTCCTGTACGCGGCGACGTACGGCTTCGGCTGGGACAGCCCGCTGCAGAGCAACATCTTCAAGTTCCTCGGCATCGGCATCGCGACCCTGTTCCGCTTCTGGTCGTACCGCTCGTGGGTCTTCCGGGCACTGCCCGTGGAGAAGGCGGAAGAGCTGGAGAATCCGGAGAAGGCGGAAAGTCCGGAGAAGCCGGTACCGGCAGCGGAATCGTTCCTGGAGCCGCGGCGCGGCGCGGACGCGGAGAAGCCGCGGGTCCGGCAGCGGGTCGGCTGACCCGCTCCTGCCTGACCGCGGCCCTACCTGACCGTCGGCCCTACCTGACTGTCGGCCCTACCTGACTGTCGGCCCCGACTCCTGCGCCGCCTTCTTCGGTGGGGGCGTGCGGGACAGGAACAGGGCGATGACCGGCGGCTTCGTCTGAAGCATCTCCAGTCGGCCGCCGTCCGCCTCCGCGAGGTCGCGGGCGACCGCGAGGCCGATTCCGGTGGAGTTGCGGCCGCTGATCGCGCGCTCGAAGATGCGGGCGCCGAGGTCGGCCGGGACGCCCGGACCCTCGTCGGTGACCTCGATGACGGCCTGGTTGCCGGTGACGCGGGTGCGCAGCGCGACGGTGCCGCCGCCGTGCATCAGGGAGTTCTCGATCAGGGCCGCCAGCACCTGCGCGACCGCGCCCGGCGTGCCCACCGCCTGCAGGTGCCGCTTGCCCGAGCTCACGATCGCCCGGCCCGCGCTGCGGTATGCCGGGCGCCACTCCGCGAGCTGCTGCTGGATGACCTCGTCGAGGTCGAAGGTGACGGCGGAGCCGGTACGCGGGTCGCGCGAGTTGGTGAGCAGCCGCTCGACGACGTCCGTGAGCCGCTCCACCTGGGTCAGCGCGATCGTGGCCTCCTCCTTCACCGTATCCGGATCGTCGGTGAGGGTGATCTCCTCGAGCCGCATGGAGAGTGCCGTGAGAGGGGTGCGGAGCTGGTGGGAGGCGTCCGCGGCAAGGCGTCGCTCCGCCGTGAGCATGCGCGCGATGCGCTCGGCCGAGGAGTCCAGCACGTCCGCCACCCGGTCCAGCTCCGGGACGCCGTACCGCTTGTGCCGGGGGCGCGGGTCGCCCGAGCCGAGGCGTTCGGCCGTCTCCGCGAGGTCGGTCAGGGGCGAGGCGAGGCGGTTCGCCTGGCGCACCGCCAGCAGGACCGCGGCGATCACCGCGAGCAGGGCCACCGCCGCGATGATCAGCAGCGTACGGCCGACCTCCCGGGTGACCGACGAGCGCGGCTCCTGCACGGTGACCGTCTCGCCCTCCTCGCCGGTCTCGGTGGCGCTGATGACGTCACCGGACGGCTTGCGGCCCACCTCGATGACCGGCTTCTGGGGGATGCGGATCTCGGCGTAGCGGTCCCCCTGGATCTGGTCCCGCAGCACCGCCGCGTCCACGGTCTCGTCGCCGAGCAGCCGGCTGTCCACGATGCTGGCGAGGCGCACGGCCTCGGTGTCCACCCGCTCCTGCGCGGTGTTGGTGATCGTCCGGGTCTCGACGATCACGAGTGACACGCCGAAGACGGCGATCACCACGAGAACCACGGCGAGGGTGGACTGGATCAGTCGGCGGCGCATGTCCTGTTACTTGTCCGTCTGCTCGTCCGTACGACCTGTTTGTCCGTACGGCCTGCTTGTCCGTACGGCCTGCTTGTCCGTACGGCCTGCTTGTCCGTACGGCCTGTCTGTCCGTACGACCTGTCTGTCCGTACGCCCCGAGGGCTCAGCTCTTCTCGAAGCGGAAGCCGACGCCCCGCACCGTCGCGATGTAGCGAGGGTTCGCGGCGTCGTCGCCCAGCTTCTTGCGCAGCCAGGAGATGTGCATGTCGAGCGTCTTGGTCGACGACCACCAGGTCGTGTCCCAGACCTCGCGCATCAGCTGGTCCCGGGTGACCACCCGTCCCGCGTCCCGCACCAGCACCCGCAGCAGGTCGAATTCCTTCGCCGTGAGCTGGAGCTCCTCGTCGCCCATCCACGCCCGGTGCGACTCGACGTCGATCCGCACGCCGTGGGTGGCCGGCGGCTGCTGCGGCTCGGCCGCGCCGCGCCGGAGCAGGGCGCGGACCCGGGCGAGCAGCTCGGCGAGCCGGAACGGCTTGGTGACGTAGTCGTCGGCGCCCGCGTCCAGGCCGACCACGGTGTCCACCTCGTCGGCACGCGCGGTCAGGATGAGGACCGGCACGGTGTGCCCCTCCGCACGCAGCCGGCGGGCGACCTCCAGGCCGTCCATGCCGGGCAGGCCGAGGTCCAGCACGACGAGGTCGATACCGCCCTGCATCCCGGCGTCGAGCGCGGTGGGGCCGTCCTCGCGGACCTCGACCTCGTACCCTTCCCGGCGCAGTGCGCGGGCCAGCGGCTCCGAAATGGACGCGTCGTCCTCGGCGAGCAGTACTCGGGTCATGAGCTGATGGTAGTCCGCCCATGACAAGAGCTGGAGGGTGATCGACCGGCCTGATTCTCACCGGTCTCCGGCGCGTCTCTTACCTTCACCTGCCGTGGTACAGACCTATGGCGCCGGGATGCGATCCTGGAAAGGGCCTTTAAAAGGACCATGGAAAGGGTGCCTGCGGTTCCTCCGACACCTGTGATCCCTGTCTCAAGTCCTTCCATATCCGGCACTGTCCTGACGTATGGTGAATCTACGCCCGTAGCACTGCGGGGACCTTCGGCGCACTTGACGCCGAGGGTCTCTTTTGTGTGCGGACCGGTGCTCACCGGCCCGCATAGAAATGACCTGTGGCCGGGCCTCCGAAGACGGAGGCGTGGATCCCGGCGGTCGCCGTCTCCCGCTTCGTGACCCGAAGCGGACTCCCCTGGGCGTGGGACGGTCGGCCGTTTCCGCCGGTGCCGGCCGCCCCCACCGGGCGCGTGACCTTTCTACGTCGATGCGCGTCCCGACCAGCAAGGAACGACCATGGCGTCCAGCCTGACGAAGGACTCGGCCCGACCCGGAATCCCCGGTTCCGAGCGCACCTTCTTCGGCCACCCCCGCGGACTGGCCACTCTCTTCATGACCGAGATGTGGGAGCGTTTCTCCTACTACGGCATGAGGGCTCTGCTCCCGCTGTACCTCGTCGCTCCGGGCGGCCTGCATCTCAACGCGGGGACCGCGACCGCGATCTACGCGGTGTACGTGTCGCTGGTGTACCTGCTCGCCATGCCCGGCGGCTGGTTCGGCGACCGTGTCTGGGGTCCGCGCAAGACCGTCGCCATCGCGGGCGGCATCATCATGCTCGGCCACCTCACCCTGGCCCTGCCCTCCTCCGGCACCTTCTACGCCGGTCTGGGCCTGGTGGCCATCGGTTCGGGTCTGCTGAAGGCCAACATCTCCACGATGGTCGGCCACCTCTACGACGGACCGGACGACCCGCGCCGCGACGGTGGCTTCACCGTCTTCTACATGGGCATCAACCTCGGCGCCTTCGCTGCCCCGCTGGTCATCGGCACCGTCGGTGAGAGCGTCAACTGGCACCTGGGCTTCGCGCTCGCCGCGCTCGGCATGGCGCTGGGTCTGGTCCAGTTCCTGATCGGCTCGCGCCACCTGGCCGACCGCTCCAGCGTGGTCCCGACGCCGCTGTCCGTCGAGGAGAAGACCTCGACGCTGCGCAAGGCGGCGATCTGGGCCGGTATCGCGGTCGTCTTCTACGCGATCGTCGGCATCTCCGGCTCCTACACGCTGAACTGGATCCTCATCCCGCTGACCCTGCTCGGCGTGATCATCCCGACCCTGGTGCTGGTCCGCATCAAGCGGGACAAGGACCTGGACCGCGCCGAGCAGTCGAAGATGTCCGCGTACATCTGGTTCTTCGTGGCCGCGGCCGTGTTCTGGATGATCTACGACCAGGGCGGCTCGACCCTGTCGATCTTCGCCGACGGGTCGGCCGAGAACAGCGTCTTCGGCTGGGACTTCCCGGTCTCCTGGTACCAGTCGGTCAACCCGGTCCTGATCATGGCGCTGGCCCCGGTCTTCGCCTGGTTCTGGCTCGCGCTGAACCGGCGCGGCAAGGAGCCGAGCACGATCGTGAAGTTCGGCTCGGGTCTGGTCCTGGTCGGCGCGTCCTTCTTCCTCTTCCTCGCCCCGCTGTCGATCGCCGAGGGCGGTCACAAGGCGGCCGCGATGTGGCTGGTGGCGATCTACTTCGTCCAGACCATCGGTGAGCTGCTGCTCTCCCCCGTGGGTCTGTCGGTGACGACGAAGATGGCGCCGGCGAAGTACGCCTCGCAGATGATGGGCGTCTGGTTCCTGGCCGTCACCGCGGGCGACTCCGTCACCGCGCTGCTGTCCAACCCGGCCGTCGGCGGCGTCAACCTCGACAAGCGGGGCTTCGTCGCCCTGGAGGCAGGGCTCGCCGTCCTCGCCGGTGTCGCGGTGTGGATGTACCGCAAGAAGGTCAAGGCGCTCATGGGCGACGTGCGGTAGCGCTGCGCCGGCTGAGCCGAACGGGGCCGTTGCACCTGTGTGGGTGTGACGGCCCCGTCGGTTTTCCTACTGTGCGCGGTTCTCCGCGCCCCTGGAGGGTTCGTCAGCGCGTCCTCCGCCGCGGCATGAACGTGAACACCGCTCCCCCCAGCAACAGCGCCGTCCCCGCCACCAGGCCCAGCGCCTTCAGCGAACCGCTGTCCTCCGCGCCCGTCGCCGCCAGGCCGCCGTCCGTGGACGAGCCGCCCGCGGAGCCTCCCGCCGAGCCGCCGGCCGAGCCGCCGCCGGATGCGCCGCTCGCCTGCTCGGACGTGTCCAGGGTCAGGGAGACCTCGGACTTGGCCGGGGTGCAGGTCGTCGTCGTGCCCAGGGCCTTGATCGTCAGCACGCCCGGCGACAGCGTCGACTCACCGCTCGCGCCCGGCTTGTACGTGCCGGTGAGGTCGGGGATCTCTATCGGCTCGCCCGACTTGATGTCCTCGGAGTTGGTCGGGCCCTCGACATGGACCGTGCCCTTGTCGGCGCCGCCGAGCGCCACCTCCGTCGACGGCTTGACCGAGTCCTTGGGGATGTCGGCCGGGCTGTCCATCACCGACTTCTTGAACCGGACCGTGAGGCCGAAGCTCCCGCCGTCCTTCTTGGCGTTGATCTGGACCGGCGAGGTCGCCTCCTTGTCGCCGATGGGCGTCTTGCACTTGTAGGGGACCTGCACCTCCTTGCCCGTGAAGTCGGTCTGGCCGCCGTCGCCGCCGCCCGTGCCCGAACCACCCGCGTCCCCGCCCGTCTCGCTCTCGCTCGGCGTGGGATCAGGGCTCGACGAGCCGGTCGGCAGCCCGGTCGGCACGCTCGTCGGCAGCGTCGGGACCACCGTCGGCAGCCCTCCGGTCGTACCGCCCGGGCCCCCGCCCCCGCCCGTCACCTTGATGGTCGCCGCCGGCTTCACCGTCTCCTTCGGCGTGCACTTGGTGTCCGTGGAGATCGGCTTGTTGACGTTGATGTTGTACGCGCCCGGCGCGAGCGTCACCTCGCCCGGCGCCGTCAGCTTCAGCTTGCCCTTCATGTCGGACAGCTTCATGTCGGTGTTCTTCGGGATCGGCGGGTTCTCCCGGGGGCCCTGCATGGCGATGTCCGCCGTCTGCGCGCCGGCCGCCTTCAGCGTTCCCGTGGGCTGGACCGTGTTCGCGTCCAGGTCGAGGATGTTCGGGTTCTGGGAGGCCGCCTGGACGAACTTCCAGACGATCTCCACCTCGTCGCCGACCTTCGCCTCGGCCGGCGCGGTGATCTCCACCTTCGTGGTGCCCTGGACCGGGGGCAGCCCGGAGATGGCGGGCGGGATGCACTCGGTCGCGTACGACACCTCGGCCGCCTGCGCGGGAGCCGCGGCCACGCCGAGCAGCACACCCGCGCCGCCGAGCATCAGGGCGGCGCCCGCCGCGGTCGCTCTGCGGGGGCGTACCGGTATGACTCTCCTTGGCTTGCTCACGGGGGTGCCTTCCTCGTGGGGGTCGTGGGACTCGTCGTGCCGTCGTCGTGCGGTGCGGAGAGCCGACCGGCCGTGCCCGTGCCCGGGTCGCTGTCCGGGGTGAACCACGGCAGGGTCGAGGAGGGGGAGGCGGCGTGCCGCGCCTCTTCCCGGGGCCTCAGCCCCGGGAGCCGAAGGGCCGGTTCGGGCAGGCGGATGCCCCGGCGGCGGACCGTCCGGCGTGGCCGTACCCGGTCCACCACCGCCATCCCGACGCGGAACACCGCCGCCGGGACGACCAGGCAGACCAGGATCCAGAACAGCGTCACACCCCAGGGCCGGCCCACGCCCCAGGGCTGTTCGGCCAGCACCTTGCCGCCGTACTTGAGGGAGACGGTGTAGTCGCCGTGCGCTCCGGCGGCGAGTTCCACGGGCAGTTCGATCCGTGCCTTCTCGCCCGGCTGGATCGTGCCGCGCCACCGCTGTTCCTCCCACTGCGGCGCGAACACGCCGTGGGAGGTGCCGACCTGGAAGAGGGGGTTGCGCACGGCGGAGGTGCCGACGTTGCCGACCGTGAACACGAGCGTGCGGGCCGGGGGTGCGCCGAACCAGGTGAGCAGGCCGCCGGAGCCGTCGAGCCGGGTGTCGGTGAGGACCGAGAGGCGGCCGCCCGCCGGATCGGCGGGCAGTGGCTCGACCGCGTGCCCGGCGACCTGGAAGATCGCGTCGGCCTCGGCCTTCGCGCCGGTCACCGTCGCCACGTGCACCACGCACGGGCACGGCACGGGCGGCTCGGCCACCGGCAGCTTCCGGCTGAAGCGGCCCTCGGCGTCCGTCGTCACGGCCCTGCCGTCCGCGTTGGCGCAGGAGTTGGTGCCCCCGGTCACCCCTTTCGACGGTACGGACCGGCCGCAGATCAGGATCATCAGCAGGGCGCGCGGCCGCCAGCCGTCGCCGGTCACGGTGATCGAACCGCCGGTCCCCGCCTGGGACTTGGACAGCTTCACGGCGGGCAGATCGTCGGCCGCCGCCGCGGTCACGGCCGCCGTCGGCGGCAACAGCAGCGTCAGCACGGCCAGCACCGCCCCGATCCTCGCCCTGGCGTTCACGTCCCCGCTCCCGTCAACTCCGGCTGCCTGCCCGCTGGTTCCGCGTCGCCGTCGTCCGCCCCACGACGCCTTGGACGTCGTACGACGAAGAGGGCCCCCATCGCCGCCAGCGCCCCGGCGACGGCCATCACCCCGCCCCACGGCACGAACCGCGCCGCCGCCTCCGCCGTGTCCCTCGCCCCGCCCGCCGCCGTCACCGTCAGCCGGACGTCGACCGCGTCGATGGCGGGCCGGTCGGGCCACGGCTCGGTGAGTTCGGTGCGGCTGCCCGGGGGCAGGTCGACGTCGAGGGGGCGCGGGGCGCGGTCGAGGAGGCGTCCGAAGACTCCGTCGACGCGGACCGCGAGCGTGGGGGCGAGGGTGGTCGTACCCCGGTTGACCAGCTCGTATGTGATTCCTTCGGCGTGCACCCGGACGTGTTCGACCGTCAGCGCGGACAGCTCGGGGCCGGTGACCCGAAGGAGCAGCGGGACGGTTTGCGCGGGGTCGTCGCCGGCACGGGCGACGATCCGGCCGGAGCGGTCGCCGGGAGCCGTGCCCAAAGGGACGGTCACCGTGAACGGGACCTCGGCGCGGGTGCGGGCCGGGATCCGCACCGACCTCTCGGCGAAGGCGATCGGCACGCCGGTGCCGGCCAGCGTGACGGTGAGCGGCTCGCCTCCCGGGTTCGTGACGGACACCGTGTCCTGCTGGACGGTGCCGGGCGCGCCCTCGGCGTAGAAGGACGGTCGCCCGCCGCCGGAGGGCGCGACGGACCAGGCCCCGGCGGCGTTCGCGGTGGGGACGAACGCCGCCGGCAACAGCAGGGACAGGCACAGGGCACGGGCGGCTGACGACATCGGCGGCTCCAGCGGGTCGGTGCGTGACGGTCAGCGGCGGGCCGCCTGCCCCCGGCGCGTCAGCCACAGCGCGCCCGCCGCGCCCGCGAGCAGGACCGTGCCGCCCAGGGTGCCGAGGGCGACGGCCGAGTCCTCGAGGCCGGTCTGCGGAAGCTCGGAGCCGGAGCCGGAGCCGCCCTGGCCGCTGCCGCCGGAGCCGCCCGAGCCGCCCGCCGCCGTCACGTCGAGGGACAGCGACGGCCCGGGGCTGTTGGTGGGCGTGCACGTGGTGGTGGTGCCGAGGGCCTTGATGGTCAGGACGCCCGCGGTGAAGGTGACCTTGCCGGTCTTCTTCGGGGTGTACGTGCCCGTCAAGTCGTTGATCTTGATCGGGGTGTTGGCGGGGATCGCCTCCTGGTTGGCCGGTCCGGTCACGTTCAGGCTGCCGCTGTCGGCCCCGCCCAGCTTGATGGTGGCACTGGGGCTCATCGCGCCCTTGCCGAGCTCGACGGGGCTGGACGAGACGCCCTTCTGCCACGACATGGTGATCTTGTAGCCGCCGCCGCTCTCGACACCCTTGATGTCGATGGGCGAGACGGCGCTCTTGTCGCCGATCGGCGTTTTACAGGCGTAGTTGACGTCGACGACCTCGGCCCGGGCCGCGGGGGCGGCCATCAGCACCGCCGATCCGGCCAGGGCCGCGGCGGTCGCGAGCGCGGCGGTTCGCTTCTGCTTCGACACGGTCCCCTCATTCCTGACGGCACATCAGATCGGCCGTCAAGGTACGCCCGGGGCCTTGAGGAGGGAAGACACGGCGCACGCCGGAGTTGTGACGATCCGGCGTGCGCCCGAAGGGATTCGAGTGGAGATCCGGGCCCTCAGGGTGACCCTGGGTAACACAGGGTCAGGCCGGGCCCAGCACCTCGGGCAGCCCCCACCGCCACAGCACCTCGGGCACGGCCACCGTCCCGTCCGCACGCTGGTGCTGCTCCAGGATCGCGGGCAGCAGCCGGCTGGTGGCGAGCCCCGAGGCATTGAGCGTGTGCACGTGGGCGGCCTTGCCGCCGACGGCCGGGCGGTACCGGATGCCGCCGCGCCGCGCCTGGTAGTCGCGGGCGTTCGAGACCGAGCTGACCTCGGCGTACCCACCCAGGCTGGGCAGCCAGACCTCCACGTCGTAGGTCTTGGCCTGCGCCGGGCTGGTGTCCCCGGCGGCCAGCTTGGTGACCCGGTGGTGCAGGCCGAGCCCGGCGACCAGCTCCTCGGCGCGGGCGAGCAGTTCGAGCTGCGCCGCGTCCGAGTCGGCGGGCCGGGCGAACTGGAACAGCTCCACCTTGTTGAACTGGTGCCCCCGCAGCGTCCCGCGGTCCGCCGTGCGGTGGCTGCCGGCCTCCCTGCGATAACAGGGCGTGTAGGCGACGTACCTCCGGGGCAGCTCCGCCTCGTCGAGCGTCTCGCCGCGGTGGAGGTTCGCCAGGGCGGTCTCGGCGGTGGGCAGCAGGAAGCGGTCGCCCACGCGGTAGACCTCGTCGGCGAACTTCGGGAACTGGCCCGCGGTGTAACCCGCCTCGTACGTCAGCAGGTGCGGCGGCAGCACGAACTCGTAGCCCGCGCGGCGATGGGTGTCCAGGAAGTGGTTGAGCAGCGCCCACTCCAGGGCGGCGCCCTGACCGCGGTAGATCCAGTGGCCGCTGCCGGCCAGGGCGGCGCCCCGCTCGTAGTCGATCAGGCCCAGGTCCTGGGCGAGCCCGACATGGTCGCGGGCCGGGAAGGCGAAGGCGGGCGGCTCCCCCGCGACCCGTACGACCTCGTTGTTCTCCTTGCCGCCGGCCACCACGTCGTCGTCCGGGAGGTTGGGCAGGGCGTCGAGGAACTCCTGGTGCCGGGCGCCGAGCCGGGCGAGCTCCTCCTCCGCCTCGGCGAGCCGGTCGGTCAGGGCCTTGGCCTCGGCCCGCAGCTCGTCCGCGGGAACGTCCGTACGGCGGCGTACGGCGATCTCGGCCGAGATCCGCCGCCGCTCGCCGCGCAGCCGCTCCACGGCCGTGCGAGCCTCGCGGAAAGCGGCGTCCAGCACGAGGAAGCCGGGGATGTCGGGGTCGACGGCGCGCTTGCGCAGGGCGCCCTGGACCTGGTCGGGACGGTTTCGGATGAGGGTGACGTCGAGCATGGTGCGCGCTCCGTCCGGTCGGCCGGAGCGGCGCGTGCCGCCCCGGGGTGATCCCTCGGGGCGTGGGCGAGAGGGTGCTCGCGGTGCCACCACGCCTTCACCGCCGTACGCCGGCCGTGCGGCCGTACGGCGATCTCGTTCGGGCCCGATGACGGGGGCCGGCCGGCGGGGCATTGCCTCCCCGCACTCGGGAGGGGATTCACACCGGGGCGCGAGGCCGCCTTCACAGCGGGTGGCGGCTCTCTCGGCTCGCGGGTCCCGGGCTACTCGTCTCCGTCAGCGCGTTGCGACGAGCGTAGAGCGTCCCTTCGAGCGGCGGAAACGATTTACGCCGGTGCGCCGAGCTCCGCCCACACCGTCTTGCCCGCGACCCCCGGTGTGCGCACGACGCCCCAGTCCAGGCACAGCCGCTGCACGATGAACATGCCGTGGCCGCCGGGGCGCCCCGCGCGGTGCGGGGTGCGGGGAGCCGGCTGGCCGTTGCCCCGGTCGGTGACCTCGACCCGGATCACCTTGTTGTCGCAGGCGATCCACATCTCGTCCGGCCCCTCGGCGTGCAGACACGCGTTGGTGACCAGCTCGGAGACGACGAGGAGCACGTCCTCGGCGGCGGCGCGCTGGTCGGCGGTGGCGGCGGGCAGCCAGCCCCAGGCGTACAGGGCCTGCCGGGCGAAGTCCCGGGCGAGCGGCACCACGCCGCTCTGGCCCTCGAAGGCCAGCCGGCGGACCTGACGGCCCGCGGACGCCCGCACGGCCTCCTCAGCGGCCGTCTCAGCGGTCGCCGCGGCCTCGGGCCCGAGGGGCGGCACAGCGCCCCCGTCGGGCGCTCCGGCCGCCGGCACGCCGCTCTCGGCGCCCCCCGTCCCTGGCACGCCCCCCTCGGACGCCCCGGAAGCGCCGCTGGGCTCAGGGCCGCGGTCGCCCGGCGAGCAAGGCCGGGTGGTGCTCATCAGCGCTTCACCTCACCGATTCACCAGTTCAACATTCACACGATTCACAAATCAGTACGCGGAGTCAGTACGCCGGTACACGTCCTTGCCTGATACGTCGGTCACAGTCCCCCACCCCCGGTGGCCGACATCACAGCCGACAGGTTCAGGATGTCTCCTGCCCGAGCGGGCCGAGGGAACACCCCTGTATTCGGGCCGAATGATGTGACGTCCGATGCGGCACCGGACGCGAGGGGTCAGCCCGAGCCGTCCGGCTCGTCGGCGAGGGCGGACTCGAGCGAGTCATGGACCGTGAAGACCGCCTCGGCCCCCGTGATCTCGAACACCCGAGCGACGACGGGCAGCATGCCCGCGAGATGCACCCCGCCACCGGCGGCCTCCGCCTTCAGTCGCGCTCCGAGCAGCACGTTCAGCCCCGTGGAGTCACAGAACTCGAGCCGCGAGCAGTCGACGACCAGCCGGCTGAAGCCCTTGCCGAGGCAGTCCTCGAGTGGTTCACGCAACAAATCGGCCGTGTGGTGATCCAGCTCACCCGCCGGGGTCACGACGGCACTGCGGCCCTCTTCCCGCACCTCGACCAGAAGTCGGCCAGACTGTGCGCTGCCGACCGTCCCGCGGTCCATGCCGTGTCTCACTCCCGACGTCGTGGCTGCTGACTGACGCTCTCGAACACTACGCCTTTACTACGGCACCTACACACCCGAACATCCACACAGAATCGGACATTTCGGACCAGAGCGCACTTGCGGTGGGCTCGGGAAAGCGGGTAGGGCTAGTAGAGACACGTAACCGACTCGGCCGGCTTGGAGGCGCCGCACACCGCAGTGCACGACAGGCTTCGGCAGCCATATGCCGAGAACGATGGAGGACATCATGTCACCCCGGCTCGACGCATCGCATACCCAGAAGGCGACGTCGGCATCCCAACCGGAACACCTGGATCCCATCGAGAGCAGCAGCGACGTGGTCCCCGAACAGGACTTCGATCAGGACGCGCTCGCCGGGCTTCCGGAGATCCCCCCGTACGACGAGGTGGGGCCGGTGGACGCGCGGGCCCTGTCCAAGACCCTCTTCGAGCGGCTGGAGTCGCTGGAGGAAGGGACCCACGAGTACTCGTACGTCCGCAACACGCTCGTCGAACTCAACCTCGCGCTGGTCAAGTTCGCCGCCTCCCGCTTCCGCTCGCGCAGCGAGCCGATGGAGGACATCATCCAGGTCGGCACCATCGGCCTGATCAAGGCGATCGACCGCTTCGAGCTCAGCCGAGGCGTCGAGTTCCCCACCTTCGCGATGCCTACCATCATCGGCGAGATCAAGCGCTTCTTCCGCGACACGTCGTGGTCGGTGCGGGTGCCGCGCCGCCTTCAGGAACTCCGGCTCGACCTGGCCAAGGCCGGCGACGAGCTGGCACAGAAGCTCGACCGCGCCCCCACGGTGGCGGAGCTGGCCGAGCGTCTGGGCCTGACCAGGGACGAGGTCGTCGAGGGCATGGCGGCGTCGAACGCCTACACCGCCTCCTCGCTGGACGCCCAGCCCGAGGAGGACGACGCCGAGGGCGCGCTGGCCGACCGGATCGGCTACGAGGACCACGGCATCGAGGGCATCGAGTACGTCGAGTCCCTCAAGCCCCTCATCGCCGAACTCCCGCCCCGGGACCGGAAGATCCTCTCCCTGAGGTTCGTCGCGGGCCTGACCCAGTCGGAGATCGGCGAGGAACTCGGCATCTCGCAGATGCATGTGTCGCGACTGCTGTCGCGCACCTTGATCAGGCTCAGAAAGGGCCTGACGGTCGAGGAATGACCGGCATCGCCGAATGACCGGCCGGGGAGCCCCGTCTCCTCCGTGCTGACCTGCACTGTGCCCGGTGCCCCGCCGAATTCGTCGGCCGGGCACCGGGCACAGTGCGTTCGGATCTTTCACCTGCCGCGCACGGGTTACCCACAGAAACCCTTTCCCCATGGCTCCCCTTCCTCCACTATGAGCCGTCATACCCGCCGGTAGGTCAGGACTCCGAGCGGGTCGCACGGCTGCGAGGAGGCAGGCGGATGGCTCGGGCCTACGACGGTGGGGCGGGCGGCGAGGACCGCGAGCGGGGGATCCACGCGGGCGCGTCCGACGCACGGCTCACCGAACTGCTGCGCGCCGACACGGCCACCGCCTACCCGGCCCTGCAGGAGCTGCGCGCCCGCCACCACGCGCACGTCCTCGCCTACGCCCGGCTGTGCACCCCGAACGACTCCATGGCACGGCAGCTGGCGGCCCAGGCCTTCACGCTGGCGGCCCGTCAGACCGCGCGCGGCATCGACCCCGGCGTCCCTTGGCGGCACCAACTGCTGCTGCTGACCGCCCGGACGGCCGGCTCCTGGGCCACGGACGAGCGGGCGGCGGGCCTCGACGCGGGCCTGCTGCTGGTCCTGAACACGGCCGGTCCCACCGGCCCGGTCCCGCCCATGCTCACGGCGTTCCAGTCGCTGCCGCCCCGCACGCAGGGCCTGATCTGGTACGGCGTCGTGGAGCGGGAACCGTCGGAACGGACCGCCGCTCTCCTTGGCGTCACCCGCGAGGACGTGGCCTACGGCACCCGCCCGGCGCTGCACCTGCTGGCCCGGTCCTGCCTGCGCGCCCGCCTGGCCGCCTCCGACGACCCCAGCTGCCCCGACTTCGGCCGGCTCATCGAGGAGTCCGTACGGCCGGACAGCCCCCGCGGCAGCGCCGACCTGCACGCCCACATGGCGCGCTGCCCGCACTGCACCGCGGCGCACGAGGAGCTGTCGGCGCTGCGGGACGCCCCGCGCTCGGTGCTGGCGGAGGGGCTGCTGCCGTGGGGCGGGACGGCGTACGCGGCGGCCGGTGCCTCGGAACGGGAGGCCGAGGGGCGTACGGCGCCGGGGAGTTGGCCACAGGGACGCCGGCCCCTGGATCGCCGCCGGCTGATGCTGGTGTCGGCGGCGCTCGGGGTGGCGTTGCTGCCGCTGATGGCGTTCCTGGTGGCGCAGGGCGGCTCGCCGGCGCAGGATCCGGTGGGTGCGGCGAGCACGCCGGCGAGCGTGCCGCCGGTGGCGGTGACCGTCACGGCCACGGTGCCGGCGACGCCGTCGGCCTCCCCGTCCCCGTCGCCCTCACCCTCCCGCAGCTCCAAGTCCCCGTCCCCCACGCGGACTCCGACCCCGACGAAGACGGCCCGCCCGAAGCCGACGCCCTCCCCCACTCACCCGCCGGCCGCCACCTACGCCCAGGTCGTCAACGTCTCCTCGGGACAGTGCCTGGACGTGGGCGGCGCCTTCTTCAACGGGACCGACGTGATCATGTCCCCCTGCGGCTCGGCCGGCACCCAGCGCTGGCGGGTCGACGCCGAGCGCGGGGTGCTGCAGTCGGCCGCCGATCCCGACTTCTGTCTGGACAGCCGGGGTTCGACGGACCGGGGCGTCGGGGTCTGGACGTGCGACTCGGTGGAGGGCCGCAACGGCCGGAACCTGATGTTCCTGGTGGACGACGACGGCCTGATCCGCCCGGCCATCGCCATCGGCACGGCCGTGACACCGGACGGAGGAGCCGGGGACGGGCTGTCGCTGGAGCCGGTGAGCGGGAGCACGGGGCAGCGCTGGCGGGCGGGCGCCGCCTGATCAGGCCACGCGCACGCCGCTCCGCCAGACCTCGCCGACCAGCGGCACGCCCGGCCGGTAGGCCAGGTGCACATGGCTGGGGGCGTCGAGCAGGAGCAGGTCCGCGCGGGCGCCCGGGGTGAGGCGGCCGATGTCGTCGCGGCGCAGGGCCGCAGCCCCGCCCGCCGTGGCCGACCAGACCGCCTCGTCCGGGGTCATCCCCATGTCCCGTACCGCCAGGGCGATGCAGAAGGGGACGGAGGAGGTGAAGGACGACCCCGGGTTGCAGTCGGTGGAGAGGGCGACGGTGGCGCCCGCGTTCAGCAGGCGGCGGGCGTCCGGCCACTCGGCGCGGGTCGAGAACTCGGCGCCGGGCAGGAGCGTGGCGACCGTGTTTCCCTGCGCCAGGGCGTCGACGTCGTCGTCCGTCAGGTGGGTGCAGTGGTCGGCGCTGGCCGCGTCCAGTTCGACGGCCAGCTGCACGCCGGGGCCGTAGGAGAGCTGGTTTGCGTGGATGCGCGGGTGCAGGCCCTTCGCCTTGCCCGCCGTCAGGATCGCGCGGGCCTGGTCGCCGTCGAAGGCGCCCTTCTCGCAGAAGACGTCGATCCAACGGGCGTACGGGGCGCAGGCGTCGAGCATCTCGCCGGTGACGAGCGCGACGTAGGCGGCCGGGTCCTCGGCGAGGTCCGGCGAGACGATGTGGGCGCCGAGATACGTGACCTCGTCGGTGTGGGCGGCGGCGATGCGCAGGGCGCGGGACTCGTCCTCGACGGTCAGGCCGTAGCCGGACTTGGTCTCGAAGGTCGTCGTGCCCTGCCGGAGGGCCTCGGTGAGGTAACGGGTGAGGTTGGCCTCCAGTTCCTCGTCGCTCGCCGCCCGCGTGGCCGCGACGGTCGTGCGGATGCCGCCCGCGCTGTACTGGCGGCCCGACATCCGGGCGTTGAACTCCTGCGTCCGGTCGCCCGCGAATACGAGGTGGGAGTGGGAGTCCACGAAGCCCGGGATCACCGCCCGGCCGCCCGCGTCGACCCGATTGTCAGTGGCGGGTGCTTTGCTTTGATCACCGGTCCACACGACGCGGTCGCCCTCGATGACGACCGCGGCGTCCTGGACCAGTCCGAGGGGGGAATTGTCACCGAGGGAGGGGTCGTTGGTGACCAGGGCGGCGATGTTGGTGATGAGCGTGCTGGCGGTGCTCGCGGAGTGGGCGGGGCTGTCGGTCGTCGCGTTGCTCATGGCGTCCTTGGTTGCCTGGTCGGCGGTGGGGTCGGGTTCGGGGGCGGAAGAGGGCCGCGCGGGCGCGCGGCCCGGGGTCATCCGCGCAGTGCTTCGACGGCGTCCGCGAGGGCCTTCGGCACATCCGGTACGAGGGTGTGGACCCCGTCCCGCACGACGTGCCGACCTGCCACGACCGTATGCGACACGTCTGCTGCCGACGCGGCGAATACGGCCGTCTCGGCCCCGAGCCGCGGAAGCGGCCCTGCCGTCCTGACCGAGTCGAGCGCGATCGTCGTGAAGTCGGCGCGCGCGCCCGGCTCCAGGGTGCCCGCGTCGTCCCAGCCGAGGGCCGCGTGGCCGTCGGCCGAGGCCGCCCGCAGCAGGGCCGCCGCCGTCCAGTGACCGCGCGTACGGGTGCGCAGGCGCTCGTTGAGCTCCATCGCACGCGCCTCTTCGAGCAGGTCGATCACGGCGTGGCTGTCGGAGCCGAGGGAGAGCGGGGAGCCCTCGTTCTGCAGGGCGACGGCCGGTCCGATGCCGTCCGCGAGGTCCCGCTCGGTGGTCGGGCACATGCAGGTGCCGGTGCCGCTGCCGCCGATGAGGGAGATGTCCTCGGCGGTGAGGTGGGTGTTGTGGACGCCGGTGGTGCGCGGTCCGAGGACGCCGTGCAGGGCGAGCAGCTGGGTCGGGGTGCAGCCGTGGACCTCCAGGCACGCCTCGTTCTCGGCGGTCTGCTCGGACAGGTGCACATGGAGCGGGGCCCGCCGCTCCTCGGCCCACCGCGCCACGGTCTCCAACTGGTCGGCCGGCACGGCCCGTACGGAGTGGACCGCCGCCCCGATCCGTGCGTGATCCCGTTCCTTGAGAAGTGAAGAGCGTTCGGCCCAGGCCTCGGCGTCCCCGTCGGAGAAGCGGAGCTGGTGGGTGCTGGGCGGCTGCCCGAAGCCGGAGGAGAGGTAGGCGGTGTCGAGGAGGGTGATGCGGATTCCGGCATCGGCGGCAGCCGCGATCAGGGCCTCGCCCATCGCGTTGGGGTCGGCGTAGGGGGTGCCGCCCGGCGCGTGGTGGACGTAGTGGAACTCGCCGGCCGAGGTGACGCCCGCCAGCGCCATCTCGGCGTACACCGCGCGGGCGAGCGCGTGGTAGGTCTCCGGGGTCAGCCGGTCGGCGACGGAGTACATGACCTCGCGCCAGGTCCAGAAGGTGCCGGAGCCGACCTGGACGGTGCCGCGCAGGGCGCGGTGGAAGGCGTGGCTGTGCGCGTTGGCCAGGCCGGGGAGGGTGAGACCCCGCAGGATCTCCGCGCCCGGCGGCGGGGTGGGGAGGTCCGTGCGGACGGCGGCGATGCGACCGTCGGACACGTCCAGGGCCACGCCCGGCTCGACGAAGGTGTCGAGCCAGGCGTGCTCCAGCCAGTAGGTCTTCGATGTCACCTGCAGGCCAGCCCTTCCAGTACGTCGGCGAGTGCGATGACTCCGGCCACGCAGTCGTCCTCGGCGGCGAACTCGGACGGGGAGTGCGAGACGCCCGTGGGGTTGCGTACGAACAGCATGGCGGTCGGAATGCTTCCGGACAGGATTCCGGCGTCGTGTCCGGCCCCGGTACCCAGGACGGGGACCGTGATGTCGGTGTCCTTGCCGAGGATGCGGCCCAGTTCGTCGCGCAGGGCGTGGTCGAACTCGACGACGGGCGTGAAGGACTCACGGACGATGTCGAGGTCGATGCCGTGGGCCGCCGCGTACTCCCGGGCGGCCTTCTCGATGCCGCCGACCACGCGGTCGAGGCTCGTCTGGTCCTCGGCCCGGGAGTCGAGCCAGCCGCGCACGAGGGAGGGGATGGCGTTGACGCCGTTCGGCTCGACGGCGATCTTGCCGAAGGTGGCGACGGCTCCGGTGAGTTCGGCCTCGCGCCGGGCGGCGAGCACGGTCTCGGCGTACGTCAGCATGGGGTCGCGCCGGTCCACGAGCCGGGTGGTGCCGGCGTGGTTGGCCTCGCCCCGGAAGTCGAACCGCCACCGGCCGTGCGGCCAGATGGCGCTGGCGATGCCGACGCGGTCGCCGGACAGGTCCAGCGCCCGGCCCTGCTCGACATGCAGCTCGACGAACGCACCGATGCGGGCCAGCCGCTCGGGGTCGGCGCCGATGGTGTCGGGGTCGTAGCCGGCGGCCTCCATGGCCCGGGGCAGGCTGACCCCGTCCCCGTCGGTCAGCTGGTGCGCGTTCTCCACGGTGAGCCGGCCGGCGGTGAGCCGCGACCCGACACAGGCGAGCCCGAACCGGGCGCCCTCCTCGTCGCCGAAGTTGACGATGGCGAGCGGCTTGGCGAAGTCCACGCCCCGGCCGCGCAGTTCGTCGAGCGCGGCGAAGGAGGACACGACCCCGAGGGGGCCGTCGAAGGCGCCCCCGTCGGGCACGGAGTCGAGATGCGACCCGGTGACGACGGCGTCCCCGGCGGCGGGGTCGCCGAGCCAGGCCCACTGGTTGCCGTTCCGGTCGGTCTCGTAGACGAGCCCGCGCGCCTCGGCCTGCTCCTTGAACCAGGCCCGGCAGTCGGAGTCGGCCCCGGTCCACGCGAAGCGGCGGTAGCCGTGGGACTCGGGGTGGCGGCCGATGGGCAGAAGGTCACGCCACATCTCGTGGAAGGAGGCGTGGCCGCCGGCCGCGGCCGGCGACGAGACCTCCCCCACCAGAGCGTTGCCGTGCCCACCCGAACGCTGTGTCACGCGTCGTCACCCTCGCGCATCGGGACGCGGACGCCGCGCTCGTCGGCGACCGACTCCGCGATGTCGTAGCCCGCGTCCACGTGCCGGATGACGCCCATCCCGGGGTCGTTCGTCAGCACCCGGCGGATCTTCTCCCCGCCCAGCTTCGTGCCGTCGGCCACGGTCACCTGGCCCGCGTGGATGGACCGGCCCATGCCGACCCCGCCGCCGTGGTGGATGGACACCCACGACGCACCGGACGCCACGTTCACCATCGCGTTCAGCAGCGGCCAGTCGGCGATCGCGTCGGAGCCGTCGAGCATGGCCTCGGTCTCGCGGTACGGAGAGGCCACGGAACCGCAGTCGAGGTGGTCGCGCCCGATGGCCAGCGGCGCGGCGAGCTCACCGGAGGCGACCATGTCGTTGAAGCGCTCGCCGGCCTTGTCCCGCTCGCCGTAGCCGAGCCAGCAGATGCGCGCGGGCAGGCCCTGGAAGTGGACCCGTTCGCCGGCCATCTTGATCCAGCGGGCGAGGGACTCGTTCTCCGGGAACAGGTCCAGGATCGCCTTGTCGGTCTTGGCGATGTCGGCCGGGTCGCCGGAGAGGGCCGCCCAGCGGAAGGGGCCCTTGCCCTCGCAGAAGAGCGGGCGGATGTAGGCCGGCACGAAGCCGGGGAAGGCGAACGCCCGGTCGTACCCGGCGAGCTGGGCCTCGCCGCGGATCGAGTTGCCGTAGTCGAAGACCTCGGCGCCGGCGTCCATGAAGCCGACCATGGCCTCGACGTGCCTGGCCATCGCCTCGCGGGCCCTGGTGGTGAAGCCCGCCGGGTCCTTGGCGGCGGCGTCGGCCATGTCCTCGAAGGCGACGCCCAGCGGCAGGTAGGCCAGCGGGTCGTGGGCCGAGGTCTGGTCGGTGACGATGTCGATGGGCGCGCCCATCGCGAGGAGCTGCGGGACCAGCTCGGCCGCGTTGCCGAGGACGCCGATGGACAGCGGGCGGCGGGCGTCGCGGGCCTCGGTGGCCAGCTGGAGGGCGTGGTCGAGCGAGTCGGCCTTCACGTCCAGGTAGCGGTGCTCAATGCGGCGCTCGATGGCGCGCGGGTCGCAGTCGACGCAGATCGCGACGCCGTCGTTCATGGTCACGGCGAGCGGCTGGGCGCCGCCCATGCCGCCGAGGCCGGCAGTGAGGGTGATCGTGCCCGCGAGGGTGCCGCCGAACTTCTTGGCGGCGACCGCGGCGAAGGTCTCGTAGGTGCCCTGGAGGATGCCCTGGGTGCCGATGTAGATCCAGGAGCCGGCGGTCATCTGGCCGTACATGGTGAGGCCGAGGGCCTCCAGGCGGCGGAACTCCTCCCAGTTGGCCCAGTCGCCGACGAGGTTGGAGTTGGCGATGAGGACGCGCGGGGCCCACTCGTGGGTCTGCATGACGCCGACGGGGCGGCCGGACTGGACGAGCATCGTCTCGTCCTGCTTCAGGCCCTTGAGCGTGCGCACCATCGCGTCGAAGGAGCGCCAGTCGCGGGCGGCCTTGCCGGTGCCGCCGTAGACGACGAGCTTGTCGGGGTGCTCGGCGACCTCGGGGTCGAGGTTGTTCTGGAGCATCCGCAGGGCGGCTTCCTGCTGCCATCCCAGGGCACTCAGTTCCGTACCGCGCGGCGCTCGGACACCACCAGGGGGCGGCCCGAAGGGCCTCGTTTGAGGGTGGTGGAGGGAGACGGGCGGGCGGGGTCCTGACATGGTCTGCCTCCCAGCGGACTGTGACTGCGAACTGTTGAGGTGGATATTCACATCCTGGCGTCCTGAATAGAACTAGTCAATACATCTGCGCGCCAGCGCGGGCGCATCCCGGGTGTTTGGCTGGATGCATGAGCTCGTACAACGACGCGACGGGGGATGTTGTGGGCAACGAAAGCGAGATTCCGGCCTGGGACGCCGCGCGGGCGGCCCGGCGGGACGAGGCGGTGCGGGCGGCCGTGGAGCAGGGGCTGCTCGGGCCGGGCTCCGCCATCGTCGGGCTGCTCGACGTCACCGGCATCCGGGAGTCGGCGGCGGCGCTGCGGGCGGCGTTCGACGCGGTGGTGGCGCCGGGCACGCCGGTGCTGCACGCCTTCGCGGTGAAGGCGACCCCGCTGGTGCCGGTGCTGCGGCTGCTGCGCGAGGAGGGCATCGGCGCCGAGGTGGCGAGCCCGGGCGAGCTGGCGCTGGCGCAGGCGGCGGGGCTGGGCCCGGAGGCGACGGTCCTGGATTCGCCCGCCAAGACGCCGGCCGAGCTGCGCGAGGCGCTGGCGCTGGGCATCGCCGTGAACGCCGACAACCCGCAGGAGCTGGAGCGCATCGACGCCCTGATGAGGTCGGCCGCGAGCCGCTCCCCGCTCGGGATCCGGGTGAATCCGCAGGTCGGCGGAGGTTCCATCGAGGCGACGTCCACGGCCACGGCGACCTCGAAGTTCGGGGTGGCGCTGCGCGACGAGGGGGCGCGCGAGTGGGTCGTACGGGCCTACCAGGACCGGCCGTGGCTGACCCGGCTGCACGCGCACACCGGCTCGCAGGGCATCCCGCTGCCGCTGATGGCGCAGGGGGTCCGGGAGGCGTACGCGCTCGCCGAGGAGATCAACCGGCGGATCGGGCGGCGACAGATCGACACGCTCGACATCGGCGGCGGACTGCCGGTGAACTTCGCCTCGGACGCCACCAGCCCGACGTATGCGCGGTATGCACGGCTGCTGAGCGAGGCGGTGCCCGGTCTGTTCGACGGGCACTACGGCCTGGTCACCGAGTTCGGGCGCTCCCTGCTCGCCAAGCACGGGACGGTCGTGGCCCGGGTGGAGTACGCCAAGAGCGCGGGCGGGCGGCCGGTGGCGGTCACCCACGCGGGCGTGCAGGTGGCCACCCGGACGGTGTACGCGCCGGGGAGCTGGCCGCTGCGGATCGCCGCGTACGACGGCAAGGGGCGGGCGAAGGAGGGCCCGGCGGTGGTGCAGGACGTGGCCGGGCCGGCCTGCTTCTCGGGCGATCTGCTGGCCGAGGGGGCCACGCTGCCACTGCTGGAGCAGGGGGACTACGCGGCGGCGCTGGACACGGGGGCGTACTACTTCGCGCACCACTACGCGTACAACTCCCTCGCCCGGCCGGGCATTTACGGCTTCGCGCCGGACGACGCCGGGGGCATCGCCTTCGCGACCGTGCGCGAGCCGCAGTCGCTCGACGAGATCGTGGCCGAATCGGGAGGGGCGCACACGGCATCGCTCACCACCTTTCCCACTGCGAAGCGCCGTTGACGAAGGTCAACGAGCAGTAGTACTCCATACGCGATCAAGTCACGTGAAAACGGGCTCAGTCGACCCACCCTAGTCACTCGGCGCATGTTCCACTGGAAAATGCCCGAACGCTCACTCCCCGCACACACGTTGCGTAGTTTGGCCGTCACTCAGCCGAACCCCAGGCGGGAGGGGAGCGACGGTGCCCGGAATCGACGAGTGCTTGCTGGAGACGATGCGGCTGCCCGGTGCCCGGGGCGCCGCGCTGGTCGACTGGACCAGCGGGCTGGCCCTGGGCACCGTGGGCGACCCACCGGGAGGAGATCACGAGACGGCGGCGGCCGAGGCCGCCGAACTGGCGCGGCTGGCCGCCGAGCAGCAGGCGTTCGGGCCCGAGGACGGCTCCGGCGCGGCGGATCCGCCGGTCGAGGACCTGATCCTCAGCAACCGGGACAGCTACCACGTGCTGCGGTTCGTGCCGACGGCCTTCGACAGCAGCGTGTTCCTGTACCTGTGGCTGGCCCGCGCGGACGGCAATCTCGCGCTGGCCCGCATCCGGCTCGGCGAGATGGCCGAACGGCTGGTGCTGGGATGACCGTGGTCGGAACCACCCCGCCGCCGCGTCTGCCGGTCCGGGACCGCACGGGTGCCCGCGAGCAGGCCCAGGGCGGCGTCTCACCGATGCTGACCAGACTCGCGGACGAGCACGCCACCGGCGTACTGGACCGCGAGTTCGGCACGCTCCACCTGGCCGAGGGCCGGGTCGTGCACGCCGAGAGCCCGCTCGCGCCCAGCCTCGGCATGCTCCTCACGGCCCACGGCGCCCTCGACGCCGAGACCTGGCAGGACGTCGAGGACAGCGCCGACGAGGGACGGCTCCTGCGCTACGGCGTCACCCCGGGCGCGCTGGAGCTGGCCCAGGTCAGCGCGCTGTACGACGCCGCGTACTTCGCGCTCGCCCCGAGCAGTACGCCCGGCCGCTTCCGCTACGGCACCCCGCACTGGCTCGCCTCGGTGCATCCGGTGACGGTCGCCGGGCTGGAGCGGGAGACGATGCGCCGCCGCGCCCTGCTGCGGCACATCTGGCCCGACCCGGCGACCGACGGCGCGCGCCTGGTGCGGGCCGACCCGGTCGCGGCACCCGCGGTGCCGTCCCGGCAGGCCGCCGTACTGGAACGGGTGGACGGCGTACGCCGGGCCGCGGACATCGCGCGGGAGCTGGGCCGGCCCGCGTTCCACACGCTGGTGCACATACGGCGGCTGGCGGCGGCGGGGCTGGTGTCCCCGCAGCCACCGCCCGCCCCGGATCCCCCGCCCGACGTCGGCGCCGATCCCTATGTCGCGCTGCTGAAGAGGGTCAGGGATGCGCTGGAGGCCCTTTGACCGCAAACCCTTCGAGGACCGCGAGCCGGCCGGGTTGCCGCGCCCTTCGCCGCGGTCCCGAGCCGAAAGGAGAACCCTGATGGCGGCCGAGGCCTCGATACTCGACGAGTTCCGCCGGCTCAGAGCCCGGGTGCCCCAGCTGACCGGAGCGCTGGCGGCCGGCGTGGACGGTCTCGTCCTCGCCCACGACACCCCCGACGTCGAACCGGACGGCCTCGCCGCGCTGACCGCCGCCGCGCTCGGCGTCGCGGTGCGGGTGTCGGACGCGACCGGCCGCGGCGACTTCCGCGAACTGCTCGTGCGCGGAGTGGACGGCTATGTGGCGACGTACGCGGCGGGCCGTACGGCCGTGCTGACGCTGCTCGCAACAGACCGCGTCAACGTCGGCCGGCTGCATCTGGAGGGCCGTCGCGCGGGAGCCCGGATCGGCGAACTGGTCGACACGGAGGCGACTCCGCCACCCCGGCGCAGCCCCGCCAAGAGCTCGGCCAAGGAGCCCGCCAAACCCATGCCCACCCGCACGAAGACCGCGCGCACCGCACGCACCATCGCCAACACGCGCACCACTACCGAAAGTTGAGAGGAACACACGTCATGGCCAACACCGAGACCACGCTGAAGGAATGCCTCGCCTCCATCGAAGGGGCGACCGGGGTCGCGCTCGTCGACTACACCAGCGGGATGGCACTCGGCACGCTCGGCGGCAGCAAGAGCTTCGACCTCAATGTCGCCGCCGCCGGCAACACCGACGTCGTCCGCGCCAAGATGCGCACGATGGAACACCTCGGCCTCAAGGGCGGCATCGAGGACATCCTGATCACCCTCTCCGACCAGTACCACCTGATCAGGCTGATCGCCGGGCGCGGGGGCAACGGCCTGTTCCTGTACCTGGTGCTCGACGGCAAGCGGGCCAACCTGGCGATGGCCCGGCACCAGCTGAAGAAGATCGAGGAGGATCTGGAGGTCTGATCTAGACGAGCGCCGCGGTGCGGCGGCGGGCCCCGCCGGGGGCCGCGTCGCCCGCGGCGACACCCGTGGTGCGGTAGCCCTTCACGGCCTTGCCCGCCGGGCGGCCGCCCCGGCCGTCGAGCCAGTCGACCCGCACCCACAGCAGGGCGTTCTCGGCCCGCTCCCGCCGGCCGAGCCACGCCGCCTTGAGCCGGAGCCCCGCCCCGCACCCGGCCAGCAGCATCCCGCCGGCCGCCGGGATCGCGAACGCCCCGCCCAGCGCGGCGAGGAACGCGAGCAGCAGCCACCAGCGGTGGCCCCGGCGCCAGTTGCGCACGGCCACCGCGCGGTCCTGGAGCACGTCGTGCTTGCCGGCGCGGGCGGCCGAGCGGATCAGGGCGGCGTACCGCTTGCGGCGCACGCCCGCCACCACGACCGCCGTGACGATGAACAGCGCGGCGCCGGCCAGAACACCGATCCTGCGGCCCGTGAGGCCCGGCACCAGGACGCCGATGCCCGCCGCGATCACCCCGAGCCACCACAGCGGTGCCGATCCGGCCCGTACGACCACGGCCACCCGGGCCAGTCCCTGTCCTCCGCCGCGTGCCACGATGCGCCTCCCGCCTCAGCACTGTCCGTCCGCTGTGCGGGCACGCTAGTCGGTCAACGTGAGACGAGCATTAAAGAAGCGCTCGGCGACTCATTCGACGAACAGTCCCCGGCTCGCCGCATGCGCGTCGAACTCCTCCAGCCGCGCCTGCGCGTCCGGCAGGTCGTCGGCCATCGCCTCCAGCAGGACCCGGCCCAGCAGCATCGGCGCGCAGGCCGTGTCGAAGGCGAGGCCCGTGCCGACCGCGGCGGGCAGCAGCAGGTCGGAGACCTTGGCGACCGGCGCGAAGGCGGAGTCCGCGACCGTCACCACGGTCAGCCCGGCCTCCTTGGCGTAGGCCAGGGTGTCCACGACCTCGCGCGGATGGCGGGGCAGCGCGAAGCACAGCAGGGCGGTGGCGCCGGCCCGTACGGCGGCGTCGATCCGGTCCTGGATCATCGTGCCGCCCTCGTTCAGCAGCCGGACGTCCGGGTGGACCTTGGCGGCGAAGTACGAGAAGCCGTACGCCTGGGAGGCGGCGGCGCGCAGGCCGAGCACCGGCAGCGGGCGGGAGGCCGCCAGCAGGCGTCCGGCCTTCTGCACCGGGCGCGGGTCGGCCAGCACCTCGGCCAGGTGCCGCAGGTTCTCGATCTCGGCCTCGACGGCCTGCTGGTACTCGTTGTAGGAGCTCGCGTCCGGGGTCTGCTCCACCGGCGCGACCTCGCGCAGGTGCCGGCGCAGCGCGGGGTAGCCGTCGAAGCCGAGGGCGACGGCGAAGCGGGTCACGGACGGCTGGCTGACCCCGGCCAGCTCGGCCAGCTCCACGCTGGACAGGAACGGCACGTCGGCGGCCCGCCGCACCATGCTGTGCGCGATGCGCCGCTGGGTCGGGGTGAGCCGGTGCCCCTCGAAGAGCGCCTGAAGTCGCGCGGCGGGGCTGTCCGTCCCGTTCGTGTTCCTGTCCGCGCTCATCCCGCGCTCCCCCTCCAGATCTCCGTGAACCGGTCCAGCAGTGCGGCCGCCGCCGTCACGTCGTCGGTGAGCGGACGGTCGGCCAGGTCGTCGTCGAGCACCGACTCGGCCAGCTCCATCGCCCGGCCCGCCGGCAGCTCAGGGTCGGGCCTGAGGCCGCGCTGGCGCAACGCGCGTACGGCGGCGACGAGTTCGCAGCCGACGACCAGACGGTACGCGCCGCACGCGCGCAGTGTCTGCCGCGCGGCGAGCGAGGCGAAGCTGGCCTGCTCCTCCACGCCCCGGGAGAGTACAGCGTGGCCGAGCGAGGCGGGGGCGGAGAAGGCGCGCAGATCGCCGAGGGCGGCCGCGGCGGCGTACTCCAGGATCATCACGCCGGACGAGGCGGGCTCGTGGTCGGCGAGGAAGGGCTTGAGGCGGGTGTAGGCGGGCTCGTTGAGGGTGGAGAGCCGGGACGTCGACAGCCGCGCCACCTGGGTCAGCGCGAGCCTGAAGTGGTCCAGGGAGAGGGCGAGTTGGGCCTGGTAGAAGCCGCCGTGGTGGTAGGCGGCCATGTCCTCGGGGGAGATGAGGGGGTTCTCGGCGGCCGCGTTGATCTCGACCGCGAGCACCTCCTCCAGGGCGTCGGCGGCGTCGTGCGCGGGGCCGTGGATCTGGGGCAGGCAGCGGAAGCCGTACGGGTCCTGGATCCGGCCGAGCGGCGGGGTGGGCCGGTCCTCGGCACCGATCAGCTCCCGCATCCGGCGCGCGACCTCGGTGCTGCCCCGGTGCGGCCGGGCGGTGTGCACGGGGGCGGCGTACGCCTCGTGGGAGCCGTCGACGGCGAGCAGTGACAGGGCGGCGACGACCTGGGTGGCGGCGACGAGGCCGCGCAGTTCGTGCAGGGCGAGGGCCGCCTGGCCGAGGGTGAGCGCGTTGCTGCTGATGAACGCGAGGGCGTCGTTGTTGTCCAGCGGCTGCGCCTGAGGGGCGCCGGAGCCGCGCCAGGGGTGCTCGCCGGCCAGCGCGAGGCCGGTCTGCGCCAGCGCCGCGAGGTCGCCGGTGCCGACCGAGCCGAACTCGTTGACGACCGGGTGGGCGCCGCTCTCCAGCGCCTCGCACATCGCGGTGATGAGCGTGGGGCGCAGGCCGGCACCCCCCGCGAGCAGCTGGTTGGCCCGGACGGCGAGCATGGCCCGCACCTGCCGGGCGGGCAGCTCCTCACCGATCGCGCCGGCGTGGCTGCGCAGCAGGCGCAGGCCGTGTTCGGCGGCGGCCTCGGTGGGCACGTCCTCGTTCCGGTTGGCGCCCACGCCGGTGGAGCGGCCGTAGACCCGCCCGGTCGCGGCGATGAGACGGGCCGCGTCCCAGGACTCCTCGGCCCGCTTCATCGCCTCGGTCGCGGCCACCGGCCGTGCGGCCCCGTCGGCGAGGCGTACGACGTCCTCGACGCCCAGCCCGATCCCGTCGAGGACGACCAGCCCGGTGTGCCCGGAAGCCACAGCCCTCGGCGCGTCCACGATCCGAGACGACATCAAGCCCAAACACCCCTCAATCCGGACATCCGGTCTCGCCCTTCAGTCATGCGTTACTTCGGATTTACACCAACCCGTTGACAAGTTATTCACCTACCGAGAACTCTGCATGACGTTATACAGCCGGGCAAGGGACATCTCATGATCCAGTTCGACGCGGTCCACAAGCGCTTCCCCAACGGCACGACAGCAGTCCACGATCTCTCCCTGGAGATGCCGGAGGGCGGGGTGACCGTCCTGGTCGGATCCTCCGGTTGCGGCAAGACGACCACCCTGCGGATGATCAACCGGATGGTCGAGCCGACCTCCGGCACCATCCAGGTCGGCGGCAAGGACGTCACCCGCCAGGACGCCGCCGAGCTCCGCCGCTCCATCGGGTACGTCATCCAGCAGGCGGGCCTGTTCCCGCACCGCACGGTGCTCGACAACATCGCCACCGTGCCGCTGCTGCTCGGCTGGAGCCGGCGCAAGGCACGCGTCCGCGCCGCCGAGCTGCTGGAGACCGTCGGTCTCACGGCCGACGCCGGCAAGCGTTACCCGCACCAGCTCTCCGGCGGCCAGCAGCAGCGCGTAGGTGTCGCCCGCGCGCTCGCCGCCGACCCGCCGGTGCTGCTGATGGACGAGCCGTTCGGCGCGGTCGACCCCGTCGTGCGCACTCAGCTCCAGGACGAACTGCTCAGACTCCAGAAGGAGTTGAGCAAGACCATCGTGTTCGTCACCCATGACGTCGACGAGGCCGTACGGCTCGGCGACCAGATCGCGATCTTCCGCACCGGCGGCCACCTCGTCCAGTGCGCCTCCCCCACCGAACTGCTCGCCCGCCCCGCGGACGACTTCGTGGCCGGCTTCCTCGGCGCCGAGCGCGGTCTGAAGCTGCTGTCGCTGAAGACCCTCGCGGACGTCCCGCAGGGCCCGGCGCCGGAGGGCGGCGACTGGACCCTCGTGCTCGACGCGGCGAACAAGCCCCTGCACTGGGCGTCCAAGGACACCGAGATCCCCGTACGGCCGCTGCGGGACGACGACTCCCTGCTGGCGGCCCTCGACGAGTGCGTCGCCTCCCCCATCGGCCTCATAGCCCGCGTGGACTCCCAGGGCGTCCTCACCGGCGTCTCGTCCCGCGACGACATCCACGAGCACGCGGGCCGGGCGCACACGGAAGCCCGGGTGGCCGCATGAGCATCGACTGGTCGTGGATAGGCGACCACACCGACGACCTCACCACGCTGACGGTCTCCCACCTCCAGGCCGCGCTCACCGCCGTCCTCCTCGGCGTCCTGATCTCGCTGCCCCTCGCGGTGATCGCCCACCGGATCCGGGTCCTGCGCGGCTTCCTGCTCGGCTTCTCGAACGTCCTGTTCACGATCCCGTCGATCGCGATCTTCGTGCTGCTGCTGCCGGTCAGCGGCCTCACCCGCACCACGACGGTCATCGGCCTGACGCTCTACACCCTGGTCGTCCTGCTGCGGAACACCGTCGAGGGCCTCGACTCGGTCCCGGTGAAGGTGAAGGAGGCCGCGAAGGCGATGGGCACGCGCCCTCTGCGCACGCTCCTGACCGTCGAACTCCCGCTCGCGCTTCCCGTGATCATGGCGGGCGTCCGGATCGCGACCGTCATGTCCATCTCCCTGGTCTCGGTCGCCACCTACATCGGCGACGGCGGCCTCGGCCAGCTCTTCACCGACGGCTTCCAGCGCAACTTCCCCACCCCGGTGATCGTCGGAGTGGTGCTCACGCTGCTCCTGGCCGTGGTCGCGGACGCGGCCCTGGTCGCCCTGCAGTACGTCCTGACCCCCTGGCGGAGGCGGCGAGCCTGACATGTACGAACTCTTCAAGAACCTCGGCGCATGGCTGGTCAGCGGCGAGCAGTGGGCCGGCTCCGACGGCATCGGGCACCGCCTGGCCGAGCACCTCCAGTACTCGCTGCTCGCCACCCTCATCGCGGCGGCGATCGGTCTCCCCCTCGGCCTGCTGATCGGCCACACCGGCAAGGGCGCCTTCGTCGCGATCAACCTCGCGTCCTTCGGCCGCGCCCTGCCGACCGTCGGCCTGGTCGTGCTGGTCTTCCTGGCCGGCGGGCTGTCCATGCTCCCGGTCTACGTCGCGCTGGTCGCCCTCGCGGTCCCGGCGATCGTCACCAACACCTACGCGGGGATGACGGCAGTCGACCCGGACGTGAAGGACGCGGCGCGCGGCCAGGGCATGCGCGGCCACCAGGTCCTCTTCCAGGTCGAGCTGCCGCTCGCCCTCCCGCTGATCATGACGGGCCTGCGGCTGGCACTGATCCAGGTCGTGGCCACGGCCACCATCGCCGCGTACGTCTCCTTCGGGGGCCTCGGCCGCTACGTCTTCGACGGCCTCGCCCAGCGCGACCTCGTGCAGGTGCTCGGCGGCGCGGTGCTGGTCGCCGTGGTCGCCGTGCTCCTCGACCTGGGCCTGTCCGGCCTCCAGCGCTTCCTCTTCCGCCACCGCACCGCTTAGGACCCTCGATGAACCGACGCAATCTCCTCGGCGGCCTCTTCGCAGCGGCCTCCGTCCCCGCCCTCGCCGCCTGCTCCAGCGGCATCACCTCCCTGGAAGGCGGGGGCTCCGCCGGCTCCGGCGGCGGCTCCAGCAAGGGCGGCATCACCATCGGCACCGCCAACTTCACCGAGAACCAGGTGCTCGGCTACCTGTACGCCGCCGTCCTGGAGGCGGCCGGCGTCAAGGTCAGCGTCCGCCCCAACCTCGGCACCCGCGAGATCCTCATCCCCGCCCTCAAGGGCGGCGACATCGACCTCCTCCCCGAGTACCAGGGCGCCCTGCTGCACTACGTCGCGCCCAAGGCGAAGGCGACGGAGGAGGGCGAGATGCAGAACGCCCTCACCATCGCCCTGCCAGGCGGCCTCCAGGTGCTGCCGTACGGCATGGCCGAGGACTCCGACGCCTTCGTCGTCACCCGCGAGACGGCCGAGAAGTACGGCCTGACCTCGCTCGCCGACCTGAAGAAGCAGAACGGCAAGCTGGTGATCGGCGCGGCGCCCGAGGTGAAGAAGCGGGAGGTCGGCGCCGTGGGCCTGAAGGAGGTCTACGGCGTGGAGTTCAAGGAGTTCAAGTCGCTGGACTCCTCGGGTCCGCTGGTCAAGGGCGCCCTGAAGAAGGGCGACGTGGACGTGGCGAACCTCTTCACCACCGACACCGACATCCAGGCCAACCACTGGGTGGTGCTGACCGACCCCAAGAACCTCATCCCCGGCCAGCACGTCGTGCCGCTCATCGCCGACCGCAAGGCCGACTCCACCGTCCGCAGGGCCCTCGCCGAGCTCGGCAACAC
The DNA here is from genome assembly GCF_044764945.1 of Streptomyces sp. NPDC093568. Classification (NCBI taxonomy): domain Bacteria; kingdom Bacillati; phylum Actinomycetota; class Actinomycetes; order Kitasatosporales; family Streptomycetaceae; genus Streptomyces; species Streptomyces sp. NPDC093568. The sequence continues at coordinate 529,799 of NZ_JBIWJD010000006.1, read as the reverse complement.
CCTGACCACCGAGCAGCTCACCGAGCTGAACCGGCAGGTCGACAAGGACAAGAAGGACCCCGAGGACGTGGCGAACGCGTACGCCCGGGAACACGGCCTGGTGAAGTGAGGGCGCACCCCCTGACGCCCCCCGGGGAACAGGGGGGCTAACCCCAGTGCGGCCGTCTCCCCCGCTGCCTACCTTGTGGGTATGACCGGAATGGACGCGCGGGACACCGAACTCAAGAAGGAACTCAACGCCACCCTGCAGGCACGCAGGGAGCTGGGCGACGAGTACGAGTCCGCGTTGGTCGACTCCTTCATGGAGAAGGTCGACCAGCGCATCGACGGGGCGGTCGAGCGCCGGATGCGCCGGCAGATGGCCGAGCAGCAGATGGTGGTGGCCAGAGGTGCCCGGTCGCCGAGGCCGACGGACTCCTTCGGCGAACGCTTCGGCTTCGGCATCGTCTCGCTGGTGCTGGCGGTCCCGCTGTCCGCGATCGGCGGCGGCGTCGCCCACCTCCCCGGCCTGCTCGTCGCCTGGGTCGGCATCGTCGGCGTCAACGTCGTCCAGGCGGCGCGCACCAACCCCGGCCTGTTCCGGGGCTGGCGCCGCAGGTCCGGCAAGTCCGAGGACCGCTGGGAGGACTGAGCCCCCCGGTGGACCGGGCCGCTCATGCCTGCCGGGTCGGCATCGCCATGATCTGCCGCAGGTTCACATGCCGGGGCCGGCTCGCCGCGTACGCCACCACGTCGGCGAGCTCCTCGGCCGCCAGCGCGCCCACGGCTTCGAGCATGCCGTCGACCAGCCCGGCCACCTCGTCGTTGTCGGTGTGCAGCCGCAGCTCGCTCTCCACGAACCCCGGCTCGATGTTGGTGACCCGTACGTCACGCGGCCCGAACTCGGTGCGCAGGCACTGGGAGAGGTGCGTGACCGCGGCCTTGGTCGCCCCGTACACCGCGTAGTTCGGGAAGGCGAGGTGCGCGCCGACGGACGAGATGTTCACGAGGTCCGCCGTACGGCCCTCCCCGGCCGCGGCCACCAGGTCACCGGTGAACGCCCGGATGACGCGCAGCACCCCGGTCAGATTGGTTTCGATCATCCGCTGCCACTCGTCGAGCCGCCCCGCCTCGAACGGGTTGCCCAGCATGACGCCGGCGTTGTTGACGACGAGGTCGACGGGCCCGTACGCCTCGTGGACGCGCTCCACTGCGGCGGCCACGGACGCGTCGTCGGTGACGTCGGCGACGACGGCCACCGCCGACCCGCCGTCCGCGGTGATCTTCGCGGCGACCTCGTCCAGCCGCTCCCGGCGCCGCGCCAGCAGCGCGACCCGTGCCCCCTGCTCGGCGAGCAGCACGGCGACGGCCTCGCCGATCCCGCTCGCCGCTCCGGTCACGACGGCGGTACGGCCGGTCAGGTTCTCGTACGACATGGGAACTCCTCCACGATGGGTGTTTCGGCTCCACCCACCCTCGGCCGCCGCGCCCGCCCTACCCAGGGATGCGTTGTTCCTGTGTCTGGCAGTACCAGGCTCACGGCCCGCCGCGGGGCTACGCTCGAACCCATGGACGGGGACCTGGGAGATTTCCTGCGCTCGCGCCGCGGCCGGATCCGGCCGGAGGATCTGGGGCTGCCCTCGTACGGGCGGCGCCGGGTGCCCGGACTGCGCCGCGAGGAGGTGGCGCAGCTGGCCGGGGTGAGCGTCGACTACTACGTCCGTCTCGAACAGGGCCGGGGGCAGCACGTGTCCGACGCCGTGCTGGACGCCGTCGCGCGGGTCCTCCAGCTGGACGAGACGGAGCACGCCTATCTGCGCACGGTGGCCCGGCCGCGCCGCCGGGGCGCCCGCCGTCCGGAGGCGGCCCGCGTCCGGACGGGGGTCCAGGCCCTGCTGGACAGCATGGACCGCACGCCGGCCTTCGTCATGAACGCCCGCATGGACGTCCTCGCCTGGAACTCCCTCGCCGACGCGATGAACGGCTACAGCCGTACGGCCCCCGCCGACCGCAACATTCCCCGGCAGGTCTTCCTCGACCCCGGCGCCCACACCGTGTTCCCGGACTGGCCCGACATCGCCGCGCAGGCGGCCGCCCACCTGCGGCTGAGCGCCGGCCACCGCCCGGACGACGCACGGCTGGACGCACTCATCGGCGAACTGTCCGTCAAGAGCCCGGACTTCCGCCGACTGTGGGCGGACCACCAGGTCAAGGCCTGTATGTCCGGCACGAAACGCGTCCGGCACCCGCTCACCGGCCTGCTGTCCCTGCCGTTCGAGACGCTGACGGTCCCGGCGGACCCGGAGCAGACGGTGGTGGTGTACACGCCGGAGCCGGGCTCGGACGCGGCGGAGCAGCTGGCGCTGCTGGGGAGTTGGGCCACGGCCGAGGTGTGACCGGCCGTTGCCGGAAAGAATGTGGCGGGGACCGCCGCACCCCCGTTGCCGGGGGGCGGGACGACGGCGGTCCCCGCAAAGGACGCGGGCCGGGTCAGGGCCAAGCTCACGCGTCCTTGGCGTCCATGGAGGTCCGGGAGCCGCTCCGGAGGTCCTTGGACGTTCGGCGCCGGCCGGGGCGGGGAGCCGCTCCCGCCCTGCCGACACCCACTAATGTGCCGGACCCGTGTTAAGCGGGTGCTGCGTGAACGTGACGCGCTCGTACCAGTTCCGCGTCGGTCCGAGCGGCCCCGGTCACCGCAGGTTCGCCGCGGACACGCCCCGTTCACCGCAGATTCGCCGCTACTTTCCGCCCTTGGCCAGGAAGGCCAGCAGGTCCTGCCGGCTGACCACACCGGTCGGCTTGCCCTCGACCAGCACGATCGCCGCGTCCGCCGCGCCCAGCACGGACATCAGGTCGCCGACCGGCTCACCGGAGCCGACCTGCGGCAGCGGGGCCGACATGTGCTTCTCCAGCGGGTCCTCGAGGGAGGCCCGCTTGGTGAACAGGGCGTCCAGCAGCTCCCGTTCGACGACCGAGCCCACGACCTCGGCGGCCATGACGTCCGGGTGACCGGCGCCCGGCTTCACGATCGGCATCTGCGAGACGCCGTACTCGCGCAGCACCTCGATGGCCTGACCGACCGTCTCGTCCGGGTGCATGTGGACGAGGGACGGGATAGCGCCGTGCTCCTTGTCGTTCAGGACGTCGGCGACGCGCGCGCTCGGGCCCTCGTCCTCCAGGAAGCCGTAGTCGGCCATCCACTCGTCGTTGAAGATCTTGCTGAGGTAGCCGCGGCCGCTGTCGGGCAGCAGCACGACCACGACGTCGTCCGGGCCCAGCCGCTCGGCGACCCGCAGCGCGCCGACGACGGCCATGCCGCACGAGCCGCCGACGAGCAGCCCCTCCTCGCGGGCGAGGCGCCGGGTCATCTGGAAGGAGTCCTTGTCGGACACGGGGACGATCTCGTCGGCGACGGTCCGGTCGTAGGCGGTCGGCCAGAAGTCCTCACCGACGCCCTCGACGAGATACGGCCGCCCGGAGCCGCCCGAGTACACGGAGCCCTCGGGGTCGGCGCCGATGACCTTGACCTTGCCGTCGCTGACGTCCTTCAGGTACCGGCCGGTCCCGGAGATGGTCCCGCCGGTGCCCACGCCCGCCACGAAGTGGGTGATCTTCCCCTCCGTCTGCTCCCACAGCTCGGGGCCGGTGGAGTGGTAGTGGGAGAGCGGGTTGTTGGGGTTGGAGTACTGGTCCGGCTTCCACGCCCCGGGGGTCTCACGGACCAGCCGGTCGGAGACGTTGTAGTAGGAGTCGGGGTGCTCGGGGTCCACGGCGGTCGGGCAGACGACCACCTCGGCCCCGTACGCCCGCAGCACGTTGATCTTGTCCGTGCTCACCTTGTCGGGGCACACGAAGATGCACTTGTACCCCTTCTGCTGGGCCACGATGGCGAGCCCGACACCTGTGTTGCCGCTGGTGGGCTCGACGATCGTGCCGCCGGGCTTGAGCGCGCCGCTCTCCTCCGCGGCCTCGATCATCCGCAGGGCGATGCGGTCCTTCACGGAGCCGCCCGGGTTGAAGTACTCGACCTTGGCCAGGACGGTGGCCTGGATGCCCTTGGTCACGTTGTTGAGCCTCACCAGCGGGGTGTTGCCGACGAGGCTGATCATCGAGTCGTGGAAATGCACCGTTGTCTCCGGATGCTGCAAAAAGGGTGGTCGTAGTGGTTACGCCAGCCTAGGCCCTGTGGCCTGCGCGGGGCCGGTGAAGGTCGTTCACTCGTCGTTGGGATTGGGCGACGGTCCGTGCGGGGCAAGCAGTTGATGTACGGCTACGAGGAGGTGGCGGCAACGCATGACGAGCATGTCGAGGGCGAGGGTGGCCCGGCGGATCGCCGCGGGCGCCGCGTACGGCGGAGGCGGCATCGGTCTGGCCGGCGCGGCGGCCGTCGGCCTGGTGCTGGCCGAGGTGCGGATGGCCCGGCGCCACGTGGGCAACGGCACCACCAACCACGTGCCGAACGCCACAGGCCGCTACGGCCACCTCTACGAGACCCCCGGCGACCCGCCCCTGCGCCTGACGATGCTGGGTGACTCGACGGCCGCGGGCCAGGGGGTGCACCGGGCGGGCCAGACGCCGGGCGCGCTGCTCGCGTCGGGGCTGGCGGCGGTCGCGGAACGGCCGGTGGTGCTGCGCAACGTGGCCCTGCCGGGAGCCCGCTCGGACGACCTGGACCGCCAGGTGGCCCTGGTGCTCGCCGATCCGGCCCTCGTGCCCGACGTGTGCGTGATCATGGTCGGCGCCAACGACGTCACCAACCGGATGCCCCCGACCCGCTCGGTGCGCCACCTCTCCGCGGCGGTACGGCGGCTGCGCACGGCCGGCGCGGAGGTGGTGGTCGGCACCTGCCCCGACCTGGGCACGATCGAACCGGTCCAGCAGCCGTTGCGGTGGCTGGCCCGCCGCGCCTCACGCCAGCTGGCGGCGGCGCAGACGATCGGTGTGGTCGAGCAGGGCGGCCGTACGGTGTCGCTGGGTGACCTGCTGGGCCCGGAGTTCGCCGCGAACCCGCGGGAACTCTTCGGTCCCGACAACTACCACCCCTCGGCGGAGGGCTACGCCACCGCGGCGATGGCGGTGCTGCCGACGGTCTGCGCGACCCTCGGCCTGTGGCCGGCGGACGAGGAGCGCCCCGACGTCACCCGCCGCGAGGCCTTCCTGCCGGTGGCCCGGGCAGCGGCCGAGGCCGCGTCGGAGGCCGGCACGGAGGTGGCGGCAGCGATGCCGACGGGCCCCAAGGGCCCCTGGGCCCTCCTGAAGCGCCGCCGCCGGCGGCGGGTACCGGAGCCGGAGACGGAGCCGGTGACGCCGTCCAGCCCGTGAACGACGCGTGCGGCGGGGGCGAGGAAAGCAAGCGCTTGGAAAGTGCGGTCAGGGTCACACCGCGCTCCCCGTGACCTCGACCATACGTACGGGTAACTTCCCCCACAGCCCTGCCCATCCCCGTAAGCCCCTGGAGCCGTGATGCCCGAAGCCGTCATCGTCTCGACCGCCCGCTCCCCGATCGGCCGCGCCGTCAAGGGCTCCCTCAAGGACCTGCGCCCGGACGACCTCACCGCCACCATCATCCAGGCCGCCCTGGCCAAGGTCCCCGAGCTGGACCCCAGGGACATCGACGACCTGATGCTCGGCTGCGGCCTCCCCGGCGGCGAGCAGGGCCACAACCTCGGCCGCATCGTCGCCGTACAGATGGGCATGGACCACCTCCCCGGCTGCACGATCACCCGCTACTGCTCCTCCTCCCTCCAGACCAGCCGCATGGCCCTGCACGCCATCAAGGCCGGCGAGGGCGACGTCTTCATCTCGGCCGGCGTCGAGACCGTCTCCCGCTACGCCAAGGGCAGCTCCGACGGCCTGCCGGGCACCACCAACCCGCTCTTCGACGAGGCCCAGGCCCGCACCGCCGCCACCGCCGCGTCCGAGGGCTCCACCTGGCACGACCCGCGCGAGGACGGCCTGCTCCCCGACCCCTACATCGCGATGGGGCAGACCGCGGAGAACCTGGCCCGCGCCAAGGGCATCACCCGCCAGGACATGGACGAGTTCGGCGTCCGCTCGCAGAACCTCGCCGAGGAAGCCATCAAGAACGGCTTCTGGGAGCGCGAGATCACCCCGGTGACCCTTCCCGACGGCACCGTCGTCAGCAAGGACGACGGCCCCCGCGCCGGCGTCACCCTGGAGGGCGTGGCCGGCCTGAAGCCCGTCTTCCGCCCCGACGGCCTCGTCACCGCGGGCAACTGCTGCCCGCTCAACGACGGCGCCGCCGCGGTCGTGATCATGTCCGACACCAAGGCCCGCGAGCTCGGCCTCACCCCGCTCGCCCGCATCGTCTCCACCGGCGTCTCGGGCCTGTCCCCCGAGATCATGGGCCTCGGCCCGGTGGAGGCCAGCAAGCAGGCCCTCCAGCGCGCCGGCCTCGGCATCGGCGACATCGACCTGGTCGAGATCAACGAGGCGTTCGCCGCCCAGGTGATCCCCTCCTACCGCGACCTGGGCATCGACATCGACCGCCTGAACGTCAACGGCGGCGCCATCGCCGTCGGACACCCCTTCGGCATGACCGGCGCCCGCATCACCACCACCCTCATCAACTCCCTCCAGTTCCACGACAAGCAGTTCGGCCTGGAGACGATGTGCGTCGGCGGCGGTCAGGGCATGGCGATGGTCATCGAGCGCCTGAGCTGAACCAACGAACCGGAGCCCCTGGGTAGTCGGCGGACGACCCAGCGTGAGCCCTCGGCCCAGAACCTGGGAAACTCCAAGGTTCTGGGCCGTTTTGTGATCCAATCTCCCCCAGGATGTGACCTATCTCCCTCGGTGGAGGGATTTACGCAGCTCAGAGCCGTACACCACTGAACCTCAGGCCCAAAGCCCCGCCCGTTTCGTGACGTTACGCACTGACAGCTGGATAGTCCGCCCTTCAAGCTGATGTAGGAAGTCGGGGGTCGACTTTGAACCGGGAGTACGTCAGTGAGCGCCATGCCGATCGCCTTGCTGCTCACCACGGCCGCCACCGGCGCCGTGGGCGTCGCCGTCCTGCGCACCCTCGTGGTGCTGCGCCGACAGGTCGCGGCCCTGCACACCGAGCTGGCACAGAACAACGCCGCCGCGGCCCGCGGCCTCGTCCCGCCGGCCCGCCTTGCCGCCGACGCCGATGAGATACGCGCGGCCGTGTCCGAGGCCCTCGCCGAGGAACGCGAGCGGGAGCTGGCCGAGGCGCGCGCCTTCTGGGCCGCCCAGGAGGCCCGTGACGCCTCCGACGCGCCCACGCTGCTGGGTCTCTCGGACAGCGAGCTGTTCCTGCCCCGGCAGGCCGATTTCGCGGGTCTGGAGCACCTGGAGCCGGTGACCGAGCCGACCACGGACGCCGACGAGTTCGCCGGCGATTCCCCGGAACTGGCGGCGGCTCGCCGCCGCCACCCCTCCCACCCGGACTTCGTCCCGGTCCAGTCACCGGTGGTCAACGACCACGAACGCACGGTGGCCACCCTGGAGGACCTGGCCGCCTCCGCCATAGAGCTGACCGACGTCCGTCCCGGCCCGCTCGGCACCCTCGACGTCTACGTCTTCGCCGACGGCACCACGCTGTGCATGACCCCGGGGCACCGGGAGACGGCGGAGCGCCTCGCCACGGCCCTGCGCGCGGGCGAGACGCCGGTGCTGCTCGGCGGTTCGGGCATCTCGGGGGCGTACACCCTGACGTTCGCGTGCGGCGAGGAGAACGTCTACATCCTGGCCGACCGGGTCATAGCGTCCCTCTAGGGATCACACCCCGGCCCGCTTCTGCGCCTCCTCGACCAGCAGCACGGCCTCCTCGACCTCCCCCTCGTCCGACAGTACGAGGGCCAAGTCGTGCACGGCGACGGTGACTTGGTCGGCCGCCGCGAACATCCCGGCGTCGGGCATCTCCCGCGGCTCCTGGCCGGGCGCCTCCAGAACCTGCGCCCGACGGGCCAACTCCCTGGCCAACGCCAGCGCCTCCGCGGCGGCGCTTCTCTGCAACCGGCTCTGCGGAGCCGCCCGCAACCGGTCGGCGAAGTGATCTACGGCTCGGACCAAACGCGTCGTGTCAACCACGCCGTGAGCGTACGCGACTGTTGCCAACGGGCGAACGCTCAGGCACCGTGACCTGAAGGACCGGCTTACATCCCCTTTGCGTCCGGAGGCGCCGATGTCCCACGTCCTCTCCGAGGAGACCCACCGCAACATGCTCGCCCGCATCCCCCACTGCACCGGTCGTGAAGTCTCCGACTGGCTCCGCACCGTAGAAGAAGGCCCGGCTCTCGTTCGCTTCGAGGAGAAGGTCAGCTGGCTGCGGCACGAATACGACCTCGCGTACGGCCACGCGAAGGCGATCGTCCACGAGTACGACCTGAGGAGGGCGGCGCGCAAATTCCTCTAGGCGCGCACAGACGACGAAGGGCCCCGGGACGGCCCGGGGCCCTTCGCTGCAAAGCGTCGGAGGTCAGTCGCTGCTGTTGAGGATCGAGATGAGCCTCAGGAACTCCATGTAGATCCACACCAGCGTGAGGGTGAGACCGAAGGCCGCAAGCCAGGCCTCCTCGCGCGGCGCGCCGTAGGCGAGACCGTCCTCGACCTGCTTGAAGTCCAGGGCGAGGAAGCAGGCGCCGAGCAGGATGCCGACGATGCCGAAGACGATGCCGAGCGGGCCGCTGCGGAAGCCGAGGCCGTCACCGCCGCCGAAGACGGCGAACAGCAGGTTGACCGCCATCAGCAGGATGAAGCCGAGCGCGGCCGCCATCACGAAGCCGACGAAGCGGCGGTTGACGCGGATCCAGCCGGCCTTGTACGCCACCAGCACGGCGGCGAAGACCGCCATCGTGCCGAGCACCGCCTGCATGGCCGCGCCGCTGGCGATGTGCTCGTCGACGACGCTGGAGACGACGCCGAGGAAGACACCCTCGAGCGCGGCGTAGGACAGGATCAGCGCGGGCGAGGCCTTGCGCTTGAAGGACTGGACGAGCGCCAGCACCATGCCGACCAGACCGGCGCCGATGGCGATGCCGTAGGACCGGTTGATGTTCTCGGCGTCGACCGGCAGCAGGAACCACGCGAGCGCGGCCGTGACGATCAGGGTGCCGAGCGTGGTGGCGGTGCGCAGGATGACGTCGTCCATCGTCATCCGGCCGGTGGTGGCCGGGGCCTGCGGCGGCGCGCCGTACTGCTGGTCCTGCTGCGCGTAAGGGTTCTGCGCGTACGGGTTGCCGGCCTGCGGCTGGGCGTACGGGTTGCCCTGCGTGCCGACAGCGGCGGCCCCGGCCTGCGGCGCGGTGTTGAAGCCCGCGTAGCCGTTGTCGCGGCTGAACCCCCGTCGCGAGAAGACCGGGTTGCTGCTCCTCATTTCACTCCTCCATGGCCGCCGTGCGCGGCCTTGGCTCAAGAGTAATAGGTAGGCAAAGGATTGACCCTAGTGCTTGGGGAGGATCTTTCCCTCGTCGTGCTGGCCAACACGCTACGCGGCCGGGTGATTCCCAGCCACGAAGGGGTCCATTCATGACCAACCTGCTACGTGGCCGGAACCTGTCGGAGATCACCCGCTCGGCCCGAGCCCTCGTTCACCCGAACGGAAACCCGGTGTAGGCCTCGGCGAGGTCCGTCTCGGCCGCCGTCGACCCGGCGATCCGCTCCAGCCGCGCCAGCTGGAGCCGGTCCTCGAAGGGCGTGGCCTCGGGCGCGCGGTGCAGCAGCGTCGTCATGTCGTAGGAGAACCGCTCGGCTTGCCAGACCCGGCGCAGACAGGTCTCGGAGTAGGCGTCGAGGAGTTCCGCCGACCCGGTCTCCCGCAGGCGGGTCAGCGCCCGCGCGAAGGTGACGACGTCACCAACGGCCAGATTCAGCCCCTTGGCGCCCGTCGGCGGCACGATGTGCGCCGCGTCACCGGCGAGGAAGAGACGGCCGTACCGCATGGGCTCGTGGACGTAGGAGCGCATCGGCGTGACGGACTTCTGGGTGATGGGGCCGCGCTCCAGCCGCCAGTCGTCTGCGGTCTCGAAGCGGCGCTCCAGCTCCGCCCAGATCTCGTCGTCGCTCCACGCCTCGGCGTCCGTGCCCTCGGGCACCTGGAGGTAGAGGCGGGAGACGGACGGGGAGCGCATCGAGAGCAGGGCGAAGCCGCGGTCGTGGCGGGCGTAGACCAGCTCGTCGTGCGAGGGGGCGACGTCGGCGAGGATGCCGAGCCAGCCGAAGGGGTACGTCCGCTCGAAGACCCGGACCAGCTCCGCGGGGATCGCCTTGCGGGACACGCCCCAGAAGCCGTCGCAGCCGACGACGTAGTCGCATTCGAGGACGTCCTCCACGCCCTCGTGGCGGAAGCGCACGCGCGGGCTGTCGGTGTCCGCGCCCTCCACCGCCAGCGCCTCCGCCTCGAACAGCAGCGGGCCGCCCTCCTTGAGCTGGAGGGCGATGAGGTCCTTGCAGACCTCGGTCTGGGCGTAGACCGTCACGGACCGGCCGCCGGTGAGGGCGGGGAAGTCGACGCGGTGGCGCTTGCGGTCGTAGCGCAGCTCGATGCCGTCGTGCCTGAGGCCCTCGCGGTCCATCCGCTCTGCGGCGCCGGCCGCCCGCAGCACGTCCACCGTGCCCTGTTCCAGGATTCCGGCGCGCTGGCGGTGCTCGACGTAGGCGCGGTCGCGGCTCTCGAGGACGACCGAGTCGATGCCGGCGCGGTGGAGCAGCCGCGCGAGGAGGAGGCCGGCGGGGCCCGCTCCGATGATGCCGACGGTGGTGCGCATCGGACGCTTCCCTTCTCGCTGTTCGCATGGCGCTGTTCGCGTGGCGCTGTTCATGGAGCTCTGTTCGTGTGGTGAAGTTTTATTCACCACTTCTGGATGTGAGTCTCCGGCCGTATGCGCCCGCTGTCAACGGTTGCGGTGAACTCTTGAAGGAAGGGGGTGCGTCGGAAGTGCCCAGAGCCGGACTTGAACCGGCACGCCCGCGAAGGGGCAGCGAGGTTTAAGCTCGCCGTGTCTGCATTCCACCATCTGGGCAGGCCATGGGCTCCGCATCGAGGTCCCGAGCCTATCGGGATACATCCCCCGAACAGCGGGCGGTCGGACCGATGTTGTCTTATTTTATTGACGTCTGAGGGTGCATCAGCCCACGGAACACGCCATCCGCACTTGCCAATAGCCTTACGCGCGGCGATGGGCGACGCATGCGGAATGACGGAATTTCACCGTCCGAACAAGGACGCTCCACCTGTTCCCGAAGCGAGCGTCCGTCAGGGGCCCTTGTCATCCTCAGGTATGACGCGACGGCCTCCGATCCATCCGCAGTCTGCCTTCGGAACCGGAACAGGGACGGACTACACGGCGCTCCCCGGCCTGGACGATGGATACGTCCTTCGAACACACCGCCGACCCTTCAGGAGCGTTCTTCTCGTGACCACCGCATCCATCGCCGGCCGGGCCACCACCGTGGCCGCGCGTGCCACGGATCTGTCGAAGATCTACGGACAGGGCGAGACCCAGGTGGTCGCCCTGGACCGGGTCTCCGTCGACTTCCGGCAGGCCGAGTTCACCGCGATCATGGGCCCCTCCGGCTCCGGCAAGTCCACGCTGATGCACTGCGTCGCCGGGCTGGACACCTTCTCCTCCGGCTCGGTCCGCATCGGCGACACCGAGCTGGGCTCCCTGAAGGACAAGCAGCTCACCAAGTTGCGCCGGGACAAGATCGGCTTCATCTTCCAGGCGTTCAACCTGCTGCCGACGCTGACCGCGCTGGAGAACATCACCCTCCCGATGGACATCGCGGGCCGCAAGCCGGACAAGCAGTGGGTCGACTCGGTGATCCGCATGGTCGGTCTCGCCGACCGGCTGAGCCACCGTCCCGCCCAGCTCTCCGGCGGCCAGCAGCAGCGCGTCGCCGTGGCGCGCGCGCTCGCCTCCCGGCCCGAGATCATCTTCGGCGACGAGCCCACCGGAAACCTCGACTCGCGCTCCGGCGCCGAGGTGCTGGGCTTCCTTCGCAACTCCGTGCGGGAGATGGGTCAGACGGTCGTGATGGTGACCCACGACCCGGTGGCCGCGGCCTACGCGGACCGCGTGGTGTTCCTGGCCGACGGCCGGATCGTCGACGAGATGTACCGTCCGACCGCGGACAACGTGCTCGACTTCATGAAGCAGTTCGACGCGAAGGGCCGCACCAGCTGATGTTCCGCACCGCCCTGCGCAACGTACTCGCGCACAAGGCCCGGCTGCTGATGACCGTGCTCGCCGTCATGCTCGGCGTCGCGTTCGTCTCCGGCACCCTGGTCTTCGCCGACACCCTCTCCAACGCCTTCCGCAACCAGTCCGCGAAGAGCTACGACGACGTCGCCGTCTCCGTCACCTCGCACGCCAACCCGGACGACCCCGAGGTGGAGCCCGGCCTCTCCGAGAAGACCCTCGACAAGATCACCGCCGTGGACGGCGTCGCCGCCGCGTACGGCCGCGTCGAGGGCTTCGCCGGGGTCGCCGACCCCGACGGCAAGCTCATCGGCGTCGGCTGGTCCAACAAGGGCTCCAACTTCGCCCCCGGCAAGGACGGCAAGGACTCCGCCTACACGTTCACCGAGGGCTCCGGCCCGGTGAAGGACGATCAGATCGCCCTGGACAAGGACTCCGCGGCCAAGGGCGAGTACAAGGTCGGCGACCGGGTCCGCGTCGCCACCAACGGCCCGGTGAAGGAGTTCACCCTCAGCGGTGTGTTCACCACCGAGGACGGCGCCGTGAACGCCGGCGGCAGCCTCGTCCTCTTCGACACCGCGGTCGCCCAGAAGCAGTACCTCAAGCCGGGCTACTTCGACAGCGCCACCGTCACCGCCGCCCCCGGCGCGGACGACGCGAAGATCCTGGACGCGGTCAAGCCGCTGCTGCCGGACACCGCCGAGGCGCAGACCGGCAAGGCGCTCGCGGACGAGCAGGCGGAGCAGATCGAGCAGGGCATGGGCAACCTCAAGCAGGTCCTGCTCGGGTTCGCCGGCATCGCGCTGTTCGTCGGGGTCTTCCTGATCTCCAACACCTTCACGATGCTGGTCGCCCAGCGCACGAAGGAGATCGCCCTGATGCGGGCGGTCGGTGCCTCGCGCAAGCAGATCACCCGCTCGGTGCTCGCCGAGGCCGCGGTGGTGGGCCTGGTCGCCTCGGTAATCGGCTTCGTCCTCGGCATCGGCCTCGCGGTCGGTCTGCGCTCCGGCATGGCCGCGTTCGACATGAAGATCCCGGGCGGCCCGCTGATCCTGTCCGCCACGCCGGTGATCGCCGCGCTCGCCGTCGGCGTGCTGATCACGATGTTCGCCGCCTGGCTGCCCGGCCGCCGGGCCGCGAAGATCCCGCCGGTGGCGGCCATGAACAGCGTCCACGCGGTGGCCACCACCAAGTCGCTGGTGCTGCGCAACTCCATCGGCACGGCCATCACCGGCCTCGGCGCGGCCGGGATCGTCCTGGGTGCCTCGACCGGCGGTGACGACGGCCGCATGTACATCGGCGGCGGCGCGTTCTTCGCGCTGATCGGCGTGATCATCCTGATCCCGCTGCTGTCCCGGCCCGTGATCGCGCTCGTCCGCCCGCTGCTCGTCGGCCCCTTCGGGGTGGCCGGCAAGCTGGCCGGCCAGAACGCGGTCCGCAACCCGCGCCGCACCGGCGCCACCGCCTCGGCGCTGGCGATCGGCCTGACCCTGGTGACCGGCCTGTCGGTGCTCGGCATCACGGTCGGCACGGCCATCGACAAGATGACCACGGACAACATCAAGGCCGACTACATGGTCTCGATGGCCAACGGCGGCGACCTCGACCAGTCCGCGCTGACGGCGCTGGAGAAGGCCAAGGGCGTCTCCGCGGTCTCGCCGCAGCAGGACGCCTACCTCCAGGTCAAGGACGACTACGTCTCCGCCTCCGCGGTCACCCCGGGCGACATCCAGCGGGTGCTGAACGTCGACGTCGTCAGCGGTGACGTCGACTCGCTCGCCAAGGGGCAGATCGCGGTCGCCGAGAAGACGGCGAAGAGCAAGGGCTGGAAGCCCGGCGACAGCATCCCCTTCACCTTCGCCGACGAGAAGAAGGCCACGCTGACGGTCGGCGCCGTCTACAAGGACAGCGAGTTCCTCTCGCCCGTCCTCGTCGACCGGAAGATCGTGAACGAGCACGAGGCGAAGCCGTACATCCGGCAGATCTTCGTGAAGGTGGACGGCGGCCAGTCCGCGGCGAACGAGAAGGTCCTCATCGACGCGCTGGGCGACAACCCCGCGATCACCGTCATGGACCGGCAGGACATCCGCAACGAGTTCGGCGGCGCCATCAACACCTTGCTGAACATCATGTACGGCCTGCTGGCGATGGCCCTGATCATCGCGGTGCTCGGCGTCGTCAACACCCTCGCGATGTCGGTGTTCGAGCGGCAGCAGGAGATCGGCATGCTGCGGGCGATCGGTCTCGACCGGCGCCGGGTGAAGCGGATGGTCCGGCTGGAGGCCGTGGTCATCTCGGTGTTCGGCGCGGTGGTCGGCATCGGTCTCGGCTCGTTCCTCGGCTGGGCGATCGGCGAGACCTTCGCGGACCAGATCCCGGGCTACGCGCTGGTCCTGCCCTGGGACCGGATCGGGATCTTCCTGGTGCTGGCCGGCCTGGTGGGCGTCCTGGCCGCGATGTGGCCGGCCCGCAACGCCGCGCGGCTGAACATGCTGAACGCGATCAAGGCGGAATAGCCGTACGCGCGCATGGGCCCCGTTCCTGAGAGGGAGCGGGGCCCTGGGCGTCTCAGCCCCAGGTGCGGGAGCGCAGCGCCATCCCCGAGTCACCGGAATCGGGCGTGCGCACCGCCAGCACCTGGTTGACGCCGATGCGGTTGCGCTCGAAGGACACCGCGGAGGCGGCCATGTACAGCCGCCAGACCCGGGCGCGCGCGGCGCTGGTGAGCCCCACGGCACGGCCCCAGTCGGCCTCCAGGTTGGCCACCCAGCGGCGCAGGGTCAGGGCGTAGTGCTCCCGGATCGACTCGACGTCCCGCACCTCGAAGCCGGCGCGCTCCAACTGGCTGACGGTGACCCCGACGGGCTGGAGCTCGCCGTCGGGAAAGACGTAGGCGTCGATGAACTCGTCGACCTCGTACGACGTTTCGTCGCGCTGCGGCCGCCGCCCGATCTGGTGGTTGAGCAGCCGCCCGCCGGGCTTCAGCAGCCGGTGCAGCACATCGGCGTACTCCAGGTAGCGCTCGGCGCCGACGTGCTCGGCCATGCCGATCGAGGAGATGGCGTCGTAGGGCCCGTCGTCGACGTCCCGGTAGTCCTGGACGCGGATCTCGACCTTGTCGGTGAGCCCCTCGTCGGCGACGCGCTTGCGGGCGTACGCCGCCTGTTCCTGGGAGAGGGTGATGCCGACGACGCTCACGCCGAACTCGCGGGCCGCGTGGATGGCCATCGAGCCCCAGCCGCAGCCGACGTCGAGCAGCCGCTGACCGGGCCTCAGGTCGAGCTTGCGGCAGATGAGGTCGAGCTTGTCGCGCTGGGCGGTCTCCAGGGTGCTGTCGGGGGACGGCCAGTAGGCGCAGGAGTACACCATGGACGGGCCGAGGACGATCTCGTAGAAGTCGTTGCCGACGTCGTAGTGGTGGCTGATGGCGCGCCTGTCGGTGCGTCTGGTGTGCAGATGACGCTGCCGGCGCACCTCCTCGGGCGGCGGCGCGGGCGGCAGCGGCAGCCCGCCGATCCTGACGAGGCCGCGCACGGCGGCGCGCACCTCGGGGTCCCGGAGCGCCTGCGCCAGCGTCCGGGCGTCGTCACCCCGCTCCCACACCAGTCCCGCGAGCAGATCGAGGGCCGTGTAGAGGTCCCCCTCGATGTCCAGGTCCCCGGCGACCCAGGCGCGGGCCAGCCCGAGCTCGCCGGGCTTGAACAACAGCCGCCGCACGGCACGGCGGTTGCGTACGACGAGGATCGGCGCGCCGGGCGGACCCGCCTGCGAACCGTCCCAGGCGCGGATGCGCACCGGGAGCGGAACTCCCAGCACCTGTTCGAGAAGGCCGTTCAGCCGCACCGCGGCATCTGCCATGGCGCACACCTCCGTGAGAGGAGATCCCGGAATGTCCAACACCACGTAAACACCAGAAGGGTGCCGCCGCAGTCCCCCACGCGCGTTACAGCTGGGCAAAATGCGTGCAAGAGCCACTCAGTTGGCCGGGTCCCGGTCCCGCGGTCCGCCGTGGTACCGGGAACGCCGAAGGACCTCCCGCACCACGGATGGCGGGAGGTCCTTCGGTTCGTTCAGCGACCGGAGAGGGTCAGGAGGCCTTCGCCTCGGTCTTCTCCGGCTTGGGCGCCGCCGCCGGCATCGGCTTGGCTGCCTCGTAGAACTCCTCGCGCGGGTGCTCCATCGCGCCGAGGGAGACGACCTCGCGCTTGAGGAACATGCCGAGGGTCCAGTCGGCGAAGACGCGGACCTTGCGGTTCCAGGTCGGCATCGCCAGGCCGTGGTAGCCGCGGTGCATGTACCAGGCGAGACGGCCCTTGAGCTTGATCTTCATCTTGCCCATGACGATCATCGCCACGCCCTTGTGGAGGCCGAGGCCCGCCACCGCGCCCTTGTTGGCGTGCGAGTAGTCCTTCTGCGGGAAGCCCCGCATACCGGAGATGACGTTGTCGCCGAGGACGCGCGCCTGACGCAGCGCGTGCTGGGCGTTCGGCGGGCACCAGGCGTTCTCGTTGCCCGCCTTGCGGCCGACGAGGTCCGGGACCTGGGCGTTGTCGCCGGCGGCCCAGATGTAGTCGGTGCCCTTGACCTGGAGGGACGGCTCGCAGTCGACGTGGCCGCGCGGGCCGAGCGGCAGGCCGTAGCGGGCCAGCGCCGGGTTCGGCTTGACGCCGGCGGTCCACACGATGGTGTTGGAGTCGACCTCGAGTCCGTTCTTCAGCACGACGTGCCCGTCGACGCAGGAGTCCATGGAGGTGGAGAGGTAGACCTCGACCCCGCGGGCCTCCAGGTGCTCCTTGCCGTACTGGCCGAGCTTCGGGCCGACCTCGGGCAGGATCTTGTCGGCGGCGTCGACGAGGATGAACCGCATGTCCTCGCGGGACACGTTGGTGTAGTACTTGGCCGCGTCGCGGGCCATGTCCTCGACCTCGCCGATGGTCTCCGCACCCGCGAAGCCACCGCCGATGAAGACGAAGGTGAGCGCCTTGCGGCGGATCTCCTCGTCGTTGGTGGAGTCGGCCTTGTCGAGCTGCTCAAGCACGTGGTTGCGCAGGCCGATGGCCTCCTCGATGCCCTTCATACCGATGCCCTGCTCGGCGAGACCGGGGATCGGGAAGGTGCGGGAGACCGCGCCGAGCGCGATCACCAGGTAGTCGAAGGGCAGCTCGTACGCCTCGCCGACCAGCGGGGCGATCGTGGCGACCTTGCGGTCCTGGTCGATGGTGGTGACCCGGCCGGTGAGGACCTCCGCCTTGGGCAGCACGCGTCGCAGCGGGACGACGACGTGGCGCGGGGAGATGCTGCCGGCGGCGGCTTCGGGGAGGAAGGGCTGGTAGGTCATGTACGA
This sequence comes from Streptomyces sp. NPDC093568, assembly GCF_044764945.1. NCBI lineage: Bacteria > Bacillati > Actinomycetota > Actinomycetes > Kitasatosporales > Streptomycetaceae > Streptomyces > Streptomyces sp. NPDC093568. The sequence goes on along the minus strand of NZ_JBIWJD010000006.1, from coordinate 512,291 downwards.
CCGGGGGTCGACGACCGTGACGGTCGCCTCGCCGTAGCGCATCTTCTTGAGGATGCGCCGAGCTGCGTACAGGCCTACGTACCCACCGCCTACTACGAGGATCCTGGGACGCTCCGTGGTGCTCATGCCATCGAGTATCCACCTGCCCCAGGGGGGTCGCTCGTGCGCCCCTTCACAAGCTCTTGCATGCCCTGTGCTACCATCCCCGGCCCGCGTGACGCAGCTCATGGTCAAGTCCGGGAACCGGCGTACGGCTGGAGCCGTTGTCAATGCCGCGTGAGCTGCCTCTCCGCCCCGCAGGACCCTCTGTGAGCGGTCCGGAACACGCTCCGTCGATGACCTTCCGAAGCCTCTTTACACCGGCCATCTGAACATGTTCAAGGCCCTGTTCACCCCTCGGAAGGGTCAACCGGTACCGATCAGTGCTCCGACAGGGCCGAATTCCTTGTGAAGAACTTCACGAACTTTGTCGAGCGGGTCGCTCCGAGACGGCCTCACGGGGCTCGAAAGACCCCCTCAGCGGCGCTCATACGCTAACCGCACCGCTCAGCCGATGGCTACCCGTCGGTAGCGAAACGAGACACGAACCACCCCGCGCAGGCGGTCTGAGTCACCGTCACCCGGTCGGCCATTCACCGCGCGAAAATGATCAGACCGGCACATAACGTGCAGCCATGATCACCTCACGGAAGGGCCCCCAGCGGGCCGGCAAGCGAATAGTCTCGGTCGGCGTTGCCCTCGGCATCGCCCTGGCGACGGGGGCGGCCACGGCCGCGTCCGCCGCAGTCATGACGCCCGTCCACGCCCCTGCCAAGGCCAAGGTCGCCCAGGCGAGTCCGGGCCACGGCGAGGACGACGACGGTTGCGTCGGCCTCATCATCCTGCTCTGCGGCTGAAGGCGGACCGCACGGGCATATACGACGGCCCCCGTGCCTCTCCACGAGGCGCCGGGGCCGTCCGCGTCGTCCGGCGCGTGTCAGCCGGTGGTCACCAGGGGATGACGCCGTCGTCGTTGAAGAACGAGCCGGTCGGACCGCCGTCGGGCAGCGTGGCGAGCCGGATCGCGGTGGCCGCGCCCTCTACCGGAGTGCGGCTCCCGAAGTTGCCGTTGAAGTCGGTCGCGACGAGCCCCGGACAGGCGGCGTTGATCAGGATGTTCGTGCCCGCGAACTGCCGGGCGTAGTGCACGGTGACGGCGTTGAGGAACGACTTCGTCGGCGAGTAGGCCGCCATGATCGGACCGACGTCGATGCCGGGGTCCGTCTGCCAGGTCAGGGAGCCGACGGAACTGGAGGCGTTGACGATGCGCGGCGACGGCGAGCGCCGCAGCAGCGGCAGCATCGCGTTGGTCACCCGGAAGACGCCGATGACGTTGGTCTCCACGACCGCGCGGACCACGTCGAGGTCGAGCAGGGTCGGGTCCTGCTCCCACCCCGACCCCGTCGGCGGTCCTGAGATGCCGGCGTTGTTGACCAGGACGTCCAGCCGCCCGGCCTCCCGTTCGAACAGGTCGGCGGCGTCGGTGACGCTCCGGTCGCCGGTCACGTCCAGGGGCACCCCGAAGGCGTCCGCCCCTGCGGCGCGCAGCTTCTCCACAGCCGTGTCGAGGCGGACCCGGTCGCGCGCACCGACACCCACGCGGTATCCGAGCGCGCCCAGCCCGGCCGCGATCTCGTACCCGATTCCCTTGTTCGCGCCAGTCACCAGCGCGACCTTCGTTTCGCTCATGCCGTCGATGCTCGCTCGCGGACGAGCGCCGCATCCAACACCGATACGGTGCTCTGTCATACCCGGTGGGTATCACCGAAGTAGGCTGCGCCCATGGACACCTTGGAGACCCGTGAGCTGAGGTACTTCATGGCCGTCGCGGAGGAGCTGCACTTCGGCCGCGCCGCCGAGCGCCTCGGCATGGCCCAGCCGCCGCTGTCCCGGGCGATCCAGCAGCTCGAACGACGCCTCGGTGTCCGCCTGTTGGAGCGCGACCGCCGCGGCGTGTCCCTGACCGGCGCCGGAGAGGTGCTGCTGCACGAGGGGCGCGTGGCCGTCGACGCGGCCACCGCCGCCGCTCGCCGCACCCGGCGCGCCGGTGGCGCCGACGGTCCGGGCGGCCCCCGGGACCGTCTGGTGCTGGCGGTGAAGGCCGCCGCGTCCCACGAGCTGTTGCAGAAGCTCCTCGCCGCCTACGCGGCCGAGCCCGACGCCGCCGAGATCGAGGTGCTGCCGAGCGGCATGTGCGAGCAGGAGGAGATGCTGCGTGACGGCCGCGCCGACGTGGCGCTCATGCACGCGCCGTACAACTCCCTCGCCGGATTCGACAGCGAGGAACTGATGACCGAGGGCCAGATCGCCGTCCTGCCCGCCGGGCACCCCCTCGCCGCACGGCAGACGCTGTCCCTGGCCGACGTCAAGGACGTCCCCGGTCTGCCGCACGCCCGCTGGCCCCGCCACGGCACCTACGCACCCGGACCGGGCCCCGAGATCCACGACCAGACGCAGCTGGCCCAGCTGATCGCCCTCGGGCGCACCATGGCCGTCTTCCCGGAGTCCGCCCGCGCCTGGCTATGGGCCGAGCACGCCGCGGTACCCCTGACCGACGCGCCCCCCGTCGTCACCCACATCGCGTGGCCCGCGCACAGCCGCTCGCTCGCCCTCGCCGGGCTGATCCGCACGGCCACGCGGCTGTGACGACGTCAGACCCCTTCGGATTCCGATTCTGATTCCGAGGCGCAGCTGAAAGCGATCCCGTCGAGGATGTCGTGCTCGCTGACGACGACCTCCTCGGCGCCGATCCGCTCCATGATCGCCAGCAGCACCAGCGCGCCGGCCGCGATGACGTCGACCCGGCCCGGGTGCATGGAGGGCACGGCCGCGCGCTCGGCGTGGGTGGAGCGCAGCAGCCAGTCGGTGATCTCGCGGACCCTGTCGTGGCTGATCCGCGAGTGGTGGATGCGCGTCGAGTCGTACTCGGGCAGGTCCTGGGCGATCGCCGACACCGTGGTGACCGAACCGGCCAGCCCCACCAGCGTCCTGGCCTCGCGCAGCGGCACCGTCTCCTCGGCGAGGTCGAGGGCCGCCTCGATGTCGGCCCGCATCGCCGCGATCTGCTCCTCGGAGGGCGGGTCGGAGACGACGCCGTCGCGCACGAGATGACGCTCGGTCATCCGCACACAGCCGACGTCCACGGAGCGCGCCGCCCGCACGTGCTCCTCGCCGACGACGAACTCGGTGGACCCGCCGCCGATGTCCACGACCAGGTACGGCCGGTGCAGGTCCGCCCGCCCGGTCAGCTCCTTGGTCGCGCCCGTGAAGGAGAACTCGGCCTCCTGGTCCCCGGTGACGACCTCCGGCTCGACACCCAGGATGTCCATCACCCCGCGTACGAACTCGTCCCGGTTCTCGGCGTCCCGCGAGGCGGACGTGGCCACGAACCGCAGCCGCTCGGCGCCGTGCTCCTTGATGACCGCCGCGTAGTCACGGCAGGCGGCGAAGGTGCGCTCCAGCGCCTCCGGAGCGAGCCGCCCCGTACGGTCGACGCCCTGGCCGAGCCGCACGATGGTCATCCGGCGGTCCAGGTCGACGAGTTCACCGCTGTGCGGGTCGACGTCGGCGACGAGGAGCCGGATGGAGTTCGTACCGCAGTCGATGGCGGCGACGCGGGTCATGGGGTGCCCTTCTGATGTCCGGGACATTTGTGACGTACGGGATAGTTGTGGGGATTTTCAACGCGGGTAGGGGCAGCGGGAGGCGACATCACTCGGCCGCGGCCACGCACGGCCCCTTCGCCCACCACTCCGGCAGCATCGCGATCGCCTCGTCCCCCAGCGGATTGACCCCCGGCCCGGCCGCCAGCGAGTGCGCGACGAGCACGTGCAGGCACTTCACCCGGTCCGGCATCCCACCCGCACTCGGAAACCCGGTCAGCTCCTCGATCTCGTCCCGCCGCCGAATGTAGTCCTCGTGCGCGGAGCGATACGCGGCCGCCAGCTCCGGATCCGTCTCCAGCCGCGCCGACATCTCCTTCATCACCCCGTTCGCCTCCAGCGTGCCGATCGCCGACGAGGCGCGCGGGCACGTCAGGTAGTACAGCGTCGGGAACGGCGTGCCGTCGGGCAGCCGGGGGGCCGTCTCGACCACGTCCGGCTGTCCGCAGGGGCAGCGGTGCGCGATCGCGCGCAGCCCGCGCGGGGGGCGCCCGAGCTGCTGCTTGAAGGCCTCGACGTCCGCGTCGGTGGGCTCGGTGCGCGGGGTGGGCGGCGGGGGCGTTTCCATGCCTGTCTTTCTATCGGTTCGGTTCTCACTGGGTGGCGGCGTCGGCCTTGTCGACCCCGTCCCAGATGTGCGCGTACCAGGGCAGGTCCGCCGCGCTCCGGTCGGTCCGCGACTTCTTGGCCGCGTCCGGGTCGATCACGACGTAACCGGTCTCCCCGGGCATCACATAGTGCAGCCGCTGCCGGATCTGCTGCTCGGCGTACGCGTCGTCCTGCCAGCGCGCCTTGAGGTCGCGCAGCTGCTCGACGCGCCGGGCGGCCTCCTCCTGCTGCCGCTGCGTGTCGGCGATCTCGGCACGCTGGGAGACGTACTGCCTTATCGGGTAGGCCAGCGCCACGACGAGGGAGCAGACCACCAGCGCGAGCAGCGCGGCGCGTCCGGTGAGCCTGGAGCGCCGGGCCTGCCGCTTGGTCTGGGAGCGGTAGACGCGGGCCGCCGTCTGCTCGCCGAGCAACCGGATCCTGGTCGCGGTGGAGAAACGGTCCCGGTCCTTGACGGCCATCGGCTCTCCGCCTCCCCTTTCACGTGCGTACGTCCCCGCACACGGTACGGGACCGAGTACGGGGACGTACGTACGACTGGCTAAGCCTTACCCAGGTGGGGTCAGCGGAGGTCAGCCCTTGAAGCGCGGGAAGGCGCTGCGGCCGGCGTACACCGCGGCGTCGTCGAGGATCTCCTCGATGCGCAGCAGCTGGTTGTACTTGGCGACGCGCTCGGAGCGGGCCGGGGCGCCGGTCTTGATCTGGCCGCAGTTGGTGGCGACGGCCAGGTCGGCGATGGTGACGTCCTCGGTCTCGCCGGAGCGGTGCGACATCATGCACTTGAAGCCGCTGCGCTGGGCGAGCTCGACGGCGTCCAGGGTCTCGGTGAGCGAGCCGATCTGGTTCACCTTGACCAGGAGGGCGTTGGCGGTGCCCTCCTCGATGCCGCGGGCGAGGCGCTCGGGGTTGGTGACGAACAGGTCGTCGCCGACGAGCTGGACCTTGTCGCCGAGCTTGTCGGTGATGACCTTCCAGCCGGCCCAGTCGTCCTCGAACAGCGGGTCCTCGATGGAGACGAGCGGGTAGGCCGCGACGAGCTCCTCGTAGTACTCCGTCATCTCGGCGGCGGAGCGCTCCTTGCCCTCGAAGAGGTACTTGCCGTCCTTGTAGAACTCGGAGGCGGCGACGTCGAGCGCGAGGGCGATCTGCTCGCCGGGGGCGTAACCGGCTTCCTTGATGGCCTCGAGGATGAGGTCGAGGGCCTCACGGTTGGAGCCGAGGTTCGGGGCGAAGCCGCCCTCGTCGCCGAGGCCGGTGGACAGGCCGCGGGCCTTCAGCACCTTCTTGAGGGTGTGGTAGACCTCGGTGCCCCAGCGCAGCGCCTCGGAGAAGGACTCCGCGCCGATCGGGGCGATCATGAACTCCTGGATGTCGACGTTGGAGTCCGCGTGGGATCCGCCGTTGAGGATGTTCATCATCGGGACGGGCAGCAGGTGCGCGTTCGGGCCACCGAGGTAGCGGAACAGCGGCAGGTCGGACGCCTCGGAGGCGGCGTGGGCGACGGCGAGCGAGACGCCGAGGATGGCGTTGGCGCCGAGGGAGCCCTTGTTGTCGGTGGCGTCCAGGTCGAACATGGCCTGGTCGATCAGGCGCTGCTCGGTGGCGTCGTAGCCGACCAGCTCGGGGCCGATCTGCTCGATGACGGCGAGGACGGCCTTCTCGACGCCCTTGCCCTGGTAGCGGTTCGGGTCACCGTCGCGGAGCTCGATGGCCTCGAAGGCGCCCGTGGAGGCGCCGGACGGGACGGCGGCACGACCCGTGCTGCCGTCGTCGAGGCCGACCTCGACCTCGACCGTGGGGTTGCCTCGGGAGTCCAGGATTTCCCGGGCTACGACGACGTCGATGGACGGCACGAGCATCTCCTTCTTCGGATGTGACGCGGGTACGCAGACCGCGGTGGGTGCTGCGAGACGAGCCTAACCGGCTCCAGGCACCAGACCAGCGGTCGACCGCCCCGTGGACAGAACCGAGAGTAAATTGTTTCCGAAAGGAACAAAGACGCGGTACAAAAAACCCCGCCCCGGTGCGTACGGGGGAAGACGCACCGAGGCGGGGAGCGTGGGGACGGGGGTGACCCTCACGACGCCTTCACTATGAGGTCCACGTGGATGAAGGCGCCGTGGTTCAGCTGTCGCCCGTCTGTTACTTCAGGTGCAGCTGCTGACCGGGGTAGATCAGGTTCGCGTCCTCGACGATGTCCTTGTTCAGCTGGAAGAGCTTCTCCCAGCCGCCCTTGACGTTCTTCTCCTCGGCGATCGAGCTGAGGGTGTCACCCTTGGCGACCTTGTACTCGCCGTCGCCCTTCTTGACCTTCTTGCCGGTCGGGGTGGTGACGGTCTTGGCGCTCTTCTTCGCGGCCGGGCGGTCGGCGGAGCGGGAGGCCGACTGCTGCTCGGAGGAGCGGGTGGTGGACTCGGTGCTCTGCGAGGAGGAGCCGGAGTACGCGGCGCTCGACAGGCCGGTGCCGCAGTTCGGCCAGGCACCCTTGCCCTGGCTCGCGAGGACCTTCTCGGCTATCTCGATCTGCTGGGCCTTGCTGGCCTGGTCGGCGGTGGAGGCGTACGCGGTGCCGCCGTACGCGGCCCAGGTGGAGGCGGAGAACTGCAGACCGCCGTAGTAGCCGTTGCCGGTGTTGATCGACCAGTTGCCGCCGGACTCGCACTGGGCGACGGCGTCCCACTCGGAGGCGGTGGCGGCCGAGGCGCTGCCGGCGGCCATCAGCGGGGCGGCGACGGCGGCGGCACCGGTGACGCCGACGACGGCGATGGCGCGAGCGGCCTTGGACGGACGACGGTGCTTGCCCTTGCTGGAAAACAGCATGGATGGATCCCCTCACCGACGCCTGCGAGGTGAGCTGTCGGGTTCGGGCCGGTTGAGTGCCCGGCCGCGCACGTCCGCCTTCCGGCTTCCGTTGCGCGACTTCACCCCGAGCCGGCTCCGGCGGTACGGCCCCGAAGGGCTCAACCGCCGGACCCGGCGCAAACCTTGGGTCCCCCGCTCCTGCCTACGGCGCTTTACGCGACGACTGTTCCCGTACGGCCGCCGGCAGGATTCGGCGTGACGGCTGTCGGGGCTCGCACTGATGGCGAGCGGTCATGACCGTAGACACGCGATTCGCGGAATTTCAAAGACGATCAGGGCTTCTGAGATCTATCTCTCACTACTGTTAAAACGGACATTATATGGCGAAACATGACGCGAACTGGCGCTGTTTTTCGCCCCGTTCGACCGTTATTCGACGGGGACGTCCAGGGTCTGACCGGCGAAGATGTGGTTCGCGTCAGGACCGATGGCCGTTTCGTTCGCCTTGTACAGCGCGCGCCACCCGCCTTCGAGGTCAAGGGAGTCGGCGATGGAGGCGAGGGTGTCACCGGCACGGACGCTGTACGAGGCGTGCCGACCGGTGGACTTGGTGGCACCGTCGACGGCGTCGCTCTCGTCGGCGCTGGGGCCGCGATGACGTCCGGAGCCGGTCGTCGTCGCGTCGTCGATCGACCCGGTGTCCACGAGGCTCCAGGAGCCCGCGTCCTGCTCCGAGTTGTCCTGATTGTCACCCTTGGGCGTCTCTATGGGAGAGCTGTCCGGCGACTGTGAATCCTTCGCGGCGGGTGACTCATCGGACTTCTCGGAGCCTTCGGACGAAGAGGGCGAGGAGGAGGAAGAGGGGGAATTATCGGGCGATCCGGACGAGGTGCCGGGGGTGCCGCTCGACGAGTCCGACGGGTCGCCGGAGGGGGTCGAGCCGTCGGACGAGTCGGATGAACCCGACGAGTTGGAGGAGTCGGATGATCCGGGCGAATCGAGCAAGCCGGATGAACCAGACACCTCGGAGGGTGAGTCCTCCGCCACTCCGGTGTCGAGATCGACCGAGCCGGACTTCGGCGTGAGCCCGTTGAGCACCGCGCAGGTTCCCCAGGGGCTGGTCCCCCGGTCCGCCAGGACGTCCTGCGCCACGGCGATCTGCTGGGAGCGGCTGGCCAGGTCGGGACTGGTCGCGTAGTCGAGGCCGCCGTACTTCTCCCAGTCGTTCTGGGTCAACTGGAGCCCGCCGTAACGCCCGTTGCCGGTGTCCGCGCTCCAGGAGCCGCCGCTCTCACAGTCGGCCACCTTGTCCCACACGTTGCCCTCGGCCGCGCTCGCGCCCGTGGCGCCGAGGAGCGGGATGGCGATGGCGGACCCGGTCACGCCGGCCGCGACGAGGAGAGCCGGAGCCTGACGGGGGCGACGGTGACGACCGTTCCCGGAGAGCATGCGGGGGCCTTTCACGAGACAACAGTGACCAGGGCGCGTAAAACCTGGGCGCCTTGTTGATCCGTGAACGTATAGGCAGACGATCACTTGTCACAAGTTAATGCCGCGTAGATCACGTGAAGATCACAGACATGAGCGCGTGTCACGTTCACGACGGCGGACAGAGTCACCCAACTGGGGTGAACTCCACCGGAAGCGTGCGCAGTCCGCGCATGATCAGACCGCCGCGCCATCTCAACTCCCCCGGATCCACCGCGAGTCGGAGGTCCGGAAGGCGCGTGAGGAGAGTGGCGAGTGCGGTCTGGCCCTCCAGCCGGGCGAGCGGGGCGCCGAGACAGTAGTGGATGCCGTGGCCGTAACCGAGGTGCTGGTTGTCGCGGCGGCCGAGGTCGAGGACGTCCGGGTCGGCGAACCGCTCCGGATCGCGGTCGGCGGCGGCCAGCACGACGAGGACGGGGTCGCCGGCCGCGATGTCCTGCCCGCCGATGGTGAGCGGCTCGGTGGCGAACCGCCAGGTGGCGAGCTCGACGGGGCCGTCGTAGCGCAGGAGTTCCTCCACACCGGTCTCCAGGAGGGCGGTCTCGTGCGCGGCGAGCGAGGACTGGAGGCGGGCGCGCTGCTCGGGGTGGGTGAGCAGCGCGTAGGTGCCGTTGCCGATGAGGTTGACGGTCGTCTCGAAACCGGCGAACAGCAGGATGAAGGCCATCGCCGCGGCCTCGTTCTCGGTGAGGTGCTCACCGTGGTCGGAGGCGCGGATGAGACCCGAGATGAGGTCCTCGCCGGGGTCGGGAGTGGCGGGAAGTGCCTCGCGCTTGCGGTGGATGAGGTCCGCGAGATAGCCGCGCATCTTCTTCACCGACCGCGCGACCCCGCCCCTCGGGCCGCCCCGGTGCCGGATCATCATGCCCGCCCAGTCCCGGAAGTCGTCCTGGTCCTCGCGGGGGACGCCCAGCAGGTCGCAGATGGCGTAGATGGGGAGCGGGAAGGCGAACTCGTGGATCAGGTCGGCACTCCCCTTCTCCGCGAACCCGTCGATGAGTTGGTCGGTGAGCTCCTGCACCCGGCCCTCGAACTCGGCGACCCTGCGGGGCGTGAAGGCCTTCGAGACGAGCCGGCGCAGCCTCGTGTGGTCCGGCGGGTCGATGTTGAGCAGATGCGTCATCAGCTCGGCCTTGCGCTCCCCCGGGATACCGGTCTTGCCCTTGGCGTGCGCGGGCTCGTCGTGGTGGGCCGGGTTCTTGGAGAGCCGGGGGTCGGCGAGGGTCTGCTTGGCGTCGGCGTACCGGGTGACCAGCCAGGCCTCCACCCCGCTGGGCAGCCGTGTCCTGTGCACGGGGGCGTGCTCACGGAGCCAGGCGTAGGCCGGGTAGGGGTCGGTGGCGAACTCCCAGGTGAAGAGGTCCGGGGGCCCGGGGGTGGGGGTCGGGGTGGGGGTGGGCTGGTTGGTCACTCCTTGACGGTAGCTGGCGGGTCGGGGGGTGCGCCGAGGGGCCGGGAGGCTACGGGGCGCCGAGGTCTTCCGGGCTCGCCCGAGGGCCCGGGAGGCTACGGGGCGCCGAGGCCATCCGCGGCTCGCGGAGAGACCGGGAAGCTACGGGGCGCCGGGGCCATCCGTGGCTCGCCGAGAGACCCGCAAAGCTACGGGGCGCCGGGGCCATCCGCGGCCCGCCGAGAGCCCGGGAAGCTACAGGGCACCAAGCATCCGCGGCCCGCCGAAAGCCCGGAAAGCAACGGCGCACCAAGACCATCCGCGGCCCGCCGAAAGCCCGGAAAGCAACGGCGCACCAAGACCATCCGCGGCCCGCCGAAAGCCCGGAAAGCAACGGCGCACCAAGGCCATCCGCGGCCCGCCGAGAGCCCTGGAAGCTACACGGCGCCGAGGCCCTCCGCGGCTCGCACCGCGTCCCGGTAGGTCCTGGCCGCCACCCGCAGGGCCGCCTCCGGGTCCACGCCGGCCGCCTCCGCTCTGACCGCCATCGCCAGCAGCTCGTAACCGAGGCCCTCCCCCGTCGGCAGTGGCACCTCCAGACCCGCCGTGCGCACCCGGGACGCCAGCTTGGCCGCGAGGGCGAGGCCCGGCTGGCCGAGCGGGATGCCCTCCGTCACCGACTCGCGCCGCTTCTCGACCGCCTTCGTGCGCAGCCAGTGCTCCTTGACCTCCTCGGGGGTGGTCGCCGTCTCGTCGCCGAAGACATGGGGGTGGCGGTGGATGAGCTTGGCGACGATGCCGCCGGCCACGTCGTCGATGGAGAAGGGGGCTTCCGGATCCTCCTCGGCTATCCGGGCGTGGAAGACGACCTGGAGGAGGACGTCACCCAGCTCCTCGCGGAGTTCGTCGCGGTCACCGTCCTCGATCGCCTCGACGAGCTCGTAGGCCTCCTCGATGCCGTACTTCGCCAGGCCCTTGTGGGTCTGCTGGGAGGACCAGGGGCACTCGGCGCGGATGCGGTCCATGACCTGGACGAGGTCGAGGAGCCGGGCGCCGGGCAGGTCGTAGGAGGCGGGGAGCAGCTCCAGCTCCGGCATCTGGACGCGGCCGGTGCCGGCGAGGCGGGCGAGGCCGTCGGTGAGCGCGGGCTCGCCCTCGCCGGTCGCCACGACCACGGCCGTGCGGCCGCCGGCGCACGCCTCGATCAGGTCCTGCGCGGTCGGGGCGGCCTCGTCGACGGTGATCCCGGCCTCGCGCAGATACGGCAGCTGCGGGTGCGCGCCGTCCGCGCACAGCACGCGGTCGGCGGAGTGCAGCGCCTGCCACGCGGGCCAGGACAGCAGGCCGGGGGCGACACGGTGGCTGGTGGTGAGCAGGACGATGCGGCCGGGGTCGGCGGCGGCTTCGGGGCTGGTTGCGTTCACGATCCGAACGTAACCCAAGCGACCGACGACCCCGGAAGTTATCCACAGGCCGGGTGGGGCTCCGCGACTGTCCCCGCCCCGGTCGCCGTCACATCGGCTGCTGCGCGCCCGCCGCCGTCACCTCACGCACCCACGGCGTCTTCGCGTCCGCCCGGCTGCTCTTCTGCACGTCCCAGGTGCCGTAGCGCGGGTTCATGTCGATGTCGAGCTTCTTGGACGCCCCGGCCAGGGCGTTCCAGAAGGCGGGCTTGCCGGTGTCGGTGCCGAGGCTGGTGGCGAGCTTCTGGGCCTCCAGCTGGAGGCGGAGGTTCTCGTCGAGTCGCTGCGGCGGGATGCCGTACTGCTGGAGCCAGGCGGTCTCCAGGGCCTTCGCGCCGCCGACCTGCTCCTCCAGGCCGCCGCGCATCTCCTGGATCTCCTTGCGGGTGACGGTCACACCCGCGTCCTGGGCGGCCTTGTGCAGCACCTCGTCGAGAACCATGTTGTGCAGGACGTCGCGCGGGAGGGTCCCGGACTTGGCGATCACCTGCGAGTACGCGGCCTCGTCGGGCACGGCCGCGCGCTGAGCCGCGCGCACCTCGCTCACCCTGCCCTCCAGCTGCGAGACGGTGATCCGCTGGCCGCCGACGACGGCGGCCGCACCGGGGTGCGCGTCGGATCCGCAGGCGGTCAGCAGGGGCGCCGCGACGATCGCGGCGGATAGCAGGAACGCGGTGCGACGGCGGCGGTGCAAGGAGACCTCCCGAGGAGAGCGCAACAACAGGTGCGGCGCGCAGCGTCTCCACCAGGGGTGGTGGTCGGGCGACGGGCGGGCGCACAAAGTCTTGCGGTGATCGATGGTAGGCAGTGGGCAAGCTCTGGCCAACCCATTGGACCAACGATTCACCAGGACTTCGGGCACCGCCGCACACCGCCATGCGGGGGGTCGGCGTGTGCCACAGACCCTCAACCCGCCGCCAGGAACTAGCCGCGCACCTGCCCGAGCCACTGCAGGGTCCGCCGCACCTCCGCCGCGACCGGGTGGCCGGGGCCGTGCAGGCGCTCCACGTCGATCAGGAGGCGGGCCAGGGTGTCGTGGGCGGCGGGGCGGTCGCCCAGGGCGAGCAGGAGGTGGCCGATGCGGCGGCGGACGTCGTGGGCGAGCTCGGGGTCGCCGGAGACGTACTGGTTCTCGTAGTACGGCAGCAGCGCGCGGTACTGGGCGAGCGCGGCCGCCGGCTCACCGAGCTGTTCGAGGCACTGGGCCACGTCGAAGCGGAACCGCAGGGCCTGCGGGTCGGCCTGGCCGGCCTCGGCGGCGCGTTCGTCGGCGAGGCGGCGCAGTTCGGGCAGCGCGCGCCGGTACTGGCCGTCGTCCATGAGCGTGGCCGCGTACTGCTTGCGCAGGGTGCGCACCACCGGGGAGTGCTCGCCGTGCCGTTCGGCCGCGGTCGGCAGGATCGAGCCGAGGATGTCGACGGCCTGGGTGATACGGCCCTCGCCGAGCAGCCGCTTGACCTCGTCGACGGCCCGCGCGACGTCCGTCTTCTCGGTGTCGGGGGTGATCGGGGTGGCGGGCGCCGGCTGGGGTGCGGGGGTGCGGGCGCGGTCCGGCCAGGGGGCGTGCGGGCGCAGGAAGGGGCGGGCGGGGTCGCGGGGCTCTCCGGTGGGGGTGCCGCGCGCGGGCAGGAGCGGTGCCAGGGCCTCGTACACGTCCTGCGCGGAGGCGGGGCGGTGCTGCGGGTCCTTCGCGAGCAGCCGCAGCACCAGGGCTTCGAGTGCCTCGGGGACTTCGGGGCGAATCCGGCGCACGGGCACCGGCGGCTCGTACAGATGCCGGTGCAGCACGCCGAGCGCGGTCGAGCCGGAGAACGGCACGTCTCCGCTGAGCAGTTCGTGCATCAGCACGCCGAGTGCGTACAGGTCGGTGTACGGGCCGACCGCGCCGCCCATCGCCTGCTCGGGGGCCATGTAGGCGGGCGAGCCGATGGGGGTGCCGGTGTGGGTGAGGCGGGTGGTGTCGGCGTCCATGACGGAGGCGACACCGAGGTCGAGGACGGTGACCGTGCCGTCCTGCTTCACCATGAGGTTGCGCGGCTTGAGGTCGCGGTGGACGATCGGCACCGCGTGCACGGCGCTCAGCACCGCGCACAGTTGGGCGGCGACGGCGACCGCCCACTGCCAGGGGTACGGGTCGCGCTCGGCGAGATGAGCGGCGAGGTCGACGCCGTCGACGTACTGCATGACGAGGAACAGCTCCTCGCCCTCGCTGCCCGCGTCGTGCACCGTGACGAGTCCGGGGTGGTCTACCTGGGCGGTCACCCGGCATTCGCGCACGAACCGGCGGCGCAGCTCGTCCGCCTCCTGTCCGGCCACCTTGTCCGGGCGCAGCAGCTTGACCGCGACGCGCCGGTCGAGGCGCTGGTCGTAGGCCGTCCAGACCTGTCCCATGCCGCCCTGGCCGATGAGGGTGGACAGTTCGTAGCGGCCGGCGACGACGCGTCCTGTCGCCACGGTCACCTTCCGCCCTCGTGGTTGTCGTCCTGCCGGCCGTCGTGCTTGCGCAGGTAGTCACTGAGCTCGTCGAGCTCGGCGCGCACCTGGTCGATGCGGGCGGGGGCGGGACGCTGCGGGGGCGGGGGCACGGGTGTCCGGGGTATCGGCGTGTGGGGTACGGCCGGAGACTGCGGCACCGTCGTGGCCGTGTACGGCGACTGGTTCTGCGGGTAGCCGTAGGCCGGGGACGGGGGCCGCTGCGTGGGGTAGCCGGAGAGGCGGAGCTGGTGGAAGTGGCGTATGTCCGCGGACAGGTAGTACGCGATCGCGGCCACCATGCCGCCCAGGACGAGGGCGAGGCCCGTCCAGCCGCCCGCGGTGTGGATCTCGTCGCCGGGCTCGGAACCCATCAGGTACAGGCCCAGGAACTCCACCACGATCGACGCCGCGAACAGCCACCAGTCGAGCGCCCTGCGGGTCACGATGGCCAGGCGGAGCATCATCGTCCACATCAGCAGCCCGAAGCTGAGCACCGAGATCACGACGAAGACCACGCGCAGGAAGACCAGCCAACCGATCGGCGGCGGCTGGTTCACCGGCTGCGTATAGCCGTGGCCTTGCATGGCTGCTCCTGATGCCTGGAATGGACGCGCGGGGCCGACCGACCCTGCCCGGTGCGGGGCAACCTCGGTCGTGCGATTGTCGCTTCGAGCGTATAGGTCGACACCGACATACGGTCACCGGTTGTACCGAACCGTTGTCGTGCTGATCACTTCGCACGACGGCGCAGGTCGCGTGGAGGCTTTCCTTCCGCCGCCGGCCGCGCGCCCCCGCCCCGGCTCCGCTCGCCCCGGAGGGCTCAGAGCGGGTGCCGCATCCACACATTGGGCTCGACATACACCGCCTGGTCCCGCTCCGGCTCGCACCGCACCGGCACCAGCGCGCCCGGCACCTCGACGTCACCCGGGGCGTCGAAGGGCAGCCCGGTCCAGCCGCGCCACTGCTCCAGCGAACCGGCGACGGTCATGGAGGCCGGGGCGACGGAGTCGATGGTGGCCCCGGCCCGCGCATGGACGCGCAGCCACGGGTCGTGGGGCAGGCCGTCGGGGCGTACCCGGTGGGCGTACTCCTCGATGGGCGTGTGCGGTTCGAGGTGCTTGGCGTTGGGGCGGACCGGGGCGACGACCTCACGGAAGCCGTGGGCACGGGCGTGGTCACGCATCGCGGAGAGCATCCGGGCGGACAGGCCGCCGCCCAGCGCGTGCGGGGCGATGACAACGGAGATGGCGCTGACCGTGTCGGGCCGCACCCCCGCGCGCTGGTCCGCGAAGGCCCACACCAGCACCTGGTCCCAGCCCCGGTCGGGCAGCCGCCCGCGTCCCTCGGCGTGCAGGGCGAACGGGACGCTGAAGGCGTGGGCGACCACCTCGCCCCGCTCGTCCTCCGCGAAGAGCGCGTACTCGGGGAGCTCGCGCGGGATCCGGGCGTAGTGGGCGTTGCCCACGAGGTCGTTGACGACGAACTCCGGCCAGGTGTTCGGCATTTCCAGCACCCGATCGACCATCTCGGGGCGCTCGGCGAGGCTCGCCACCTTCAGTTCCATGCCCGAAACCGTAAGGTCGGGCCACCCGCACCGGAAAGCCGTTTTCGGCTCACGGGGCGGCAGTCCACTGCTCGGCAGCCGCCGGCACGTCGGGTCACCCACCGCACTGGCGCAGCATCATGTCCTTGTCGGCGGCGGTCACGGGCAGTTCGTACTTCAGCGACACCTGGGCGAAGCGCACCGCGTACGAGCAGCGGATCCCCTTGTTCGGGGGCAGCCAGGACGCGGGGCCCGAGTCGCCCTTGGAGCCGTTGGTCGGGCCGTCGACGGGCATGAGGTTGAGGGGGTCGTTGGCGATGTCCTGGCGCTTGCCCTTGGGCCAGCGCGAGGCGCCCATCTGCCAGTCGTACGACAGCGGCATGACGTGGTCGATCTGCACGGTCGTGGCGCGGGACTTGGCCCAGTCGATCGTCCGGCCCGTGTACGGGTCGTCCAGGGTCATGGACATCACGACGCAGTCGGAGCCGGAGCGGAAGCGGACGTCCTCCCCGTCGCGCTTGAGCAGGTCGTTGCGGGTGTCGCAGCCGTTGCGGGCGAACGGGATGCCGCCCGGGGCCGAGTCCATCCACGCGTAGCCGAACTCGTCCCGGTCGTAACCCGTCTTGGGGCCGCGGCCCTTCGTCGTCACCTTGCCGATGATCGCCCGCGCCTCGGCCCGGTCGGCGTCCGAGGTGAGCGGCGCCAGTCCCGGTTTCGTGCCGTCGGGGTTGTCCAGTGGGCTCACGGCGCGACCGGATCCACCGGCCGGGGCGGAGCCCGAAGGCCCGTCGTCGACCGGCAGATCGACGTTCTCACAACCCGCCAGAACCAGCACCATGCCGAGCATCGCCGCGGCGCTCGCCGCCCCGCCCCTCAGAGGCATCACGACGCGTCCCTCCCCTTGCTGCCCGTCCGCCCCGCATCTGCGGTCTTCCCTGGTACACCGTCGCGCACACGGTAGCGACCCGGCGCACGGCGGCATTCGGGAGGTACGGGCGGAGGTCCAGACCATCAGGACGCGAGTCGCGCATACTTCGCAACTCGGGCGTATCGTCGGTGGTGAATCACCTCTGGAAGGAGCTCTGGATGGGCATCTTCGACAGGTTCAAGAACCGCCAGGCGCAGCAGAAGGCAAGGGACATGTCCGACACCGCCGAGCAGAAGGTCAACGAGCGGACGGGCAACAAGCACGAGCGCCAGGTCGACGAGGCGCAGCAGCGGATGGAGCGCCAGGCCGGCATGGACCGGGACAGGCCCGAGCAGCAGTAGGGGCGCGAGCGGGGACCACAGACGGAACACAGACGGACCACTGGTGGACCACTGGGCAACCGAGGCCGTCCGCGGAGCCGCAGCTCCTGCGGGCGGCTTCTGACTGCCGACACCACCGTGCGGCACTCAAATCCCGGGCTTCTCAGACCTTCCCGATGCCCAGCGTCGTCTCCGACGGCAGCAGCCCCGAGGACAGCACCGCCACCCAGAACTCGCCGAGCAGTCCCACCAGCCGGTCAACCTCGTCCTCCGTGAGCGACAGCCAGGGCGCGGCGGCGAGTTGGTCGGTGTGCTCCTCGACGGTGCGCCGCAGTTCGCGGCCCGCCTCCGTGGCCGTACCGTCGGCGTCGACCAGCCCTCGGGCGGCCAGGCGATCGCGGGCGGACGCCCACTCCGGCGCACTCCAGCCACGGCTTTCGAAGCGCTCGACGGACGCGGCGCCTATCGCGGCGAACGACACGAGCGATTCGACGGGGTCGAGGCCGGCCACCAGCAGGGCCGCTATGTGACCGTCGCCGCGGTGTTCGCGCAGCAGGGTCGCCGCGTGCCAGAGCTGGAGGTGGGGGGCCTGCGGCCAGTCCAGGGCGGCGTTGGCCGCGGCGAGCGGGCGCCCCTCGGTGTTCACCGCCTCGGCCGCGCGGCGGGCCAGCGCCGCGGCTTCCGCCAACTCGGGGCTGTCCGTGCGGTCGCCGAGTATCGCGCGGTAGGCCCGGTCCACGCCCCGTGTCCGTGCTCGCAGCAGAGCCTCGGGGCTCGCGGTCTTCCATGCGGGGTCGATGTGCTCGGCCACCATGCGCGGGCTGAAGCTGTAGAAGGCGGACGTGACGCTCCGCGCGCCGACCGCCCCCAACGGCGCGGTCCGGTACGGGAAGTAACTCGGCCAGCGCTCCTTGGTGTCGTAACCGAGCGCGGCCGCCTCCTCGAAGGCCTCCGGCGCGTAGTACAGCACCGCGTGCAGCGGCTCCAGCAGATGCCAGAGCTGACGTACGCGACCCGGCTCCAGGCCGCCGTTGAGCTCCTTCATGACGCGACTCCCCCAGTTCGAAGTCCCGAGGACCGACCTCCCGGCAGACCCGGCCGATCTCTCCAACTTGACACTGACAAGATTGCCTCGCCCACCCAAACTTGTCAATGCCTAGATCCAAGGAACTTGTCGATGCCAAGATTGCGCGTACGCTGCTGCCATGACAGCCGCACAAGAGCCGTCCCGCCGCCCCTACCACCACGGCGACCTGCGCCGGGCCATCCTCACCGCCGCGCTGGACGCCATCGCCACCGACGGCCCGTCCGCGCTCAGCCTGCGCGACCTCGCCCGCCGTGCCGGTGTCTCGCACGCTGCGCCCGCCCATCACTTCAGGGACCGGACCGGTCTGCTCACCGCGATCGCCGCCGAGGGTTTCGGGCTGCTGGCGACCGCCCTCATCGAGGCCACGGACCTGAAGGACGCGGGTGTGCGCTACGTCCGCTTCGCGCGCGAGCACCCCGCGCACTTCCAGGTGATGTTCGCGCCCGAGCTGCTGCGCACCGACGACCTGGAACTGACCACGGCCCGCGCCCTCGCCGCCGACACCCTGCGCGGCGCCGTCTCCGCCATGCACCCCGAGGAACTCGGAATCGACGCCCGCCTGGCCGGCGTCGCCGCCTGGTCCCTCGCCCACGGCTTCGCCACGCTGCTCCTCAGCCACAACCTGGAGGGCCCGGTCGGCGACAAGGATCCCGAGGAGGTGTTCCGGACGCTGGCGGTGATGATGTTCCGGAGCGAGGCACGCGAAAAGGCTTGACCTCAACCCCACTTGATGTCCCAGAGTGATCCGCATGACCACCGAAACGGGACACGCAAGTGCACACACCGACGCCGACCTCAAGGCCATCACCGAGGTCGTAGCCACAGTCGAGCGCACCCAGCGCGCCAAGGACCCGGAAGGCTTCCTCGCCCTCTTCCACCCCGACGCCCTCTGGACGACCGCCCACGGCAAGGTCCTCATCGGCCTCGACGCCATCGCCGAGTTCACCCGCGCCGTGCTGCCCGCCGCGACCTGGGACGGCGAGGTCACCTACGAGGTGGCGCACACGCAGTTCCTGCGGCCCGACGTGGCTGCCGTCAAGGTGCGGCAGGTCTACCACTCGCCCACGGGCGACACCGAGGGCGCCCCGCTGTACGTCATGACCAAGCAGGACGACGGGAGGTGGCTGCTGCACGCCTGCCAGAACACCGAGGTGCGGGTCGGCTGACAACTGCCGCAGACCGCACCCCGGCCCGGATCACGACCCCAGGATCGACGCGAGGAACTCCCCGACCCACCCGAGCAACTCCCGTCCGACCAACGGCTTCCCGCCCACCTTCGCCGTCTTCGGGCGCGGCACCAGCAGCTGGTGCACGGCCGGCTTGATGACGGTGCCCGGGTACAGGCGCTTGACCCTCAGCTCCTGCGACTCGCGCAACTCCACCGGCGCGAAGCGGATGTTGTTGCCCTGGAGGACGATCTCGCCGACGCCGCACGCGCGTGCCAGCATGCGCAGGCCCGCCACCAGCAGGAGGTTCTCGACGGGCTCGGGCAACTTGCCGTAGCGGTCGACGAGTTCCTCGCGTACGGCGGTGATGTCCGCCTCGGTGTTGGCGGAGGCGATGGAACGGTAGGCCTGCAACCTGAGCCGCTCGCCGGGGGCGTAGTCGTGCGGGACGTGCGCGTCGACCGGCAGCTCGATCTTGACCTCCAGCGGCGGCTCCTCCTCCACGCCGCCCTCCAGCGAGGCGCGGTAGTCCGCGACCGCCTCGCCGACCATGCGGACGTACAGGTCGAAGCCGACGCCGGCGATGTGTCCGGACTGCTCGCCGCCCAGCAGGTTGCCCGCGCCCCGGATCTCCAGGTCCTTCATGGCCACGTACATGCCCGCGCCCATCTCCGTGTGCTGGGCGATGGTGGCGAGGCGCTCGTGGGCGGTCTCGGTGAGCGGCTTCTCCGGCGGGTACAGGAAGTAGGCGTACCCGCGCTCGCGCCCACGCCCGACACGGCCGCGCAGCTGGTGCAGCTGGGACAGGCCGAAGTTGTCGCCGCGCTCCACGATGAGGGTGTTGGCGTTGGAGATGTCGATGCCGGACTCGACGATCGTCGTCGAGACGAGCACGTCGAACTTCTTCTCCCAGAAGTCGACGACGACCTGCTCCAGCGCCTGCTCGGACATCTGGCCGTGGGCCGTGGCGATGCGTGCCTCGGGGACGATCTCGCGCAGCCGGGCGGCCGCGCGGTCGATCGACTCGACCCGGTTGTGGATGTAGAAGACCTGGCCCTCGCGCAGCAGTTCGCGGCGGATCGCGGCGCCGATCTGCTTCTCCTCGTAGGGGCCGACGAAGGTCAGGACCGGGTGGCGCTCCTCGGGCGGGGTCGTGATCGTCGACATCTCGCGGATGCCGGTGACCGCCATCTCCAGGGTCCTGGGGATCGGGGTCGCGGACATCGTCAGGACGTCGACATTGGCGCGCAGCTTCTTCAGCTGTTCCTTGTGCTCGACGCCGAAGCGCTGCTCCTCGTCGACGATGACCAGGCCCAGGTCCTTGAACTTGGTCTCCGAGGAGAACAGCCGGTGCGTGCCGATCACGATGTCCACCGAGCCCTCGCGCAGGCCCTCCAGGACCGCCTTCGCCTCGGTGTCGGTCTGGAAGCGGGACAGGGCCCGGGTGTTCACCGGGAACTGCGAGTAGCGCTCGGAGAACGTCCCGAAGTGCTGCTGCACCAGCAGGGTCGTGGGCACGAGTACGGCCACCTGCTTGCCGTCCTGCACCGCCTTGAACGCGGCCCGCACCGCGATCTCCGTCTTGCCGTAGCCGACGTCACCGCAGATCAGGCGGTCCATCGGGACCGACTTCTCCATGTCCTCCTTGACCTCGGCGATGGTGGTCAGCTGGTCCGGGGTCTCGGCGTACGGGAAGGCGTCCTCCAGCTCGCGCTGCCAGGGGGTGTCCGAGCCGAAGGCGTGTCCGGGGGCCGCCATGCGCGCGCTGTAGAGCTTGATCAGGTCGGCCGCGATCTCCTTGACGGCCTTCTTGGCCCGCGCCTTCGTCTTCGTCCAGTCGGCGCCGCCCAGGCGGTGCAGGGTGGGCGCCTCGCCGCCGACGTACTTGGTGATCTGCTCCAGCTGGTCGGTGGGGATGTACAGCCGGTCGCCGGGCTGGCCGCGCTTGGCGGGCGCGTACTCGACGACGAGGTACTCGCGCGTGGCGCCCTGCACGGTGCGCTGCACCATCTCGATGTAGCGGCCCACGCCGTGCTGCTCGTGGACGATGTAGTCGCCCGCCTCCAGGGTGAGCGGGTCGATGGTCTTGCGGCGGCGGGCCGGCATCCGGGCGCCGTCCTTGCCGGCCGCCTTCTGCCCGGACAGGTCGGTCTCGGTCAGGACGGCGAGCTTGAGCGCCGGGTCCACGAAGCCGTAGTCGATCGAGCCGCAGGCGACATGGACGACGGACGGGGCGATCTCCCCGAGGTCGGCCTCCAGGCGGGCCGCGACGCCCTCACCGCCGAGCACCTCGACCGTGCGGGCCGCCGGGCCGTGGGCCTCGGTCACGAAGACCGTGCGCCAGCCGTCGGCGAGCCAGCCCTTGGTGTCGGCGAGGGCCTTCGCGGTGTCCCCGCGATAGGACTCGGGGGCGTGCATGCCGAGCTTGAGGGTGTCCGCGTCGAGCGTCTCGTCGGCGGCGAACGGCGACACCGACCACCACATCATGTCCAGCTCGCGCGCCCGGTCGCGGACGTCCGCGATGGACCACAGGGAGGCGGCGCCGACGTCGATGGGCGCCTCGCCGCCGCCGGCCGTGGCGGCCCAGGAGGCCTGCAGGAACTCCTGTGAGGTCGCCACGAGGTCGGCGGCACGCGTGCGTACCCGCTCCGGATCGCATACGACGGTCATGGCGCCCTTGGGCAGGACGTCCAGCAGCAGCTCCATGTCGTCGACGAGGACCGGCGCCAGGGACTCCATGCCCTCGACGGCGATGCCCTCGGCGATCTTGCCGAGCAGTTCGCCGAGCTCGGGGTGCGCCTCGGCGAGGGCACGCGCGCGTGCGCGCACGTCGTCCGTGAGCAGCAGCTCGCGGCAGGGCGGGGCCCACAGGCCGTGCTCGGCGACTTCGAGGGAGCGCTGGTCGGCGACCTTGAAGTAGCGGATCTCCTCGACGTCGTCGCCCCAGAACTCGATGCGCAGGGGGTGTTCCTCGGTGGGCGGGAAGACATCGAGGATGCCGCCTCGTACGGCGAACTCGCCGCGCTTCTCGACGAGCTCCACGCGCGCGTACGCGGCGGCCCCGAGGGCGTCCACGATCGCGTTGAGGTCGGCGGTCTGTCCGGTCCTCAGCGCCACCGGCTCCAGGTCGCCGAGGCCCTTGACCTGCGGCTGAAGCACGGAGCGCACCGGCGCGACGACGACGGAGACCGGGCCCGTCTCGGGGTCGTCCGAGCTGGGGTGGGCGAGGCGGCGCAGGACGGCGAGGCGACGGCCCACGGTGTCGCTGCGAGGGCTGAGGCGCTCGTGCGGCAGGGTCTCCCAGGACGGGTACTCCACGACGCCCTGGGCGGGGAGGAGGGAGCGCAGGGCCGCAGCCAGGTCCTCCGCCTCGCGTCCCGTGGCCGTCACCGCGAGCAGCGGGCGGTCGGCCTCACGGGCGAGGGCGGCGACCACGAACGGGCGGGCCGCCGGGGGGCCGACCAGGTCGACGTGCATGCGGTTGCCGTCTGCGGCCGCCGTGACCGCTTCCGCGAGGGCGGTGTCCTTGACTACGGCGTCGAGCAGACCGTGCAGACTCATGGAGGGCGCTTTCCGTCCAGGGGTGGGCAACACGAAGGGCCCGACACGTGGCACGAGCGTGGGACGAGCCGGGTGTTCCAGCGTACGTCGCTGCGCGGGCGGACGCCGGGGCCTGTGGATAACGCCGGTTCTCCGCGACTGGGGGCCCGTGTCCTAGATCACTCCTCGATCACTCCTCGGACCGCTCCTGGGCCGCTTCTCAGCCGCTTCTCGGCCGCCCCTCGGCCGCTTCTCAGCCGCCCCTCGGCCACTCCACCCCCCATCGGACCGAATCGCACAGGCGGGCGAAAAACCGAGCACGGCAACGCGTAAGGTCCCCCCATGCCCACCCCTGCCGCCTCCATCACCCCCGACGCGTCCTCGGACCCCCACATACCGGCACCCGCCCCCAGCGAGCCGGGCCACACCCGGCCCGACGGCGCACGGCGAGACCCGTGGCTCCTCGCCACCGCCCTCTTCACCGCCTACGCCGTCATCTCCGTGGGCCGCTACCGCCACCTGGGCCAGCGTTCGTGGGATCTCGGCATCTTCGAGCAGGTCATCCGCTCCTACGCGCACCTTCAGGCACCGATCGCCGACCTGAAGGGGCCGGGGTTCAACATCCTCGGGGATCACTTCAGTCCGGTGACCGCGCTCCTCGCGCCCCTGTACCGGGTCTTTCCCTCGCCGGTCACCCTGCTCGTCGCGCAGGCCGCGCTCTTCGCGCTGTCCGTCGTTCCCGTCACCCGTGCCGCGGCCCGGCTGCTCGGGCGGCAGCGGGGGCTGGCGATCGGTGTCGCGTACGGGCTGTCGTGGGGGCTCCAGCAGGCCGTCGACTTCGACTTTCACGAGATCTGTTTCGCCGTGCCGCTGATCGCCTTCTCCCTGGAGGCGCTTCTCGCGCGGCGGTGGCGGGCCGCGCTGCTGTGGGCCGTGCCGCTCGTCCTGGTCAAGGAGGACCTGGGGTTCACCCTCACCGCCATCGCCCTGGTCGTCGCCTGGCGGGCCCGCCAGGACTCCCCGCGCGCGTACCGGTACGCGATCGGCGTCGCCGTGCTCGGGGTGGTGGCCCTCGCGGTGACGCTTCTGGTGGTCATACCGGGCTTCAATTCCGCGGGGACCTACGACTACTGGGACAAGGTGAGCGAGTCGGGCGGCGGCGGCCCGTTCGACGGCCTCGACACCAAGCTCCGTACGCTCGCCTGGCTTCTGATACCCACGACCGGGCTGCTCGCCCTGCGGTCCCCGATCCTGCTCGTCGCCCTGCCCACCGTCGGCTGGCGTTTCGTCTCCTCCTATGCGCAGTACTGGGGGACGGACTGGCACTACAACGCCGTCCTGATGCCGGTCGTCACCCTGGCGCTCGTCGACGCCCTCGTCGCCGGCAGGCACAGCACGCGCGCGTGGCTGCGTTCGTACGTCCGTCACGTGCCCGCCGCCGTCGCGGCCGCCGCGCTCGCGCTGACCACCTCGCTGCCGCTGTCCGCGCTGGCCGAGAGCGAGATCTACCGCAAGCCCGCGCGCGTGAGCGCGATCGAGCGGCTCCTGGCCGAGGTTCCCGACGGCGCCTCCGTCGAGGCGAACATCGCGCCGATCAGCCGGCTCACCTCGCGCTGCCGGGTCTTCTGGGTCAGCAACGCCCGGGGCGTCGAACCCGACTTCATCGCCCTCGACAACTCCCGCAAGCGCTACCGCGACGTCGAGGCCTACGCCCGCACCCTGCACCCCGACGCCCGGTACACCACGAAGGGCACCGCCTACGGAGTCGTACTCCTGGAGCGGCGCACGGCGGGCTGAGCGCGGCCCCATGACAGCCGGGCCCGGTCCGAAGGTGGCAGTACCTTCGGACCGGGCCCGTCCCCCGCAACCCCCGTGTGCGGTGGCTATTCGGTCGCGATCGCCTTCAGGACGTTCATCCGGCCCGCCCTGAACGCCGGGATCAGGGCGGCGAACAGGCCCACGAAGGCCGATCCGACGAAGACCCCGATGATCGTCGGCCACGGGATCTCCAGGACGTTCAGACCCTCCAGAGCCAGCAGCTTCTGGGCCGTCGCGCCCCAGCCCATGCCCAGCCCCAGGCCGAGCAGGGCACCGAAGAGGGCGATCACCACCGACTCCATGCGGATCATCCGGCGCAGCTGGCGGCGGGAGAGGCCGATCGCCCGCATCAGGCCGATCTCCCTCGTCCGCTCGACCACCGACAGCGCCAGGGTGTTCACCACACCCAGGACCGCCACGATGATCGCCAGGGCGAGCAGGCCGTAGACCATGTTCAGCAGCTGGCCGACCTGGTCCTTCAGCTCTTCCTTGAAGTCGGTCTGGTCACGGACCTGGTACTGCGGGTACGGCTCCAGGGACTTCTTCAGAGCGGCGTACGCCTCGTCCTGCTGACCGTCCTTGGCCTTGGCGAACATGATCTCGTTCGGCGGGATCCGGTCGGCCGGGACGTACTTCTGCATCGTCTCGATGCTGGTGTACCGCGCGCCCTGGTCGATGGAGGTGTCGTCGTCGGTGACGGCGGCGACCTTCAGCTCGGCGGTCCGGCCGCCCTTGAAGGCGACGGAGATGGTGTCGCCGACCTTCACGCCGTGCTTCTTGGCGTAGTCGGAGCCGACCGACATGGCGTCCTTGCCGTACGCGGCCGACAGCGTGCCCGCCGTGGTGGGGCGGCGCAGATCCTCGGCGTACGTCGGGTCGGCGGCGGTGATGTCGCTGTCCTCGGTCTTGCCGTCCGGGGTGGTCAGCTCGGCGTCGAGCATCTTGTAGCGGGTGACGTGGGCCAGGTCCGGGCTCTGCTGCATCGCCTTCTCGGCCTGCGGCACGATCCGCTGGTTGCCCTGGACGATGAAGTCCGCGCCGACCGACTTGTCGAGCTCGCTGGTGGCCGAGGCGACCATGGAGGAGCCGACGACCGACAGACAGGCGACCAGCGCGAGGCCGATCATCAGGGCCGCGCCGGTGGCGCCGGTGCGGCGCGGGTTGCGCAGGGCGTTGCGCTCGGCCATCCGTCCGACGGGACCGAAGGCCCGCAGCAGCACCGCGCTGATCACCCGGACCACGGCGCCCGCCAGCAGCGGGCCGATGACGACGAAGCCGATCAGGGACAGGACGATGCCCGCGCCCAGCATCAGCGCGCCGTCGCTCGCCTTGTCGGCGGTGGCCGCCGTGTACAGGGCGAACGCGCCGGCCCCGGTGAGCACCGCGCCGATCAGACCCCGGATCCAGCCCGCCTTCACGTCGGCCGGCGTACCGGCGTCCCGCAGGGCGGCCATCGGGGAGACCTTGCCGGCGCGGCGGGCCGGGAGGTAGGCGGCGAGGACGGTGACGACGACGCCCAGGACCACTCCGGCGATCGGGGTGGTGACCTTCACGGTCAGGTCGTCGGTGGAGAGGTTCATGCCGGCCATCGACATCAGCTTCATCAGCCCGATGGCGATGCCGACCCCGGCGGCCACGCCGAGGACGGAGCCCACGACGCCGAGGAGCAGCGCCTCGACCAGCACGGACCGGTTGACCTGCCTGCGGGACGAGCCGATGGCCCGCATCAGACCGATCTCCCGCGTCCGCTGGGCGACCAGCATGGAGAAGGTGTTGATGATCAGGAAGATGCCGACGAGGAAGGCGATGCCGGCGAAGCCGAGCATGGCGTACTTGATGACGTTCATGAACTCGCCGACGCCCTCACGGTTCTCGTCCGCGGTCTCCGCCTGCGTCTGGACCTTGTACGTGCCGTTCAGGGACTGCGTGACGTTCCGCTTGAGCTGCTCGTCGCTGACGCCCGTGGCGGCGGTGACGTTGAGCTGGGTGAACCGGCCGGTCGCGCCGAGCAGTTCGCGCTGTGCGGTGGCGGTGTCGAAGTAGACGACCGCGGCACCGGGGTTGGTCACCTTGAAGGTGGCGACGCCGACGATCCGCGCCGTGAAGTCACCGGTCTGCGCGATGGTGCGCAGTTCGTCGCCGAGCTTCAGGTCGTGCTTGTCGGCGGTGTCGGCGTCGACCATCACCTCGGTGGGCCCGCGCGGGGCGTGTCCGGAGGTGATCTCCATGGAACGCAGGTCGTTCTTGGTCCAGTTGCCGGCGATGGTGGGCGCGCCGGTCGTCGACCCCATGTTCTTGTTGTCGCTGTTGACGACGGTCACGTTCATCGAACTGACCGCGCCCTCGGCGGACTTGACGCCGTCGGCCCGCTCGGCCCGTGCCAGCAGCGAGGCGGGCAGCGACTCGGGGACGCCGCTTTGCGGGGTGTCGTCGGCCTTGGTGTCCTTCGGGGAGATGGTGACGTCGGACGACGTGGTCGCGAAGAGCTTGTCGAACGTCGTGTTCATCGTGTCGGTGAACACCAGCGTCCCGCACACGAAGGCCACCGACAGCAGCACCGCCACGGCCGACAGGGCCATCCGCCCCTTGTGCGCGAAGAAGTTGCGCAGGGAGGTCCTCAGGACGGTCATGACGTACGCCCCCGGGCGTCGAAGTCCTTCATGCGGTCCAGGACGGCGTCGGCGGTCGGCTTGTACATCTCGTCGACGATGCGTCCGTCGGCGAGGTACAGCACCCGGTCCGCGTAACTGGCCGCCACGGGGTCGTGGGTGACCATCACGATGGTCTGACCGAGTTCGTCGACGGACCGCCGCAGGAAGCCGAGCACCTCGGCGCCCGCGCGCGAGTCGAGGTTTCCGGTCGGCTCGTCACCGAAGATGATCTCCGGGCGGGCGGCCAGGGCGCGGGCGACGGCGACACGCTGCTGCTGGCCGCCGGAGAGCTGGGTGGGCCGGTGCTTGAGCCGGTCGGAGAGCCCGACCGTGTCGACCACCCGCGCGAGCCACTGCTTGTCCGGCTTGCGGCCCGCTATGTCCATGGGCAGCGTGATGTTCTCGAGCGCGTTGAGCGTCGGGAGCAGGTTGAACGCCTGGAAGATGAAGCCGATCCGGTCCCGGCGCAGCTGCGTGAGCTTCTTGTCCTTCAGCCCGGTGATCTCGGTGTCGTCCAGGTAGATCTGACCGCCGGTCACGGTGTCGAGCCCGGCGAGGCAGTGCATCAGGGTGGACTTGCCGGACCCCGAGGGGCCCATGATCGCGGTGAACTGTCCCCGCGCGATGTCCACGTCCACATGGTCCAGGGCCACGACGCGGGTCTCCCCCGACCCGTACGCCTTGACGACCTGCCGCGCCCGCGCGGCAACGGCCGTACGCCCTCCAGTACCCCCGTGCCTGGGAATGGTCACAGCCGATGTCACGGTATGTCTCCTAAGTCGGTCAGCAGGTCGGTCACGAAAACCGGTACGTCCGTCAGTCTCGTGGCGGGGACGGGTCCGGCGCGCTGGTGCCGGGCCCCCTCTTGTGCGGGGGAAAACCCCACCCCCGCCGGTTCGGTAAACCGCCCCCCAGCGGCGTAAAGCCAGGTTAAGGACGGCGCCCCGGCCGTCTCGTCCTCCGGCGGTACCAACCCTCCCCGAGACCTAGTACGGAGGTCCCCCTAGGGGCTCTCCTCCCTCCGGTGGAGCGCGGGTCAGGGTCGGCTCCCCCCTCGGGCCCATCGAGCCTCCACCCTCCCGCGGCGTCAGGGTCAAGTGGGAAGCTGGTGCGCGCCGGATAGATGCAAGGGGAAAGCAACGCGCGGCGACGGGAAGCACCAGGAGAGGAGCCCGGTGGGCAGGACCGACAGACGAGGGGCCGTGGTCGCGGCCCTGATGCTCGCGATGGCGCTGGCCGCGCTCGACTCCACCATCGTCTCCACGGCCGTACCGCAGATCGTCGGCGACCTCGGCGGCTTCTCCGTCTTCTCCTGGCTCTTCTCCGGCTATCTCCTCGCCGTGACGGTGACCCTCCCGGTGTACGGCAAGCTCTCCGACACCTTCGGCCGCAAGCCGGTGCTGATCGCGGGGGCCGCGGTGTTCCTGCTGGGCTCGCTGCTGTGCGCGGTGGCCTGGAACATGGGGTCGCTGATCGCGTTCCGGATCGTGCAGGGCCTGGGCGGCGGGGCCCTCCAGGGCACCGTCCAGACGCTGGCGGCCGACCTGTACCCGCTCAAGGAGCGCCCGAAGATCCAGTCGAAGCTGTCCACGGTGTGGGCGGTCTCGGCGGTGGCGGGACCCGGACTGGGCGGGATCCTCGCGGCGTACGCGGACTGGCGCTGGATCTTCCTCATCAACCTGCCCATAGGCGCGGTGGCGTTGTGGCTGATCGCGCGCCATCTGCACGAGCCCGAGCGGCGGCGGAGGGGGCCGCGCGCGCGGATCGACTGGGCGGGCGCGCTGGCGGTGTTCGCGTGCGGCGGTGTGCTGCTGACGGCCCTGGTGCAGGGCGGAGTGGCCTGGCCGTGGTGGTCGGGACCGTCCGTGGCCCTGTTCGGTACGGGACTCGCGCTGGTGGCGGTCGTGGTGCTGGTGGAGCGCCGGGCGGCCGAGCCGATCATCCCCGGGTGGGTGTGGCGGCGCCGCACGATCGCGGCGGTGAACCTGGCGCTGGGCGCGCTGGGACTGCTGATGGTGGCCCCGACGGTGTTCCTGCCCACGTACGCCCAGGCGGTGCTGGGCCTCGCGCCGGTGGCGGCCGGATTCGTGCTGTCGGTCTGGACGTTGAGCTGGCCGGTGTCGGCGGCGCTCAGCCAGCACGTGTACCGAAGGATCGGCTTCCGCAACACCGCGATGCTGGGGATCGGCACGGCCTCGCTGATCCTGCTGGCGTTCCTGTTCCTGCCGTATCCCGGTCAGGCCTGGCAGCCGGCACTGCTGATGCTCCTGCTGGGCGCCGCGCTGGGCCTGTTCCAACTCCCGCTGATCGTCGGCGTGCAGTCGACGGTCGGCTGGTCGGAGCGGGGCACGACGACGGCGTCGGTGCTGTTCTGCCGGCAAGTGGGCCAGACGGTGGGCGCGGCGGGCTTCGGCGCGGTGGCCAACGGCGTACTGGCGGCACGGCTCGGCGGGGCGGGCGACCTGGACTCGGTGACGCGGGCCCTGGACCTGGGCGGTACGGCCCCGGAGGCGACCAGGAGGGCCATCGCCGACGCGGTGCACGCCGTGTATCTGGGGGCGTCCTGCGCGGCGGCGCTGGCCTTCCTGGTGCTGTTGCTGCTGGCGCCGAGGCGGTTCCCGGTCCTGAAGGAGGCCGACGACCAGGCCGCGGACCGGGCCACCAGCGACGCCGCTACGGGAGACGGACGCTGACCTCGGGGTGGTCCGGCGAGGGTCCGTCGAGCAGCGGCTGCGGTACGCCCTTCAGGTGCAGGTCGAAGAAGGCGGCCACGTACGCGCGCGTGAGGGCCAGCGAGCGCTCGTACGGCAGCGGTTCGGCGTCCGGGATTCCGACCAGCCTCGCGAGCAGCGGTACGTCGGTGAAGGAGCCGTGGTCGGCTCCGGTGACGGACAGCCGGCGCTTCCAGCCGTCCAGGTCTCTCCAGGACTCGTCCCAGGTCGTGTCGTTCGGCGACCTGTCCTTGGCCCCGAACATCAGGAACGGACGCCCGTCCAGACCGTCCGCGGGGACCGGCGCGAAGAAGTCGCCGTCCATGTTCACACCGGCCCGCACGCGCGCGTCGGCGGCCATCGTCGCGACGGCCGCGTTGCCGCCGATGGAATGCCCGGCCATACCGACCCGCTCGGCGTCGATCACGCGCGCGTACCGCCACGCGGGGTGCCGCCCGGTCAGCCGGTCGAGCACGAAGGAGACGTCCGCGGCCCGGCTCTCGGCGACGGCCTTGCCGCCGATCGAGGCGGAGTCGTCGCAGATGGCACAGGGCAGGGTCTGACCGTCGGGCAGGGTCGTGCCGGCGTTTTCGTACGGATGGTCGACCAGTGCGACGACATATCCACGACTGGCCAGGTCCTCGGCGAGGCCGGTGAGCGTGGCGCGCGGGAGCGTGAACCCGGGCGACAGCACGACGAGCGGGAACCTGCCGTGCGCGGGGCGCGCCGCTGTGCGCGCCCAGGTCCCGACGCCGCTGATCGCCTCCGGCGGGACGGTGGAGCCGGGCACCCTCAACTCCAGCAGGTGACGTGCCTCTTCCCTGGTCATGTACGGAGCTGCCGGCCCGCCCGTACCCCTGCGCGCGGGGTAGTACAGGGACACCATCAGCTGCCGCGGACCGGCGGAGGGCACCCAGGGGTCGGAGCGGTCGCCGTCCACGAGGTGGAG
This sequence comes from Streptomyces sp. NPDC093568, assembly GCF_044764945.1. Taxonomy (NCBI): domain Bacteria; kingdom Bacillati; phylum Actinomycetota; class Actinomycetes; order Kitasatosporales; family Streptomycetaceae; genus Streptomyces; species Streptomyces sp. NPDC093568. Next base: position 481,650 of record NZ_JBIWJD010000006.1, on the reverse strand, counting down.
CGTGTCGCGTCCTACGGCGTGGGGACCGGAGGGGCGGGGCAGTTGGACCGATGCCGCGACAGGGGCTGTAGCGGATGCGGCGACGGGGGCTGGGGAGGATGCGGGGGCGGCGGCGAGCGCGGGCAGAGCGAGGGCCGGCCCGATCACGAGCACGACGGAGGCCGCCGCGGCGGCTAAGAAGCGTGGTCTGTTCATGCACAGGACGCTAGGCCGCGCGCCCCCTGCCTGACGTCGCCCGACGGTCGTAGGCCGGGGGTGCCGGAGGGTAGTGCGGATGTACTTCCCCGGTCTGACCGGCCCCTGACACACACCCTTACCCTGTCCCCATGCTGACCCTGGAGCGCCTGCGCGCCGACCACGCGGACGCCCTGCTGGCCTTCGAGCGCGAGAACCGGGAGTACTTCGCCCGTACGGTGCCCGACCGCGGGGACGCGTACTTCACCCCCGCGGGGTTCGCGGCCAGGCACGCGGCGCTCCTGGCCGAACAGGACGCCGGGATCTGTCACTTCCACGTGGTGCTGGACGACGAGAGGCGCCTCGTCGGGCGGGTCAACCTGATGGACGCCATAGACGGCTCCGCCGAACTCGGGTACCGCGTGGGAGAGTCCGCGGCGGGCAAGGGAGTCGCCACGGCGGCGGTGGCGCGGCTGTGCCGGCTGGCCGGGACGACGTACGGGCTGACGTCCTTGGAGGCGAGGACGACTCTGGACAACCTGGCCTCCCGGACGGTCCTGGAGCGTAACGCCTTCGTCGCCGTGGAGGAGACCCCGATCGAGGGCCAACCCGGGGTCCGCTACCGGCGCGCGCATCTCGGGCACTGACAGGGCGGGAACCGGCCCGCGAGGTCGAAGGGCGTGTCCTTGCGGGAGGGCTGGTACGTCACTGTGGGTCCCCACGTGCGCCCACCGTCCCGGGACACGCGGAGGGTGAGCCAGGGTCCGGCCACCTCCTCGAACGGGTCTTTGTGCTGGTCCGCCTGTTCCATGCCGCCGCCTTTCACTTTCCGTGCTGTTGTCTGCACACAGTGACGTCACCCTGGGTACGCTCGGAAGGTGGCTCAGCGTGACAACGGGGTGCGCACGGAGGGGAGTTGCCGACGTGGCGATCGAGGACAATCCGCGTTCGCGGGAGCAGTACGGGGCGGAGCTGAAGCGGCGGCGCGAGGCGGCGGGGCTCACGCAGGAGCAGTTGAGCCAGCGTGCGGTGATGTCACGCACGCACATCGCGCATATCGAGGCGGGGCGGCGGAGGCCGGATCCGGATGACGCGCGGCGGTTGGATCAGGTGTTGGAGGGGGGTGGGTTCTTTGTGAACTTTCTGCCGATCCTGGATGGCCGCAAGGTGGCAGAGCACTTCGAAGAGGCCCTCGAATTCGAGGGCAAGGCAAGCGAGATCCGGGAGTATGCCCCCAAGTTGGTACCGGGCATCCTGCAAACCCCGGCTTACGCGCGCGAGGTGCTCAGTTCTGGCGCTTCGCCAAAGAGTGCCGCAGAACGCGACGAGCTCCTCGCCACCCGCCTCGAACGCGGCGGCATCCTCGAGGAGTTCGGCTCACCAAAGGTGTGGACACTGCTCGACGAGGCGGTGCTACGGCGGCCCATCGGCGGCCCAACCGTGATGTGCGAGCAGCTCCGTCACATTGCTGCGCTGGGGGAGAGCCAGCGCATCCGGGTCCATGTCCTGCCCTTCGCGGTGGGCTACCACGCCTTGTTGGAGGGCTTCGTCTCACTCATGTGGTTCGAGGACCTCCCGCCCATCGCATATGTGGAAGGCTTGAAGTCGGGCCGGGTTTGGGAACTTCCGTCCGTGGTCCGCCAATGTCAGGTGGCTTACGATCATGCGCTGGGCGACGCGTTGTCGCACCGCCAGTCCCTGGCGCTGATCAGGTCGGTCGCGGAGGATTACGAGCATGAAGCGCAGCGAGACCAGCATCCCTGACGCGTCGGTACTGACCGGCTGGAAAAAGTCCAGCTACAGCGGCGGCAGCAGCGGCGACTGCCTCGAAGTCAACGACGCCGCCCGCCCCACCCACGTCCCCGTCCGCGACAGCAAGAACCCCACCGGCCCGGCGATCGTCTTCTCGGCGCCCGCCTGGTCGGCGTTCGTCACGTCTCTCACCACGTCTCCCTGAGCGCACCCCTTCTTCGGCGACGCCAGAGAGAAAGCCTGTCCAGCCACAACCGCCACGCCGACTCCGGACCGCCCGTCCAGTCATCTCCGAAGAACGAGGCGAACCCCACACCCACAACGACAAACACGCCGCATACCAGCGTGGGTCCGAGTGCCACGGGCCCCCTGCCCATCACCTCTGTTCCGATCTTCCACAGACCGCCTCCGGCGAATGCCCACCCAAAGGCCCTGCCGAAGATCTGCCAACCGAACTCCCCGAGTTCCCCGTTGCCCAGCAGCGACCACATCAGCAGCCCAAGCCCCACCCAGAGGACGGCCAGGCGCCAAGCGAGGTCCGCGCCCATCGGCGTCAGTTCGAACGTCTCTTCCTGAACCGCGATCTCGACCACACGATCGCGCCAGATCGTGAAGCCCGCCTCGCGCCCGACCTCCGCCGCGCTGTAGACCTCGCTGTCGACCCGATGCGTCTCAAAGCTTCCCGAGTCCCTCCGCACCGTCAGCTCGTAGATGGTCTGCTTGGTCTCCTTGTCCCCTTCTTCGTACGAGTCCTTCTGCGCGACCTCGCCGGTCTCCTGCCCGACGCAGTCCTCCGTCGTCGCGGCCTCGGTCACCGCGCACACCTGCGCCCGCTGATACGCGCGAAGGTCCTCAAGCGGCTCCCAGGACAGATACGTCCCCAGCACCAGGGCGACGACGGCCACCGCGAACCCGATCCTCCTCGGTGGAGTGAAGTAGGGGGGAGAAGGCCTCCTCAAGTGGGTGATCATCCATCCGGTAGGTGAGCGCCCCTGCCCCACAGGGACCCAGCCGTCACGCCGCGGCCCGTTGCGGGACCCGCTCGCGCCGCCCTCCACCCGGCCCGTTCCGACCGTCGCCATCACGGGTGCGGCCACCCGCCGCCTGCTCTCCTCCTCGCTGAGGCGGGTCACCTGACCTCGGAGCGTCCTGACCTCGGCCTCCAGGCGGAGGACGGTCACGGCCATCTGCTCACGCTGCTGCTCACTGCTCCGCAGCCGGAGTTCGAGGTCTTGTACATACGCGGAAGCCGCCTTCAGCTGCCGCTGCTGCCATTCGCTGTGCCGTCGCAGCTCCAGCACACCGGCTTCGCGGGCGGAGGCGGCGACCTGAGCCGTCCTCAGCTCCCGGTGCAGACCGGCGACCGCCCCGTCGAGTCTCCCCCGCGCCTTGAGCGCCTCCGCCAGTTCCGTCTCGACGGCCCGCTGCCGGTCCTGGGCCGCCTCCAGCTTCCGCTCCAAGTCGTAGCGGGCCCACCGCTGTTGGTACGGCTTCTTTCCCGCGGGCCGCCTCGCCGCCTCGTCCTCGGATTCCTTCAGCGCGTCCATGTACAGGGCGAAGACGCGCGCTTTCTCCTCGGCCGGCACCGGCATCCCGGCCACGCGTTCACGGGCCTCGTGGAGTACGGCGAGCCACTCTCTCGCCGGCATCAGCTTGCCGGCGAGGATCCGCGACAGCTCCGATTTCTCCGTGGCCAGCGCGCGGGCCGCGTCCTGCCGTGACGGCCATAACTCCCCGACCACGCGACGCGCGTACGTCGCCCAGCCCCGCACAGCCGGGCCGAGATCGGGGTCGAGTTCCTTCAGTGGACGCCCCCGGCGCCGGCCGGGCGCACGCTCCTGTGGCCCCGCCTCTGGCCCCGACGTCTGTCCGGGGTCTTCAAAATTCCTGGTCACAACGTTAGTTGCAGCTTTCGCACAAATTCTCGGGGGGCTCATGCTCTCAGTTGTCCGCACCGGATGCGGCTGATCCGTGAAACCCCGAGGAGCAGTGCGCCATGCGCAAGAACCCCCGCTGCGACCGCCGTCGCCCCCTACGCCTGTCCCGTACCGCGCTCAACGGCCTGGTCACCGGCGCCGCCACGGCCGTCGGCGCATCCCTGTGCGGGTGGTTCCTGTCATGGCTCTGCGGCCGTTTCTGAGAGGCATGTCACTGTCCGCGTCGGCACCTCGAGTGCTTGCCCCAGCCGTTCCCCCCTAGGGCTGACCGGCCCTTCCCGCGTTGGGGCAGCACGTGACCGCCACCGCGGCGCTGCTGCACCTGAAGTAGCCACTCGGTTGCCCTCAGTCCCCAAACAGGCGCTTAAAAGTCAGAGTTAACGGCGGTAACACCGCTGGTCAGACACGGTTCGGCATCAGTGGGCGCAAACCGACCACTCAGTTTGCCGAAACCCTCGCGCATGCCGGTACTCCGAAGTAACGTGCGTGGCTCGCCCGCCCCCCACCTCCCTGCGGTCCGCCGCGCCGGACCCGAGCCACGCAAGGAGTACCGGGATGTCCACCCCGTACGACCCATATTCACCGCACTCGTCTCCCCCGAGGCACTCTCCCCCGCAGTACGCCACCTACCCCTGGCAACCGTCCGCCCCACCGGAACCGCCACGCCACCGAGTCCCCGACCACCCGCCCCTCGGGCACCACAGCGACCTGCGGGTCCTGCGCAGCGCCTACCGCTGGCAGCGGCGCACGGCGACCCTCACCGCACTCGGGTACTTCACGCTGTTCCTGCTCCTGTCCGCCTGCGCGCCCGGGTTCATGACCAGCACGGTCACCGACGGACTGCCCGCCGGCCTGCTGCTCGCGCTGCTCCAACTTCCCGTCACCTGGCTGGCGATAGGCCTGTACGAGTACACCGCCCGCCGCTACCTCGACCCGATCGCGGACCGCATCCGCAAGGAGGCCGCGGTGGACGCCAAGCGCGAGGCGGGCAAGAGGGGAACGGGCCGATGACGAACTTCAGCGGAAACGCGCAGGCGATGTCGCTGGTGGCGTTCTGCGTCGTGGTCACCGTCACGCTCCTGCTGTGCGTGATGACCGGCCCGGACCGGGACGACCTCGACGAGTTCTACACGGGCTACAGCTCCCTGTCCCCCATGCGCAACGGCCTCGCGATCGGCGGCGATTACATCAGCGCGGCCACCGTACTCGGGACCACCGGCGTGGTCGCGCTGTGCGGCTACGACGGGATCGTGCTGGCGCTGAGCACCGCCCTGTCGCTGATGCTGCTGATGTTCCTGCTGGCCGAACCCCTGCGCAACGCGGGCCGGTTCACGATGGGCGACGCGCTGGCCCGCCGTATGCCCGGCCGGGGCGTGCGGGTCGCGGCGTGCGCGGTGACGCTGGCCGCGCTGGTCCCGCTGATGCTGGTGCAGCTGGCGGGGACCGGGCAGTTGCTGGCGTTCATCCTCGGCTTTTCGAGCGACGGCCTGAAGACCGGGTGCGTCATCGGCCTGGGCGTGCTGATGATCAGCTACGCGGCCATCGGCGGTATGAAGGGCACGGCCCTCATCCAGATCCTGAAGATGGTGATGCTGCTCGGCTCGGGCGCTGTGGTGGCCGTCCTGGTGCTGCGGCGGTTCGACTGGGATCCGGCTGCGTTGTTCAGCGCGGCGGCCGAGCGCAGCGGCGTCGGCTCGGCGTTCCTGGAGTCGGGACTGCAGTTCGCGGGGAGTCCGTATCCGCGCGTCGACATGATCACCTCCCAGCTCGCGGTCGTCCTCGGCGGGGCGGTGCTGCCGCACATCACCATGCGTATGTACACGGCGACCGGCGCCCGCCAGGTACGCCGGTCGATGTCCTGGGCGGTGTCGAGCGTGGCGCTGTTCGTTCTGGTGATCACGGTGGTCGGCTTCGGCGCGACGGCGCTGATCGGGCGTGAGGTGATCGCCGGGGCGGATCCGCAGGGCAACACGGCCTATCTGCTCGGCTCCCGGGCCGTGTTCGGCGCCGAGGTCTCGACCGCGGAGAGCCTGCTGTTCACGGCGGTCACCACGGCCATCTTCCTGACCGTGCTCGCCTCGGTGGCGGGCATGATCCTCGCCTGCGCGAACTCGCTGGCCCACGACCTGTTCGCCACCCGGGTCCGGGAGTTGTCCGGCCACCGCGAGATGGCGCTGGCGCGGCTGTCGGCGCTGGCGGTCGGCGTCCCGGCGATCCTGCTGGCGACGATGGTCCAGCACCGCAGCCTCCAGCCGCTGGTGACCCTGTCGTTCACGCTGGGCGCCTCGGCCATCGCGCCGGCCCTCGTCCTCAGCCTCTTCTGGCGCCGGTACACCCGGGCCGGTCTGCTGTGGACCCTCATCGGCGGCTCGGCGGTGGTGCTGGCGCTGATGCCGGGGACCAACCTGGTCTCCGGGTCGCCGGTGGCGGCCTTCCCGGAAGCCGACTTCAACTGGTTCCCGTTCACCACGCCCGGTCTGGTGTCGATCCCGGCCGGCTTCCTGTTCGGGTGGCTGGGGACCGCCATCTCCGGGCGGCGGCAGTCGGAGGAGCAGCGCCGCCAGTACGAAGCCGTGGAGGGGTGGATTCTGGCGGGGGCGGTGCGCAGGGGGAACTGACACCGGCAAGGCCGGCGCCGGCGCTCACTCCTGGATGGTCTGGCCGGTGAGCGCCGTCAGGCTGTTGCGCATCTGGCCGATGTGGGTGCGGACGTCGTCCCACATCTCCCCGTGCTCGCGCAGCACCTGTTCCGTCTCCCGGGCGATCTCGTCCGACCGCTCACGGGCCTGCGTGAGGAGTTCCGTCGCGCGGGCCTGCGCCTCCTCCTGTGCCCGCCGGGCCGAGGCCTGCGCGTCCGCGAAGATCTGCTTCGCCTCGGCCAGCGACGCCTCGGCCAGCGCCAGCCGCTCCTGGTGAGCCGCCTCCTGCGCGGCCAGCCGCTGCTCGGCCTCCTTCTTGGCGTCACCCCATCGCGTGCCGTGGTCCCGGGCCTGCTCGGTGAGCATCTTGGTGGTCCGGTGCCGCAGATCTCGCAGCGCGAGCAGTTCCAGCCCGCGCGCCTCCCGGACCGCCCGCCGCGCGGCCACCCGGTGCTCGTCGGCCTCGGCCCGCGCCGCGCGCATCCGCTCCTCGACGTACGCGTCGGCCTCCACGCGCAGGGAGTCGGCGTGCGCCTGCGCCGCTTCCCGGATGCCGTCCGCCCAGGCCTGTGCCTTGTCCACCAGGGCCTGCCCCTCGCTGCGCGCACTCTCGCGCACGGCCGCGGCCTCCTCCTGCACCAGCTCGAACAGCCGCCGGGCCTGCTCACCCAACGACTCGTACGTCTGCGGAGCGAGCTGCGCCACCTGCTCCCGCAGCCGCTCCGCCTCGGCCTCCATCTCCTTGGCCAGTACGGTGAGCCGGGCGGCCCGTTCCCAGGCGGCGTCCCGGTCGCGGAAGAGGGCGTCGACATAGGCGTCGACCTGGTCGGGACGGTAGCCACGCCCCCGTACGACCACGAAGTCGTGGAGCGAGCCCGGTGCGCTGCCGCTCATCCTCAGAACCCCTTCCACCGACCTGATGTGAAAATGATGATTTAGCGCACATCTTGATGGATCGGGTGTAGGCGTTCATAACGCGACACTCCGGGCAGGTGGCGGGGCGCGAGGGGTGCGCGGGGGCACGGGGGTATACGGACGGGGAGCACATCGGCGTACGAACGCGGGGCACGCGGGCATGCGAACGCGGGGCACGTGGGTGGGGTTGCGCGGGCGCTCGGGCGGGCGTACGCGAAAGGGCCGGCCCCGGACGTGCGCCCGGAGCCGGCCCCTTCACGCCCCGGCCGCCGCGGTCAGCGGCAGCCGGAGGGCGTCACAGCAAGCCGTCCCACATCTCCTCCAGCAGCACCGACCACCAGCTCTCCGGCGAACCGAGCGCCGCCGGGTCGAGAGCGGCCAGCTGGGCCTGGAAGTCGACGGTCCAGCGGCCCGCCTGCTCCTGGTTGAGGCCGAAGCGCAGCCGCCACATCCGGCCGAGCAGCGCCAGGCAGCGCTGGAACTCGGGCAGGCCCGTGTTCACGAACTGCGGCGGTACGGGCGCCCCGCCCGGCCCGGCCTCCACCGGCACGGCGACGATGTTCGCCGTCCCGTACTGCACACAGATCGCCTTGCCGAAGTCACTGCCCATGACGAGGTACGACCCGGCGTCCGACGCCGGCTGCACGCCACGCTCCTGCGCCAGCTCCGCCAGCGTCGGAACCGGCCGCCCCGGCTGGGCCTGCGCCCAGAAGAACGGACCCATGTCCATCGGCAGTCCGCCGACGACGAGGCTGTGCGCCACGACCGGCGGTACGCCCTGCCGAGACACGGCGGCCTGCTCGAACCGGAAGAGCCCCGGCCCGAACGCCCCCGCCAGCTCCTGCGCCACACCCTCCGGCGGAATCGGCGGCGCCGCCTGCACCTGCGGCAACGGTGCGCGCACCGGCGCCGGCCGGGCGGGACCGTCGGCCACCTGGTGCAACTCGCCCTGATGGGCGAGCAGTTGCTGCATGCCCTGCTGCCGGCTCGCGTGATCCGTGCCGTACGGCGCGATCGACGTGATGCGCGCCTGGGGCCACTGCTCCCGGATCATCCGCGCGCAGTACGCGCCCGGCAGCTCGCACGACTCCAACTCGGTGTGCAGCTCCAGGACCTGGTCCGGCGGCACGTTCATGCCCCGCAGCTCATGGAAGATCTGCCACTCCGGGTGCGGCGTACCCGGCGCCGAACGCCGGATCAGCTGCTGCTCCGACCCGTCCTGCGCGCGGTAGCGCAGGACGGCCTGGTAGCCCGGGCCGACGGTCGGCTGACCGGTGGGCTGCGGCGGATATCCGTACGAGGGCTGCCCGGGGGCGGGCTGGCCCGGCATGGGCTGGCCCGGGATCGGCTGCCCTGGGGCGGGGTGCCCCGGCCCGGCGTGCCCGGGCGGCGGCGGAACGGCGCCCGGCGCCATGGGGGGCTGGGGGGCACCGGGCATCCCCGGGGCCGCCGGGGCGCCGGAGGCACCGGGAGCAGCCGGGGCGCCAGGCGGCTGCGGAGCACCAGGCATACCCGGGCCACCGGGAGCGCCGGGAGCACCGGGAGGCTGCGGCGCACCAGGCATACCCGGACTCGCCGGCGGCATGCCGGGGGCACCCGGCGGCTGCGGCGCGCCGGGCGCCTGCGGCGGCGGAGGCACGCCGGGGCCGCCCATCGAGGGTGCGGCCAGCACGGTCTCGGCATGGTGCACGGCGCCTTGGGCACCACCGGGGGCGCCGGGCGGCTGCGGAGCACCAGGACCGCCGGGAGCACCCGGAGCACCCGGAGCACCGGGAGGCTGCGGAGCACCAGGCATGCCCGGGGCACCCGGAGCACCGGGCGGGCTGGGGATGCCGGGCGGGTTGGGGTCGGCCAGCATGGTCGCGGCATGGTGCACCCCGCCCGGAGGCGTACCGCCGGGCGTGCCGGGTGGGTTGGGCGCCCCGGGGGCACCCGGAGGCTGCGGCGCGCCGGGCATACCGGGCGCGCCCGGTGCTCCGGGCGGCTGCGGAAGGCCAGGCGTGTTCGGGGCACCGGGTCCCTGAGGAGCGCCGGGCCCGGCGGCGCCCTCCGGCCCCTCGGGCCCGAACGCCGACACGAGCTGCGTGGGCACATAGCCGCCACCCGAAGCACCGGCGGCACCCGGAGCCGACGGCGGCACAGGCTGCGTACTCCCGGCGGGCGCGCCTCCCGCGCCCGGCACACCGGGCGCACCCGGCGGCGGAGGCGGCGTCGCAGGGCCCCGGCCCCGAGGAGGCGCCGCCTTGCTCGTCGCGGCGTCGGCGATGTCCCCGGCGCTCTGCGCGGGCGGCTGCCCCGGCCCACCCGCGGCCTGCGGATACCCGTAGGACGGCGCACCCGGCGGAGGCGGCGGCGTCGCACCGGACGCACCACCCGCACCCTGCGGATACCCGTACGAAGGCACACCCGGCGGAGGCGGCGGCGTCGCACCCGACGCACCACCGGCCCCCTGCCCGTCCGTACCACCGACCGCAGGCGACACCGCCGTAGGCGGAAGCTGGCTGCCGCCCGACATCAGTGCGGTGTTGGCGTCCGGCGGCACACTGTCGTCACCGCTCAGCGGCGGCGCGAACACCGTCTCCGGCAACGGCACCGAACGGTCCTCACCGGCATCGGCGTTGGTGTCGGTCCCCGCCCAGGGAGTCGCCCCTGCGGGCACTCCCGGCATCTCCGGCGTCCTCGGCGGCGCAGTCGCCCCCGAGTCGGATTCCCCGGCAGGAGGCCCGCCCAACGTCTCAGGAAGCCCCCCGGCGCCCGCGGCACCCCCCTCACCCGCGGCACCACCGGCGTCCGCCCGCGAAGTCCCGTCCCCGTCACGCCCGTCCGGCGCCCCCAGCCTGTCCGCCGCCTCCTGCAACCACTCCGGCGGAGTCAGCAGGAACGACGTCTGGTTCAGGTCCACCCGGGCCGGAGCGGCCGACGCCGGCTCCGCGGCCGCCGCGACACGGCCGTACTCCTCCTCGTACCGGCGCACGACCTCACCCACCGGCAACGCGGGCCACAACGTGGCTTCCCCGCTGTCCCGGGCGATCACCAGCCGCAGAGCACCGCCGTCCGAACGCGGACCGTCCGCACGGTCCTCGGCCCACACCACGAACCCGCGCTCGAACTCCCGCACCCGCACCTCACGATGCTGGTACGCCGGCAGGTCCCCGTTGATCCACTCCTCGGCGCGCTCCTGCGCCTGCGCGAACGTCACCATCGCGAAGCTCACTCCCCCACAGCCGCGGCCGCGACGGGCACCGCACGCGCGAACCCACCGTCCACCATCAGATTCGCCACCGTCTCCAACTCCGGCGGAGAACCCGCCAGCCGGGACAGAAACGCGTCGAAGTCCTCACCGCACGGCAGCAGCAGCCGCTCCACCCGCTCCGCCGGCGGCCACGACGGATCCACGTCCCGCGCGTCGTCGTACGCGCAGAACCACACCGAACCGATCCGGTCGCCCTTCACCTTCACGGCCAGCAACCCGCCCTGGACGAAGCCGACACCCAGGTAGTCCTTGGTCAGATGGTCACGCAGACACTTGTTGACGTAGACCAGGTCATTGACCGCCGCCTCGTCCCGCACCGTGAAGAACGGCTGGTCGATCAAGAGGCCCAACTCCGCGTCCAGCGCAGTCCCCACCGGCGCGCACCCGCCCGCCGCCTTCAGGAACGACCGGTACGCGCCCGGCAGCCGGTACCCGAGGTCCTCCTCGACACCCTGCGCCTGCGCCTCGGTCACCGCCACACCCGACTTCGGCAGCCGGAAGTGCGCGGGCCGCGTCTCCTGCAACGGCCGCGTGCCGCGCTTGTACTGGTCCACCGCCGACGTCGCGATCCCGCCGTGGTGCCGCAGCAGCGCCTTCACCTCGACCGGGACCAACTCCAGCCGCCGGGTGCCGACGGCGTGATGCCAGGTCCAGCCGTGCGGTGTCGCCACCGCCGGCACCGTGTCCCACAGCTCGTGCCCCGACGCCGCCAGTGCCGCGTTCGCCGACACGTAGTCCGTCAGCCGCAACTCGTCGACCCCGAAACCCTCCGGCGGCTCCGCGATCTCCGCCGCCGCACGCGCGTACGCCGAGAAATCGGGGTAACCGCGCTCGTCCACGCGTACCCCTCTCGGGTGACGGGACGCCCGTACCGGATCCGGGAAATGCACGACCTGCCCGGCGTAGGCCGCGTTCGGCGGCGCGGCTTGCTGCCCGAGCCGACCTGTCGTCATGGCGGTTGCCCCCTGCGGCGTTCTGATACGCGCCGCCATGACCACTCTCGGTCACAACGCCACGTATCGACTGTCTCGTCTGCGTCCACGCGTCACCGCATGGAAAGCGGTGCCGACAGCCTATGCGGTACGACGACACCGGTCACCGGCGCCGGTCACGCCCCCTTCCGCTTCCGTGACCAGCCGTCACCCCGCCGTGACAGCGCGCCCAAACCCGGGCGTGTCGCGTCGCCCCAGCTTCCGCACCCGCCACGGCATTTGGCACTCTGTGACGTCCGAGAGCATGCCCGGGGGATGCTCGGGAGGGGATGATGATCATGAACGCGACGCAAACAGGGCCGCACGCGGCGAGGTCCGGCGACCCCCGCATCGGCTGGAGTGCCACCGAAACCCCCCACGCGCCCGCCCTCCGCCACCGCCGCGACGGCATACTCCCCACCGTCGCCGCCGCCCTCTCCGTCCGCGGCGCCACCCTCACCGGCACCGCCGCCCGCGGTGACCAGCCCCCCGAACTGCACCACCTCGTGCAGGACTTCCTCGACTCCCTCACCAGCGGCGAACGCGACCGCTTCACCGGCCGCTGCGCCGAGACCATCCTCATCTCGCGCCACATCACCACCGCCGACGCGGCCCGCAGCAAACGCGCCGCCCGCAAACCCATGACCAACGGCGAAGCCCGCAAAGCCCTCAAACAGGCCAAGCTCACCGCCCGCCGCATCCGCGAGGACGGCGACCCCCTGCACGGCAGCTTCGCCGCCCCCTGCCGCGCCTGCAACGCCCTCAGCGCCCACTTCGGCGTCCGCATCGTCGACCCGGCCGCAGAAGACGGCTGACCCGACACCCAGACCCGAACCCGAACCCGACCCCGAATCCCGCAACCCCCCGCACGTCCCACAGGCACCGACGAACAAAGGGCAGATGCACACCGACCGCACCTCCTCCACCCGTTTCCCCGTCCCCGTGGACGCCGCCCTGCGCGCCGCCGGCTGGCAACCCGGACGCTGGGACATCAAGCAAGCAGAGGTCTGGGCCGACACCCTGCGCGAGCACACCTCACCGATGGGTCACCGCCACGCCGTCTTCCCGGCCGCCGTGGAGGCCTGGGCCGAGTTCGGCGGCCTGCACATCGCACCCGGCGGTGCCGGCCGCCAGGTCGCACCCGCCAGCGTCCACTTCGACCCCCTGCACGGCCTGCACATGGCCCGCACCCTCGGCGACCTCGGCCGCGCCCTCGACACCGAGGTCTGCCCCCTCGGCACCGAGACCGACAGCCAGGCCCTCCTCGCCATCGACGCCGAAGGCCGCGTCTACGCCCTCGACCACACCGGCGACTGGTACCTCGGCCCCGACATCGACCAGGCTCTCGCCGGCCTCGTCGCAGGGATAGAACCGGTACGGCTCACGGCGGGCTGACCCGGCGAAGCGACGAAACCGGCGGCGGGCCCGACCCAGCCGAGCCACGCCCGGCGCGCCTCACCGGCCGCCACCGCTCGCAGCGGCTAAGCCGCCGGAATCACCGCCGACACCCGGAATCCCCCCGCATCCGTCGGCCCCGACACGAACACCCCGCCCAGCGCCGAGACCCGCTCCTTCATCCCCACCAGACCGTTGCCCCCCGACGGCAGCCGCGCCGACGACGCCGACGATAGCTCCGGCGGCGGCTCGTTCTCCACCTGCATCGCGATCTCCGACACCCGGTGCGCCAGCCGCACATGCGTCTTCGCACCCGCCGCATGCTTGTGGACGTTGGTCAACGCCTCCTGCACCACGCGATACGCCGTCTGCTCGACCTCCGGCGCGTACGCCCGCGTCTCCCCCTCCACCGACAGATCCACGACCATGCCCGCCGCGGCCGACTGCCCGATCAACTCGTCCAGCTCCGACAGACAAGGCCCCTCACCGGCCGGCTCGTCCCCACCGGCCCGCTCCCGGTCGGCGGCCGCCGCGGCAGCTGCCCCCACCGCGGCCAGCGGCACCACAGCCCCCCGCACCCGCCGCGCCTCGACGGCCCCGCTGCGCAGCACCCCGAGCATCTCCCGCAGCTCCGTCAGCGCCTGCCGGCCCATGTCACCCACCAGCGCCGCGTTCTTCACGGCCTTCTCGGGATCCTTCCGGGCGACCGCCTGCAACGCCGCGGCGTGCACCACCATCAGACTCACCCGATGCGCGACCACGTCATGCATCTCACGCGCGATACGGGTCCGCTCCTCGCCCCGCGCCCACTCGGCCCGCTCCTCGGCCCGCTCGGCGAGCAGCTGAAGCTCCCGCTCAAGACTGTCGGCCCGCTCCCGCAGGCTCTCCATCAGGCGCCGCCGCGCACCCACGTACAGGCCGAGCAGCAGCGGAGGCGCGGTCACACCGAGCGCGGTGGTGAGCGAGGCGAACGGAACCACCCAGTCACCGAAACTCAGATCCCCCCGGTCCACCCCCTGCCGCACCCACACGAACGTCACGATCAACGTCCCAACGAACGACATCCCGGCCAGCGCGGCGATGATCCGCCGCGGCAGCTCGGAAGCGGCGAGGGTGTAGAGCCCGACGATGCCCAGCAGGAACCCCATCTGGGCCGGCAGAACGGCGATCGACACCAGCACGACCGTGATCGGCCACCGGCGCCGCAGCACCAGCACCGCGCCCGCGAGCAGCCCGAACACCACGCCCACGGCCACCGGAATCCCGGCGTCCCCCGCGAACCGAACCCCCTCGACCCCGCACTCCAGCGCGGACACGACGCCCAGACTCACGTCCAGCACCGCACTGCGCACCCGATCCCACCACCAAGGCCCCGCCCTCGGCGGCGGGACCTCGGCGCGCTCTTCCCCCGTCGTGGTCATGGCTCCAGCCTAAGGGCCGCCGCACGTCCATTTCCGGGGAGTTTTGACGACTGGCCTACACCACACTGCGTAACCGAACGTAAGCGAAACCGCCCGATATCCCTCGAACTGCTGAATCGCTCATCGTTCGACCCGGGAAGCGATCATTCCGCCCGGACGGTATGCCCATGGCACACCCACATGGCAAATACGCCGACTTCGAGAGCCTGCGGGAGCAGGCAGTGGCACTGCGGCGGCGGGGCTACAGCCTTCGGCAGATCCGGGACGAGCTGAAGATCTTCAACAACGACATCCTCAACCAGCTGGTGAAGGGTGAACCGCCGCCGGAGTGGACCAAGCGACCTCGCGCGAAGGACGACCTGAGGGCGAAGGCGCGGGAGCTGCGGCTCCAGGGCTGGACGTATGACCAGATCGAGGCGGAACTGGGCTGCTCACGAAGCTCGGTGTCCCTATGGGTACGCGACCTGCCGAAACCGGAGCGCCGCGATCCGAAGGAACAGGCGAGGCTGGCGGCACGCAAGCGGTGGGAGCACGAACTCGCGGTGCGAGAGGAACAGCGCCGGCGGACAAAGGCAGCTGCCGCCGAGGAGATCGGCGCGCTGTCCGCACGCGAGTTGTTCGTGGCCGGTGTCGCGCTCTACTGGGCCGAGGGCACGAAGGACAAACCCCACGCCAGACGTGAAAGGGTCGCCTTCGTGAACAGCGACCCCGGCGTGGTTCGGCTGTTCCTGGCCTGGCTCGACCTGCTGGAAGTGGAGCGAGATCGCGTCCAGTACCGCGTGATGATTCATGAAACGGCGGACGTCGCGGCGGCGGAACGCTACTGGGCGGACGTGGTCGAGGCGGATCGCAGCGCCTTCGGCAAGACGACCTTGAAGCGGCACAACCCGAAGACCGTGCGCAAGAACACCGGCGACGACTATCGCGGCTGCCTCGTGCTCACCGTTCGGCAGAGCGCCGAGCTGTACCGTCGCGTCGAAGGCTGGTGGTACGGCATAGTAGGGGCTGCCACCGCATCCGATCTAGGAAATCGGACATAGCGGCAATCCCGGGTCGTCTAAGGGCAAGACGTCAGATTTTGGTTCTGATCATGGGGGTTCGAGTCCTCCCCCGGGAGCAGATGCTCGGTCCGGGCCCTGACCGCCAACAGCTCAGTCAGGGCCCGCTCTCATATCGCCCACGAAACACCCCGGTATCCTGCGGATGTCACCCCACCCCCGCCACATCCGAAGGGCAAACCGTGAGCGCCATTCGCCCGGCAGCCGTCGTCGTTCTCGCAGCGGGTGAGGGCACCCGTATGAAGTCGGCCACACCCAAGGTCCTGCACGAGATCTGCGGACGCAGTCTCGTGGGTCATGTGCTCGCCGCCGCCCGTGAGTTGGACCCCGAGCATCTCGTCGTCGTGGTCGGGCACGCCCGTGAGCAAGTCACCGCGCACCTCGGTGCGATCGACCCGGGTGTGCGCACCGCCGTGCAGGCCGAGCAGAACGGTACGGGGCACGCCGTACGGATGGGTCTGGAGGAGCTCGGTGGTTCCGTCGACGGGACCGTCGTGGTCGTGTGCGGGGACACGCCCCTGCTGACCGGCGAGACCCTCACCCGCCTCGCCGCCACGCATTCCGCCGACGGCAACGCCGTGACCGTGCTGACGGCCGAGGTTCCGGACGCGACCGGCTACGGGCGGATCGTGCGCGACGGCGCCTCCGGTGCCGTGACGGCGATCGTCGAGCACAAGGACGCGACCGAGTCGCAGCGGGCGATCCGGGAGATCAACTCGGGTGTGTTCGCGTTCGACGGGCAACTCCTCGCGGACGCGTTGGGCAAGGTGCGCACCGACAACAGCCAGGGCGAGGAGTACCTCACCGACGTGCTCGGGATTCTGCGCGAGGCCGGTCACCGCGTCGGGGCGTCCGTGGCCGTCGACCACCGTGAGATCGCCGGGATCAACAACCGTGTGCAGCTCGCCGAGGCCCGCCGGATCCTGAACGACCGGCTGCTGACCGACGCGATGCTCGCCGGCGTGACCGTCGTCGATCCGGCGACGACCTGGATCGATGTGACCGTCACCTTCGAGCAGGACGTCGTCGTCCTGCCGGGCACGCAGTTGCAGGGCGCGACCCATCTCGCCGAGGGCGCGGAGGTCGGCCCCAACAGCCGGCTGAAGGACACCCGGGTCGGCGCGGGTGCCCGGGTGGACAACACGGTGTCGGACGGTGCCGTCGTGGGCCCGCAGGCGAGTGTGGGGCCGTTCGCGTATCTGCGGCCGGGGACGCGGCTCGGCGCGAAGGGCAAGATCGGTACGTACGTCGAGACGAAGAACGCCTCGATCGGTGAGGGCACGAAGGTGCCGCATCTGTCGTACGTCGGTGACGCGACCATCGGCGAGTACACCAACATCGGTGCGGCGAGCGTGTTCGTTAACTACGACGGACAGGACAAACACCACACGACGGTGGGTTCTCACTGCCGTACCGGTTCGGACAACATGTTTGTGGCTCCTGTCACGGTCGGGGACGGCGCGTACACCGCCGCCGGGTCCGTGATCACGAAGGACGTACCGCCCGGTTCGCTGGCCGTGGCCCGTGGTCAGCAGCGGAATATCGAGGGTTGGGTGGCTCGTAAGCGTCCGGGCAGTGCCGCCGCGAAGGCGGCGGAGGCGGCTTCACGGCAGGTGGAGAGCGAAGACTGACCGGAAACGGGCGCGTCAAACACGGCGTACCGTGATAAGTGCACACCCAGCTGAGATACCTCTGAGGAGACAGTGCTGTGACCGGGATCAAGACGACCGGCGAGAAGAAGTTGATGTTCTTCTCCGGCCGCGCCCACCCCGAGCTTGCCGAGGAGGTCGCCCAGCAGTTGGGGGTCGGGGTCGTTCCGACGAAGGCCTTCGACTTCGCCAACGGTGAGATCTACGTCCGCTACCAGGAGTCGGCGCGCGGCGCGGACTGCTTCGTGATCCAGAGCCACACGGCTCCGATCAACCAGTGGATCATGGAGCAGTTGATCATGATCGACGCGTTGAAGCGCGCGTCGGCGCGGTCCATCACCGTCATCGTGCCGTTCTACGGTTACGCCCGTCAGGACAAGAAGCACCGCGGGCGTGAACCCATCTCGGCGCGTCTGATCGCGGATCTGATGAAGACCGCGGGTGCGGACCGCATTCTGACGGTCGACCTGCACACCGACCAGATCCAGGGCTTCTTCGACGGCCCGGTCGACCACCTCTTCGCCCTTCCGCTGCTCGCCGACTACGTGGGCGACAAGGTGGACCGGGAGAAGCTGACGGTGGTCTCCCCCGACGCCGGCCGCGTGCGCGTGGCCGACCGCTGGTGCGACCGGCTGGGCGCGCCCCTGGCGATCGTGCACAAGCGGCGCGACAAGGACGTGGCGAACCAGGTGACCGTCCACGAGGTCGTGGGTGAGGTCAAGGGCCGGGTGTGCGTGCTGGTCGACGACATGATCGACACCGGTGGCACGATCTGCGCCGCGGCGGACGCGCTGTTCGCGCACGGTGCGGAGGACGTCATCGTGACGGCGACGCACGGTGTGCTGTCGGGTCCGGCGGCGGACCGGCTGAAGAACTCCCGGGTGAGCGAGTTCGTGTTCACGAACACGCTGCCGACGCCGGGTGAGCTGGCGCGGGATCTGGACAAGCTGACGGTGCTGTCGATCGCGCCGACGATCGCGAGTGCGGTGCGTGAGGTGTTCGAGGACGGTTCGGTGACGAGCCTGTTCGACGAGCAGTAGAGAGCACGCGACAGAGATCCTTTTGGGAACGGCCTCCCCCTCCGAGTAGACTGCTTCAGTTGCTCGGCGAGGGAGGCCGTTTCCCGTTCACGGGATGCGGTGGTCCGTTATCGACGCGCTCTTCGTAGCAGGCCGTTCGTGGCCGGGTGACCACGTCCGCCCCCAGTTTTCTACGAGGAGTGATCATGTCCGAGGTCAAGATCTCCGCCGAGACCCGTACCGAGTTCGGCAAGGGTGCCGCCCGTCGTATCCGCCGTGACAGCAAGGTCCCCGGCGTCCTGTACGGCCACGGCTCGGACCCGCTGCACCTCACGCTTCCCGGCCACGACCTGCTGCTCGCGCTGCGTACGCCGAACGTCCTGATCGCCCTGGACATCGACGGCAAGACCAACGAGCTGGCGATCCCGAAGGCCGTGCAGCGTGACCCGCTGAAGGGCTTCCTGGAGCACGTCGACCTGCTGCTCGTCAAGCGCGGCGAGAAGGTCACCGTCGAGGTTCCGGTGCACGCCGAGGGCGAGCTGGCCGCCGGTGGCAACCTGCTGGAGCACGTCCTGAACGCGCTGCCGGTCGAGGCCGAGGCCACGCACATCCCCGAGTCCTTCACGGTGTCCGTCGAGGGCCTGGAGGCCGGTGCCTCCGTCCTCGCCAAGGACATCAAGCTGCCCAAGGGCACCACGCTGGCCGTCGAGGAGGACACGGTCGTCCTCCAGGTCCTGGCCGCGCAGGTCGAGGAGGCCCCCGAGGGCGAAGAGGCCGAGGGCGAGGAAGTCGCCGAGGCCTGATCCTCTGCTCTGGCAGGGGCGTGATCCTCGGCCCTGTCATCGTTTTGTCAGCCGCTGTTCCCGAGGGGGGCAGCGGCTGGCGCGTATCAAGGAGACATGGACGTGACGACCGATCCGAGCGCGCCGTGGCTGATCGCCGGCCTCGGTAATCCGGGACCCGAGTACGCCATGAACCGGCACAACGTGGGGTTCATGGTGGCCGATCTGCTGGCCGAGCGGGTCGGGGGGAAGTTCAAGCGGGCCGGGAAGGCTCAGGCGCAGGTCGTCGAGGGGCGGATCGGGCCGCCGGGGCCGCTGAACCGGCGGGTGATCCTGGCGAAGCCGATGTCGTACATGAACCTGTCGGGCGGGCCGCTGAACGCGCTGCGTGACTTCTACAAGGTGCCGGTCGGCAATATCGTTGCCGTTCATGACGAGTTGGACATCGACTACGGCGTGCTGCGACTGAAGCTGGGCGGCGGCGACAACGGGCACAACGGGCTGAAGTCGATGACGAAGGTGATGGGTTCGGACTATCACCGGGTGCGGTTCGGGATCGGGCGCCCGCCGGGTCGTATGCAGGTCGCGGACTTCGTCTTGAAGGACTTCTCCTCGGCGGAGCGCAAGGAGCTGGACTACTTCGTGGACCGTGCGGCGGACGCGGTGGAGTGTCTGGTGATCGAGGGGCTGGAGCGGGCGCAAAGCACGTACAACTCCTGACTTGTCCGCCGGTCCGGCCGGACCGAAGTTGACCGACCGCATGGGCATGGCCAAGGATCGCGGCCATGCCTTCTGCCGTTGTGTCCAGTCAGGGAGCTTTCGCCGCGCTGCGGTTCGGGCGGTTCGCGGCGATGGGTACGGTCGTGGTGCTGATTCTGATCGCCGGTGTGTGGGCCTCGTGGGGCACGGCTCATCACGTGATGCTCACGAAGGGCCGGGAGAGCGGCACGATCGAGGTGACGCGGTGTGGTGCGGACACGTGCAGCGGTCCGTACAACCCGGTCTCGGCGGGCTCTCAGCCTCGTGAGTCGGTCGTCATCGAGAAGAACGTGGCCGTGCGCAAGGGGCAGACGTACGCGGTGGTGATCAAGCCGGGCGGTGACGAGGTCGTGCGCTCGGGTCCCGCGGGTGTCCTCTACTCGTGGGTTCCGCTGGGCGGGGCGCTGTTGCTGGCCTCGGTGGTGGTCGCGGGCGGGTTGCGGCGGACGCGGCTCGCGTGGGTGATGGCGGGGTCCGGGGTCGCGTTGCTGACGGCGGCGTTCGTGACGGTTTGAGGGCGGGGCCGTTCTCCTTTTCTGTGGAGGATCGATGTGTTGTCTGTTCGTGATTGACCTGGAGTCAGTCCCGGCAGGAAGCTGAGCCGCCCCCTCCACATCTTCCCGTTCCTTCTCGAAGATGGACTACTGCCCCATGCGTACCCTCAACCGCGTCGGTGCCCTGACCGCCGTCGCCGCCGCGGCGCTGCTGTCCGCGCCGGCCGCCGCGCACGCGACGGCGATTGCCGCAGGCCCTGGCGACAACGGCACCGTGAAGATCCATGACGCCACCACCGGCGAGGAACTGCGTAAGAACGAACCGCACGTGTGCGAGTTCTATCTCGACGCGTTCGGCTTCGACTCCGTCCAGCAGGTCTCCTGGCACATCGAGGCCTGGGCCCCGACGGCCGCCGTCAAGGGCGAGACCGTGAAGTCCGGCGCGATCACCCTGGACGGCGAGGGTCATGGCCGTACGGAGGACCTGACCCTGCCCGACGGGCACTACAAGCTGTTCTGGAATTTCGAGGGTGAGAAGGGGTCCGCCAAGCACAAGGTGTTCTGGACGGACTGCGAGGACGAGGAGCCGAGCGGCACGCCCTCGTCGTCCGCCTCCGAGCCCGAGACGCCCGGCGAGGAGAGCACCGAGCCGGCCGCGAGCCCGTCCACGTCCGCCGGCGAGGCGGCTCCGTCGTCGTCGCCGTCGGTGCAGGGCGATGCCGAGGGCGATCTCGCCGAGACCGGCAACGGGGCCCCGGTGGGCCTGCTGTCGGCGGCCGCGGCCGCGCTGCTGGGCGCGGGCGGCTACCTGGTGTTCCGGCGTCGTAAGGCCTGACGCGCGGAGCCGGTGAACGAACGGTGCCCCCGTGCTCGTACGGAGCGCGGGGGCACTGTCGTGTGCTGTGCGGTCAGCCGGTGTTGCGCAGGCCGGCCGCCACGCCGTTGACCGTGAGGAGCAGGGCGCGGGCGAGCAGCGGGTCGGGCTCGGCGCCGCTGGCGGCGGCGTCGCGCTGGCGCTTGAGCAGGGCGACCTGGAGGTAGGAGATCGGGTCGAGGTAGGCGTCGCGGATGGCGAACGTCTGCTTCAGGACCGGGGTGGCGGCCAGGAGTTCGCTCTCGCCGGTCACCTTGAGCACCTCGGCGACGGTCAGCTCGTGCTCGGCCTCGATGTCGGCGAAGACGTGCTGGAGTTCCTGCGGGACCAGCGTCTCGACGTAGTGGCGGGCGATGCGCAGGTCGGTCTTCGCGAGGGTCATCTCGACGTTGGAGATGAAGTTCCGGAAGAAGTGCCACTGTTCGTGCATCTCGTCGAGCACGGTGTCCAGGCCCGCCTCGCGCAGCGCCTTCAGGCCGGAGCCGACGCCGTACCAGCCGGGGACGATCTGGCGGGACTGGGTCCAGCCGAACACCCACGGGATGGCCCGCAGGCCGTCGAGGGAGACGCCCGAGCCGGGGCGGCGGGAGGGCCGGGAGCCGAGGTGCAGGTCGGCGAGCTGGTCCACCGGCGTCGACGCGAGGAAGTACGACGGCAGATCGGGGTCCTCGACCAGCTTGCGGTACGCGGTGTGCGCGGCGTCGGACACCACGTCCATGGCCGCGTCCCAGCGGGCCAGCGCCTCGACCGACTGGCGCGGGGCGGTGTGCAGGGCGGAGGCCTGGAGGGTGGCCGCGACGGTCAGCTCCAGGTTCTCCCTGGCGAGCGAGGGCACGAGGTACTTGTCGGAGATGACCTCGCCCTGCTCGGTGACCTTGATCTCGCCCTCCAGGGTGCCCCAGGGCTGGGCGAGGATCGCGTCGTGCGAGGGGCCGCCGCCGCGGCCGACGGTGCCGCCGCGGCCGTGGAAGAGCCGCAGCCGCACGCCGTAGCGGTGGGCGACGTCGCGCAGGCGGCGCTGGGCGCGGTGGATCTCCCACTGCGAGGTGGTGATGCCGCCGAACTTGGAGGAGTCGGAGTAGCCGAGCATGACCTCCTGGACGTCGCCGCGCAGCGCGACCAGGCGCCGGTACGACGGGTCGGAGAGCATGTCCTCCAGGATCGTGTCGGCGGCCTTGAGCTCGTCGGTGGTCTCCAGGAGCGGCACGATGCCGATCTTCGCCCAGCCGGCGTGCAGGTCGATCAGGCCGGCCTCGCGGGCGAGGACGGTCGCGGCGAACACGTCGTCGGCGCCCTGGCACATCGAGATGATGTACGACTCGATGACCTCGGGTCCGAAGACCTTCAGGGCCCGCTTGATCGTCTCGAACACGCCGAGGGTCTTCTCGCCGGCCGCGTCGACGGGCGCCGGGGTGGGCGCGAGGGGACGGCGGGAGCGCAGTTCCTTCGCGAGCAGCTTGGCGCGGTAGTCGCGGGGCATGTCGGCGTAGCGCCAGGACTCCTCGCCGAGCCGGTCGAAGAGCTGGCCGAGGGCGTGGTGGTGGGCGTCGGCGTGCTCGCGGACGTCCATGGTGGCGAGCTGGAGGCCGAACGCGGACAGGGTGCGGATGGTGCGGTTCATGCGGCCGTCGGCGAAGAGGCCGCCGCGGTGTTCGCGCAGCGAGGTCTGGATCAGGGTGAGGTCCTGCAGCAGCTCGCCGGTGCCGAGGTAGTCGCGGCCGGCCTCGTGCGGGATGTTCCTGGCCAGGCGGGTCTTGGTGTTCTCCAGCTTCTGCCGGATGCAGGTGGCCTTGAGCCGGTAGGGCTCCTCGGCGTTCAGGCGCTTGTAGCGGGGGCTGATCTCGGGCAGGGCGTCGAGGTCGGCCTTGAGGGACTCCAGGAGTTCCTCGGTGGCGCCGGTGTAGCGGATGGAGTTCGACAGGAAGCCGCGCAGCTCGTCGATCATCTCCAGGGCGTCGTTGATGCCGTGCTCGTGCTGGAGGATGAGGACGTCCCAGGTCACCTGGGGGGTGACGTTGGGGTTGCCGTCGCGGTCGCCGCCGATCCAGGTGCCGAACGTGAGCGGGCGGGTGGCGTCGGGGAGCTTGTGGCCGACGCGCTCCAGCTCCGCGGTCAGGTCCTCCAGGACGTCGCCGACGGCGCCGGCGTGCAGTTCGTCGAGGTAGTAGATCGCGTTGCGGGCCTCGTCGGCGGGTTCGGGGCGTACGACGCGCAGCTCGTCGGTCTGCCAGACGAGGTCGATGTTCTCGGCCAGTCGGGTGTCGTGGCGGCGGCGGTCGCCTTCGAGGACCGGGGCCTCCAGCAGGGCGGCGATGCGCCGGAGCTTGTTGAGGACCGAGCGGCGGGCGGCCTCGGTGGGGTGCGCGGTGAAGACGGGACGCACGTTGAGGTGCTGGACCGTCTGGCGCAGGTGCTCGGGGTCGGCGTCCTTGAGGCGGTCGGCCGTTCGGGCGAGAAGTCCGCCCTCGGCGGCGCGTCGGGCGCGCAGCTCTCGGCCGCGGTGGACCTGCTCGGTGACGTTGGCCAGGTGGAAGTAGGTGGAGAAGGCGCGGACCAGCTTGGCCGCGGTGTCCAGTTCCGTGCCACGCAGCAGCTCGGCGGCGGCTTCGCCGTCCTCGCGGGTGAGGCGGCGTACCTTCTCGACGAGGTCGAGGAGCTCGGGGCCCTCCTGCCGGACGAGGGTCTCCCCGAGGAGGTCACCCAGCCGGCGGATGTCGGCACGCAGCTCGCTGCTGGTCGTCGCCGTGGACACGGTCTGGTCGTCGGCACTGCTCACAGGTGCGGCTCCTTGCAGTGTTGAAGCTCGTCCGGAGGGAACCCGGCGCAGGCACCGCGCGGCGGGCGCCGCATACGGCTCCTGACATCCGGGAAAGAAATCAGAGCGGACCGCGCTGTCCGACCGACACCAGGATAGGTGTCGATGCGGACGCGCAGTCTCACGGGCTCTTGCCGCCGGGCGACGCACTGCCATACTTACGACGCCGTAGGTTACGGAACCGTAGGGACCGTTGTAACGAAACCCGGGAACAGTTCCCGCAACCCCGGCACCTGCCAAAACCCTCGACCCCACAGGGGACGCCCCATGACCACGAGCTCCGATGTGATCGAAGACGCCCCGAAGGCGAACGACGACACCACGACTCCCTCAGCCACCCTCGGCGGTGAGAAGAAGGGGTCGCTCGAGCAGTTCGCGCTTCTCCTCTTCATCGTCGTCCCGTTCCTGGCGCTGGCCGCCGCGGTTCCGCTGGCCTGGGGCTGGGGGGTGAGCTGGCTCGACCTCGGTCTGCTGGTCTTCTTCTACTTCTTCGCCTGCCACGGCGTCACGATCGGCTACCACCGCTACTTCACCCACGGTTCCTTCAAGGCGAAGCGCCCGCTGCGTATCGCGCTCGCCGTCGCGGGCTCGATGGCGGTGGAGGGCCCGCTGGTCCGCTGGGTCGCGGACCACCGCAAGCACCACAAGTTCTCGGACGCGGAGGGTGACCCGCACTCGCCGTGGCGTTACGGCGACACGCTCCCGGCGCTGATGAAGGGCCTG
This sequence comes from Streptomyces sp. NPDC093568, assembly GCF_044764945.1. Classification (NCBI taxonomy): domain Bacteria; kingdom Bacillati; phylum Actinomycetota; class Actinomycetes; order Kitasatosporales; family Streptomycetaceae; genus Streptomyces; species Streptomyces sp. NPDC093568. Next base: position 457,020 of record NZ_JBIWJD010000006.1, on the reverse strand, counting down.
TGGTGGGCGCACATCGGCTGGATGTTCGACGAGGAGCGCACGCCGCAGGACAAGTACGCACCGGATCTGATCAAGGACGGGGCGATCCGCACGATCTCCCGGCAGTTCATCTACTGGACGATGCTGTCGCTGGCGCTGCCCGCCCTGATCGGCGGACTGGTGACGATGTCCTGGTGGGGCGCGTTCACGGGCTTCTTCTGGGGCTCGCTCGTGCGGGTGGCGCTGCTGCACCACGTGACGTGGTCGATCAACTCGATCTGCCACGCGGTGGGCAGGCGCCCGTTCAAGTCGCGTGACATGTCCGGCAACGTGTGGTGGCTGGCGATCCTGTCCTGCGGTGAGTCCTGGCACAACCTGCACCACGCCGACCCGACGTCCGCGCGGCACGGCGTGGAGCGCGGGCAGATCGACTCCTCGGCGCGGATCATCCGCTGGTGCGAGCAGTTCGGCTGGGCGTACGACGTGCGCTGGCCGTCACGCTCCCGTATCGATTCGCGCCGGAACACCGAGGAAGGCGGCTCCCGGCGCCGAGGGGAGCCCGCGAAGGCGGCATGATTGACGGCGTGGCGACCGACTCCAGCAGTACCCCCGGCACTGACAAGCAGCGGCGGACGCGCCGCACCCGGATGACCGGTGCGGAGCGCCGCCAGCAGCTGCTGGAGATCGGTCGCACCCTCTTCGCCGCGAAGGGCTTCGAGGGCACGTCGGTGGAGGAGATCGCGGCGAAGGCCGGGGTGTCCAAGCCGGTGGTCTACGAGCACTTCGGCGGCAAGGAGGGGCTGTACGCGGTCGTGGTGGACCGCGAGATGCGCCGGCTGCTGGACATGGTGACCAGCTCGCTGACCGCCGGCCACCCGCGTGAGCTGTGCGAACAGGCGGCTTTCGCGCTCCTCGACTACATCGAGGAGTACACGGACGGTTTCCGCATCCTGGTCCGTGACTCGCCCATCCCCCAGTCGACGGGCTCCTTCGCCTCGCTGATCTCGGACATCGCCACCCAGGTGGAGGACATCCTGGGCCGCGAGTTCAAGAGCCGTGGCTTCGACCCCAAGCTGGCCCCGCTCTACGCGCAGGCCCTGGTCGGGATGGTCGCCCTGACCGGGCAGTGGTGGCTGGACGTCCGCCGGCCGAAGAAGGCGGAGGTGGCGGCCCATCTGGTGAACCTGGCGTGGCACGGGCTGGACGGCCTAGAGGCCAAGCCGCACCTGATAGGGCGTCGCAAGAGCTGACGCGGGAACTGACGCGGGTACTGACGCGCGGGGCGCCGGTGCGGCACCCCGCGCGTTCTGTGTGCGGGCACGCTTACTGCCTGAGGCTCCCTGCTTGAAGCTCCTGCTCGAAGCTCAGCGCTCGAAGCTCAGTGCTTGAAGGTGTCCTTGCCCTTCTCCTTGGCCTGGCGCGCGTCGCCCTTCATCTGGTCGGCCTTGCCTTCGGCGGTCATCCGCTCGTTGCCGACGATGCGGCCCATCGCTTCCTTGGCCTTGCCCTTGACCTGTTCCTTCTTGGCCCGGGTCTTCTCTTCCTTCGCCACGTTCCTCACTCCCGCAAGGTTCGACGTCGGGGTCACCGAGCGGGTGACCCTGAGCGGCCCCCCTCAAACCGGGGTCGTCGGTTCCAGGAACTCCAGCCGGTTGCCGACCGGGTCGCTGGAGTAGAAGCGCCGGTGCCCGGGGAGGTTCTCGTCCCACTCCACCGGCGCCCCGTGGGCCGCCAGCCGGGCGCCGTAGCGCTCGATGCCGGTGACCCGCAGCCCGGGGTGCGCCTTGCGGGCGGGGTGGAAGTCCGCGTCGATGCCGAGGTGCAGCTGTACACCGCCCGCGTGGAACCAGCAGCCCCCGCGCGCGGCCAGGGCGGGCGGCTTGGGGATCTCGGCCATCCCGAGGACCTCCACGTAGTACGTCCGCAGCCGCTCCTCCGAGCCGGGCGGGGCCGCGAGCTGGACGTGGTCGACGGCGGTGATCATCACGCCTCCTTGCGGGCCACGGCGAAGATCCGGCGGAACGGGAACGGTGTGCCGTGCGGGCCGGACGGATAGGCCCGGCGCAGGGCGCCGCGGTAGTCGTCGAGGAAGGCCTCGCGCGCCTCGGGATCGTCGGCGAGGGCGGTGAGGACCGGTCGCAGTCCGGTGCCCTTGACCCAGTCCAGCACCGGGTCCTCACCGGTGAGCAGGTGGACGTACGTCGTCTCCCAGACGTCGGCGGCGCAGCCCAGGTCGGACAGGCGGCTCAGATACGCCTCCGGGGCGAGCACGGCGTCCTCGTGGCGCAGCGCCCCGGCGAGGCCGTGCCGGGAGGCGAGGTCGCGCATGAGCTGGTGGCTGGGGGCGGCGAAGTTGCCGGGGACCTGGAAGGCGAAGGTGCCGCCGGGGCGCAGGCCCGCCACCCAGGCGCCGAACCGCTCGGCGTGGTCCGGCACCCACTGGAGGGTGGCGTTGCTGACGACGAGGTCGTACGGCTCCTCGGGCGTCCAGGTCCGTACGTCGGCGTGGGTGAAGTCGAGGCGGCCGCCGCCCGCTGTCGGGCCCTCGTGTTCGACGTGGGCCCGGTCGAGCATCTCGGTGGAGTTGTCGTAGCCGGTGATGTGCGCGGTGGGCCAGCGCTCGGCGAGCAGGGCGGTGACGTTGCCGGGGCCGCAGCCGAGGTCGGCGATGCGGGGGCGGTCGGCGGGGAGGTCGGGGACGCGGGCGAGGAGGTCGGCGAAGGGGCGTGCGCGATGGCCGGCGTGACGCAGGTACTGGGCCGGGTCCCAGGTGGGGGTGGCGGCAGCGGACATGGCGGGCCTCCTGTCGGGTGCTGCTGGCTCTCGCTCTCCAGCCTGCCCTTCCAAGTATCTTGACGTCAAGAGACTTCATGTCGACACAACCACTACACTGATCGCTATGGAGGACGAGGTCGATCGGCTGGTCGCAGCGTGGCGCCGGGAGCGCCCTGACCTCGACGTGGAACCGCTCGAGGTGCTCAGCCGGGTGAGCAGACTGGCCCGGCATCTGGACCGCGCGCGTCGGCTGGCCTTCTCCGAGCACAGCCTGGAGCCCTGGGAGTTCGACGTGCTGACCGCGCTCAGGCGCGCGGGGACGCCGTATCAGCTCTCCCCGGGGCAGCTGCTGACGCAGACCCTCGTCACCTCGGGCACGATGACGAACCGCATCGACCGCCTGGCCAAGAAGGGCCTGGTGGAGCGCCTCCCCGATCCCAGCGACCGGCGCGGGGTCCTCGTCCGGCTCACGGACGAGGGGCGCGATCGGGCGGATCAGGCGCTCGCCGGGTTGCTGGACCAGGAGCGGGCGATCCTTGCGGAGCTTTCGCGTGCGCAGCGGGGTGAGTTGGCCGGGTTGCTGCGCCAGTTGACGGCGCCCTTCGACAACATCCCCGGCTAGGCGCTCCGCCGGTAGCGCCGGGTTGGGTCGTCGGTTGTCTGCGGCGCCCATGTGGCTGGTCGCGCAGTTCCCCGCGCCCCTTAGGGGGTTGCCGCTAGGCGCTGCTGCTTTCCTCCGGCAGGATTCGGCCTGCTGAGCCCAGGTCGACCGGGCCGACCCCGGCGCGGCGCGCCAGCGCGACCGCGGCCAGTGTCGAGTGGACGCCGAGCTTGCCCAGGACGTTCTGCATATGGGTGCGGACGGTGTGCGGGGACAGGTACAGGCGCTCGGCGACCGCCTTGCGCCCCAGGCCCGCCACCATGCACCGCAGCACTTCCCGCTCGCGCGGGGTCAGTGACTCCACCAGCCGTTCGCTCTCGGTGCGGTGCTTGCGGGCGGCCGTCAGCTCGCGCAGCACCCCGGTGAGCAGGGCCGGCGGCAGATGGGTCTCCTCGCGCAGCACGCCGCGGATGACGGTGAGCAGCCGGGACAGCGAGCAGTCCTTGGCCACCCAGCCGGACGCCCCGGCCTGCAGGGCGAGCGCGGCCCGGCGCGGATCGTCCTTCTCGGCGAGGACGACGATCCGTACGGCCGGCTGCGCGGAGCGGACCCCGGCGACCAGCGAGATGCCGTCCACGAGCCCGTCCTCCCCCACCTCCTGGACGGGCACGGCGGGCCGGACCCCCGGCACACTGCCGCCCAGGTCGGCGTCGACGAGCAGGACGTCGAACCGCCGCCCCTCGGCGGCCGCGCGCTCCAGGCTGCGCAGGGCGGCCGGACCGCTGCCCGCGGCGGAGACGTCGACGTCGGGCTCGGCGGCCAAAGCGGCGGCGAGCGACTCGGCGAAGATGCGATGGTCGTCGACGACCAGGACTCGGATGCGAACCACGAAACCCCCTTCCCCAAGCTCCTGAAGAGCAGGGGATACCCCATCGTCATGAGGACGACATCGGGAGACGAACACCGTCGCGGGCACGACGCCCGAAGCGCGGATGGCCGCACGGCCGCCGCCGTGCAAGAACTGCTACCCCCACTTCGGGCGTCGAACCCGACCTGTCTCGCCCCCTGATCAGCTCCGGCCCCCACCGGTGCTGCTCATCAGAGTACGGGCGGGGGGCAGGAGCGGAAGGTAATTTGCAGAACTGGTTGGCCAACGCGTTTATGGTGAGCCGCATGTTTCGTCTGGAGACAGAAGTCGACAAATCACGGCGGGATCTGCTCCGCCGCCGGCTGCTCGACACCAACACCGCGGCCTCCCCGGTCCTGCGCGCCCTGCGCGGAACCCCAGGTGAACGTGAACTTCCGCTCCATGTCTGGGTGTTGGACGACACCGGCGACATGGTCGGCGGCCTGGTCGGTCACACCTGGACCACCTGGCTCCATGTCACCTACCTGTGGGTCGACGAACGCCATCGCGGCAGCGGTCTCGGTTCGCAATTGCTCGCACATGCCGAGGGCATGGCCCGCACCGAACGGGGCTGCACCGCCGCCCGCCTGGAGACATGGGACTTCCAGGCGCCGGAGTTCTACAAGCGGCACGGGTACGAGGTGGTGTGCGTGGTTCCGGACTATCCGCCGGGGATCACGGAGTACACGCTGATCAAACACCTGGGAGCAAGCTGAGGTCGGTGTCGTCCCAGACACCGACCTCGCTCTCGCCTGGTCAGCTCAGGCGCCGCGCCCCCGCCGCCGAGACCGCCTCGAACACGCGGGGCGTGGTGAACCCGGCCGTGGCGAAGGCCTCCTCCACGGTCTTCGTGATGGCCTCGACGTCGGCCGCCTCGGCCAGCACGATCGCCGAGCCGCCGAAGCCGCCGCCCGTCATCCGGGCCCCCAGGGCGCCGTTCGCCAGGGCGGTGTCCACGACCAGGTCCAGCTCCGGGCAGGAGATGCGGAAGTCGTCCCGCAGGGAGGCGTGCCCCTCGGTCAGGACCGGGCCGATCGCGCGCGTCCGGCCCGACTCCAGCAGCGTCACGACCCGCTCGACGCGCTGGTCCTCGGTGACGACATGGCGCACCAGCCGGCGCACCTCCTCGTCGTCGCCGAGCCGGTCGAGCGCCGCGTCCAGTTCGTCGTACGGCACGTCCCGGAGCGCGTCCACGCCCAGCAGCGCGGCGCCCTTCTCGCAGCCCGCGCGCCGCTTGCCGTACTCGCCCTCGCTGTGCGAGTGCTTGACCTGGGTGTCGACGACGAGCAGCCGCATGCCCTCGGCGGCCAGGTCGAACGGGATCTGCCGCTGCGAGAGGTCCCGGGTGTCCAGGAACAGCGCGTGGCCGGCCTCGCAGCACGCGGACGCCGTCTGGTCCATGATCCCGACGGGGGCGCCGACGTACACGTTCTCCGCGCGCTGGCACAGGCGGGCCAGCTGCCAGCCCTTGAGGCCGAGGGCGTACAGGTCGTTCAGGGCGAGCGCCACGACGACCTCCAGCGCCGCCGACGACGACAGGCCCGCGCCCGCCGGGACCGTCGAGGCGAGATGGATGTCGGCGCCGGTCACCGGGTGCCCGGCCTCGCGCAGCGCCCAGACCACGCCCGACGGGTACGCCGTCCAGTTCCGGTCGGACTCCGGGGCCAGCTCGTCGACGCGGAACTCCACCACGCCGCCCGCGTCGCCCTCGATGTCCGCCGAGTGCAGGCGCAGCACGCCGTCCGCGCGCGGCGAGACCGCGGCGACCGCGGTGTGCGGCAGCGCGAACGGCATGACGAAGCCGTCGTTGTAGTCGGTGTGCTCGCCGATCAGATTGACCCGGCCCGGCGCGGCCCACACCCCCTCCGGCCCGGCCCCGTACAGCTCCCTGAACCGCTCGGCGACCGCGGCTGCCGTGTCGACGCTCATCCCCTGACCCTGACCTTCCCTCTGAACCGGCCCTGCCGGCCGGTGAGTTGACCGGCCGGGCCGTAGAACTTACGGCCGTTTCGTACCGGCCGTGGAGACTACTTGCCGCGTCGCTGCGCGAACTCCCAGGCGTCCGCGACGATCCCCGCGAGGTCCGCCCGCCGGGGGTTCCAGCCGAGCCGCTCGCGGGCGGTGCCGGCGGAGGCGACCAGGACCGCCGGGTCGCCGCCCCGGCGCGGGGCCACGACCTCGGGGATCGGGTGCCCGGTGACCTGGCGGACGGTCTCGATGACCTGGCGGACGGAGAAGCCCTCTCCGTTGCCGAGGTTGCAGATGAGGTGCTCGCCCGGGGTGGCCGCCTTGAGCGCCAGCAGGTGGGCGTCGGCCAGGTCGGCGACGTGGATGTAGTCGCGCACGCAGGTGCCGTCCGGCGTCGGGTAGTCGTCGCCGAAGACGGAGATCGCGTCGCGCCTGCCCTGGGCGACCTGGAGGACCAGCGGGATGAGGTGCGACTCGGGGTCGTGGCGCTCGCCGTACTCGCCGTAGGCGCCGGCGACGTTGAAGTAGCGCAGGGAGACGGCACCGAGGCCGTGGGCCGCCGCCTCGCCGGTGATCATGTGGTCGACGGCGAGCTTGGAGGCGCCGTACGGGTTCGTGGGCCGCGTCGGCGCCGACTCGACGATCGGCACCTCCTTCGGCTCGCCGTAGGTGGCGGCCGTGGAGGAGAAGACCAGCTTGCGCACGCCCGCCTCGCGCATGGCGCCGAGCAGCGCCATGGTGCCGCCGACGTTGTTGTCCCAGTACTTCTCGGGCTTCACGACCGACTCGCCGACCTGCGAGAACGCGGCGAAGTGCAGCACCGCGTCGAAGGAGGAGTCCAGCCACTTGGCGGCGTCGCGGATGTCGCCCTCGACGAAGGACGCCCCGGACGGCACACCCTCACGGAAGCCGGTGGAGAGGTTGTCGAGGACGACGACCTCCTCGCCGGCCTCGATCAGGTGCTGCGCGACCACGCTGCCCACGTAGCCCGCCCCACCGGTGACCAGAAACTTCCCACTCATCTACTCGCTACCTCTCGCAGTCGCTGGGCCGCGCGCTCCGGCGGCACGTCGTTGATGAACACGCTCATGCCGGATTCGGAACCCGCGAGGAACTTCAGCTTGCCGGAAGTGCGGCGGATGGTGAAAAGCTCGAGGTGAAGTGCGAAGTCGTCCCGCACGGCGCCCTCGAAGTCCTCCAGCGTGCCGAACGGCGCCTGATGCCAGGCGGCGATGTACGGCGTAGGAGATTCACTCACAGAGGTTTCCCCTCCATCCCGCCCATCGAAGATCCGGTCGAAGCGCCTCAAGAGTTCCAGATAAACCTTGGGGAACTCTGAGCGGGCGTCCTCGTCCAGCGCCAGCAGATCGGGCACGCGGCGCTTGGGGTACAGGTGGACCTCGTACGGCCAGTGCGCGGCGTACGGCACGAAGGCCGCCCAGTGTTCACCCTCCAGGACGACCCGTTCGCCGGCGAGTTCACGCTCCAGGACGGCGTCGAAGAGGTTCTCCCCGCCGGTGGCCTCCTTGTGGGCGGCGACGGAGCGCAGCATCAGGGCGGTGCGCGGCGTGGTGAAGGGGTAGGCGTAGATCTGCCCGTGCGGGTGCTGGAGCGTCACGCCGATCTCGGCGCCGCGGTTCTCGAAGCAGAACACCTGCTCGACGGAGGGGAGCGAGGACAGTTCGGAGGTCCGGTCGGTCCACGCTTCGAGCACGAGCCGCACCTGCTCCTCGGTCAGGTCGGCGAAGGAGGCGCTGTGGTCGGAGGTGAAGCAGACGACCTCGCAGCGCCCGGAGTCCCCGGCGAGGGAGGGAAAGCGGTTCTCGAAGACGGCGACGTCGTACGACGAGTCCGGGATCTCGCTCAGCCGGTCGCCCGCGGAAGGGCACAGCGGGCACTGGTCGGCCGGCGGGTGGTAGGTCCGGCCCTGCCGGTGCGAGGCGATGGCGACGGAGTCCCCGAGCAGGACGTCGTGGCGGACCTCGGAGGACGTGACGGTCCGGTCCAGGGGACGGCGGTCGACCGCGTCCCGCACGGTGTCATCGCGCAGGTCGTAGTAGATGAGCTCGCGACCGTCGGCCAGTCGGGTCGAGGTCTTCTTCACGCCAGACTCCCATCGAACAGAACTAAACACACAGAAACACAACCCACCACCCTCGGTCAACATCACAATCAAACAAAGAGCATCATCCGGCATGTTCAATTACTGAACGCAGGGGCGTAGGTTCCGCTCTGTATCGGTTCGCGCAACGAAGCGAGTACATATGCAAACCCCCACAATTTCCCCCACTGCATATCCCGCCGCATCCCCCACAACATCCCCCATCCACCTCGCCGCGGAGCTACGGCTCCCCACGAACTGGCTCGACTACACGCTCCTCGGGATCTACTTCGTCGTCGTCCTGGGCATCGGATTCGCGGCCCGCCGCTCGGTGAAGACCAGCCTCGACTTCTTCCTGTCCGGCCGCTCCCTGCCCGCCTGGGTCACCGGCCTGGCGTTCATCTCCGCCAACCTCGCCGCCACCGAGATCCTCGGCATGGCCGCCAACAGCGCCCAGTACGGTGCCTACACCGTCCACTGGTACTGGATCGGCGCCATCCCGGCCATGGTCTTCCTGGGCCTGGTGATGATGCCCTTCTACTACGGCAGCAAGGTCCGCTCGGTCCCCGAGTTCCTGCTCCTGCGCTTCGACAAGTGGGCGCACCTGCTCAGTTCGGTCCTGTTCGCCTTCGCCGCGATCCTGATCGCCGGGGTGAACCTGTACGCCCTGGCGATCGTGGTCGAGGCCCTGCTGGGCTGGCCCCAGTGGGTGGCGATCGTCGTCGCGGGGTTCTTCGTGCTCGCCTACATCACCCTCGGCGGGCTGTCCTCGGCGATCTACAACGAGGTCCTGCAGTTCTTCGTGATCCTGGCCGCGCTGATCCCGATCACCGTGCTGGCGCTGAAGAAGGTGGGCGGCTGGGACGGCCTGAGCGACAAGCTGACCCAGACCCACGGCGACGACTTCGTCACCGCCTGGGGCGGCACGGGCATCGGCGACCCCAACCCGCTCGGCGCGAACTGGCTGACCATCGTCCTGGGCCTCGGCTTCGTGCTCTCCTTCGGCTACTGGACGACGAACTTCGCGGAGGTCCAGCGCGCGCTGTCGGCGAAGAACCTGTCGGCCGCCCAGCGCACCCCGCTGATCGCGGCGTTCCCGAAGATCTTCATCGTGTTCCTGGTGATGATCCCGGGGCTCGCGGCCGCGGCCCTGGTCCCGGGCTTCGGCACGGAGGAGTCGGGCTACCAGTACAACGACGCCATCCCGTATCTGATGGAGGGTCTGCTGCCCAACGGCGTGCTCGGCATCGCGGTGACCGGGCTGCTGGCCGCCTTCATGGCGGGCATGGCGGCCAACGTGTCGTCCTTCAACACCGTGTTCACCACGGACATCTGGGCGAAGTACGTGGTGAAGGACCGCGAGGACTCCTACTACGTCCGCTTCGGCCGGCTGATCACGGCGATCGGTGTGCTGGCGTCGATCGGCACGGCGTTCCTGGCGTCGTCCTTCTCCAACATCATGAGCTACCTCCAGACGCTGTTCTCCTTCTTCAACGTGCCGATGTTCGTGGTCTTCATCGTCGGCATGTTCTGGCGCCGGGCGTCGATGAAGTCGGGCTTCTGGGGCCTGCTGGCCGGCACCACTGCGGCGATGGTGAACTACTTCGTCCTCTACAAGCAGGACATCATCTCCATCCCCTCCGACCAGGGCGCGAACTTCGTCTCCGCGATCGCGGGCTTCGTCGCCGGCGCGGTCGTCATGGTCGCCGTCTCCCTGTTCACGGCCCCCAAGCCGACGGAGGAACTCCAGGGGCTGGTCTACGGCACCCGGTCGCCCGGCATGGCCGAGCCGCCCGCCGCGGGCGACGACGCGTGGTACCGCAAGCCGGCGTTGCTGGGCTGGGGCGCGGTGGTGCTGGCGGCCGCCTGCTACATCCCGTTCTCGTTCTCGCTCTGACGACGGAGGGCTGACCGACCATGACCGACCACCAATCCGAACACCCCCGGTCCTCCGGGTACTCCGAGCAGGACGTCCAGCGCGAGGTCACCGAGCTCCAGGAGAAGTCCGAGACGGCCGCCCGGCTGTTCGACATCCGGCGCATCATCGGCGGGCTGTTCGTGCTCTACGGCGTCATCGTCACGATCGTCGGGATCACCGACGACGATGCCACGATCGACAAGGCCGAGGGGATCAACATCAACCTGTGGACCGGGTTGGGGATGCTGCTGCTCGGGCTGTTCTTTCTGGCGTGGCTGAAGCTGCGGCCTGCGGCTCCGCCGCCACCGGTTGAGCCGGGGTCCGTGCCCGGGGAGGAGCCGAAGGGCTGATTGCCGGTGGGGGCGGGCGGGTTTTCTTCGCCCCCGCCGCCCCTACCCGTCCCGTCCCCGGGGGCTGCCGCCCCCGGACCCCCGCTTCGGCCCCGAAAGGGCCTCGTCCTCAAACGCCGGACAGGCTAAACAGACGTCACGTCTCCTCGTGCGTCAGCGGGCCCGCCCGGTCCAGCAACCCCGTTCGTGCCGCCAGTGCCGCCGCTTCCAGCCTCGAACCGACGCCCAGCTTCATCAGGACCCGCTGGACATGGGTGCGGGCCGTGGACGGGGCGATGCCCATGCCGGCCGCGATCAGGCGGGTGTCCTCGCCGTCGGCCACCCGGACCAGGACCTCGACCTCCCGGGGAGTGAGCATCTGGAGCAGGCGCTGGCCCTCGTCGTCCGGTTGCGCGGCGGGGTTGAGCAACTCGCTGAACGCTCCCTGCAACAGCTGGGGCGCGACCGCCGCCTCCCCCGCCCGCGCTTTCATGATCGCTCGCTCGACGCCCTCTATGCGTTCGTCGTGCCGGACATAGCCGGAGGCCCCCGCCGCGAACGCCGCCGCTATCCCGCGCGGGCTCGGCACGGGACCGAGCACCAGCACCGCCACCTGCGGCCGTTCCCGCTTGATCCTCGCCACCGGGTCGAACATCCCCGGCTCCGCGGGCGTGGCCGTCCCCAGCAGGCACACCTCGGGCGCCCGTGTGATCACCAGCTCCGCCGCCCCCGCGGCGGGCGCCGCCGCGGCCAGCACCCGGTGCCCCCTCAACTTCAGTGCCGAGGCCAGCGCCTCGGCGAGCAATCGGTGGTCGTCGACCACCATGAGCCGCACTCCCATCGAGCAACCCCCCAGTCCCCCCAATGGATCACCATCAATACCCAGGACCGACCGATCCGGTCCGGATGCCCCACTATGGATGCCCACTGGTCCGCGCGGACAGAAGCCCCCTCCCGGCTCCCCCGCCCTTCATGCCCCCGGAAGCTACACGCTTGTTCGACGTTGCGCTCCCCCTACCGGCGAGAAGTGCCCCGGAACGGCGGATTTTCTGGCTTTCCCCGCATTCGACGCCGATGAGGCGGTACGCGAACGGCCCCGTCCCCGAGCAGGGACGGGGCCGTTCGCGCGCCCTTTCGTGCGCCGGCGTCAGCCGGTCGCGCCGAACGCGATCACATGCGTCTTCTTGGTGTCCGAACTGCCCAGCTCGCTCGCGAACCTGGCGGCCATGTACAGATGCCCCTGCGAGTAGAGGATCTCGGAGTACTCCGGCGACATCCGCATCTCCACGTCCCGCACCGCCCGGGTGGCCGGGTTCTCCAGCAGCTTCGTCTCCTCGAAGCTGCCGCCGTCGATGCTGACGATCTGCCCGCCCTTGTCGTACGGCGGTCGCTTGTACGCGATCACATTGCCGCCGTCCATCCGCAGCGGCGTGATCGTGTACCGGTCGCCCGCGTCCGCGCGCTGCCCGGTCTGCTTGCCGGTGGCCAGGTCGAAGGCGACGATCTCGTTGGTCTGGCCGTACTCGCCGCCGCCGTCGTGCTGCTCGGTCTCCACGTAGAGCCGGTCGTTGCCGACCACGATGCCGGTGCACGCCTCGATCGTGGTCACGCCGGAGCAGCGGGCCGCGAACTTGTCGCCCGGCACGGAGATGCGGATGCGCAGCTTGCCGGTCTTGTTGTCGATCGAGAAGACGTCGGTGATGCCGATCGCGTCCTCGGACTGACCGAGTTCGGCGGCCACGGCGAGCGGCTCGGTGGAGATCACGCTGGCGTACTCGACGCCCGCGGCCATCTTGTACTCGGAGATCACCTTCCCGGACTTCGGGTCGATGGTCTGGATGTGCAGCTGGGGCTGCGCGTAGGTGCCGCACTTGCGGACCGCGACCATCTTCGGGCCGCCCGCGTACCCGAGGTCGTAGCAGCTGTCGTTGGCCTTCGGGATCCACAGCTGCTTGCCGGACTCGAGGTCCCACGCGGCGCCGCCGCTGGTGCCGCCGGCCGCGACGGTGCCCCCGCTGAGGGTGATGTTGTCGTACCGGACCGGGCCGTCCTCGCCCTTCGCGGACTTCGTCCACAGCTTCTTGCCGGCGTCGAGGTCGATCGCCGCGACCTGGGTGCAGCCGTGCGAGGGCTTCTCCTTGGTCGGCATCGCGGGCTCGAAGGCGACGGCGGTCACGCCGTCCTCGCTGACGTGCCTGGCGGCCTGGCAGACCGGGCCGGGCAGCTTGACCGACCACAACTTGCCGCCCTTGTCGGGGTCGTAGCCGACGATCTCGGCGACGCCGCTCTTGACGTACGCCTTGTCGGTCAGCCACGAGCCGGACACGACGATGCTGCTGTCGTCGTCGACGTCGGGCGCCGGAACCTGGAAGAGGACCTGGGAGGAGGGGTTACCGGGCGCCTTCTCCGTGCCGTCGGGCGCGTCGAAGCCGCCGCTCCCCTGGTCGTCGCCCCCGCCGCCGGTGCCGCCGCTGGAGTTTGCGGTGTCGTCCTTGCCACCCTCGTCACCGGACTTCGCGTACCAGACGCCACCGCCGATGATCAGGGCGATCACCACGACCGCGGCCGCGATGATGACGGCCAGCTGCGAGCCGTTCCGGCCCCCGCCACCGGCGGTCTGTCCCGGCTGGGGGTGCAGCGGCACGGTCTGCTGCGGGTAGCCGTAGCCGGGCTGCTGGGCGTACGGGTTCTGAGGCTGGCCGTAGGGGTTGGGCGGCTGGCCGTACGGGGCGGGCTGCTGGGGCTGGGGCTGGGCGGGGTAGCCGTAGCCGGGCGGAGGGGCGTGGGGTGGTCCCTGCGGTGGTCCCTGCGGCGGCTGGGGTGCCTGGGGAGCTTGAGGTGCCTGAGGGGCTTGGGGGGCTTGGGGGGCTTGGGGCGCCTGGGGATAGCCGTATCCGGGCTGCCCGGGGGCGCCCGCGGGCGGGCCCTGGGGCGGCTGCGGCGGGGTCGGGGGCGGGCCGAAGCCGCCCTGCGGAGGCTGGTTGGGCGGCGGAGGCGGCGGCTGGGTCATGGCGTGGGTACCTCAGGGGAGGGGGACGGCGGGCGCGGCGGAGGCGAAGGGGACGACGGCGCGGGGTGCGGGCTGCTCGCTCTACTTGCCGTAGGCGAGCATCAGCTTCTCCTTGGCCTCGTCGTTGCCGCTCAGCCGGGTGCTGGAGAGGTAGAAGCGCCCGTCGACGTAGTCGTACGCCTTGGAGAAGAAGCCGTTCTCGATGTCCGCGGCGCTCGCCGGGTTCTGGAGCAGCTTGGCCGGCTCGTGGCTGCTTCCGGTGACCGGGATCGACACGACCTGGCCGCCCGCGTCGTACGACGGCTGGACGTACGCGATGAGCTTGCCGTCCTCGACCTTGATCGGCAGCATCGTCTCCTCCGCCGGGGACTTCACCCGCCACTTCTCCTTGCCGTTGCCGAGGTCGATGGCGACGATCTCGTTGGCGCTGGCGGTCGCCTTGGTCGGCATGTAGAGGGTGTTCGCGTCGGCGACCACGCCGGAGCAGCCCGTCAGGTCACGCTGGAGGATGGCCCAGCCGCACTCGGCGCCGATCTCCAGGTCGACGTCGACCTGCGAGCGGATCTTGCCGGCGGAGTCGAACGTGGAGATGTTCCACGCCTTCTTGTCCTCGTTGGTGCCGTAGATGACCAGCGGGTCGAGGGAGAAGACGCGCGCGACCCGCCAGCCCTTGTCGAACTTCAGGGTCCACTTCGCCTTGCCGGTCGCCGGGTCGAGCTCCTGCACCTCGTCGTGCTCGTTGGTGCCGGAGGCGTCGCAGGACGCGACGGCGACCAGCTTGCCGCCGCCCGCGAACGCGTCGGGGAAGCACTTGTCGCCGAACCGCGTCTTGTCCCACAGCTTCTTGCCGCTGTCGATGTCGAACGCCGTACCGGACTGGGAGCGGCCCACCATCAACGTCTTGCCGGTGATGGACAGTTCGACGTCGAGCGTGCTGTCGAACAGCGCGCCGTTGGCGACCGTGCCCTTCCAGCCCTGCTCGCCGCTGTTGAGGTCGATCTGCTGGAGCTGGTTGCACTTGGCGCGGTCGCTGCCGCCGCTCATGTACGCGACGACGATCTTGTCGCTCGCGGACTTCTGCGGGGTGACCGCGCAGATCTTCTCGGGGAAGGTGATCGGGTCCCAAGTGGCCTTGCCGTCACCGACGTTGTAGGCGAAGAGCTGCTTGTACGCCGCCTTCACCGCGGTCTTGTCGGTGATCCACATGCCGGAGGCGTCGGCGCCGGACTTGGGCGCGTCGGGTGCCGGCTGGTACCAGAGCACCTTCGACTCGCCCGCCTGGCGGCCCTCGTTGAGGTTCTCCGGGTCGGCGCCGCCCTCGCTGCCGCCGTCGGAGGCGGACGGCCCGTCCGAGCCCTTGGGGTCGTCGCTCTGCTGGGCGACGGGCTTGTCGTCCTTGTCGTCCCCGCCGCTGGTCACCGCGAACACGGTGCCGCCGATGACGAGCAGCGCCGCGACCGCGGCACCGATGGCGAGGGCGGGCTTGCCCTTGAAGGGGTTGCGCGAGCCGCCGGGCGCGCCGGGGGCACCGGGGTACTGCGGCTGGCCCGGGTAGCCGTAACCCGGCGCGGGCTGCTGCGGATAGCCGTACGGCCCCGGCTGCTGCTGGGGCTGGGGCGGCTGGGCGTACGGGCCGGACTGGTACGCGCCCGGCTGCGGAGGCTGCTGCGGGTAGCCGTAACCGGGCTGCGGGGGCGGCGGCGTCTGCGGGGGGCCCTGCGGCGGGGGCGGGGCCTGCGGCGGCTGGCTCGGCTGCGCGGGCTGCGGCGCGCCGAAGCCGCCCTGCCGTGGGTCCTGCGGCGCGCCGAAACCGCCCTGCGGCGGCTGGTTGGGCGGCTGGCTCATGAGCGGTTCCCCCTTGAGACCGGTGTGGTGCCACGTTCTGTGCCGTCGCGTTTCCGCCACACCAGCTTTTCTCAGACTGTTCTCAGGCGGCCCTTTCTATCACCCGCCACCGACAGCACACCGACCCCTCTCCTCCCCTGTTCCCAAGGGAGGACCACGCTGTGATGCCGCCGTTATGCGCCTTCACGCCCCCTTCACAGGGCGTGCGGAGGGACCCGGAGGGACGCGCCGGAGCGCTACGCGTCCTCGGCCAGTTCCAGCCAGCGCAGCTCCAGTTCGTCCCGCTGACCGGCCAAGTCGCGCAGCTCGGCGTCGAGTTCGGCGACCTTCGCGAAGTCGGTCGCGTGCTCGGCGATCTGCGTGTGCAGCTTGGTCTCCCGCTCGGAGAGCTTGTCGAGCTGTCGCTCGATCTTCTGCAGTTCCTTCTTGGCGGCGCGCGCGTCGGCCGCGCTCCGCTCCGGTACGGCCTTCTCGGCGGCCGGAGCGGCGGCCGCGGCGGCGACCTGGGCCTCCATGCGGTGGCGGCGCTCCAGGTACTCGTCGATGCCGCGCGGCAGCATCCGCAGGGTCGCGTCGCCGAGCAGCGCGAACACCCGGTCGGTGGTGCGCTCGACGAAGAACCGGTCGTGGGAGATGACGATCATCGAGCCGGGCCAGCCGTCGAGGACGTCCTCCAGCTGGGTGAGCGTCTCGATGTCGAGGTCGTTGGTGGGCTCGTCGAGGAAGAGGACGTTGGGCTCGTCCATCAGCAGACGCAGGAGCTGGAGGCGGCGGCGCTCACCGCCGGACAGGTCCCCGACCGGCGTCCACTGCTTCTCCTTGCCGAAGCCGAACGTCTCGCACAGCTGTCCGGCCGTCATCTCGCGCCCCTTGCCGAGGTCGACGCGCTCGCGCACCTGCTGAACGGCCTCCAGAACGCGCGTGTTCGGGTCGAGCTCGGCCACTTCCTGGGAGAGGTAGGCGAGTTTGACGGTCTTGCCGACCGCGATCCGCCCGCCGGCCGGCTGCGCCTCGCCCTCGGTCCGCGCGGCCTCGGCCATGGCGCGCAGCAGTGAGGTCTTGCCCGCGCCGTTGACCCCGACGAGGCCGATCCGGTCGCCCGGTCCGAGCTGCCAGGTCACATGCTTCAGCAGCACCTTGGGGCCGGCCTGGACGGTGACGTCCTCCAGGTCGAACACCGTCTTGCCGAGCCGGGACGAGGCGAACTTCATCAGCTCGCTGCTGTCCCGGGGCGGCGGCACGTCCGCGATCAGCTCGTTGGCGGCCTCGACCCGGAAGCGCGGCTTGGACGTGCGCGCGGGCGCTCCGCGGCGCAGCCAGGCCAGCTCCTTGCGGATGAGGTTCTGCCGCTTGACCTCCTCGGTCGCGGCGATGCGCTCGCGCTCGGCCCGCGCGAAGACGTAGTCGGAGTAGCCGCCCTCGTACTCGAAGACGTCGCCGCGCTGCACGTCCCACATGCGCGTGCAGACCTGGTCGAGGAACCAGCGGTCGTGGGTGACGCAGACGAGCGCGGAGCGCCGCTCCCGCAGGTGCTGGGCGAGCCAGGAGATGCCCTCGACGTCGAGGTGGTTGGTGGGCTCGTCGAGGACGAGCAGGTCCTGCTCCTCGATGAGCAGCTTGGCGAGCGCGATCCTGCGCCGCTCGCCGCCGGAGAGGGGACCGATGACGGTGTCGAGTCCCTGCGGGAAGCCGGGCAGGTCGAGGCCGCCGAAGAGGCCGGTCAGTACGTCCCTGATCCTGGCGTTGCCGGCCCACTCGTGGTCGGCGAGGTCGCGGATGACCTCGTGCCGGACGGTCGCCTCGGGGTCGAGGGAGTCGTGCTGGGTGAGTACGCCGAGGCGCAGTCCGCCGGAGTGGGTGACCCGGCCGGTGTCGGGCTCCTCCAGCCTGGCCAGCATCCGGATCATGGTCGTCTTGCCGTCGCCGTTGCGGCCCACGACGCCGATGCGGTCCCCCTCGGAGACGCCGAGTGACACGCCGTCGAGCAGGGCACGGGTGCCGTACACCTTGCTGACGTTCTCGACATTGACCAGGTTGACGGCCATTTCTCTCCTGCCCAGGGGGACGATCGATCCTCCAGGGTAGTCGCGCTCGCCGACAGCCCCGCACCCGCGCCGGGCCCGGCCCGGACGCGGGGCCGCACAGAGGTCCGGGAAGGGTGTGCGCCCCGGGGATCCCCCGTGGTCCCCGGGACGCACCGTCCTGGTCGGCGTCAGCGGCCGGCGGCCGCCGCGCGGACCTCGGCCAGCAGGTCGTACATGACCTGGCCGGGGCATTCGGTGGCGAAGTAGTCGCGGTGCCCGCCGACCGTGTTCGTGTCCTTCCTCGTGCCGTTGACGGGGTTGACGTACGTCACCCGCGCCTCGGGATCCAGGCCCTTGAACCGGGATATCACCTTGATCAGCCGGACCAGGGAGGCCTTGGCCGCGTCCGTCGGGCCCTGCTGGTCGAGGGTGCCGATCAGGGCTATGCCGAGGGCGCCGGAGTTGTAGCCGACGGAGTGGAAGCCGGTGACGAGGTCGCCGTCCGGGTTGAAGGCGGGGATGCCGTCGTCGCCGGAGTAGCGGCCCTCGTAGACGTTGCCCGCCTCGTCGATGAGGAAGTGGTAGCCGATGTCGCCCCAGTCGTTGGTGATCGCGTGGAACTCGTAGATCGCGCGGACCGTGGCGGCCGGGTCGGGATCGGCGTTCGGGGTGTCGGTGTGGTGGACCGTGATGATCTGCAGCGGATAGTACGTCTCCGGCGAGTTGACCTTGCCGTCCTTGTACCGCTTGGACTCGTCGGCGCCCCAGGCCGGGCGCGAGAGGTAGCGGACGCCGCGCACGCGCGTGGGCTCGCTCGGCACGTGGAACGTGCGGTCCGGGCCGCCGGTGGTGTCGATCGCCAGCGAACGCACGCCGTCGATGTCGGCCGCGGCCTTCACCTGGTACTCGGTGGCGTCGCCGGCCGCGACCAGGGCGGTGCCGCCGGAGTCGACGGTCGCGCAACCGCTCGTCAGGGTCTGCCAGTTGCCGTCCGCGAGCCGGATCGCGGCGCCCTCCTTCGCGCCGGACCAGCGCACACCGACGTAGGAGGCGGCGAAGGCGGTGGTGGCCTCGCCGGTGCCGGTGGCGGCCTCGGTGCGGGTGGCGGGGAACTTCTGCGGCGTCGTACCGGAATCACCGGCGGCGGGGGCGGAGCCGTCCGTCCCGTCGGAGTCGCCGGCCGCGAACACCATCGGCGTGAGTGCCGCCCCGGCGGCCACCGCCCCGCCCGCGGCGATCATGCCGCGGCGGGACAGGGAGCGCTTTCTACGATGCGACGACTGAGTGGGGGTGGGGGATTCGGACACAGGAGTGTCCCCTTCCAGAAGTGCACTTGACGGTGCGCCGGGCAGAGCTGTGGCGTGACGCCATGGCCCGGCGGTTGAAACGTCAAGCGACCCTAACCGCCCCACCCGTCCCTCGTGTACCGCGTTCGCAGTACATCCGTGTGGAGATCGGGCGAAGAACGCCTACTTGTGAGTACGCGGCTCACGCGGGCAGCACGGTGGCGCCCGGCGCGGGCCCGGACGCCGTGCGCACCGCGCGGCAGGTGCCGGACGTGCGCAGCGCCTCGGCCACCTTCGCCGCCGACTCGGGGTCGCGGGCGAGGAACGCCGTGGTCGGGCCGGAGCCGGAGACGAGCGCGGTCAGCGCGCCCGCGGCGAGGCCGGCCGCGAGGGTGTCGGCGAGCTCCGGGAACAGGGAGAGCGCGGCGGGCTGGAGGTCGTTGGAGACGGCGGCGGCGAGCGCGTCCGGGTCGCCCTTCGCGAGCGCGTCGAGCAGCGGCTGGGAGGCGACGGGCTCGGGGATGTCGGTGCCCTCGCCGAGCCGGTCGAACTCACGGAAGACGGCCGGCGTCGAGAGCCCGCGCCCGGCCATCGCGAACACCCAGTGGAAGGTGCCGCCCACGTCCAGCGGGCGCAGCTTCTCGCCCCGCCCGGTGCCCAGGGCCGCGCCGCCGACCAGGCTGAACGGCACGTCGCTGCCCAACTCGGCGCAGATCTCGAGGAGTTCCTCGCGGGAGGCGCCGGTGCCCCACAGCGCGTCACAGGCGAGCAGCGCGCCCGCGCCGTCCGCGCTGCCGCCCGCCATGCCGCCGGCGACCGGGATGTCCTTGGTGATGTGCAGGTGCACGTCGGGGGTGCGGCCGTAGCGGGTGGCGAGCGCCTCGGCCGCGCGGACGGCGAGGTTCGTACGGTCGAGGGGGACCTGGTCGGCGTCGGCGCCCTCACAGGTGACGCGCGGTCCGTCGGGCGAGGGGGTCACGGTGACCTCGTCGTAGAGGCCGACGGCGAGGAAGACGTTGGCCAGGTCGTGGAAGCCGTCCGGGCGGGCGGCGCCGACCGCGAGCTGGACGTTGACCTTGGCCGGGACCCGTACGGTGACGCTCGCGCTCACTTACTCGGACTCCTTGTGCTGGGCGGCTTCCTTGTGCTCCGCGATGGCCGCGAACTCCTCGACGGTCAGGGCCTCTCCACGCGCCTGCGGGGAGACACCGGCCGCGACGAGGGCCGCCTCGGCCGCCGCCGCCGAACCGGCCCAGCCGGCGAGGGCGGCGCGCAGCGTCTTGCGGCGCTGGGCGAAGGCGGCGTCGACGACGGCGAAGACCTCACGCTTGGCGGCGGTGGTCTTGATCGGCTCGGTGCGGCGGGTCAGGGAGACCAGGCCGCTGTCGACGTTCGGCGCGGGCCAGAAGACGTTGCGCCCGATGGCGCCGGCCCGCTTGACCTCGGCGTACCAGTTGGCCTTCACGGAGGGCACGCCGTACACCTTGGAGCCGGGGGCGGCGGCCAGCCGGTCGGCGACCTCCGACTGCACCATGACGAGGGTGCGTTCGATGCTCGGGAAGGTGGCGAGCATGTGGAGGAGGACCGGGACGGCCACGTTGTAGGGGAGGTTGGCGACCAGCGCGGTGGGCGGCGGGCCCGGCAGCTCGGCGACGTGCATGGCGTCGGAGTGCACCAGCGCGAACCGGTCGGCGCGCTCCGGCATGCGCGCCGCGATGGTGGAGGGGAGCGCGCCGGCGAGCACGTCGTCGATCTCGACGGCGGTGACGCGGTCGGCCACCTCCAGCAGGGCGAGCGTGAGGGAGCCGAGCCCCGGACCGACCTCGACCACCACGTCGTCGGGGCGGACCTCCGCGGTGCGGACGATACGGCGGACCGTGTTCGCGTCGATCACGAAGTTCTGGCCGCGCTGTTTGGTGGGGCGCACACCGAGGGCTGCCGCGAGTTCTCGGACGTCGGCGGGGCCCAGGAGGGCGTCGGGGGTGGGGCTGCTCACCCGACAAGGGTACGGGGCGCCGCCGGACGCGATCGCCCGGCCGCGGCCCGCGCACCGGGCCTCACCTGTGCAACCGCCCCCCGCAGTGCGGCCAGGGGCTCGCCCCCTGCCGCACGTACAGCTTCTTCGCCCGCATCGTCTGCTCCTCGGCCGGCGCGTCCTGCGGCCGCCCCTTGCCCCCGAGGCGTTGCCAGGTGTGGGTGTCGAACTGGTACAGCCCGCCGTAGGTCCCCGAGGAGTCCACCGCGTCCGCCCGTCCTCCGGACTCGCACGCCGCGAGCCCCTCCCAGTTCAGCTGGCCGGCGCCGCTGACGGACGTCGGCAGGGGCTTCGTGCCCACCTTGACGATCTGCGTCTGCGGCTCGCGCACCACCTCGGACCTGAGCCGGCGCGGCTTCTGCCGGACGCCGTTGACCGTGCGCAGCGAGTACGTGAGCCGCCGCAGCCCCGCCTGTCCGGCCCGCTCGACGACCTCCGTGCCCTTGAAGACCGAGGGATCGTCGACGCGCTCCACGGCGAACGGGATCGCCTCGTCGCGGATCTCCTTGCGGCCGGTGATCCGCAGGACGGTGACCGTCTGCCCGTCGCGCGGGAAGCTCTCCAGCGGGACGGAGGTGCTGTCCTGCCCGCGCAGGGTGATCCCGGCCTGCTCCACGACCTCGCCGACGGTCGCGGCGTTCGTCCGGATCGTGCGTGCCCGCCCGTCCGCCATGACGGTCACCGTCCGCTCAGTGCGCACGTCGAGCGTGAGCCCCTGCCGTCCGATGCGCCGGGAGCGCGAGACCGACAGATACGCGCCCTCCGCTCGCACCCCCAGCTGGGTCAGCGCCTCTTCCACGGTGTGCGCGGTCGTCCACACCTCGCGCCGCTGGCCGTCGAGGGTGAGCCGCACCGGGCGTCCGTAACGGACCGCGACCTCGTCGCCGTGGGCGAGGTCCGCGTCGCGCGGGGGCGCGACCATGTCGTGCGCGCCCACCTCCACGCCCTCGTCGGTGAGCAGTTCGGTGACGTCGTCCGCGAAGGTGTGCAGGCTGCGCTCCTTGCCGTCCACGTTCAGCTCGACGGCCTTGTCCTTGGCGACGAACGCGCTCGTGCCGCCCGCGAGGAACGCCACGACCAGCGCCTGCGGGACGAGCCGGCGCATGGTCCCGTCACCCCGCTCGGCCGCGCGCGCCCTGCGCCGGTGCGCGGCGCGCCGCCCGCTGCGGGGGCGCACGACGGGCGGATGCGCCTCCTCGCTCATCTCGTACGCGGGTCGGTACGTGTCCTCGTACGCCCCGTGCGTGTCGTGCGCCCCGTGCGACTCGTGGCTGTCGTAGCCGGTTTCGTAACTGTCCGTACGCGGCGCGTAGGGGTGGGGCACCCCGTACGTCAGCGTCTGGGCGCTGTACGGGTCGAAGCCGCCGTACGCCCAGGGCCCGTGGGCCGGGGTCGGGCCGTACGTCTCGAACTGCGCGTTGCTCACGACGACACGCTCCAGCGGCGGGGTCCGTTTCGGGCCACCAGAACCTAGCGGAGGGTCGGTTGCTCGCCAAAGCGACGCGACTACGCACAGTGGCGAGGCGCGCGGCGTAAACCCGTGCGAGCGTTACCCGGCGTTATCGGTCAGTAACCGAAGGCGTGTGCCGTGTTCGAGCCGAGGGCTGCCGCCAGCACGTCCTCCTCGATCCCCCGTACGGCCGCCATGGCGCGCACCGTGATCGGAATGAGATACGGCGCGTTGGGCCGTCCGCGGTACGGCGCCGGCGTGAGGAAGGGCGCGTCGGTCTCCACGAGGAGCAGTTCCAGCGGGGCCACCGCGACCGCGTCCCGCAGATTCTGGGCGTTCTTGAAGGTGACGTTGCCGGCGAAGGACATGAAGTAGCCGGCGCGGGCGCACACCTGCGCCATCTCGGCGTCCCCGGAGTAGCAGTGGAAGACGGTCCGCTCGGGGGCGCCCTCCTCCTTCAGCACCCGCAGCACGTCCGCGTGGGCGTCGCGGTCGTGGATGACCAGGGCCTTGCCGTGCCGCTTGGCGATCTCGATGTGGGCGCGGAAGGACGCCTCCTGCGCCTCCTTGCCCTCGGGCCCGGTGCGGAAGTAATCGAGGCCGGTCTCGCCGACGCCCTTGACCTGGGGGAGCGCGGCCAGGCGGTCGATCTCGGCGAGCGCCTCGTCGAGCGCCCGCGCTCCCCCGGGCTCGCGCGCCCCCTGCCGGGACCAGCCGTCGGGGTCGCCGTGCACGATGCGCGGCGCCTCGTTGGGGTGCAGGGCGACGGTCGCGTGCACGGCGTCGAACGCCGCCGCCGTCTCGGCCGCCCACCGCGAGCCGCGTACGTCACAGCCCACCTGCACCACCGTGGTCACCCCCACGGAGGCCGCCTTCGCGAGGCCCTCCTCGACGGTGCCGGACTGCATGTCGAGGTGGGTGTGCGAGTCGGCGACCGGTACCCGCAGGGGTTCCGGCAGGGGCGGGGCGGCGTGCTTGTCGACGGCGTTCGAAGGCATGCCCCGATCCTACGAAAGGGGCATGCCCGGCAGGCCGGCCGCTCGGCTCAGCTCGCCTTGCGGTGGAAGACGTGCAGCAGATCGGAGAGATGCCAGTGGTGCTCCTTCGACCCCGGTTCCACCGCTCCCGCGGCCGGCTCGGACCCCACCTGCCGGGGGACCGGGCGCGGGCGGTGGAGGGAGTTCTGCACGGAGGACACTTGGCCGGCGGCCATGATCCGCACGATGTGGCCGTCGCAGTTCTGACACGCGGGCCGGCTCAGCGGCGACGGCACGACCTGGCCGTTCGCGACGTACATCACGAACTCCCGGCCGTCGCCGTCTACGTGGTGCTCTATCTCGTACGACTGCTCCCAGCCGTGCCCGCAGCGCATGCAGGCGAACGAATACGACTCGTGGACGACGGCGGTCGCGGCGCTGCGAAGGCCCGTGGTCTGCTGTGCGATCTCACTCATGCCAGCTCCTGTGGTCCGCTGGGTGGGACGGTTCGCGTCCCATCACCCAGTGGACTCCTCCGCGGGAGCCGAGGCACGGGATCTGTCCAGTGTTGGCGCCGACTTGGACGTTCCTTGCCGAAAGGGCCGGAGCGCTTTACCCCGGCATGGGGCGCACGCTCATGCGATATACGCCCTGCTCACACGGCGTTTCACGCCCCCGCGTTCTTGGCCGCCACGACGGCGTCGAAGACCTCGCGCTTGGGCAGCCCCGCCTCCAGCGCGACGGCCGCGATGGCCTCCTTGCGCCGCTCCCCCGCCTCCTCGCGGAAGCGAACCCGGCGCACGAGCTCCGCCGCGTCGAGATCGCCGGCCCCCTTCTCGGGCGCCCCCTCGACGACGACGGTGATCTCCCCGCGCACGCCCTCCGCCGCCCAGGCCGCGAGCTCCCCCAGCCCGCCCCGCCTGACCTCCTCGTACGTCTTGGTCAGCTCCCGGCACACGGCGGCCCGCCGCTCGGCGCCGAACACCTCGGCCATCGCGGCGAGCGTGTCGTCGAGCCGGTGCGGGGCCTCGAAGTAGACGAGCGTGCGCCGCTCCTCGGCCACCTCCCGCAGCCGCCCCAGCCGCTCCCCCGCCTTGCGCGGCAGGAACCCCTCGAAGCAGAACCGGTCCACCGGCAGCCCCGACAGCGCGAGCGCGGTGAGCACGGCCGACGGTCCCGGTACGGCGGTGACCCGGATGTCCTTCTCGACCGCCGCCGCGACCAGCCGGTACCCGGGGTCGGACACGGACGGCATCCCGGCATCGGTCACCAGCAGCACCCGCGAGCCCGCCAGCAGCGCCTCGACCAGCTCGGGCGTGCGGGCCGACTCGTTGCCCTCGAAATACGACACGACCCGCCCGCCCGGCTGCACGCCCAGCGCCTGGGTGAGGCGCTTGAGCCGCCGGGTGTCCTCGGCGGCGACCACGTCCGCGCCGGCGAGTTCCTCGGCGAGCCGGGGCGGGGCGTCCTTGACGTCGCCGATGGGAGTGCCTGCCAAAACAAGGGTTCCTGTCACGTTTCCATCCTCGCAGGGCGCATCCGCGCGACTGTCACAGACGTGTTCCCTACGATGGCGCGGTGACCAGTACCGCGTCCTCCATGGACACCCGGCAGGACCAGGCGCCGCACGAGCAGCGGCCGTCGTGGCAGCAGCGGCTGCGCCGATTCGGCTACGCGGCGGCGCCCAGAGGCGACGTACGCGACCAGCTGGTGCCGCCGTACGTCCGGCCCAGCCCGCGGATGTGGCAGTTCCTCGGCGTCTCGCGCCCGCTCGCCGAGAAGGTCGCGCGCTGGTCGGGCTGGGGCGGTCCGCTGCTGGTGACGCTGCTGGCCGGCCTGCTGCGGTTCTGGAACCTGGGCAACCCGAAGAAGGTGATATTCGACGAGACGTACTACGCCAAGGACGCGTGGGCGCTCGTCCACCGGGGCTTCGAGGTCAACTGGGACAAGAACGTCAACGACCTGATCCTGTCGACCAACGGCGACGTGCCGATCCCCAAGGACGCGGCGTACGTCGTACATCCGCCGGTCGGCAAGTACGTCATCGGGCTCGGCGAGCTGATGTTCGGGTTCAACCCCTTCGGCTGGCGCTTCATGACGGCGTTGCTGGGCACCCTGGCCGTCCTGATGCTGTGCCGCATCGGCCGCCGTATCTTCCGCTCGACCTTCCTCGGCTGCCTCGCGGGCGGGCTGATGGCGGTGGACGGGCTGGCCTTCGTGATGGCGCGCACCTCGCTGCTCGACGGGGTGCTGATGTTCTTCGTGCTGGCCGCGTTCGGCTGCCTGGTCCTCGACCGGGACCGGGCCCGCGCGAAACTCGCCGCGGCCCTGCCGGTCGACGCGGACGGCCGGGTCCGCCCCGACGCGCACCTCGCGGAAACCCTGCGCCTGGGCCGGCGCCCCTACCGCTGGCTGGCCGGTCTGATGCTGGGCCTGGCCATCGGCACCAAGTGGAACGGCCTGTACTTCCTGGTCGCGTTCGGCCTGATGACGGTCCTCTGGGACGTCGGCGCCCGCAAGGTCGCCGGCGCCCATCACCCGTACACGGCGGTGGTCAAGCACGACCTGGGCCTGGCGTTCCTCGCGACGGTGCCGGTGGCGATCGTCACCTACATCGTGTCGTGGACGGGCTGGATCCTCTCCCCGACCGACGGCAGCGGCGGCTACTACCGCGACTGGGCGAGCGCCAACGGCCGCTCCAGCAGCTGGTCATGGCTGTTCCCCGACTGGTGGCTCAGCCTGTGGCACTACGAACACCAGGTGTACGAGTTCCACGTCGGCCTTTCCTCCCCCCACACCTACCAGTCCAACCCGTGGAGCTGGCTGGTCGTCGGCCGCCCGGTCTCCTACTTCTACGAGTCCCCCGCCCCCGGCAAGGACGGCTGCCCGGTCGACGCGGGCGAGAAGTGCGCCCGCGAGGTGCTGGCCCTCGGCACCCCGCTGCTGTGGTGGGTGGCGGCCTTCGCGGTCCTCTACATCCTGTGGCGCTGGGTCTTCCGCCGGGACTGGCGCGCGGGCGCCATCGCCTGCGGTGTGGCGGCGGGCTACCTCCCCTGGTTCCTCTACCAGGAACGCACCATCTTCTTCTTCTACGCCGTCGTCTTCCTCCCCTTCCTCTGCCTGGCCGTGGCGATGCTCCTCGGCGCGATCATCGGCCCACCGGGCTCCAGCGACACCCGGCGGGTGGCGGGGGCCACGGGGGCGGGGGTGCTGGTGCTGCTGATCGCGTGGAACTTCATCTACTTCTGGCCGATCTACACCGGGCAGGCGATCCCGATCGACGACTGGCGGTCGCGGATGTGGCTGGACACCTGGGTCTAGCCCGGGGGCCGGTCGGGCGGTGTCAGTCCTGGACCATCGTGTTCGGGCTGGTGCCGCCGTCCAGTTGGTCCGTGCCCGGCCCGCCGTACAGCTCGTCCGGGCCCGGTCCGCCGTAGAGCCTGTCCGCGCCGGGGCCGCCGTGCAGCTTGTCGTCGCGCTTCTTGCCGAGTTTCTCGACCCTCGCCGGTTCGAAGCCGTTGCCCACCCGGCTCTCGCCCCACAGCACGTCGTCGCCGTCGTCGCCGTACAGGACGTCGTTGCCCTGGTTGCCGTAGAGGTGGTCGTCGCCGGGGCCGCCCTGGATCGAGTCGTCGCCCTGCTCGCCGGACAGGGACTGGGTGCCTGCCCCGCCCAGGAGCACGTCGTCGCCGGGGCCGCCCTGGACGCCTACGTCGCCACCGGCGTGGAGGGTGTCGTCACCGGGGCCACCGACCACCCTCATGTAGCCGCTCGCGGTGATGGTGTCGTCGCCCGGGCACCCGAAGACGTGCAGCGCCTCGCGTCCCGTGCCGGTCCAGGTGTCGTTGCCGGAGCCCAGGTTGATCTCCGTGTAGCCCAGGTCGTACCTGTCGTCGGCGACGACATGGCCGTCGGCGCTGTCCTCGCCGTCGCCGAGCTGCAGGAGCAGCGTGCGGACGGGGTCCGTGGCCATCTCACCGATCGGGGCCGTGCAGGAGACCTTGGTGCGGTCGGCGTCGCTGACGTAGGCGCAGCCTTTTCCCGGGGCGATGGGGACGACGTCGTCGATCACGTACCGGACGCCGAGGCGGCCGGCCGACGACTCCGTGACGGTCACCCTGTTGTTCTGCCCCGGCGCCGCCTTGTACTCGATCCCTTGTTTCAGCCCGGCCGTGGCGGCCGGCGCCGGGTTGCCGCGCTTCGGGCTCAGAGCCACCGGCAGGGCGAGGGCCGTGCCGAGTGCCAGGACCAGTACGGTCGCGGCGCGATGCGCGAGAAAACGGGTGAATCGATACGGCACGGGAGGACCTCCGGGCCCGGTTGCGGTGACCGACGCCCCGTCTGACCGGCGGGCCCGGCGCTTGGTTGCCCCGGCCCCACCCGTGTCGGAACATGTCGATCATTCAGCCAAGAATCGGTCACTCATTCGGACAACAAAAGAAAACAACTCCCCCAGGTTTCCGTCATGTCACTTACAGTGCGGAGGACTTAACGGGGAGGGGACCATGTCCAAGGGGGTCAAGGCTGCCGTCATAGGCAGTGTTTTCGCCGTGATGGTGGGCGGGGCCGGGTACGGGGCCTACAACATCATGTCGGCGCTGAACGGCGGCGGGGCGACGGGCGCCGCCGGACCCGCGCCGGCCCGGACCGGGCCGCCGAGCGCGGAGGAGGTCGAGGAGACCTCGGCCAAGTTCTTCACGGCCTGGGAGAAGGGCGAGGCCGCGCAGGCCTCGACGTACACGAACAACGACGCCGCCGCCGAGGCGGTGCTGTCCTCCTACGGCGAGGACGCCCACATCACCGGCGTGAAGATCACGCCCGGGAAGGCCGGCGGCGCCACCGTGCCGTTCGGCGTCAAGGCGAAGGTGTCCTACGGCGGGAAGTCCAAGTCGCTCTCCTACCGCAGCGAACTGACCGTCGTCCGCGGCCGCACCACCGGGCGGGCCCTCGTCGACTGGCAGCCCACCGTGATCCACCCGCAACTGCGCAGGGGCGACACCCTCGTCACCGGCGAGGCCGCGAGCCCGCCCATCGAGGCCGTCGACCGCGCCGGCGCCGAGCTGACCAAGGAGAAGTACCCCTCGCTCGGCCCGATCCTGGACGTGCTGCGCGAGAAGTACGGCGACAAGGCGGGCGGCGAGCCCGGCGTCGAGCTGTCGGTCCGGCACGCCGACGAGTCGCCGGACACCTCGCTGCTGACCCTCGCCAAGGGCCGGCCCGGCAGGCTGGAGACGACGCTCAGCGCGAGCGTGCAGGCGGCGGCCGAGAAGGCCGTGAAGAAGTTCGCCCAGTCCTCGGTCGTCGCCGTCAAGCCCAGCACCGGCGAGGTGCTGGCGGTGGCGAACCACCGCGACGACGCCTGGAACGCGGCCTTCGAGGGCAAGGTCGCCCCGGGCTCCACGATGAAGATCATCACCGCGGCGATGCTCATCGACAACGGCGTCACTTCGATGAACGGCCCGGCCCCCTGCACGCCGACGGCCACCTGGCGGAGCCAGACCTTCAAGAACCTCACGGGTCTGGAGCCGGACGAGAGCGCCAACGCCACGCTCGCCAGCGGGTTCATGCGCTCCTGCAACACCGCCTTCATCAAGCTCATCGACGAGGAGCCGCTCACGGACGCCTCGCTGACGGCGGAGGCCGAGGAGCGGTTCGGGCTCGGCCGCGACTGGAAGACCGGCATCACGTCGTTCGACGGCAGCGTCCCCGCCTCCGCCGGCCCGGACCGCGCGGCCAACGCCATCGGCCAGGGCCAGGTCCAGATGAACCCGCTGAACATGGCGTCGGTGACGGCCACCGCGATCACGGGTCGGTTCCGGCAGCCGTATCTGGTCGCGCGCGACCTCGACGACCGGCCGTTCGCCACCGCCGACGGGCTGCGGGCGAGCACCGCCGCCCAGCTGAAGCAGATGATGCGGCTGACCGCGACCTCGTCCCGGGGCACCGCCGTACAGGTCATGTCCGGGCTCGGCGGCGACATCGGCGCCAAGACGGGTTCCGCCGAGGTCGACGGAAAGGCCACCTCCGACAGCTGGTTCACCGGCTTCCGCGACGATGTGGCGGCCGCGGCCATGTCCCAGCAGGGCGGCCACGGCGGCGACGCGGCGGGGCCGATTGTCGCAGCCGTGCTACGAGCGTCCGGCTGAACTTATCCCCCGCGCCACGGGACTCTAGGGTGGGCGTCGTCGTTGGTATGCGTGAGGTCGGCGGGGCGGCGGGGGCCCCTGAATACGCGAGGGAACGGAAAGAAGTGGGCAACAGAAGGCGCGTCGCCGAGCGACGGAAGACCAACCCGGCCGTCCTCGGCGGCATGATCGCCGTGGTCGTCGGCGGCGCGGGGTTCGGCGTCTACGCGCTGTTCGGCGGCGGGGCCGCCGCCGAGAGCGGCACCCAGTCGGCCGCCGGCACCGAGAAGGCCAAGGCCGTCAAGACCGGGCCGCTGTCGGCCAAGGAGGTCACCGGCACGGCCGAGACGTTCCTCACCGCCTGGCAGCGCGGCAAGGTGACCGAGGCGGCCGCCGCCACGGACGACACGGCGGCCGCGACCGCCCTGCTGACCGGCTACACCAAGGACGCCCACATCAAGGACGTCACCCTGACCGCCGGCACCCGCACCGGCGACAAGGTCCCCTTCTCCGTGAAGGGCACGGTGACGTACAAGGGCACCACCAAGCCGCTGGCCTACGACAGTTCGCTGACGGTCGTGCGGCGGGCCGAGGACGGCAAGCCGATCGTCGAGTGGCACGCCGCCGTCGTCCACCCCGACCTGGAGGACGGCGACACCCTGGTCACCGGAGAGTCCGGCACCCCGCCGGTCAAGGCCCTCGACCGGGACGGCGGCGAGCTGACGGAGAAGGAGTACCCGTCGCTGGGCTCGGTCCTGGACAGCCTGCGCGAGAAGTACGGCGAGAAGGCCGGTGGCAAGGCTGGCGTCGAGCTCCAGGTGGTCCGGGGCGAGAAGTCCAAGAAGGCCGAGCTGTCCGACAAGACCCTGCTGGAGATGAGCAAGGGCACGCCGGGCACGGTGAAGACGACGCTCAGCCCGACGATGCAGGCCGCAGCCGAAAAGCAGGTCGCCTCGAAGTCGAAGGCGTCGGTGGTCGTGCTGCGGCCGTCGACCGGCGAGATCCTGGCGGTGGCCAACTCCTCGCACGGCTTCAACACCGCGTTCCAGGGCTCCCTCGCGCCGGGCTCCACGATGAAGGTCATCACCTCGTCACTGCTGATCGAGAAGGGCCTGGCGTCGGCGGACAAGGAGCACCCCTGCCCGAAGTACTTCACGTACGGGCACTGGAAGTTCCAGAACGACGACAAGTTCGAGATCAAGGGCGGCACGTTCAAGGCGAGCTTCGCCCGCTCCTGCAACACGGCCTTCATCAGCCAGGCGCCCGAGCTGGACGACGACAGCCTCACCAAGCAGGCGCAGCAGGTCTTCGGCCTGTCACTGAACAACTGGTCCGTCGGCGTCTCCACCTTCGACGGCGCCGTCCCGGTCCAGTCGCAGGCCCAGATGGCGGCCGAGCTCATCGGGCAGGGCGGGGTGCGGATGAACCCGCTGAACATGGCGTCGGTCTCGGCGACCGTGAAGACGGGCACCTTCAAGCAGCCGTACCTGGTCTCCCCGGAGTTCGACGGACGGCAGCTCGCGACGGCCGCGCGCACGATGTCCGCGTCCACCCTGTCCCAGCTGCGCGAACTGATGGGCTACACGGCGGCCTACGGCACGGCGGCCGAGGCGATGGCCGGGGTGAGCGGTGACGTCGGCGCCAAGACCGGCTCGGCGGAGGTCGACGGGCAGAAGAAGCCGAACGGCTGGTTCACCGCGTACCGCGACGACCTTGCCGCGGCGGGCGTGGTCCAGCAGGGCGGGCACGGCGGCGACACCGCGGGCCCGATCGTGGCGGCGCTGCTGAAGGCAGGCGGCTGAGCCTCAGTAAGACAAGGCTGAGCCTCGGTAGGGCAGGCGGCTGAGCCTCAGTGCGGCACGGGTGCCTCGGCGGCCAGATAGGTCCGCCGGAGGAACCTCATCAGCGCCTTCGTCTCGAACTGCACCACCGAGACCCCCTGCGCGGAGTGGAACTCCACCACGGCCTGCACGCGACCGCACGGCCACACCCGGATCTCCTCGTTCCCCGCGGGGGCCCGCAGCCCCTGTTCCAGCAGGGACCGCGAGAACGTCCACTCATGGGCCTCACGGCCCGGCAACCGCACGCGCACCGAGCGCGGATCGGAGTCCGGGTCGTATCGGAGGATCACCGGCACCGCGTCCTGCTCTTCCGCCGGGATGTCCGCGTCCGTAACGATATGGACCCGTGCGTACTGTTCGACTACAGACATCGGACGGCCCCTTACAGTGCGTGACCTGTGCGAAAGCTGTGCTTCCGCTCCCCCTCCAATGTCGCATATCTTCCGGAAAGTGCCCTTCGAGGCCGCCGCATCTCACATGTGCGATACACAAGCTCCTCGCTCTTGCAAGTAGTTCGCATTAAGCCACTATCATCGAACGGTGCACGTACCTGACGGATTCATAGACGCCCCCACCTCCGCCGTGACCGGAGTGGTCGCCGCCGCGGCGGTCGCCGTGAGCCTGCGCGGCGCGCGCCGGGAGCTCGACGAGCGGACCGCGCCGCTGGCCGGCCTGGTGGCGGCGTTCATCTTCGCCGTGCAGATGCTGAACTTCCCCGTCGCGGCGGGGACCAGCGGCCATCTGCTCGGCGGGGCGCTCGCGGCGATCCTCGTCGGCCCCTACACCGGGGTCCTGTGCGTCTCCGTCGTCCTGCTCATGCAGGGCATCCTGTTCGCGGACGGCGGCCTGACCGCCCTCGGCGTGAACATCACCAACATGGCCATCGTCACGACGATCGTCGCCTACGCCGTCTTCCGCGGCCTGGTGAAGGTGCTGCCCCGCAGCCGCCGTTCGGTCACCGTCGCCTCCTTCGTCGCCGCCCTGCTGTCCGTGCCGGCGGCGGCGCTCGCCTTCACGCTGATGTACGCGGTCGGCGGCACCACCGACGTCTCCATCGGCAAGGTCGCCACCGCCATGGTCGGCGTGCACGTGCTCATCGGCATCGGCGAGGCCGCGATCACCGCGCTGACCGTCGGCGCCGTCGTCGCGGTGCGCCCGGACCTCGTGTACGGCGCCCGCGACCTGCGCCGGCCACTGCAACTGCGGGTCAACGGCGAGCTGGTCGACGCGCCCGCCGCCGAGCCGGTCCCGGTCGCCGCCCGCTCCTCCCGCAAGGTCTGGGCCGTCGGCCTCGTCACCTCCCTGGTCCTGGCCGGCTTCGTCAGCTTCTACGCCTCCGCCGACCCGGACGGCCTGGAGAAGGTCGCCGCCGACCACGGCATCGACAAGAAGACCGAGGACCACGCCACCGCCGACTCCCCGCTCGCCGACTACGGCGTCAAGGACATCACCGATGCCCGCCTCTCCGGCGGTCTCGCGGGCGTGATCGGCGTCGGCGTGACCGTGGTCGCGGGCAGCGCGGTGTTCTGGGCGGTGCGCAGGCGGCGTACGGCCGACGTCTCGCCCACGAGCACCACCGCCTGACATGGGGGCGGGCCACGCGCACCGGCTGTACCGGCACGGGCACTCCCCCGTGCACGGTCTGCCGCCGCACACCAAACTCGCCGCGACGTTCGCCTTCGTGGTGGTCGTGGTGTCGACGCCGCGGGAGGCCATGTGGGCGTTCGGCCTGTACGCCGTACTGCTCGGCCTGGTCGCGTACGTCGCCCGCGTGCCCGCCGGGTTCCTGCTCAAGCGGCTGCTGATCGAGGTGCCGTTCGTCGCGTTCGCCGTGCTGATGCCGTTCGTGGCGGAGGGCGAGCGCGTCGAGGTGCTGGGGATGTCGCTGAGCGTGAGCGGGCTGTGGGGCGCGTGGAACGTGCTGGCGAAGGGCACGCTCGGCGTCGCCGCGTCCGTGCTGCTCGCCTCCACCACCGAGCTGCGTGAACTCCTGCTCGGCCTCCAGCGGTTGAAGCTGCCGCCGCTGCTCGTGCAGATCGCGTCCTTCATGATCCGCTACGGCGACGTCATCGCGGACGAGATGCGGCGCATGCGCATCGCCCGGGAGTCACGCGGCTTCGAGGCCAGCGGCGTACGTCACTGGGGCGTGCTCGCGAAGTCGGCGGGAGCGCTGTTCATCCGCTCCTACGAGCGCGGCGAGCGCGTGCATCTGGCCATGGTCAGCCGCGGATACGCCGGTTCCATGCCGGTCATCGACGAGGTGACCGCCTCCCGGGCGCAGTGGTCGTACGCCCTCACCCTGCCGTTGGCCGCCCTCGTCGTATGTCTGCTGGGATGGACGCTGTGACCGCTTCCCTCGAGGTCTCGGGCCTCGCCTTCGCCTACCCCGACGGCCACCAGGCCCTGTTCGGCGTGGACTTCTCCATCGCACGCGGCGAGCGGGTCGCGCTGCTCGGCCCGAACGGCGCCGGCAAGACGACCCTCGTGCTGCATCTCAACGGCATCCTGACCGGCGGCGCGGGCTCGGTGAAGGTCGCCGGGCTGCCCGTCGGCAAGGAGCACATGGCCGAGATCCGGCGCCGGGTCGGGATCGTGTTCCAGGACCCGGACGACCAGTTGTTCATGCCGACGGTCCGCGAGGACGTGGCGTTCGGGCCCGCTGCGGCCGGGCTCAAGGGGGCCGAGCTGGAGGAGCGCGTGGACCGGGCGCTCACCCGGGTCGGCATGGCGGAGTTCAAGGACCGCCCGCCGCACCACCTGTCCTTCGGCCAGCGGCGCCGGGTGGCGGTGGCGACCGTGCTGGCGATGGAACCGGAGATCCTCGTCCTGGACGAGCCCTCCTCCAACCTCGACCCGGCCTCCCGGCGCGAACTGGCCGACATCCTGCGCTCGTTGGACGTGACCGTCCTGATGGTCACGCACGACCTGCCGTACGCCCTGGAGCTGTGCCCGCGCTCCCTGATCCTGAGCGACGGCACGATCGCGGCGGACGGCAGGACCGGCGAACTCCTCGCCGACGACGGGCTGATGCGGGCCCACCGGCTGGAGCTGCCCTTCGGCTTCGACCCGCGCTCCGTGATGGGGGCGCCCCCGCGCGAGCCGAGCGAAGCCGGTTCGAGCGTGAGGGAGGGGGCGTGACGCATCAAGAGGACGCGGGGTCGCTGTCCCTGGACGACCAGCTCTGCTTCGCGCTGTACGCCGCCCAGCGCGCGGTGACGGCCGCCTACCGCCCGCTCCTCGACGAACTCGGCCTCACCTACCCGCAGTACCTCGTGCTGCTGGTCCTGTGGGAGCGCGGCGAGACGACGGTGAAGGAGCTGGCCGCCGCGCTGCGGCTCGACTACGGCACCGTCTCGCCCCTGCTGAAGCGGCTGGAGGCGGCCGGCCTGGTCCGGCGTGAGCGCTCGGCGCGCGACGAGCGTTCCGTGCTCGTGGCCGTCACCGGGCGCGGCGAGGAGTTGCGGGAGCGGGCGAAGTGCGTGCCCGGCGCACTGCTCACCGCGACGGGGCTCGACGCGACGGGCGTCGCGCGACTGCGCGAGGAGCTGTGGCAGCTCGCGCACAGCGCGCTCCCGGCCGCGGAGCACACCCCCTGAACTCGGGTTACCCCCGGTTGCCACCCCCTGGTGGCGACGACCTACCTACCGGTCAGTACCTTGTGCACGATGTACTTGTGCGCGCCTTGTTGTCGCGCACTGTTTCCGGGGGAGGGCCACCCATGACCGAAGAGGGCACGTCGACCGACGGGGTCACCGCCGTCGACACCCGTCCGACGAAGATCATGTACGTCGCCGAGGCCACCGCGCACGGCGGCCGGGACGGCTTCGTCACCAGCCAGGACGGGCAGATCGAGCTGAAGGTCGCGATGCCGCCGCAGCTGGGCGGCGACGGCAACGGCACCAATTCCGAGCAGCTCTTCGCCGCCGGTTACAGCACCTGCTTCCACAGCGCGCTGATCCTCGTCGGCAACCGCGAGGGCTACGACCTGACCGGTTCGACGGTCGCCGCGAAGGTCGGCATCGGCCCCAACAAGCACCGCGGTTACGGCCTCGCGGTCGCCCTCAGCGTCTCCCTGCCGGTGCTCGACGAGGGCCTCGCGGCCAAGCTGGTCGACGCCGCGCACGAGGTCTGCCCCTACTCCAACGCCACCCGGGGGAACATCGACGTCACCATCCTGCTTGGGTAGAAGGGCACCCGCACCAGGCAGGACAAGGAGACGGACGTGGACGCGAACGGCACAGTCGCCGAGGGCTTCGAGCCGGTCAGGGAAGCGTTCGTACGGAACTTCACCGCGCTCGGGGAGCGGGGCGCGGCCGTCGCCGTGTACCGGGACGGGCGAAAGGTCGTCGACCTGTGGGCCGGCGCGAAGGACGTTGACGGCGACCAGCCGTGGCAGCACGGCACCGCGCAGGTCGTGCGCTCCGCGACCAAGGGCGTCGCCGCCGCCGTACCGCTCGTGCTGCACCAGCGGGGAGTGCTGGATCTTGACGCGCCGGTCGGCGAGTACTGGCCGGAGTTCAAGGCGCAGGGCAAAGAGCGGCTGCTGGTGCGGCACGTGCTGAACCACCGCGCCGGGCTGCCGGTGCTGGACCGCCCGCTCACGCCCGAGGAGGCGCTCGACCCGCGTCGCGGACCGGCGGCGGTGGCCGCGCAGACGCCGGCCTGGGAGCCGGGCACCGACCACGGCTATCACGCGCTGACGTACGGCTGGCTGCTGGACGAGCTGGTGCGGCGGGTGACGGGCCGCTGGGTCGGCGAGTGGCTCGCGGCGGAGGTCACCGGTCCGCTGGGCGCGGATCTGTGGCTCGGGCTGCCGGAGGCGGAGACGGGCCGGGTGGGCCGTACCGGCCGGGTCGAGGGCCCGGAGCCGACGGGGGCACTGCGCGCCCGCCCCAGGCGCTCGGTCACCGAGTCCTACCAGGACCCGGACTCCCTCACCCGTCGCGCGTTCGCCGCGATCACCCCGTTCCCGGACCAGAACGACCCCGCCTATCGCGCCGCCGCCCTCCCCTCGACGAACGGCATCGCGACGGCCGACGGGCTGGCCCGCGTCTACGCGGGGCTGATCGGCGAGGTCGACGGCGTACGGCTGCTCGACCCGGCGACGGTGGAGCTGGCCCGCGCCGAGGAGTCGTCGGGTCCGGACCGCGTCCTGGTCGTGAACACCCGCTTCGGCCTCGGCTACATGCTGCACGGCTCCGCGTCCCCGCTCCTCGGGCCGGGCTCCTTCGGCCACCCCGGCCGCGGCGGCGCCCTCGGCTTCGCCGACCCGGAGACGGGAATCGCGTTCGGCTATGTGACGAACGGCTTCCGCAAGACGGTGACGGCGGATCCGAGGGCGCAGGCTCTGGTACGGGCGGTGCGGACGTCGTTGGCCGGCCAGGACCGGCTCTAGGCCCGGCTCCTCACACGTGGATCGGGTGCGACGTACGTCCTGACGCCGAGTCGATCTCGCTGTGCGCCTTGGTGAGCATCTGCATCGCGAGCTCGTTCAGGGCGCGGGCGCCGGCGATCTCCTCCCCTACCCGTGGCTGATTCGAGTCGGTGTGGTGCCGTGTGGCGTGCCCGTGGGCCCGTACCTCGGAGCCGTCGGGCAGCCGCACCATGGCGACCGCCCGCGTGTGCTGGTCGTCCTCCATGAACTCCAGCTCGACATGCCATCCCACTGTGGTGTGCATCATGACGATCACCTCCGGAATAACTGCTTCCAGGGTGCTCCCTCGGGGCGGCCCGCGCCTAGTCGGCTTCGGCGACACGTTCGAACGGACCGGACGAATCACTCAACTCGGGATCAGGTGACACTCGGCACAGTCCCTACGACAGACGGTCGCGGCCTGCTTCCATGGAGATGTCGCGCGCCGGACCTGGCCCCGCCGCCACCGCCACTTTCCCCGTTAACCGCTTCGGGCCACACAAAGGACATGCGCTGCTGCTTCTCCGCTCATCTCCCCGCTCTCGCAGCACTGTCGGCCTTCCCCGGCCCCTGCGAGGTGCTGCGCTCCGGTGCGCGCCTCGCCCCCGCCCTGATGCGGTCGGCCTCGGCCGCCGTGCGCCGGGCGCGCTCCCACCACCCCGATGACCTGGCCGCCGTCAATCTGGAACTGGTCACGCTGACCGAGGACAGTGCCGTCCTCACCTGGTACACCGGCATCCCCGGCACCGACGACGGCCTCGGTCACCCCCTGCCCGCGATCACCGAGGGCGAGGTCGTCTACGGCACCCACCCCGGCCGGCTCGACCGCACCGCCTCCGAGGGCCGCCCCACCGCCCACCACCAGGTCGAACTCACCGGCCTCGAGCCGGGGCAGACGTACTACTACCAGGCCCGCTCCCGGGGGACAGCCGCGACGCCCACCCCGCTGCACCTCGTGCGCGGCAACGCGGTGGGCACCTCGACGTTCGGGTTCGGCTCCGGTGGCGGGCCGTACTCCTTCACCACCCCGCAGCCGCCGCCCGGCCGGCATCTGCTGTCCATCGCGCTCTGCAACGACCTGCACCTCGGCGAGACCACGGCCGGCCTCGTCGGCGGTCTCCCCCTGCTGCGCGGGGTCGGCCAGCAGCCGGGGCGGGCGCCCTACCCCGAGCTCATGAGCCGCGCCCTGGTCGAGGAGGCCCGGCTGCGCGGGGCGGACCTGCTGCTGGCCGGGGGCGACATCTCGGCCGGCGGGTCGGCCGCCGACCTGGGCGAGGCCCGCCGCATCCTGGACGGCTTCGGCACCCACGGGCAGGACTACTTCGTCGTACGCGGCAACCACGACCGCTCCCAGGACGGAGGCACCTTCCGCACGGCCTTCCCGGTCGCCGACGGCCCCGGCTTCTTCGCCCGGGACCTCGGCGGGCTGCGGATCATCGGCCTCGACACCTACGCCAAGTCCGGCAACGGCGCCGACGCGGGCGGCCTCGGCCCCGAGCAGCTGGCGTGGTTCCGGGCGCGGCTGCGGGAGGCGCCGGAGCAGCCGACGGTGGTGTTCGGACACCATCCGCTGACCGTGCGGGACTCGATCTTCCCGGTGACCCGCGGCCAGCAACTGGACCGCCGCCAGGCCCGCGCCCTCGTCGACGCCTACGCCTCCGCGCCCGGCGTCTTCCTGCACCACGCGGGCCACACGCACCGCAACAAGCGCACGATGCTGCAGCGCGCCCCGCACGTCACCCATCAGGAGGTGGCCGCCGCCAAGGAATACCCCGGCGGTTTCACCCTGCTGCGGATCCACTCCGGCGGCTACGCCCTCAACCACTACAAGGCCGGCGCCACGGCGGCCCGGCAGTGGA
Source organism: Streptomyces sp. NPDC093568 (assembly GCF_044764945.1). Classification (NCBI taxonomy): domain Bacteria; kingdom Bacillati; phylum Actinomycetota; class Actinomycetes; order Kitasatosporales; family Streptomycetaceae; genus Streptomyces; species Streptomyces sp. NPDC093568. The sequence continues at coordinate 418,577 of NZ_JBIWJD010000006.1, read as the reverse complement.
GCGAGCGCAGCCGGCGGGTCGCCGCGGGGCTGTGGCCGCACCACGCGCTGGGCCGCTCGGTCACCGACCGCAACAGCGTGCGGGCCCACGACCTGTCCGGTGTCGCGGGGCGTGAATAGCGCGTCACCGTGTGCGTTCGTAGCATCGAGACATGTCGACCCTCTGGGAGCTCATGCGGGACTGCATCCCCGACGACCACGCCCGGCAGGTCACCTCGCGCTACTACGTCGACGAGGTGATGGCCGCGCCCGGCGCACCCGGGCTGGTGGTCGACCTGGGCTGCGGTCGCGGCATGTCGGCCAAGCTCTTCCGCCGACACGATCCGAAGGTCCGGTGGGTCGGGGTGGACATCGGCGACTCACCGGAGGCCGGCCAGCGCACGCCGAACGGTGACCCGGTCGTGCACTACGACGGCGTGAACCTCCCCCTGGGCTCCGCCTCCCTCCCGCTGATCTACTCCCACCAGGTCTTCGAGCACGTCGCCCGTCCGCGCGAGCTGCTGGCGGAGATCGCCCGGGTGCTCGAGCCCGGCGGCCGGTTCATCGGGTCGACGTCCCAGTTCGAGCCGTACCACTCCTTCAGCCTGTGGAACTACACGCCGTACGGCTTCCGCGTGCTGGTCGAGGAGGCGGGGCTGGCGCTGGAGGAGATCCGCCCCTCCCTCGACGGGGTCTCGCTGATCATGCGCAGCTACCTGGGCCGCCCGCCCGAGTACTCCCGCTACTGGGAGGAGCAGTCCCCGCTCAACACCGAGATCGACGACTGGGCGAAACACGGCCGCCGCCGGACGGCCCTGGTGAACCTGCGGAAGCTGACGTACTGCGGCCAGTTCGCGTTCCGCGTCACCAAGCCGGCGCTCGCCGCCTAACTCGTGTGCAGCATCATCCCGATGCCGACCACCAGCAGCACCGCCGCCGCGATCCGGGGCGACCCGAAGCGCTCCTTGAAGAACACCGCGCCGATGGCGGCCCCAACGATGATGGACGACTCCCGCAGCGCGGCGATCGGCGCCAGCTCCGCCTTCGTCTGGGCCCACAGGACCAGCGCGTACGCGGTCACGGACAGCGCGGCGCCCAGCAGGCCCAGCGCCGCGAACGGCCGCAGCACGGCGACCGTCTTTCCGCGCCAGCGCCAGGCGGCGTACGCCGGGATCACCAGGCCCTCGATCGCCATCAGCCAGGCGATGTAGCCGACGGACGAACCGGAGGCCCGTACGCCCAGCCCGTCGAGAACGGTGTACGCCGCTATGGACAGGCCGGTCGCCAACGCCGCGCCGATCGCGGCCCAGTCGGGCCGTTTCCCGCGCAGGCCCCACAGGGCCACGCCCGTGAGTCCCGCGCAGGACAGGGCGATGCCGGTGGCCGCCCAGGCGTCCGGCACCTCGTGCGCGAACACGGCGGCGAGCACGGCGACCACGAGCGGCGCGGTGCCGCGCGCGATCGGGTAGGCCTGCCCGAAGTCGCCCAGCCGGAAGGACTTCATCAGCAGCGCGAAGTAGACGATGTGGACGGCGGCGGAGGCCAGCAGATACGGCCACGCCCGCGCCGCCGGGAACGTCCCGAAGGGCATCAGCGCCAGCCCGATCAGCACCCCGCCGCCGGCGATGAGCGTGAACCCCACCAGCTTGTCGGGGATCTTGTGGGCGATGGCGTTCCAGCCGGCGTGCGTGACGGCCGCGAGCAGCACGGCGGCGGTGACCAGCGGGGTCACGAAGTCTGCTCGCGCACGTCCACCAGGGCGGCGCCCGCGTGGGCGACGAGTGCCTTCGGCTCCATGGGGAAGACCGCGTGCGGGTTACCGGCCGCGGCCCACACCACGTCGTGCTCCAGCAACGACCGGTCCGCCAGCACCCGCGTCTTCGTACGGTGCCCGAAGGGCGGTACGCCCCCGATGGCGTACCCGGTCGTCTCCCGTACGACGTCCGCCTTGGCCCGCGTCACCTTCTCGGCCCCGAGCTCCTGGCGCACCCGCTCCAGGTCGACGCGGGAGGCGCCGTCCATGAGCACCAGCACCGGCACTCCGTCGGCGGCGAAGATCAGCGACTTGCAGATCTCGCTGAGCTCGCACCCGATCGCGGCGGCGGCCTCGGCGGCGGTACGTGTCGCGTCCGGGAACCGGCGGATCCGTTCGAGCAGTTCGCCGAGGCCCTGCTCTTCGAGGGCCTCGGCGAAACGGGGGTGGGCTCCGTGGCCCGTGCTGTCGGTCGTCGTCATGCACCGCACGCTAGCGGTGCGTGTACGGGACACGCGACCGAGTTCGGAGCCCCGGACTCAGACGCGTGCCAACGCGCGGTCCGCGTCGGGGTCCTCGTCCTTCTCCGCCCGGGTGCGCAGGCCCTCGCCCTCGACGTCCACGTTCGGCAGGGCCCGGTCCAGCCACTTCGGCAGCCACCAGGCGCGACGGCCGAGCAGGGCCAGGACCGCCGGGACGATGGCCATCCGCACCACGAAGGCGTCGAAGAAGACCGCGACGGCCAGGCCGAAGCCGATCATCTTGACCATGGACTCGGAGGAGCCGATGAAGCCCGCGAAGACCGCCATCATGATCACGGCCGCGGCCGTGACGACCCGTGCGCCGTGCTTGAAGCCGGTCACCACCGCCTGGCTCGGCTTCTCGCCGTGGACGTACGCCTCGCGCATCCGCGTCACGAGGAACACCTCGTAGTCCATCGCCAGGCCGAAGACCACGCCGACCATGAAGATCGGCATCATGGACATCACCGGGCCGGTCTCCTCCACGCCCATGAGTCCGGCGAACCAGCCCCACTGGAAGACCGCGACCACCGCGCCGAGGGCCGCCATGACGCTCAGCAGGAAGCCGAGCGCAGCCTTCAGCGGGACGAGGATCGAGCGGAAGACCACGATCAGGAGGAGGAAGGCGAGGCCGACCACCAGCGCCAGATACGGGATCAGCGCGTCGTTCAGCTTCTGCGAGACGTCGATGTTCATCGCCGTCGAGCCGGTGACCAGCACGGTCGCGTCCGTGTCGGCCTTCACCTCCGCGCCCTTGTCGCGGATGGAGTGCACGAGGTCCTCCGTCGTCACCGAGGACGGCTTGGACTTCGGGATCACCGTGATCGTCGCCGTGTCGCCCGCCTTGTTGGGCGCGGCCGGCGTCACCGTCACGACGTTCTTCAGGCCCTTGATGTCGTCGCCGACCTGCTGGAAGACCGCGCCCGGGTCGTCGCTGCCCTTGGCGTCGACGACGACCATCAGCGGGCCGTTGAAGCCCGGCCCGAAGCCGTCGGACAGCAGGTCGTACGCGCGCCGCTGGGTGGTGGACGTCGGCTGCGAACCGTCGTCGGGCAGGCCCAGTTCGAGCGAGCCCGCCGGGACCGCCGCCGCGCCGAGGCCGACGACGCCGAGCAGCAGGACGGCGATCGGACGCCGTACGACGAAGCTGGCCCAGCGGGTGCCCATGTTCGGCTTGGCCTTGCCGGCGGCGGCCTTGCGTTCGGCCCGGTTGCCGCCCATCCAGCGGCTCTTGGTGCCGGCCGGGCGGACCTTGCCGCCCGCGTAGCCGAGCAGGGCCGGGATCATCGTGAGGGCGATCAGCACCGCGATGACGACCGTGCCGGCCGCGGCGATGCCCATCTTGGTGAGCATCGGGATGTTGACGACCGACAGTCCGACCAGCGCGATCACGACGGTCAGGCCCGCGAAGACCACCGCCGAGCCCGCGGTGCCGACGGCACGCCCGGCCGCCTCCTCGCGCTCGCGGCCCTCGGCGAGTTCGGCGCGGTAGCGGGAGACGATGAACAGGGCGTAGTCGATGCCGACCGCGAGGCCGATCATCATCGCCAGGGTCGAGGTGGTGGAGCCGAGCTCCAGCGCGCTGGCCAGCGCGGTGATCGTCGAGATGCCGATGCCGACGCCGATCAGGGCGGTCAGCAGCGGAAGCCCGGCGGAAATCAGCGAGCCGAAGGTGATCACCAAAACGACCGCGGCGACCGCGATGCCGATGATCTCCGTGGCGCCGGTCTCGGGGGTCGTCTGGAGGGCGTCACCGCCGACCTCCACGGTCAGTCCCGCGTCCCGCGCGTCCTGCGCGGCGTCCTGAAGAGCCTCGCGCGAGGAGTCCTGGAGCTCCATGCCGGAGACCTCGTACTTCACCGACGCGTACGCGATCGTGCCGTCCTTGCTGACGGCCTTCGCGGTGTACGGGTCGGCGACGGAGGCCACCTCGGAGCCGTCGGACAGCTCCTTGACGGTGTCCTCCACGGTCGCCTTGTTGCCGGCGTCGGTCATCTTCTGACCGTGCGGCGCCTTGAAGACGACCCGGGCGGTGGCGCCGTCGGCGCTCATCCCGGGGAAGCGCTGTTCCAGCAGGTCGAAGGCCTTCTGCGCCTCGGTGCCGGGGATCGAGAAGGAGGTGGTGCCCGCTGCGGGCGCACTGGCGGCGCCCACACCCGCGAGGGTGAGCAGCGCGACCCATATCAGGGCGACGAAGTGCCGTCGCCGGAAGGCGAGCCGGCCGACTTTGTAAAGGAAGGTGGCCACGAAGGTGACTCCCGGTCAGGTCGTGGGGGCGGTACGTGGGCAGGGGTGATCAGCCCGACGACGTGAGCGGATACGTCAGGAGGAGGGCTAGCTGTGGGGACTCGTCAGTTGACGGGTACGCCGAGGGCGGGGAGGACCACGGCGTCGATGTACGAGGTGAGGAACGTCTGCGTCGGAGGCTGGTCGTCGATCAGCGTGCGCGTGGCGAACGCGCCGACGAGCATGTGCACCACGTAGTCCAGCGCGGGGCAGTCGGCGCGGACCTCACCGCGGTCGACGGCCCGTCGGACCACCCGGTGGAACTCCTCCATCTCGGGTTCGATCAGCAGTTCCTTGAACGCCTGGAGGAGGTCCGGGTTGCCGTGCACCGCCATGAACAGGCCCCGCATCAGCGCGGCGTTCTGCTGCATGGTGCAGTCGTCCTCACGGGAGGTGAGGGCGTGCAGGTCGCCCCGCAGGGATCCGGTGTCGACGTCGGAGATGTTGCCCGGCTTGTTGTGCCGGATCGCCTTCGCCACCAGCTCCGGCTTGCCGCCCCACTGGCGGTAGAGCGTCGCCTTGCTGGACCGGGTGCGGGCCGCCACGGCGTCCATGGTGAGGGCGTCGTAGCCGACCTCCCGGAGCAGGTCGAGCACGGCCGCGTACAACTCGGCCTCGCGCTCGGGGGTGATACGGCTGCGACGTGCGGTTGCCGCCTCGGTCACCATCCTCACCTTCCCCACTCCGAACGACACGGTTTCGTACACCACGACGATAGCGCACCCACAAGCGAAACGAAACGGTTTCGTTCGTGTTCTGGCTCACGCGGCGGCCGCGTGTGAGGAGATGTCACGAGTTGCTCAGGTACGTCCACGGGAAAAGCATGGGGAGGTGAGCTATCTGCGCCTGCCGCACCTCCATGACGACCTGCTCTGCTTCGTGGCCGAGGACGACCTGTGGCTCGCCCCCCTGGACCGTCCGGGCCGCGCTTGGCGGCTCACCGTGGACCGCACCAAGATCGGCCACCCCCGCTTCTCCCCCGACGGCCGCCACATCGCGCACACGAGCTGGCGCAGCCTGGTCCCCGAGATCCACCTGGTCCCGGTGGAGGGCGGCCCCGCCACCCAGCTCACCCACTGGGGCTCCGCCGACACCCGGGTGTGCGGCTTCACCCCCGACGGCGTGATCCTCGCCGTCGCCTCCCACGGTGAGCCCTTCTCCCACTTCACCTGGGCCTACAAGGTGCTCCTCAACGGCGACCCCGGCCGCAAGCTCCCCTGGGGCCCCTGCTCCGACATCCAGGTCGCCGACTTCGACCACGAGCGCAAGAGCCTGCTCCTGACCGGCACCCCACCGCACGAACCGGCCTCCTGGAAGCGCTACCGGGGCGGCGCCACCGGCCGCCTGTGGCTGCACGGCGAACGCCTGCTCGCGGACCTCGCCGGCCACCTCGACTCCCCCCTGTTCGTCGGCGACCGGATCGCCTTCCTCTCCGATCACGAGGGCGTCGGCAACCTCTACTCGTGTGCCCACGACGGCTCCGACCTGCGCCGGCACAGCGACCACGACGCCTTCTACGCCCGGCACGCCGCAAGTGACGGCACCCGGGTGGTGTACCAGTGCGCGGGCGACCTGTGGATCGTCGACGACCTGGCCCCGGACTCCCGGCCGCGCCGGCTCGACGTCCGGCTGAGCGGGCAGCGGGCGGGCCGCCGCCCCTACCAGGTACCGGCCGCGCAGCACGTCGACGGCGTCTCCGTGGACGAGACGGGCCGCGCGAGCGCCGTCGTCGTACGCGGCAGCCTGTACTGGCTCACCCACCGCGACGGCCCCGCCCGCACGATCACCGACACCCCGGGCGTACGGGTCCGGCTCCCGGAGATGCTCGGCTCGGTCGGGCAGGTCGCGTACGTGACGGACGCGGAGGGCGAGGACGCGATCGAGATCGCCCATCTGCCCCGCGCGACCGGCGACCGTGAGCCACGCCGCCTGGCCTCCGGCGACCTCGGCCGGGTCCTGGAGATGGTCGCCGACGCCCAGGGCGAACGCATGGCCATCGCCTCGCACGACGGACGGCTGCTGCTCCTCGACGTGACGGAGGACTCCAACGGAGAGGTGACCGAGCTGATCCAGTCCGTCAACGGCCCCGTGCGGGACCTGGCCTTCTCCCCGGACGGCGGCTGGCTGACCTGGTCCCACCCCGGGATCGGCCGCTCCCTGCGCCAGATCAAACTGGCCCGCATAAAGGACAGCCTGATCGTCGATGTGACGGGCGGCCGCTTCGAGGACGAGAACCCGGTGTTCACCCGGGACGGCCGCTACCTCGCCTTCCTGTCCTGGCGGGGCTTCGACCCGGTCTACGACGTCCACACCGGCGACCTCTCCTTCCCGCTCGGCTGCCGCCCCTACCTGGTGCCGCTGTCCTCCGCGACGCCCTCGCCCTTCGCCCTGAACCCCGAGGGCCGCCCGGCCGCCGGGGGCCTGGACCCGGTGGAGGAAGAGGAGGGCGACGGCGGCGGCACGACGACCGTCGAGATCGAGGGCCTGGAGAGCCGGGTCACCCCCTTCCCGGTCACCGCCTCCAAGTACTCGGCGCTGTGCCCGGTCTCCGGCGGCGGGCTGGTCTGGCTGCGCTGGCCGATCTCGGGCGCGCTGGGCGAGACGTTCGCCAACCCGGACGACATGACCGGCCGGCCGACCCTCGAGCACTTCAGCATCACCAAGGCCAAGAAGTCCGAACTCGTCGACCACCTCGACTGGTTCACGGTGAGCGGCGACGGCACCCGCCTGGTCGTGGTCGACGAGGGCGAGCTGCGGGCGGTGCCCGCCACCGAGTCCGGCGACAGCGACTCCACGGTGTGGATCGACGCCCGCCGCATCCTGCACGAGGTGGACCCGGCCGCCGAGTGGAGGCAGTCCTACGCGGAGGCGGGCCGGCTGATCCGGGCGTACTTCTGGGAGCCGGGAATGTGCGGCATCGACTGGGACGGGGTGCTGGACCAGTACCGCCCGCTCGTCGACCGGGTCGCCTCCCCCGACGACTTCGCCGACCTGCTCCGCGAGGTCCTGGGCGAGCTCGGCACCTCGCACGCCTACGTCTCCCCCGCCCGCCGCAACGAGGGCCCGGCGCACTACCAGCGCTGGCAGGGCCTGCTGGGCGCCAACTTCGTACGCCGCGACGAAGGCTGGATGGTCAAGCGCATCCTCCCCGGCGAGTCCTCCGACTCCAAGGCCCGCTCCCCGCTGGCCGGCACCGGAATCCGGGAAGGCGCGGTCCTCACCCACGTCGACGGCCGCCCGGTCGACCCGGTCGCCGGCCCCTATCCCCTCCTCGCCGGGGCGGGCGGTACGACGGTGGAGCTGACGTTCACCCCGGCCGAGGGCGAGGCGGGCCGCGCACGCCGGGTGGCCGTCGTCCCCCTCATCGACGAGCGTCCCCTGCGCTACCAGGACTGGGTGGCCAAACGCCGGGCCGTCGTACGGGAGTTGAGCGGCGGACGCTGCGGCTACCTGCACATCCCGGACATGGGCGGCTCCGGCTGGGCCCAGTTCAACCGCGACCTGCGCATGGAGGTGTCCCGCCCCGCCCTGATCGTCGACGTGCGCGGCAACGCGGGCGGGCACATCAGCGAACTGGTGGTGGAGAAGCTGACCCGCACCATCCTCGGCTGGGACCTCACCCGCAACGCCCAGCCGGTGTCGTACGCCTCCAACGCCCCGCGCGGCCCGGTCGTCGCCCTCGCCGACGAGGCGACCTCCTCGGACGGCGACATGATCACGGCGGCCTTCAAACTCCTCAAGCTGGGCCCGGTGGTGGGCCAGCGCACCTGGGGCGGAGTCGTCGGCATGACCGGCCGCCACCGCCTCGGCGACGGCACGGTGATCACGGTCCCGATGAACGCGGCCTGGTTCGACGCGTACGGCTGGAGCATCGAGAACAAGGGCGTCAGCCCCGACGTGGAGGCCCTGCGAACACCGCTGGACTGGGCGGAGGGCCGTCATGCCCAGCTGACGGACGCGGTGGAGCTGGCGCTGGAGCTGTTGGAGACGAACCCTCCGGCAACTCCCCCGGACTACGCACACGTTCCGGACCGCTCGCGCCCCAATTTGCCCCCACGTCCTTGAGGGACGCCGGGGGAACCCACCCAGGGGCGCGGGGCTGTTCCGATTTGCGGCTCCGCCGCGCGGGCGCGACAAGCCCCCACCCAGCCGCACCGGAAACACGAACGCGGGGCACCCACCGAACAGTGGGCGCCCCGCGCTTCAGCGAGCCGACTGACTACCGGTCGTAGTCCTGGTCGAACCGCTCCTCGTCCTCACGCATCCGGTCGGACTCCTCGTCACGCTGCGGCCGCTGCGGACGACCCCGCTCCGGCTGACCGTGCTGGCGCTGACGCTCCGGACGCTCCTGCTGACCGTGCTGACGCGCACGCTCCTGCAGCTGCTCGGACTTCTCCTTGAACTGGTCCTTCATGCCCATGTGGGTTCACTCCCGTAGTGGGTGGGGGTTGGCCCCTCGGTGGGGCCTCGACCAGATTCACACGGGCGATAACCCTGCGCATGTCGATCAGTTACGCCGCGTAGTCCGCTCCTGCTCATCGGCCGCGCCACCGGCTCCGACCAGCCCGCCGCGCATCCCCACCAGCCGGTCCCCGAACCGCCGCATCTCCCGCTGCCCCACGGTCCCGATGAGGCCCGGCAGATACCCGCGCACCCCCTGCATCCCGCGCAGCCACCACTGCCCGTACACATGACTCGACCGCCGCTCGATCCCGGCCACGATCCGCTCGACCGCCGGCCCCAGCGGATACGTCTTGTTGGACGGCCACGGCAGCCGCTGCCTCAACTCCCGCATGACGTCGTCCTGGTCGGCCCCGCGCACCATGTCGGTGTCGGTCCAGGACAGATACCCGACGCCCACCCGCACGCCCTTGTACCCGACTTCGGCCCGCAGACTGTGCGCGTACGCCTCCACGCCCGACTTGGACGCGCAGTACGCCGTCATCATCGGCGCCGGGGTGATGGCCGCGAGCGAGGCGATCTGGAGCAGATAGCCCCGGCTCTCCATCAGCACCGGCAGGAACGCGCGTGCCGTCACCGCCGATCCGATGAGGTTGACCTCGATGACCCGCCGCCACGCCTCCGGGTCGGAGTCCACGAACGGTCCCCCGGCGGCGACGCCCGCGTTGGCGACGACGATGTCGACCTTCCCGAACCGTTCCTTCACCTCCCGCGCGACCCGCGCCATCGCCTCGTGGTCGGTGACGTCGGCGTACCAGTGGTCGCTGTCGCCGTGCAGCCGCTCGGAGACCTGCTTGAGCGCGTCCGGCTCCAGCCCGACGAGCGCCACGCTCGCCCCCCGCGCGGAGAGCTTGCGCGCGAGCAGCTCCCCAACGCCCCGCGCCGCGCCCGTGACGACGGCGACCTGCCCTTCGAGGCTCACCCTGCTCATGCGCCCTCCTTCACCTGCGTGTGCGTCCTGGTCGTCGGGTACGTCATGACGAGTTCCCGTATCTTTCCGGTCACCAGCTCGGGCGCCTCGATGGGCGTCATGTGCCCGAGGCCGGGCAGTTCGGTGACACCGAGGCAGTGCGGCAGCGCGGCGGCCAGCGAGCGGGCGTGCACCGGCGGGGTCAGCCGGTCGGCCGTGCCGACGATCACCGCGGTCGGCACCGACAACTGGCGTACGCCGTGGTCGAGATCGAGCAGGTCGAGCACCTGCGACCAGGCGTGCCGCACCTTGCGCGGGCACGCGTGCACGATCCGCGCGCACGCCTCGACCATGTGCGGGTCCGACCCGGCGCCCATCGTCGCGTACTTGAGGATCGCCCTGGCGACAGGCGTGACCGGCCCGAGCGGCGCCCGGGAACCGAGGACGCGCCCGGTCAGCCAGGTGCGCAGCCGGCCCGCGCGCAGGGGTATGACGGTCGACTCGGCGACCAGCCGGGAGGCGCCCGTGCTGCACAGCAGGACGGCGGCGGCGTGCTCGCGGAAGCCGGGGCGCGCGGCGGCGGCCATCACCGTCATGCCGCCCATGGAGTGCCCCACGATCACGGCTTGCTCGCCGGGCGCGAGGGTCGCCTTCAGTACGGCTTCGAGGTCGTCGGCGAGTGCGTCGGGGCTGCACGCCGGACTGGCCGGGCTGCGTCCGTGGCCGCGCTGGTCGTAGGCGACGACCCGGTGGTCGACGGCCAGATCCCGGATCTGCGCCGCCCAGAAGGCGGTCGAGCAGGTCCAGCCGTGCGCGAGGACGACGGCGGGCGCGTTCTCGGGGCCGTGCACCTCGACGTGCAGCCCTGCGCCGTCGGCGGACACGGCCGTCACCTCGCGGACGGGGACGGGTGGGGCGTACGGCCCGTTGGCGACGTTCATCAGGCGGCTCACGCGGACACCTCCGCGCTCTCGCCGGTCTCCGCGCTCTCCGCGGCCGCCGCGATCTCCGGGGTCTCCCGCACGGACGACCGCACCACGGCGTACTCCGCGAGATCCACCCGCCGGGTCGCCCGCCGGAACTCGGTCGTCGTACCGGGCCAGATGGTCGTGTTGCGTCCGCTCGCGTCGAGATACCAACTGGTGCAGCCGCCCGTGTTCCACACCGTCCGTTTCATCCGCTCCTGCACCCGCCGGTTCCAGGCGTGCACCGCGCTGGGGCGCGCGTCGAGGGCGACCCGGCCGCCGAGGACGTCGAGTTGCCGTACGAAGTCGGCCATGTAGTTCAGCTGGGACTCGATCATGAGGATCATGGACGAGTTCCCCAGGCCGGTGTTGGGCCCGATGATCGTCATCCAGTTGGGGAACCCGGCGGCGGAGGCCCCGCGCAGGGCCTCCATCCCGCCCTTCCAGGTCTCGGCGAGGGTCTTGCCCTCGGCGCCCACGACCCGGTCGGCGATCGGCATGTCGGTGACGTGGAACCCGGTGCCGAAGACGATCGCGTCGACCTCGGCCTCGTGGCCGTCGGCGGCCACGACGGTGGACCCACGGATCTCGCTCAACCCGCTGGCCACGACGTCCACGTTGGGCCGCGCGATCGCCGGGTAGTACTCGCTGCTCAGCAGGATCCGCTTGCAGCCGATGCGGTAGTCGGGGGTGAGCTTGGCGCGCAGGGCCGGGTCCTTGATCGCGCGGGCCATGTTCTGCTTGGCGAGGCGCTCGATGAAGCCCAGCTCGTTCGGGTGCTTGGTGAACGCCTGGACCTGCAACTCCCGGATGCCCCACAGCAGTCCGCGGCGCAGCTGGGTGGTGAAGGGCAGGGCCCGGTGCACGGAACGCTCGGCGCCGCTGATGGCGCGGTCGATGCGGGGCATGACCCAGGGCGGGGTGCGCTGGAAGAGAGTCAGCCGGGAGACCTGGGGCTGGATGGCGGGCACGATCTGGATGGCGGAGGCGCCGGTGCCGACCATGGCGACGCGCTTGCCGCGCAGGTCGTAGTCGTGGTCCCAGCGGGCGGAGTGGAAGACCTTGCCTGGGAAGGAGTCCAGGCCGGGGATCTCGGGCGTCTTGGGGTCGGACAGCGGCCCGGTGGCGGAGACGACGATGTCGGCGGACAGGCTCCCGCTGCTCGTCTCGATGTCCCAGCACAGCCGCTCGCCGTTCCACGTCATCCGCCGCACCTCCGAGTCGAAGCGGATGTGCGGCCGCAGCCCGAAGGTGTCCGTGACGTGCTCCAGGTAGGCGCGGATGTGCTCCTGCCCGGAGAAGGTGCGCGGCCAGTCGGGGTTGGGTGCGAAGGAGAACGAGTACAGGTGGGACGGCACATCGCAGGCGCATCCCGGATAGCTGTTGTCCCGCCAGGTGCCGCCGACGCCGCCGGCCCGCTCCAGGACGACGAAGTCGGTCACGCCCTCGCGCCGCAGCCGTACGGCCGCCCCCAGTCCGCCGAACCCGGACCCGACCACCGCGACCCGCACATGTTCGCGTTCGGCCATGCCTGTGCCTCCACACTTCGAACCGGAACCATGCCAGTGAACACTGGCGCAATGGGGAGAGTAGAGGAGGTCCGTACCGACCGGTAGGGGGTGGGCAAGGAAAGTTACCGCCGGTACGAATTAAGGTTCCGGGGTGACCGAGAAGCGTGAATACCGCATGGAGGAGCTGGCCCGCCTGGCCGGCATCACGGTGCGCACCCTGCGCTTCTACCGCGAACGCAAGCTGATCCCGCCACCGCGCCGCGAGGGCCGCATCGCCTGGTACGACGACCACCACCTGGCCCGGCTGCGCACCATCGCGGCCCTGCTGGAGCGCGGCCACACCCTGACCGGCATCGCGGAGCTGGCGGAGGCCCTGGACCACGGCCGCGACGTCGCCGACGTCCTCGGCGTCGCGCCGACGGAGGAGGAGCCGGTCCGCCTCACCCCCGAGGAGCTGGCCGCCCGCTTCGAGGGCCAGGTCACCCCGGAGAACCTCGCCGCCGCCCTGGACCTCGGCTACCTCGGCACCGACGGCGACGAGATCGTCCACATCAGCCGCCGCCTGCTGGACGTCTCCTCGGCCCTGGTCCGCGAGGGCATCCCCCTCGCGGAGGTCCTGGCGGCGGGCAAACAGGTCCGCGAGCACGTGGACGACCTGGCGGAGATGTTCGCCGAGCTGGTACTCCGCCACGCCGGGGAGAACGACCTCCAGCGGCTGCGGCCGCTCGCCCGGAGCGTGGTGGAGGCGGAGCTGTCCCTGGCGCTGGACCGGCGGCTGCGCCGGCAGAACGAGCGGGACTAGCGGTCGTACACGACCGTCACCGGCGCGTGGTCCGACCAGCGCTCGGCGTGCGTGGCCGCCCGCTCGACGTACCCCTTGAGCGCCGCGGCGGCGAGCCCCGGCGTCGCGACCTGGTAGTCGATGCGCCAGCCGGTGTCGTTGTCGAAGGCCCGCCCGCGGTAGGACCACCACGAGTACGGCCCCTCCGCCTCCGGATGCAGCGCGCGCACGACGTCGACATAGCCGCCGGCGGCGGGTTCGAACACCGCGCTCAGCCACTCCCGCTCCTCCGGCAGGAAGCCGGAGTTCTTGGTGTTGCCGCGCCAGTTCTTCAGGTCGGCCTTCTCGTGCGCGATGTTCCAGTCGCCGCAGACGAGAACCTCGCGGCCGTCGGCGGCGGCGCGCTCGCGCAGGCCCTTCAGATAGGCCAGGAACTCACCCATGAAGCGGACCTTCTCGTCCTGCCGCTCGGTGCCCACCTCGCCGGAGGGGAGGTAGAGGGAGGCGACCGTCACACCCGGGAGGTCGGCCTCGACATAGCGCCCGCTGTCGTCGAACTCCGCCGATCCGAATCCGACCTGGATGCGGTCGGGCTCGCGGCGGGTGTAGAGGGAGACGCCGGCGCGGCCCTTGGCGGCGGCGGGCGCGTGCACGACGTGCCAGCCGTCGGGCGTGCGGACCTGCTCGGGCAGCTGCTGGGGCTCGGCGCGCACCTCCTGGAGGCACAGCACGTCGGCCTCGGTGCCGGCGAGCCACTCCACGAAGCCCTTCTTCGCGGCGGCCCGCAGCCCGTTCACATTCACAGAGGTCACAGTGAGCACTCCGGCACCTTACCGGCACACTGGACGTTGTCCGGTTCTGGAACCTCTTGATCTTGAATTGATATACGGTAATCAGCATGAATATACGCCGCGTCTCCTTCGACCACCCCGACGCCGTGAAGCTCAACGACCAGGTCCAGGGCGAGTACGCCGTGCGCTACGGGGACGACGGCGACGCCACGCCCCTCGCCGCGGCCGACTTCGAACCGCCGAACGGCCTGTACCTGATCGCCTACGACGAGCTCGGCACCCCGGTGGCCTCCGGCGGCTGGCGGTCCCAGGACGACAACGGCGAGGGCAACCAGGACGGGGACGCCGAGCTGAAGCGGATGTACGTCGTCGATTCGATGCGCGGACGCGGCCTCGCCAGACGCGTCCTGGCCGCCCTGGAGGAGGACGCGCGGGCGGCGGGCCGGATCCGCATGGTGCTGGAGACGGGCGCCAAGCAGCCGGAGGCGGTGGCGCTGTACACGTCCAGCGGATACGAGCCGTGCGGGAAGTTCGGCTACTACCGCTTCCACGAGCTGAGTCTGTGTTTCGCGAAGGCGCTGTGAGTGGTCAGTCCCGGGCCGCGTTGACGCGATACACGTCCCGCACGCAGAGGTTGAGGACGACGGCGGCGGCGACCAGACCGGCGCACGCCACCAGCACCGTCCGGTTGTCCCACACGCCCGCCGCGAGCGCCGTGAGCAGATAGCCGAGCGGTATCGCGAGCCGCTCCCCGACGCTGTTGAACGCGCTCATCCGGCCCAACTCCCCCTGCGGCACATGCTGCTGGAAGGCGGTCGTCCACATGACGACCGCCACGTCCAGCCCGACGCCCGCGAGCAGAACGGTCAACAGCAGCCAGGGCAGCGGCAGTCCCCAGCCCATGGCGAGCAGCGGCACGGCCATGGGCAGGCAGGCCACGACGGCCACCGCGAGCAGCCGGTGCGGCCGCCAGCGCAGGCACACCACCGTCCCGGCCAGCAGCCCCGCCGCGAACGCCCCCTGCACCAGCCCCCAGTCACGTGCTCCGGCGTACCGCTCCGCCGCGACTACGGGCCCCAGCAGCTGGAACCCGGCCAGCCACGCGGCGACGAGAACGGTCCCGGCGAGGGTGTAGGTCCACAGCCAGGTCCTGGACCAAAAGCCGGTCCAGCCCGCCCGCAGATCGCTCAGTACGCCGCCGACGGCGACGGGGGCGTCCAGGCGCAGCCCGAGCAGCAGAAAGGCGGCGACGGCGAAGGTGAGCGCGTCCCAGGCCAGCGCCCAGGCCGGTCCGCTCACCGCGACGACGACTCCGCCGACGGCCGGTCCGAGCACCTTGACCGCGTTGCCCGGCAGCCTGAGCAGGGCGTTGGCCCGCTGCAACTGCTCGGCGGGCACGATCTGGGCGACGGCCCCCTGGGTCGCGGGCACGGTGAAGGCGAGCGCGGTCCCCGAGACGAAGCCGCAGACGGCGATGGAGAAGGTCGTCGCCCGCCCGGTGGCGACGGTGGCCGCGAGTGCCCCCTGCGCGGCGGCGGCCAGCAGGTTGCCGCCGAAGAGCAGCCGGCTGCGGGACATCCGGTCCGCGAGCACGCCGCCGATAAGGAGGAGGACGACGGTCGGCACGGTGTTCGTGGCGAGCACCACACCGAGGTCCCCGGCTCCGCCGCCCTGCTCGATCACGGCGTAGGCGAGCGCGAGCGGCGCCATCGCGGATCCGGTGGCCGAGACGAGACTGGCGGTCACGAACCGCCGGAAGGCGGCGCTGCGCAGCGGCGCCGCGGGCCTCGTCGGTAACGGCGCGGTGGCCTTCTCCACACTCCCCCTCAGGACAGGGCCAGGACAGGGCCGGGGCGGGGCCGGGACACGACCCTCTGGGAGCAACCCTCTTGGGGACAACAAAAGATCCCGCCCGATCAACCGATCGGACGGGATCTCGCCAACTCCCCGGGTTTCCCTGGAAAGTCGTTGCTGTGGACCTGAGGGGATTTGAACCCCTGGCCCCCTCGATGCGAACGAGGTGCGCTACCGGACTGCGCCACAGGCCCTTGCAACGAGTGAAACTTTAGCACCCCGATCGGGGTGCTTGGAAATCCGTTCCCGGCCGGGCCGAGGGGACCGGCTCGGGAGGGTTCCCTGGTGGCGGGCGCTACTCGTTCGCGGCCCGGGGCCGCTCGCCGTCCTCGTACTGGTCGAACAGCGGCGTGCGGCCCCGCTCGCGGGCGCGGCGCGCGGAGGCGGCGCGGCGGGCGTCGCTGCGGCCACCCCCGTCGGCCCTGTCCTCACCGTGCCCCGCCGCCTCCGGGGCTTCCGCGTCCCGGCCGGCGGAGGCAGTGTCGGCGCCCGCCTCCCGGTCCCGGGCGACGGAGCTCGACCGGGCCGAGCTCCAGGCGTCCGGCGCCCCGAGGTCCACGTCGCCGGAGGCGCGGGGCGCGACCGGGGCGGTGACGTAGGTCGGCAGGGGCACCGGGACCGGGTCCCAGCTGTCCCCGTGGCCGGGCCGGCGCCGACGCTCGCGCTGCTGGTCGACCCACTCGGCGTGGTCGGTCTGCTCGACGAGGGCACGCCGATCCGCGGCGAGCGCGGACATCCCGGGATCGGTGCCTGGTTCGGGCCCCTCGTCGGCCTCGTCGACCCCGGCTCCGAGGTCGGCGCTCCCGCGCCGCCGCGACTGGCGTGCGTGCTCGCGCAGCCGCTGGGCCGCGGCCTCGGCGCGACGCCGGTCCATCTGGTAGGCGAAGCGCCGGCGCTCCTGGGAGCGCAGATGGGCGATGTACCCGCTGAGCATCACCGCGGGAATGCCGGGCGCCCACAGGAACGCGAGCCCGCCGACGGCGGCGACGATCGCGCCGAGTGTGAAGGCGAGGAAGAGGACGACTGTGGTGCGCCTGCGGCGCGCGAGCACCTTCGAGCGCCGGGCCCGCGCGGCGGCAGCCTCCCCCGAAGGGGGACGCCGGGCCGCGGGTACCCGCTTGCGCGCGTTGCCCGCCGGACCGGAACCCGGTTCGCCGGCGGGTCCGCCGGCGCGCTCGGACGCCTGCTTGGCCGCCGGTTCGCGGACCGGTTCGCGAGTGGATTCACGCGCCGGGTCCGGGCGTCCGGATGCCTGTGCCTGAGCCGTCGCCTGGGTCTGCGGACGGGTCGGGGGTACGGCGAAGGCCCGGACGTCCACCGACTCGGTGACATCGCCCGGAGCGTCGGCGCTGGGCTCCCCCTCCTCGGTGGAGCGCGCGCGCAGGTCCTTGGCGTACCGGCGCTCCATCCCCGCCCGTCCGGACAGCAACCGGATGGCTGTGCTGAAGCGTTCCGTCGGACGGGCCTCGTTCAGCTCGTCCTGCCTACGGAGCCACATCGGCACCAAGTAGGCGGCCCAGGCCCCGACAATGACTGCGTAGATGAGGCCGCTGCTGCTCACGCCTCACACGGTAGAGGGGTTTGCGTGAGGCCATCTGCCAATTGAGCCGGTGTGTCGCACGATCTGGCTGATATTTCGAACTTTTTTTGTGACCGATGCGATCAGCAGCCCGCCCGGGGCGCGAATTTAATGCCCCGAGCCGGTCATCCGGCGATCAATTTCGAACACTTATTCAATTTCCGGCGCTACGCGGGATTGCCCTGCGGGTTCTGCCGGGTGTTCCGCTGGTTCGAGTGCGGCGCCTTCTGGGAGCGTGCCCGCTGCCAGCGGCCGAGCAACCCTTCCGGGACCTCTTCCGCCGTGAGTGCGAACACGAGATGGTCGCGCCAGGCTCCGTCGATGTGGAGATAACGCGGACGCAGCCCCTCCTCACGGAATCCGAGTTTCTCCACGACCCGGCGGCTCGGCCTGTTCTCGGGGCGAATGCAGACCTCGATGCGGTGCAGACCGACGGTCCGGAAACAGTGGTCCACGACCAGGGCCACGGCCGTCGGCATCACCCCCCGGCCCGCCACCCCCTCGTCCACCCAGTAACCGACATGCCCCGAACACATCGAGCCCCAGGTGATCCCGGCCACCGTCAACTGCCCGACCAGTCGCCCCTGGTACTCGATGACGAACGGCAGCATCCGGCCCGCGTGCGCCTCGGAGCGCAGGTGGCGGACCATCTGACGGTAGGTCGGCCGGTGCGCGATCGGCCCGCTGGGCGTCGGCGGCGGAATCGTCGCCTCCCACGGGCGCAGCCAGTCCCGGTTGCGTCGGTTGACCTCGCGCCAGGCCCGCTGGTCGCGCATCTTTATCGGCCGGAGGACGACGTCACCGTCCCCCAGCACGACGGGCCAGGATGGGCTGTTCAGCTCGCACCCCCACTGCTGGGTCTGGGGTGGTCGCCGCCGCGGAGCTGGTCGACGGCGTGGATCAGAAGGGGCTCCAGGACGGCCAGTCCGTCCTTCACCCCACCGCTGGAACCGGGCAGGTTCACGATCAGCGTGGCTCCCGCCACTCCGGCCAGGCCCCGGGAGAGCGCGGCGGCCGGCACCTTCTCCCGGCCGAACGCCCGGATCGCCTCGGCGATGCCCGGCACCTCGCGGTCGATCACTTCGCGGGTCGCCTCGGGTGTGCGGTCGGTGGGCGAGATGCCGGTGCCGCCGGTGGTGACGATGACGTCGTATCCCGCCTCGACGCCCGCGATCAGGGCGGCCCGGACCGGGTCCCCGTCGGGCACGACCTGCGGCCCCTCGACGTCGAAGCCGAAGCCCTTCAGGCCCTGGGCGATCAGCGGGCCGCCCTTGTCCTCGTAGATCCCGGCGGCAGCCCTGTTGGAGGCCGTGACCACGAGAGCGCGATACGTCATGACCGGCTCCAGTCGCCCGACTTGCCGCCCGTCTTCTCCTCCACCCGTACGTCCGTGATGACCGCTCCCTTGTCGACCGCCTTCACCATGTCGATCACGGTGAGCGCGGCGACGGAGACCGCGGTGAGGGCCTCCATCTCGACGCCCGTGCGGTCCGTGGTCTTCACGGTGGCCAGGATCTCCACCGCGTCGTCCGCGACCGACAGGTCCAGTTTCACACCGGACACCGCGAGCGGGTGGCACAGCGGGATCAGATCCGGGGTGCGCTTGGCTCCCATGATGCCCGCGATGCGCGCGGTGGCCAGGGCGTCACCCTTGGGGACCCCCTCGCCGCGCAGCAGCTCGATCACACGGGGCGAGACGAGGACGCGGCCGCTGGCGCGGGCGGTGCGCGCGGTCACGTCCTTCTCCGAGACGTCGACCATGCGGGCCGCGCCCGCGTCGTCGATGTGCGTGAGACGGTCCTGGGTGGATGGGTCCTGCGTGCTCATGCTGGTGTGGCGCTCCCGGTCCGGGCCCGTCGCGGTGCGGCGCACGGGCCTGCTGTGCGCGACACGGTACCGCCAACCAGGGCCCCTCAGCCGAGCAGGACCACCTCGACCTCGGCGCCGGGCTCGACGCTCTCCACGTCCTCGGGGACGACGATCAGCGCGTCCGCGTGCGCGAGGGCGGCGATGAGGTGGGATCCGGCGCCGCCGACCGGCCGGATCTCGCCGTCGGCGTACTTTCCGCGCAGGAACTGTCTGCGCCCCTTCGGCGAGGTCAGCGCCTTGTCCGCGGTGAGGGTGGCACGCGTGCGCGGCCGGTGGACGTCCTCCAGACCCATCAGGGTGCGGATCGCGGGGCGCACGAAGATCTCGAAGGAGACGTACGACGACACCGGGTTGCCCGGCAGGGCGAGCAGCGGGGTGTGGTCGGGGCCGATCGAGCCGAAGCCCTGGGGCTTGCCGGGCTGCATGGCGAGCTTGCGGAAGTCGATGCCGCTGCCGGCCTCGTCCTCGTCGCCGACGTACGACAGCGCCTCCTTGACGACGTCGTACGCCCCGACGCTGACCCCGCCCGTGGTGACCATGAGGTCGGCGCGCACGAGCTGGTCCTCGATCGTGGACCGGAGCGTCTCGGCGTCGTCTGCGACGGCGCCCACGCGGTAGGCGATGGCTCCGGCGTCACGGGCGGCCGCGGTCAGGGTGAAGCTGTTGGAGTCGTAGATCTGGCCCTCGGCGAGTGCCTCGTCGGGCTGGACGAGTTCGCTGCCGGTGGACAGCACGACCACGCGCGGGCGCGGGCGCACCCGGACGGTGCCACGGCCGATCGCGGCGAGCAGGGCGATCTGCGACGGGCCGAGGACCGTGCCCGCTTCGAGCGCCCGGTCGCCGGCCTTCACGTCGCTGCCCTTGGCGCGTACGTGCGCGCGTGCCTCGGCCGGGCGGTGGATGTGCACCTGGCCCTGCGCGCCCTCGGGGGCCGAGCTGCGTGCGCGCATGCCCGTCACCGGCCCCTCGCCGAGTCCCCCGTCGGTCCACTCCACCGGAACGACGGTCTCGGCGCCGGGCGGCAGCGGGGCACCGGTCATGATGCGGGCGGCCTGGCCGGGGCCCACGTGAAGAGGCTCGGCCCGGCCCGCCGCGACGTCCCCGACGACCTCCAGGACCGCCGGGAACTCCTCGCTCGCGCCCTCGACGTCCGCGACCCGCACCGCGTACCCGTCCATGGAGCTGTTGTCGAACGGCGGCAGGGAGACCGGCACCGTGACGTCTTCGACCAGGACGCAGCCCTGGGCGTCGAGGAGTTGCAACTCGATGGGTTCCAGGGGGCGGACGGTCGTGAGGATGTCCTCCAGGTGCTCGTCCACCGACCAGAGGTGGTCCTGGCCGGCGGGGCGGGGCGCGGCGGCGGTGCTCAACTCGCTACATCTCCTCGGCTACGTAACTGCGAAGCCAGGTCCGGAAGTCCGGGCCCAGGTCTTCACGTTCGCATGCGAGTCTGACAATGGCACGCAGGTAGTCGCCCCGGTCGCCGGTGTCATAGCGGCGGCCCTTGAAGACGACGCCGTGCACCGGGCCGCCGACCTTCTCGTCCTGCGAGAGCTGCTGGAGGGCGTCGGTGAGCTGGATCTCGCCGCCGCGGCCCGGCTCGGTCTTGCGCAGTATGTCGAAGACGGCCGGGTCGAGCACGTAGCGGCCGATGATCGCGTAGTTCGACGGGGCGTCCGCCGCGGCCGGCTTCTCGACGAGGTCGTGCACCTTGACCACGTCGGCGTCCTCGGTGGGGTCCACGGCCGCACAGCCGTAGAGGTGGATCTGCTCGGGCGCGACCTCCATCAGCGCGACGACGCTGCCGCCGCGCTGCTCCTGCACCTCGACCATCCGCTTGAGCAGCGGGTCGCGCGGGTCGATGAGGTCGTCGCCGAGGAGGACGGCGAAGGGCTCGTGGCCGACGTGCGGGGCGGCGCACAGGACGGCGTGGCCGAGGCCCTTGGGGTCGCCCTGGCGGACGTAGTGCATGGTGGCCAGGTCGCTGGACTCCTGCACCTTCGCGAGCCGGTCGGCGTCACCCTTCTTCTGAAGGGCGGACTCCAGCTCGTAGTTGCGGTCGAAGTGGTCCTCCAGCGGGCGCTTGTTGCGGCCGGTGATCATGAGGACGTCGTCGAGGCCGGCGGAGACGGCCTCTTCGACCACGTACTGGATCGCCGGCTTGTCGACGACCGGAAGCATCTCCTTGGGAGTGGCTTTGGTGGCCGGAAGGAAGCGGGTGCCTAGGCCCGCTGCGGGGATGACAGCCTTGCTGATCCGAGGGTGCGACTGAGTCATGCCCGACACCATATCCGGTGCCTTTGTAGTGAATCTGAGGCTCCGGTTATTTGGCTCTCATATGAGCGCAATTGGGAAGGGTACGGAACCGAGCAGTGAGACACAGCGCACGTCCGGGCGAGCCTGACAAGCGAACGTTGCGGCGAGAACTCCTCACGGTGAGAGACAGGTTGCCGGACGGTGTCCTGCGGGAGTCGGCGGCCGCGCTGGCCGTGCGGGCCCTGGAGCTGCCCGAACTGGCCCACGCGCGCGTGGTGGCGGCGTACGTCTCGGTCGGGAGCGAGCCCGGCACGCTCGCGCTCCTCGACGCGCTGCGCGCCCGGGGCGTACGCGTGCTGCTGCCCGCGCTGTTGCCCGACAACGACCTCGACTGGGGCGCGTACACCGGGCCGGACTCCCTCACCCGGGTCCAACACGGCGGCAGGATGGCCCTCTTCGAGCCCGCCGGCGAGCGGCTCGGCCCGGACGCCGTGACCGGCGCCGACGTCGTGCTGCTGCCCGGCCTCGCGGTCGACGCGCGCGGGATGCGGCTGGGGCGCGGCGGGGGTTCGTACGACCGCGTGCTCGCGCGTCTGGAGCGCGCGGGCGCCCATCCCTCGCTGGTGGTCCTGCTGTACGACTCTGAGGTCGTCGAGCGGGTCCCGGAGGAGCCGCACGACCGGCCGGTGCACGCGGTGGTGACACCGTCCGGGGCGCGCCGGTTCGGCTGAGCGCGGCCCGGACGCGGAAGTGGCCTCCACGCGCGCGTGGAGGCCACTCACGGTCAGGTGCCCGGGGTCACGGCTTCAGCACCAGGGTGTCGCCCGTGCTGTCGTCGACCGCCTTCTCGGTGAAGGACCAGTCGAGCAGCTCGCCGTCGGCCCACTTGTCCGTCTGATCGGTGTAGTGGGCGTTGTAGGCGTGCCCGGAGGCGCCGGTGAGGTTGATCCACTTCGACTTGTCGAGGTCGCCGAGGTTGACCACCATCCGCATCGACGGCACCCAGACGACGCCGTAGCCGCCGGCCGCGTTCCAGCCGCTGGCGTTGACCGTGGCCTCGCCGCCGCTGAGCTTCCAGGGGCCGCGGTTGAGGGCGTACTGGAGGAACCCGGGGCCCTCGGTGCCGAGGGTCTGGTTCTTCAGGAACAGGCGGTGCAGCCGGCCCCAGCTCCAGGTGTCGATGTCCTTGCCGAGCTTGGCGGTCAGCTCCCAGCGGGCGTCGATCATGGCCCGCGTGAACAGCTCGTCGCGGTTGTCGGCCGACGGGCGGGTGCCCGAGGAGGGCGTCCTCCACCAGTCGCTGTCCTCGTCGTTCAGCAGGCTGCGCACGACCTCGAACCAGCGGTCGCCGCCGTCCGGCTGCGCCTGGTCGGGCTCGCGCTCACCGCACTCGCGCACCTTGTCCGTCTCGTCGACGGGGCCGGTGGTGTTGACGGGGTCGACCCACAGGCACTGGCCCTCGACCCGCAGCTCCTTGGGCAGCTTGTTGCCGAAGGCGAGCTTGAGGATGTTGCGCCAGACCGAGTTGAAGTAGGCGGCCGCCGCCGAATCGGCGTCCTGGGTGTAGTCCCAGCCCTCCAGGAGCTCCTGAGCCTCCCGGATGGCCGCGGCGTCCCGGACGTCCTTGTCGGAGATGTCGATCTTCAGCAGCTTGGGCACCAGCAGCTTGGCGATCTCGCTGCTGTTGTCGAGCTGCATCTGACGCATGTCCTCGGTGGAGATCTTGCCGCCGTCGTCGATCTTCGACTGGATCAGGTCGTTGATGCGCTGGCTGCGGGCGCCGTAGCCCCAGTCCGTGGTGAGCGTGTACGGGTACTTGGACTTGTCGACCACGGCCTGGTTGGCGGTGACGATGTAGCCGCGGGCCGGGTCGTACTCGTACGGCAGCTCGTCGTCGTCGATGTAGCCCGTCCAGCGCGACCTCGGGTCCCAGCCGGGCACCGGGACGGAGCCGTCGTAGCCCTGCGCGCGCGTGGGGATCTTCCCGGGCAGCGTGTAGCCGATGTGGTTCTCGGTGTCGGCGTAGATCAGGTTCTGCGAGGGCACGTCGAACAGGGTCGCCGCGGCGCGGAAGTCGTTCCAGTTCTTCGCCTTGTCCATGGCGAAGACCGCGTCCATGGTGGTGCCCGGGTCCAGCGCGGTCCAGCGCAGCGCGATGCCGTAGCCGTCGCCGCGGTCGGGGGCCGCGGTGTCGACGGTGGCCTTGCGGCCGACCTTCACCAGCTCGTCGCTGCGGTCGGACAGGAGGGGCATCCCGTCCTTGGTCGCCCGGACGACGATCTTCTTCGACGAGCCGCCGGCGACCTTGATGGTCTCCTGGCGCGAGGTGAAGGGCACCGTCTTGCCGTCGTAGAGGTAGCCGTCGCCGGAGAGCTTCTCCAGGTAGAGGTCGGTGACGTCGACGCCGGAGTTGGTCATGCCCCAGGAGATGTTCTGGTTGTGGCCGATGACCACGCCGGGCATGCCCGCGAAGGTGTAGCCGCTGACGTCGTACTGGCAGGTGCTGGAGACCGAGCGGCAGTGCAGGCCCATCTGGTACCAGACGGACGGCAGCGAGGCCGACAGGTGCGGGTCGTTGGCCAGCAGTGGCTTGCCGGTGATGGTGTACCTGCCGGCGACCACCCAGGAGTTCGAGCCGATGCCGTTGCCGTTCACGCCGACGGCCGTGGGCAGGCCGTCCAGGACGTTCTGCAGGCCCGCCAGCTGGCTCTGCAGGCCGGCGGTGCCCGAGGAGCCCGAGGAGGACGACGTGCCGGCCGTGGACGAGCCCGCGGCCGACGCGGAGCCCGACTGCTCGAACGTCTTGGTGACCTCGTCGTACTGGCCGGCCTGGACGATCGTCTTGTTCCGGCTGTACGGGTACTGCGGGTAGAGGTCCGCGATCTGCTTGGGGCCCAGGCGGCTGGTCATCAGGGCGCGGTCGATCTCGTCCTGCATGTTGCCGCGCAGGTCCCAGGCCATGGCCTTGAGCCAGGCGATCGAGTCGACCGGGGTCCACTGCTGCGGCTTGTAGTCGTTCGTGAAGCCGAGAGCCGCGTACTCCAGGGAGATGTCCTTGCCGTCCTTGCCGTCCAGATAGGCGTTGACGCCCTTGGCGTAGGCCTGGAGGTACTTCTTGGTGGAGGCCGACAGCGTCTTGTCGTACTCCTCCTTGGCGATCCGGTCCCAGCCGAGGGTGCGCAGGAACTCGTCGTTGTCGACCTGGCTCTTGCCGAACATCTCCGACAGGCGGCCCGAGGTCATGTGGCGGCGTACGTCCATCTCCCAGAACCGGTCCTGCGCCTGGACGAAGCCCTGCGCCATGAACAGGTCCTCGTCGGAGGAGGCGTAGATCTGCGGGATGCCGTAGTCGTCGCGCTTCACGTCGACCGGCCCGGACAGGCCGTCGAGCGTTATCGATCCCTTGGTCTGCGGGAACGAGGCGCGCACGGTACTGATGGACCAGTACGCCCCGCCGGCGACGCCCGCGACGACGGCCAGCACCAGCACGAGGACGAGCAGGCGGAGTCTGCGCCCCTTCTTCCTGCCGGACTTGCCGGGCTGCTGACCCGTGGAGGCGGTGGTATTGGGGGGCATCGCTGTCCTTGCTGTCCTAACGCGAGCGGCAGGGCGGGCTGTCCTTTTCAATGAGCGCTGGAGCAACCATAGGCGCAGGGCTTCACCGCCCTTGACGCGGAGTGGGGAACCAGCACGGCAGGACGTTCGATCATGCCTCCTTCAGTGTCAAGAAATCGTCAAGAGTTAGGTAAGGTAACGAAGTAGTTGGGTGCGGAGAACCGCCACTTCGTGTCCTATGTACGTGAGCCCACGCGCGCGTGCGCGCGGGCCAGGGAAGGGAACGGCCGCTGACTGTCCACGACCTCAACCAGCTCCTGCTCGTCTGCTCGCTCGTCCTGCTCCTCGCCGTCGCAGCGGTCCGGATCTCCTCGCGCAGCGGGCTCCCCAGCCTGCTCATCTACCTGGGCATCGGCGTGCTCATGGGCCAGGACGGCATCGGCGGCATCCGCTTCGACGACGCCGAGCTGACGCAGGTCATCGGCTATGCGGCCCTGGTCGTGATCCTGGCCGAGGGCGGTCTGGGCACGAAGTGGAAGGAGATCAAGCCGGCGCTGCCGGCCGCCTCCGCGCTGGCGCTGGTCGGGGTCACGGTGAGCGTCGGGGTCACGGCGACGGCCGCGCACTACCTGGTCGGGCTGGACTGGCGGCAGGCGCTGATCATCGGCGCGGTGGTCTCCTCGACGGACGCGGCGGCGGTGTTCTCCGTGCTGCGCAGGATCCCGCTCCCCGCGCGCGTGACGGGCACCCTGGAGGCGGAGTCCGGCTTCAACGACGCCCCCGTGGTCATCCTGGTGGTCGCCTTCTCCGAGGCCGGCCCGATCGAGCACTGGTACGTGCTGGCCGGTGAGATCACGCAGGAGCTGGCCATCGGCGCGGCCATCGGCCTCGCGGTGGGCTGGCTGGGCGCCTGGGGCCTTCGGCACGTGGCGCTGCCCGCCTCCGGCCTCTATCCCATCGCCGTCATGGCCATCGCCGTCACCGCCTACGCGGCCGGCGCGATGGCGCACGGCAGCGGCTTCCTCGCCGTGTACCTGGCGTCGATGGTGATGGGCAACGCGAAGCTGCCGCACTGGCCGGCCACCCGCGGGTTCGCCGACGGGGTCGGCTGGATCGCGCAGATCGGCATGTTCGTCCTGCTCGGCCTGCTCGTCACCCCGCACGAGCTGGGCGACGACATCCTGCCCGCGCTCGTCATCGGGCTGGTGCTCACCATGGTGGCGCGCCCGCTGAGCGTCGTGCTGTGCCTGTCGCCGTTCCGGGTCCCCTGGCGGGAGCAGGCACTGATGTCCTGGGCCGGGCTGCGCGGCGCCGTGCCCATCATCCTGGCGACGATCCCCATGGTCAGCGGCGTCGAGGGCAGCCGCACCATCTTCAACATCGTCTTCGTCCTGGTCGTCGTCTACACCCTGATCCAGGGGCCGACGCTCCCGTGGCTCGCCCGCGTGCTCGACCTCGGCCAGGGGCCCGAGGCCGCCGACCTGGGCATCGAGTCGGCGCCGCTGGAGCGGCTGCGCGGCCATCTGCTGTCCGTGGCGATCCCCGAGGGGTCGAGGATGCACGGCGTCGAGGTCAACGAGCTGCGGCTGCCGGCCGGGGCCGCCGTGACCCTCGTCGTGCGCGAAGGAAAATCGTTCGTCCCGCTGCCCACCACGGTGCTGCGGCACGGCGACGAACTGCTCGTGGTCGCCACGGACCCGGTGCGCGACGCCGCCGAGCGCCGGCTGCGCGCGGTGGGCACCGGGGGCAAGCTGGCAGGCTGGCTGGGGACAGGAACAAACGGGACAAGCTAATCGCAGGCGGAGTGCGGAATGGTGCGCCTTTTCACAGGATCAGCCACGGCTTTCCCTGTACAATGCAGGTGTAACCCAGATCGAACCAACTCTGCCTGACGCAGAGCTGGCGCGACCGTATGGCGGCCGTCATGCCCTTCCTCCGTGGGCGCCGGTATCTACCGCAGTTCCGCGCAAGAGGACAGCTCTCGGCGCCGCCCCCCACCCGTAGGGGCCGTGCTACCAGGCGGCAGAAAGGCACGGACCGTGGCGTCCACGGTCACCACCGAGCCGTCGAAGGACTCGCCGGCCGCCTCCCGCCCCGGATACGGACAGCTGCTGCGCACCCGCGGCGCCTGGACGTTCCTGCTCCCCGGCTTCGCTGCGCGTCAGCCGTTCGCGATGCTGACCATCTCCATCGTGCTGCTGGTGCAGCACACCACGGGCTCCTACGGCGCGGCCGGTGCCGCCGCGGCCGTCACCGGTGTCTCCATGGCGCTGTTCGCGCCCTACAGCGGCCGCCTGGCCGACCGCTACGGCCAGCGCGCCGTCCTGGTCCCCGGGGTCCTCGTCCACGTCCTGTCCGGTCTGACCCTGACGGCGCTCGCGCTGGCGGACGCCCCGCTGTGGGCGCTGTTCGCCGCGGCCGTGCCGACCGGCGCCTCGGTGCCGCAGGTCGGGCCCATGGTGCGGGCCCGCTGGGGCGTGAAGCTCCAGGGCTCGCCCCTGATGACGACGGCGGCCGCCTTCGAGTCGGTCACCGACGAGCTGACCTTCGTCGTCGGCCCGCTGCTGGCCACCGCCCTGTGCACCGCCGTCGACCCGGCCGCGGGCCTGGTGACGGAGGCCGCGCTCACCCTGCTCGGCGGTCTGCTGTTCGCCGCGCAGAAGAGCACCCAGCCTTCGGTCACACCCGGCGGGCACGCGCGCGTGGAGCACACCTCGGCTCTGCGCGTCCCCGGCGTGCGCGTGCTGATCGTGGCCTTCCTCGGCATCGGCGCCGTCTTCGGCGGCATGCAGGTCTCGCTGGCCGCCTTCACCGAGTCGATCGGCGAGCCCGGCCTGAACGGCGTCCTGTACGGCACCTTCGCCGCGGGCAACATGCTCTCCGGCATCGCGTGCGGCGCGATCGCCTGGAAGGTGGCCCCCCAGCGCCGCCTCCTCCTCGGCTACGCCGCCCTCGCGCTCACCGCGTCCGGCCTGTGGGCCGCGCACTCGGTGCTCGTCCTGGCCGGCCTCGGCCTGCTCGTCGGCATGTGCATCGCGCCCGCGCTGATCACGGGCTACACGCTGGTCGAGGGCCTGGTCCCGGCCGGTGCCCGCACCGAGGCGTTCACCTGGCTCACCGGCGCGGTCGCGCTCGGCCAGGCCGCCGCCGTGACGGTCGCCGGACAGCTGGAGGACCGCCTGTGGGGCGGCGCCGGGTTCCTGGTGCCGATGGCCGGCACGCTGCTGGCGCTCGCGACCCTGGTGGCGCTGCGCTCGCGGCTGGTGGCACGGTCCCACGGCCGTACCGTCGCACGTGGCGTGGGTCACCGCGTGCCGGTGGCAGTGGACTGAGCGGCTGGAATACGTCACTATGGATCGTCGTTAGCACTCATCGAGTGAGAGTGCCAGGAGGAAGACAGTGCCCACCTATCAGTACCAGTGCACCGAGTGCGGCGAGGGCCTCGAGGCGGTGCAGAAGTTCACCGACGACGCCCTGACCGAGTGCCCCAACTGCCAGGGCCGCCTCAAGAAGGTGTTCTCCGCGGTCGGCATCGTCTTCAAGGGCTCCGGCTTCTACCGCAACGACAGCCGCGGCTCCTCGTCGAGCAGCTCGCCGGCGTCGTCGTCGTCGAAGTCGTCGACGTCCTCCTCCGACTCTTCGTCGTCGTCCTCTTCGTCGTCCTCGGACTCGAAGTCGTCGAGCACGGGCACGTCCTCAAGCAGCTCCGCCGCGTAGGGCCCGGGCCTGGAGGCCTGAGGCCTGTAGCCCCGGGAGGCCCTGGGGCCGCCACTCCTTACGGGACCCTGTCGTCGTACGGCGACGGGGTCCTCGGCATATCCGGGTGCGGTTAGGGTGCGGACATGGCGAACAAGGCGAACGTCGAACTCGGCGTGATCGGCGGCTCCGGTTTCTACTCCTTCCTGGACGACGTGACCGAGATACAGGTGGACACCCCCTACGGGCCGCCCAGCGACTCCCTCTTCCTGGGCGAGATCGCCGGCCGGCGGGTCGCCTTCCTGCCCCGGCACGGACGCGGCCACCATCTGCCGCCGCACCGGATCAACTACCGGGCCAACCTGTGGGCCCTGCGCTCGCTCGGGGTGCGCCAGGTGCTCGGCCCGTGCGCGGTGGGCGGTCTGCGCACCGAGTACGGCCCGGGCACGCTGCTGGTGCCGGACCAACTGGTCGACCGCACGAAGTCGCGGGTGGGTACGTACTTCGACGGTCTGCCGCTGCCGGGCGGGGCCGTGCCGAACGTGGTCCACGTCTCCCTGGCCGACCCCTACTGCCCCACCGGACGGGCGGCCGCGCTGAAGGCGGCCCGCGGACGCGACTGGGAACCGGTGGACGGCGGCACGCTGGTCGTGATCGAGGGGCCGCGCTTCTCGACCCGCGCCGAATCGCTGTGGTACCAGGCCCAGGGCTGGTCGGTGGTGGGCATGACCGGCCACCCCGAGGCGGCGCTCGCCCGTGAACTGGAGCTCTGCTACACCTCGATGACGCTGGTCACCGACCTGGACGCGGGCGCCGAGACCGGCGAGGGTGTCTCCCACGACGAGGTGCTGCGGGTGTTCGCGGCGAATGTGGACCGACTGCGGGGCGTGCTGTTCGACGCGGTGGCGGGGCTGCCGTCGAACGACGAGCGGGACTGTCTGTGCACCACGGCGCTGGGCGGGATGGACCCCGGGTTCGAGCTGCCGTAGAGGGCGGGGCCGCCGGGGGCAAGCGCGGCGGAACTTCCGTAGGGGTCGACCCTCGGCCAACGCGGCGGAACTCCTCGTTCGGATGAGGGAGTTGTCCACAACCGGCGGGTAGTCCACGGCGCCCGGCGGGCGGCTCCGCGATGCCTCATCGTGGGCTCGCAAGCCGTTCCGTCGTCGCAGGTGGTGGTCCCCCTCATGTCCCTCACTCCCCCCATTTCCTTTCCCTCCCCCTCCCCCTCCCCCTCCCGCTCCCGCTCCCCCTTCCCCGCTCCCTCCTCCCCGGTCGCCCCGCGCCCGCTCGGCACGGACGCCCCGGCCACCCGCGAGGTGCCGCAGTTCGCGCCGGTGCGGGTGCGCGGCGGGCGATACCGGCTGCGCCGGCTCGTGCGGCACCGCAGGCGGGCCGTGGCGGCCGGGCTCGCGGTGACCGCGGCGGCGCTCGTCGCGGCGGGGCCGCGGGAGGCCGACCGGGCGCGTGGTCATCCGGTGGCCGAGCCGGTACGCCAGCACCGCGCCGTCGAGCGGGTGTCGGCGCCGGTGCGGATCGCCGACGGGGCCACGGTGGGGCTGCTGCGGCCGGGCGACCGGGTCGATGTGATCGCCGCTCAGGAGACCGCGCGGGGCGGGGACACCGAGGTCGTCGCGCGCGGGGCCCGGGTCACCGAGGTGCCGGTGTCGCCGGACACCTCAGTCGAGAGCGGGGCGCTGGTCGTGCTGTCGGTGCCGCGCGCCACGGCGGCCCGTCTCGCGGGGGCGAGCGCCACGGCACGGCTGGCGGTGACACTGTGCTGAACCGTGGGCTCGATTGGACAGGGTGGCCGAGCCCTGACGTAGGTTGCGGAGCGATCTGTTCCACAACCTGTGTCTCCGAGGGGTGGCTCCGAAGTGAGCGAGAAGAAGGAAGCGGGCGTCTGGGAGGGTTTCAAGGCCTTCCTGATGCGCGGGAACGTCGTCGACCTGGCCGTCGCGGTGGTCATCGGCGCCGCCTTCACCAACATCGTCAACGCGGTGGTGAAGGGGATCATCAACCCGCTGGTCGGAGCGATCGGCACCAAGAACCTCGACCACTACAGCTCCTGCCTGAGCTCGACGTGCGAGGGCGAGCGGGGGATCCAGATCCTGTGGGGTTCGGTGCTCGGCGCCGCGCTCAGCTTCGTGATCACCGCTGCCGTCGTCTACTTCCTGATGGTGCTGCCCATGGCGAAGTACCTGGCCCGGGTGGAGGCCCGCCGCAAGGCGAAGGAGGGCGCACAGGAGGTCATCGAGGTGACCGAGCTGGAGGTGCTCAAGGAGATCCGCGACGCGCTGGTCGCACAGCGCGGCTCGGGGCACGACGAGCGGTAGCCGCTCAGATGTGGTGGGGCGGCTTCTCGTCGAGGAAGCGCTTCAGGTCGGCCGCGCTGTCGCCGGAGCCGCCCGGCCGCTCGCCCCACCCGCGGTCCGTGTCGTCCGAGGACTGCTGGTCCAGCGGGTCGTCGAAGATCAGCGCGGCCTTGGGCTCGCGCGGCTCGGGGGTGGGGGCGGTGCTCATGCGTCCAGGGTACGGCCCCCGCGCCGAAGGACCGCGCACCCGGCGAGCGGGTGATCCCCTACAGGAGAAATTCCCCGCTCCATCTGCTGTGCTTGTCCCCATGACGTCCAGTTCCACTCCCGCGCCGGACCCCTCCCGCCCACCCGGACGGGCCCGCCCGCTGCGTCGGCTCACCGCGCGTGGCCGGGGTGAGGCGCATCGGGTCGCCACTCCGCTGGAGCTCTTCTTCGACCTGTGTTTCGTCGTGGCCATCGCCCAGGCCGGCATGCAGTTGGTGCACGCGGTCGCCGAGGGCCACGCGGGTGAGGGCATCCTCAACTACGCGATGGTCTTCTTCGCCATCTGGTGGGCCTGGATGAACTTCACCTGGTTCGCCTCGGCCTACGACAACGACGACATCCTCTACCGGGTCGTCACCCTGATCCAGATCGCCGGTGTGCTGGTCCTGGCGGCGGGGGTCTCGCAGGCGTTCGAGGACCACGACTACCTGGCGGTGGTGCTGGGCTATGTGATCATGCGGCTCGCCCTGACGTCGCAGTGGCTGCGGGTGGCCGGCTCCAGCGACGGCCCGGAGCGGACGATGGCCCTGCGGTACGCCGCCGGTGTGCTGCTGTGCCAGATCGGCTGGCTGGGCCTGGTGTTCCTGCCCGAGGGCGCCAGACCCTGGGTGTTCCTGGTGATGGCCGTCCTGGAGATGTGCGTGCCGCCCTACGCGGAGAAGGACCACCCGACGTCCTGGCACCCGCACCACATCGCCGAGCGGTACGGCCTGTTCACGATCATCGTGCTCGGCGAGACCATCGCGGCGGCCACGGTGGCGGTGAAGACGGGCATCGAGGAGAACGACGCGCTGGCCGATGTGCTGCCGATCGCCGCGGGCGGGCTGCTGATCATCTTCGCCGCCTGGTGGATCTACTTCGTGGTGCCGATCCACGGCCATCTGCGCTCCAACAAGCAGGCGTTCCTGTGGGGCTACGGCCACTACGTGGTCTTCGCCTCGGCGGCCGCGATCGGCGCGGGTCTGGAGGTGGCGGTCGAGCACACCGTCGGCAAGGCGCACATCTCCACGCTGGCCGCGTCGGCGGCGGTGACCCTGCCGACGGCGCTGTATCTGCTCACCGTCTGGGCGCTGCACTCGCGCTACTTCAAGGTGGGCATCGCCCAGCAGCTGGTGCTGCCGACCGCGGCCCTGCTGGTGATCTGCTGCACGTTCCTGGGCGAGTGGGCCGTGTTCGCGGCCGGCGTCGTCTCGGCGCTGGCGGTGGCGACCGGGGAGACGCTGACGGCACGCATGTCGTTCGGGGAGCGCGGGACGGCGGCGCGTACGCCGGTGGCGTGAACCGCGGCTCCGCCGGTCGCGGCTGGACGAGACTGGCCCCATGACAGTTGACGCTCTGACAGATGTCGCCGGGCTGCGGGTGGGACACGCGACGCGCACCGGCGACGGTTGGCTCACCGGCACCACGGTCGTCCTCGCGCCCGAGGGCGGGGCCGTCGCCGCCGTGGACGTGCGCGGCGGCGGGCCGGGCACGAAGGAGACGGACGCGCTCGATCCGCGCAACCTCGTGCAGAAGGTCGAGGCGATCGTGCTGACCGGCGGCAGCGCGTACGGGCTCGACGCGGCGTCCGGGGTGATGGCGTGGCTGGAGGAGCGTCGGCGCGGGGTGCGGGTGGGGGCGGATCCGGCGCATGTCGTGCCGGTGGTGCCCGCGGCCTGCGTCTTCGATCTGGGGCGGGGCGGCGACTTCCGGGCCCGGCCGGACGCGGCCACCGGGCGGGCGGCGGTCGAGGCGGCCGCGGCGAGCGAACCCGGCACACCGGTGCCTCAGGGCTGCGTGGGCGCCGGGACCGGAGCGACCGTGGGCCCGGTGAAAGGCGGGATCGGCACCGCGAGCACGGTGCTCGACTCGGGGATCACGGTGGCCGCGCTGGTGGTGGCGAACGCGGCGGGGTCGGCTGTCGACCCCGAGACCGGGGTGCTGTACGGGGAGTTGTTCCAGGGGCGGGTGGACTACCCGCGGGAGGAGGTCCACCAGGCCGCGCGCCGCGCCCTCGCGGACATCGCAGCGAAGAACGCGCCGCCCCCGCTGAACACCACGCTGGCCGTGGTCGCCACCGACGCGGACCTGTCGAAGGCGCAGGCGCAGAAGCTGGCCGGCACCGCGCACGACGGCATCGCGCGTGCCGTGCGGCCGGTGCATCTGCTCAACGACGGGGACACCGTGTTCGCGCTGGCAACCGGGGAGCGGCGGCTGGACGCCGGGCATCCGCTCGCCCTGAACGAGATCCTCGCGGCGGGCGCGGACGCGGTGACGCGGGCGATCGTACGGGCCGTACGGGCGGCCGGGTCGGTGGACGGGCCGGGTGGAGTGTGGCCGTCGTACGGGGAGTTGTACGGCGGCGCGGTTTGACGCGCCGGGCGACGGTGGTACTCCCTCGCCGTCGCTCGCAAGATTGTCGCGGTTCTGTCACGTGACGGCATTCACCGCGAACGCTGGGAACCCGCCTCGGTGACGGGGGCCTCTTCCTCCGTGCAACGAAACGAATCCCGCGAATCGCATGAAGATGGAGCTGATCGTGACAACGCCGGACATAGCAGCGCGGCGCGCAGTGGGGGCCTGTGCCGCCCTGATGATCGGCGCCCTGACGCTCACCGCCTGCGGCGGGAGCGCCAACGCCGACCACGACGACAAGGGTGGCCAGGACTCACCCAGGACGTCCGCCGCGAAGATCCTGATCTCGGCGAAGAACGGCTCGACCGGGGCGTCGATCAACACGACCGGCGTGAAGGTCAGCGACGGCAAGCTGACCGAGGTGAAGATGACGGCCGACGGCGGGCAGGACGTGCCGGGCTCCCTGTCCGCCGACGGGGCCAGCTGGCAGCCGAAGGAGCAGTTGGAGCGGGGGACGAGGTACCAGATCTCGGCCACCGCGAAGGACGGCGACGGACGCAGCACGGCCGCCGACTCCACCTTCACCACGGTCTCGTCGGCGAACAGCTTCATCGGGACGTACACGCCCGACGGCGGCACCACGGTCGGCGTCGGGATGCCGGTGTCGTTCAACTTCGACAAGGCGATCACCGACCGGAAGGCCGTGCAGTCGCACATCACGGTCTCCTCCAGCAGCGGGCAGAAGGTGGTCGGGCACTGGTTCGGCGCGCAGCGGCTCGACTTCCGGCCAGAGGAGTACTGGAAGGCCGGCTCCAAGGTCACGATGAAGATCGACCTGGACGGCGTCGAGGGCGCGAACGGCGTCCACGGGGTGCAGAAGAAGACGGTCACCTTCACCATCGGACGCTCGCAGGTCTCGACGGTCGACGTCGACACGCAGACGATGACGGTCGTGCGGGACGGCCGGACGGTCAAGTCGGTCCCGATCTCCGCGGGCAGCCCGGAGTTCACCACGTACAACGGGCAGATGGTGATCTCCGAGAAGTTCGACAAGCTGCGGATGGACAGCAGGACCGTCGGCCTCGACAACGCCTACGACATCCCGGATGTCCCGCACGCGATGCGGCTGACCCAGTCGGGGACCTTCATCCACGGCAACTACTGGTACAACAAGGGCAATCCACCCTTCGGCCGCCAGGGCACCAGCCACGGCTGCGTCGGCCTCCAGGACGTGCGGGGCGGACAGGGCGACACGCCCTCCCAGTGGTTCTACGACAGCTCGATGCTCGGTGACGTGGTGATCGTCAAGAACTCCCCCGACAAGACCGTGACGCCGGACAACGGACTCAACGGCTGGAACATGTCCTGGAGCGAGTGGACCGCCGGCAGCGCCGCCTGATCCACCGAAGTGCCGTCCGAGCAGGGATTCTTGACGGTTCGCCGGGCCGCGCGGGAACTTCTCGCGCGGCCCGCGCGTTTTACCGGACGTACGTTTTCTCGGTTCCCGGACATGATGTCCGACCGAGGGGCTACGGTATGCACCCACAAGGTGACATGCAGCAACGCCGGGAGAAACCTTGAGCGTTCCGTACGAGACGGCAGCGTACGAACCACCCGAGTCGGCGGAGTCTCCGGAGGAGCACCTCGCACGACTCCTCGGCCGCGCCCTGAACTCCTTCGAGTTGCCCGACGAGGCGATACGGCGGCTCGACTGCGCGCTGGCTCATGACAGCTCGCTGCACTCCGCGCACCACAGCGCGGGGCTGCATCGCGAGACGTACCGGCACACCTGGCTGCTCGCCGACGGCTCGGCGCTGACGCTGTGGGAGCTCGTCCACAACACCGCGCGGGGCCGCGACCCGCAGCACGAGGTGTACGCCGACGAGGAGGAGCTGCGCGCCGCGACCGGGCGGCTGCCGCTGCCGCCGGACGCGCCGGACTTCGAGCTGCCGGTGACGGTGCAGTTGTCGCCGATCCCCACGCCCCGGCACGCGTACGTGCCGGACGACTCGGCGGACCACGCCCGCCGGCTGCTGCGCCGGGCGGAGAACGCCGACCGGCCGGACGCGGCGACGGCCGCTTTACTGACCAGCGCGTGCGCGCACCAGATCACGCAGGCGTTCGGGCGCCCGTGCCGTGCGGGCCGAGCCGCGCTGTGCTTCTCGCTCTACGAGCACGCGTTCCTGCTGCGCGACGGCGAGGAGGTCTCCCTGTGGGAGGTCGAGCACACGGCGACGCCCGACGGGCGGCACATGTGCGAGGTGTACGTCAGCGAGGACGCGGCGCGGGACGCGATGGAGCGGCGGGCGGCACAGGTGTAGCAACCCCGGCCGGGGGGTGTGCCCTTCAGCGTCGGTCGTCGAGCTGTCGTACGAGGCCCGCGAAGGCGTCCCGCTCCGCCGGGGTGAGTTCGACGGCCTCCAGCGCGGGGGCGGTCTGCCGCTGGTGGGGAAGGCCCGGGAGCCGCGGGTCCGCATGCCATGAGGTTGCCCGAGGGCGGATGCGCCGCAGGAGGCGGGCCAGTCCGACCACCCAGAGCGCGGCCGCCAGGGCGAGGACGACCGGGCCCAGCAGCTGGAGGATCGAGGCGTTCTCAGGCATGCGCCCCAGTAGACACCACGGTCCGGGCCTTTGAGCCCGGACCGTGACGTATCTCGCAGGTGCCGTGAACAACTCACAGCGCCCCAAAGGGACAAGTGGGTGCCTTACGCGGCGACCGGCTGCTTGGCCTCGGCCGCCGCGGCGGCCTGGGACACGGAGTCCGCGACGCCCTCCGGCGCCGTCTTGCGCATGCCCTTCAGCACGATGACGAGGCCGGCCGTGACCGCCGTACCGGCCGCGATGGCCAGCAGGTAGAGGAACGGCTTGCCGATCAGGAAGGTAACCCAGATGCCGCCGTGCGGGGCGCGCAGGGTCGAGCCGAAGGCCATGGTCAGCGCGCCGGTGACGGCGCCACCGGCCATGGAGGCGGGGATCACGCGCAGCGGGTCGGCCGCGGCGAACGGGATCGCGCCCTCGGAGATGAAGGAGGCGCCAAGGACCCAGGCCGCCTTGCCGTTCTCGCGCTCGGCGGTGGTGAACAGCTTCTTGCGGACCACGGTGGCCAGGGCCATGCCCAGCGGCGGGACCATGCCCGCGGCCATCACGGCGGCCATGATCTTCATCGCGGAGTCACTGGGCGCCGCGACCGAGATGCCGGCCGTCGCGAAGGTGTAGGCCACCTTGTTGACCGGGCCGCCGAGGTCGAAGCACATCATCAGGCCGAGCAGGACGCCGAGCAGGATGGCGTTGGTGCCGGAGAGGCTGTTCAGCCAGTCCGTCAGCCCCTTCTGCGCCTCGGAGATCGGCTTGCCGATCACCACGAACATCAGGAAGCCGACCACCGCCGAGGAGACCAGCGGGATCACCACCACCGGCATGATGCCGCGCAGCACCGGCGGGATGTCGACGCGCTGGATGGCGAGGACCACGCCACCGGCGATCAGACCGGCGACCAGACCGCCGAGGAACCCGGCGCCGATCGTGACCGAGATCGCGCCGCCGACGAAGCCGGGCACGAGTCCCGGCCGGTCGGCCATGCCGTAGGCGATGTATCCGGCGAGGACCGGGACGAGGAAGCCGAAGGCCGCCGCGCCGATCTGGAAGAGCAGCGCGCCCCAGCTGTCGACCTGCCCCCAGTCGAAGTGCTCGGTGACCGACTTGGCCTCGTTGATCTGGTAGCCGCCGATCGCGAAGCCGAGGGCGATGAGGAGACCGCCGGCCGCGACGAACGGGACCATGTAACTCACGCCGGACATCAGCCACTTGCGCAGCTTGCTGCCGTAGCCCTCGCCGGGCTCGCCGGCGCGCTCCACCGGAGTGCCGGGCCGGGCGGCCGCGGTGGCCTCGCCGCGCTCGGCCTTGGCCCGGACCTCTGCGATGAGTGCGGCGGGGCGGTTGATGCCCGCCTTCACACCGACGTCGACGGTGGGCTTGCCGGCGAACCGGTCCTTCTCGCGTACGGCCACGTCGTGGGCGAAGATCACGCCGTCCGCCGCCGCGATGACGGCCGGGTCGAGCCGGGTGAAACCGGCCGAGCCCTGCGTCTCGACGACGAGTTCGACGCCCGCCTCACGGCCCGCGTTCTCCAGCGACTCGGCGGCCATGTACGTGTGGGCGATGCCGGTCGGGCAGGAGGTGACGGCGACGATACGGAACGGGCGCTCGTCGTCGGTCGCGGCCTCGGCCGGCGTGGTGGTGCCCGTGGCGGCGTCGGCGGAGGCCGCCACCGACGACGCCACGGAGTCTGTGGAGTTCCCGGAATCGGGGGCGCCGGCCGCCGGGGGCTCCTCGCCCCGGATCAGCGCCGCCGCCGACCCCGCGTCCCCGGCCGACCGCAGCGCGTCCGTGAACTCGGTGTTCATCAGCTGCCGGGCCAGTGACGACAGGATCGTCAGGTGGGCGTCGTCTGCGCCCGCGGGAGCGGCGATCAGGAAGATCAGGTCGGCCGGGCCGTCCGTCGCGCCGAAGTCGATGCCGGCGGCGCTGCGCCCGAAGGCCAGCGTCGGCTCGGTGACGTGCTCACTACGGCAGTGCGGAATGCCGATGCCGCCGTCGAGACCGGTCGGCATCTGGGCCTCGCGGGCGGCCACGTCGGTGAGGAAGCCCTCCAGGTCGGTCACCCGGCCCAGGGCCACCATGCGCTCGGCGAGTGCGCGCGCCGCCGCTTCCTTGGTGTCGGCGGACAGGTCGAGATCGACCAGGTCCGCCGTGATCATGTCGCTCATCGCGGGCTCCTTCGCACGCGTATCGCCCGGGGAGTCTGGTGGGCGGAGAAGGGGACGGGGGTGCCGTGGGGGGTGGCGGAGGTGGAGGAGGCGGGGTCGGGGAAGCCCCGCCCCCTCCGGGCGGCAGCGCGGTTCAGGGGGCCCTGCCGTCCGTCGGCGGCCGTGAGTAACAGCGAGCTTCGCCGCTCAGGGAACCGATCGGCAACAACTGTGAAAACCGCGACATTCGTCATGACACGGGCTCCTTCAGTACGCGGTCCACCGGCACCTCGGCCGTGACCGTCACGGCCGCCAGGTCCAGGTCGGCCGGGGACGGCATCACGCTGCCGGGCAGCTGTACGGCCGCCGCGCCGTGCGCGACCGCGGAGGCGAGTGCCTCAGGCCCGCTTCCGCCGGCGATCAGGAATCCGGCGAGGGAGGAGTCACCGGCGCCGACATTGCTGCGTACGGCGGCCACCCGCGCGCTGCCGAACCAGGCGCCCGCGCCGTCCACGAGCAGCTGCCCGTCGGCGCCCAGGCTCGCCAGCACGGCGCGCGCGCCCATCTCGCGCAACTCCTCGGCGGCCTTCAGCGCGTCGCCCACGGTGGCCAGGGGCCGCCCGACCGCCTCCGAGAGCTCCTCGGCGTTCGGCTTCACCACGTCGGGCCGGGCCCGTACGGCTTCGAGGAGGGCGCGTCCGGAGGTGTCCAGCGCGATCCGCGCGCCGCCCGCGTGCGCCCGTGCCACGACATCGGCGTACCAGGACGGGGCGAGCCCGCGCGGCAGGCTGCCGCAGCAGGCGATCCAGTCCGCGTCGCGCGAGTGCTCGCGGACGGTCTCCAGAAGCAGTTCCTGTTCGGCCGCCGAGAGTTCGGGACCGGGCGCGTTGATCTTCGTGAGGACGCCGTCCGACTCCGCGAGCGCGATGTTCGAGCGGGTGGCGCCGGCGACCTGCACCGCCGTGACCTCGATGCCCTGCGCGTGCAGCAGATCGGCGACGACCGCGCCCGGCGCTCCGCCCAGGGGCAGTACGGCGACCGTGCGCTGCCCGGCGGCCGCGACGGCGCGCGAGACGTTCACGCCCTTGCCGCCCGGGTCCATGCGCTCGCCGGTGGCGCGGATGACCTCGCCGCGGTCGAGGGAGGGCACCTCGTAGGTGCGGTCCAGGGACGGGTTCGGGGTGACGGTGAGGATCATGCGCACTCGTTTCTAGACACACAGCACTTCCGTGCCGCCGCGCTCGATGGCGGTGGCGTCTTCGGGGCTCAGCCCGCTGTCGGTGATCAGCAGGTCCACATCGCCCAGGTCGCCGAAGCGGGCGAAGTGCTCCTGGCCGTGCTTGGTGGAGTCGGCGAGCAGCACCACCCGGCGGGCGGCGGCCACGGCCGCGCGCTTCACCGCGGCCTCGGCGAGGTCGGGGGTGGTCAGACCGTGCTCGGCGGAGAAGCCGTTGGCCGCGACGAAGAGGACGTCGGCGCGGATCTCGCCGTACGCGCGCAGCGCCCAGGCGTCCACAGCGGCGCGCGTACGGTGCCGCACGCGCCCCCCGATCAGATGGAGCTGGATGCCGGG
This sequence comes from Streptomyces sp. NPDC093568, assembly GCF_044764945.1. Classification (NCBI taxonomy): domain Bacteria; kingdom Bacillati; phylum Actinomycetota; class Actinomycetes; order Kitasatosporales; family Streptomycetaceae; genus Streptomyces; species Streptomyces sp. NPDC093568. The sequence continues at coordinate 378,580 of NZ_JBIWJD010000006.1, read as the reverse complement.
GTGGTCCGCGAGGCGGGCCGCGATGGGCAGGCTGTGGGTGACGACGGTGAGGGACGCCTCCAGCGGCAGCGCGGCGGCCATGCGGGCCACCGTCGTACCGGCGTCGAGGATCACCGTGCCCTCGGTGGGCAGCTCGGCGAGGGCCGCCTTCGCGATGCGGTCCTTCTCGTCGGCCGCCGTGCCCTCCCGCTCGGCCAGGTCCGGCTCGAAGTCCAGCCGCCCGGCCGGGATCGCTCCGCCGTGCACCCGGCGCACGAGCCCGGCGCGGTCGAGGGCCTTCAGATCGCGGCGGATCGTCTCCGCCGTGACCTGGAACTCCTCGGCCAGCGACAGGACGTCCACCCGGCCGCCGTCACGGGCCAGCCGGAGGATCTCCTGCTGCCGCTCCGGTGCGTACATGTCCGTTCGCCTCCGAACTGTGCCCGAACTTGTGGTTTCGCAGGGAGGCTACGCCCGGATTTCCGGAAAGTAAACAGGTTCGGGCTCAATCGGGCATGACCGGGCTTCCGGCAGGGGCAAACACGGAAACGACAAAGGGGCCCGGCGCCGAAGCGCCGGGCCCCTCCCCCGCTCTCAGCCCACCAGCGCGGGCTCCCCCTTCGCCGGTGCCGCGTCATCGGCAGCCCCCTCGACGTGCTGCGCCGGCCGCTTGGGCAGCGCGGACATCAGCAGGAAGATGGCGCCCATCACGGCGGCGACCCACCAGAGCGCGTGCTGGAAGCCGTCCGCGAAGGCCAGGCCGGCCGCAGTGCGCTCCCGGGCCTCGGCCAGCCGGTCGTCGACGACACCGAAGAAGACCACGGAGACCAGTCCCAGGCCGAGCGCGTTGCCCATCTGCTGGACCGTGTTGATCAGGCCCGACGCCGAACCCGCGTGCTCGCGCGGCACCTCCGAGAGGATCGCGTCCGTCAGCGGGGCCACGATCAGGCCCATGCCGACGCCCATGACGACCAGCGGGAGAGCCATCTGCCAGGGGGCGACGGAGAGGCCGTAGCGGTTCGCCTCCCAGATGTAGATCAGCACGCCGATCGCCATCACCAGCGCGCCCGCCTGGAGCACCTTGCGGCCGAAGCGCGGGACCAGCTGCTGCACGGACAGACCGGCCGCCGTCGAGACCGCGATCGAGAACGGGATGCCGGTCAGTCCGGCCTTCAGCGGGCTCCAGCCCAGGCCGAACTGCATGTACAGCGTCCAGACCAGGAAGAAGATGCCGAGCGCCACGCCGAAGACGGTCTGCACCGCGATGCCGGCCGCGAAGCTCTTCACCTTGAACAGCGACAGTTCGACCAGCGGGGAACCGTCCCGGGCCGCCTTGCGCCTCTCGTACGCCACCAGCGCCCCGAGCACGACGAGCGCGCCCGCCATCGACCCGTACCCCCACAGCGGCCAGCCCAGCTCGCGGCCGCGGGTGAGCGGGTACAGCAGCATCAGCAGGCCGAGGGTGACCAGGGCGACGCCGACCAGGTCCAGCTTCAGCGCCTTCGGCGCCTTGGACTCGGTGATGTAGCGGCTGCCGAGGATCAGGCCCGCGATGCCGACGGGCAGGTTGATCAGGAAGATCGGGCGCCATTCGAGGCCGAAGAGGTTCCACTCCGTCAGCAGCGCGCCGAGCAGCGGACCGGTGACGGCGCCGAGGCCGACGACCGCGCCGAACAGGCCGAAGACCTTTCCGCGCTCGTGGGCCGGGAACGTGGCGTGCACGATCGACAGGACCTGCGGGACCATCAGCGCCGCCATCGCACCCTGCAGGATGCGGGAGGCGACCAGCATCTCCGGGTTGGCGGCGAAGCCGCACAGGGCCGAGGCCACGGTGAAGCCGCCGATGCCGATGAGGAACAGCCGCTTGCGGCCGTGTATGTCGCCGAGGCGGCCACCGGTGATCAGTCCGGCGGCGAACGCGAGGGCGTAGCCCGCGGTGATCCACTGGATCTGGCTGAAGGAGGCGCCGGCCTCCCGCTGGATCGACGGGATGGCGATGTTGACGATCGTCACGTCGACAAGGTCCATGAAGGCCGCGGTCATCACGATGGCCAGGGCGAACCATCGGCGGCGGTCGCCCGCGGCGGGGGCGGCGGCCGCCGGCGAGGGGGCGCTGGGCTGGGTCACGAGTACTGGTTCTGTCCCGGTTGAGGTCATGTCCTGAAGCTATTCCTGCAATAGGTCAGATCATGTCCTACTTCTGCGGCATCCTCGGATTCATGACGACGGACACTCCGGCACGGCTTCTGACGCTCCTCTCCCTTCTCCAGACGCCCCGCGAATGGCCCGGCGGAGAACTCGCCGACCGGCTCCAGGTGTCCCGGCGTACGGTGCGGCGGGACATCGACCGGCTGCGGGAGCTGGGATATCCCGTGCAGGCCACCAAGGGGGCCGACGGCGGGTATCGGCTGGTCGCGGGCAAGGCGATGCCGCCGCTCGTGCTGGACGACGAGGAGGCCGTGGCCATCGCGGTGGGGCTGCGGGCCGGGGCCGGGCACGCCGTCGAGGGCGTGGAGGAGGCCTCGGTGCGGGCGCTGGCGAAGCTGGAGCAGGTGCTGCCCTCGCGGCTGCGGCACCGGGTGAGCACGCTCCAGGCCGCGACCACGCCGTTGACCAGCGGGGACGGGGCGAGCATCGCGCCCGAGACGCTGACCGTGATGGCGTCGAGCGTGGCGGGACGGGAGCGGCTGCGGTTCGCCTACCGCGCGGCGGACGGCACCGAGTCGCGGCGCGTCGCGGAGCCGTATCGGCTGGTCTCGACCGGACGGCGCTGGTACCTCGTCGCCTACGACCTCGACCGCGCCGACTGGCGGACGTTCCGGGTCGACCGGGTGAGCGAGCCCTTCGCGACCGGCGCGCGGTTCGCGCCACGCGAGCTGCCGACCGGGAACGCCGCGGAGTACCTGCGGCGTTCGATGCAGCGTCATCAGGCGTCGTACGACTTCGAGGTGACGTTCGCCGCGTCCGCGGAGGCCGTGGCGGCGCGGGTGCCCCGGTGGCTGGGGGTGCCGGAGCCGCTCGGCGCCGACCGGTGCCGGCTGCGGGCCACGGTGGGGGACGCGGTGGACTGGCTGGCGGTGCGACTGGTGTTGCTGGGGTTCGACTTCACCGTCCAGGAGCCGGTGGAACTCGTCGAGTGCGTGCGGGAGTTGGGCGGGCGGCTGAGCCGGGCGGCGGGGTGAGACGGCCGCGTTCCGGTGGGCCGTCAGACCCGGCGCGGCAGCACCGCGATGTCGTCCCAGGGGAAGTCCCGCAGCGCCCCGAGGTTGGCCAGCGCCAACGCGGCCGGACCGTCCGGGCCCTGCGCGGGAGCGTTCCCGGCGGCCCAGGACTCGACCGCCACCCGTACGGCCGCCGCGGCCACGGCGGCGGCGAAGCGCGTCTCGGCGATCGCCCGCCGGTCGGCTTCGGCAACGTTGTCGCCGCGCTCACCCCCGGCGTGCTCATCCCCGCCGCGCTCACCCCCGGCGTGCTCATCTTCGGTGCGCTCACCCCCGCCGCGCTCACCCCCGTGCCCGGAGCGCCCTCTCCCCACCAGCACCTCCGCCAGCCGGTCCTCCGACTCGTGGCACACCTCGGCCCACACCCTGCGCAGGGCGGGGCTCGACGTGGCCAGGCGGACCAGGGTGCGGACCCAGTCCCAGGAGGCCGCCGAGACACCCGTGCCCGGCGTCAGGGTGTGGCGGGCCGCGTGCTCCAGTGCCTCGGGGAGAGGGAGGTCGGCGGGGGCGTCGCGGACCGCCTGGGTCCAGCGGGCGGCGCCGGCCGCGTAGAGGGGGGCCACCGCCTCCTCCTTGGTGGCGAAGTAGCGGTAGAAGGTGCGCGGCGCGATGCCCGCCGCCTGGGCGATGTCCTCGGCCCGGGTGGCCCGCAGGCCCCGCCGTACGAAGAGCGCGGCCGCGGCGCGGGCGATCTCCATGCGGGTCGCCGCCTTGCGCCGTTCCGTCAGTGAGGGGGAGGTGGGACTGCTCACGTTCGGCAGGCTATGCCCATGTGACACAATCTGCCATCCGGGTGGGCCACCCCGTGGTTCAGGTACGGGGTGGCTCTCCCGTCCAGCCGGGCGGAGCCGTCGTGGGGCACGAAAAAGGAGCCGGACTCCGGCACCCAGGGGGGATAGGCGCCGAAGCCCGGCTCGGGGAAAGTCCCGGCGCCGGGGGGAGTGCGTCGGGACTTGGTCCGTGGTGTGTGCGGCAGGTCTCGGGGTTCGAACTCCCCTGCCAGGAGGTCTTGTTCCCGGTCCTTGTGAGTTGAAGCGGCGTTACATCGCCATGTTTGCGCGGTCTTTGGCCACCCGGCGTACGCCCCCGCCCGGTCCGGGCCGGCCGGGAGGAGGCGATCCTCGCGGCCGAGCCGATCCGAACTGCGGGGCCGGTGACGGCGGGGCCTGCTAGGCCGCCGCGTCGAAGCCGGTGCTCCGGGCCAGCTTCTTCAGCTCCAGCAGGGCGTGCTTCTCGATCTGGCGGATGCGCTCGCGGGTCAGGCCGTGCTCCTTGCCGACCTCGGTCAGCGTGCGCTCGCGGCCGTCCTCGATGCCGTACCGCATCTTGATGATGGACGCCGTGCGCTGGTCCAGACGCCCGATCAGGTCGTCCAGCTCCTCGCTGCGCAGCAGGGTCAGGACGGACTGCTCGGGGGAGACCGCGGAGGTGTCCTCCAGGAGGTCGCCGAACTGGGTCTCGCCCTCGTCGTCCACCGACATGTTCAGCGAGACCGGGTCGCGGGCCCAGTCCAGGACGTCCGTCACACGGTCGGCGTTCGAGCCGAGCTCGGCGGCGATCTCCGCGGGCTCCGGGTCGCGGCCGTGCTCCCGGTTGAACTCACGCTGGACGCGGCGGATGCGGCCCAGCTCCTCCACGAGGTGGACGGGGAGGCGGATCGTGCGGGACTGGTCGGCTATCGAGCGGGTGATGGCCTGGCGGATCCACCACGTCGCGTACGTCGAGAACTTGAAGCCCTTGCGGTAGTCGAACTTCTCCACCGCGCGCACCAGGCCGGCGTTGCCCTCCTGGATCAGGTCCAGGAGCGGGAGGCCGCTGCGGGGGTAGCGACGGGCCACGGCCACGACCAGGCGGAGGTTGGAGCGGATGAAGATGTCCTTGGCCCGCTCGGCGTCGGCCACCAGGGCTTCCAGCTCTTCACGGGTGGCGTCCGCCTTGGACTCCTCGTATCCGTCGAGGACCTGCCTTGCGAACACACCCGCCTCGATGATCTGTGACAGCTCGACCTCTTTGGCGGCGTCGAGAAGCGGCGTACGCGCGATCTCGTCGAGGTACATGCCGACCAGGTCGCGGTCCGCGATCTCGCCGCCATGGGCGCGAACACTGCGGGCCGCGTCGACTGCCTCGCCGGTGGCGGACTGACGACGGGCGACGGCACGGGTTGCCATGCGTGCTCCCTTGCGATGTGGGCGGGCGGGTGGTTCGTGAACGCTTGGGACTCTCTTCGAGTGCCCTGCATCCGATGGAAACAACGACTGGAATCAGGACAGAATTCCCAACCCGTCCCCCTATTTTTCTGATCTTGCAGTACCCTGTCCGGCCACATGAGGAGGCCAGATGCCGTCGGCACATAGAGAGGTGCAGGTCAGGTCGGGAGTCGAGGGTGATCTCGCAGCCCTCACCGACATCTACAACCACTATGTACGTGAGACGGCCATCACATTCGATACCGCGGTCTTCACGCCGGAGGAGCGCCGCCCTTGGCTGCTCTCCCACCCTGAAGACGGCCCGCACCGGCTGATGGTTGCCACGGAGGAGGACCCCCGGGGCAACTCACAGCGGATTCTCGGCTACGCCACATCCAGCGCCTTCCGCCCCAAGCCCGCGTACACGACCTCCGTGGAGGTCACGGTCTACCTCGCCCCGGACGCCGGCCGGCGCGGCGTCGGCACCCTCCTCTACAAGGCCCTGTTCGAGGCCCTGGCCGAACAGGACGTGCACCGCGCCTACGCGGGCATCGCCCAGCCGAACGAGGCGTCCACCCGGCTGCACGAGCGCTTCGGCTTCCGGCACGTCGGCACGTACCGCGAGGTGGGCCGCAAGTTCGGCCGCTACTGGGACGTGGCCTGGTACGAGAAGGAGCTGTGAGGGCCGCGGCTCAGCCGAACTGGACCGAGCGCTTCGCCAGCCCCATCCAGAACCCGTCGATCACGGATTTCAGTCCCGCCGTGTCACCGGCCGCGTCCGCCGCGCCCATCGTCACGAACAGCGGGGCGAAGTGCTCGGTGCGCGGGTGGGCGTAGCGGCCGGCCGGGGCCTTGTGCAGGAAGTCCAGCAGGGCGTCGAAGTCGCGGCCCTCCAGGGCCCGGCGGCCCCAGTCGTCGAACTCCACGGACCAGGCGGGGATGCCGCCCTGCCGCAGGGCGGCGAGGTTGTGGGTGAAGAAGCCGGAGCCGACGATCAGCACGCCCTCGTCGCGCAGCGGTGCCAGCCTGCGGCCGATCTCCATGAGCCGGCCTGGGTCGAGGGTCGGCATGGAGATCTGCAGGACGGGGATGTCGGCCGCGGGGTACATCTCGACGAGCGGGACGTAGGCGCCGTGGTCGAGGCCGCGGTCCGGGATGTCCTGCAGCGGCATGCCGGGGGCGCGCAGCAGCTTCCGTACGGACTCGGCGAGCTCGGGCGCCCCTGGGGCCGGGTAGGTCACCTGGTAGTAGTGCTCGGGGAATCCCCAGAAGTCGTAGACGAGAGGAACGGGCTCGGTGGCACCGATGGCGAGCGGGGCCTCCTCCCAGTGGGCGGAGACCATGAGGATCGCCTTGGGGCGTGGCAGGTCCGCGGACCAGGCCGCGAGCTCGCCGGGCCAGATCGGGTCGTCCGCGAGCGGCGGGGCGCCATGGCTGAGATAGAGGGCAGGCATGCGCTCCTGCGTGGCGGCGGACATGACGGGCGGCTCCCTCCGGAGATCACTTGCTTCCATCCGGACTTGCTTTAAATCTAAAGCGTCCTCTCGGGGAAACCGTACGTCCAGGTAGTTAAAATTTCAAGGAGAGCTCTCGTACAGTGGAGTACATGAATACGGCATCGATCTCCGCGCCACCCGCACCCGACGCGCCCGCATCACCGGGGGAAACGCGCTGGCTCACCGCCGAGGAGCAGCAGGTCTGGCGCTCCTACATGGAGGCGACCACCCTGCTCTGGGACCACCTGGACCGCCAGCTCCAGCGGGACGCGGGCATGCCGCACATCTACTACGGCCTCCTGGTGAAGCTCGCCGATTCCCCGCACCGCCGGCTGCGGATGACCGAGCTGGCGATGCTCGCGAAGATCACCCGCTCCCGGCTCTCGCACGCCATCGCCCGGCTGGAGAAGAGCGGCTGGGTCCGGCGCGAGGACTGCCCCGACGACAAGCGGGGCCAGTTCGCGGTGCTGACGGACGCGGGCATGGAGGTGCTGCGGGAGTCGGCTCCCGGCCATGTGGAGGCGGTGCGCCAGGCAATGTTCGACCGGCTCACACCGGAGCAGCAGAAGACCCTCGGCGAGATCATGCGGATCGTCGCCGAGGGCCTGCAGCCGAGCGAAGCGGGTGCGGACCTGCCCTGGCTGCGCTGAACCGCTCATTCAGCGAGCCGGGGCAGGCCCTTCGAGGCGGTACGTACGGAGCGTCCCCATCCCCGTACGTACGCCTGGTCCCCGATGGCGGGACCGTCCCGAGGGGTACGACCGGACGGTCGTCGCCGCGCTAGTGCGCGACGACCGGCACCGCCACCTCGTCCTGGGCGCCCTCCTCGGAGGAGGCCACCGTCGAGCCGCCCGGGCGGCCGGCGTTGACGAAGGTCAGCGCGATGCCCGCGGCCACGACCAGGATGCCCACGGCGAACCAGATCGCGCTGGTGTAGCCCTGCACCATGCCCTCCAGCTGGACCAGCTGCTGCTGGGTCTTGTTGGAGGCGCCGCCGATGTGGTCGGCGATGTAGGACGTGGTCGCCGAGGCGGCGATCGTGTTCAGCAGGGCCGTACCGATCGCGCCGCCCACCTGCTGCGAGGTGTTGACCATCGCGGAGGCGACACCGGCGTCCTGCGGCTTGACGCCCTGGGTGGACAGGGACATGGCCGGCATGAACGCCGTACCCATGCCGAGGCCGAGCAGCACCATCGCGGGCAGCAGCAGAGCGGCGTAGGACGAGCCGATCTCCAGCTGGGTCAGGAGCAGCATGCCGAGCGCGGCGACCAGGAAGCCGGGGCCCATCAGCAGCCGCGGCGCGACCCGGGTCATCAGGCGGGTACCGATCTGGGTGGACCCGACGATCATGCCCGCGATCATCGGCAGGAAGGCGAAGCCGGTCTTGACCGGCGAGTAGCCCTTGACGATCTGCAGGTAGTAGGTGAGGAACAGGAACAGGCCGAACATCGCGATGATCGCGAGGCCGAGCGAGAGGTAGACACCGCCGCGGTTGCGCTCGGTGACCACGCGCAGCGGCAGCAGCGGGGCCTTGACCTTGGCCTCGACCAGGACGAAGGCCGCCAGCAGCACACCGGAGGCGACGAACATGCCGACCGTCAGCGAGTCGCCCCAGCCGTTGGACTCGGCGCGGGTGAAGCCGTAGACCAGCGCGACCAGACCGAGGGTGGACAGGATCACGCCGGGGATGTCGAGCGCGGAGCGGTTGCGGCCGCCCTCGGGCTCACGGATGACGTACCAGGCACCGGCCGCGGCGACGATGGCGAACGGGATGTTGACGAAGAACGTCCAGCGCCAGTCCAGGTACTCGGTGAGGAATCCGCCGAGGATCAGACCGACGGCACCGCCACCACCGGCGATGGCGCCGTAGATACCGAAGGCCTTCGCGCGCTCCTTGGCGTCCGTGAACATCACGGCGAGCAGGGAGAGCGCGGCCGGGGCGAGCAGCGCGCCGAACGCACCCTGCAGGGCGCGGGCGCCGAACATCATGGCCTCGTTGGTGGCCGCGCCACCGAGCGCCGAGGCCGCGGCGAAACCGCCCAGACCGATGACGAAGGCGCGCTTGCGGCCCCAGAGGTCGGCGATACGGCCGCCGAAGAGCAGCAGGCCACCGAAGGCGAGGGCGTAGGCCGTGACGACCCACTGCCGGTTGCCGTCGGAGATGCCCAGGTCCTGCTGGGCCGAGGGCAGGGCGATGTTCACGATGGTCGCGTCGAGCACGACCATCAGCTGGGCTATCGCGATGAACGCGAGCGCTTTCCAGCGGTTGGGATCGACGGCGCCGAGGGCGCCGCCGGGAGCCTTCGCGGCTGTTTCAGACATGGGTGTACCCACTTCGGGACTTCGTGACGGAAATTCGGGACTTCGTATCGGAAAAGGCAAACGAAAGGGGACGGCTCGTCGGCTGTGACGGCCGGTGTGTATCGGCTTTGGACGTGATGACTGCCGTGGTGCCCCGGATTCATCGGCCGGGGCCGGCCGTCAGGACGCTCGGGTCGGGCGGGTCAGGCCTTGCGCAGGTCCTCCATGGTCAGCGCCGTACCGGGAAGGACGGAGCGGGCCGGGGCCCGCAGCCCGTCCAGGAACAGCTGGAGATGACGGTGGACGTAGCGGTCGGCGATGTCGCACCCGGTGCCGGCCGGGGGCCGGCTGAGCTGGGCGGCGGCGATCATGACATCGCCGACGTCCACGTCGGAGCGGAGCTGGCCGGCCGCCTTGGCGCGGTCCATGATCGCCCCGACGAGGCTCTCGCACCGCTCGCGCGAGGCCTCCAGATCCGGGTGGTTCTGGTCGAAGGTGCTCTGGACCATCGGGCACAGCGCGCTGATCCGCTCGTCGGCGGCGGCGTGCACGAAGCGCTCCAGCGCCTCGAAGGCGTCCCCGGTCTGCGCGAGCGCGAGTTCGGCCGCCGCCACCGTACGGTTGATGACGGAGCAGACGACCTCGCGGACCAGCGCGTCGCGGTCGGGGAAGTTGCGGTACACCGTGGCATTGCCGACGCCGGCCCGGCGGGCGATGTCGTCGAGCGGCACCTCGGGGCCGAACTCCACGAACATCTCCCGGGCGGCGGTGACGATCCGCTCCCGGTTGCGCAGGGCGTCGGCGCGCGGCCGGGGCGCCTTGCGCGCTACGGGGGTCGCGGTCTGCACGGTGTACTCCTCGGTTCTCGGTGACAGTTCCCGATGACTGTTCTCGGTGGCTGTCTTGGGTGGCTGTTCTCAGTGACTGTTCTCGGCGCCTGGGCGATCCGGGGAAGCTGTCCCCGTTTCGCTCGGACACATGGCTAAACGGGGAAGGGATCCCCGGTTATTTCCCCCTACCGAAAAGACTCCCTGTGACCTGAGTCACACACTGGTTGGCGAAGAACCCACGTTCGGGCTCTTCCAACGCGCGTCCGCGCACCCCTCGACACAGGGTGATCGAGAGGGTGCAGCGCGCAGGCCGGCGGGCTGCCATGGACTGAAGGGCCCATGCATGCAGCCGAGCCGTCGGATACGCCCCCGCCGTGTGGCCGCCCTCGCCTCCGTGACCGCCCTGACCCTGGCGGTCAGCACCTCGGCAGGCACCGGGCACCTCACGGCGGGTACCTCGACGGTGGCAGGGGCGGGCCCGATCTCGCCGGAGCACCCCTCCGCCCTGCGCCCCTGCATGATCAGCGGCCGGCCGACGGTCCAGATGTCGGAGGGCGTGCCGACGCCCCGCGGCTACTCCCGCTCCACCGGCACCGTCCGCGCCCTGACGGTGATGGTCGACTTCCCCGACGCGGCCGGTCCGGGCGACGCCCTCGACCGCTTCTCCGAGTTCTTCCCGCAGACCCAGGACTGGTTCCGCACCAGCTCCTACGGCCGCCTCGACTACCGCCCCGAGACACCGATACCCGGCTGGCTGCGCATGCCCAAGTCCTTCCGGGCCTACGGCATAGAGCGCGGCGCGCCCTTCGACCCCGGGTACCGGGAACTGGTCCAGGACATCGTGGTCGCGGCCGATCCGAAGGTGGACTTCCGGTCGTACGACTTCCTGAACGTGCTGGTGACACCGAACGCCGGCCCCTCGGCCCTGGACACCGTCCTGTCGGTGACCTTCGCCGGCAACGCCGAGGCCCCGGTCGCCGACGGCGTCTCCGTGGCCAACGCCTCCTTCGTCTACTCCCGCCAGGACGACGGCTCCGGCACCTACCACCGCACCGGCTACCGGGTCCTCCCCCACGAGAACGGCCATGTCTTCGGCCTGCCCGACCTGTACACCGCCGAGGGCGGGGGCGCGGTCGGCCACTGGGACATCATGAGCGAGGACTGGGGGGCCAACAACGACCTGCTCGGCTGGCACAAGTGGAAGCTGGGCTGGCTGGACTCCGCACAGGTGCGGTGCGCGTCGGGTCCCGGCACGGCCGAGTACGCCCTGACCCCGCTGGCCCGCGAGGGCGGCCCGAAGCTGGTGTTCATCCCCCTGGACCGCCGCACCGGCTACGCCCTGGAGCTCCGCACCCGCGAGGGCAACGACGAGGCCGTCTGCCGCCCCGGAGTCCTGATCTACAGGGTCGACGCGGACGTCGACACCGGGATGGGCCCGGTGAAGGTCATGGACTCCCAGGAGAACAGCGGGGGGTGCACCCGCAGCCCGAACGTCCACAGCGAACTGTCCGACGCGACGTTCGGGCCCGGGGAGGAGTTCCGGGACGAGAAGCGGGGGGTGCGGGTGGCGGTGGTGGGGGTGGATCTGAGCGGGGCGTATCAGGTGCGGGTGACCCGGGAGTAGGGGGTGGGGCGCGGCGGGGGCTGACGTGAGTTGGACGTGAAGGGCACGGGACCGCCGTGCGGACGTGGGGGGCGGATTACGGTTAGGGCTGCCGCGAACGCCGTACGGAGAGCCGATGCCCGCGATGACGACCCTGGACGACGACCCCGCCGTGCCGGCGGAGGCGGTCACGCCGTTGATCCGCGGGGTCGCGGTGCTGCGGCGGCTGACGGAGGCCGACGGGACGCTGAGCGCGAGCGGGCTGGAGCGCGGCACCGGGCTGGCGCGTTCGACGGTGGACCGGATCACCTCCACGCTCGCGCGCATGGGGTACGTCCGTCTCGACGGCCGCGACATCGCCCTGGCGCCGCGCGTGATGGAACTCGGCAACGCCTACCTTTCGGCCCTCGCCCTGCCGGACCTCCTCTCCTCCCCCGCGGACGCGCTCGCCGACGAACTGGACGAGTCGGTGTCCCTGGCGGTCCCCGACCGCGACGGCATCCGCTTCATCCACCAGGCGACCCGCCGCCGCGCGATGTCCCTCAGCTTCCGTATCGGCGACCTCCTCCCGGCCGAACGCACGGCGCCGGGACCGCTGTTCGCGACGCAGTGGTCGGCGGCGGAGTGGCGGGCGTGGCGCGAGCGCCGGGCCGCGGACCCGGACGACCGGGGCTTTCCCGCCGTACCGTGGCAGGTGCACCACCCGGCTTCCGGCGAGGACTTCGAGCGCCGGGCGGCGCGGGCGCGGGAGGACGGCTGGGCGCTGGACGACCAGCTGATCGAACCGGGGCTGGTCGCGGTGTCCGTACCGGTGCGGGACCCGCGGGCGGGCGGCCGTATCGCCTGCGTGGCGAGCGTCGTGAGCCACACGAGCCGGCACACGGCCACGGACCTGCGCGACACGCTCCTCCCCCGGCTGCGGACGGCGGTCGCGGAGATGGAGCGCGTCCTGCGCGACACCCCGCAGCCGCCCCCCGGCCGGGCTCCGGCGGGACTGGCGACCTGGACGGGCGGGTCCAAGCAGGAACTGGGCAGGGAGTTCGTCGAGTCGCTGGCGCGCGGACTGACCGTACTGACCGCCTTCGGCGAGGGCCGGGCCGATCTGACGCTCACCGACGTGGCGAACGCGACCGGCCTGGCCCGCGCGACGGCCCGCAGGGCGCTCATCACCCACGAACACCTGGGCCTGGTACGCCCGTCGGGAAACCGGTCCTTCGCCCTCACCCCTCGCGTCCTCTCCCTCGGCTTCCCGCCCCTCTCCCGCACGACCCTGGCCCAGATCGCGACCCCGCACCTGGCCGAACTGGCCGACCGGGTCCACGAGTCGGCGTCCCTCGCGGTACTGACGCCGTCGGCCGAGGAGATCCAGTACGTCGCCCGGGCCGCGACCAGCCGCGTGATGAGCGTGAACATCTCGGTCGGCACGCGGTTGCCTGTGTACGCGACCTCGCTCGGGCGGGTCCTGCTGGCGGACCGCCCGGCCGCGGCCCGGCCGCTGGACCCCGCGCGGCCACTCCGCCCGCTGACCCCCCGTACGATCACCGACCCCGCGGCCCTGACCGCCGTACTGGAGGAGACCCGAACCCGCGGATACGCCTTGGTCGACGAGGAGTTGGAGGCGGGCTTGCGGTCGGTGGCGGTGCCGGTACGGGACCGGACGGGCCGGGTGGTCGCCGCGCTGAACGTGGCGATGCACGCCGCGCGGCGGTCGGTGGAGGAGTGCGAGCGGGAGGTTCTGCCGGAGCTGGTGGAGACGGCGGGGAGGCTGGAGGGGGAGCTGCGGGTCGCGGGGCGGTTCGCCCGGGTGCTGGTGGGGTGAGCGTGGGCGAGCCCTGACATCTGTCAGGGACCGTTACGGCCGGGGCCCTTCTATATTGCTGTGCGCACCGCCTCCGCCTCTGCCGGTCCGGAACAACCCGGCCTCGCGGAGGGATTCTCCGCACACGCTCCCGCCCTCACTCCGGCCGCTCGACACCCACAGGAGCAACGGCACCCATGCGTCTCCAGCGATCCCTTCTCGGCGCGGTCGGCACCATGACCCTGGTGCTGGCCTCCGCCTTCGCCACCGGCCCGGCCCAGGCGGCGCCCTCCGCGGCGTCCGCCGTCCCACCGACGATCTCACCGGCCGCGCCCTCGCAACTGGTGCCCAGCGGCAGCCACATCACGTGCGACACGGGCAACTTCTGCGCCGGCGTCTGGGACCCCACGGTCAACCAGTGGCGGGTTTTCTTTTTGTACCGGTGCAACCGCTACTACCTGTCGAACTGGCAGGGCACGGGCGAGGTCAAGAACAGCCAGACCGACAACGCCCAGGCGACGACCTACGGCCAGAGCGGCAACGTGATCCAGACCTTCCCGGTCAGCTCGGACTCGCCGGACGTGGACTGGGATCCGGTGTGGTCGATCCGCAACTGCTGAGCGGGCGATCGGCTGCGCAGGCGATTCACTGGTGGCCGTTTCCGCCGGGCCCGCGTCCGCGACCTACAACGACCACGGCTGCCCGCACGGAGCCGTGTGCGTGCAGCCCTCCGTGATCGGCGCTCTCCGACGTGACGACGTCGGTCTTCAGGACCTGGTGGCGGCCCTGAAGGACCTGGTGACGGTCCTGAAGACCGACGTCGTCGTTTCGGGGCCGCCTCAGCCGTCGTACGGCCTGGCGGCGCGGCCCTCGCGCAGGGTGAGCCCCCACCAGGCGAGCTGATCCAGCAGGACGTCGGCGGCCTTGGTCGTGCCGTCCCGGTCGTGCGGCCGGCCCTCGTCGTCGAACTGCTCCCAGGCCATGTGGAAGGAGACGGTGTCCCGCAGGGTGACGGCGTGCAGCTCGGCGAAGACCTGGCGCAACTGCTCGACGGCGCGCTGGCCGCCGGCCATACCGCCGTACGACACGAACCCGACCGGCTTGGCCCGCCACTCCCGGTAGACGTAGTCGATGGCCAGCTTCAGGGACGCGGGATAGCCGTGGTTGTACTCGGGCGTGACGACGACGAACCCGTCGAGCCCACCGATGCGCTCCGCGAGTGTCGGGGCGTCCCCGGGCGCGTCGGACCGCTCCAGCGTGAGCCTGAGCTCGTCGGCGAGGACGGGCTCGGACAGGTCGATGACATGCGTCTCCATGTCACCGCGCCGCCCGATCTCGGCCACGAACCACTGGGCCACCTTGTCGGCGAACCTGCCGGGCCGAACGCTGCCGATGAGAACGCCGATCTTGAGGGGGGTGGCCTGAGACATGGGTGTACCTCTGTTTCGGGTAGGTGGTGTGGATACCGGCGATTGCCCGTAAGTGCTTGCGGTTGATGGCGATTGCCCGTGATTGCTTGCGATGGGCTGCGATTGCCTGCGATTGCCTGCGATCTCAAACGTAAAATCTCAAGTTAACTTGAGGTCAAGGCCGCCCGACTCGGCAGATCCCGGGCGCCCCCGGGTTGACGCATGCCGATATGGGAATACGATGCTGCCATGGCACGAGCAGCGACGACGTCGGACGCGTTCAACGCGATCGCCGAGCCGCAGCGCCGGGACATCCTGGTGCTGCTGCGAGCGGGTGAGCGGCCGGTGACCGACGTGGCCCGGGAGCTGGGGATGAGCCAGCCGGGGGCGTCCAAGCACCTGCGGGTGCTCCGGGAGGTGGGGCTGGTGCGGGTCCGCGAGGCCGGCAAGCAGCGTCTCTACGGCCTGGACGCCCGCGGGCTGCGGCCCATCCACGAATGGGTCGGCGGATTCGAGCAGTTCTGGAACGAGAGCTTCGACCGGCTGGACACCTACGTGCAGGACCTCAAGCGGACACGACAGGAGGGCTGACCTATGACAGGGGCAGCGAGGCGGGAATCGGGGGCTGGGGCGGGGGCTGGGGCGGGGGCTGGGGCTGGGGCGGGCCCTGCGATGGAAGCGGCGGCGACGACGGCCGACCGGGAGGTCGTGATCTCCCGCGTCATCGACGCCCCACGGGAGCTGGTGTTCGAGGCGTTCACCGAGGTCCGGCACCTCACGCGGTGGTGGGGGCCGGAGGGGTTCACCACGACCACGCGGTCCTTCGAGTTCCGCGAGGGCGGGGAGTGGGTGTTCGTACTGCACGGGCCGGACGGGACCGACTACCCCGAGTGGATCCGCTGGCTGCGGATCGTCCCGCCGGAGCGGATCGCGCTGCTGCACGGTGAGTACCGCGACGACCCGAACGCCTTCGAGTCGTTCCTGGCCTTCGCGCCGGACGGCGAGGCGACCCGGATCGCGATGCGCACGGTGTTCGCCACCAAGGAACTGCGCGACGAGGCGGTCGAGAAGTACCACGCGGTCGAGGGCGGCGAGCAGACCCTGGCCGGCCTGGCGGCCTACGTCACCGAACTCGCGCGAGAGGGGGCGGAGGACTGATGCCCGGGAAGGTGTTCTTCAGCGTCTCGATGTCACTGGACGGCTTCATCGCACCCGAGTCCGTGCCCGCGGAGGACGAGCTCTTCGCGCCCGAGAGGCGGGACGACCCGGACGTTCAGCGCTGGATGGCGCAGTGGGCGGAGCTGCAGCAGTGGCTGTTCCCGCTGCGGTTCATCCGGGAGAACCTGAAGCTGGGCGAGGGCGGCGAGGAGGGCCTCGACAACGACGTGGCGCGGGAGACGTTCGAGCGGACCGGCGCGAGCGTCATGGGCAAGCGGATGTTCGACCTCGGCGAGCGGTCATGGCCGGAGGAGGCGCCCTTCCACACCCCGGTCTTCGTCGTGACGCACACCAAACGTGACCCGTGGGAGCGGCCCGGCGGCACCACGTTCCACTTCGTGACCGACGGCATCGAGCACGCCCTCGACCAGGCCCGCGAGGCCGCGGGCGACCGCGACGTCCGCATCGCCGGCGGCGGCGCGACGATCCTGGAGTACCTGAACGCCGGCCTGGTGGACGAGTTCTCCATCGCCCTGTCCCCGGTACTTTTCGGCGCCGGCACCCGCCTGTTCGACGCCGTGGACGCGTCCGGGGTGGCGCTGGAGCAGGTCCGCTCGGAGCCGTCGTCGCGGGTGACGCACCTGACGTACGCCGTGCGGCGGCGGTAGCAGCGCCGCCACGCTGCTGTTCCGCCATTGAAGATGAACGCATGACCACGCAGCCCCACCCCGTCGACCACGAACTCATCGAGGCCGCGGCGCACGTCGCTCGCACGCGCTGCCGGGGCGACAACCACACCATGGCGGCCGCGGCCCGTGCCCGGGACGGCCGGATCGTCACGGCGGTGAACGCCTACCACTTCACCGGAGGCCCCTGCGCCGAGCTGGTCCTCATCGGTACGGCAGCCGCCCAGGGCGCCTACGAACTGGACACGATCGTCGCCGTGGGCGACCGCGACCGGGGAGTCGTCCCCCCGTGCGGCCGCTGCCGTCAGGTCCTTCTCGACTACTTCCCCACCCTCAAGGTCATCGTCGGCGAAGACGACCGCGTCCGAACCGTCCTCATCACCGACTTGCTCCCCGAGCGCTACGTCTGGGCCGACCACCAGCTCGACACCGAGTAACGACGCGATCGCGCGATCACTGATCCAGCAGGGCGATGAAGCGCCGAGCGAAGAGGTAGGCGTCACCGGGCCACCGGGCGGACAGATACCGCCCGTCCTGGACGACGAAGGCGGGGGCGTCGTCGGTCGCGGTACCCCGCCGCCGCAGCTCGACCGGCCCGCGCTCGAATTGCGCGGGGTGGTCGAGCGCGGCGGTCACCTCGTCCTGCACGTACGCCGGATACGTCCGGTAGTAGCGGCCGCGCCGCCATCCGGTGAGGTAGTAGGCGCCGCGCTCCATGTACTTCGGCAGACAGGTGGTGCGCCGGCCGGCGATGACGCTGCGACCGGTCTCCGGATCGAGGGCGCGGGCGAGCACGAGCACGCCATGACAGATGGCACCCACGGGCCGCCCCGTCGCCCAGAATCGGCCGACCTTTGCCTGGAGAACGCGCGAGCCGAGATACTGCCGCATACCCGGAGCATGCCCGCCGGGCAGCAGCAGCCCGTCGTAAGCCTCCGGCTCGACGTCCTCCCAGGCGAGCGGATCACGAAACCCGGCCTCACCGGTGAGCTCGCGATAGAACCCCTTGGGCTCCGGCTCCGCCCCGAGCCGCCCGAAGAGCACACCGCTGAGCAGCAGCGGGTCAGCCTGCGGGGGCAGCCCGCCGTACTCGGTGGCGAACACGACCTCGTGCCCGGCATCGCGCAACATCCGCCAGGGGACGGCGACCTCCGTGACATCGAAGTCCCGGTCGGGCAACGGGAGGAGGACACGCATGCCTGATGCCTATCACGGCGTCGCCGTCGACCGGGCACACATCGGCCAACGCACGAGCCCAGCGAGCCTGCCTACGACTCCCCCACCCAGGCCCACCCCTCCGCCACCCGGGTACCCCTTCTGACCTGCGGAAACGAGAACCTTCCCACTCTCGATCCCTTATCCGCTAGGCTAGTCGCCGGATCTCACCGAGGTCCTCGCCTTCCTGCCTTCGTAGCTCAGGGGATAGAGCACCGCTCTCCTAAAGCGGGTGTCGCAGGTTCGAATCCTGCCGGGGGCACCAGCCAAAACGGCCCGGACCGATCATTGTCCGGGCCGATTTGACGGCAACATCTGACGGCAGTCGCCTCTCAGGCGGCTGGCAGACGGCGTTTGAGCAGCCGGTCCATGTGACTGATCGCTTCACGTTGGGTGTCGTGCGCGACGTGCCTGTACACGTCCCTCGTGATGCTGATCTGGCTGCGGCCCAAGATCTCCATGATGACGCGCGGCGCGACGCCGGCCGCCGTCAGCAGCGTGGCACAGCCGTGCCGGGCATCGTGCAGCCGGACCACTCGCAGCCCTGCATCGGCGGCGAGCCGAGTGAACGACCGGTAGACGTTGCGCGGCTCGATCGGCCGGCCGTTCCGCGTGGCGAAGACGTACCCGTTCTCCGACCACGCGACGCCCGTGCGCGCGAACACGTCCCGCTGCCGCAGCCGATGCCAGCGCAACGGCGCGAGACAGGCATGGCGTCCCGTGGCACGCCGCTCAACTCCGCGGTCAGTTGGTGGCCGCACTGGCGGAACCGGACCGGTCTCTCTCCAGTGCTTTGGCGAATGCGCTCGAACGGGTCATCGGAATGCATCCCGAGTGCGACCTGAGCAACCCCGGGACACCGTCGGCCACGGTTGCCGTGCTGCGGCATCGACATGGGTCCTTGGCCATCTGGTTCTCGCCGACTCGCCCATCGTCTTCGACGGCCCTCATGGCTACTCGATGATCACGGATCTCCGCGTCGACGACGTCCTACCCGAGATGCGGACTGAGGTAGAGCGCCATGAGACGCATACGCCCGGGTCACAGAGAAGCCCTGCAAGGGTTGGTGCTCGCACAGCGGCAGGTGCGCAACACGCAAGACGGGTAGGAGTTCGATCCGAGTCCCCTCCGGCTGCTGTCGTCGACTGATGCTGCGGTCGGACAGAGCCGCTGGCGTGTGCCCCTGTCCGGCGTCGTTGATGTCAGTCGTGGATGTCAGAAGCATTCTGATCCGTAGCTCTATGTGGATCGGTCGGCGGCGGTCATACGGGGCGCGCTACGGCCTTACGAGGACGCCACGAGACACGGTCGGCTGCTGTGGTTGCTGTACTTCTCTGCTGTACAGCATGGACGGCGACCAGAGCCTAAAAAAGTATAATAAACAGCCAATTCGAGGATTCACAGGCGACTCTCGACACATGAGGGACTGAAACCCTCGATAGGCGACGGTGAATTTATTCGAGTCGAAATACAGTGATAAGGACGTCTTTCTCTGCGAAAAGGACGCGGTGCCGCTCGTCAAGCTGTACGAGCGGGGCACCGAGGCGGAGCCGAAGGAGACACCGAAGGCGAAGCCACTTAGGGGCGGTCGTCCGGCGCACGCCGTGATCGCGATCGAAGACGTACAAGGGCAGTAGGCCGCAACACAGAAAGCCCCCGAACCCTGTTGGGTCGGGGGTTTTCTTGTACGTCGTTCGCCCCTCCTACTTCCTCGGCGGCTTCTTCGGCTTCTTCCGCTCGGCGTCGACCTGGGTCTGTTCGGTTTCGGTTATAGCCGAGGCCACTTCGATGGCCGCTGGGGCGGCGAGGGCTCCACAGAGTGCGAAGCCGCACGCGGCGATGGCCGCGCGCTTACGGATTGCGGCTTCCATAAAGATCACCTGCCGGAGCTGTTCGATTGCAGGTCTTCGTTCCACCATGGGCCCCGACTGCAAGGGCAGTCAACTTTGGTCCCAGATTCAACTCTGAACAGCCTGATAGGCTTGGTGGCTTTGCGTCACCAAGGCCCGTCTTGCCCGACGTTCTCGCCGTGAACGTCCCTGTCAATCGGCATGATCACCCCTCGGAACGTCGGCCCGATCCGTATCAAGATCGGTTCTTTCGAGTCGAAGACGCACATGTCTAGAGCACCAGTTTGGAAGATCGCGTACGCGGGTGGGGCCAGACCTGGCTAAAGGCTGTTGCACAACGGCGATCTCGCTCAGATCCAGCCATCGACAGCAAGGTCAACTACCCGAATATGCATGCCTTCCTGCCTCTTGGAACGCCGCATGAAGGAGACCCGGAAGATCGACCAGCCGTTGTGCAACAGCCTTTAAGTTCTGTCCCGTAAGTGGGCAGAGTGAGCAAGGGCCCCACGGCGCCGGCGCCGTCTTACATGGCTGATCTCTGAAGGGCTTCTCGCCACTCGTCCATCACATCGCGGGACTCGTCCAGGGCGGGATCGCGGCTTCCGCCGGGTGCGTAGGCCGGGGACCGGTCTGCTCGGAGCGGTACATGGGCGCAGTACCAGGCCCGTTTGGCGCCTGCTTGCTCTGCGTCTGTGCCTGTCCGTAGGTAGTCGAGCAGTGCGGTCATAACTCGGCGGCGCCCGAAGGCGTAGACCGCGGGTTCGACGAACCAGAGGCAGAAACTGGGGTCCGGGTCGTAGACAGCTGCGGCCAGCAACGGGGCGAAGAACTCCTCGGGCAGGTGGGCGCGTTCGAGTAGTGGCTTGCGCACCGCCTGGGCCAGGTGCCGTGCGCGGCGTGCTTCCGGCACGTCGGCTGCGTACTCAAGATCCATCAGCCGCGCCACCTCGGTGGCGCATGACAGGAATGAGCGTGCGTCTGCCTCGTCGTGCTCTTCGTCGGCCATAGCGGCATTCTGGACCGGCTCAGGCCGAGAAGGTGGGGGGGCGATGGTTGCTTCTCACCGAGTGAAACGATCACGTGGTGGCTGGTGTGATCACGGCGTCGGTTCCGTCCTGGATAGAGCCGTTCACCGGACTGAGCTCGCGCTGCTTCGGCAAGTTGGTTGCCTCGGTGCGACGCGAGCAAGCCTCGGATCAGCAGCGCGGCCGGCCCTGGAGCTGCCGCTGGAGGACCGTGTCCTGCTGGTGACGGCGTACTGGCGCACGAACTTGACGACGCGACAGCTTGCTCTGTTGTTCGGGATCTCCAAGTCGGCCGCTGACCGGATCATCGACCACATCGGTCCGTTGCTGGCACTCCGACAGCGGAAGCAGTTCCGCAAAGACACCGTGCTCATCGTCGACGGCACCCTGGTGCCCACCCGCGACCACTCGGTGGCCGAGCAGTCGAAGAACTACCGCTATTCCACTGCCCACCAGGTCGTCATCGACGCTGACACCCGGCTGATCGTCGTGGTCGGTCGGCCCTTGCCGGGAAACCGGCACGACGCCCGCGGCTGGGAGGAATCCGGGGCCAAGGCTGCAGTCGGCACCACAACGACTATCGCCGACGGCGGCTACCAGGGCACCGGCCTGGTCGTCCCGAACCGCCGCCGTAAGGGCGAGGAACTCGCGGCCTGGAAAGAGAAGCACAATCGCTCCCACAAACAGGTCCGCGCCCGCGTCGAGCACACCTTCGCCCGGATGAAGGGCTGGAAGATCCTCCGCGACTGCCGCCTCAAGGGCGACGGCGTGCACCACGCCATGCTCGGCATCGCCCGACTGCGTGCGGCGTGTGGCCCAGGGACGACCGACGGCAGTCGTTGGCGGCAACGCCAGCAGACGTTGCCGTACCAGCATGGCCCGCCGCGCACCATTCGGAGAGGCAGGGGAAGCTTCAGCCCTGACCAGCGGATCGCCTGGATGATCTCCTAAACCGGGTGTCGCAGGTTCGAATCCTGCCGGGGCACCAGCCAAAAGGCCCCGGACCGGTCATGGTCCGGGGCCTTTGACATCTACTTCTGACATCAACGGCGGTGGTGGCTGCCAGCCGACGCCGAACGCGTGGCTCAAGTCCTGCTCCGTGCAGCCACGTTGGGCCGCCGAATCCCACGTACGGTGCGAGCGCGTGAGGGAGAAACCCGCTGTGGCTGGGGACGGTCGGCTCCGCGACTTTAGCGGCGGCAGCGTAAAGGCCCCGGGGCGACCGAGGCCGTAAGTTTCATGACAATCGTGCCGTGATCGGCCGTTTACCGACCGCTCACGCCTCCAGGGCTCTGGCAAGAGGTCGGACGTTCAGCGGCAGGTCCTGTGCACTGACCGCTCTGTCCGGCGCCGTTTCCGCCATTGGTGGGAGGCTTGGGGTCGGCGAAGGCCTGGGCCGAGGCGCCGAAGATGCCGGCTGCCACGAGTGCCGCAGCCGCTACGACTCGCCCTACACGTTTCATCATGACAAAACGCCCCCTTCTTGCGCGTTTTGTGGATATACGTCACACTACGCTCCCACCTTGGGATCGCAACACGCGCAGCGGAGAAGCGGTGGCTCAGGCAGTGCACGTTGTGGAGGGGCACCCCGTCAGGCAGGGAGGACTAGTGGCAGGTCGGCGGTGACGGTGGCGCCCTGCGGGGTGGTGCGGATGGTGAGGGTGCCGCCGATCTCCTCGACCCGTTCGTACATGGATTGGATGCCCACTCCGGGTGTCCACGTCTCGGTGCAGTGGCCGCGGTCGGCGACGGTGACGCGCAGGAGCGCGGGGTCCGCGAACTCCAGGGTGAGGGCGGCGGTGGTGCCGTCGGAGTGGCGGGCGATGTTGGTCACGGCCTCCACGGCCACCCGGTACGCGGCCACCTCCACCGCCGCGGGAAGCAGCGGCAGCCGTCGGGGAGCGTCGATCGTGAAGGTCAGGGGCCGGCCGTCCGAGGCGCACAGCGGGGCGATGCGCTGGCGTACGGCGTCCACGAGGCCGAGTTCGTCGAGAGCACGGGGCCTCAGGCCGTAGACGATCCGGCGGATCTCGGTGATCGCGTCGCCGATGTCGGCGCGCAGCCCGCGCAGCGTCTCCACGGCGCGTTCCGGGTCGGCGGCGATGAGGTTGACGGCCGCGTCGGCGGTGTAGGCGATGCCGGTCAGGGCCGGTCCGAGACCGTCGTGCAGGTCCCGGCGCATCCGGCGGCGCTCGTCCTCCAGCGCGCTCACCACCCGGCCCCGGGAGACGCGCAGTTGCTCACTGAGCCGCGCGGCGTGCAGGGCCTGGGCGAGCGGCGCCGCCACCAGCTCCAGCACCCCCGTCGCGGCCCGGGGCAGCCGCAGGTGCCCGGGCGGAAGGCACACCACAAGGTCACCCACGTGCTCCGCACCTGCGCGCAGGGCGATACGCGTGGTGTGGCCGTCGTCCATGACGCCCGCTGTGGCGACCGCGGTCCCGTCCTGGCGCAGGGCGATGCCGGGCACGCCGAGAGTGGAGCGCAGCGTGTGCAGCCACAGTGGCGGCGGGGCGCCGGCGGTGAGGTCCGTACCGAGCCGGGTCAGGGTCTCGACCGGGTCGGCCGACCTGCCGAACAGCATCTCGTCCATGCTCGCCTCGACCCGCTGTCGTACCGGCTGGTACCCGGCGGCGATCCCGGCTGCCAGCAGCGCCGGCACCCCCTTGCCGGGCCGGGATCCCACCACCATCTCCCACACCGCCGCGACCCCCTCGTACACCGCCGCGCTCAGCGCGAGCATGACGATCAGGACGGAGGCACCGCGGATCACGACCCGTACGTCGGCCCGCCGCGGCGCGACGAGCGCGACGGTGATCGCGAGGGGCAGCGGCAGCGACAGCACGCTCGTCGCAACGACGGTGGCCACCGGCCCCATGGGCAGGGAGTTCTCGGCGGCGAACTGCACCATGCCGCCCAGCGTCGTCGTGGCGGCGCCCAGCACCAGCCACAGCACGCGGCGCCGGTCGTCCCCGGCGGTGACCTCGAAGAGCACCCACGTGCCCGCGAGCATCACGGTCCCGACGGCGATCCCCGCGGCCACCTGAGCGGCTGCCGTACCGACCACCGCCGCCGACGCGCAGCCGGCGCCGCTGCCGACGACGGCCGCGTCCACGTAGACCAGCAGCCGGGACGGTGGTCGCTTCGGTACGACGCGCAAAGCCGCCAGCGGCAGGGCCACCGTGGACGCGAGAACGGCCAGGACCACGGCGAGGCCGCCGGCGCCCGCGGCGAGCGCGAGCGGTGCGGCCAGCAGGGCGGCCGCGGACGCGCAGAAAAACGGAGGCACCGCCGAACCGGGGCTGCGGGCGGTGACCACTCCGCAGCACAGCGCCAGGAATGTGCCGACGATCACCGCCCAGATCGCCCACTGCTCGGAGGGGGAGGGCGGAGCGAGCGCGAGGGAGGCGAGGGCCGCGGTGGCCAGAGGCGCGAGGAGCGCGAGAAGGAGCCACGTGCTCAGGCGTCGTACCGTCACGGTGCGGCCTCCGGCGCGCCACCGCCCAGGCCGTGTTCCCGGGCCAGGATGACCGCCTCGGTCCGCCCGCTCACGCCCAGCTTGAGGAAGATCGCGGACAGGCGGTTCGCCACGGTCTTCTCGGCCAGCGCCAGGTCGGCCGCGACCCGGGCGTTCGTGTATCCCCGGGCCACGCGGTCAAGCACCTCCCGTTCGCGGACGGTCAGTCCGGGGAAGGGGACGGCCGGCGCGGCTGCCGGGGAGAGACGACCGAGGAGGCGTGCCGCGACACCGGGCGCGATCACGTACTGCCCGGCCGCGACCGAGCGCAGGGTGGTCAGGATCTCCTCCTGCTGGGCGCCCTTGAGGAGGTAGCCGCGGGCGCCGGCGCGCATCGCGGACACCACCGTCTCGTCGTCCTCGAACATCGTGACCACGAGCACCGCCACGTCCGGCAGCAGGGCGGCCAGTCGCGAGGTCGCCTCCACGCCGTCCATCGCGGGCATCTGAATGTCCATCACGACGACGTCCGGCCGGCTCAACTGGGCTTCCCGGAGCACCTCTTCACCGGTCGCCGCCTCCGCCACCACCTCCACGCCGTCCAGCGAAGCCAGCAACGCGCTCATACCGCGTCGGACGACGGGATGGTCGTCGGCGATGAGCACCCGAATCGGACCGGCGGCGGGGGAGGTCATGTCCCGATGATGGCCGACGGGCCTCCCGGCAGGGAGAGTTCGTCCTTCCCTCCACGCGGGAAATCCTCCCGGACGGCCGGGAGGATCTGACGATGCGCGTCGAGGGGTCCGGACGGGATCCTCGGTTCACCGGGTCGCCGCACCGGCGGCCCCAACATCCATACGGGGGACTCGACATGGGCGCGACACAAGCGGTGCGGCCCACGCTCAGCCGCAAGAACAAGGTGGGCCTCGGGCTCGCCGCAGCACTCGGGCTGCTCGACATGACCAACGTGGCCGGCATTCCGGCGTCGGACAGTGACACGCCCGGACCGCCGACCGGCGTGCTCGTCGCCGACGCCGTCCTCGGACTGATCACGGTCGTCGCCGTCGTCTACACCTGGCGCACCGCCAACCGCGCCGGCTCGCGCGTCGTCGCCGGGTCCCGGATCCTGTCGGCGATCACCGCGCTCCCGGCGCTGTTCGTCACCGGCGTCCCGGCCTGGGTCGTGGCCGCCGTCTCGGTCCTCATCGTGGTCACCGTCGTCGTGATCGCCCTGGTCCTGTCCCGCCCGGCCCCGGGATCGGCCACCACGTGACGTGACGTTTCCCGAGGGGCGCCGTCGACGCGTCCGGCACCGCGAGGGGAGTGCCGGACGCGTCCGGCGGCGGGCCGGCATACGCCGGGGCAGAAAACCGCCCCGGCCCAGCATGCGCCGGGGCGGAAACCGCCCGAGAACCACGCTCTCAGTAAACGAGAACCACTTTCTCAGTGGACGAGAACCGCTCTCTCAGTGGACGAGAACCACTCTCTCAGCGAAGGAGAAGCATGAATCACCAACGGGGGATCACCAGGGTCGCGGTCCTGCTCGCCGTGGTCCTCAGCATCGTCGGACCGGCCGTCACCGGGTGCGGGCCGTTCGCCAGGGTCGCCGTCAAGGCGGTCGCCCGAGGGGCCCCGGCTGCCGCGCCCTTCTTCGTGGAGGCCCTCGGAATCGCCGCCGACCGCGCGATCGGTGACGGACTCAATCGCGGGGGCGGCGTGCAGAAGGGCGACCAGCCCGGCCTCTACGGCGGGACGCGGAACGGCAAGAGCTGCGACAAGACGAAACTCGTCGGATTCCTCAAGAACCCCGCCAACCGGAACAAGGCCCTGGAGTGGGCCAAGACGCAGGGCATCGACGTCGACGAGATCGGCGGCTTCGTCCGGAAACTGACGCCCGTTCTGCTGCGCAACGACACGCTGGTGAAGAACCACGACTACAAGAAGGGCAAGGCGGTCGCCTTCGACGCGCTGCTGGAGGCCGGCATCGCGGTCCTGGTCGATCTGTACGGCAAGCCCGTGGTGCAGTGCAGCTGCGGCAATCCGCTGGGGGCGTTCGAGCACGATGTCGACAAGGCAGACGTCGAGTTCAAGGGGACGAACAAGAAGTGGACGTCGTACGACCAGGACAAGGTCGTCAAGGTCGAGCCCACTGACGTCGGGAACGAGGTCGAGGCGTACCGGCTGGTGGACGTCCAGGAGCCGGACGCCGGGCTGGAACGGCCGGCGGGCTCGGACGGCGCGCAGGACACCTCCCTGCCCGAGGATCCGGGTGGGGCCGGTGCCAAGGACGACGGCGATGACACCGGCGGATACGTCGAGGTGCCCGACGTGACCTCGTCCTCCGTCGAGGAGGCTTCAAGGATCCTGGAGGATCAGGGCCTGGCCGTCGAAACCACTCCGGAGCCCTCCGAGGCGGTGGAACCCGGCACCGTCCTCGGCCAGAGCCCCGCCGCAGGCGAAGAGGTCCCGGCCTCCAGCACGGTGACTCTCATGGTGGCCACCGCTCCGGTCACGACCGACCCACAGGCGACCGACCCGCAAGTGACCGACCCGCAAGTGACCCCCGCGCCCGGCGAGCTCGCCACTCCGACGCCGACGGACGTCACCGCACCAGGAGACACGCCCCCCGTACCGGACCCCCCGCCCTCGGACGGCCTGGTCGGCAGCACCTCCTGAGGCCTCCCCAGGGAGGCATTCCACTCGGCCTCGGACTCCTCGTCCGGGGCCGTTTGCGTGATAGCGGGCCGCGTGGCGGGAGAATTCGCCTTCGAAACATTCGGTGAGACGAACTTAGAAATTTGATCTCACATTCGCGAGTGGCGGCGAACGTGCCATCCCTCTTCATCGATCACGGCCATGAGCAGGATGAATGCCCCTTGAGAGCGCGCTGCTAGCTGATCGAATGTTTCGGAATCAACGTCGAAACTATTGACAGTTGGCAGGGCCATATCAAAACTGTTCGCCGTTGGCAGAGCTCCTTACGAGGACGAGGACGAGGAGGAAGCACGCTCATGAACGACGGACCCGCACACCCGACGCGCCGCAGCGTCTGCACCCTGCTGCTGGCCACCGGAGCCACGTTGGCCCTGCCCGGCACCGCCGAGGCGGCCACGGTCATCACCACGAACCAGACCGGAACCAACAACGGGTACTACTACTCGTTCTGGACGGACAGCCAGGGCACGGTGTCCATGACCCTGAACTCCGGCGGCAACTACAGCACCTCGTGGCGTAACACCGGGAACTTCGTCGCAGGCAAGGGCTGGAGCAACGGCTCACGCCGGACCGTGAGTTACTCCGGCAGCTTCAACCCGTCCGGCAACGGCTACCTGACTCTCTACGGGTGGACGTCCAACCCGCTCGTCGAGTACTACATCGTCGACAACTGGGGCACCTACCGGCCCACGGGAACGTACAAGGGAACTGTCACCAGCGACGGCGGCACGTACGACATCTACCAGACCACGCGCTACAACGCCCCGTCCGTCGAAGGAACTCGCACGTTCAACCAGTACTGGAGTGTCCGGCAGTCGAAGCGGACCGGTGGCACCATCACCACCGGCAACCACTTCGACGCCTGGGCACGCGCCGGAATGCGCCTGGGGAGCTTCAGCTACTACATGATCCTCGCCACCGAGGGATATCAGAGCAGCGGGAGCTCCAACATCACGGTGAGCTAGGTCAGTTCGGAGAGGGGGCGGCTGCGGAGCAGCCGTCGCGGGGCGACCGCGCCGTCCCCCAGTCCCAGGCGCCGACTTCCGAATCCCCCAGGCTTGGAGGACCGCTCCTCATGAAAGCCACACCACGTCTCTCGCTCATCGTCGTCGCCGCGCTCGCGGCCGCCGGCACCCTCACCGTCGACACCGCCGCCCCGGCGCGGGCCGCCGCCTGCAACGGGTACGTCGGGCTCACCTTCGACGACGGACCGTCCAGCAACACCCCTGCCCTGCTCAACGCGCTCACGCAGAACGGGCTGCGGGCCACGATGTTCAACCAGGGCCAGTACGCCGCCGCCTACCCGGCCCAGGTCAAGGCGCAGGTCAATGCCGGCATGTGGGTCGGCAACCACAGTTACACCCACCCGCATCTGACCCAGCAGAGCCAGGCGACGATCGACTCGGAGATCTCCCGGACCCAGCAGGCCATCGCGGCCGCGGGCGGCGGTACGCCGAGGCTGTTCCGGCCGCCGTACGGCGAGACCAACTCGACGGTGAAGGCCGTCGCGGCCAGGTACGGCCTGACCGAGATCATCTGGAACGTCGACTCACAGGACTGGAACGGCGCGAGCACCGACGCGATCGTGGCGGCGGCCGGCCGGCTCACCAGCGGCCAGGTCATCCTCATGCACGACTGGGCCGCCAACTCCCGCGCAGCCCTCCCCCGCATCGCGCAGGGGCTGGCGAGCCGCAACTTGTGCGCCGGCATGATCTCCCCGCAAACCGGCCGCGCCGTGGCTCCGTCGGCGGCATCGGAGGCGGGAGCGGCACGGTGAACGTACCGTTCCCCGCGACGGTCATCACGACCTGGGACACGAACGGATCCCGGGATCGGGCCCGCACATGTGCGTGAACTGGCGCGAGAGGTAACCACCCGGCGGACTCGTACGATCACCGGCGCGTACTGCTGTCCTTGTAGGCGCCGGTAGACGACTCACGTCACTGTGTCAGCCGTTCTAGGGCCGACAGGGCTTTCCCGGTTGCAGGTCGTCTCGCATGACCTTCTGTAGATTTTCCAACTCCTTGAAGAACGGCTGCCTTACTGCCTCATATTCTGCCGATTCTGGCCGAAGGGGCTGGGCGGCGAGGGTTTCACGAATGATGCGGAGCTGTCGATAGACTGGCAGAGCGGCTTGATGAACGTGATCCGGAGAAACAATGGCCAACTCTCGTAGAACGGCTTTGGCATCACTGTTTTGAGGGTCGTTGTGGAAGGCATCGTGAACGCCCTGCCGCCGGACGTCATCTGGTTGCTCGCGAAATGCAGCCATTATCATGCGGCTATGCGTCTGCGCTAGAGATGTCAGGAAGCGCGCATATACCACACGCTTCGTCTCATTCCAGTACCGGTCTTGTTCTCTACGCGATCGCACGAGGTCGGTGACAAGAGTCGTCCCGACGCCGAAGATCGCTCCTATGGCTGCAACAGCGAGAGTCCCCAACTCCATGTAGGCAGCGTACGTTTACCGCAACTTGGGAACCAGATTGAATCACCAAGCTCCGTCGCAGGTGAGCCGCCACTCTGAGAGCATCATCTCCCTGGAGCGCATCCGATCGAGGCCGCATCATTAGTGCATGGGCATTGATCTGGAGTTGCATTCCTCGCGGCCGGCGCGCAGTTGGCGCAAGTCCCGCTCGACACTTCTTCGCAGCTCCTACGGCCACGGCGACGCGTTGGCCGATGTGCTCGGCTCGCTCCGGCTCCTCGGAGTTCAGGGACGGCTCACAGCAGCTGATCCATACGGAGACCTGCTGATGAACGAGCAGGAGTCGGCAGCCGCCCTCGGGGAGATCCCCGCCTTGCGACAGCGATGCGGGGATGCGCGACAGCGCGCCGCCTTGGACGACCTCGCGGCGATGTTGGAGCAGTGCGCCGGCACCCCTGGCAGCTACTTGTGGTTTCAAGGCGATTGAGGCGCGCGGCTCCCGTACCGGTACCGGTGTCACGGACCGCGTGGCGCGAGCCTCGGACGCTTCGCAGACGGTCGTTCGACATGCGGACTGCACGAGGCCCCTGCTGGCGATGATCGGACGTCGTACGTCGGCCACTGGGCTCGGGTCGGTCCATGCCCGCCCGCTCGGGCGCTCAAGGCGACGCAGAACCACCGCACCCCGGACGTCGCCGTGGGCAACGGGCGGTTCTCGACGCTGTCGGCGATCGACGCGCAGCTGGCTGTGGCGCTGCAGGAGTAGGGCGCGGGGCACGGGTTTCTCTCCCCCGGCCGCCCGGTCCAACTAGGTGGACCAGTCGGCCAACGCGCCTAACTCGCCCGCCTCGCCTAACGCGTCACGCGGTAACGGAGATACACGACTCCCGAGTTGAAGGTGCGGGTCTCGACGAGTTCGAGGCCCACCTTGCGCTCACGCTGGGGAAAGAACGAGATGCCGCCGCCGACCAGCACCGGGTACACCACGGCCCGGTACTCGTCGATCAGCCCCGCCTCGGCCGCCTCGGCGGCGAGAGTCGCCCCGCCGATCGCGATGTCGCCCTCCCCCGGTTCGGCCCGCAGCCGCTCGATCTCCTCCGCCAGACCGCCGGAGGCGAGGCGGGCCTGGCCCTGCACCTCGGACAGCGTGGTGGAGAACACCACCTTGGGGAGCGGATTCCAGAGCGCGACCCACTCGAGTTCATCGTTGTCGAGCGGGCGGTCCTGCTCGGCGGTCTCCCAGTACAGCATCGTCTCGTACAGCCGGCGTCCCAGCAGGTGGACGCCCACGTCCCGGATCTCGTCGATCCAGAAGCGGAAGACCTCCTTATCGGGCTCCGACCAGTTGAAACTGCCGTCCGGCCCGACGATGTAGCCGTCAAGTGAGACGTTCATGGAATAGGTCACGCGCCGCATCGGGGGTCCTCCTCGGTACCGGGGTCGACAGTAAGACCGCCGGAGGCCGCAGAACTCATCGCGGCTCGCCGGATCCCCTGGCCACTGTCACCTGACGAGACCAAACCGCACAGGCCCCCTCCCCATGGCCGGACAGGTCCACAATGAACCCGTGCGCAAAGCATTCGCCCATGACGCCGTCCTCGTCCTCGCAGCCGACGGTGACGTGAGGGCGCCCGGTGCGGCTGTCACGGCCGGGCTCTGCGGGGATTGGGATCATCAGCCCCCGTGTCCGCTGGCGGCACACCACACCGCTGCCGAACGTTCCGGCGACGAGGTTCGATTGCGTGTGCTGTTCGTGACCGAGCCCGCGCAGGAGGCGGAAGTCCGTAGGCGGATCGAGGCTGCCCTTTCAGGGGCCCGATTCGAGGGCCCCGACGGCCGCATCACGCGGTGGGAGCTGCGCGGTGCGCGGTCCAGTCCCGTTCGCGACGACGAGCTCCCGCATGCCGAGCGCCTCACCGAGGCTGTGTGAGGGCTCCTGCTTACCGTACGTCCACGTAGTCGCCGGCCGTCTTGACCGTCGCGGTCGTGCTCGTGCCGGAGAAGTAGTAGCGCCAGTAGCCGTCGGTCGAGGCCGTGACGGTGGTCCTCAGGTCGCCGGTGCTGTTGGTGTACACGGTCTTGACCGTCGTGTAGGTGTCCGTGCCCGCCTTGCGGAACTGCAGCTTGACCGGCTGGTTGGTGTAACCGCGGTAGTCGTGCGTCTCCCAGTTGGCCCGGGTCAGCTTTCCGGTGACGGTGATGGTCCTGCCCTTGGCGACCGGCTCCGGCGAGGCGTTGACCGTGAGCTTCGAGTAGCGCTGGATGTAGGCGTACTTGTAGACGCTCAGCGAGATGCCGCCGTTGCCCTTGTCGAAGGCGTCGACGGCGACGTTCCAGCGCCCCGCCCACGCGTTCTCCTCCAGGGAGCGGGGGTCCAGGCTGAAGGTCACCCGGCACGTCTTCGTCGTGCTGTTCACGGCCGTGCAGGTACGAGTGCCCTTCGGCACGGTCATGTCGGTGTCCTCTTCGCCGGTCCCGTGCCACACGTGGACGCCCGCGGTCTCGATGCCGGCGGGGTCGGTGGCGGTCACGGAACCGGGGAAGGTGACGACGTCGGCGACGCCGACCGCGACGGGCTTGCCGCCGTTCACCGTGACATCGACGATCTTCGTGTCCCCGCCCCACACCTCGTCGGCCTGGGCCGTGGGAGCAGTGACGGCAGCGAGAGCCAGGGCACCGGACAGAGCGGTGCCCAGGGCGATTGAGCGCATGAGGTCCCCACCAGAGTCAGGGCCTGTCAGTCGGCCCCCCGCCGCAGGCACCACGATCAGTCGACGGAGTGTACTGCGTTCACGCCAACCTGGCTGATTTGTTGCCTGTGCTTCAACCGGCGGCGGACGTGTCGCCGTGTCACGGGCGTGCCACAGCGGTGTCCTGAAGGGAAGACGGGCGTGACCCCGGGGCTCCGGCGGTCCTCATAGTCAGCACAGAGCGGGAGACCGGCGGAGAAAGCCGTCGGCTCCCCACCAGCCGCCCGGAAGGAACCTCCCGTGATGAACCGCCACCTGCGCAACGCCGTCGTCGCCGCCGCCGCGATCACCGCCGGGCTGCTGATGACGGCCTGCCAGAACGGCACCGGCACCGACTCCTCCGGCAAGAGCGGAACCGGGGCAGGCAGGCCGGCGGCCGCGGAAAAGGCCTCGGACTCCCAGGGCTCCAAGGGCTCCGAAGGCTCCGAGAGCTCTGCAACACCCAAGGGATCCGAGGGCTCCCACGACTCCGCGAACCCCAAGGGCGTCAGCGGCACCTTCCAGAACGGCACCGTCAGCTACCTCGCCCCGGGCAAGTACATCGTCTCCGTACCGGGCAGGACCGACCAGCAGTTCCTGGTCGCCGACGACACCGAGGTCCACGGCGCCGGCACCATCTGCGGCGAGGCGGGCTCCAAGGTCGACGCGCCCTGCACGCTGGACCAGTTGGAGGCGGCCGCCAAGAAGGGTGCCGTGAGCGCCGACGTGGAGATGCGGAACGGCATCGCGACCCAGGTGACCGAGCGCCGTTCCGCCGAGGGCAAGGGCGTCAGCGGAACCTGGTTCGGCAACGTCTCCTACCTGGCGCCGGGCAAGTACACGGTGTCCGACATGAAGGGCGTCGAGCAGCAGTTCCTCCTCGCCGAGGACACCAAGATCTGGGGCTACGGCGACATCTGCGGCGACACGAACACGGGTGAAGGCGGCCAGGGCGGCACCGAGTGCACCGAGGCCGAGCTGGAGGCCGCCGCCAAGAAGGGCTTCTCCGCCGAGGTCGTGATCAGCGACGGCATCGCGACCACCATCCGCGACGACCACTGACCCGCACCGCGCCGCGAGCGGCACTGGCGTGGCGGGCGCGGCCCTACGACCCCTGTCCGCCGACCCGTTCGACCGCCGCCGCGGCCGCCTCCGCCTGCCGTCGCGCCTCCCTGAGCCGGCGGTCCGCCGTGCGGGCGTGCTCGCGGGCCCGCTGTTCCTCGGCGCGTGCCTGCTGCTGCTCCTCCCTGGCGCGCTGGAGTTCGGCGGTGAGGTCGCCGACCCGCTGCTGGGCCTTGTCCCAGTTCTTCTTGGCCGCGAAGGCCTCGCGGCTCGCGCTCGCCGCCTCGTCCTCGCGTGCCCGGAGCTCCCGGGCCGCCTTGTCGGCGTCCTTGCGGGCCTGGGCGAGCCGCCGGCGCTGTTCCGGGTCGGGGCGTGCCGCCCGCGCGGGCTTGGCCGGGGCGGGCTTGGCCGGGGCGGGCTCCGCCTTGCGGCGGGGGGCCGTCTGCGCCACGGCGGGGAAGCCCGCGTCGGCCGTGAGTGCCCGTACGAGTCTGCCGCTCGCCCATTCCCGGGCGGCCTCGGGGTCCGCGAGGACGGCACGCAGGGTGCTCTCCACCTCGTGGTGGGCCGCTTCGCTGATCGGGTGGCCCGCCTGTGCGGCCAGCTGGCCGGCCTGCCGGGACAGTGCGCTGACCAGGACCCTTTGCTGCCGGCTCAGCTCGCGCAGCTGAGCTCCGTCCAGGTCGTGGTGGGCCTGTCGCAGGCCCTCGCCGAGGCGGAGCAGCGGTTCGACCTCGCTGTGCCGTTCGCGGACCAGGAGGTTGCTGGCCCAGGCCGACAGGCTGGGGCGACGCAGCTTGCCGATGCGGTCCGCGAGGGCACGGTCGCCGGCCGTGCGGGCCGCGGCCATGCGGGCGGCGCGGGTGGCTGTGAACTCCTCCGGCCGCAGCCTGTACAGCTCGTCGGCGACAGTGTCCAGGTCCATCACGTCACTCTCCGCGCCATGGACGTACCTGTCGATTTTCCCACCCTCGGGGCCGGGCGCGCAGGCCCGGTCACTTCCAGGCGCGGTCGAGGAAGTCGGCGATCAGGGGGGCGATCTCCGGCAGGTGGGTCTCCAGGGCGAAGTGGCCGGTGTCGAGGAGGTGGAGTTCGGCGTCGGGCAGGTCGCGCAGGTAGGCGCGGGCGCCCGGCTCGGTGAAGAACGGGTCGTGGCGGCCCCAGGTGATGAGGGTGGGCGGGGTGTGGTCGCGCAGCCACGCCTGCCAGTCGCCGTAGCGCTCGAAGTTGCTGCGGTAGTCGAGGATCAGTGACCGCTGGGCCTCTTTTCGGCCCGGCAGGTCCAGGAAGTGCTGGTCGAGGGTCCAGCCGTCCGGGGCGAGCAGTTCCGGGTCGGCGACGCCGGTCTCGTACTGGCTGCGGGTGCCGGCGAGGGTGAGCACGTCGGCGATGGTCTCTTCGGCGCCGGGGGTCTGCGCGGTGAGGCCGATCAGCCCGAGGGCCAGGTCGGACAGGCCCTCCTGGTAGGCGTTGCCGTTCTGGACGACCAGGCCGGCTATCCACTCGGGCCGGCGCTCGGCGACGCGCAGGCCGATGGGGGCGCCGAAGTCGAAGACGTACATCACGAAGCGGTCCAGACCCAGGCGCTCGATGAAGCCCTCGGTGATGTCGGCGAGCCGGTCGAAGGTGTACGTGAAGCCGTCCGGGGCCTCGGTGTGGCCGAAGCCGGCGTGGTCCGGGGCGATCAGCCGGTACTGCGAGCCGAGGGCGTCGATCAGACCGCGGAACTGGTGGGAGCCGGAGGGGAAGCCGTGCAGGAGCAGCAGGACGGGTGCGTCGGCTCGGTCGGGCACGGACTCCCGGTAGAAGACGCGGACGCCGTCGACGTCCAGGTGGCGGTGGAGGGTGCGGGTGGGTGTGGCGAGCATGCCTGATCCCCTACCTAATTGGTTGTGGGTTGATTTATGCATTAGCTCTCGACACCCAGGTATAGCCCTCGTTCGACTAACGTGTCAACCGCCGCATGTACCATTAGGCGCATGAGCGATGCCGCCCCGCTGACCGGCGAGCCCCTGGCCCTGGACCTGGTCAACACCCGCCCGACCACCGGTGACCTGCTCACCTCTCCGGACAGCCTGCGAGCCTGGTGGGAGCTCCAGGCCGACCGGATCCCGGACGCCGTGCCGCAGGAGCTCACCGCGGCCGATCTGGCCGCCGTGCTCGCGGTACGGGAGCACACCGCGCGTGCCCTGGAGCATGTCCGGCGGGGCGAGCGGCCCCCGGCGGCGGACGTCGAGGCGCTGAACCGGGCGCAGCGCACCGCGCCCGCGATCAGCGAACTGACCTGGGACGGATCGGCGCCGGCCGTCACGCGGCGGCGCGAGGGCTCACCCGGTGAGCGGCTGGCCGCCGGGCTCGCGGAGGCCGCCGCCGAGCTGCTCGCCGACCCGGCGGTCGCCGGGATCCGCAAGTGCGAGGCCGACGACTGCGTGATGCTCTTCCTGCCCACCAACCCGCGCCGCCGCTGGTGCGCCGCCGCCCGCTGCGGCAACCGGATGCGGGTCGCCCGGCACTACCAGCGCCGCAAGGCCGGATAGCCCGACCCGCCGCGGTCGTCCGACCTCACCGGTCCAGGTACGCGAGCACCGCCGGCACCCGCCGGTTGTCGCCGTCCCCCGGGCAGCAGACCCAGCTTGGTGAAGACCGGCGCGAGCGGGAGGAACGCGGAGAACGCGCCGGCGGGCGGGGCGACGAGGACCCACACCCACTCCCGCCGGGTCTGCGGGTCGCTCGTGATCGACCGAAGCCCCCGTGCCCTCATTCTCGCGACCCCCGGGGAGCGGTGTCGGTGGAAGAAGCTCCCCTCTTCGCCGGGCGGGCGGGATGCAGTGAGCCCGCCAGCGACAGCGTCACCGCGAGCGACGCCACCGCCATCACCGTCATCCCCGTGGCCGGAGAGGTCAGTTGGGCCACGGCGCCGGCCAGCGAGGCGCCCACGCCCTGCATCGTGAGCATCCCGGCGGAGTGCAGCCCCAGGGCGTGCCCGCTCAGTTCGTCGGGTGTCACCGCCATCAGGCGCTCCTGCTGCACCAGGCTCGCCCCGAACCCGACCGACGCGAGAGCCACGGCGACGGCCGCCACCGGCACGCCCGGACGCAGCGCGAAGAAGACGTACGGCACCGCCAGCAGCACCAGCAGAGGCACACCCAGCCTCGGCCGCAGGGCGGGCGGGACCAGTCGGCCCACCGTCACGTCACCGACGAACATCCCCAGCGCCGCGCACGCGAACAGGGTGCCCGCGGCCTCCGGCGCGTACGACACGTACAGCGACTCGCAGCCGACGACCAGGCCGCCCGGAATCCACAGGGCGAGGAAGAGGTACCGGCGCGGGCGGGCGGACCACAGCAGGGCGTTGGTCCGCCACGTCGCCGAGACCGAGGGGCGGCCCTGGGCGCGGGGCGGGCGGCGGGTGAGGCCGACGTGGCTGGTCAGGGCGGCCGTCGCGTACAGGGCCGCGGCGACGAGCAGCGCGGTCCGCGGGGACAGCAGGGCGATCAGCACCCCGCCGGCGGCGTAACCGGTGATCTGCGTCAGGCCGTTCACCATGTTGAAGACCGAGCGGCCCAGCAGATAGCCGTCCTTGGTGAGGATCTCGTTCAGCAGCCCCCAGCGGACCCCGCCGCCCAGCGAGGAGATCAGGCCCAGCAGCAGGACCAGGCAGAACAGCGCCCCGACCGGCAGACCCGGTGCGGCCATCGCGGCCGTGCCCAGCGCGTAGGCGAGCGCGATGCCGGTCAGCGTGGCCCGGGGCGCGAGACGGTCCGCCGCCGACAGCAGGGTCGTCGCGCCCACCACCTGCGCCAGCTGCGGACAGAACATGCTGACGGCCGAGAGCAACGGCGACTCGGTCGCCGCGTACACCAGGGTGCCGAGGGCCAGGCCGCCGACCGTGGAGCCGGCCGAGTGCAGGGCGGAGGAGACGAAGAGCGGGGTGAACTCCGGGGTGCGGAAGAGCTGTTGGTAGCTGCGCATGCCGGGGAGTCTGAGGAGGGCGGCGGCGCCCCGATATTGTTTCGCGCTGACGCGAAAGGTGGCGGGGGCGCGATGGGCTGGTGGCAGATCAACGCGGACACCCTCGCGGCGAGCCGTTTCGTCCTCTCCCCCCTCGCCGAGACGTTCGCGGCGCTGAAGCTCCTGCACTCCGCCCACGCCGCCCACCCCGGCGAACGCGCCTGGCTGGACGCCCATCTGCCCCGCTACCGGGCCCGCCTGGCCGCCGACCCCGTCACCGCGCGGCTGGTGCGGGCGGGCCTCGGCCGGGCCTGGATCGCCGACTTCCTCACGCCGGCCCCGAGGGACGGCGAGACCTTCGAGGAGGGCGTGGCCAGGATCCGCGCGGCCGACCCCGCCGACGCCCGCGCCCACCTCACCGTCTCCCTCGCCGGCCCGCTCCCCGCCGTACTGGACCGGGACGACCTGCCCGAACGCGCCGCCGCGCTCCTCGAACACATCTGGGCCGAGGCCGTACGCCCGGACTGGGAACGGCGCCGACGGGTCCTGGAGGCCGACGTGGTCGCCCGCACGGCCCTGGCGGGCCGGGGCGGCTGGGCGGCCGTACTGGACTCGCTGCGACCGGGCCGCACCCGCTGGCTCGGCGACAACCGCCTCCAGGTGAACCTGCACGAATACCCGCCCCGCGAGATCTCCGGCGCCGACCTGCTCCTCGTCCCGGTCACCCCGAAGGGCGGCTGGGTCTCCTGGGAGGACCCCGGCCGCTATGCCCTGATCTACCCCTGCGCGGGCCCGCTCACGGACCCCGGCGCACGGGCGGTCCCGGCGAGCCTCGGGGCCCTGCTCGGGGCCGGCCGCGCCGAGGTGCTCGTACTCCTCGGCACCCCGCTCAGCACCACCCAGCTGGTGGCGGTGACCGGGCAGGGGCTGGGCTCGGTGGGCCGCCATCTGCGGGTGCTCCTGGACGCGGGGCTGGTGGAGCGGCGCAGGGCCGGGCGTTCGGTGCTCTATTCGCGGTCGTCGGTGGGAGACGCCGTGGTGGCACCGCCCGGCGGCATTCCACCCACCTGACCGACCGGAGTTAGCATCCGCCTCATGACGACTGCAGACAGCAACAACACCTCCCCCCTCGACGTCGACATCGACACCCTCACCGGCGGCCCCGCCGACCTCGCCCAGTACGCGGGCAAGGCGGTCCTGATCGTCAACGTCGCCTCGAAGTGCGGCCTGACCCCGCAGTACACGGGCCTGGAGAAGCTCCAGGAGCAGTACGCGGAGCGTGGCTTCACCGTGCTCGGCGTCCCCTGCAACCAGTTCATGGGCCAGGAGCCCGGCAGCGCCGAGGAGATCGCGGAGTTCTGCTCGGCGACGTACGGCGTGACCTTCCCGATGACCGAGAAGGTCGAGGTGAACGGCGCGGGCCGGCACCAGCTGTACGAGCGTCTGGTCGGGTTCGCCGACGCCGAGGGGCACAGCGGTGACATCCGCTGGAACTTCGAGAAGTTCCTGATCGGCCGGGACGGCGGCGTCGTAGCCCGCTTCTCGCCGCAGACCGAGCCGGAGGCCGCGGAGCTGGTGGCGGCCGTCGAGGCCCAGCTGGCCTGACCGTCGGTTGACCTTGCCCCTGGGGCAGGGCCGAGCGTCCTTGTCACCGGGCGGAACGGCCGCCCGGTGACGGAGGAGAGGGCCGTGAACGACGAACTGCTCACCATCGGCGCGTTCGCCGCGCGGGCCAGGCTCTCGGCCAAGGCGTTGCGGCTGTACGACCGCCTGGGCCTGCTCGCCCCCGCGCAGGTCGACGTGGCCAGCGGCTACCGCTACTACCGCGCCGACCAGATCGAGCGGGCCCGCCTGGTGGCGCTCATGCGCCAGCTCGACATGCCGCTCGCCCGGATCGCGGAGATCGTCGAGGCCCCGGACGGGGCCACGGCGGCCGATCGGCTCGGCGCGTACTGGGCGGACGTCGAGACGCGGGTGGCCGGACAGCGGACCCTCGCCGAGTACCTCCGTGGACGACTGTCGGGGAGGAGCTCCGAAATGAACGCCAAGTTCGTGATCGAGACGGTGGACGTGCCCGAGCAGGTGTTGATCACCGAGACACGGCATGTGCTGGCGGGCGAGCTGCCGGCGTGGATCGGCGCGTCGCTGGGCCGGCTGGAGTCGGCGTCACGGGAGTGCGGCGGCATCACGGCACCGCCGTTCGTCGTGTACCACTCCGAGGTCTCGATGGAGAGCGACGGCCCGGCCGAGTCGTGCGTGCCGGTGGCCGACGAGTCGGCGGCGCGGGCGTGGGTCGAGCGGCACGGCCGTAGCTGGGAGACCAAGGTGCGCGTCGAGCCGGCCCAGCGGCTCGCGTACACCCGGATCACCAAGGCGCAGGTGGCCCATCCGCAGATCCTGGCCGCCTTCGAGGCGGTGGAGGCCTGGATCCCGAAGAACGGTCTGTGGCAGGCGGGTCCGTGCCGGGAGGTGTACTTCGCGGAGTGGGACGCGCTGGGAGCCGAGGACCCGGCGTGCGACGTGGCGTTCCCCGTCCGGTGAGGCCGTGCTGCGCCGGGGCTCAGCCCTGGCGCAGCTCCTCCGGGCAGGGCGTTCCCCGCGGCCAGGTGTACGGCGCCGCCAGCCGGTAGGTCCCGGCCTTCGGGGCGACCAGCGTCGTCCACTTGTCGCCGAGGGCGTCCTCCTCGGTCTCCATCAGGCAGCCGTTGAGGTTGTCGTACGACTTCGGCTCGCCGTCGGGCCGGTCCTGGGACTCCTCGGTCTCCTTCGGCGGGTCGAGCTTCTTGCCGTCGGCGTCGACGATGCTCAGCCACGGCGAGTAGGGGATGCGGACGAGGACGCGGCCCGGCTTGCTCACCCGCATCGTCATCTCGCCCTGCTCGGCCCGGTCCACGACGGCGTTGGGCTCGGCGAGCGGTGCCGGGGCGGTCACCTTGAACAGCTGCCAGTTGGCGTCGCCCCACACCTGCTTCAGATACGGCAGGCCGCGCTGCACCAGTTCCCGCTCCCGCTCCGCCGCCGAGGGATCCGGCTCGTCCTTGGGCAGCACCACGAAGTGCACGGCCCAGCGCTGGAGCCACTCGCGGTAGTTCGCGGAGTTGAGGGTGTCGTCGTAGAAGAGCGGGTTGCGCTGGATGTCGGCCTGGCGGTTCCAGCCCCGGGCGAGGTTCACGTACGGCGCCAGGGCGGAGGCCTCGCGGTGGGAGCGGGCCGGCACGACCTCCACCCGGCCCTTCTCGGCGCCGACCTCCTGGAGTTCGTTGACAAGCGGCGCCAGCTCGCGCGCCCAGGAGGCGGCGGGGGCGGCGTGGATGATGTCGTCCACCGTCTTGAAGCCGATCCACCCGGCGAAGCCGAGAAGCCCCAGCACGGCCGCGTACCACTGGCGCGAGCGCGGCACCGTGAAGGGCAGGGCGGCCACCAGGGCGACCCCGGCGAAGAGCATCGCGAGCCGGGTGATGTTGGACCCGATCTGCGAGCTGACCACCCAC
Organism: Streptomyces sp. NPDC093568; assembly: GCF_044764945.1. Taxonomy (NCBI): domain Bacteria; kingdom Bacillati; phylum Actinomycetota; class Actinomycetes; order Kitasatosporales; family Streptomycetaceae; genus Streptomyces; species Streptomyces sp. NPDC093568. Next base: position 337,993 of record NZ_JBIWJD010000006.1, on the reverse strand, counting down.
ACCAGGACGACGGAGAGGCCGTAGACCGCGGAGACCAGGCGGACCGTCTTCCACTCCTTCGGTACGACGAAGTAGCTGACGACCGACAGCAGCAGCGGCATGATCACCGAGCCGATCCCCATCGGCTGCGTGCCCGAGAAGGGGAACGCCCACGCCGACACCCCGACCACGGCCGCCGGCGCCAGCCCCAGCGCCCAGGCGCCCGGCCGCCGCTTCTGCAGGAACAGCGCGACCGCGACGAGGCCCACGAACAGGCCCGCCACCGGCGACGACATGGTGGCGAGCGCGGCCAGCGGCGCCGCGCACAGCGCCTTCGCCCAGCGCTTGTAGCGCCAGCGGTGGGGCCAGCAGAACACGACGGCGACCGCGCCCAGCGCGAACATCGTGCCCAGGCCGAAGGTCACCCGGCCGGAGATCGCGTTGGCGATGAGCCCGAGCACCCCGGCGAGCGCGGCCCACAGCCGGTTGCGCACCATGGGGGTCCCCCCGCTCGAGCGAAGTCGAGAGTGGGGGAGGCTGCGCAGGAGCACCAGCGTCAGCAGGCCCGCGCTGAGGGGCCCGGCGATCATCATCGTCGTACGGACGCCGAGGACCGACATCAGATACGGCGACACCACGCTGTAGGACACCGGGTGCATACCGCCGTACCAGGCCAGGTTGTAGGCCGAGTCGGGGTGCCGGCCGACGAACTCGGCCCAGGCGTCCTGGGCGGCGAGATCGCCGCCACTGTTCGCGAACGTGAAGAACCAGATGATGTGGAGGAGCCCGGCGAGGGCCGTCATCGACAGCACCGGGTGGCGCAGCAGACGCTCACGCACCGTGGCGGCCGCGGCGGTCAGCCGCGACGGCGGTCCGTCCTCCGTTCGGCTGGGACTCTCGCCCGAGCGTGGCGCGGGTACGCGTATTCGCGGACCGGCTCCCCGTTCCGGATCGGCGTCGTCGGCGCGTGTCGGCTCCGCAGTGGCCACGTCTGAGGCACTCCCCGTGTGTCCCGTCTTCTGTTCTGGCCGCGTCCCGTTTCCCGCGTGTTGTCGGCCCTGTCCCTGAAGGTTCTCCGGTCGCGCCTTGTGAGCGACGGCCTGCCCGTTTCGTGACGCTAGCACGCAGCCCGCCGACGAGCGCCGTCGGCGGGCTGCGGGGGGCCCTCTGTGACGTACCCGGGTCAGCCGATGCGGGTCAGCTTGTCCAGGAAGCCCGGTTCGGCGAGGTCCGTCCGCAGGGCGACGGGGATCTTGACCGCGCCGCTCGTGCCGTCACCCACGGTGAGGGTGCCCACCTTGGCGCCGGCCTTCGCGGTGTGCGGCACCTCGTCAGGGGCGAAGGTCAGCTCGACCTTCAGGCCGGACCAGCCGACCGCCGTGACGTCCTTGGTGGCGACGACGGCGGTACGGCCGCCGAGGCCGTCGTCGACGTAGCCGACGACGTCGCCCTTCTTCAGCAGCGTCGCGGACTCCAGCGCGCCCTGCGCGGCCCGGATCAGCTGGTCGCCCGAGTCGAGTGCGGCGGCGAGGATGCCGGCGCCCGCGTCCGGCTGGCGTACGACGGCGCCGATGACGGTCCGGGTCTCTCCGCCGACGTCCTTCTTCGCGGCGAACACGAGGTTGCCGAGGGCGGAGGTGGTGGTGCCGGTCTTGATGCCGACGACGTTGTTCCTGCCGACCAATTGGTTCCAGTTGCCGTGGTTCTCGCCCTTGTAGTCGTCGTACGACATCATCGCGGCGACCTCGCGGAAGGCGGGGAACTTCATCGCCGCCTTGGCCAGCTTCACCTGGTCCACGGCCGTGCTCACGGTGGTGTTGTTCAGGCCGGAGGGGTCGGTGTACGTCGTGTTCTTCATGCCGAGGTCGTCGGCGGCGGCGTTCATCTTCGCCACGAACGACTTCTCCGAGCCGGAGTCCCAACGGGCCAGCAGGCGGGCCACGTTGTTCGCGGATGCGATCAGGATGCTCTCCAGGGCCTCGCGCTGGGAGATCTCGTCGCCGCTGGTCACCTTGACGGTCGACTCCTGGCCGGCGTCCGACTGGTCCTCGGCGGCCTGGTCGATCTTGATGTTCGGGCCCTTGTCGCCGCTGTCGAGCGGGTGCTCACGCAGGATGACGTACGCGGTCATGACCTTGGCGACGGAGGCGATCGGGACGGGCTTCTGCTCACCCGAGGAGCCGAAGCTGCCGATGCCGTCGACGTCGAGGGCGGCCTGGCCGTCGGTGGGCCAGGGGATGTCGATCTTGCCGCCCTCGAAGGTGTACTCGTCCTTGGCGGTGAGGTCGAGGGTGGGGGCCGGGAGCGGGCGGACGGACTGGATGACGCCGAGGACGATCACGAGCAGGATGACCAGCGGCGTCCAGATCTTGATCCGCCGGATGACCGTCCGGACCGGGGTCTCCGGGGGCGGGGGCGTGTTGGTCAGTTCGGCGAGCAGGTCGAGCGGGGGCTTGGGCGGCAGCGGTTGCTGGGTGGTCCGCTCGGGGCCGACCTGGGGGACGGCGGCGGTGACGTCGGGGGCGGGGGGCATGGGGGCGGGGGTGGGGGGCTTGGGGGCGCCGCCCTGGTGGATGTCCGGCTTGAGCGCGACGAACTTGCTGGTGCGCTCGGCGGGGTTCTCGGGGGCCGCGGGTGCCTTGGGCGCTTCGGGCGCTTCGGGCGCTTCGGGCTTGGGCGCCTTCAGCATGGTGGTGGGCTGGTCGACGTGCGGCTTCTTGGGGCGTACGGCCTTGAAGACGGCGGTCGGCTGGTCGACGGCCTTGGCCTCGGCTTCGCCTTCGGCCTTGGTGTTCCCACCCGCACCACCCGTGCGGCTCTCGTCGTCGGCCGCGGGTGGCCCCTCTGGGGCGTCCTCGCCGTCGTCGGGGGCGGTGGACTCGTCCGAGTCGGCGGGCTCGGCATCCTCGGCGTCCGACTCCGCGTCCACGTCGGCCGACTCGCCGCTCGCGTCTTCGCGGTCCGGGCCGGAGGACTTCGCGCCCTCGGGCTTCGCGTCCTGAGGCTCTGCGCCCTCGGGCTTCGCGTCCTGAGGCTCCGCGTCCTCGGGCTTCGCGTCCTGAGGCTCCGCGTCCACGTCGGCCGACTCGCCGCTCGCGTCTTCGCGGTCCGGGCCGGAGGAGTTCGCGCCCTCGGGCTTCGCGTCCTGAGGCTCCGCGTCCTCAGGCTCCGCGCCCTCGGGCTCTGCGTCCTGGGCCTTCGCGTCCTCCGCTTCGGCCGCGTCGGCGTTCTCGGCAGTTCCGTTGGTGGCGGAGTCGGCGGCATCGATGCTCGGAGCGTCGGCCGGCTCAGTGGTCTTCGCCGCGTCGGCGGCCGTCCCCTCCCCGCTGTCGCCGTCGTCGGAGGCGGCCTCAGGAGCCTCCGAGGGCTCGTCCGTGCCGTCTTGGGCGCCTTCGGCGTCTTCGGCGTCCTCGGCGTCCTCGTCCGTGTCCGCCGAGGCCACCCAGGCCGCCACAGCCGCCTTCAGCCGATCGTCGCCCGCCTCCGCCGCGGCATCGTCCCTGCCGTCGGTGTCACCCGCGTCCTCGGCGTTCTCCAGTTCCGCCCGTACCGCCTCCAGTTCCCGGCGGGAGAGGACCTTCGTCGCCGTGTCCACGCTCTTGCGGGACTCGCTCTCCCGGGCCACCGCCAGACGCGGGTCGGTCGCCGGGGGCTTTGTGGGTTCGGGAACCGGAATCGCGCTCCCCGACGTCGGTTCTGCCGACGACTCGCGCTGCTTCGACCTGTCGGGGGACTCGCCCGCCACCGATGCCTCCTCCATGTGCCGCCGCACGCCCTCCGTGCGTCTGCCGAACCGTGAGCCGTCGCCCGGACCCGGTGCCCGTACGATCCCCCGTGCCGCCGTCCGAACCATGTACCAGTGTCCTGTGCGCGGGCCTCAACTGACGCGGTAGACGAGAACGACATACCTACCGGTTCCCTCACGAACCGGTCACGCACCCTCGACAGATGAATGTGAGAGGGGTCACCCTGTCTTTCATCCACGCGGGGAGGCATGGATGGGCAGGAGCCGCAGAACAATTCCGGAGGAGCTTCTGCTGCTGGCACTGGACCCGACCACGGGTACCACTGCACAGCCGCAGTCGCTCGACCTCGGTCTGGCCGGAGCACAGCTAGTAGAGCTGGCGCTGGCCGGACGGATAGCCCCAGACGGGGATCGTATCGCCGTGGTGTCCCCACGGCCGACTGGAGATCCGACTCTGGACTGCGCGTTGGAGTTGCTGCGAAGGCGCGGCGCTCCGGTGCGGGCGGTCCATTGGATTGGCGGGCCGCGCCTTGGCCTACGCCAGACCTATCTCTCGCATCTGGAGCGGTGCGGCATGGTGCATGCCGTGGCGGGCCAGATGTGCGGAGTGCTGCCGACGACTCGCTACCAGGCGACGGACACCGCCATCAGCCGGGAGATCAGGGCCCGGCTGGATTCCGCGATCCGCACCGGCGTACCGCCGGACCCGCGGACCGCGGCGCTCGCCGCCCTGGCACACGCGGTCGGCCTCGGCAAGCACCTGTATCCGGGCAACGAGGGCAGGTCCTCGCGGTCCCGGCTGCGGGATCTGATCAGGCACGACCCCATGGGCGGTCTCGTCGCGCACGCCGTGATGGACGTCCAGAACGGCGCGGCCGCACAGCCACGCCGTGCCCCGGCCCCGGCCGGCCGTCAGGCCGCCCCCGGGGGCAGGGCCGCAGCGGAACCCGCCCGTGGCGTTCCGGTGCAGCCGCGCCGCGGATCCATGGCGCGCGTCGTGGCCCACTGAGCCGCAGTCCCACGACCCGCACCACCTGATCCACCCGCACCACAGCACGACAGCACCACATGCTCGACCGCACGACACGCACACCGTGTGCAGCGCCGCACCGCGGTCCTCAAAGACCGGTTCGGGAGCCGCTGGTCCGCGCGGGGTGACGGGACCGGATGTCCGGCTGGAACCGGACAGGGACGACGGTTCCGCCGCCCCGCGCGGCCGCATGTGCCGACAGGCCCGTGAACTGGCGTGTATCCAGCGCATATCCACCGTTTCCCAGCGGTAGTAAGCACCTTGGTGGCAGTCTGCTCAACAGCAGATACGCAAAGTGGCAATCAAGGCACGCAGCCGGAGGTGCACGTCCCGTGGCGTCCAATGTCAATCCCACCGTCAGGCGACGCCGGCTGGGCCAGGAGTTGCGCCGGCTCCGCGAGCTCAAGGGCATGACGGCCGAAGAAGTGGCCGAACGGCTGCTGGTGTCGCAGTCGAAGATCAGCCGGCTGGAGAACGGCCGGCGCAGCATCAGCCAGCGGGACGTCCGCGATCTGTGCGGGGTCTACGAGGTGGAGGACCACCGGATCGTGGATTCGCTGATGCAGATGGCGAAGGACTCGCGGCAGCAGGGCTGGTGGCACTCCTTCGGCGACATTCCGTACAGCGTCTACATCGGGCTGGAGACGGACGCCGCGAGTCTGCGGGTGTACGACCCCCAGGTGGTGCCGGGGTTGTTGCAGACCAAGCAGTACGCGGAGGCCCTGATCGCCGGGGCGCTGCCGGAGACGGCGTCGGCCGAGATCGAGAAGCGGGTCCAGGTGCGGATGCGTCGACAGGAACGAATCTCCACCGAGGAGAACCCGCTGCGCCTGTGGACCGTCCTCGACGAGGCCGCGCTGCGCCGGGTCGTCGGCAACCGCTCCCTCATGCGCGACCAGCTGGAACAGCTCGTCGAGCAGTCCCAGTTGCCGCACGTCACCGTGCAGGTCATCCCCTTCGAGATGGGTGCGCACCCGGGCCTGAACGGGCAGTACGCGATCCTGGAGTTCCCGGACGCGGCCGACTCCAGCGTCGTCTACATCGAGGGCGTCACGAGCGATCTGTACCTGGAGAAGGCGAACGACGTCCAGAAGTACAGCGTGATGTACGAGCACCTGCGGGCGCAGGCCCTGAACGTGGAGCAGTCACGCCAGTTCATCGCGGACATCGCGAAGGAGTACGCGCGCTGAGGCGCCCCTCCGGACCGGGCAAGCGCCGTACGGTACACCGTCGCCCGGCCCGGTGGAAGACTCCTCTGGAATATGCCACCCACCCGAGTGAATAGTCGCTTCGTCAGCCGATGTTGGCGAGTAGCGTCGATCACGCCACCCAGCAATACGGGTTGGCGTGAATCGTCCTGCGGGGCCCGGTCCGGGCGCGCACGGCGATGACAGCAACTCAACATCTGGCAATTCGGAGCAAACATGGCAATTCGTCAGGGTTCCACGGACACGTGGACCAAGTCCTCGTACTCCACAGGAAACGGCGCGTGCGTCGAGGTCAAGTCACCGGTCACGGCGGCCATGGCGGTGCGGGACTCCAAGGTTCCCGAGGGCCCGATCCTGGCGTTCCCCGCGGAGGCGTGGAACACCTTCGTGGCGTCGGTGAAAGCGTAAGGGGCGGGTCTGTCTGATACTCACCCTCGACCGACCTCGAGATCAACAACTGCACAAGCAGCACAGCTAGAGCCCTCTCGACCAGCCCGCCGTCCTTGCCGAGGGGGCTCGGCCGTGCCCGCGCTCAGCGCAGTTCGGCGACGTACCGATCGGTCCCCGGCACCGTGGGCACGAACGGCGCCACCAGCTCCACGCGACCCAGCCCCGACTCCCCGACCGCCGTGTCCAGGTCGGTGAAGTGCGCCTCCCAGCACTCCCGCGGGTCCGCCTCCAGGAACCACAGCAGCGTCAGCCGGGTGTCGACGCCCTCGACCTGCTTCACGTACGACATGCGGTCGAGGGGCAGCGGGGTGGGCCGGAAGAGCGTCACCATCGCGGCCGGGGAGCCCGCCAGGCGCTTGGGGAGATGACGGGCGCGCAGCCACTCCAGCAACTCCGCCCGCCGCTCGGGGGACTCGGCGTCCACCACCTCGACCACCAGGCCCGCGTACGGGTGGTCCAGGGCGTGGAAGTCGCGGGGGCCGGCCGCGCCGTCGCGGTACACCGTCGCCTCGTGGTCCTGGAAGGCCGTGAAGACGTGGGTGCGGTCCTGGTAGACGCGGGCGTCGCGGTTGAGGCGCTTGTTGATGGCGACCGTCCAGCGCATGTGGTCGGCGTAGCGGCCGGCGGTGATCCAGTACGTGGAGATGTAGCAGCCGGCGGTGACCGGCTGGGCGATCGCCGACTTCTCCGGGTAGCGCAGCAGTTGGAGGTCACGGGTGGCCACCCAGCGCCTCCCCGTGAACATCCAGGGCATCGCCATCGCGCCGGCGTAGTAGTGGTCGTCCTCGTACCAGCGGTTGTAGGCGTACTCATGGCCCGGGTGCGGCTCGACCATGGTGATCAGGGCGTGGCCCGGGTGGACGCCGTACGGGCCCACGGCGGCCAGTTCGGCGTAGGTGTCGCTGCGGGTGTCGTCGCTCATGCGGTTCCCCTTTCCTGCGCTCGCCCATACTCTGACGCTCCGTCAGATAGAGCGCCAGAGGCGGGAGGTCGCCAATGTCACTGCTCGCGGGCAAGACGATCGTGGTGTCGGGGGTCGGGGCCGGGCTCGGCCATCAGGTCGCGGCGGCCGTCGTACGGGACGGCGGGAACGCGGTGCTGGGGGCGCGGACCGAGGCGAACCTGGCGAAGAGTGCCGCCGAGATCGATCCCGACGGGACGCACACGGCGTACCGGGCGACGGACATCACCGACGAGGGGCAGTGCGGGGCGCTGGCCGCGCTGGCCGGGGAGCGGTTCGGGGGGATCGACGGGGTGGTCCATGTCGCCGCCTGGGACTCCTACTTCGGCGGCCTGGAGGACGCCGACTTCGCCACCTGGCAGTCGGTGATCGACGTCAATCTGCTGGGCTCGCTGCGGATGACCCGGGCCTGTCTGCCGGCGCTGAAGGCGGGCGGGGGCTCGGTCGTCTTCATCGGGACACAGTCGGCGGTGGCGGCCCCCTCGCAGGTGCGGCAGGCGGCGTACGCGGCCTCGAAGGGGGCCCTGACGAGCGCGATGTACTCGCTGGCCCGGGAGCTCGGCCCGCACCGCATCCGGGTCAACACCGTGCTGCCGGGCTGGATGTGGGGGCCGCCGGTGCAGGCGTACGTCCAGTTCGCCGCGCAGACCGAGGGCGTGCCGGAGGCGGACGTGCTGGAGCGGCTGACGGAGCGGATGGCGCTGCCCGAGCTGGCCACGGACGGGGACGTGGCCGACGCGGCGGTGTTCCTGGCCTCGGACAGGGCTCGGGCGATCACCGGACAATCGTTGCTGGTCAACGCGGGGGAGCTGATGCGGTGAGTTCATGTAGATGAACGCAGGCCCTCATCTCGAACGTTTTTACCTCCCCTTGACCCTACGCTCACTTGTCGTGCTCACGCGACAGCGCCCACGATGAGCGCCGGGCTGAACCCTGGGAGGGCGCACATGAACGGTCTCGACTGGGCCGTGCTCATCGGCTATTTCGGTGTGATGGTGGCGATCGGCGTCTGGTCGCACAAGCGGGTGGACAACGTCAGCGACTTCTTCACCGCGGGCGGCAAGATGCCGTGGTGGCTGTCCGGGATCTCGCATCACATGTCCGGATACAGCGCGGTGATGTTCACCGGGTACGCGGGCATCGCCTACACCTACGGCGTCACCTCGTTCGTCACCTGGTCCTTCCCCATCGCGCTCGGCATCGCCATCGGTTCGAAGCTGTTCGCGCCGCGGATCAACCGGCTGCGCTCCCGGCTCCATGTGGCCTCCCCGCTGGAGTACCTGAAGAACCGCTACGACCTGAAGACCCAGCAGGCGCTGGCCTGGTCCGGCATGCTGCTGAAGATCGTGGACGTGGGCGCCAAGTGGGCGGCGATCGCCACCCTGCTGTCGGTGTTCACGGGCGTGTCCCTCAACCAGGGCATCCTCATCACCGGCAGCATCACGGCCGTCTACTGCACCATCGGCGGCCTCTGGGCGGACGCCCTGACCGAACTCGGCCAGTTCGTCATCCAGTTGCTGGCCGGTGTGGCGATGTTCGTCGCGGTCGTCATGGAGCTGAACGACAAGGGCATCGGCTTCCTCGAGGCCTGGGACCGGCCGGAGCTCCAGGGCCACGGTGAGCCGCTGGTCGGGCCGTACGGGACCGTCTTCCTGCTCGCGTTCCTCTTCATCAAGCTCTTCGAGTACAACGGCGGCATGCTCAACCAGGCCCAGCGGTACATGGCCACGGCCACCCCGCGGGAGGCGGAGCGCTCGGCGCGGCTGTCGGCGGTGCTGTGGCTGGTCTGGCCCGTGGTGCTGTTCTTCCCGATGTGGATGTCCCCGCTGCTGGTCGAGTCGCAGAAGACGGACGGCTCGGACTCCTACGGCCTGATGACCGAACAGCTGCTGCCGCACGGCCTGTTGGGCCTCGTCATCGTCGGCTTCTTCTCGCACACGATGGCCATGTGCTCCTCCGACGCCAACGCGATCGCGGCCGTGTTCACCCGGGACGTGGCGCCGGTGCTGTCGAAGCAGGCGCGGGCCTGGGGCGAGCGGTCCGGTCTGATCGCGGCCCGCGTGACCACGGTCGTCTTCCTCGGCCTGTCGATGGCGGTGGCGACCCAGGTCAACTCCCCCACCTTCAAGGACATCATCACCGTCGTGATCAAGTGGGTCGCCGGACTCATGGGCCCGATCGCCATCCCGATGATGCTGGGTCTGCTGCGCCCGTTCCGCCGCTCCGGCCCCACGGCCGCGCTCACCAGCTGGTCGATGGGTCTGCTCGCCTTCTGGCTGGTCAACTACCCGATCAGCTGGCAGATCGAGGGCGGGGTGCCGCTCCAGTACCAGGTCTCCATCCCGCTGGCGGTCTCGCTGGTCCTGTACATCCTCATCGGCTTCCTCAAGCCGGAGGACACCCCGGAGCGGCTCGCGATCGTCGAGCGCATCAACACGGACGACGACGGCTCCGCGGCGGCCGCGGTGCCGGCGCCGGCCGGTCCGGTGGAGGACGCGGTGGGGACGCGCGCGAAGGAGTAGGGCCCCGGCCGTCGAAGGGCGTCCCTGTGACGCCGCCCAGGGGGGTCAGGCTCGGGGGTAGCGGGCCAGCCAGCCCGGGGAGGACCCGGCCGGTCCGTGCAGGGCCGGGCCCTGGGTCATCTCCATGGCGAAGTCGTCGGCGAGTTCGAGGATCGTGGGACGGCCCTCCAGCTCGGCCAGCCAGGCCGGGGGCAGGGCCGTCTCGCCGTGCAGGGCGCCGAGCAGTCCGCCGGTGAGGGCGGCAGCGGCGGCGGAGGGGCCGTCGTGGTTCACGGCGAGGCAGAGGCCGTGCCGGACGTCCTCGCCGACCAGGGCGCAGTACACGGACGCCGCGAGCAGGCCGTCCGCCGAGCCGTCGGCCGCGAGTTCCTCCACCCGGGCCGGGGTGGGCATGCCCTGCCGTACGGCGCCCAGCGCGTGCTGCAGCGCGTCCGACACGGGTTCGTGGCCGGGTCGGACGGCGAGCAGCGCGAGCGCCCGCTGCACGGCACCGTCGAGGCTCTCGCCGCAGGCCAGACCGTGCACGATCACGGCGTACGCGCCCGCCGCCAGGTAGGCGACGGGGTGGCCGTGGGTCTGCGTCGCGCACTCCACGGCGAGCTGGACGACGAGCTGCGGCTCCCAGCCGACGAGCAGCCCGAAGGGCGCGGAGCGGGCGACGGCCTCGGGCCCGAGCTCGCCGGCGTTCTTGGGCGCCTCCAGGGTGCCCATGATCTCGTCGCCGAGGCCGATCAGGAGGGCGCGGGTGGCGTCCCGGCGGGCGTACAGCCACTCCTCGCGGGCCAGCCAGCCGTCGTCCTTGCGGCGCTCGTCGGGACCCCAGTCCCGCTGTGTGGCGGCCCAGCGCAGATACGCCCGGTGCACGTCGGTGGGCGGATGCCAGGCGCCGGTGTCTCTTCGCACCTGGGCTCTTATCAGCCCGTCCACGGAGAAGAGGGTCAGCTGGGTGAGATGGCTCACGGCACCGCGCCGCCCGTACCCGAACCCCAGGTCGACGAGGCCCTCGGCGCCGTACTGCTCCTGGATCTCCTCCAGCGCGAGCCCGTCGACGGGCGCACCGAGGGCGTCCCCCACGGCCACGCCGAGCAGCGTGCCCCGCACCCGGGCCCGGAAGTCCTGCTGTTCGGTACGGCCCCAGACGGCGCCGGCCATCGCACTCACCCAGACCTCCCCGTGACAGCGTCCGTCCGTACGACAGTTCGCCACTGTAATCGACCAGGGACGGTCGGTTCAGGGGGCGGATCGGTATGCGGGATGTGACCGAAGTGGGCTTGAAAGGTCAGTTTTCACCGTTCGCGGGGCCACACCCAGTCCGTCACAGCCCCGCCTCGGCCTCAGCGGCCTCCCGGATCGCTCGGATCTCAGCGATGGCGTCCGCCGGGTCCCGCTCCCCCGCGTCCACGACGTGCTCCAGCTCACGCAGCCGTGCGGCGCGCTCCGGGTGCCGTTCGATCGCCACGAACACGGCCCAGGAGTGCACGAAGGCGCGCAGCGGGGCGAGGCTCTGCGTCTGCTGCGCGTTCGTCGTGGCCTCGAAGAGGTGTTGCGTCAGGGCCGGGATCCGGCTCGGCGCGATACGCGCAACGGCCGCCCGCAATGCGTCCGGGGTCAACTCGGGCATGGGGATCAGCGGACCGTAGGGGCCATCGGTCTGGGCGCTCACGGTGACCTCCGGTGCGAGTGGCTCGGTCCTCGTACGGTACCGGCGGAGTCGGTGGCGCGGTGCGTGGGCAGCGCTTGGCATGGGGCTCGCTCCGGGTCTCTACGCCACCGCGGCGACCGGTCGGCAGTCACGGCATCGGCCCGGCTGCGGGGAGCGGAACGCCCGGTCGCAGCCGTCGCAGGTCTGGAGTGGGTCCGGGCGGGCCGTGGGCGGAGGGCTTCCCGGGGTCGGGAGTGCGGGGGGCAGCAGGGCTGTGAGGCGGTGGGCGAGGAGCGCCGCCGGGTTTCGGATGGGGTCCCCGGGCAGGCCGTTCGTGAGGGTTCGCTGTACGGCGGTGGGCGGTACGCCTCTGTCCAGCCAGGCGGAGACGGCCGGAGCGAGGCGGTGTACGTCCCGTTCCGCGAGCAGCAGGCGGGAGTCGTACGCGCGCAGGCCGATGAGGAGGTCGACGGCGGCCCGGGGCGCGGGCGACGCGGGTGGCGATGCCGGGCGCGGTACGGGCTCCGCGGCCGCTCGGGCCACCGCGCGGACCGGCTTGTTGTACGAGATCGTCCGGGTCACGACTCGGCCCGATTGAAGACGCTCCTTGGTGCGCGCCAGGTATCCGTGCGCCTCCAGCTCGCGCAGGGCGGCGGCGATGCGCATCTCCCCCTCGGGGAACTTCGCCGTGAGGGCCTTGATCCCGATCGGGGTCCTCGCGGGCAGCGACTGGATGTGGACCGCCAGGCCGATCGCCGTCAGGGACAGCTCGGGGTGCTGGGCGAGGTGGTTTCCGACCACGACGAAGTGATCGTGGTGGGGCTCGGTGACGTGCTCGACGCCTCCGGCGAAAGCGCCGGACTTGGGGCGTGCGGGCGCGCTAGGGTGCTGGTCAGTCATCGGGAAGGGTGCTCTTCTCGGTGTTAGGCCCTCGCACTGGGATGGCAGTCCCGGCGGGGGCCGATTCATGTGTGCGGATCGCGGTCTGTCTGCGGCTGACGCTGCACCATCGAAACCCTTGCGCGCCAGCCGAGTTGGCGATGTTCACCCCTGCGGGTGATCGACAGGGGCGGTGAGGGCGGGTTGGTTCTTTTCCCGGTTCTTTGGTCTTTGGCGTCGGGACCCGCCGGGTCACGACTCCCCGCGACCCGGCCTCAGTTCGGCCCACACCGTCTTGCAGGGAGCCGGCGCCTCGTCGACGCCCCAGCGCTCCGCGTACACCGCCACGATCAGCAGCCCCCGCCCCGACTCCGCCTCCCCGCCCACCGCGTCCCGGACCTGCGGGATCCGGTCTCCCCGGGCGTCGGTCACCTCGATGCGCAGGGTGCCGTCGGAGTGGAGCAGCAGCCTCAGTCTGAAGTCCCTTCCGGGGAGGCGACCGTGGAGCACGGCGTTCGACGCGAGCTCCGCCACCACGTGCTCCGCGCCCTCGAAGGGCACGCCCCAGTCGTCCAGTTGGCGCTCGGTGAGCAGGCGGGCCAGTCGAGCACCTCTTCGAGTTGTGGACAACTGAACCGTGAAGTGGTCCGTGGAAGAGGTCGCTTGGGAGGGGAAATTCGGACTCATGTCACCTAGCGTGGCGAGCCCTTCCTACTCTGAACAGCGATGACCTCGGTACGGAGCGTGACTGTCCGGTCGGCCGCCGGGGTCGTACGGCTCGTACGTCGGGAGGGGAAGACGTGGAGGACGAGGAGGCCGAGGCCGTTCTCAGGACGGTCGGACGGCAGATCAAGATGTGGCGGGAGGCCGCCGGGAAGAAGCAGGGGGAACTGGGCGCCGCCATCGGGTACGGCGAGGAGATGGTCTCGTCGGTGGAGCGGGGTCGGCGGATCCCGAAGCCGGACTTCCTGGACAAGGCCGATGAGGTGCTCGGGGCGGGCGGGAAGCTCGCCTCCATGAAGGAGGACGTGGAGCGGGCGCGGTATCCGAAGAAGGTTCGGGATCTGGCGAAGCTGGAGGACGAGGCCGTCGAGCTCGGCGCCTACGCCAACCACAACATGCACGGCCTGCTCCAGACCCCGGAGTACGCGCGGGCGTTGTTCGCGATGCGGCGGCCCTCGTACTCGGAGGACGAGATCGAGCGACAGGTCGCCGCGCGCATCGCACGCCAACGCGTCTTCGAGCGGACTCCCGCCCCGCACCTCACCTTTGTCCAGGAAGAGGTGACGCTGCGGCGGCCGATCGGGGGCAGAATGGTGCTACGCCAGCAGCTCGAACACCTGTTGGAGATCAGCGCGTTGAGGCACGTCGCGATTCAGGTCATGCCCACGGACCGTGAGGACCACGCGGGCATGGGCGGCTCGCTCCAGCTGTTGAAACTCCGGGGCGGAAAGACGCTGGGGCACTCCGAGGCTCAGTTGCACAGCCGTGTGATCAGTGATCCACGGGAAGTTCAGATCCTGGATATGCGCTATGGAATGATCCGGGCCCAGGCCCTGCCGCCCCGAGAGTCGCTGGCCTTCATCGAGAAAGTCCTGGGAGACGAGACATGACCTCCGCCCTGGAGTGGTTCAAGAGCAGCTACAGCAGCAACGACGGCCCGGAATGCGTAGAGGTCGCCATATCCCCCACCGACCCCACCGTCCACGTCCGAGACTCCAAGGACAAGGACGGCGCACGGCTCACGTTCACGGGTTCGTCGTGGGCCGCGTTCGTGACCGACCCCGCCTCACGTCGCCGTTGACGGCTCGGACAGACGGGCCGCGAGGCGTTCGTCCGCCAGCGCCCGGTCGGCCACGCCGAGTCGGCGGTGGATGGCCGCCCGCCGTTCCAGGGCCCAGACGTACGAGGGGTTGAGCTCCAGAGCGCGGTCGAGGTCGGCGAGCGCCTCCTCGTAGCGGCCGAGCTTGGCCAGGGAGGCACCCCGGCTCGCGTACGCCGACGCGTACTCGGGGTCCAGCTCCAGGGCCCGGTCGTAGTCGACGAGAGCCTCCTCGTCACGTGCGGCCCTGCGGAGTGCGTCGCCGCGCTCACAGCGGCCCCAGGCCCAGTCGGGTTGCAGGGCCACGGCCCGGTCGAGGTCCGCCAGTTGTCTCGTATGGTCCCCACGGGCGCGCCACAGACGGGCTCGGCGGGCGAGTGCCCAGGCGTAGTCCGGCTTGAGTTCGAGCGCGTGGTTCAGGTCCGCCAGGGCCTCGTCGAGTTCACCGCGACTGAGCCGGGCAGAGCCCCTGGAGGCCCAGGCGAACTCCTGGTTCGGGTCGAGCCGGATGCCCCTGTCCAGGTCACGGATCGCCTCGTCGTAGCGGCCGAGGATCCGTTGGTGCTCGCCGCGCAGGAACAGGTTGTACGGGTTGTCCGGTTCCAGTTCGAGAACCCGGCGGAGGTCTTCGAGGGCGCCTCGGTAGTCGCCGAGCGCGCTGCGGGCCAGCACCTTGCCCCGGTAGGCCCGCACCAGGTCCGGGTGGAGAACGAGGGCCCGGTCGTACTCCTCCAGCGCCCCCTGCTGGTCCCCGCTCCGTGCCAGCGCATCGCCGCGCGCTGCCCGCGCGGTGGCCGGCCACTCCTCCTCACCGCGGGCGCGGCTCAGCAGGAGCCGGAGCACTTCGGCCACCCCACCCGTCGCGTGCGCCTCGGCCAGTCCGTCTGCCCACATCCGTACCGCGTCGGCGTCCGCGTCCTCGCTCACCTCGACGAGGAGCCGCAGCCACGGCCGCAGGATGTCGTCTCCGTGGTCGCAGGCGGTGACGAGGTCCGTCAGGGCCGGGGTGATCGCGGCACGAGGCCCCGCGCACAGGGAGTGATACGACTCCGCGAGCCGAAGCTCCCGCCAGTCCGCCTCCTTCCAGAACTCGCTCGGGTCCAGATCGGCTTCGGCCTGTTCGCGCCACCTCGTGAACGTCTGCGCGACGCGTCGGTGGAGCTCCGTCCATTTCCTGGGCGACTGCCTGCGCTGAAGCCTCAGCATCGGTGCGCGTACGAGATCGTGGTACCGCATCCGGCTTTCGCGCTCACTGACGAACGGCATCCCCGTCAGCCACGCGTACAGCTCGTCGAACTGCTCGTCAGGGCAGTCGACCAGCGCACGGAAGACATCCGCGTCCAGGGTCCGCGGCAGCGCGCAGACCAGGGCGGTCGCCCTGCGCAACGGATCCGGCTCCCACTTCAGGAACCGCTCCACGGCCGTTCCGCTCGGGTCCCCCACATCCGCGGGTTCGGCGGGGCGCGTCTCCGCGAGGGTGGAGACGAGCACCGGGAGCCCACCGGTGAGCCGCAGCACCTCCGCGACAACGGGTTCGTCGCGCACGCCCTTGTCCGCGAGCAGGCCCCGCGCCTCCGCTTCCGTGAAGGACCCGAGGGGCATGTCCGCCACGAAGTCGGCGAAGCCGCCCCAGCGGGTGGTGTCGAAGGGGTGCTGGCCCGCCGTGACCACGACGACCGTGGCGGGCAGCGTGCCGTGCCGGTCGGTGGTCATCACCTCGTGCAGCCACCCGTCCAGGAACGGTCCCGTGCGTTCGTACGTGTCGAAGAACAGGACGATCCAAGGCGCCGCCGATGCCACGTCGGTCAGCTCGGTGAGCAGTGCCGGTGTGAGGACGCGCTCCGGTGACAGCACCAGCTGCACGTCGTCCTGGCTTCGGAAGCGGGAGCTGAGCCCCGCCCGCAGACGGTCGGCGCCCTGGGCGAGCCGGTCGGCGTCCAACGCCCCGGCGAAGGCGCCGACCCCCGGCACCATGCCCAGCCCCACGAGCCCGGCCCGCATCACCGCCGTACTGCCGGCCGACGGTGCCTGCGGCTCCGGCTCCAGTGCGGCGACGGCGGCCTCCGCCTCGTGCCGTCGTTCCCGGTGGGCGGCGAGCAACCGCTCCAGTTCCTTGAACTTGTGTCCCCGCGCGGCGAACTGGCGGCTGATCGCGGCCATCGCCTCGGGCACGCTGGCGACGGTCTCGTCGACGTAGGCGGTCAGCGCCCCCTTCTCCCGGGCCAGCTGCTCCAGTTCCCTGACCAGGAAGGTCTTTCCGACGCCCGCGTTCCCGTGCACGTGAAACAGGAACCGGTGCCGCTCGTCCTCCGGGGGGACGTCGAAGTTCCCCCGGAACGCGGCCCGTTCGGCTCCCCGCCCCACGAACCCGGCGCGCCTGCGCTGCCGGATCAGCTCCTGCATCGACGGCCGCGCCTGCGTCACCGTAGGTCCTCTCGTCCGCCCCGAGCCCGTCCTCCCCATTCTGGCTCAATGCGTTCCGAACACAGCGGCCCCACAGGGAAGATGACCACCATGCCAACCACACCCCCACGCAGCCCCCTCCACCTCGCCGCCACCCTCCTCACCGGCACGGTGGCCCTCTACATAGCCCTGGTCGCCTTCGGGAACATCACCGACTTCGGGACGAACCAGCAGTTCGTCCAGCACGTCCTGGCGATGGACACCACGTTCAAGGACGAGGACCTGATGTGGAGAGCCATCACCAGCAAGGGGCTCCAGGACACGGCGTACGTCGCCATCATCGTCTGGGAGACCGTCGCCGCCCTCGTGCTCGTCTTCGGCACCTGGCTGTGGGCGCGGCGCGACTACGCCCGTGCCCGCCGCTTCTCCACGTACGGCCTGCTGATGCTGATGCTGCTCTTCGGTGCCGGGTTCATCGCGATCGGCGGTGAGTGGTTCTCGATGTGGCAGTCCGGGGACTGGAACGGGCTCGACGCGGCGACCCGGGTGTTCCTGTTCAGCGGTGTCGTGCTGATCGTCAACCACCTGCCGCAGCAGCAGTCCGCCTGAGCCACAGCACGGCTACCTGACCACGACCACCGACGTACCCGACTCCCCGAACGCCCACAGCGCCGCCCCGTCGGCCGCGCGCATGCGCACCCCGCCGGTCTGCTTGTCCCCGGCGGGCGGGGGCGAGGAGCCGTCGACGGCGTTGGAGAAGGCGATGGAGATGCCGGACTTGGCGGCGAAGTAGACGATGTTCTCGATCTGCACGCCGTCCGAGCCGGTGGTGGCCATGGTGCGGGACGACACCGTGTAGCTGCCGGGATCCGGGCTCACCGTGCCCGGCCAGACCGCGAACGTGCGGCGGGCCGCCTCGCTCGCGTCGACCAGCCAGACCCGCTTCTGGCCGAGGGCGTAGACGATCCGGCGACCCGTGCCCGAGCCCTTCGGCACGGCGGCGGGCGCGGTGGACTTCGTCGGGGCGGGGCTCGCGCCCGAAGGGGCCGACGCGCTCGGGCGGGCCGACGCGGCCGTCGGGTGCGGCCCCTTGTCGGCCTGCACGGCGAGAGCGGTGACGGCGGCTATCGCTCCCACCGTCAGACCGGTCACCCAGACCTTGGGAGCAGGCACGGGCACGCATCTCCTCAGCTAAGGCACCCCTCCAGCGGGGGTCGGATCATCGTACCGAGCCCCGCGGAGGGTCCTTCTCCGGTCCTTCCTCGGTCCTTCCCCGGTTCTTCTCCTCAGTCCAGTACCGGCAGCAGCTCCGGCAGATGCCCGTCCGAGGCGGCCGCCGCCCGCTGCCGCTCCTCGGACACCTCGCCGTACAGCGTGGTGCGGGGCTTCGCCGGGCGGCCGGCGGCCTCGGCGACGGCCACCAGGTCGCGTACGGACTTGTAGGAGCCGTACGACGAGCCCGCCATCCGCGAGATCGTCTCCTCCATCAGGGTGCCGCCGAGGTCGTTGGCGCCGGAGCGGAGCATCTCGGCCGCACCCTCGGTGCCCAGTTTGACCCAGCTGGTCTGGATGTTGGGGATGTACGGGTGCAGGAGCAGGCGGGCCATGGCCGTCACCGCACGGTTGTCGCGGGTCGTCGGGCCGGGGCGGGCGATGCCGGCCAGGTACACCGGCGCGTTGGTGTGGATGAACGGCAGGGTCACGAACTCCGTGAAGCCGCCGGTGCGTTGCTGGATGCCGGCCAGGGTACGCAGGTGGCCGAGCCAGTGGCGGGGCTGGTCGACATGGCCGTACATCATGGTCGACGACGAGCGGAGGCCCAGTTCGTGGGCCGTGGTGACCACCTCGATCCACGTCGCCGTCGGCAGCTTGCCCTTGGTCAGGACCCAGCGGACCTCGTCGTCGAGGATCTCGGCGGCGGTCCCGGGGATGGAGCCCAGGCCCGCCTCCTTCGCGGCCGTCAGCCACTCTCGGATGGACATGCCGGTGCGGGTCGCGCCGTTGACGACCTCCATGGGCGAGAAGGCGTGCACATGCATGCCGGGGACGCGTTCCTTGACGGCCTTCGCGATGTCGAAGTACGCCGTGCCGGGCAGGTCCGGGTGGATGCCGCCCTGCATGCAGACCTCGACGGCGCCCACGTCCCACGCCTGCTGGGCGCGGTCGGCGACCTGGTCCAGGGAGAGGGTGTAGGCGTCGGCGTCCGTGCGGCGCTGGGCGAAGGCGCAGAAGCGGCAGCCCGTGTAGCAGACGTTGGTGAAGTTGATGTTCCGCGTGACGATGTACGTCACGTCGTCGCCGACCACCGATTTCCGGACGTCGTCGGCCACCTGGCACAGCGCGTCCAGCGCCGTGCCGTCCGCGTGCAGCAGCGCCAGCGCCTCGGCGTCGGTCAGCCGGGTCGGGTCGTCGGCGGCGGTCGCCAGTGCCTGGCGCACGTCGGTGTCGATGCGCTCCGGCGCCATCCCGGGCGCGGCCGCCTCGCGCAGGGCGTCCCAGTCGCCGTACACCTCGTCGAAGTCATCGCGGCGGTCGGACGTACGGCCCTCGGTGTCGATGGTGGTGTGCAGGTCCGTACGGCCGGAGGGGACGAACGCCTCCTCGGGCTCCTGCCACGGGTGGCCCTCGACGACGGCGTCGGGCCGGGCGAGGCCGGTCTCCGGGTCGGCCAGCGCCCGTACGTGCGGGAGCAGCCGCGGGTCCAGCCAGGGCTCGCCGCGCCGGACGAACTCCGGGTAGACGCAGAGACGTTCCCGCAGCTCGAAGCCGGCCGCCGCCGAGCGCTCGGCGAGTTCCTCGATCTGCGGCCAGGGGCGCTCGGGGTTGACGTGGTCGATGGTCAGCGGGGAGACCCCGCCCCAGTCGTCGACACCGGCCGCGATCAGCCGCTCGTACTCGCTGTCGACCAGGTTCGGCGGGGCCTGGAGGCAGGCGCTCGGGCCCATGATGTGCCGGGCGACGGCGACCGTGGCGACCAGTTCGTCGAGTTCCGCGTCCGGCATGCCGCGCATCGCCGTGTCCGGCTTCGCGCGGAAGTTCTGGATGATCAGTTCCTGGATGCCGTGGTACGCCCGGGAGATCTTGCGGAGCGCGAAGAGGGACTCCGCGCGCTCCTCGTACGTCTCGCCGATCCCGATCAGGAGCCCGGAGGTGAAGGGCACGGAGGAGCGGCCGGCGTCCTCCAGGACGCGCAGGCGGACGGCGGGTTCCTTGTCCGGGGAGCCGTAGTGCGGGCCGCCGGGCTCCGACCACAGGCGGGTGGCGGTCGTCTCCAGCATCATGCCCATCGACGGGGCGACGGGCTTGAGGCGCTGGAAGTCGGTCCAGGTCATCACGCCCGGGTTGAGGTGCGGGAGCAGGCCCGTCTCCTCCAGGATCCGGATGGAGATGGCCCGGACGTAGGCGATGGTGTCGTCGTAGCCGTGCGCGTCGAGCCACTCCCGCGCCTCGGGCCAGCGGTCCTCCGGCTTGTCGCCGAGGGTGATGAGGGCTTCCTTGCAGCCGAGGGCCGCGCCCTTGCGGGCGATGTCGAGGACCTCGTCCGGGGACATGAACATCCCGTGCCCGGCGCGGCGCAGCTTGCCGGGGACGGTGACGAAGGTGCAGTAGTGGCACTTGTCCCGGCACAGCCGGGTGAGGGGGATGAAGACGCTCTTCGAGTACGTGATCACGCCGGGGCGGCCGGCCGCCGCCAGGCCCGCGTCACGCACCCGGGCGGCGGAGGCGGCGAGGTCGTCGAGGGCCTCGCCGCGGGCCTGGAGCAGTACGGCCGCCTCGGTGACGTCTAGTGCGACGCCGTCCCGGGCGCGTTTGAGGGCGCGACGGGTGGAGTTCTCGGTGGGGCCGCCGGTTCCGGGGGTCGCGGGAGTCGTCATTCTTTGAGCATACGTTCGAGGTCCGAGCGGTCGGGGACGGTTCCGGGTGGTGCGATTCGTTGCCGGGTGCGGGTTCGTTGTGGCTGGTCGCGCAGTTCCCCGCGCCCCTTTGAGGTCGGCTTCGCCGCCCCTCGTCTACAGGTACTCGGCATACTCGTCCAACACCCGCAGAACCTCCGCCTCCCCCGCCGGGGGCAGCTGTACCACGACCTCCTCGATGCCCAACTCGGCGTAGTGCGCGAGCTTGCCGGGGGTGGGGAACACGGCGTACGGCACGACCTGGAGGGCACTCGGGTCGCGGCCGGCGTCGGCCCAGACGGTCCGCAGCACAGGGAGAGTTTCGGACAGTCCCCGCCCGCCGATCGGCAGCCACCCGTCCGCGTACTCGCTGATGTGTGCGAACAGCTTCGGGCCGGCGGCGCCGCCGATGAGGGTGCGGGGGCCGTTGACCCGCGCACCGCGCGCCTTCTGTACCGGTTTGGGGTAGGCGTGGCTGGCGCGTACGGAACCGAACTCCCCCTCGTAGGCGGTGGGCTCCTCCGACCACAGGGCCCGCATCAGGGCCATCCGGTCCCGGACCAGTTCGCGTCGGGTGCGCCAGTCCACGCCGTGGTCGGCGGCCTCCTCGACGTTCCAGCCGAAGCCGAGGCCGAGGGTGAAGCGTCCGCCGGACAGATGGTCCAGGGTCGCGATCTGCTTGGCCAGGTCGATCGGGTCGTGCTGGGCGACCAGCGTGATGCCGGTGCCGAGCCCGAGCCGGTCGGTGACGGCGGCGGCCTGGCCGAGGGCGACGAAGGGGTCGAGGGTGCGGCCGTACTCGGGCGGCAGATCGCCGCCGGCCGGGTACGGCGTGGTCCGCTCGACGGGGATGTGGGTGTGCTCGGGCAGATACAGCCCGGCGAACCCGCGCTGCTCCAGCTCACGGGCGAGCCGCAGCGGGGTGATGGTCTCGTCGGTGAGGAAGATCGTCACGGAGATGCGCATGACCGCATCTCTACCGCGTGCGCACCACGATGTCGATACCGACCGGTCGGCCCAAACCAGGCGCCCGCAAACCGCCCGCGCTTCGTCAGCTGACGATCGGCCGCTGATTGACTGGTGATTCCCTTCCCTTGCCCGGCAGTTCACGGCTGAATACGAAGGTTGCACGCACCACCACTGCACCACCCATGCCCTGTCACTGACGACGACCTGGGGAGCAGCAGCATGTGCGAGGACCACAACGCCGGCCTGGGCAGACGCGCCCTGTTCGTGACGGGCGCCGCGGCCGCGCTTACGTTGGGAAGCGTGACCTTCGCGAGAGGGGCGGACGACATGCACGACGCCGAGACCCGCACGGTACGCGGGACCCTCCCGCCCGGAGCACCCGACTTCGTCTACGTGCCCGTCGAAGTCCCGGACGGGGTGAGGGAGATCAAGGTCTCCTACACCTACGAACGCCCGTCCGTCCCGGCCGGCACCCCGGGCAACGCCCTCGACATCGGCATCTTCGACCAGCACGGCACCGAGCTCGGCGGCAGGGGCTTTCGGGGCTGGTCGGGCGGTGCGCGCACGGAGTTCTTCATCCGCGCCGACGAGGCGACGCCGGGCTACCTCCCCGGGCCGATCGAGGAGGGCACCTGGCAGATCGCCCTCGGCCCCTACACGGTGTCCCCGCAGGGCCTCGCCTACGAGATCACGATCACGCTGACGTACGGCGAGCAGGCCGAGGCCGTCGAGCCGACGTACCCGCCGGAGCGGGCGAAGGGCCGCGGGCGCGCCTGGTACCGCGGTGACTGCCACCTCCACTCCTGGTACTCCGACGGCCGCCGCACCCCGGCGGAGATCGCGGCCCTCGCACGCGAGGCAGGCCTGGACTTCATCAACAGCTCCGAGCACAACACGCACTCGGCGCACGCCCACTGGGCCGACGCGGCGGGCGACGACCTGCTCGTGATGCTGGGCGAGGAGATCACCACACGCAACGGCCATGTGGTGGCGCTCGGCGTCGAGCCGGGGACGTTCGTCGACTGGCGCTACCGGGCGCGCGACAACCGCTTCGGCAAGTTCGCCCGCCAGATCCGCCGCGCGGGCGGCCTGGTGGTCCCGGCCCACCCGCACGCCACCTGCGTCGGCTGCAACTGGAAGTTCGGCTTCGGCGACGCCGACGCGATCGAGGTCTGGAACGGCCCCTGGACGCCGGACGACGAGGTGTCCCTCGCGGACTGGGACAGCATGCTGGTGGCGTCGGTGCGCGAGCACGGCCGCGACTGGATCCCGGCGATGGGCAACAGCGACGCCCACCGCAGCCCCGACCCGGTCGGCTCCCCGCAGACGGTCGTCCTCGCCGACGATCTGACGCGTGAGGCGATCCAGGAGGGCATCAAGGCGGGCCGGTCGTACATCGCCGAGTCGAAGAAGGTGTCCCTCGCCTTCACCGTCTCCGGCGGCCGGGGCCGGCAGGCGGGCATCGGCGGCCGGCTGGAGGTCGACCGGGACGCCCCGGTGACGGTCCGCCTGGAGGCCTCGGGCGCCCCGCGCTGCACGGTCCGCTTCGTCACCGACCAGGGCGTCCTGCTCACCAGCGACCCGCTTCCGGTGTCGGGTGCGGGGGTCGTGGAGTGGCGGACGACGCCCTCGTACGCGGCGTACGTCCGCGCGGAGTTGCGGCACGAGGCCGCGCTGGGGCCGCTGCCGGGGGCGCTGGCGGCGTTCACGAACCCGATCTTCCTTGGACGTTCGTAAGCGCTCCGTCGCCCCTCAGGGCGCCGGTGCCTCCCCCAGGTCGGCCACCACCGCCGCGTGGTCGGACGGCCAGACGCCGTCGAGCGGGCCGTCGCAGGCGCGTCGTACGGACCGGACGTGGCCCAGCCCGCCCGGTCCGGGCGGGCTGACGTGGATGTAGTCGATCCGCACGCCCGGCTCCAGGCCTACCGCCACATACGGGTTCGCGGGGTCCCAGGTGACGGCGGGGGCGTCCGGGTCGGCGTACTGCCAGGCGTCGAAGAAGACCTGGCCCGGCACGGCCGGCGCGGTGCGGTAGCCGCCGAAGAGACGGATCTCGTCGGAGTCCGGCCAGGCGTTGAAGTCGCCGGTGACGACGGTCGGAAAGGGCGTATCGCCCCGGTTCTCGGCGACGAACTCGGCGAGCGCGGTGACCTGCCGGCAGCGCACGGCCGAGCCGTGCAGGGCGGAGGTGAGGTGGGTGGTGAAGAAGGCGATGTCGTAGGAGGGGGCGGCCAGGCGGGCGAAGAGGGCGAGCCGGCCGTCGTCCACGTCGGAGGGGGCGGGCAGGCGCAGCGTGCGCTGGGCGGCGACCGGCCAGCGGCTCAGCACGGCGTTGCCGATGTCGACCGCGGGATCGCCGATCCGGCGGCGCCACCGCTCGGGGGCGGGCGAGGGGGCCCAGGCCCAGTGCATGCCGAGTTCGCCGGCCAGCCACTCGGCCTGGTTCTCGCCGTGCGCCGCCCACACCTCCTGCAGGCCGACCACGTCGGGGCGCAGTTCGCGCAGCGCGGCGAGGATCGCCTTCTGCCGTTCTTCCCAGGGGCCGAAGCGCCACCACAGGTTCCAGGTCACCACCCGCATGCGGCCACCGTCTCTCGTCATGGAACCGTTCGAGGCCCCATCGCTCGTTCGAACCTCAGTGAGAGACATTGAAGAGCATCAGCCTCGCTACGAGACAGGAGATCCGCGAACCATGTCCGACCGTGTGGATGCCAGGTACCGGGCCGTCAGGGCCTTCCAGCGACGGCTCAACGCCGTGATGCGCCGCCTGCCGACCCAGACCCTGCTGGAGACGACGGGCCGCAGCTCGGGCCTGCCGCGGCGCACACCGCTCGGTGGGCGCCGGGTCGGGGACTCCTTCTGGCTGGTGTCGGAGTTCGGGGAGCGGTCGCAGTACGTACGCAACATCAAGGCCGATCCGCGGGTGCGGGTGCGGATCAGGGGCCGCTGGCACACCGGCACCGCGCACCTGCTGCCCGACGACGACCCGATCGCCCGTCTGCGCACGCTGCCCCGGTTCAACAGCGCCGGGGTGCGGACGTTCGGCGCGCAGCTGCTGACGGTCCGGGTGGACCTCACCGACTGACGCGCAGGGCCGCGCTCATCCGGCGGCGGCCCGCTCGCACAGCTCCGTCACCAGCCGTGCGACGTCGTCCGGCGCCCGCAGCGTCGGAAAGTGGTCGCAGTCCGGGTGCCGGACCAGCCGGCAGCCGGGGATGCGGGCGGCCATCGCCTCGTTGCAGCGGATCACCTCGGGCTGGTCCCGCCTACCGAGGAGCAGGGCGAAGACCGGGGCTTCCGGCTCCGGCCGATCGCCATACGCGGGGACATTGAGGCTGATATGATGGCAGCATGACGGTCAACATGACGATGAGCCTGCCCGATGACGTGGCCGCCTTCGTGAAGGCGAAGGGGAACGCCTCGGCCTACACGGCTCGCATACTGCGTCGGCAGATGCTCTCCGAGGAACTGGAGAAGTCCGCGTCAGTGCGAGCCGAGGCCGGGATCGTGCCGACGATGGCAGAGCCCGCCGAGAGCGAGGAAGCCACTCTGGAGCGGTGGGGCCGGGTGGCGAGCCGGTGAAGCGGGGGCATGTCTACGAACTGTCCTTCGCCGGAGGCCCCGCCCACGTCCTGGTGATCTCGTCCGATGCGCTCAACACCCAGAACAAGTCCGCGACCTGCGTGTTGATCTACCCGCAGCAGGTCCGTGAGGCCACCCTCGTCGATATCCCGATCGAATCACCCTCGACCGGCACCATCGTCCTCGGCGAATTCCGCACGCTGTCCGCCACCCGCTACACCGACGACCTGGGTTCCGTCAGCGAGCGCGTCATGGAAGCGGTGGAGATCGGCCTCCGTGCCGTGCTCGACCTATAGTCGGGCCAACGAGACTCCGCTCACCCCGGCCACACGATCGCCTGCACCTCGCTGTAGGCATGCAGGGCGTACGACCCGACGTCCCGCCCCACCCCGCTCCGCTTGAACCCGCCGAACGGCGCCTCCATGTTGCGCCCGACGGTGTTGACCCCGACCCCGCCGGCCCGCAGCCGCCGCGCGACCCGGAAGGCGCGGGCGACATCGCCGGACCAGACGTAGTCGATGAGGCCGTAGTCGGTGTCGTTGGCGAGGGCGACGCCCTCGTCCTCCTCGTCGAAGGGGATCACGCAGACGACCGGCCCGAAGATCTCCTCCCGGGCGACCCGCATGTCGTTGGTGCAGTCCGCGAGAAGGGTCGGTGCCACGTAGAAACCCCGCTCGTACGGCGGCCGTTCACCGCCGGCCACCACCACCGCGCCCTCCTTGCGGCCCGTCTCCACGTACGACTCCACCCGGTCCCGGTGCTCCGCCGAGATGACCGGCCCGACGACCGTGGCCGCCTCGCGCGGATCCCCGACCGTCAACCGGCGTGCGTACCCGGCCAGTTGCTCGACCAGCCGGTCGTACACGCCCCGCTGGGCCAGCACCCGGGTCGGCGCCGTGCAGATCTGCCCGCTGTAGAAGGAGAAGGTGGTGCCGATGCCGGCCACCGCCGACCCCAGGTCGGCGTCGTCGAAGACGACCGCCGCGCCCTTCCCGCCCAACTCCATCAGCTGGCGTTTCATGTCCCGCCCGCACACCTCGGCGATGCGCTGCCCGACCGCCGTGGACCCGGTGAAGCTCACCATGTCGACGTCCGGGGACGACACGGCGGCCTCGCCGACCGCCACGGACCGGCCGGAGACGACGTTCACCACACCCGGCGGCGCGCCCGCCGCCTCCAGCGCCTCCGCCATCCGGTAGACGGACAGCGGATCCTGCGGCGCCGGTTTCACGACCACCGTGTTGCCCATGGCCAGCGCGGGGGCGATCTTGCCGACCGGGTTGGCCCACGGGTTGTTGTACGAGGTGATACAGGTGACGACCCCGACGGGCTGCCGCACGGCCAGCGCGCCCATCACACCGGCTCTCCCCATCGGGCCGGCCTCGTTGATCTGCGGCGGGATCGCCCACTCGGCGGGCTCCACGCGCGCGTACCGCCGGAACCGGGCCGCCCCGACGCCCACTTGCATGCCCCGGGCCGTGCCCGTGGTCGCGCCGGTCTCGGCCTGGGCGAGTGCGGCGTAGGGCACGAGGTGGCCGTGGATGATGTCCGCCGCCCGCGCCAGCACGGCCGCCCGCTCCTCGGGGGTCGTACGCGACCACGGCCCGAAGGCCTCGCGGGCCGCGGCACAGGCCGCGTGCACCTGATCCCGCGAGGCCTCGGGAGCCCCGCCGACGGTCTCCTCGGTGGCCGGATCGACCACGGCGTAGTGGCCGTCGTCCGGCTCCACCCAGGAGCCCCCCACGAACAACCGCTGCCGGTCGGCGCCGTCGAAGTTCACCGGGTGGCCACCGTCCTGGTGTCCCGCCCCGAGCGCAGCACCCGCCCCGGCACGGCCCCGCTCACCACGTCGTCCCGGATCGCCTCGACCCCGTTGACCCACACGGCCCGCACCCCGATCGCCCTGGAGTCCAGCCGCGGGCTGTCACCCGGCAGGTCGTGCACCAGGGTGGCCGTACCCGCGTCGATCCGCTCCGGGTCGAAGAGCACCAGGTCCGCATGGAAGCCCTCCTGGATCCGGCCGCGTTCGCGCAGTCCGAAGAGCTGGGCCGGGTCGTCCGTCAGCATCCTGACGGCCTGCTCCAGGCTCGCGAGTCTCCGCCCGCGCAGACAGTCCCCGAGGAACCGGGTCGTGTACGGCGCCCCGCACATCCGGTCCAGATGCGCCCCGGCGTCCGAGCCGCCCAGCAGGACGTCCTCGTGCTGCCAGGCCTCGGCGCGCAGCGCCCAGGAGGCGGGGTCGTTGTCGGTGGGCATCGGCCACAGGACCGTGCGCAGCTCGTCGGCGGCGCAGATCTCCACCAGGCACTCGAAGGGTTCCTGGCCGCGTTCGCGTGCGATGTCCGCGACGACCCGGCCGCTCAGACCCCGGTTGGCGTCGCTGTAGGTGTCGCCGATGACGTACCGCCCGAAGTTGGTCAGCCGCCGGAAGACGCCGGCCTCCCTGGACCCGGCGCGCCGCAGCATCTCGGCCCGCACCTCGGGGTCGCGCAGCCGGGCGATCCGCTCCGGCACGGGCAGCCCGAGGACCGGCCCCCAGCCGGGGATCAGGTTCAGCGCGCAGAAGGTGCCGAGCGACATGTTCATCGGCGTGAGGATCGGCATGGTCAGCGCCACGACCCGGCCGCCCGCCTTGCGCGCCCGCTCGCTCGCCAGCAGCTGCCGGGGCACCCGCTCCGGAACGGCCGAGTCGATGGTCAGCACGTTCCAGTTCAGGGGCCGCCCGGCGGCGGCGCTCATCTCGACGAACAGGTCGATCTCGGCATCGCTGAACTGGTCCAGACACCCCGCGACGATCGCCTCGATCTGCGTCCCCTCGTGCTCCCCCACGGCCTTGGAGAGGGCGAGCAGCTCGGCGGGCTCGGCATGCCGGGAGGCCACCGGCTTGCCGTCGCCGTCGGAGTGGGTGGAGGACTGGGTGGTGGAGAACCCCCAGGCACCGGCGTCCATGGCGTCGTGCAACAGCCTTACGATCTCGGCGAGTTGCTCCCGGCTGGGCTGCCCGCCGACCGCGTCGGCCCCCATGACGTACCGGCGCAGCGCGCAGTGCCCCACCATGAAGCCCGCGTTGACGGCGATCCGCCCTTCGAGGGCGTCCAGATACTCCCCGAAGGAGCTCCAGCTCCAGGGCGCCCCCTCCTCGAGCGAGACCAGGGACATCCCCTCGACCTTGGACATCATGCGACGGGTGTAGTCGGCGTCGTCGGGACGGGCCGGGTTCAGCGGCGCGAGGGTGAACCCGCAGTTCCCCGCCGCGACGGTCGTCACCCCGTGATTGAGGGAGGGCGTCGCGTACGGGTCCCAGAACAGCTGGGCGTCGTAGTGGGTATGGGGGTCGACGAACCCGGGGGCGAGAACGAGCCCGGCGGCGTCCTCGCTGGTACGGGCCTGTTCAGTGACAGTACCGATGACAGCGATACGACCGTCCCGGATACCGACGTCCGCGGTGAAGGCGGCCGCACCGGTCCCATCGACGACGGTCGCACCTTTGATGACGTGATCGAGCATGGGTTCACCTCCTGGTTAGCGGTGGGACAGCCCACCCGCAGCCGCCGACGACGATCAAGCACCCGCCCGGAACCGCGAAGTCCGATGCACCGGATCCGTATCGATCTTCGGAATCACGTGCTCCCCGATCAGCCGGATCGTCCGCAGCGTCTCCTCCTTGGGCACCCCAACAGGAAGCCCGAACGACAACTGATCGGCCCCGGCCTGCTCCCACCGCTTGCACTGCGTCAGCACCTCGTCCGGATCCCCGCAGATCAGCAGCTCCTCCTCGATGAGCAGCTCCACGAACTCCGGCGTGTACTCGGGCAGCGTCTCCGGCCACACCGGGAAGCCCTCGGGCCGCGGGAAGGTGTCGTGGTACCGGAACACCAGCGAGGGCAGATAGTGCAGCCCCCCGTTCACCGCGGTCTCGATCGCCTCGGCGTGCGTCGGCGCGCAGATCGCCGTCGTCGTCACCATCACGTTGTCGTTGACGAAGTCGCCGATCGGCTCGGCGTTCACGACGGCCGTCTTGTACTGCTCGAGGACCCACTCCATGTCGGCGACCTTCTGCACGCTGAAGCCCAGTACCCCGAGCCCCTTGCGCGCCGCCATGGCGTACGACGGCGGCGACCCGGCCGCGTACCACATCGCCGGGTGCGACTTCCCGTACGGCTTCGGCAGGACCTTCCGCGGCGGCAGCGACCAGTGCTTGCCCTGGAAGCCGGCGTACTCGTCCTGGAGCCACATCTTCGGGAACTCGGCGATGGTCTCTTCCCAGATCTCCTTCGTGTAGTTCATATCGGTCACGCCCGGTATGAACCCGAGGATCTCGTGCGACCCGGCGCCGCGCCCGCTGCCGAACTCGAAGCGGTTGCCGCTGAGATGGTCGAGCATGGCGACCTTCTCGGCGACCTTCACCGGGTGGTTGACCTGGGCGAGCGGGTTGAAGATGCCCGAACCGAGATGGATGCGCTCGGTGGCGTGCGCCAGGTAGCCGAGGAACACGTCGTTCGCGGAGAGGTGCGAGTACTCCTCCAGGAAGTGGTGCTCCGACGCCCACGCGTACTTGAAGCCCGACTTGTCCGCCTGGATGACGTACTCGGTCTCCTCCATCAGCGCCTTGTGCTCGGCGAGCGGGTCGGTCTCGGCGCGCTTGCCCACATATCCCTGTACAAAGAGCCCGAATTCCAAGGAGGTTCACCGTCCCCACGTCCGTTTCTGACGTTCCGTCAGATTCCACCTGCCGCCGACTGTGGCACCGCGCACGTGGACCGTCAATAGCTGACGGCACGTCAGATGACGCTCACCCCGGCCAGCCAGCCCCCGTCGATCACGAACGGCTGTCCGGTGATGTAGGAGGAGTCGTCGGAGGTCAGGAAGAGCGCGAGGCGGGCCACCTCGGCCGGCTTCCCGATCCGGCCGAGCGGCACGAGCTTGCGGTACAGCTCGTCCAGGGCCCGGCTCATCCCCTCCACGTCCGCGCCCGGGTCGAGCTGCGCCGGATTGGACATGGCGGTGTCGATCGCGCCGGGGCACATCGCGTTGACCCGGATGCCCCGCGGCGCCAGCTCCAGCGCGGCGACGCGGGTCAGGCCGAGGACGGCGTGCTTGGTGGCGGCGTAGGTCCCCACGGCCGCCATGCCCGTCACGGCCGTGTAGGAGGCGGTGTTCACGATGGTGCCGCCGTCCTCCATCTCGGGTGCCACGTTCTTGATGCCGAGGAAGCAGCCGACCTGGTTGACCCGCACCACCTGCATGAACTCGTCGAGGGGGGTGTCGACGAGGGAGTTGAAGCGCAGGATACCGGCGTTGCTCACGAGCCCGTCGATCCGGCCGTACGCCTCCTTGGCGGCCGCGACCGCCGCGCGCCAGTCGTCCTCCCGGCCGACGTCCAGGTGGACGTACAGCGCCCCCAGCTCCTTGGCCAGCGCCTGCCCCTGCTCGTCGAGCACGTCGGCCACGACGACCCGCGCGCCCTCGGCCACGAACAGCCGGGCCTCCTGCTCGCCCTGCCCGCGCGCGGCGCCCGTGACGATGACCGTCCGTCCGTCCAGCTTGCCCATGGCTCTCCCTCTGTCGGTCGTCCTGTCAGTCGTCGAGGAGGGGCGCGACCTCGGCCCCGAACGCGGTGACCTGGTCGGTGAGTTCGGCGCGATCGCGGCTGCGAAACCGCACCTGGAGCTGGTCCACGCCCATCGCCCGGTACGCCCGCAGCGACTCCGCGAGGGCGTCCGGCGCCCCGGCGAGCGTGCGGCGCCCGACGTCCCAGGCGGGCGTGCCGACGTACAGCGGCTCGACGATGGCGCCCATGACGTACGGCCCCTCGATGCCCGCCTCTTCCCTGAGCCGCCGTATCCGCGCGATCTGCGCGGGCAGCCGGTCGCGCGGGTCGCCCTGCGGCAGCCAGCCGTCGGCCTTCAGCGCGGCCCGGCGCACGGCGGCCGGGGACGAGCCGCCGACCCAGACCGGGACGCGCTCCTGGGCGGGGCGGGGCAGCTGGCCGAGGCCCTCGAAGTCGTAGAGCTTGCCGTGGTGCTCGGGGAACTCCTCGGGTCCGAGGGCGGCGCGCAGGGCGTCGATCGACTCGTCCAGCACGGATCCGCGCCGCTCGAAGTCGACGCCGAGCACTTCGAACTCCTCGCGCACGTGCCCGGCGCCTACCCCGAGGATCAGCCGGCCGCCCGAGAGATGGTCGAGGGTGGCGTACTGCTTGGCGGTCAGGAGGGGGTGCCGCAGGCCGACCACCGCCACATGGCTGAGCAGGCGTATGCGCTCGGTGGCGGCCGCGAGGAAGGCGAGGGTGGCGACCGGGTCGTACCAGACCGTGCTCATCGCGGAGGCCAGACGGCGCGGGATGGCGACGTGGTCGCAGCTAGCGAGGTAGGTGAAGCCGGCGCGGTCCGCGGCGCGGGCGACGGCCACCAGGTCCGCCGGTCCGGCGGCGGCCTCCCAGGGTTCCGCGTAGATCGTGCTCTGCGACTGGACGGGGAGCTGTATCCCGAACAGCGTCCGCCCGTCCGGCGGGACTTGGATGGACACACACCCTCCTCGACTAGATCTGACGGCCCGTCACATTCAGGCGCCATCGTCCGGGCCGGCGCCACAACAGACAAGGGGTGCGGGGCGATCCACGGCCGTCACCGGCGGGGAGCGTGCGCCGCGTCCCGGAGGTGCCCGGTCATGCCCCGCCCGGCCACAGCCCGTCGTCGGTCAGGCCCAGCAGCTCGATCGCGTTGCGCCGGACGATCCGGTCGACCACGTCCGCGTCCAGATGCCCCATCTGCGCCTCGCCGACCTCGCGGGACTTCGGCCAGGTGGAGTCGGAGTGGGGGTAGTCGGTCTCGTAGAGGACGTTGCCGACCCCGATGGAGTCGAGGTTCCGCAGCCCGAAGGCGTCGTCGAAGAAGCAGCCGTAGACGTGGTCGGCGAACAGCTCGGACGGCGGCCGGTGCACCTTGTCGGCGACCCCGCCCCAGCCGCGGTTCTCCTCCCACACCACGTCCGCGCGCTCCAGGATGTACGGGATCCAGCCGATCTGGCCCTCGGCGTACATGACCCTGAGGTTCGGGAAGCGCTCGAACTTGCCGCTCATCAGCCAGTCGACCATCGAGAAGCAGCAGTTGGCGAAGGTGATGGTGGAGCCGACGGCGGGCGGGGCGTCGGCCGAGGTGGAGGGCATCCGGCTGGACGA
Source organism: Streptomyces sp. NPDC093568 (assembly GCF_044764945.1). Lineage (NCBI taxonomy): Bacteria > Bacillati > Actinomycetota > Actinomycetes > Kitasatosporales > Streptomycetaceae > Streptomyces > Streptomyces sp. NPDC093568. Next base: position 305,728 of record NZ_JBIWJD010000006.1, on the reverse strand, counting down.
GCCGATGTGCATGGCGACGACCGTGCCGGTCTCGTCGCAGGCGGCGAGGAACGGGTCCCAGTAGTCGGTGTGGACGGACGGGAGTCCGAGGTGCGGGGGTATCTCGGAGAACGCGACGGCCCGCACGCCCCGCGCCGCGTTGCGCCGGACCTCCGCGGCGGCCAGCTCGGCGTCCCAGAGCGGGATGAGGGTGAGCGGGATGAGCCGGCCCCGCGCGTCCGGGCCGCACCACTCCTGCACCATCCAGTCGTTGTAGGCCTGGACGCACAGCAGGCCCAGGTCGTGGTCCTGGGCCTCGGTGAAGGTCTGGCCGCAGAAGCGGGGGAAGGTCGGGAAGCAGAGCGCGGACTGGACGTGGTTGACGTCCATGTCGGCGAGGCGGGCGGGGACGTCGTACGAGCCCTGGCGCATCTGCTGGTAGGTGATGACCTCCAGCTTGATCTCGTCCCTGCTGTAGCCGACCGCGGTGTCCAGGCGGGTCAGGGGCCGGTGCAGGTCCTCGTACACCCACCAGTCACCGACCGGCCCGTCGTCGCCCGGCCGGCCCATGACGGGCTTGAACCGCCCGCCCAGGAAGGTCATTTCCTTCAGCGGCGCCCGGACTATGCGCGGTCCGACGTCCAGGTACTTCTTCGGAAGCCGGTCCTGCCACACCGTCGAGGGCTCCACCGTGTGGTCGTCGACGGAGATGATCAGCGGAAACGTCGTCTCGGTGTCCATGGCGCTCACGGTAGCGCCGATCTGACGGCCCGTCAGCTACGCGGGAAGGGCCACCGTCGTGCGAAGAGCGCGTGAGGACCCTGTGATATCCCGCGCGTCCAGCGGTGATCACCCTCTCCGGAGCTGACGCATCTGCCATGAACAAGGCAAACTGGCGGGGATGTAAATGGGTCCTAGGCCCTGTCGTTTGGATCAGCCCGGCTGCGAGGATCAGTTCCTCTCGGCCGACCCGAGCGGGGTCTGGTGCGTGCAGCTGCAAGGCGGAGGAGGGAGTCGACGCGGAGCGTCGGCGACCGACGACAACGCGGCAGATGGGCGTGCCAGGGCCCGCGACGCCGGGATGATCCAGACGACAGGGTCTAGGGGGACTGCGATGGACGACGGGGTACCGCGAGTGCCGGAGCAGAGGAGTCCCGCCTCCTCGACGGACGCGGCGGAGCCGGCTGAGCCGGCGGCGGCGCTGCGCTTTGGCGTACTCGGTCCGGTGCGTGCCTGGCGCGGCGAGGAGCAGCTGGCCACCGGTTCCCCCCAGCAACGCGCCCTGCTCGCGGCCCTGCTGCTGCGCGAGGGCCGTACGGCGACCGCGGCGGAGCTGATCGACGCCCTGTGGGGCGAGGAGCCGCCCTCGCAGGCGCTGGCGGCGCTGCGGACGTACGCCTCCCGGCTGCGCAAGGTGCTCGACCCCGGGGTGCTGGTGAGCGAGTCGGGCGGCTACGCGGTGCGGGGCCTCGCCGAGGGCGCGCTGGACCTCACCGTGGCGCAGGAGCTGGCGACGGAGGCGGAGAAGGCCCGCGGTGCCGGGGATCTGTGCCATGCCCGCGAGGTGCTGGGGCGGGCGCTTGCGCTGTGGGACGGCGAGGTGCTGGCGGGGGTGCCGGGGCCGTACGCCGAGGCCCAGCGGGTCCGCCTGGAGGAGTGGCGGCTCCAGCTCCTCGAATCCCGCCTCGACATGGACCTGGAGCAGGGCTGCCACGCCGAGGCGGTCTCGGAGCTGACGGCGCTGACCGCGGAGCACCCGCTGCGCGAGCGGCTGCGCGAGCTGCTGATGCTGGCGCTGTACCGCAGCGGCCGGCAGGCGGAGGCGCTGGCGGTGTACGCGGACACCCGGCGCCTGCTGGCGGACGAGCTGGGGGTGGATCCGCGGCCGGACCTGCGCGAGCTCCAGCAGCGGATCCTCCAGGCCGACCCCGGCCTCGCGGAGCCGTCGTCGCCGGTGGCCGAACCGCCGGCGGTCACGGTGCGCCCGGCGCAACTGCCCGCAACCGTGCCGGACTTCACGGGCCGCTCGGCCTTCGTGCGGGAGCTCAGCGAGGTGCTGGCCTCCGCCTCCGGGACCGAGGGCCGGGTGATGGCCGTCTCGGCGCTGGCCGGGATCGGCGGAGTCGGCAAGACGACCCTCGCGGTGCACGTGGCGCACCAGGCCCGCGCGGCCTTCCCCGACGGGCAGCTCTACGTCGACCTCCAGGGCGCGGGCCCGCGGGCGGCGGAGCCGGAGACGGTGCTGGGCTCCTTCCTGCGGGCCCTCGGCACCGCGGACTCGGCGATCCCCGACTCGCTCCAGGAGCGGGCGGCGCTCTACCGCTCGGTGCTGGACGGCCGGCGGGTCCTGGTCCTCCTCGACAACGCGCGCGACGCGGCGCAGGTGCGGCCGCTGCTCCCCGGCACGGAGGGCTGCGCCGCCCTGGTGACCTCCCGGGTCCGCATGGTCGACCTCGCCGGCGCCCACCTCGTCGACCTGGACGTGATGTCCCCCGACGAGGCGCTGTCCCTGTTCACGAAGATCGTGGGCGAGGAGCGGGTGGCGTCCGAGCGGGAGGCCGCGCTGGACGTGGTCGCGGCGTGCGGCTTCCTGCCGCTGGCGATCCGCATCGCCGCGTCCCGCCTCGCGGCCCGCCGCACCTGGACGGTCTCGGTCCTCGCCGCCAAGCTCGCCGACGAACGCCGCCGGCTGGACGAACTCCAGGCCGGGGACCTCGCCGTGAAGGCCACCTTCGAGCTGGGGTACGGCGCCCTGGACCCGGCCCAGGCACGGGCGTTCCGGCTGCTGGGCCTCGCCGACGGCCCGGACATCTCCCTGCCGGCGGCCGCGGCCGTACTGGACCTCCCCCTGGAGGACACCGAGGACCTGCTGGAGGCCCTCGTCGACACCTCGCTCCTGGAGTCGGCGGCACCCGGCCGCTACCGCTACCACGATCTGGTGCGGCTCTACGCGCGTGCGTGCGCGGAGCGGGACGAGTGGCCGCCCAGCGAGCGCGACGCGGCGCTGTCGCGGCTGCTGGACTTCTACCTGGCCACGGCGGCCCGGGTCTACGCGATCGAGCGGCCCGGCGACCGGCTGGTGGACCACCTGGAGGCCACCGAGTACCCGGGACTGACCTTCGCGCAGCGCCACGAGGCACGGGACTGGCTGTACGCGGAGGCGGTGTCGCTGCTCGCGTGCGTGCGCCAGTCCACCCGGCCGGACTTCCTGCGCCGGGCCGTCGACACCCTGTGGGCGTCGGTGGATCTCGCCGAGTCCGGCTCCAACTCCAAGGCGTACGAGGGGGTCGCCTCGGCGCTGCGGGAGGCCGCGCGGGAGGCCGCCGACCCGCACGCGGAGGCCCGCGCGCTGATCATGGTGGGGTACGTCCACCACATCACCGGACGCTTCGACATCGCCAACCAGGCCGCCGAGGAGGCCGCGGCGCTGAGCGCCGGCCGTGACCCGCTGACCAGTTGCTGGGCGGCCAACACCCGCGGCGTGATCGCGCTCTACCAGAACCGCTACGACGACGGCGAGGCCCATCTCACCAGCGCCATCGAGGGCTTCCGGGGCTGCCAGGACGGGCCGGGCGAGGCCAGCGCGCTGTGCAACCTCTCCCGCATCCACCTGGCGACCGGGCGCACCGACAGCGCGGTGTCCCTGGCCCAGCAGGGCACCGACATGTACGACGCGATGGAACACGCCCTCAAGGGCGCCAACGGCCGCTACGCGCTGGGTCTCGCGCTCACCCAGAGCGGCCGGCTGTCGGAGGCGACGACCCGGCTGCACGAGGCGCTGACCGTGTTCCGGGACAGCAGGCAGCGCCTTTGGGAGGGCATGTCGCTGTTCCGGCTCGCCGAGGCGGACCTCGCCGGCCGGCGGCCCGCGCAGGCCGCCAAGAACGCCGAGATGGCCCTCACCGTGCTGCGGGGCATCGGCGGCGAGTGGCGCCGGGGCAATGTGCTCGTCGTGCTCGGGCACGCCCTCGACGGCGTCGGCCAGGCGGGCCGCGCCCAGGTCTGCTGGCGTGAATCCCTGGAGATCTACGAGGCGTTGGGCGCCGCCGAGGCCGACTCGGTCCGTGCGCTGATCACTCCGGTCGCCGTGGCATGACACCTCAAGAGGGCGCGTTCATCGTTCGTTTATCGCCGTCCGACACGATCGTCGTGTCGTTCCGTCGCGTCGGGGGGCAGACGGGGTGACCTGGGCAGTCACATTAAAGTGACGGCCTGAGAGGCCCGTCCGGCGACCCTCGGGGGAGTCGCCGGGCCGGCCTCTCGTCAACGCACCGAACTTTCAGGGGAGGCTGTCGACATGAGCGACACCACGGGCACCGAGAACATCCACGCGACGGACGCCGACGCGGACGACGTGAGCACGCAGAACATCCACGCCACCAGCGAGCCCCTCAAGGGCAAAAACCCGCTGAAGGCGGACGAGGAGACCGAGGTCGGCACGGACAACATCCACGCCACGGACGAGCCCGTCTGACCCAAGGACCTTCCACCCACACGGGGATCGGCCGCGGCGGCGCGGAGGGGGAGCCGTCGCGGCCGAGGTGTGTCCGGGGCCGGGGCGCAGCTCGCGTCCCGGCGCCGTGAGGCGCGCGCAACAGCGCGGCCCCACAGCCTCTGCGCACCGTTCCCCCGCCCGACACCCGGATGTCGCACCCGGGAGCCACGCTCGGGTGTCATGGCATCCGAGCAGAGCGCGGCGGCGGGCCCCGGACAGGCCTCGGCGACCGTCAGGTTCGTGCAGTTCGTCCCGCTGGGCGCGGCGGCCGTGGTGCTGCTCGACTCCGCCACCGACTTCTTCCCCGACGACCCGCTCGCGGGGATCCTCACGCCGACGCGGCTCGCGCTGCTGCTCGGGCTCCTCGCCCTCGTCGTCCCCGTCCGCGGCCGGCCGCGCGCCCGGCTGCGGGACTTCCGGACCCGGCTGGACCTGCCCGTCGGGCTGCTCGTCGCGGCCGCCGCGATGGCGACGTACCGCGGCGGGCACCCCACCGCTCCGCTGCGCGGCCTGCTGACCGTCGTCGTCTGCTACTACCTGGTCATAGGCGTGCGCCGCACCCAGCCCGAGTCGTGGCGCGCCCTCGGCCTGCTCGCCCTGACGGGCGTCGCGGCGGCCGCCACCAGCGCCTTCTCCCAGGTGACCAACGAGACCCCGACCGGGTTCTGCCGCACCGGCCTGCTCACCGACGTCGCCTGTGACGCGGGCGGCGACGGCGTCCTCATCCGCGCCACCGGCACCTTCTCCAACCCGAACCTGCTGGCCGCCTTCCTGGTGCTGCTCCTGCCGTTCGCGCTGCTCGCCGCCGTGTGCGTGGACGAGCGCACGGCCCGTACGGCGGTCGTCGTGCTCGTGGTGACCGGGTACGGGGCGCTGCTCACCACCTTCTCGCGCGCCGGGTACGTCGCAGGCGCCGCCGGCCTGCTCGTCCTCGTCGGCGCCTACTGGCTGGCTCCGCGGATCGCCGACCGCACGCAACGCCGGCTGTTCACCGCCCTCGGCACCCTCGCCCTGCTCGGCGCGGCCGGCGCCATCTGGGCGGTGTCCCGGGCCGGGAACTCGCTGGGCGTGCGGGGTCAGGCCTGGGAGGCGGCGCTCCGCCTGGCCGCCGACAACCCGCTGGGCGTCGGCCTCGGCCGCTCCGGCGTCGTCATATCGGCCGCCGCGCCCGGCGACCGTACCTTCGTCCACGCCCACAACATGTGGCTGAACTGGCTGGTGGAGGCCGGCCCGCTCGGGTTGCTCGCCATCACCGCCGTCGCCGTGGTCGCCGTGTCCTGCGCGGCCCGCGCCGCCCGCGCGAAGTCGGTGACCGGAACCGTGGGCCTCGCGGCCCTCACCGGCTTCTTCCTGATGAGCATGATGGACCACCCGGCCAACCTGGACCGGATCGACGCCCTGCTCTGGTACACCCTGGCACTGGTCATGGCCGAGGCCCCGAGCACCTGGCGCCGCACCACGGAGACCCGCCCCACCCCTATCCCCACCCAACTCAAGCGCCCCCGCCACGGCCCCCAACGCGTCACCACAGCCGGCTGACGGCCACCGGCCCCGCCCTGCTCAGCGCCCTCGCAGCTCCCCCAGACCACCCTTCCACCGGCATCCCGCGCCCTCTGGTTCGCCTTCGAATGGTCGTGGCTGAGGCCCCACGAACCTGACGCCACACCAGCCAGCCCGGCCCACCCCCGCCCAGCTCCCCCCGGCCCGATCAGCGCCTGCGCAGCTCCCCCTTGACCACCTTCCCGCCGGCGTTGCGCGGGAGTTCGCCGAGGAACTCCACGGACCGTGGGACCTTGTAGTTGGCCATCTCCCGGCGTGCCCACGCGATCAGGTCGTCCCCGGTCAGCACCGACCCGGGGCGGCGCACCACGAACGCCTTGCCGGCCTCGCCGAGCCGCGGGTCCGGTACGCCGATCACCGCGACGTCCGCGACATCGGGGTGCAGGCCCAGCATCTGCTCTATCTCGGCCGGATAGGCGTTGAAGCCGCCGACGATGAACATGTCCTTGATGCGGTCGGTGATGCGGAGGTTGCCGCCGTCGTCCAGTACGCCCACGTCCCCGGTGCGCAGCCAGCCGTCCTCCGTCAGCACCTCGGCCGTGGCCGCCTCGTCCTCGTAGTAGCCCCGCATGACGTTGAAGCCGCGGACCAGGACCTCGCCGGGCTCGCCGGGCGGCGCCTCCACGCGCACCTGCGTGCCCGGTATCGCGCGGCCCGACGTCGACGCGATGACCGACGGGTCGTCGCCGCGCCGGCACATCGTCACGATGCCGCTGGCCTCCGACAGGCCGTACGCCGTCAGGACCGTCTCCACGCCCAGCTCCCCGCGCAGCCGTTCCACCAGCCGCAGCGGCACGACCGCCGCGCCGGTCACCACCAGCCGCAGCGCCGAGAGGTCGTGCGCGTCACGCGCCGGGTGGTCCAGCAGCGACTGGTGCAGCGTCGGCGGGCCCGGCAGCACCGACACCCGCTCCGCCGCGATGTTCGCCAGGGCCGTGTTCACGTTGAACACCGGCTGGGGGATCATCGTCGCGCCCCGCATCAGGCAGGCGATCACCCCGGCCTTGTAGCCGAAGGTGTGGAAGAAGGGGTTCACGATCAGGTAGCGGTCCCCCTGCCGCAGACCCGCCAGGTCGCTCCACACCTCGTACGCCCGCAGCGTCTGCGCGTGCGTGATCACCGCACCCTTCGGACGGCCCGTCGTACCGGAGGTGAAGACGAGGTCCGACGGCCAGGAGCCCTCGACGGCCTCGGCCCGTGCCCGCACCTCGGCCCCGGACACCGCGTCCCCGCCCGCCAGGAAGTCCTTCCAGGTGCGGAAGTCGGCGGGGGCGTCGTCCGACAGCACCACCACCTGCTCCAGCTCCGGCAGTCCGGGCCCCTCGGCGACGGCCCGCCGCAGCGACGCCACGTACGACGTCCCGAGGAACGTGCCGGTCACGAAGAGCAGCCGCGCCCCGCTCCGGCGCAGCACATCGGCCGCCTCCCCGCCCTTGAAGCGCGTGTTCAGCGGCACCAGCACCGCCCCCGCCGACACCGCGCCGAGCGCCGCCACGATCCAGTCCAGCGTGTTCGGCGCCCAGATGGCGACCCGGTCGCCCGGCTCGATGCCGCCCGCCAGGCACGCCGCCGCCGAGCGCTCGACGCGGGCGCCGAGTTCGGCGTACGAGATCCGGGTACGGCCCTCGACCACCGCCTCGGTGTCCGCGTACCGCTCGGCCGCGGATCGGACCAGTCCCGGAATGCTGCCCCACTCCAGATCACCGCGCACAGCACACCTCCCGACTCGTAGCTGACTACCCGTCAGATTAGCTGTACCCTGACGGCCTGTCAGCAGCCCTTCAGCAGCGTGGAGGTGTGCGCATGGCCGGACTCAAGGACGCAACCGCCATCGTCGGCATAGGTCAGACCCCCTTCGCCAAGCACCTCCCCGAGGACGAGAAGACGCTCGCCTGCCGGGCCGTGCTCGCGGCCCTCGACGACGCCGGCATCGCCCCCGGCGAGGTCGACGCCGTCGCCTCCTACACCATGGAGGAGACCGACGAGGTCGAGCTCGCGAAGGCGGTCGGCTTCGGCGACCTCACCTTCTTCAGCAAGGTCGGCTACGGAGGCGGCGGTTCGTGCGCCACGGTCGCGCATCTCGCGGCGGCCATCGCCACCGGCCAGGCCTCGGTCGGCGTCGCCTGGCGGTCCCGCAAGCGCGGCAGCGGGCCCCGGCCCTGGCGCAACACCACCGCCCAACTACCCACCCCGGCCCAGTGGACCAGGCCGTACGGCCTCCTGCGTCCCGTCGACGAGATCGCCATGCTCACGCGCCGCTACATGCACGAGTACGGCGCGACGCGCGACCACCTCTTCAACGTCGCCCTCGCCTGCCGCAACCGCGCCAACCAGAACCCGGACGCGATCATGTACGAGCGGCCCCTGACCCGCGAGATGTACATGACCTCCCGGTGGATCAGCGAGCCGCTCTGCCTCTTCGACAACTGCCTGGAGACCGACGGGGCGCTGGCCTGCGTGGTCGTCAGCCGGGAGCGCGCCCGCGACTGCCGCCACACGCCCGTGTACGTCCACTCCGCCGCCCAGGGTCTGCCCGCCCAGCACCACGGCATGGTCAACTACTGGAACGACGACCCGCTCACCGGGCCCGCCTGGACCGCCGCCCGCCATCTGTGGAAACACGCCGACTTCACTCCACAGGATGTGGACGTCGCCCAGATCTACGACGCGTTCACGGCACTCATACCGCTCTCGCTGGAGGGGTACGGCTTCTGCGGGCGGGGCGAGGGCGGGGCGTTCACGGAAGGGGGCGCCCTCGAGATCGGCGGGCCGCTGCCGATCAACACCGGGGGCGGCGGGCTCAGCGAGGCCTACGTGCACGGCTTCAACCTCGTCAACGAGGGCGTCAAACAGCTCCGCGGCACCAGCACCGCCCAGGTCCCCGGCGCCGCCACCTGCCTCGTCACCGCCGGCGAAGGCGTCCCCACCTCCGCGCTGCTCCTGAGGAGTTGATCGAAGGATGCTCTCCCCCGTCACCGACGCCGACGGCGCCCCCTTCTGGCAGTACGCGGCACACGGCGAGCTGCGCGTCCAGTCCTGCGCCGACTGCGGCGAGGCCCGCTTCCCGCCCCGCCCCTGCTGCCCGCACTGCCAGTCCTTCGCGAGCGAGTGGCGGCAGGTCGGCGGCCACGGCCGGATCTGGTCGTACGTCGTCCCCCACCCGCCGCTCCTCGCCGACTACGCGGAGCAGGCGCCGTACAACGTCGTCGTCGTGGAACTCACCGACGCGCCCCGCATCCGCCTCGTCGGCAACCTCGTCACCGGCCCCGACGCGCCCCTGAACTCCGTCCCCCCGGACCGGATCCGCATCGGCGCCAAGGTCCAGGCCGTCTTCGGCGGGAGCGGGCTGCCCCAGTGGGTCCTGGAGCGGCCATGAGCCTCGGTGTCACGACCGACAAGGACACCGGCGTCGCCGTCGTCACCCTCGACCGGCCCGAGCGTCTCAACGCCATCGACCTCGCGATGCGGGACGAACTCGTCGCGGCCTGGCGGGAGATGCGGTTCGACGACACCGTACGGGCCGTCGTCCTGACCGGCGCCGGGGAACGGGCCTTCTGCACCGGCCTCGACCGGGACGCCGTGGTCCCGCAGCCGGGCTCGCCATATATGACGGACGATCCGCTGCTGCGGGTCGGACCGAAATCCAACGACCTGTGGAAACCGGTCGTCGCCGCCGTGCGGGGCATGGCCTGCGGGGGCGCCTTCTACCTCCTCGGCGAGGCGGACTTCGTCATCGCCGACCCGACCGCCGCCTTCTTCGACCCGCACACCACCTACGGCATGGTCAGCGCCTACGAGTCGATGCTGATGGCGCTGCGCATGCCGTACGGGGAGGCCGCGCGGATGGCGCTCATGGGCAGCGCCGAGCGGCTGTCGGCGCGGCGGGCCCATGAGATCGGGCTGGTCTCGGAAGTCACCGAGTCCGGTGGGGCGCTGGCGGCCGCCGTCGCCTGCGCGACCGTCATCGCCGGGTATCCGGCGGAGGGTGTGCAGGGGACGGTACGGGCGCTGTGGGCGGCCAGGGAGGCCGCCCTGGCCCAGGCGTTCGCCCAGGCCCCCCACCTGATCGCGCTCGGGAACCTGCCGGGCGAGCGGCAGGCGGAGCTGTTCCGGGCGCGGGGCCGCGCGTTCAGGACCCGGTGAACCAGGCCCTGTCCTAGTACGAGTCGGACATGCGCAGGGCGTCGCTCAGCTCGCAGGTGCCGCCGGAGGCGCTCTTCCGGGCGACGACGTCGGTGGTCTCGCTGGCGCCCGCGTCGACGGTCAGGATTCCGGAGGTGGCGGTGTCCAGAGTCGTGCCGGCCGAGTCCTTGAAGGTGACGGTGAAGGTGTAGGAATACGTCGTGGTCGCGCTGCTGTTGGCGGCGCGGACCCGCGCGACGAGCCCCTTGGCCGCGTCGTACTCGCACTCCTCGATCCGCACGTCCCCGGTGTCCTCCGCGGCCGGCCCCTCGCTCGTCTGCGCGCCCCCACCCGAGGACGACCCCGTGTCATAGTCGTCATCGTCGTCGTAATGGGTGCTGCCGCCGTAGTTGCCGCCCGAACCACTCGACGAGCTGCTGGAGTTCGAGCTGCTGTCACAGCCGCCTCCGCCGGAGTGCCGGGCGCCCGTCAGGGCGACGACTACTCCGACGAAAACGGCCACAGCGCGGACATGGCGAAGCTGCACGGCGAATCAACCCCCGTTGTCGTGATCGTGAGCACGTCACGTTAGCAGCGGCCGCATGGCGGCAAGCGCTCACCCGGCGTAGCGTCTCGTGTAAGAGCGGTGAAGGCCGCTCCCCTGGGACGGCCGCCGTCCGGAACCCCTTCCGTGCGACCGGCACGACGGCCGTCACACACCTGGGGGCAACGCCCCGAAGGGGCGCGGGGAACTGCGCGACCAGCCACGACGGCGCCGCGGCCAACAACCACACCACGCGGCACTACCCAGCGGAGCGCGCCGTGCCGGTGCCCTTCTCCGCGTCCAGCGCGTACACACAGCGGTCCTTGCTGCACGCGTACACGACCCCGTCCTTGACCACCGGGGAGCCGGTGATCTCGCCGCCGGTGGCGAGCTTCCATCTGAGCCGGCCGTCGTCGGCCTTCAGGGTGTACAGCAGATGGTCGGTCGACCCGAAGTGGATCCGGCCCTCCGCGACCGCCGGGGCGCCCACGATGTCGCCGCCCGACTGGAAGCGCCACTTCGGCGTCCCGGTGACCGCGTCCAGCGTGTACAGGCCCTTGCCGCTGCCGACGTGCACATGGCCCGCGGCCACCAGCACCGGCTCGATCGAGGACCGGGACTCGGTGGCGATGCGCCAGCGGTCGCGGCCGTCGGTGGCGTCCAGGGCGTAGACCGTGCCGAGGTAGTCGGCGAGGTACACCCCGCCGCCGGTCACCGCCGGACCCGGCACGAAGGTCGGCGGGCACAGGAAGACCGCCGGGGCCTCGAAGTGCCAGCGCACCCGCCCGCTCATCACGTCGAGGGCGAGCACCCGCGTTCCGGCGGAGACGTACACATGGCCGTCGTGCGCCTGCGCCACCCGCACCGGCACCCCGCCGCAGGAGGCGGCGTCCCCGATCGGGTACGACCAGCGCTCCTCGCCGGTCCGGGCGTCCAGGGCCTTCAGCCGGGCGTCCTGCCAGACGTACACCGTGCCGTCGTACAGCGCGGGGCCGGCCTCCGGGGACTCGAAGTCGGTCTGCGCGCCGGTGATCTCCCACAGCTTCTGGCCGTTCGAGGCCTCCCAGGCCTGGACGCCGCCGCCGCGCGTGCCGGTGACGACCGTGCCCCGCTCGGCCTTGAGGGAGTACACCCAGGCGTCCGTCTGGAGCCGCCACAGGTCCGCGCCCTCGCGGCACTCCAGGGCGAACAGGGTCGGCCCGTCGGAGGCGTGGATACGGCCGTCCGCGACCGCCATCGACCAGGCCACGTCCCGCGTCTTGAAGCGGCGCCGGCCGGTGGCCACGTCGAGCGCGTGCACCTCGAAGGAGGTGACGTAGACGAGGTCCTCGGCGACGGAAGGGGTGCCCCAGACGTCGTTCGACATGCGGAAACGCCAGGGCCGCCAGCCGGCCGCCGGCTCCGGGTGCGCGGGCGGCGGTGCCGGTACGGCCGGGCCCACGGCGGGGTCCGTGCCGTTGACGCCGGGCCGGGGCTTGGACCAGGAGGCGACCAGGCCGGCCTCGGGCGAGGGGGCCTGGAGGGCGGCGGCGCGGGCGTCGGCGACCCGGGGGCCGGGGCCGATCGGGACCGCGGCGCCGGCCAGCCGGACGGGGCCGGTGTCAGGAGCGCCGACCGGGACGGGCGCGGGCTGCGGGACCACCGGGTCGTGCGAGGGCGGGGGCGGCACGGGCGCCGGGGCGAGCCGGCCGCCGCTGCGGCCGGAGGCCGGCGAGGGCTTGGCCGCGGGGCGGCCGCCCCGGCGCGACTCGATCAGGCCGACCGCGCGCTCGGGCAGCCACGCGGACGCCGTACCGCTGTCGTCGGAGCCGGAGCCGAAGAGGTGAGGGGCGAGCTGGGCCTGGAGGTCGGCCGGGTTGGGGCGGCCGGTGGCCTCCATCTGCATACAGGACTCGATGAGCGGGCGCAGCTCGTCGGGGAGGCCTTCGAGGTCGGGGCCCTCGCGCAGCAGCATGAAGACCGTCTCGACCGGGTTGGCGCCGTGGAACGGGGGGTGTCCGGTGGCGGCGAACACCAGCATCGAGCCGAGCGAGAAGACGTCGCTCGCGCCGGTCACGCTGCGGGAGTCCTTCGCCTGCTCCGGCGACATGTAGGCGGGGGTGCCGACGGCGACGTTGGTCATCGTCAAACGCGTGTTCGACACGCCGGAGGCGATACCGAAGTCGATGACGCGGGGGCCGTCCTCGACCACGAGCACGTTGGACGGCTTCAGGTCGCGGTGCACGAGCCCGGCGCCGTGGATCGACTGGAGCGCCTCGGCGACGCCCGCCGCCAGCCAGCGCACGGCCTGGGCCGGCAGCGGCCCGCACTCGTTCACTATCTCCTCGAGGGAGGGCGCGGGGACGTACGCGGTGGCCAGCCACGGCACGGCGGCGCGCGGGTCGGCGTCGACGACCGCGGCCGTGTAGAAGCCGGAGACCGCCCGGGCCGCCTCCACCTCACGCGTGAAGCGGACGCGGAACAGCTGGTCCTCGGCGAGTTCCGTACGGACCGTCTTGATCGCCACGCGCCGGCCCGAAGCCGAGCGCGCCAGATAGACCAGACCCATACCGCCGGCGCCCAGCCGTCCGAGCACCTCGAACGGCCCGATCCTGCGCGGATCGTGCTGCGTCAGCTGATCCACCACTCTGCCTGCCACCTCCCCGTACGGGCCCCGTCCACCCACATATGTACGCGACCCCGTGCAGCGTCTCACCACCGCACCGCCTTGGCGGCACGCACCCCGATTCTTCCTGTCCTGGGGCGTGGTTGCGAACCCGAGGGCGGAACGGGGTGTCTTGGGACAAAACCACACCCCGGCACACCCGGAAAGCGCCGGTTCGCATAGTGGGACGCCGGGGATAAGAGTGCGGTCAGCCCCCCGCGGGTTCCACTCGGCTCCCCGCGGGTTCCACTCGGCGCTCCAGAACCGCGAAGGACGCCCCCTGATTGTCGGTGACGACCGCGACCGTGCCGTACGACGTTTCGAAGGGCGGGACCTGCACCCGGCCGCCGAGCCGGTTCACCGCGGCGAGGGTCTCCGCGCAGTCCGCCACCCGGAAGTGGACGACGAAGTGCGGCGGCATCATCGCCGGGAACACCTCCCCGACGGCCGCCCGCCCGAAGTCCGGCTCGGCCTCCGGCCCGAACAGGGCGTCGTGGAAGAGCTCTCCGTAGAAGTCGTTGGCGACCTCGGTGTCCCGCGCGTACAGCTCGGCCCAGCCGAAGGTTCCGACCTCGTGCCGGCGCCCGAAGCCGGTGTGCTCCCGCGCCTGCCACAGCCCGAAGACGGCCCCCTCGGGGTCGGTGACCAGCGCGGCCGCCCCCAGCCCCGCCCCGACCTCCCCGGGCGGGGTGACGACCTGCCCCCCGGCCGCCCGGATGCGCCCGGCCAGCGCCGCCGCGTCCGGGGTCGCGAAGTACACCGTCCACACGGTGGGCATCCGCCCGTCCGTCTTGCGCGAGAGCGCGGCGACCCGGTCGCCGTCCAGGCGGGCCCAGACGGTGGAGTCGTACGCCTCCTCGAAGTCCCACCCGAAGAGGTCGCCGTAGAAGCGCCTGCCCGCCGCCACATCGGGAAGCTGCGCCTCCACCCAGCACGGGACGCCCTCTGTGTATCCCGTTCCGTTCACGGATGCCCTGTTTTCGGCCATGCGGCAAAAGTAACGGCGTCCCGCGCACCGCGCAGACCAGGCACACCAGCCTCGCGGTGCTCGTGCACCCCATTTGCAGTCGGCCGAATCGCGCCCCGATCACGCCTCGGTAAGCTGACGGCATGACAGGACAAGTGCGTACCGTCGACGGCCGTGTGGCCGGCCGGCGTGGGCAGGCGACCCGGCAGAAGCTGCTCGACTGCCTCAGCGAGATGCTCAGCTCCTCCCCGTACCGGGACGTCAAAGTCATCGATGTCGCCCGGAAGGCGGGCACTTCGCCCGCGACCTTCTACCAGTACTTCCCGGACGTCGAGGGCGCCGTCCTGGAGATCGCCGAGCAAATGGCCACGGAGGGCGCCGGGTTGACCGAGCTCGTCGAGGGCCGCAGCTGGGTCGGCAAGGCCGGCTGGCAGACGGCCCAGGAACTCGTCGACGGCTTCCTGGAGTTCTGGCGCAGGAACGACGCGATCCTCCGGGTCGTCGACCTCGGCGCCTCCGAGGGCGACAAGCGGTTCTACAAGATCCGCATGAAGATCCTGAACTCCGTCAACAACTCCCTGGCCGAGGCGGTCACGCAGTTGCAGGCCAAGGGCAAGGTCGACAAGGACGTCAACCCGGCCGCGGTCGCGGGTTCGATCGTCGCGATGCTCGCTGCGGTGGCCTCGCACCAGAAGGGCTTCCAGACCTGGGGCGTCAAGCAGGCCGAACTGAAGCCGAACCTGGCGCTGTTGGTGCACCTGGGCGTGACCGGCAAGAAGCCGACGAAATAGCTCCCTGATTGATCAAGTCCTGTCTGGCAGGCGGTGGCTCACCCGACGTGGGCCGCCGCCTGCCGTGCTATGCGGGCAGCGGACGGTCCCGTACGACGTGCTTCATCACCAGCGTCGACGTGAGGCGCTGCACCCCCGGCAGTGTCGCCAGCCGCTCGTCGTACAGCCGCTGGAAGGCGGCGAGGTCGGCGGTGGCGACCCGCAGCAGGTAGTCGGGCTCGCCGAACAGCCGTTGCGCGTCCAGGACTTCGGGGACGTCCGCGATGGCCCGCTCGAACTCGGCGACCGTGTCGCGGTCCTCCTGCCGCATGGAGACGAAGACCAGCGCCTCGAAGTTCAGCCCGACGGCACCCGGGTCGACGACCGCCCGATAGCCACTGATCGCGCCCGACCGCTCCAGTTCCCGCAGCCGCCGGTGGCACGGCGAGACGCTCAGCCGCACCCGCGCGGCCAGCTCGGTCACGGTCAGCCGCCCATCCTGCTGGAGCTCGGCAAGAATCTTTCTGTCCACGTCATCCATGAGGGAAATCTTCCCCCACAATCCGAGATCATGGGCAAACTTCGACAACATTTTCGGGCCATTCTCGCCTAATGTCCCCACCATGGACTCCGGACTGCTGCTCTCCTTCCTCGCCATCGACCTGCTCCTCGTCTGCGTACCGGGTGCCGACTGGGCGTACGCGATCTCCGCGGGCCTGCGCGACCGCTCGGCCGTGACGGCGGTGGCGGGCCTGGTCGCCGGGTACGCGCTGCACACCGTCCTCGCGGTGGCGGGCCTCGCGGTGCTGGTGGCGAGCGAGCCGGGCCTGCTGACCGCGCTGACCGCCGCCGGCGCCGCGTACCTGGTGTGGCTGGGGTGGGGCGTGCTGCGCCGCCCGGGCACCCCGGGCGCGGCCGAGGAGACGGTGGCGGCGAGCCCGGCCCGGGTGTTCCTGCGCGGCGCCACGATCAGCGGCCTGAACCCCAAGGGCCTGCTGCTCTACCTCTCGGTGCTGCCGCAGTTCCTGGTGACGAAGGGCGACCACTTGCCGGTCCCCGCCCAGACGGCCGTACTCGGCCTGCTCCACATGGCCTGCTGCGCCGCCGTCTACCTCACGGTGGGCCTGGCGTCCCGCGCTGTCCTCGCCGCCCGCCCGGCGGCCGCCCGCGCGGTCACCCGCACGTCGGGGGCGGCGATGCTGGGGATCGGCGCGTTCCTCCTGGTCCAGCGCCTCGCCACGCTGTGACCTGGCCCCCCGGCCAGGCTATGGCCTGCGGACGATCCTGAAGAGCCGGATCTCCCGCTCCACCCGCGCCTGATACGTCGCGTACGGCGGCCAGAACCCCAGCGCGGTCTTCCACACGGCCGCCCGCTCCTCCCCCTGGAGCAACCGGGCCGTGACGGGGATGTCCCGGCCCTTCCAGCTGACCTCGGCGTCGGGATGGGCGAGGAGGTTGTGGGTCCAGGCCGGGTGACCCTCCCGGCCGAAGTTGGAGCCGACGAGGATCCAGGAGCGGCCGTCCTCCTCGGGCATGCACGCGAGCGGTGTCCGGCGCGGCAGACCGCTGCGGGCGCCGGTGGAGGTCAGGATCACGCCGGGCAGCATCTGGGCGCTGAGCAGCACCTTCCCTCGCGTGATCCGGTGCACGGCACGGTCGAGCACCGGGATCACATGGGGGGCGATCTTGGCGAAGCCGCGGGTCGAGGACACCTTCTGCACCGCGCGTACGACCACGGGGACGCCGATCACACCGCCACCTCCTTCGTGTCCGACGTGTCGAAGAGCCGGGCGACGTCGGCCGCGTGCGCCCGCAGCCGGTGCGCCGGCCCGAAGAGCAGTTCGTCGCCGGCTGCCCGCTTGAAGTAGAGGTGCGCCTCGTGCTCCCAGGTGAAACCGATGCCGCCGTGCAACTGGATGCCTTCGGCGGAGGCCATGTGCAGTGCCTCCAGGGCTTGTGCGAGGGCGAGGCGCGCCGCGGGTGGGGTGGTGCCGGGTTGTTCTTTACCCGCGGGTTCGTGGGGGCTGGTCGCGCCCGCGCGGCGGAGCCGCATATCGATACTGCCCGTGCCCCTTAAGGGCGTTGTCGCCCACGCCGCGTAATACGCCGCCGAGCGTGCCGCCTGGATTGCCACGTACACGTCCGCCAGCCGGTGCTTCACCGCCTGGAAGGAACCGATCGTCCGGCCGAACTGCTCGCGCTGCCCGACGTACTCCACCGTCCGCTCCAGCGCCCGGTCGGCGGCCCCGACGGCCTCACAGGCGAGGACGGCGGCGGCCGTGTCGCCGACCGAGGCGAGGGTCGTCAGGACCTCCCGGCCGTCCTCGTCGCCCAGCAACTCGGCTTCCACGTCCCGCAGTTGGACCCGGCCCTGCGGTCGTGTGGCGTCCAGCGCCGTCTGCCGTACCCGTACGACCCCGGCCGCGTCCCCCGGCACCAGGAACAGCAGCGTCCGCGACCGGGCGAACCCTCCGGCGTGCGCGGCGACCACCAGCAGCCCCGCGCTGTGCCCGTCCAGCACCTGGTCCACCTGTCCGTACAGCCGCCAGCCGCTGTCCGTCCGCCGCGCCTGCACGCCCCCGGCCCGTCCGCCACCGGCCCAGTCGCCGCCGTTGTCACCGGTGAGGGCGAGGGCGGCGGCCAGGGCGGTGCCGGGGGCCGCGAGGGCGGCGGTCAGCGCGCCGGATGCGATGCGGGGCAGGAGTTCGGCGCGCTGGGCCTGCGTCCCCAGGGCGTCGATCAGGGGTGCGGCGAGTGCGGCGGTGGCGAGCAGCGGCGAGGGGGCCAGCGCCCGTCCAACCTCCTCGCAGGCCAGGGCGAGTTCGGTCGCCGAGCAGCCGACACCGCCGTATGCCTCGGGGAGGGCGAGCCCGGGCAGGCCGAGCTGTTCGGCGAGGGCTCTCCACAGGGCGGGGTCGTGGCCGGCCGGGAGGTCGAGGGCCGCGCGCAGGTCGTGCGGGCCGCATCGGTCGCGGAGCAGCTCGCGGAGGGCGCGGCGGATCTCGTCCTGCTCGGGGGTGAGGCTGGCGTCCATGACTCTTCCCTCCGTATCTGACGGCCCGTCATATTAGGGAAGCCGGAACGAGATGCACAGACGTTGGAGGCCCTTCATGACTCCCCGGAGCCGGAAAGTCGCCGTGGTCGGAGTGTCCCTCTCCGACTGCGGCCGGGTGGACGACGCGACGCCGTACGCCCTGCACGCCCAGGCGGCCCGCCGTGCGCTGGCCGACGCGGGACTGGGCCGGGAGGTGGTGGACGGCTTCGCGTCCGCCGGCCTGGGCACCCTCGCCCCCGTCGAGGTGGCCGAGTACCTGGGCCTGCGCCCCACCTGGGTCGACTCCACCTCCGTCGGCGGCGCCACCTGGGAGGTCATGGCGGGCCACGCGGCGGACGCGATAGCCGCCGGGCACGCGAGGGCGGTTCTGCTGGTCTACGGCTCGACGGCACGCGCCGACATCAGGGCGGGCCGGCGCACCGGCAACCTCTCCTTCGGCTCCCGCGGCCCGCTGCAGTTCGAGGTGCCCTACGGCCACACCCTGATCGCCAAGTACGCCATGGCCGCCCGCCGCCACATGGTCGAGTACGGCACGACGATCGAGCAGCTGGCGGAGGTGGCCGTCCAGGCCCGGTCGAACGCCGCCCTGAACCCGGACGCGATGTTCCGTGACCCGATCACCGTGGACGACGTCCTGTCGGGCCCGATGATCGCGGACCCCTTCACCAAGCTGCACTGCTGCATCCGCTCCGACGGCGGCGCGGCGGTGCTGCTGGCCGCCGAGGAGGTCGTACGGGACTGCCGTACCGCGCCCGTGTGGGTGCTCGGCACCGGGGAGCACGTCTCGCACGCCGCCATGTCCGAGTGGCCCGACTTCACCACCGGCCCGGCGGCGGTGAGCGGGCGGCTCGCCTTCGAGCGGGCCGGGGTGCGGCCGCGGGAGATCGACTTCGCGCAGATCTACGACGCCTTCACCTACATGACCCTGGTGACGCTGGAGGACCTCGGCTTCTGCGGGAAGGGCGAGGGCGGGCCGTTCGTGGAGAAGGGGCGGCTGCTGGTGCGGGGCGGGGAACTGCCGGTGAACACCGACGGGGGCGGACTGTCCGCCCAGCATCCCGGGATGCGCGGGCTCTTTCTGCTGGTGGAGGCGGTGCGGCAGTTGCGCGGCGAGGGCGGGGAGCGGCAGGTGTGGGGGCCGGGCGGGCCCGGGGAGCTGCCCCGTCTGGGGGTGGCTTCGGCGACGGGGGGATGGTTCTGCTCGTCGGGGACGTTGGTGCTGGCGAGGGAATGAGACGATCGCCGAGCCGTTCGAGAGGACACATCCCATGGCCCTGACCCGCGCAGAGCGTGAAGCGTTCCTGGCCGAACCCCATGTCGCGGCACTCGCGGTGGAAGCGGGAACCGGTCGCGCTCCGCTGACCGTGCCGATCTGGTACCAGTACGAGCCCGGTGGCGACGTATGGATCATGACGGGCCTGGATTCCCGCAAGAACCAGCTGATCCAGCCGGCGGGCCGCTTCTCCCTGATGGTCGACCGGCTGGATCCCACGATCCGTTACGTGTCCGTCGAGGGACCGATCGTCAGGACGACCCCCGCCACGATCGAACAGCTCCGGGAGATCTCGGCCCGCTACCTCCCGGCCGAGAAGGTCGACGGCTACGTCGACTTCGCCTGGAAGAACCACGGCGAACAGGTGGTCGTCCACATGCGGCCCGAGCGGTGGGTCTCGTCGGACCTCGGGCAGGTGTGAGTCGGCACGGCACGCGACAATCGGGGCATGGGAACGGATCTTCATGAGCTGCTGAGGTCGCTGCGGGTGTGGGACGTCGAGCTGCCCGCCTTCGACCCGGCCGAGGCCCCGGCCGACCCGCTCGCCCTCTTCACGGCCTGGTTCGCGCAGGCGGTGGCGGCCGGGCAGGTGGAGCCGCACACGATGTCCCTGGCCACGACGGACGAGGAGGGCCTGCCGGACGTACGGACCGTGATGCTGCACGGCGCCGACACCTCCGGCTGGTCCTTCGCGACGCACCGGGGCAGCCGCAAGGGCCGTCAGCTCGCCGCCCGCCCGTACGCGGCCCTCGGCTTCTACTGGCCCGCCCAGGGCCGCCAGGTGCGCGTGCGCGGACCGGTCACGGCGGCCCCGTCCGCCGAGTCCCAGGCCGACCTGCACGCCCGCTCCACCGGCGCCCTGGCCGCCGCCCTGACCGGCCGCCAGAGCGAAGTCCTCACCTCGCTGGAGGAGTTGGCGCGCGAGTCACAGGCCGCCTGGGACCGCGCCCAGGAGGAACCGGACGCCCCGGTCCCGTCCTGGACCCTCTACCGTCTGCGCCCCGACGAGGTGGAGTTCTTCCAGGGCGACGCGGCCCGCCGCCACGTACGGCTGCTCTATCGCCGTACGGAGGCGGAGGGCCCGGGGTGGGTCAGGGAACTGCTCTGGCCCTAGAAGGGCTTCGTCAGCCCGTGATGCCCGGGGGCGTCGGCAGCGGCAGCGGGTTGGCGCCGGCGCGCTCGCGCGCTTCCGGAGCGGCCTTGCAGGTCACGTCCTTCACCGGCAGCTTGCCGGTGGTCAGATAGGCCGTGGCCGTCTTGTCGGCGCACGACTTGGTGCCGTAGATGCCGTGTCCGACGCCTCCGGCGACGGTGACCATCTTCGCGCCCTTCATGACCCGGCGCAGGCCCTGGCCGCTGGCCAGCGGGGTCTGGGAGTCCCACTCGTTCTGCAGGATCAGCGCGCCGACCTTGTTGTCGATCCTGGTGGCGGGCTCGGAGCCGTTCTTCTTCCAGAACGCGCACGGCTTGATGTTGGACGCGAAGTCGCCGTACAGCGGGTACTTGGCCTTGTCCCGGATCGCGTCGGCGCGGTACCGCTCGGGGTCGCGCGGCCAGTTGCGGGTGTCGGCGCAGACGACCGACCAGAAGGCGGCGTCGCCGTTGTCGTCGGGCACGGCGCGGGCGAACGACGGCGGCTGCGGCGAGGGGGTCCTGCTCTCCCGGTCACCGGAGGTGGTCCGGCCCGCGGCGGCCCTCTTCAGCTCGACGACCGACTCGGCGGCGTCGCGCACGCTGAAGAACGTGGCCCGGCTGCCGGAGCGGATGTCGTCACCGGTCAGCTTGATGCCGTCCAGTTCGATCGGCTTGCGGTCGGCCTGGGCGACCAGGTCGTAGAAGGTCTTGCGGACCGCCTCGGGCGTCTTGCCCAGCTTGTACGTGGAGTGCCGCTGGGCGGTCCACTCGGTCCAGCGGGTGAACGCGGGCTCGGTGCCCTCCGCCCAGATCTGGATCATGCCGCGCCAGGCGCGGGCCGGGTCGACGGCACTGTCCAGGACGATACGGTCGGAGCGCTTGGGGAACATCTGCGTGTAGACCGCGCCGAGGTAGGTCCCGTACGAGTACCCGAGGTAGGAGATCTTCTTCTCGCCGAGCACGGCCCGGATGACGTCCATGTCCCGGGCGGTGTTGCGGGTGGTGATGTGCCGCAGCTTGTCGCCCTGCCTGGTGTCGCACTTCTCGGCGAAGGTCCGTGCCCACTTCACGTCCTTGGCGAACGTCTCGGCCTTGTACGGCCGTTCCATGTTCGCCTCCTCGGGCTTCAGCCCGCAGCTGACGGGCGAGCTCTGGCCGACGCCGCGCGGGTCGAAGCCGACGAGGTCGTACTTGGCCTTCACGCTCTTCGGCAGCTCGCTCGCCATGTACGGCGGCATGTCGGCGCCCGGGCCGCCGGGTCCGCCCGGGTTGAGCAGCAGCACACCGCGCCGCTCGGCCGGGGTGCTCGTCTTCATCCGGGATATCGCTAGGTCGAGCTTCTTGCCGCCGGGGTGGCCGTAGTCGAGCGGCACCTTGATGGTGGCGCACTGGAAGGTGGCCGGCAGCTCTCTGTCGCAGCGGTGCCAAGCCGGCCTCTGGTTCAGGTACTGGTCCAGCGGATTCGTCGCCGCGGACGCCGTGGCCGGTGCGAACGCGGGCACCAGGGTGGCGACGGCGCCGACCGCCAGGACAGTAGCTATTCGACTGCTTCGCACGTGGGGGGTCCTCGGGATGGTGGCGTATGGGACGCACCAACCCTTTCGTGCCCTGGAGTTGAGCGAATCCATCGAAGAGACAGGAATTGATCCGCCCGTGGAGGGACGGGCAGGCCTGCCGGATGGTCCCCGAGTCGCACAACCGGAACCGGCTTGATGCCGTCTTGCTCGGAAGGGCCCGTCGGGCGGCGCCGCCACGCGCGGCTAGAAGCCCCTGGCCGCCCGGAAGTCGTACGCGGCGAAGTCGGCCACAGCCCGGTATCCGATGCGCTGGTAGAGGCTGTTGCTGGTCTGGTTGGCCAGGTCCGTGAAGAGGAGCAGTTCGCGGATCCCGGAGGCGAGCACGCCCCGGCTGACCGCCGCGGTGGCCGCGCCCGCGTAGCCGCGTCCGCGCAGATGGGCCGGCGTGTAGACGGGGGCGATCCGGACCTGACCGGCGACCATCGGGGTCACCCCGGCCATGGCCAGCGGGGAGCCGCTCTCGTCCTCCCAGAAGGTGACGCCCCCGTAGGCGATGCGCGAGTCGGCCCAGGCGCCGCCGTCCCGTGCGGCGTGGTCGCCGACGGCGTCGACGAACTCGCCGTACCAGCGGATCAGTCGTTCCCGGTCCTCCTTGCCGGCGACACGCGCCCGGCCGGCCGGGACGGGCTGCGGCACGGTCAAGTTCCCCAGCCGGTACAGCCGTTGCCGCTGGACGACCGTGCTCCGCGGGCCCGCGTGCCGACGCCAGGCCGCCGCGAAGGCCTCGGCGGTCTCGCGGGCCGCGACGACGCCGGGGACCTGATGGCCGAGGGCGACCAGGTGGGCGGCGAGGGCGTCGGCCTCCTGCGGGGTGAGGGGTGTGACGTTCAGCCGGTGGGGCGGGGTGCGGAAGTAGGCCGCCCGCACCTGCCCGCCCAGCTCCAGCGCGCCGAAGACGGGCGGCTCGTCACCGTAGGCGCGCAGCCCGCCCGTCCGCAGCGTCTCGGTCACCGTCAGGGCGACGGTGTGCAGATCGGGGCGCGAGCGCAGGAAGCCGCCGGCATGGGAGAGGAAGCCGCTGAGGTCCTGGGTGCAGTACCAGTCGTCCGGACGCATAGCTCATGATCCCGCGCGCCGGAGGGCGATGTGCACGATTTTCCTTCGCGGACACGAAGCCGCCACAAGAGGCCACTCTCAGGCGGGCGTTGGCGGGCGCCGGGTTCACGTGCTCGCGCGTCTAGACGTTGACGTCGGGATCCGTCGCCAGCCGTGCGTGCAGGTGCGCGTCCCGGTACGCGTCCTGCCGCCGCGCCTCCCACATCGCGCCCCGCAGGGTCCCCTCGTAGCGGAATCCGCAGCGCTCTGCGATGTGGCAGGAGGAGTCATGGCCGACGGCGTGGTCGAGTTCGAGGCGGTGCAGCCCGAGACCGTCCGGCTCGGCCAGGGCCCAGCGGGTGGCGAGGGCGAGCGCGTGGGTGGCGACGCGGCGACCGCGGGCCTCGGGGAGCACCCAGTAGCCGACGCGGGCCGACCGCATGACCCGGTTGACGAGGTTGACGCCGAGGTGCCCGAGGGGCGCTCCGGTCGCCGCGTCGGTGACGCAGTACGCGATCGAGGTGCCGTCAGCCGTGTTCTCGACGGCGG
The DNA here is from genome assembly GCF_044764945.1 of Streptomyces sp. NPDC093568. NCBI lineage: Bacteria > Bacillati > Actinomycetota > Actinomycetes > Kitasatosporales > Streptomycetaceae > Streptomyces > Streptomyces sp. NPDC093568. Next base: position 282,024 of record NZ_JBIWJD010000006.1, on the reverse strand, counting down.
CGCGCAGGGAGTCGCGTGCGCTGTGGAGGTCGGTGGTGAGCCGCAACGGGGTGTTCCAGCGCAGGAACTCCGGGTCCGTGCGCCCCCGGAACCAGGCGTCGAGGTCGGCGTCCGAGTCGGCGTCCCACGGACGCAGGCGCAGACCGTGACCGCGCAGGTCGGGGAGGGGGCGGGAGTGGGGGTGGGGTCCGCCGGCGAGGGTCATGGGCCCATTGAAACCACCCGACGATCAACTCTGCACCGGTTTGGGCCGGAACACCGGCACCCCTTCCCGGAAGGCGACCTCCAGCTCCATCCCGGCCCGCAGCCGCCCGGTGTCCGCGCACTCCACGACCTCGGTCATCACGCGGGGCCCCTCGGCGAGATCGACGACGGCGGCGACGTACGGCGTCCGTTCGCCGAACGGCGGCAGGTCGTTGCGGTGCACGACGGACCAGGTGTAGAGGGTGGCCCGCCCGCTCGCGGGCTCCCAGGTCACGTCCTCGCTCCAGCAGTGCGGGCAGAACTCGCGGGGGTAGTGGTGGGCGCGTCCGCAGGCGCGGCACCGCCGGACGAGCAGCCGCCCCTCGGCCGCCGCGTCCCAGTAGGTCCGCGTGAAGGCGTCGGCCTCCGGGATGTCGTACCGCTGACCGGCCTCCGAGCGCCGCCCGCCCATCAGAACAGCCCCAGCGCGCTGTCCACCGACCACGACTGCCACGACATGCCGAACAGCGCGACGACCGAGATCAGCGCCATCATCGAGTTCTGCCCCTGCTCGGCCCAGTCGTGGATCATCAGGACGAAGTAGAGGCCGTTGAGCAGCAGCCCGCCGACGAGGGCGACCGGGGTGAGGAACCCGAGGACCAGCCCGAGTCCGAGGGCCAGCTCCGCGTACAGCACGACGTACGCCATGGTGCGCGGCCGGGGCTTCACGACGACCTCGAAGCCGGACCGTACGGCGTTCCAGCGGTGCTTGCCCGCCACGTCCGCCGCCCAGGAGATCCCCGCCCCCTCGAACCAGGTCTTCTTGTCCTTGTGCCGCCAGCTCTCCAGCCACCACAGCCCGAGGCCTATCCGGAGCACGGCCAGCCATTCCGCACCTGTGAGCCAGATCGCGTCCATGGATCTGACGGTACGTCAGGTAATGGGGGCCTGACAATCGCCTGTGCATGGCGACGTCGTACCGTTCGGGCGCTCACCCGCGGGGTCTTCGGGCGCTCACCCGCGGGGTCTTCGGGTGCTCACCCGCGGGGTCTTCGGGTGCTCACCCGCGGGATACGAGTCCCGCCACCGGCGCGGCCACCCCGCCCTGCACCACCGCCAGGACGGCATCCTCGGCGCCGGCACCGACGGCGCGGGCGGAGGGCCTGGAGCCGGCCCGGCCGCCCTTGAGCGGTTGGACCGGCCGCCGCGTGCACCGCACCACCCGGCTGTCCCCGGGACCCGCTTCCCGCCATGTCCGGATCCGCCCCACACCCACCCCACCGCCACAACCAGGAGACCTACGCCACAGGCCCCACCCACACCTCCTACAGCCGTGATCGATCCGCAACCAATTCCGGTCTTGACCGAGACCCATCAAGCGGAACCGTGATTACGCTCCGGAACATGGCCGACACCCCCCAGCCCACGGACCACCCCGCCACCGACCGCCCCGTCTACGTCATCGGCGGCGGCCCCGGCGGACTCTCCGTCGCGTATGCCCTGCGTGCCCTGGGCCTGCGTGCCGTCGTGCTGGAGAAGTCGGACCGGATAGGGGCCTCCTGGCGGCGGCACTACGACCGGCTTCATCTGCACACCACCCGGCGGCTGTCCGGGCTGCCGGGGCTGCCGATGCCGCGGCGGTTCGGGCGGTGGGTGGGGCGCGACGACGTCGTGCGGTACCTGGAGAAGTACGCCGAGCACCACGACCTGGAGATCGTCACCGGCGTCGAGGTGTCCCGGGTCGAGCCCGCGCCCGGCGGCGCGGGCTGGCTGCTGCGCGCCACCGGCGGACGCGAACTGACCGGCGCCGCCGTCGTCGTGGCCACCGGCCACAACCACACCCCGCGCATCCCGGACTGGCCGGGCCGGGACACCTACACCGGCGACTTCCTGCACGCCGGCGAGTACCGCAACCCGGCGCCGTACGCCGGCCGCGACGTCCTCGTCGTCGGCGTCGGCAACACGGGCGCCGAGATCGCCGTGGACCTGGTCGAGGGCGGAGCCGCCCGGGTGCGGCTCGCGGTGCGGACCGTGCCGCACATCGTGCGTCGCTCCACCGCCGGGTGGGCCGCCCAGTTCACGAGTATCCTCGTACGGCGGCTGCCGGTCGGGCTCGTCGACCGGCTCGCCCGGCCCGTCGCGAAACTCAGCGTGCCGGACCTGTCGGCCCAGGGCCTGCCGCGCCCCGACACCGGGCTCTACAGCCGCGTCAAGGACGGCGCCATCCCCGTGCTCGACGTCGGCCTCGTCGACGCCGTGCGCAAGGGGCGCATCGAGATCGTGGCCGCCGTGGAGGGCTTCGAGGACGACAAGGTCCTCCTTACGGACGGCACCCGCGTCTCCCCCGACGCCGTCATCGCCGCCACCGGATACGTCCGCGCCCTGGAAGAGCTCGTCGGCCACCTCGGCGTACTCGACGACCACGGCAAGCCGCTCACCCGGGGAGCCCGCACCCCGGCCGGCGCCCCCGGGATCTACTTCACCGGCTACACCAATCCCATCAGCGGCAATCTTCGCGAGATGGCGATCGACGCGCAGAAGATAGCGAAGTCCATTGCCCGCAACGGCGACGGAAGTGTTTCCCGTCTGCCGTGAGCTCCGCGGGAGTCCCCATCGTCACGGGTGGCGCGGAGGGCGGTTCCGCCGGCCGCGCGCCGGCTACATGCCGGTGGGGAAGTTCATCGAGGCGTTCGTCCGCGTCGGGACGTAGTGGTGGGCGAGGTCGGCGTCGCGGTTGTGGGGCCCCCGGCGATGGGCCTCCGGGTCGCCGTACTCCTTGACCTCCTGGCGTCCGGAAACGACGTCCCGAACACGCGTCACGACTCGGCCGAGCAGGCTCTCCATCGGTGTTCCCCCTGGTGTACGTGGCCTTGTGCAGGCGGTCTTGCGCACGTGGTCTGGTGTACGCGGTCTTGCGCACGTGGTCTGGTGTACGCGGTCTTGTCGAGGAGGATGCACCGGCGCCCGGGCGGATTCCAGTGAGTTGAGCCGGTCTTGAGCCTCGGCCGCTCCTCCCCGACTCCGGTTACTTGAGGGTCAGTTGTGGCGGAAGAGCTGCGTTCCGCTGCCGCACGGCGCCAGAATGTGAGCCCTGTTCAACTTTCCGGCTCCACTCCCCTCGCGCTACGACGGAGGACGCACGTGGCACGTGAAAGACAGCTCCCCCGAACCTCTCGGATCTCCCGGCGCTCCCTGCTCGGCGGCACCGCCGCGGCCGTCGGCGCCGCCGGCCTGAACGCCGCCAACACCGGTACGGCCTCGGCCGCCGCACCCCGTGACGTCGACGTCGCCGTCGTCGGCGCCGGTCTCGCCGGGCTCACCGCCGCCCGTGACCTGGTCGCCGCCGGCAAGTCGGTCGCCGTGCTGGAGGCCCGGGACCGGGTCGGCGGCCGGGTCGTCGGCCTGACCCTGGCGGGCGGTGGGGTCACCGAGGGCGGTGGTGAGTTCATCGGCCCCACCCAGGACCGCATCAGGGCCCTCGCCGACTCCCTCGGCGTAGGGACCTTCGCCACCTACAACACCGGCAAGAACCTCCTCTTCAAGGACGGCAAGAAGACCCCCTACGCCACCGACGGCATCCTCGGCTCGGTCCCGCCCATCGACGCCGCCGGGCTCGCCAACGCCGCGATCGTGCAGGCCACGCTGGACGACCTGGCCAAGCAGATTCCGGTCGCCGCGCCCTGGACCGCCGCCAAGGCCGACGAATGGGACCGGCAGACCTTCGAGACCTGGCTGCGCGCCAACGCCGTGATCCCGTCGGCCAAGTTCCTCTTCGACGTGGCGTGCACGTCGATCTTCTCGGCCGAACCCCGCGAACTCTCCTTCCTGTTCGTGCTCTTCTACATCGCCGCCGCCGGCAACGCGGCCAACCCCGGCACCCTGGAACGCCTCACCGAGACCGCGAACGGCGCCCAGGAACTGCGCTTCGTCGGCGGCTCCCAGCTGGTGCCGGTCAGACTCGCCGCCTCGCTCGGCGACCGCGTGGTGCTGAGCGCCCCGGTGCGTACGATCGCCAAGTCCGGCGAGAAGTACGTGGTCACGGCCGACGGCATCACCGTCAACGCCCGCAAGGTCGTCGTCGCCGTACCCCCGCCCCTTGCCGCGCGGATCAGCTACGACCCCCTCCTGCCGGCCGCCCGCGACCAGCTCACCCAGCGCCTGCCGATGGCCTCGGTCGGCAAGGCGATCGCCGTCTACGACACCCCCTTCTGGCGCGCCGACGGGCTCAACGGCCAGGTCGTCAGCGACACCGGCGTGATCAGCTCCACCTTCGACAACTCCCCGCCCGACGCCTCCTACGGCGCACTGATGGGTTTCATCGAGGCCGACGAGGCCCGCAAGCTCGACGGGGCGAGCGAGGCGGAGGTCAGGGCGGCCGTGCTGAAGGACTACACGACGTACTTCGGCGCGAAAGCGGCCTCCCCCACCTCCTTCGTCCTGCAACGCTGGAACAACGAGGCATTCACCCGCGGCGGCCCCGTCTCCATCGCCGCGCCCGGCGTCCTGACCCAGTACGGACCCGCCCTGCGCGAGCCGGTCGGCGGCATCCACTGGGCCGGGACCGAGACCTCCACCCACTGGATGGGCTTCATGGACGGGGCCGTGCGGTCGGGTGAGCGGGTGGCGAAGGAGGTGCTGGCGGTGCTGTGAGCGCCGCGCGGCGTCGTCCCCGTACGGCTCCGGCCAACTTTGCGTGCACAACCGTTCCTGACATGGCGTCAGTTCGCTTAATCTGACACTGCGTCAGTTAATCGCTGTCACACAGGAGCGGGCGGACCGATGCTTGGATCAACCCACGGCACCCTCACCACCGACTCCCGCCGGGCCCGGGTCATCGCCTGTGGCGAGCAGCCCGGGCCCGCCGTCCACGGCCGGCCCGCCGAGGTCGACGATCTCGACGTCAGCGGCCGTCCCCTCTACGGCGACGTGCCCGATCTGGACCGCTTCTTCCGGCCGGAGTCGGTCGCGGTGATCGGCGCCTCGGACACCGAGGGCCGGCCCAACACCGGTATCACCCGCCAGCTGATCGCCTGGTCCGAGCGGGTCGGCGCCCGGCTCCACCCGGTGCACCCGAGCCGCCCGTCCGTCTTCGGCATCCCTTGCCTCCCCTCCGTCGCCGACTTGCCCGAGCAGGTCGATCTCGCCGTAACTCTGGTCGCCGACCCCCTCGCGGTGATCGAGGAACTGGCCGAGGCCAAGGCGAAGTTCGCCGTCGTCTTCGCCTCCGGGTTCGCGGAGACCGGCGAGGAGGGCGCCGCGGCCCAGGAGCGCCTCACCGCCGCCGTCGAGCGGTCCGGGATGCGGCTGCTCGGCCCTAACACCAACCTCAACGCCTTCGAACGGTTCCGGGAGGACCTGGACGGCCCGGCCATCGCCCTGATCACCCAGTCCGGTCACCAGGGCCGCCCTGTCTTCGCCCTCCAGGAACTCGGCGTCCGCCTCTCCCACTGGGCGCCCACCGGCAACGAGGCCGACCTGGAGACCGCCGACTTCATCTCCTACTTCGCCGAGCGCCCGGAGGTCGGCGCCATCGCCTGCTACGTCGAGGGCCTCAAGGACGGCCGCGCCTTCCTGCTGGCCGCCGACCGCGCCGCCCGTCGCAAGGTGCCCGTCGTCGCCGTCAAGGTCGGCCGCACCGAGACCGGCGCGCGCACGGCCGCCTCACACACCGGCAAGCTGACCGGCGCGGATGCGGTGGTGGACGCGGCGATGCGGCAGTACGGGGTGCTCCGCGTCGACGGCCTGGACGAACTCCAGGACACCGCCACCCTGCTGGCCCGCGCACGGCCGCCCCGCGCCGAGGGCGTCGTCGTCTATTCGATCTCGGGCGGCACGGGCGCGCACTTCGCGGACCTGGCCACCGAGGCGGGACTGCGGCTGCCGGCCCTGTCGGAGGCCAAGCAGGCCGAACTGCACCAGTGGATACCCGAGTACCTGAGCGTGGCCAACCCGGTCGACAACGGCGGGCACCCGGTGGGCGACCACCGCGGCCGGAAGATCATCGACGCCATCCTCGACGACCCCTCGGTCGGGGTGCTGATCTGTCCGATCACCGGCCCCTTCCCGCCCCTGAGCGACCGGCTCGTACGGGACCTGGTGGACGCCGCCGAGCGGACCGACAAGCTGGTGTGCGTCGTGTGGGGGTCGCCGGTCGGCACCGAGCCGGCGTACCGCGAAGTCCTGCTCGGCTCCTCGCGGGTGGCCACCTTCCGCACGGTCGCCAACTGCATCACCGCCGTCCGCGCCTACCTGGATCACCACCGCTTCGTCAGCGGCTACCGCTCCCCCTTCGACGAGGCGCCGCGCACGCCCTCGCCCTCCTACCGCAAGGCGCAGGCACTGATGCGCCCGGGACAGCAGCTGAGCGAGCACGCGGCGAAGCAGCTGCTGCGGGCCTACGGCATCCGTGTCCCGCGCGAGCAGTTGGTGACCAGCGCCGCGGCGGCCGTACGGGCGGCCGGACTGGTGGGCTACCCCGTCGTCATGAAGGCGTCCGGCGCCCGGATCGCGCACAAGACGGAGCTCGGGCTGGTCAAGATCGGGCTGACGTCCGCCAGCCAGGTCCGCGACGCCTACCGCGAGCTGACCGACATCGCCCGCTACGAGGGCGTCTCCCTGGACGGCGTCCTGGTCTGCCAGATGGTCGAGCGGGGCGTCGAGATGGTCGTGGGCGCCGGGCGGGACGAGCTGTTCGGACCGACGGTCACGGTCGGGCTCGGCGGGGTGCTGGTCGAGGTGCTGAACGACACCGCCGTACGCGTGCCGCCCTTCGGTGAGGAGCAGGCGCGGGACATGTGCGCCGAGCTGCGCGGGCGGGCCCTCCTCGACGGGGTCAGGGGGCGGCCCCCGGCGGACCTCGACGCACTGGTGGAGGTCGTCCTGCGGGTGCAGCGCATGGTGCTGGAACTCGGGGACGAGCTCGCCGAGCTCGACATCAACCCGCTGATGGTGCTGCCCAGGGGGCAGGGCGCGGTGGCGCTGGACGCGTTGGTGGTGTGCCGGTGACACGGCGGCCGACGCCGCTGCCCCGGAGCCTGACGCATCCGCCTCGAAACCCGACGACGCCACCCCGAAACCCGACGACGCCGCCCCGAATCCCGACGACACCGCCCCGGACAGCGACGACCCCACCCTGAATGCCGGTGATGAGATGAACATGCCCAATTCCCCCCGTGCACCCGGAAATTCCGTCGATTCATTGGTACAGCACGCCACTGACAACCAGGTCCGCCGCATCACCCTCAACCGCCCCGAGACCCTCAACGCCCTCACCCCTGACCAGCGCGAACGCATCATCCAGCTGCTCGCCGACGCCTCCGCGGACCCCGACGTGCGGGCCGTCGTGATCACGGGCACCGGCCGCGGTTTCTGCGCGGGCGCGGACCTGCGAGGGCAGGCGTCCGGCGCGGAGCGCGTCGCCGGGGACGTCGCCCGCACCCTCCGCCTCGGCGCCCAGCGGCTGATCGCGGCCGTGCTGGACTGCGAGAAGCCCGTGATCGCCGCCGTCAACGGCACGGCCGCCGGCCTCGGCGCGCAGCTGGCGTTCGCCTGCGACCTCGTCCTGGCCGCGGAGTCCGCGCGCTTCATCGAGGTGTTCGCACGACGCGGTCTCGTCCCCGACGGCGGCGGCGCCTACCTCCTCCCCCGCCTCGTCGGCCCGCAGCGCGCCAAGGAGCTGATGTTCTTCGGCGACGCGCTCGGCGCGACCGACGCGGAGCGGCTGGGCCTGGTCAACCGGGTCGTCGCGGACGGCGAGTTGGACAAGACCGCCCGCGCCTGGGCCGAACGCCTCGCCGCCGGCCCGACCCGCGCGCTCGCCCTCACCAAGCAGCTCGTGAACGCCTCCCTCGACTCCGACCGCGCCACCGCCTTCGCGGCGGAGGCGGCCGCGCAGGAGATCAACATGACGACGGCGGACGCAGGGGAAGGCGTGGCGAGCTTCGTGGAGCGCAGAAGCGCCGAGTTCAAGGGCCGGTGAGCAGGAAGGCCCACAGGGAGGACAGGAGGAAGGACAGATGGAAGGGGCAGGAGGACGGACAGGGGGAAGGGGCAGGAGGAAGGGGCGGGAGGAAGAGCACACCCCTTCCCATCTGACAGGCCGTCAGTTTCAATGGGTGACGTGATGGGACACGCAGGGATGGCGGCCGCCGCTGTCCGATACCTGAGGTCGGCCGACGCGCCGCCCGTAGCAGCCCTCCCGCGCCCTGAACTGCGCTGCGTCCGCGAGGACGAGCGGGCGCCGATCCCGCAGGCCGAGTTCCGCCGGGTGCTGGGGAACTTCGCCACGGGAGTGGTCGTTGTCACGGCACCGGCGACCGGTGCCGACGACCCACAGGCCGGCTTCGCCTGCCAGTCCTTCTCCTCGCTCTCCCTCGACCCGCCCCTGGTCGCCTTCATGGTCGGCCGTACGTCGACGACGTGGCCGCGCATCGCCCGCGCGGGCGTCTTCTGCGTGAACGTCCTGAGCTCCGGCCAGGGCGAGTTGTGCCGCGCCTTCGCCGTGAGCGGCGCGGACAAGTTCGCCGGCGTGACGTACGACGCGGCCCCCGTCTCGGGCTCCCCGCGCCTCGCGGGCACGCTCGCGTGGATCGACTGCACGATCCACGCGGTGCACACGGGCGGCGACCACCTCATCGTCGTAGGCCGGGTGGACGCGCTGGGCGCGAGCGACGGGGACGAGGCGCCGCTGCTGTTCCACAAGGGGCGGTTCCTCTAGGTCCCGTCCGCGTCTCCGTCCGCGCCCCCGCCCGCGTCCCGCCCTCCCGTCCTCCGTCCTCCCTGCGCAGTCCCGCGCTAGGCCGCGAACGCCCCCACAGGCGCCGTCCGCCGCCGGATCACCAGCGCCATCAGCGCCGCCACCGCGCACAGCGCCCCGGACGCGTACCAGACCATGTCGTACGTGCCGAAGACGTCCCGGGCGACTCCGCCGAGGAAGGCCACCAGTGCGGCGCCGACCTGGTGGGAGGCGAGGACCCAGCCGAAGACGATCGCGCTGTCGTCGCCGTACTGCTCACGGCACAGGGCGACGGTGGGCGGGACGGTGGCGACCCAGTCCAGGCCGTAGAAGACGATGAAGAACAGCATCGGCGGGTGGACGCTCGGCGCGAGCAGCATCGGCAGGAAGAGGAGCGAGACGCCGCGCAGTGCGTAGTAGACCGCGAGCAGGCGACGCGGCTCGAAGCGGTCGGTGAGCCAGCCGGAGAAGATCGTGCCGACGACGTCGAAGACGCCGATGACCGCGAGCAGCGAGGCAGCCGCCGTGATGGGCATGCCGTGGTCGTGGGCGGCGGGCACGAAGTGGGTCTGGATGAGGCCGTTGGTGGAGGCACCGCAGATCGCGAACGTGCCGGCCAGCAGCCAGAAGGGGCCGGTGCGGGCCGCCGAGAAGAGCACGGTCACGGCCCGGCGGGCGGCGCCCTGCGCGGGCGGCGGCTTCGGCACGAACTCCTTCGAGCCGTACGGCGCCAGGCCCACGTCGGCCGGGTGGTCGCGCAGCAGCAGCCAGACGAAGGGGACGACCGCGAGCGCCGTGAGGGCGACCGTGACGACGGCCGGCCGCCAGGTGTGCTCCTCGACCATCCAGGAGAGCAGCGGCAGGAAGATCAGCTGGCCGGAGGCCGAGGCGGCGGTGAGGATGCCGGTGACCAGACCGCGCCGCTCGGTGAACCACCGGTTGGTGACGGTGGCGGCGAAGGCCAGCGCCATCGAACCGGTGCCGAGTCCCACCAGCAGGCCCCAGCACAGCAGCAGTTGCCAGGCCGCCGTCATCCAGTACGTCAGACCCGAGCCGACCGCGATCAGGGTCAGGGCCGCCGCGACGACCCTGCGGATGCCGAAGCGGTCCATCAGCGCGGCGGCGAAGGGGGCGGTGAGGCCGTACAGCGCGAGGTTGATGGAGACGGCGGCGCCGATCGTGCCGCGCGACCAGCCGAACTGCGCGTTCAGCGGGTCGATCAGCAGGCCCGGCAGGGAGCGGAAGGCGGCCGCGCCGAGGATCGTCACGAAGGCCACGGCGGCGACGAACCAGGCGCGGTGAATACGGGGGCGGCCCGGCCTCGTCGGGGACGTGGCCTCGGTGGCGGGGGTTGTCTGCGTCACGACAAAGAGCTTCGGGCCTGCGCCGTCCCGGATCCATTGGCCCGAAGGACAGCATTCGTTAGGATCGAGCCATGAGCGGGGATCCAGAGCGTCGTCCACCGTCCGACTTCCGTCCGCACCGCGTGGTCGTCCTCGCCCTCGACGGCCTCCTCCCCTTCGAGCTGGGCATCCCGCACCGCATCTTCGGCCGCCCCAAGGACGCGCTGGGGCGGCATCTGTACGAGGTCGTCACCTGCTCGGTCCGGCCGCCCGGCCCGGTCCAGACCGACGCCGACTTCGCCATCCAGGTCACGCACGGCCCCGAGACCCTGGCCACCGCCGACACCGTCATCGTCCCGGCGTCCTACGAACTCGGCCCGGTCTTCGACGAGGGCGTGCTGACCGAGGAGCTGACCGCCGCGCTCGGCCACATCCGTCCCGGCACCCGGGTGGCCTCGATCTGCACCGGTGTCTACGTCCTGGCCGCGGCCGGCTGGCTCGACGGGCGTCCGGCGACCACGCACTGGTCCGACGCCGACCGCTTCCAGCGGCTCTTCCCGAAGATCAAGGTCGACGCGGACGTGCTGTTCATCGACGACGGCGACCTCCTGACGTCGGCCGGGGTCGCGGCCGGGATCGACCTGTGCCTGCACATGGTGCGCCGCGACCACGGCACGGCGGTCGCCAACGAGGTGGCCCGCCGCACGGTCGTACCACCGCACCGGGACGGCGGCCAGGCGCAGTACATCCACCGCCCGGTCCCCGATCCGCAGCAGTCGTCCACGACCACGGCCCGCGCCTGGGCCCTCGGGCGCCTCCACGAGCCGATCCAACTGCGCGACATGGCGGACCAGGAGGCCATGTCGGTGCGCACCTTCACCCGCCGCTTCCGCGAGGAGGTCGGCATCAGCCCCGGCCAGTGGCTCACCCAGCAGCGCGTCGAACGCGCCCGCCACCTCCTGGAGTCCACCGACCTCTCGGTCGACCAGGTGGCGAGGGACGCGGGTTTCGGCACGGCCCAGTCCATGCGGCAGCACCTGCAGGCGGCACTTGGAGTGACGCCCACCAGCTACCGGCGCACCTTCCGGGCCGGCGGCAGGGCCGGCCAGGAGGTCCCCAGCCGCGTGTGAGGCACCACGCCGGGGCCTGGCCCCACGGCCGCCCAACCCGCCCGCCTCAGAACGTGAGCACCCCCCGCGCCACTTTGCCCGCCTCCGCGTCCGCCGCCGCTCTCTCGAACTCCTCCACCGGATACGTCTGCGTCACCAGCTCGTCCAGCAGCAACCGCCCCGCCCGGTAAAGCTCCGCGTACAGCGCGATGTCCCGCTGCGGGCGGGACGACCCGTACCGGCATCCCAGGATCGACTTGTCCAGGTACATGGACGACACAAGGAACGACGCCTCGGCCTTGGCGGCCGGCACCCCGAGCAGGACGGCCTGCCCGTGGCGGTCGAGCAGGTCCACGGCCGCACGGATCAGCTCGACGCGCCCCACGCACTCGAAGGCGTGGTCGGCTCCCGTCGGCAGCAGCTCGCGCACGCCCTCCACCGACGTCAGGAAGTCCGTCGCCCCGAACTGCCGTGCCACCGCCTCCTTCGCGGGGTTGGCGTCCACCGCCACGATCCGCAGCGCGCCCGCGATCCGGGCCCCCTGGATGACGTTGAGCCCGATCCCGCCGGAGCCGATCACCACCACCCGGTCCCCGCGGTCGACCCGCGCCCGGTTCAGCACGGCACCCACTCCCGTCAGCACCCCGCAGCCGATCAACGCGGCCGACGGCAGCGGAATGTCCTTGGGGATCCGGACCGCCTGCACGGCCTTCACCACGGTCCGCTCGGCGAAGGCGGAGTTGGACGCGAACTGGAACACGTCCTGCTCACCGCGCCTGAACGGCCGCCCCGGCCGCCCTATGGCCTGCCGGCACATAGTGGGCCGCCCCCGGTCGCATTCGGGGCACACACCACAGTTGGCGAGCGTGGACAGAGCCACATGGTCCCCGGGTTCGACATGGGTGACGCCCACACCGACCGCCTCCACCACCCCGGCGCCCTCATGGCCCAGCACCACAGGAACCGGGAAAGGTATGGTCCCGTCCACCACGGACAGATCGCTGTGGCACAACCCGGCCGCCGAGATCGCCACCAGCACCTCACCCGGCCCCGGATCCCGCACCTCAAGATCGTCCACGACCTCGACCCGCTTGCCGTCGTACATCACACCGCGCATCAGACGACTCCCTTGGGCTCCCTGGGCAGGCCGAGCACCCGCTCGGCGATGATCGTGCGCTGAACCTGGTCCGAGCCCCCGTAGATCGTGTCGGCCCGGGAGAACAGGAAGAGATGCTGGAAGGTGTCGAGTTCGTACGGCGCGGACGGCGTCCACTCCCGCGGCCCCACGCTCGCCCCGGCGCCGCGTACCCGCATCGCCAGCTCGCCGAGCCGCTGATGCCAGCCGGCCCACAGCAGCTTGGCCACACTGGGCGCCCCCGCATCGCCCGAACTGCCCAGCGTCCGCAGCGCGTTCCACCGCATCACCCGCAGCTCGGCCCACTGCCGCTCCAGCAGCTCCCGGACGACGGGATCATCGACGGCGCCGGACCGCACGGCCGACGCCACGACCTCTTCCAACTCCTTTGCGAATCCAACCTGCTGGGCGAGGGTGGAGACGCCCCGCTCGAACCCGAGCAGGCTCATCGCGACCCGCCACCCCGCGCCCGCACCGCCGACGACGTGCTCCGCGCGCGCGTGCGCACCGTCGAAGAAGACCTCGTTGAAGTCGCTGGTGCCGGTCATCTGCCGGATCGGCCGGACCTCGATGCGGCCCGGCTGGTCCATGGGGACGAGCAGAAAGCTCAGGCCGTGGTGGCGGCGGGAGTCCGGCTCGGTGCGCGCCAGCACGAAGCACCAGTCGGCCTCATGGGCGAGCGAGGTCCAGATCTTCTGTCCGGTCACGCGGTACGTCCCGTCCGAGGCCCGCTCGGCCTTCGTACGGACCCCGGCGAGGTCCGAACCCGCCCCGGGCTCGCTGTACCCCTGGCACCACAGTTCCTCGCCGACGGCGATCGGGGGAAGGAAGCGGGCCTTCTGCTCCTCGCTCCCGTGTGCGAGCAGCGTCGGCGCGAGCAGTTTCTCCCCGATGTGCCCGGACCGCGCGGGCGCACCCGACCGGGCGTACTCCTCGGCCCACACGACCTGCTGGGTGAGCGTGGCGACCCGGTTCCCGAACCCACCCTCCCCCCACCCGAGCCCGATCCACCCGGCTTTCCCGAGGGTGCGCTCCCAGGTGCGGCGATCCTGCGCGCTTTCGGCATGCTCGGAGAGCCACGCCCGCGCGTCCGCACGGAACGTCTCGTCCTCGGCGGCGAATTCAAAGTCCACGGCAACCTCCCAAGCGACGGTCGGATGTCCCACCCGGGGGCGCGGGGCTGTGTCGATTTGCGGCTCCGCCGCGTAGGCGCGACCGACCACGGACAACCCGCGGCCGCCGACCCCGAGCACCCCCGAACCATTAGGCGTTCGGTCGGCTCCCGTCCCGCGCGGCCTTCTCCATCGCCGCCACCCGAGCCAGCATCGGCATCGGGTCCACCCCTACGGACCCGGGCAGCACCTCCGCGATCCGTTCGGGCGTCCAGGAACCGTCGGCATAGGCGGAGCGCAGCTCCCGCGGCTGCGCCCACACCGCGATCTTCGGCCCGGCGACGGTGTACACCTGCCCGGTGACCCCGTGCTCCCGGGCCGCGTCCGACAGCAGATACACCACCAGGGCCGCCACGTCCTCCGGCTCCCCGATCTCCGCCAGCTCCATGGGCACGTTGGCCGACATCCGGGTACGGGCCACCGGCGCGACGGCGTTCGCGGTCACCCCGTACTTGTTCAGGCCGAGCGCGGCGCTCCGCACCAGGGAGATGATCCCGCCCTTGGCCGCGCTGTAGTTGGCCTGCGAGACGGATCCCTGGTGGTTGCCGCTGGTGAACCCGATCAAGGTCCCCGACCGCTGCTTCCGCATCACCGCGGACGCGGCGCGGAACACGGTGAACGTCCCCTTCAGGTGGGTGGCGACCACCGGGTCCCACTCCTCCTCGGTCATGTTGAACAGCATCCGCTCGCGCAGGATCCCGGCGACGCAGACGACCCCGTCGAGCCGTCCGTACGACGCCAGCGCCGTGTCCACGATCCGCTGTCCGCCGGCCATCGTGGAGACGTCGTCGGCCACGGCGACCGCTTCGCCGCCCGCCGCCTCGATCTCCTTGACCACGGCCTCGGCGACCTCGCTCGTGGGCGAGACGCCGTCCATGGAGACCCCGTAGTCGTTGACGACCACGCGCGCGCCCTCGGCCGCGGCGGCCAGCGCCACCGCCCGTCCGATGCCCCGTCCCGCGCCGGTCACGGCGACGACCTTGCCTGCCAAGAAGTTCCCCACGCTCCGGCCCCTTCCCGCAGTTTCTGACGGTCCGTTAGATTCGATTTGATTCTACGACCCGTCAGATACGCGGAGACAAGCCCCCGGGGAGGACTCATGTCACTGCCGGCCGCGTTCCACGAAATCGCCAAGCGCGTCAACAACTGGGGCCGTTGGGGCGCCGACGACGAGATCGGCACCCTGAACCTGATCACCGACGAGGTCGTCCGCGAGGCGGCGGCCTGCGTGCGCACCGGCCGTCGCGTCCCGCTCGCCCTGCCGCTCCAGCAGGACGGAGTGCAGACCGGGATGATCCCCGGGCGGGTCAACCCCCTGCACGCGATGGTGCAGATCAACCAGGAGCTCTTCGGCCCGGGGACGGTCGCGTGCAGCGACGACGCCGTGACGATGGGCCTCCAGGCGGCCACCCACTGGGACGCGCTCACCCATGTCTCGCACTCGGGCCGGCTCTACAACGGCCGTCCCGCCGACACGATCACCCCGCACGGCGGCGCCGAGTTCAGCGGCATCGACAAGGCGCGGCACATCGTCTCGCGCGGCGTGCTGCTGGACGTGGCCCGCGCGCGTGGTGTCGCGCGGCTCGACGGCGGACACGCGGTCACCCCGGAGGACCTGGAGGCGGCCGAGGAACTGGCGGGCACGCGCGTGCGCGCCGGGGACGTCGTGCTCGTACGGACGGGGCAGATCCAGGTGTATCTCGCCGGCGACAAGCACGCGTACGGCTATCCCTCGCCCGGTCTGTCGATCCGTACGCCGGAGTGGTTCCACGCGCGTGATGTGGCGGCCGTCGCGAACGACACCCTCACGTTTGAGATATTTCCGCCCGAGACAGAGGATTTGTGGCTGCCCGTGCACGCGCTCGACCTGGTGGAGATGGGGATGCTCCAGGGGCAGAACTGGAATCTCGAAGAGTTGTCCACAGCCTGTGGAGAAGAGGGCCGTTACGCGTTCCTGCTGTCGGCGATGCCCGAGCCCTTCGTCGGCGGCACGGGGACTCCGGTCGCACCCGTCGCCGTGCTCTGACGTCTCGGAGAGGTCGGCTGGCGGCGCGGCTCCCCCAGCTCCCGGCGCCGCGCCAACGGGGAGGTGCCCCATCCAGCCCGAGCGCGACGCCGCGCGCCGCCATCCAACTCGGCGTACCCTCCCCCACCCGCGACTTCGCTCGAGCGGGGGACCCCCATCGACCTCTCCTGGCCCCTGGAGAGACCGACGCCGATCACGACCCACGCTCGGCAAGGGCTCCCGTCACCGAAGTCCTCGTCGTCCCCTCACGGCGAATCGCTGACCACAAGCGTGATCAGGTGGACACGCGGCGTCAACACCCACTCGGGGATTTGTTACTTACGCCCGAATTACTGGAGCCGCGCACAGAAGCACACCCGGGCGCACCGATCCTCACCCGAGCTGACGAGACAGCGCTTTCTGCAACCGTGCACCGAACCCGGCGCCATCGCAGCGCCGTGCGCCCGTCACACCGCCTCGTACGCGAGCCCTTCGTACGCCGACGACCCGCTCCCGTAGGCGGCGGTAGCACCCTGCGCCTGTGCGCCCCGGTCCAGTTCGCACCAGATCCGCTTGCCGGCACCCTCCGAGCACCAGCCCCAGCGGTCCGCGAGTCCGTCGACGAGGGCGAGGCCGCGGCCACCCGTGGCGTCACCGTCGGCGCAGCGGGGCACGGGCGCGCGGCCGCTGCGGTCGGCCACCTCGAGGCGAACGGTGGCGGCACCCTGGACCGATCCCGGCAGGGACAGCCGCAGCACGGCCGGACAGCCGGTGTGCACCACGGCGTTGGTGACCAGTTCGGAGACGAGCAGGATCAGCGTCTCGGCGAGCGGTTCATCGGCACCTATCCCGGACCCGGCGAGCCGCGATCGGGCCCACCGCCGGGCTCGCCCCACCTCAGCGGGGTCGGGCCGGATCTCCAGCTGCACTTGAAGCACCTGCACCGCTCACACCATCCGAACCGGCGGACACAAAGCCCCGCGCCTCACGAGGGCCACGATCCTAGCCATTCTCTTCATGGCCAGATCAATGGCCGGAGCCAGGGTCACGGAACGTGAATCCCTTAGCTGACAGCATGGTTGACGTACAGTCACCCCAACAAGCGCTTCGGGCATATTCCAGCGTGAAGGAGTACCCGTGCGGCATACTGTGCGACGCTTGTCGCGGGGAGTCGAACAGGCGGGGACAGACCGCCCTCCCGCCTTGCGAGCAACGGCGCGCACCGTCGGATCCGGCGCCGCCCCAAAGGCAACTCCGGCATGGCTCGTGCTCGGAACCACTCGCATCTCACACAAGGTACCGGAGCGAACGTCCGACTCCAGGCCGTGACGAGTCACACGTAGGACACAACCCGATATCAACGCTCCGTAATTCCGGTATGCCACAATCCGCGACATCCGCGCGGACGTCGACGGCGGCACCGCAGACCAGGGCCGTTTAGGTCGGGTGTGCGAGAAGTTCGGCGGCCAGACTTTCCTCACTTTCCGTAGTCGGCCCGGCACGATACGTCCGCACCCAGGCGCGCTTCAGGTGCAGGTGGAGCTCGAACTCCCAGGTGAATCCCATGCCGCCGTGCACCTGGAGACAGTCGCGAGCCCCGCGCAGGGCGGCCTCGTCGGCGAGCAGCCGGGCGGTGTGGATGTCGGCGCCTTCGCCCGTGACGGCCGCCGCGTAGACGGCGGCGCGGGCCGTCTCCGTCCGCACCAGCATCTGCGCGCACAGGTGCTTCACCGCCTGGAAGGCTCCGATCGGCTGCCCGAACTGCTCACGGGTCCGGGCGTGTTGCGCGGCGAGTTCGCACACGCGCGTGGCACTGCCCAGTTGTTCGGCCGCGGTGAGCAGGACGGCGACCGGAGCGACCCGGGAGACCACCGGCACCCGGTGCAGGGGCGTGAGCGGGTCGACCGACCTCAGCGGCACGGCCCCCGCCGCGTCGCCCTGGACGACGTCCGCCTCGGCCAGCCACTCCACCAGGCCGTTCCCCGCGGACGTCACGACCGCCTCCCCGGTGGCCGCCCCCGGGACCGTGTCCGCCGCGAGATGGGTGGCCACCAGCGGTCCGGGCAGCAGGACCCGGCCCGCCTCCTCGAAGACCAACACCGCCTCGGGCAGCCCGAGTCCGACACCGCCGCGCGCTTCGGGCACGCGCAGCGCGAAGAACCCGGCCGCACCGAGCTCCCGCCACAGCGCCCGGTCCAGGCGGCCCGGCTTGTCGACGGCGGCCCGCAGCGCCTCCGCGCCGAAGCGCCGCGCCAGCAGCGCGCGCACGCCGTCGCGCAACGCCCGCTGGTCCTCGCTCAGTTGGAAACGCATCCGTCACCGCCCCTTCGGCAGCCCGAGAATCCGCTCGCCCACGATGTTCCGCTGGATCTGCGAGGTGCCGGCGGCGATGGTGTACGACAGCGACGACAGCCGGTCGAGCATCCACGGGCGGTCGAGGTCCAGCGCGGCCGGGCCGAGGACGTCGGCGGCGGTGTCGTAGAGCTCCTGACGGGCGTGCGAATACCTCAGTTTGAAAACCGAACCCCCGACACCGGGGACGCCGCCGGTGGCCTCCGCCTCGCTCACGTTCCACTGGGTCAGCCGCCACAGCGCCCGGAACTCCGCGTTCAGCCGGCCCAGCCTCCGCCGGAGCGCCGGGTCGTCCCAGCGGCCGTTCCCGCGCGCCTCGGCGGCCAGTTCGCGCAGGACGCGCCGGCAGGCCACCACCTCGCCCACGAAGGCCGTGCCGCGTTCGAAGGACAGGGTCACCATCGTCACGCGCCAGCCGTCGTTCTCGTCCCCGACCCGGTTGGCGACCGGTATCCGCACCTCGTCGAGGAACACCTCGGCGAACTCGGCCGATCCGGCCAGGGTGCGCAGCGGCCGTACGGTGATGCCGGGCAGGGACATGGGCATGGCCAGCCAGGTGATGCCGCGGTGCTTGGGGGCGCCGGGATCGGTGCGCACCAACAGCTCGCACCAGTCGGCCACTTCGGCGTGCGAGGTCCAGATCTTGGACCCGCTCACCACATAGTCGTCGCCGTCCCTGCGCGCGCGCGTGCGCAGCGCCGCGAGGTCGGACCCGGCGTCCGGTTCGCTGAAGCCCTGGCACCAGACCTCGTCCCCGCGCAGGATCGGCGGCAGCCAGCGCGCCCGCTGCTCGGCGGTCCCCTCGGCCGCGATCGTGGGCCCCGCGTGCAGCAGCCCGACGAAGTTCGCGCCCACATAGGGGGCGCCCGCCCTCTCGGTCTCCTCCAGGAAGATCAGCCGCGTGGTCGGGGAGGCGTCCCAGTGCACATCGGCGTACCCGGCGTCGTGGAGCATCCGCTGCCAGCCGAGGTCGTAGGCGCGCCGGCCCGGCCAGTCGTCCGGGGACGGCTTCGGCCCCAGTGTGGACAGCGCCCCGGCCAGCCACCGCCGCAGCCGCGCCCGGAAGTCCTCCTCCTCGGGCGTGTACGTGAGGTCCATCCATCACCTGCCTGACGATCCGTCAGATTCAGTGCGCAGGCTAACCCCGCACCCCTGGACCGACAAGGCGCCGAGTCCTACGCTCTCCGCATGATCTGACACACCGTCAGCCTGAGGGGGATGCCGTGAACGACACCGCGCACGCCCTGAGCTCCTCCCGCACCCTGTGGGACCTGCTCGTCCGCCGCGCCGAACTCACCCCGGACCGCCCGGTCCTCCTCCAGGACGAACGCTCCCTGTCGTTCGGCGAGCTGCGCGCGCGTGCCGAGCGCGTCGCGGCCGGCCTGTACGACCTGGGCGTACGCCCCGGCACGGTCGTCGCCTGGCAGCTGCCCACCCGGATCGAGACGGCCGTGCTGTCCTTCGCGCTGGCCCGCCTCGGCGCCGTGCAGTCGCCGGTCATCCCCTTCTACCGGGACCGCGAAGTCGGCTTCGCGCTGCGGGAGTCGAAGGCGGAGTTCTTCGCGGTGCCGGGCGAGTGGCGGGGCTTCGACCACACGGAGATGGCCCGGCGCCTGGGCGCGAAGGGGATCTTCGAGGCGTACGACCGCCTGCCCGACGGCGATCCCGCCGTCCTGCCCCCGCCGCCCGCCGAGGGCACCTCGGTGCGCTGGATCTACTGGACCTCGGGGACGACCTCGGACCCCAAGGGGGTGCTGCACACCGACCGCTCACTGCTCGCGGGCGGCTCCTGCCTGGCCCACGCCCTGCGCCCGACGTCCACCGACGTGGGCTCCATCGCCTTCCCGTACGCCCACATAGGCGGCCCCGACTACATGGTGATGGTGCTGCTGTACGGCTTCCCCGCGGTGCTGTTCGAGCAGTTCGCGCTGCCGGACGCGCTGGCCGGGTACCGCAGGCACGGCGTGACGATCGCGGGCGGCTCGACGGCGTTCTACTCGATGTTCCTGGCCGAGCAGCGCAAGCTGCCGGCCGGCGAGAAGGCCGTCCCCTCGCTGCGGCTGCTGGCGGGCGGCGGGGCGCCGAAACCGCCGGAGGTGTATCACGCGGTGGTGCGCGAGATGGGGGTGCAGCTGACGCACGGATACGGCATGACCGAGGTGCCGATGATCACTATGGGGGCGCCGGACGACACGGCGGAGAACCTGGCGACGACGGAGGGGCGGCCGCCGCGGGGCATGGAGATACGGATCGTGGACGGGGAGGTGCGGCTGCGCGGGGAGGCGGTGTGCCGGGGCTATCTGGACCCGGCGCAGACGGCGGCGGCCTTCGACGAGGAGGGGTTCCTGCGCACCGGGGACCTCGGGCGGCTGACCGGCAGTGGCCATCTGGTGCTGACCGGCCGCCTGAAGGACGTCATCATCCGCAAGGGCGAGAACATCTCGGCGAAGGAGATCGAGGACCTGCTGCACCGGCACCCGGCGGTCGGGGACGTGGCGGTCATCGGGCTCCCGGATCCGGAGCGCGGGGAGCGGGTCTGCGCGGTGGTGGAGCAGCCGGCCGGCGCCGAGCGGCCGACGCTGGAGGCGCTGACGTCGTATCTGCGCGGGGAAGGGCTGTCGACGCACAAGCTGCCGGAGCAGCTGGAGGTGGTGGACGCCCTTCCGCGCAACGAGACCCTGCGCAAGGTACTCAAGTACAAGCTCAGGGAGCGCTTCTCGGGGACGGCGTAGAGGTCACTCGGGGACGGTGAAGTAGCGGGCGAACGCGGTGACGATCTCACCCTCCGACACCTTGCCGTCGCTGTTCGTGTCGAGCGTGCCGGCGGCCGCCTCGGCGATGTCCTGCCGCACCCCGAGACAGACCAGCACACGCGCGGTGTCGGTGACGGTGGCGGCCCCGTCGCCGTCGGGGTCGGCCACGGCGAGGGCGGCGTGCAGGAAGGGGCGGGCGATCTCGGCGAACCGGTCGGGGTTGTCACGCAGCCGCTTGACCGCGCCGTTCACGAACTCCTCGCGGGTGATGCGCTGGTCGCCGTCGCGGTCCGCGATCCCGGCCATGCCCTGCCAGAACGCCTCGGCGCCGATGTAGAGGGCCTGGCCCTTGTCGGAGCGGGCCGCGGTGCCGAACTCCGCGAGGACCGCCTTGGCCGCCGCGCTGAAGTCCTCCCGGTCGATGTAGCCGTTGCCGTCCTGGTCGAAGGTGGCGAACCGGGCCGCGATCCTGTGCTCGTACTCGCTGCTGACCATGTCTAATCGGGCCGCCTAACGTCATCTGGGGTGCATCTGCCACGGAGCGTACGACGGGCGGGGCCGTCGGGGCGCGGGAAAGCGGCGGTTGTGCCAAGACCGGGGGAATTTTGGGACAACGATGTGGCAGAGCGGCCACCGCCGGCGTACGCGGGCGGCTCACGCGGACAGCGGGCCGGCCTCGTCCCTGACCGCCGACGCCACGTCGGGATGGACGTCGAACAGCCTGCGCACCCCCAGCGCCCCCAGGACCCGGTTGACGTGCGACCCCTCCGCCGCGCCCTGCGCCGGGAGTATCAGCCGCAGGCTGCCCTGGCAGGAGCGGATCAGGCGGCGGGCGGCGATCAGCACGCCGACGCCGCTGGAGTCACAGAACAACACCTCGGAGAGATCGAGGACAAGGCTGTGCCGCCCCTCGGCCACCACGTCATGGATGTGCTGACGCAGACCCGGCGAGGTCACCAGATCCAGCTCGCCCGATACCTGGAGCACGGCCCAGTCGCCCCGCTCGCCGCCGGTCACTTTGAACGTCACCACCATGCCCCTCGCTCGCTGAAACGGAAGCGACACCTACGCTTCCTTGCAGCGCGGCTGCCCAGCGGCTGTTCCCTGAAACACCCTCCAAAAAACGGTCACCGATCAGAAAAGGCTTGTTTCCATCGCATTCGATCCTGTTCGATCGTGTCTGATCAGGAGAGGGCCGGGTAGCCGAGCGGATGCGAAGCCGCCGTCATGACTGCCGCCGGCCCCCTATCACGAGCGGGAGGTGCGTCACCAGCCATGGCTCTGCAAGGGGCGCACATTGCGACAAAGGGGCGTGCGCTGTCGGGCGTGCCGACTACATTCGGGGAGACGGCAGACGCACGCTGGACCGGGACGGACCGGTGAGGGGGGCCTGATGGCGAAGAAGGACGCACCGCCCCGCTGGGACCGCAAGATGCAGCAGCGGCTCGCGCGCGGCGAGGCGGCCGCGCTCGGCGAGCTCTACGACCGGTTCGCCTCGCTCGTGCACGGCCTCGCACACACCGTGCTGGGCGACGAGCGGGCCGCGGACCACATCACGCGCGACGTCTTCGCGCACGTCTGGGAGCACCCGGACAGCTACGACCCCAAGCAGGGCCCGCTGCGCACCTGGGTCGCCACGCTGACCCACCGCCTCGCCGTGCAGCGGCTGCGCGCCACCGAGACCGCCGCCCTCGCCCAGGCCGGCGACGGCTCCAGGGAGGAACTGGAGCACAAGGTGCGGCACGCCTCGGTCGCCGCCCGCGCCGACTACATCGTCCAGTCCATGCCCGTACCGCTGCGGGCCGCCCTGGAGCTGGCGTACTTCCAGCGCCGTGACTACCGCCAGACCGCGGCCGACCTCGGCGTCACCGAGGACGAGGCCCGCCGCCGACTGCGCCTGGGCCTGCAACTGCTGGCCACGGCCCATGACGCCGGAGCCTCCCCGGGGGCACCGCCGGGATACGGAGGTGCGGCGTGAACGAGGCCGGGCGTTTCGAGGCGTACGACGAACACGAGGGGCGGACACCGTACGACGGCCCCTCCCACGACGACGAGCGGCACGGAAACGACGAGCAGCACGGAAACGGGGAGGAGCACGGTCCCGCGGACACCACCCGAGGCACCGACGGCACGAACGGCGGCGACGGCGACGGCGACGACCGGCGCCCCACCCCGAAGGGCCCGGACCAGCCGCCCCGCATACCCCTGCCGCGCGCCTCCGTCGAGGACACCGGGCGCCCCCTGCCGGACCCGCCGGCGGTGGCCCCGGCGCCGCTCGCCCTGGAGCACCGCGTGCTGAAGTCCCTCCTCGGCGCGTGGGCGCTGGCCGCCTGCTCGGCGGAGGAGACGGCGGCCGTCGAGGCGCACCTCGGTGACTGCGGCTCCTGCGCGGACGAGGCGCGGCTGCTGCGCGAGGCCGTCGGCCTGCTGCACCCCGCCGAGAGCCTCGACCTCGACCCCGCGCTGCGCGCCCACGTGCTGCGGGGCTGCCTGGAACGCCGCCCGCCACGCATCCCCGTGCCCGCCTGGGCGACGCCGTACGACGCCGAGACGGCCCGGCTCGACGCCCTGCTGCAGGACTTCGGGGACGCCGAGTGGCACGCGCCCGTGCGGCTGCGGTGGTTCCGGGGCGACGAGCCGACGAGCCGTCGTACGACCGTCGCCGGGGTCATCGCGCATCTGCTGACGGTCGACGGGCTGGTCGCCGTCGCGCTGGGCCTCGCCGACCCGATGGGCGAGGTGGCCGTGGACCGGCCGACCCCCTCCGGGCGCACCGAGGCGTACTGGCGGGCCTCGCACTACCCGCCGACGCGCGCCGTCCGGGCGCCCTGGCGGGAGCAGACCCACGACCTGGTCCGCACGGCGTCCTTCGCGGGCGGCGGCACGGGCAACCTGTCCGTCCCCTACGGCGACTTCGAGCTGCCGCTGCGCGACGCGATGCTGGACCGCGCCTTCGAGTGCTGGGTGCACGCCGAGGACATCGCGGAGGCGGTGGACTACCCCTACGACGCCCCGTCCGGCAGCGATCTGCACCACATGGTCGACCTGGCGGCCCGGATGCTGCCGACGGTGCTCTCGGCCCGGCGCCGGGCGGGACTGGCGGCGCCGCCGCCTCCCGGCGCGCACCGCCATCTCGTGCCGGCCGGCGAGCCCGGCCGGAGCCTGCGGCTGGAGATCGAGGGGTCGGGAGGCGGGCAGTGGCTGATCCCGCTGGACTCCCCGGCGGCGGTCGGTTCCGCCGAGCACGAGGTGGCCCATGTGGCGCTGGACGGTGCGGAGTTCTGCCGGCTGGCGGCCGGGCATGTGTCGCCGGAGGAGGCCGCGGCGGGGCAGGTCGGTGACCGTACGGCGATCAGGGACGTGCTGTTCGCGGCGGCGAGTTTGAGCCGGATGTAGGGGCGGGTCGCTCTTTCGCGGGGCGGCTGCGGGTGCGTGGGGGCTTGTCGCGCAGTTCCCCGCGCCCCTTGAGGGCGTGCGGTGGACGTGCCTCCAGGGGCGCGGGGAACTGCGCGAGCAACCACGAACCACCCGCAGCCGCCCGCCGAGCGGAAACCCCGAGCTATTAGGCGAACACGACCGTCCGCCGCCCGTTGAGCAGAATCCTCCGCTCGGCATGCCACTTCACGGCCCGCGCCAGCGCCTGGCACTCCACGTCCCGCCCGATCGCCACCAGCTGGTCCGGCGTGACGTCGTGCCCGACCCGCTCGACCTCCTGCTCGATGATCGGCCCCTCGTCGAGGTCGGCGGTGACGTAATGGGCCGTGGCGCCGATCAGCTTGACGCCCCTGGCGTGCGCCTGGTGATACGGCTTCGCGCCCTTGAAGCTCGGCAGGAACGAGTGGTGGATGTTGATGATCCGCCCGCTCAGCTGCTTGCACAGGTCGTCCGAGAGGACCTGCATGTAGCGGGCCAGCACGACCAGCTCCACGCCCTCCTCGCGCACGATCTCCAGCAACTGCGCCTCGGCCTCGGACTTGTTGTCCTTGGTCACCGCGATGTGGTGGAAGGGGATGTCGTAGGACCCCACGAGCTCGGCGAAGTCGGTGTGGTTGGACACCACGGCGGCGATCTCCACCGGAAGCGCCCCGATCCTGGCGCGGAACAACAGGTCGTTCAGGCAGTGCCCGAACTTGCTGACCATCAGCAGGACCCGCATCTTCTCCTCGGCCCGGTGGATCTGCCAGTCCATCTGGAAGGAGTCCCCGATCGCCGCGAAGCTCGCCCGCAGCTTCTCCACCGTCACCGGCGACTCCGCCGAGAAGTGGACGCGCATGAAGAACAGTCCCGTGTCGTGGTCACCGAACTGCTGGCTGTCCTCGATGTTGCAGCCGGTCATGAAGAGGTAGCTCGACACGGCGTGCACGATGCCCTGCTTGTCGGGGCACGACAGGATGAGGACGTACTGCTCGGCGGGGACCGCGGCTCGGGTGGACTGCTCGTTCATGCAGCACAGGGTCCCATATCCGGGGCCCCCGGTGGACAGTCGTCCCGGCACCCGGACTGCTCGCCCGGCCCGGGCCGGACCCCTACGCGGACCGCGTCATGATCCGCAGCACCTCGAGCGTGCGCGGCGGGGCGTCCGGGTCGTCGCCGTCGGCCGTGGCCATCCGCACGTGCGCGTCCCGGGCCGCCCGTATCGCCTCCGGCCACGCCGGGTGGTCGACGTACGCGGAGACCGGGGCGTCCGGTCCCACCTGGTGCATGATCCGCAGCACCCGCAGCACGGCGGTGTCGACGAGGGCCGCCTCCTGGGAGTCCCGGAAGATCGTGCCGACGTACTTCTCGGCGGACCAGTTGTCCAGCCAGGTGTCCTCGACCAGGCGGTACACGGCGTCGGTGACGTCGCCGTACCCGTCGACGCCGGCCAGCCAGACGTCCCGCTGGAACACCGGGTCGGAGAGCATGTGCAGCGCGGAGCGCACATTGCTGCGCCAGCGCCACCACGGCATGTCGTTGAGTGGCATGCCGCCCATGGTGGATGAGCGACGGCCGCGACGGGAAGAGCTATCCGAACCTTGCACGGTCACCGATCGTACGTTCCCGTTCATTCGCGCCCCACTCACCCCCGCAATTCACCTCCTGGTCACCTCGCGATAACCGAGGGTCACGCGCAGGTTTGTTGTGTGGCGGAATCGTGCGTGCACATGACCGGCAGGCCACGCATGCGCAGCACCTTCCTCCCCATGATCACCAACCGGCCCGTCAGAGCAACCGCTCGCGCGGCGGCAGCACTGGTGGCCTGTGCGTCACTCGCCGTCGGGTGTGGTGTCATCCCCGGTGCCACGGGGGGTTCCGGGGATGACACGATCACCGTGATGACCTGGGCCCCGCAGAACACCAAGGCGACCAACAAGCCCGGCATGCCGGCCTTCGCGCAGGCGTACGCGCGCTGGGTCAACGCGCACGGCGGCCTCGGCGGCCGCAAGCTGAAGGTCCTCACCTGCAACGACCGCAACGACAGCGTGGCCGCGGCGAAGTGCGCCGACCGCGCGGTCGAGGAGAACGTCGTCGCGGTGATCGGCTCCTACAGCCAGTACGGCGAGACCTTCCTGCCCTCCCTGGAGGGCGCCGGCATCCCGTACATAGGCGGGTACGGCGTCACCAAGGCCGAGTTCACCAGCCCGCTCTCCTACCCGGTCAACGGCGGCCAGCCCACCCTCCTGGCGGGCCTCGGCAAGGAACTGGCCCGCGCCTGCGGCCCCGTGGCGCTGGTGCGGCCCGACAGCATCGCGGGCGACGAGCTGCCGCCGCTGCTCGACTCCGGCCTGCGGGCGGGCAGGCACTCGACCTCCGCCGACCAGCTGGCCGACGACGACGCCACCGAGTACGGCGAGCAGGCTGCGCGGGCGCTCGAGTACTCCACCGACCGGTCCGAGACGGGCTGTGTGGTGCCCGCTCTCGGCGATCGCACCAGCACCTTCATGGACTCCTTCCGGCGTGCCCGCGCGGAGTACCCCGAGGTGCGCACCGCCACCGTTCTCGGCAGCGTCGACCAGACCGTGATCAACGCGACCGGCGGCGCGTCGACGTACGACGGCTCGTACATCACCGGCTGGTACCCCGTGGCGAGCGACCCGCGCTGGGACGCCATGAAGAAGGTGATCAGCGAGCAGGCCTTCGGCGACAACCGCATCGACCCCGCGGACGCCGGCGTGCAGACCACGTGGATCGCCTACACGGCGTTCAAGAAGGCCGTCGAGTCGCTCGGCGACGGCGCGGTGACCGCCGACTCGGTGCGGGGCGCGCTGAACGGTGGGCTGAAGGTCTCCACGGGCGGCCTCACGCCGACCCTCCAGTGGAAGTTCCAGGACGTCCTGGCCGCCGTCGGCTACCCCCGGCTGGTCAACCGCGCGGTGACCCTCCAGGTCGTACGCGACGGCCGGCTGGTGGCGGCCCGCAAGAGCTTCATCGACGTGACGAAGACCCTCCAGGCCGCCGACCTGAGCTGACCGCCTACAGCTGGGTCGGCTGACGCTGTGTCAGCCCGTACTTCTCGGCGATCGAGTTCCACAGCTGCGCCGCCGTCTTCTTCTGCTCGCTGGCGGTGCCGCTGTCGCGGTTGCCGGCCTGGGTCTGGCCGGTGGAGCGGGCCTGGCCCTTCCTGCACAGCTTCTTGTTCCCGGCGACCTGGTCGGCCCAGGCCGCGTAGTGGTTGTCGGCGGACGCCGACGCCTGCCAGGCCTTGGTCAGCGCGGTGGTCAGCGCCGCGTGGTTGGCGAGCTGGTCGACGCTGAGCTCGGACAGGTCGGTGACCAGCTGGGTGCGCTGCTTGGCCGCGCCCCGCAGATCCTGGGCGGCCTGGCCGAGGTTGTCGCAGGACTTCACGTCGGCCACCGCGTTGATCACGGCGGTACGGCTGTCGCCGCTGCTGGCCAGCAGCTTGTCGAGCGCGACCGCCTGTTGCTCGGCCGGGTCGGCGGACGGCGAGGCGGAGCCCTCGCTCGCCGGTGCCGTGGCGGACACGGGTTTGTTGTCGTCGCTCTTCTGCTCGTCCCCGCCCCCGCTCGCGAGCAGCGCGCCCGCGCCGATGCCGAGGACGGCGATCCCGATGCCGACGGCGGCGATCAGCGGCAGCCGGGATCCCGTACCGCCACCGCGGCCACCCCGGCCGTCGTCGTCACCGCCCATGCCGTGGCCGCCGTGCCCACCGTGTCCGCCGTGCGATCCGGGCGGGAAGTACCCCTGATCGTGCGAGCTCTGCGGCTGGATGCGCGGCAGGTGCTGGGTGGCCGGGGCCGCACCGGCCGCGGGCTCGCTGCGGAAGAGGTTGTCGAAGTCGGAGAGCGGCTGCCGCTGCTGACCGCCCTGCGGCACCGGGCCCGGCTGCCCGGACACGGGCGGGATGAACTGAGTGGCGTCGGCGTCGCCGCCGGAGGCCGGCGGCATCGGTCCGGCGCCGCCCGGCTGCCGGGCCCGGCCCAGCACCTGGGTGCTCTCGCTGGACACCTCGGGCGGCAGCGCGCCCGGCCCGACCGGGGGTATGAACTGCGTCGCCCCTTCGTCGGCGGGGGGCGCGGCAACAGGCGGTATGTACTGCGTGGCCTGGTTGTCCGCGCCCGCGGGGGCCGCGGCGACCGGCGGTATGTACTGGGTGGCGCCTTCGTCGGCGGGCGGCAGCGGAGCCCCGAAGCCCTGGGAGGCGGCGGGCGGCTGGGGCGCGTGCGGAGCGCCGTAGGTCTCCCCGGCGGCGGGCGGCAGCGCACCCGGGCCGTGCTGCCCCTCGGACGGCAGCGCCGCGGACGGGACCCCGCCCTGCCCGTACGAGGGCTGCGGCGCGGGCATCGGCGCCCCGGCACCGTAGGACCCGCCCTGGGCGTCATGGCCGTAAGAGGGCGCGCCCTGCGCGGAACCCGGGGCGCCATGACCGTAGGCCGGAGCGCTCGGTGCGGTGCCCTGGCCGTACGACGGAGCGCTCGCGGGCCCGCCGTACGCCATGCCCTCCTGCGGCAGCGGCTGGGGCGGTACGCCCCCGGCGGCCTCCGGCGCAGCGCCCCACGGGGCCGGCGACGGCGACTGGTACTGCTGCTGCTGTTCCGGCGGGCCCCAGGACTGGCCGGGCTGCGCGCCCCAGGACTGGCCCGGCTCGGCCTGCGGCGCGGCCGGGTTCTGCTCGGGTCCCCACGGGTTGCCCCAGGACTGGCCGCCGGGCGGGGCCGAGGGCTCGGGGGCGGTCGGCGGCGTGGCCGGTACCGACGTCGGCTGGGCGGTGCCCGCCATGCCCGGCAGCAGCGGCTCACCACCGTCGGAGGGCAGCACGATGCCTTCGCGCGCGGGCCGCGCCGAGGGCTCCTCGCCCCGTCCACTCTGCGTCACCGGGACTCCTACTTATGGGGGACCTTGTGAATCGTCGGGTCACGCTACCGGCTCCGCCGACACGGGTGCTACGCAGCCCAGGACGTGACCTGCGTCCCTGTGATGGCGCTAACACCCCGGTCCCCCACTCGCTATCTACGGCCCCCTTTCGCCTTCACCGCCTTCATTTCCCTGCCGTTCACGCCCTGGTGGCCCGTGGTTTCACGCCGCGGCCTGAAGATCCAGTCGAGCCCCGAACTCCCTGACCACCGGCTCGTCCCGGAACGGCTCCAGTCGCTGCTGGAAGTCCTCCAGATACTCCGCGCCCCGGTTGGAACGCAGGGTCTCCAGAAGCTCCACCGCCTTCAGCCCGGTGTGGCAGGCCTGTTCGATCTCGCGCTGCTGCACCTGTGCTGTGGCGAGCAACACATAACCGATCGCCCGGCGCCGCCCCTTGGTCTCCGGAAGCCCGGCGAGCGACTCCTCCGCGCGCCGCGCCGCCGCCTCGGCCTGACCGAGATCGCGATGGCAGTGGGCCAACTCGTCGGCGAGATAGGCCTCGTCGAAGTGCGCGATCCACGCCGGGTCGTCGCCGGACTCCGCGTCCGCCGCCTCCAGCGCGCCCACCGCGCGCCCGGACGCCAGCTGGGCGGCCCGCGCGTCGCCCAGCAGGGCGTGCCCACGCGCCTCGGCCGCATGGAACATGGCCTCCGCGCGCGGGGTCACGCGCCCCCGCGCCCCCTCCTGCGCCGCCCGTGCCAACTGCGCGATCTCCCGCGGGTTTCCGAGCTGCGCGGCGAGGTGGCTCATGGACGCGGCCAGCACATATCCGCCGTACCCGCGGTCCCCGGCGGCCTGCGCGAGCCGCAGCGCCTGGATGTAGTACCGCTGGGCCAGCCCCGGTTGCCCGGTGTCGATGGCCATGTATCCGGCGAGCTCGGTCAACCGCGCGACGGCGGCGAAGAGTTCCCGCCCGATCGCCTCCCGGTAGGAGCCGGCCAGCAGCCCGGAGACGACACTGTTGAGGTAGTGCACGACGACCGGGCGCACATGCCCGCTGCCGTACTGGTGATCAAGGTCTACGAGCGCCTGTGTCATCGCCCGCACGGCCGCCACGTCGGACGGCCCCACCCGCGGCCCCGCCGAGCGGGCCACCTGCGAGTCCGGCGACGAGATCAGCCAGTCACGGCTGGGCTCGACCAACGCGGACGCGGCGACGGACGAGCCGGACAGGAAGTCCCGCCGCCCGACGTCACTGCGCCACAGCTCGCAGACCTGCTCGATGGCTCCCAGTACCGTCGGCGAGAACTGGAGGCCGACGCCGGACGCGAGGTTCTTGCCGTTGGCCATCCCGATCTCGTCGATCGTGACCGTACGGCCCAGTTTGCGGCCGAGCGCCTCCGCGATGATCGCGGGCGCCCGTCCCCGCGGCTGCTGTCCGCGCAGCCAGCGGGCCACGGACGTCTTGTCGTAGCGCAGATCGAGTCCGTGCTCGGCACCGCACATGTTGACCCGGCGGGCCAGCCCGGCGTTCGAGCAACCCGCTTCCTGAATCAGCGCCTGAAGCCGTTCGTTCGGCTGGCGCGCGACGAGAGGCCTTGCGGCCATGGCGTACCCCCTGTGGCTGCGGTGCCTGCCCACGCACCGAGTTGATGTGTCTTCCACCACCGAATCCGAGCCGGGGCACTGGCTGTGCACCGCAAAATTCCGGCCGTGAAGATCAATGCCCCGTCGGCATACCGAAAATGCGAGGCTTGTGAGGATTGCCGGGGTAAAGGCGGAAGCCGACCCCACAGGTGGCTACCCCGCTCCGGCCACGGATCCTCCCGCGCGCCCCCGCACATGCACCCATGCGCCCCAGATGAGGAATCAATGCTCCTCCCCCGCGCGCGTTACCCCCGTAACCGGAGGTGGGTGCGGGAGTTGTGTTGGGCGTGGAAGAGACGATCCCGGCCACCGAAGCCGCACAGATTCCGAAGCAGCGCGGCGAAACGCTGCTGGAGACCGCCGTTCGCTATGCCGAGGAGCGTCACTGGGACGTGTTCCCCGGGACCTGGCTGGAAGCCGTCGAGGGTGTGCAGTACTGCTCCTGTGGCGACGCCGCCTGCCCCGCGCCCGGCGCGCACCCCGCGCGCCCCGACTGGGCGACCCAGGCGACGGGCAGCGCGACCGTCGCGCGCCGGATGTGGCAGAAGCAGCCGAACGCGTCGATCTTGCTGCCGACGGGACGGACCTTCGACGCGATCTCCGTCCCGGAGACGGCCGGGTTTCTCGCGCTGGCCCGCATGGAGCGGATGGAGCTGTCGCTGGGGCCGGTGACGTTGACGCCGGATCGCCGGATGAACTTCTTCGTGCTGCCGGGTGCGTCGGTGAAGGTGCCCGATCTGGTGCGCAAGCTCGGGTGGTCGGTCGGGTCGCTGGACCTGGTGGCGCTCGGGGAGGGTGCGTGGGTCGCCGGTCCGCCCACCCGGTTCGGGTCGCGGGGTGCCGTGCAGTGGGCCTGCCGGCCGACGCCCGCGAATCGGTGGCTGCCGGACGCGGAGGAGTTGATCTCGCCGCTCGCCTATGCGTGTGGGCGGGATCGGTAGCGCCTTCTCGTCTGCCGGGTTCGGTTGTTCGGCGACTGCGGGCTCATCGTGGTTGCTCGCGCCCACGCGGCGGAGCCGCATATTGGTCGCGGCCCACGCCCCTTAGGGTTGGCGTCCATGACGTCGGCTGTTCGAGTACGTGGGCTCTGGAAGCGTTTTGGGCAGCAGGTCGCTGTCGCCGGTATCGATCTGGACTTGCCCGCTGGGAAGTTCATCGGGCTCGTCGGGCCCAACGGGGCCGGGAAAACCACCACCCTCTCCATGGTGACCGGACTACTGCGGCCCGATGCCGGGACCGTCGAAGTCGTCGGCCACGACGTCTGGCGGGACCCCGTCGAGGTGAAGGCGCGGATCGGCGTACTGCCAGAAGGACTACGGCTCTTCGAGCGGCTCTCCGGACGGGAACTCCTCGCCTACACCGGCCGATTGCGCGGACTGCCCGGCGCCGAGGTCGACAAGCGGGCCACCCAGCTGCTCGACGTACTCGACCTCGCGGGGGCCCAGCACAAGCTGGTCGTCGACTACTCGACCGGCATGCGCAAGAAGATCGGGCTCGCCGCGGCCCTGCTCCACAATCCCGAAGTGCTGTTCCTGGACGAGCCGTTCGAGGGTGTCGATCCCGTTTCCGCGCAGACCATCCGGGGCGTCCTGGAGCGCTATACCGCCTCCGGCGCGACCGTCGTCTTCTCCTCCCATGTCATGGAGCTCGTCGAGTCGCTGTGCGACTGGGTCGCCGTCATGGCCGCCGGACGCATCCGGGCCCACGGCACCCTCGCCGAAGTGCGCGGCGAGGCACCCTCGTTGCAGCAGGCGTTCCTCGAACTCGTCGGCGCGAACGGCCGGGACGCCTCCGCCGACCTCGACTGGCTGGGCGGCGGGTCGCGATGAGCACCGACGTGACGGGAGTCTTCGTCCGCCTGAAGCTGTCGCTGCTCAGAAACGGACTGCGGCAGTCCGCCGGCCGCCGGATCGCCTACATCGCCTCGGCGGTCACGGTCCTGCTGTTCGCCGCGCTGCAGCTCCTCGGTCTGATCATGCTGCGCGGCAACGCGCACGCCGACTCGGTGGTCGTCCTGCTCGTCGCGGTCCTCGCGCTCGGCTGGGCCGTGATGCCGCTGTTCTTCCCCGGCGGGGACGAGACCCTCGATCCGACCCGGCTGGTGATGCTGCCGCTGCGGCCGCGCCCCCTGGTGCGGGCACTCCTCGCGGCCTCCCTGGTCGGCATCGGCCCGCTGTTCACGCTGTGCCTGTTCACCGGTTCGGTGATCGCGGTCGCGCACGGCGGTGCGGCGTACGTCGTCGGCGTCGTCGCCGTCGCCCTGGCGCTGTTGGTGTGCGTGGCGCTCGCACGGGCCGTCGCCACCGCCAACATCCGGCTGCTGACCAGCCGTAAGGGCCGTGATCTCGCGGTGCTGAGCGGACTGGTCATCGCGGTCGGCGCTCAGGTCGTGAACTTCGGTGCGCAGCGGCTCGGTTCGTCGGGCCTCGGTGAACTCGACCCGGCGGCATCGGTGCTGCGCTGGGTGCCGCCGGCGTCCGCGATCGGGGCGGTACGGTCGGTGAGCGAGGGCGCGTACGGCACGGCCGTCCTCCAACTCACCCTCACAGCGGCCGCGTTGGCGGCCCTGATCGCCGTATGGTCACGCCACCTCACCCGGCTGATGACCTCCCCCGACGGCTCGACACTCCAGGCGGTCACCGAGGCTGCCGTACGGGAACGCACCCCGACCGGCCTGGCCCGCCTCCTGCCGGCCGGCCGCACCGGCACCGTCATGGAACGCAGCCTGCGATATGTCTGGCGCGACCCGAAGACCAAGGCGGCCTGGGTGACCTCGCTGGCCATCGGCCTGATCGTCCCGCTCTTCAACGCCGTCCAGGGCACCGGCTCGATCTACTTCGCCTGCTTCGCCGCCGGGATGCTCGGCATCCAGATGTACAACCAGTTCGGGCAGGACACGTCCGCGTTCTGGATGGTCGCGCTGACCATCTCGTCCCCCCGGGACGCCTACGTCGAACTGCGCGGCCGGGCCCTGGCCCTCCTCCTGATCACCCTGCCGTACGCCGCCCTCGTCACCGTCCTGACGACAGCGCTCCTCGGCGACTGGGCCAGGCTTCCCGAGGTGCTGGGCCTGTCCCTCGCCCTGCTCGGCGCGATGCTGGCCACCGGCGCCTGGACCTCGGCCCGCTTCCCGTACTCCATCCCACAGGAGGGCTACAAGAACGTCGCCCCCGGTCAGGCGGGCCTGGCCTGGATCTCGATCTTCGGCGGCATGATCGCGGCGGCCCTGCTGTGCGCCCCCGTCATCGCGGTGACGATCTGGCTGAACGTCAGCGAGGACGGGGACAGCTGGACCTGGCTCCTGCTCCCGGGCGGCGCGGCCTACGGGGCGGCGATCACGCTACTGGGCCTACGCCTGGCGGCCCCGAGAACAGCGACACGCCTACCGGAAATCCTGACAGCGGTGAGCAAAGGCTGACGGGGCTTGCTGACGGGTGGGGGGCTGATGGTTCTTGCTGACGCGCGGGGGGCTGACGGTTCTCGCTGACGCGCGGGGGGTTGAGGGGTTCTTGCTGACGCGCGCGGGGGGGTGACGGTGCTCTCTGACGCGCGGCGGGGCTGACGGTTCTCGCTGACGCAGGCGACTGCACGCCCCCAGGGGCGCGGGGAACTGCGCGATCAACCACAACCAACCCGCAGCCGCCACCAAACCGCGAGCCCCGAGCTCCAAGGCGCCGCCCCGGCGGTCACCGAGGGCTCACGGTTCTCGCTGACGCAGGCGACTGCACGCCCCCAGGGGCGCGGGGAACTGCGCGATCAACCACAACCAACCCGCAGCCGCCGCCAGACCCCGAGAGCCGAGCTCATAGGCGCCCGGCATCCCCCGCGGAGCGCACCGCATCCAGAAACGGCTCGACCGCCGCCCGCCACCCCTCCGGCTGGTCGTAGTGCACCAGGTGCCCGGCGTCGGCCACCTCCGCGTACTCCCCGCGAGGCAGCACCCGCACCATCTCCTGCGCCTCGGCCCGCCCCAGCTCCCCGTCCAGCCCGCGCACCACGAGCGCCGGGCAGCGCACCTGCGCCAGCTCCTCCCAGTGCGCGTCGAACACCCACGTCTCCCGGGACCGGAGCATCTGGTCCGGCACGAAGACCGGCCGCCACCCGTCCTCGCACTCGTGCATCACCTCGGCGTAGAACTCGCCCCGGGAGGGGTTCGGCCGCTCGACCCACGGATCGTCCTCGCCGAACCACTTCCGTACGTCGGCGAGGGTGGCGAAGGGCACGGGCCAGGCCCTGAACCAGTCCGCCCACTCCCGCTGCGAGGCCGCGCCGAGCGCGGAGGCCCGCATGTCGCAGATGATCACGCCGCGCACCAGATCGGGGCGCCGGGCCGCGAGCTGCCAGGCCGTCAGCGCGCCCATGGCGTGGCCGACGAGGACGGCCGGGGCGAGACCGAGCTGTTCGAGGGCGGCCTCCGCGTCGTCGACGTAGGCCTCGCGCGTGAACGCCGCGGCCGCCGGCTTGTCGCTGCGGCCATGGCCACGCTGGTCCAGGGCGACAGCGCGGTGCCGCTCGGAGAGCCAGCGGGCGGTGGAGGCCCAGTGCGAGGCGCGGCCCATCAGGCCGTGCAGTAACAGGACACCCAGCGTGCCGTCGTGCTCCGCACTGGGATCGGTCTTGGGAGGGTCGCCGAACTCCCAGGCCGCGAGACGTACGCCGCCTGCCCCGGTCACGTCGATGCGCCGCGCCATTGGTCTGGCACCCCCCTAGCTCCACTCGGACCGCTCACACCGGCCGGTCCTGTCATCCGCGTCCTGCTTGCCGTGCCTGCCGTATCCGCCTCCGCCCACGTGAGCACCGTCCGGCACCTGCGCCGCACGTGCCGTCGATGCCCTCGCACGCGATGTGCATGTCCTGTGTGTCTGACGTGATCTTATGCGCACACTCCTGAAGCGCACGTTCCGCGTGACCCGTCACTCGCAGACTATCGAACTCTTATTCGAAAAAACGTGCGCTGAGGACAACACCCCTCATTCGAGTGACCCCCGCCAAGGATTGATCGCCACCGCCGAGGGGAGACCTTCACCGGGAGGCGGACCGCTCGGGGAAAACGGTCCGAGGGGAATGACCCTGAGAGCTCGGGGCTCCGGGTCAGCACAGGGGAGGACAGGCCCCGGCGCCACACGGCGCCGGGGCCCTCTCCACATCCACGGCACATCCTCGCGCCCCCTCCCTGCCGGACCGTCACGGTCGGTCACGGCCAAGAGCCTCAGGTCGTATGCCTCACGCGACAGCCTGGCACGCGCATCGGCCGGGCGCTGTGATTCCGCGCACTGAAACCTGGAATGCGAAAGATCGAGGGGCCGCCACAACTCCCGCTTCCTTCCCAGGAGTTACGCGGGAGAGAACGCAGGATGGACTGACCGGCCAGCTGCCGCCCGACAGCTGCCGCCGCTCAGCGCTTGGCGACGAACACGTGCGAGGCGACGTCCGCCACCAGCTCGGCCGCCTCACCACCACTGCCCACCAGCACCCCGCCCGCGGACTCGGTCACACTCACCACCGAGCCCGGCTGCACCCCGGCCCGCCGCAGCGTGTACATCAGCTGCGCGTCGGTCTGGATGGGCTCACCGATCCGGCGGACGACGACCGTCTTGCCCTCGACACCGGGGTCGAGATCGGCCAGCGAGACCATGCCCTCGTCCAGGAACGGGTCGGCGCCGTCCTTCTCGCCGAGCTCCTCCAGACCCGGGATCGGGTTGCCGTACGGCGACTCGGTCGGGTGGCGCAGCAGCTCCAGCACGCGCCGCTCCACGGCCTCGCTCATCACGTGCTCCCAGCGACACGCCTCGGCGTGCACCTGCTCCCACTCCAGTCCGATCACGTCGACGAGCAGGCACTCGGCGAGGCGGTGCTTGCGCATGACGCGGGTGGCCAGCCGCCGCCCCTCGTCCGTGAGCTCCAGGTGCCGGTCGGACGCCACGGACACCAGCCCGTCACGCTCCATCCGCGCCACCGTCTGGCTCACGGTCGGCCCGCTCTGGTCCAGCCGCTCGGCGATCCGGGCGCGCATGGGGACCACACCTTCCTCCTCAAGCTCGAGGATGGTGCGGAGATACATCTCCGTGGTGTCGATCAGTCCGGACATACGTGCCCCTCGATTAGCTCTGCGATTAGCTCAGCCGGAAGCGAGACAGCTCCACGGCGCGTGCGCTGGCCCTGCACTCAATTCTGCCGGATACCACTGACAACCGTGCCGAGCCGTTGAAACGAGGGGGTCGCCCGGTCCACACCCCCCGACCGGCCGAACGGGCCGGCCCGCGCTCCCGCCCGTATTGACACCGCACTGGTCCAGACCGCACGGTGATCCGCGACACACCACCCACGCAACCCGCCACCCCGGAGGGCCCCGCATGAGCGACAGCAAGCCGGCCGAGCAGTTCTTCGACGCCGCGATCGCCCTGCTCCAGCGGGTCCGTACCGAGGAGGCCCAGCACATCGAGGCGGCCGGCACCCTGCTCGCCGACACCGTCGCCAACGGCGGCCGGCTCTTCGCCTTCGGCGCCGGGCACTCCTCCCTCGCCGCCCAGGACATCGTCTACCGCGCCGGCGGCCTCGCCCTGATGAACCTGCTCGCGGTGCCGGGCGTCGTGGGCGTGGACGTCATGCCCGCCACCCTCGGCTCCGCCCTCGAACGCGTCGACGGCCTCGCCGGCGCGGTCCTGGTCAGCTCCCCGCTGACCGACGGCGACGCCCTCGTCATCATCTCCCTGTCGGGCCGCAACGCCCTCCCCGTCGAGATGGCCATCGGCGCCCGCTCCCGCGGCGTCAAGGTCATCGGCGTGACCTCAGTGGCGTACGCCTCGGAGACGACGTCCCGTCACGTCTCCGGCACCTACCTCAAGGACCACTGCGACATCGTCCTCGACTCGAAGATCGCGGTCGGCGACGCGGAGCTCAACCTGGACACGATCCCGGCCCCCTTCGCCCCCGCGTCCTCGGTCGTCACCTCCGCCCTCCTCCAGGCGGTCATGGCGACGGCGGCCGCCTCCCTGGCCGACCGCGGCATCGAGCCCCCGCTGCTGCGCTCGGGCAACGTCGACGGCGGCCACGAGTGGAACCGCGGGATCTTCGAGAAGTACGGCGACCGGATCTTCTACCGCCACTGACCCGACCCCGCGTCAGCCAATCAGGGCCCAGGCCACGCGCCCGCCGCTCGGGCTCCGGCTCGGCTCGGCTCGGCTCGGGCTCCGGCTCGGCTCGGGCTCCGGCGATGCGCTACTCGCGGCCCACAGCCCCCGCCAGATCCAGCGCGGAAGCGATCCGCACCGCCACGTCCTCCGCGTACACCGCGTCACCGCGCCCGAACGCGCTCCGACCCGCGCCCCGCAGAAACGTCACGACACCCAGCGTCCGCCCCCGGCTGCGCAACACCGCGCACAACGCGTGCACCGCGTCCGCCGGCCACTGCCGCCCCACGGCCCACTCCCGCGCCCGCTCCGCCGGCACATCCCCCGCATCGGCCCGCACCGACCCGGCCCGCGCCACGCACTGCAACGCCGGATGTCCCTGCGCGTACCGCACGGGCAGGCCCGCCTCCCCGCCCAGCCGACTCGGACCCGGCGCCCCGGAAGGCGTCACGGCCACCCGCACGAGCCGTACCGGATCCGCGCTGTCCCCACCCGCCGCCTCGTCGGCCACCGACCCGCCCGCGACCCGGTCGATCAGCGCGTGATCGGCGAACCCTGCCAGCGCGAAGTCCAGGTGCACGGTCGCCGCCTCGGCGGGTTCCTCGCACTCGGCCGCGGCACGCGCGGCGCGATGCAGCTGATTGGCCCGGAACCGCAGCAGCGCGGCCTCCTGCTCCGCCTGCTTGGCCTCCGTCGCGTCCTGGAAGAGCCAGCCCACCCCCAACGGCACGGGCTCCTCCGCGAGCGGCGAGGCCAGCCGTACGAAGCCACACCGCCAGCAGCGACGCCGCTCACCCTCCGGCGTCCGCACGCTCACCCAGATCTCGGCGGGCGCCGGCGGCGCGCCCTCCGCGAGCACATGCGTGAGCGCGCTCTCCAGCTCCTCCACACCCTGGGCCAGCAGCTCACCCAACGGCCGCCCCAGCACCGACGTACGCCCGATCCCCAAGGCCCGAGCCGCGTGAGCGTTCACAACGGCCGGCCGCAGATCCGCGTCGACCAGCACCACACCCCACGACGCGTCCTCGAACAACGCCTCGCTCAGCGCGATCGACCGCTCCAGGTCGATCTGCGCGTGCACCTCGCTGAAGGCGCAGTACACCCCGGCGGGCTTGCCGTCCGGACCACGCACGGCCGCCGACTGCGTCCGAACCAGAACCCGCCCGCCGTCCTTCGTCAGCAGCGCGAACTCGTGCACCTGCCGCCCGGGAGCGTCCATGGCGGACATCAGCCGCCCCTCGACCTCCTCGGCGTCGGCCTCGCGCACCGCCCACCCGGCGAAGCCGTGCCGCCCCACGGCCTCGGCCGCGGTCCAGCCGAGGATCCGCTCCGCCTCACGGTTCCAATGGGTGACGACGCCGTCCCCGTCGAAAGCGCACAGGGCCGCGTCCATCCCGTCCAGCAACGCGGCCAACAGATCCGAGCCACCTGCCGACCCCTCGGAGCCGACCGAACCGGCCGGACCGTCCCGCTCGGGCTCGTCCGGCCCCAGCTCGTCGGTGGTCCCACTACGCCGGGAAGCACTCACATGGACCCCCTGCAAAGCTGCGTCCGCACGTACGACACGTCGGTTCGCTCACTCGCAATCATCTAACTGGAACGTGACCCAGCACACACCGAGTTCCCCAAGATTGAAGGAATCGTTGTACGAGCCGTCGATACGACTACTCGGCCTTGCCCTCCACCCGCAGGTCCACCCACAGATCGGACCCACCGGACCCGTCATCCAGGACGTACCGATCAATCTCGACGAACCCACGCGCCTCCGCGAACCGCAGACCGTCCTCATTGACGGCCAGCACACACGTCTCGATCACCTCGGCGCCCAGCACGCGCGCGTGCGCGAGCCCGTCCTCGTAGAGCTCCCTGCCGTACCCGCGCCGCCGGTACTCCGGCAGCACGCGCGCGATGACCGTCGCCACCGCGTCCGTACCGGCCGGCGGCCGCACCGTCGAACATCCGACGAGCACGTCACCGACGTACGCGTTCCGCAGCCGGTACCGCCCGGCGCGCTCCCGCACCTCCTCGAGGTCCAGGGCCGCGGGCGGCACGATCACGTTGTGGACGTGCCGCCACTCCTCCAGCATGGAGTCGCCGCCCACCGCCGCAATCCGAAGATCAGACATCTGATCCACTTCCCCTGCGCGCGTACACCTCAATCTCGATCTTCATACGAGGATCCGCGAGCCCGCACATCATCATCGTCGCCGCCGGCCGCACCTCACCGAAGTACCGCCGCAGCACCGGCCAGCACGGCTCGAAGTCCTCCCGGTCCGGCAGCAGGTACCGCACCCGCACCACATCGGCGAACGAACACCCCGCCTCCTCCAGCGCGGCCCCCACGTTCCGCAGACACTGCTCGGCCTGCTCCACGACGTCCTCGGAGATCGTCATCGCCGCGTAGTCGAACCCGGTCGTCCCCGACACATGCACCCAGTCCCCGTCGACGACGGCACGCGCGTACCCGATCCGCTCCTCGAAAACCGCCCCACTGAGAATCGCCCGCCGCCCCACCTGCCGCTTTGTCATGCACGGAACGCTAGGGGACCCGGTGCGGAAAGGTCCACGAAAAAAGCGGTTGATCGGGGCCGAGCGGCTTCCTAGGGTGTGGTGCACACGAGAAGGGAGGTGGTTCGGCAGATGTATGAATACCGGACGCGTGAGGTGACTGCGGGCTAGCGGCCCGTCACCACACCCAGTGCGGTGCCGGACCAGCACGTGAGAGACGCGTGCAGCCGGCCCAATCCCAGCAGTCACCCGACCCGCGAGCTCGCCGGTACGTCCGGCCGGCTCCTCCGTCAAAGGCGGAGGGACCCGAGCTCGCGGGTCGTCTGCGTTTGGCGGGGCTGAAGCCGATCGGGGTCAGTCGTCGTCGCTCTCGTCGCCGTCGCCGCCGTCGTCGTCCTGCTGCTGCGTCTGGGCTTGCTGCTCTCTCTGCCGCTCCCGTTGTTGCCGCCTCTCCTGCTTCTCCGTCGGCTCCGGCGCCCGGCTCTCGGGTGGTGCGATCGGTGACGGGCTCGAATCCAGGGGGGAGACCGAGGCGGAGACGCTCGGGCTGGGGGCGGGGTCGGGTTTCGTGCCCTCCGCCGCGGTGTTGTCCGGCGAGAACCAGAGCATGCCGAGGAGCATCGCGGCCACGAAGAGCGCCGCCGCGGCGATGGTGACCGCCACGCGTCGCGTTCCGCCCGCGGACCGGGCTCGCGGCCTGGAGTGGGAGCGGGAGCGGGCTCCGGTGGTGGCGCGGCCCTGTGCCGACGGGAGCATGTACGTGGTCGGGTTGCTGACCTCCCCCAGCCGCTGCGGCCCGGCCGTGGACGGCGAGGCCGCTTCCGGCAGCGGCTCGGGGCGTCCCTGCCAGGCGCCCTCGGCGAACCAGTCGGCCGCCTGCTGGGCGGCGGGGCGGTGCTCGGGGTCCTTGGCGAGCAGGCCGAGGAGGTAGCTCTCGAAGGCGGGCGGCAGGCCGGCCACGCCCAGTTCGCGGGGTGGTACGGGGGCGGCGTCGAGATGCTGGTGCAGGATCGCGACGGCCGTGTCGGCCTGGAACGGCGGGCGCCCGGTGAGCAGTTGGTAGAGCACGCAGCCGAGCGCGTAGACGTCGGAGGCCGGGCCCGCCGGCCGGCCCAGGGCGCGCTCGGGGGCGAGGTAGAGGCTGGTGCCGACGATCTGCCCGGTGGCGGTGAGCGCGGCGCCGGGGTCGTCCATGAAGCGGGCGATGCCGAAGTCGCCGATCTTGAGGGTGCCGTCGGCGTCCAGCAGCAGGTTGCCGGGCTTGATGTCGCGGTGGACGATGCCCTGCCGGTGGGCGGCGGCCAGTCCCGCGGCGGCCTGGGCGGCGATGCGGGCCACGCGTTCGGCGGGCTGTGCGCCGGACACGGTCAGCAGGTGGGCGAGGCTGTCGCCCTCGACGAGTTCCATGACCAGGTAGAGCTGGTTGTCGTGCTCGCCGAAGTCCCGTACGCCGACCACGTTCGGATGGTCGATGCGGGCGGCGGTCTGCGCCTCCAGGCGGAAGCGGGACGTGGCGGTGGGGTCGGAGTCCTGGGGCAGCAGGAGCTTGACGGCCACCTGCCGGGCGAGCATCTCGTCGTAGGCCCGCCAGACCTCCCCCATTCCCCCGCGCCCGATCGACTCGCTCAGCCGGTAGCGGCCCGCTATCAGCACCTGTTCCCCAACCCCCATGCCCTCGGACGTCCGGATCGCGGCAGGCCGTAACTCACCACGTGGGAAAGGGTGATGGAGGGATTGCCGCAGCCGCCTCAGCATACTGGCGCAGTGGATCAGTCACGTTCCGTACGCCGGGCCGGGCGGCATCACGCGGAGCTGTCGGGCCCCGCGTGATGACCGGTCCGCGGTATGTGCGGGGGTCAGTGCGCGATGTCCGCGTAGCCCTCGACGTCGCGCGGGTCGCGCGGGCCCGGGCCGATGTAGCGCGCGGAGGGGCGCACGAGGCGGCCGGTGCGCTTCTGCTCCAGGATGTGCGCCGACCAGCCCGCCGTACGGGCGCAGGTGAACATGGAGGTGAACATGTGGGCCGGGACCTCCGCGAAGTCCAGCATGATGGCGGCCCAGAACTCCACGTTGGTGGCCAGGACGCGGTCCGGGCGGCGGTTGTGCAGTTCCTCCAGGGCGGCCTTCTCCAGGGCCTCGGCGACCTCGAAGCGGGGCGCGCCGAGTTCGCGGGCGGTGCGGCGCAGGACGCGGGCGCGGGGGTCCTCGGCGCGGTAGACGCGGTGGCCGAAGCCCATGAGGCGTTCGCCGTTGTCGAGGGTCCGCTTCACATAGCCCTCGGCGTCGCCGGTGCGCTCGATCTCCTCGATCATGTGCAGGACGCGGGAGGGCGCGCCGCCGTGCAGCGGGCCGGACATGGCTCCTACGGCGCCGGAGAGGGCCGCGGCGACGTCGGCGCCGGTGGAGGCGATGACGCGGGCGGTGAAGGTGGAGGCGTTCATGCCGTGCTCGGCGGCTGAGGTCCAGTAGGCGTCCACGGCGGCCACGTGCTTGGGGTCGGGCTCGCCGCGCCAGCGGATCATGAAGCGCTCGACGACGGACTGTGCCTTGTCGATCTCGCGCTGCGGGACCATGGGCAGGCCCTGGCCGCGCGCGGACTGGGCGACGTAGGAGAGGGCCATGACGGCGGCTCGCGCCAGGTCCTCACGTGCCTGCTGCTCGTCGATGTCCAGGAGGGGTTTCAGGCCCCATACGGGGGCCAGCATGGCGAGCGCGGACTGGACGTCGACGCGGATGTCGCCGGAGTGCACGGGGATCGGGAAGGGCTCGGCGGGCGGCAGGCCGGGCCGGAAGGCACCGTCGACGAGCAGTCCCCAGACGTTGCCGAACGAGACATGGCCGACCAGGTCCTCGATGTCGACGCCCCGGTATCGCAGAGCGCCGCCCTCCTTGTCCGGTTCGGCGATCTCCGTCTCGAACGCGACGACTCCTTCGAGTCCGGGTACGAAGTCGGACATCAGGCGGCTCCTCGTGATGTGTGCGACGGATGGGGTTGTGGGTGGGGCGGTGTGTGGAACGACCACATGTCAGTAGGCAGAGATGTACGTACGCCGGGCGGATCCACGGTCGCGGACTCGGACTCGCGGTCCTTGGCGTACCCCTGTGATGCCCCGTGCGGCTGGCGGTCATCCAACCGGAACGGCATAAGAACGATATCCCTGAGTGTCACCTTTGGGGAGCCCTTGCGGCACTGAGTGCCATCCCGTGACGAAGGACACCGTGCCGGACGGTGCCGGTTCGGATACGGCAAGATGACCGCGTGACCGACCCAGACGCCGTCGCCTTCGATCCCGCCGCGCCCGCCCCCGACCCCGCCCTGATGCGCAAGCACTACCGGGCCGAGGGTCTCGCCGAGTCCGATCTGGCTGCCAGTCCGGTGGCGCAGTTCGCGCGCTGGTTCAAGCAGGCCGCGTCGGAGGCCCACCTCTTCGAGCCGAACGCGATGATCGTCTCCACCGCGGACGCCGAGGGCCGGCCCAGCTCGCGCACGGTGCTGCTGAAGCAGTTCGACGAGCAGGGCTTCGTCTTCTTCACCAACTACGACTCCCGCAAGGCCCGCGACCTCGCCGAGAACCCGTACGTCTGCCTGCTCTTCCCCTGGCATCCGATGGCCCGCCAGGTGATCGTCACGGGCGTGGCGCGACGTACCGGCCGCGACGAGACGGCGGCTTATTTCCGCACCCGTCCGCATGGCTCCCAGCTCGGCGCCTGGGCCAGCGCCCAGTCCTCGGTCATCGCCACGCGGGCCGACCTCGACGCCTCGTACGCCGAGCTGTCCGCCCGCTACCCCGAGGGCGAGCAGGTGCCGGTGCCGCCGAACTGGGGCGGCTTCCGGGTGGCGCCGCAGACGGTGGAGTTCTGGCAGGGCCGGGAGAACCGGCTGCACGACCGGCTGCGGTATGTGGCGGAGCAGGACGGGGGATGGCGGGTGGAGCGGCTCAGTCCGTGAGCCGGCCCGCGGCGGGCGCCTTCAGTCCAGCACCTCCCCCAGCAGCCCCGCCCACTGCGCCACCACGCGGTCCCGCCGGGCGGTGTCGTCCGTGAGGAGGTTGGCCAGTCCCAGGCCGCGGGCCATGTCCAGCAGGCC
Source organism: Streptomyces sp. NPDC093568 (assembly GCF_044764945.1). NCBI lineage: Bacteria > Bacillati > Actinomycetota > Actinomycetes > Kitasatosporales > Streptomycetaceae > Streptomyces > Streptomyces sp. NPDC093568. The sequence continues at coordinate 237,574 of NZ_JBIWJD010000006.1, read as the reverse complement.
CTGGACCGTTTCCCGGACGCCCGGTTCGGACTCGTCGGCGCCCAGGAGGTCCACGGCGATCCGGTGGGTCTCCCGGCCGACGCGGGCCTCCAGTTCGGTGACCCGGGGGCGTAGCTGGTCCTCGTTCGACGCGGCCACCCACAGGTGCAGGGCCGCGCGGAACAGGGGGCCGGTGTAGAGGTCGACGAGGGCGGAGACGACCGCGCGCCGGTCTGCCGCGCCTTCGGGGAACAGGGTGCGCAGGGCCGTCGAGCGTTCCTCGGCGACGTACTCGACCGCCGCCGTGAAGAGGTCCTCGCGGGTCGGGAAGTGGTGCTGGGCGGCGCCCCGGGAGACGCCGGCGCGTTCGGCGACGACGGAGACCGTGGAGCCCGCCCAGCCGTGTTCGGCGAGGCAGGCCACGGCGGCTTCCAGGAGCCGCTGCCGGGTGGCGCGGCTGCGGTCCTGCTTCGGCACGCGGTCGGCTCGGTCCGCGCGGTCGCCGACTGTGGTCACACCACCCATGGGGGGTCCCGTCTTTCGAGGAAGGCCGTCATCCCCTCACGGCCCTGCGCGGAGGAGAACAGCCGGGCCGAGAGCGCGGTCAGGTCCGCCGCGTCCCGGTCGAAGGTTTCCAGCACCTTAGCCGTGAGCAGCGCTTTCGTCTCGGCCAGGGCCTCGGGAGCGGATCTGCGCAGGCCGTCCAGGATGGGGGTCAGGGCCTCGTCCACGTCGTCGCCGGACGTCGTGAGCAGGCCGATGCGGGCCGCCTCCGGCGCGTTGAAGCGTTCGCCGGTGAGGTAGTAGCGGGCCAGGGCGCGCGGGTCGGCGCGGGGGAGGACCGGGAGGCTGATCACCGCGGGGGCCACCCCGATCCGTACCTCCGTGAAGGCGAAGGTGGCCTGGCTCGACGCCGCCGCGATGTCGCAGGCCGCCAGCAGGCCGAGACCGCCCGCGCGGACGTGGCCGGTGACGCGGGCGACGACCGGTTTGGGCAGTTCGACGATCTGCCTCAGCAGGGCCACCAGCGCGTCCGGGTGCGGGGGGTCGCGCAGGTCCGCGCCCGCGCAGAAGGTGCTGCCGGTGTGGGTGAGGACGATCGCGCGTACGTCGGTGTCCTTCGCGCAGTCCGTGAGCGCGTCCGTCAGCTCGCCGACCAGGGCCGCCGAGAGGGCGTTGCGGGTGTCCGGGGAGTCCAGGCTGAGGGTTTCCACGGCACGCGCGCGGGTACGTCCGATCAACGTCATGTGCGCTCCCTGAGTTCCCGTCGCAGGATCTTCCCGGAGGCGGCCCGGGGCACCCCGTCGATGAAGGTGACCTGGCGGACGCGCTTGTAGGGGGCGACGCGTTCGGCGACGTACATCATGACCTCGCCTTCGGAGAGGCCGGTGGCGGTGGGCTGGCGGACCACGTACGCGTGCGGGACCTCGTTGCCGTCGTCGTTGTACACGCCGATGACCGCCGCGTCCGCGATGCCGGGGTGGGTGAGCAGGAGGGCCTCCAGTTCGGCGGGGGCCACCTGGAAGCCCTTGTACTTGATGAGCTCCTTGACGCGGTCCACGACGAACAGCCAGCCGTCGGCGTCCACGTGCCCCACGTCGCCGGTGTGCAGCCAGCCGTCGGTGTCGATCATCGCGGCGGTGGCGTCGGGGCGGCCGAGGTAGCCCTTCATGACCTGGGGGCCGCGGATGAGGATCTCGCCGGCCTCGCCGACGCCGAGGTCCTTGTCGGGGTCGTCGAGGGAGACGATGCGCATCTCGGTGCCGGCGATGAGCCTGCCGACGGTGCCGGCGGGCGCGTCCCGCATGTCGGCCAGGGGGACGACGTGGGTGCCGGGGGACAGTTCCGTCATGCCGTACGCCTGGCCGACCGGCGGCAGGCCGAGGCGCTGCGAGCAGGCGGCCGCGAGCTTGGCGTCCAGGGGTGCGGCGGCGCTGATGATGTACTTCAGCGACGACAGGTCGTAATCCGCGACCAGGGGGTGCTTGGCGAGGGCCAGCACGATGGGCGGGGCCACGTACAGGCCGGTGATGCGGTGGTTCTGGATGGCCGCGAGGAAGGTCTCCAGGTCGAAGCGGGGCAGCACGACGACCGTCGCGCCCAGCCTCAGGGGGGCGTTCATCAGGGCGGTCAGGCCGTAGATGTGGAAGAAGGGCAGCACGGCGAGGACGCGGTCGCCGGGGCCGGCGGATATGGCGGGTTCGAGCTGGGCGAGGTTGGTGGCGATCTGGCGGTGGGTGAGCATCACGCCCTTGGGAATGCCGGTGGTGCCGGAGGAGTACGGCAGGGCCGCGACGTCCGTCGCCGGGTCGACGTCGATCTGCGGTTCGGGTGCGGTGGACGCCAGCATGTCGATGAGCGAGCGGTGTCCCGGTGCGCTGTCGCACACGAAGATCTCCCGCACGCCGCCCGCGAGTTCGGCGGCCCGGCGTGCCGCCTCCAGCAGCGGTGAGACGGTGACGATCCAGCGGGCCGCCGAGTCCTTGAGCTGCTTGGCGAACTCCTCCGGCGTGGCGAGCGGGTGCACGGTCGTGACGGAGGCACCCGCGCGCGTGGCGGCGTAGAAGGCGGTCGGGAAGGCGACCGTGTTGGGGCTGTGCAGGGCGAGGACGTCGCCCTTGCGGACGCCCGCCTCGGCCAGGCCGACGGCCACGCGCCGGTGGAAGCGGTCGAGTTGCTCGTACGTGAGGGTGGTGCCGTCCGTGCCGTCGATGAGCGCGGGCGCGTCACCGAACTCGGCCGCCCGGCCCAGTACGAAGTCGTGGATGGGGAGTTCTACGGCCGGAACGTCTGCGTACTCGCTGCGGAACACGGTTCCTCCTCGCGACACGGTGCCGACAGGGTGCCCGTCAGTACGACTTGGGCAGGCCCAGGGTCTGGTGGGAGACGTAGTTGAGAATCATCTCCCGGCTCACCGGAGCAATACGAGACACGCGCGCCGCGGTTATCAACGAGGCGAGCCCGAATTCTCGGGTGAGGCCGTTGCCGCCGAGGGTGTGCACGGACTGGTCGACGGCCTTCACGCAGGCCTCCCCGGCCGCGTACTTCGCCATGTTGGCGGCCTCGCCGGCGCCGACGTCGTCGCCGGCGTCGTACAGGTAGGCCGCTTTCTGCATCATCAGGCGGGCCAGTTCCAGGTCGATGTGCGCCTGCGCGAGGGGGTGCGCGATGGCCTGGTGGGCGCCGATGGGGGCCTTCCAGACGGTGCGCTCGCGGGCGTACTCGACGGCACGCGCGAGGGCGTAGCGGCCCATGCCGATCGCGAAGGCGGCCGTCATGATGCGTTCGGGGTTGAGGCCGGCGAAGAGCTGGAGGAGCCCTGCGTCCTCGTCGCCGACGAGGGCGTCGGCGGGGAGCCGTACGTCGTCGAGGGTGAGCTCGAACTGCTTCTCGGCGGCGGCGAGTTCCATGTCGATCTGGCGGCGCGTGAAGCCTTCGGCGTCGCGCGGGACCATGAACAGGCAGGGCTTGAGGTTGCCGGTTCGGGCGTCCGCGGTGCGGCCGACGATGAGGGTCGCGTCGGCGATGTCGACGCCGGAGATGAAGACCTTGCGGCCGGTCAGAAGCCAGTCTCCGGTGTCCGGGTCGCGGCGGGCGGTGGTGGTGATGCGGTGGCTGTTGGAGCCGGCGTCGGGTTCTGTGATGCCGAAGGCCATGGTGCGGGTGCCGTCGGCGAGGCCGGGGAGCCAGTGCTGTTTCTGGGCTTGCGTGCCGAAGCGGGCGATGACCGTGCCGCAGATGGCGGGTGAGACGACCATCATCAGCAGGGGGCAGCCGGCTGCGCCCAGCTCTTCGAGGACGATGGAGAGTTCGGCTATGCCACCGCCTCCGCCTCCGTACTCCTCGGGGAGGTTGACGCCGAGGTAGCCGAGTTTGGCGGCTTCGGACCAGAGGGCCTCGCGGTCGTAGGTGCGGCCGTGGCGTTTGCCGAGGGCGGCTACGGCGGCTCGTAGGGCCTTGTGTTCATCGGTTTCGAGAGTGGTGGGCATGGGACTCCTCCCGGGTGCGGGTTGTGTGTGGCTGGTCGCGCAGTTCCCCGCGCCCCTAGGTTTCTTGCACTACCGCGAGCAATGAGCCGACTGCCACCTGCTGGCCAGGTACGGCATTCAAAGCGCTCAGCGTTCCCGTGGCCGGCGCTGTGATCTTGTGTTCCATCTTCATCGCCTCCAGCCACAGGAGGGGCTGACCGGCCGCTACGGTCGATCCCTCTGTCAGGCCCTCGGCCACGCGCACCACCGTTCCCGGCATCGGCGCGAGCAGCGAACCCGGGGCGTGCTGTGCCGTGGGGTCGGGGAAGCGGGGCAGTGCGGCCAAGCGGGTGGTGTTGACGTGGATCTCGTCGCCGTATCGCGCGACCTCGAAGTTCCGCCGTACGCCGTCCACTTCGAGCACGACCAGGGACGCGTCGGCGTGTACGACGCGCACCCCGTCCGCCTCCAGGCCCGCGCGGGTGTGGCGGTAGTGGACCTCGATCTCCTCGCCGGCCACCTTGTAGCGCTTGGTCTGCGGCTGGGACGGCACGTTGCGCCAGCCGCCGAAGCGGGAGCGGCCGTGGGCGTCGGCGAGGGCGGCGGCCAGGGCGGCGTGCGGGTCGGGGGACGGCTCGGTGAGGTCGGTGAGGTGGCGGTCGTAGAAGCCGGTGTCCATGCGGGCGGACGTGAACTCCTCGTGGCGCAGAGAGCGCACGAGGAGGTGCCGGTTGGTTACCGGGCCGTGCAGTGTCGCCCGTTCCAGGGCGCCGGCGAGCTTGCGGACCGCCTCCGCGCGCGTGGGCGCGTGGGCGACGAGCTTGGCGAGCATGGGGTCGTAGTGGACGCCGATGTCGTCACCGTCGGTGAAGCCGGTGTCGAGGCGGACGCCCTCGGGTACGGCGAAGCGGTGCAGGGTGCCGGTCTGCGGGGCCCAGTCGCGAGCCGGGTCCTCGGCGTAGAGGCGGGCCTCGACGGCGTGGCCACACGCGCGTGGCGGCCCGTCGGCGAGGGGGTGGCCTTCGGCGACGCGGAGCTGTTCGGCGACGAGGTCGAGGCCGAAGACGGCTTCCGTGACGGGGTGTTCGACCTGGAGGCGGGTGTTCATCTCCAGGAAGTGCGCCTTGTCGCCTGCCACCAGGAACTCGACGGTGCCGGCGCCGACGTAGTCGACGGCGCGGGCGGCGCGTACGGCCAGCGCGTGGAGCTCATCCGTGAGCTGCTCGGAGAGTCCGGGTGCCGGGGCCTCCTCGATCACCTTCTGGTGGCGGCGCTGCAGGGAGCAGTCGCGGGTGCCCAGGGCCCAGACCGTGCCGTGGGTGTCGGCGAGGATCTGCACCTCGACGTGGCGGCCGTTCTCGACGTACGGCTCGACGAAGACCTCGCCGTCGCCGAAGGCGCTCGCGGCCTCGGAGCGGGCGCTCTCCAGCGCGGCGCTCAGGTCCTCCAGACGGCGCACGATCCGCATGCCGCGCCCTCCGCCGCCCGCGGCCGCCTTCACCAGCACGGGGAGGTCGGCCTCGGTGACCTCCTCCAGGGGGGCCAGCCCCATCAGCTCCTTCGCCCGCGTCTTGGACGCCATCGCCTCGATGGCCTCCGGCGGCGGGCCGACCCAGACCAGTCCCGCGTCGAGGACGGCGCGAGCGAAGTCGGCGTTCTCGGAAAGGAAGCCGTAGCCGGGGTGCACGGCGTCCGCGCCGGACGCCACGGCCGCCTTCACGATCAGTCCGCCGTCCAGGTACGTGTCGGCCGGCGCCGATCCCGGCAGCCGTACGGCCGTGTCGGCCACGCGCGTGTGGAGGGCGTTGGCGTCGGCGTCCGAGTAGACGGCCACCGTCCGGATTCCCGACTCACGGCAGGTGCGGAAGACGCGGCAGGCGATCTCGCCCCGGTTCGCCACCAGAACAGAAGTAATCATTGCCTCACATCCGGAAGACGCCGAAGCCACCGCGTGCGCCCTCGTAGGGGGCCGTGTGGATGGCGGACAGGCACATACCGAGGACCGTGCGGGTGTCGCGCGGATCTATGACGCCGTCGTCGTACAGCCGCCCCGACAGGAACATCGGCAGCGACTCCGACTCGATCTGCTGCTCCACCATGGCGCGCAGGGCCGCGTCGCCCTCCTCGTCGTACGGCTGTCCCTTCGCCGCGGCCGACTGGCGGGCGACGATCGAGAGCACGCCGGCGAGCTGCTGCGGGCCCATGACGGCCGACTTGGCGCTCGGCCAGGCGAACAGGAAGCGGGGGTCGTAGGCGCGCCCGCACATCCCGTAGTGCCCGGCGCCGTAGGACGCGCCCACGAGGACGGACAGGTGCGGCACGCGGCTGTTGCTGACCGCGTTGATCATCATCGCGCCGTGCTTGATGATGCCGCCCTGCTCGTACTCCTTGCCGACCATGTAGCCGGTGGTGTTGTGCAGGAACAGCAGCGGGATGTCGCGCTGGTTGGCGAGCTGGATGAACTGGGCGGCCTTCTGCGACTCCTCGCTGAACAGGACGCCCTGGGCGTTCGCCAGCACCCCGATCGGATAGCCGTGCAGGGCCGCCCAGCCGGTGGTCAGGCTCGTGCCGTACATCGGCTTGAACTCGTCGAAGTCCGAGGCGTCGACGATCCGGGCGATGACCTCGCGCGGGTCGAAGGGGGTGCGCAGATCGCCGGGCACGATCCCGAGCAGTTCGTCCGCGTCGTACTTGGGGGCCTCGGCCGGGCCCGGATCGCCGTAGGCCTTGCGGTGGTTGAGGCGGGCCACGACCCGCCGTGCCTGCCGCAGCGCGTCCGGTTCGTCGACCGCGAAGTAGTCGGCGAGACCCGACACGCGCGCGTGCATCTCCGCGCCGCCCAGCGACTCGTCGTCGCTCTCCTCGCCGGTCGCCATCTTCACCAGGGGCGGGCCGCCGAGGAACACCTTGGCGCGCTCCTTGACCATGATCACGTGGTCGGACATGCCGGGGACGTAGGCGCCGCCGGCGGTCGAGTTGCCGAAGACGACCGCGACGGTGGGGATCCCGGCCGCCGACAGCCGCGTCAGGTCCCGGAAGATGGCGCCGCCCGGGATGAAGATCTCCTTCTGGGACGGCAGGTCGGCGCCGCCCGACTCGACGAGGTTGACGACGGGCAGCCGGTTGGCGAGGGCGATGTCGTTCGCGCGCAGGGCCTTCTTCAGGGACCAGGGGTTGCTCGCTCCGCCGCGTACGGTCGGGTCGTTGGCGGTGATCAGGCACTCCACGCCCTCGACGACGCCGATGCCGGTGACGAGGGACGCGCCGACCGCGTAGTCGCTGCCCCAGGCGGCCAGCGGGGACAGCTCCAGGAAGGGCGTGTCGGGGTCCAGGAGCAGCTCGATGCGCTCGCGGGCCAGCAGCTTGCCGCGCTTGCGATGCCGGGCGACGTACTTCTCGCCGCCGCCCGCGAGGGCCTTGGCGTGCTCGGTGTCGAGTTCGGCGAGCTTGGCGAGCATGGCCTCGCGGTTGGCCGCGTATTCGGGGCTGCCGGGGTCCAGGGCGGAGGCGAGGACGGTCACAGGAGGATCTCCGGGATGTCGAGGTGGCGGCCGCGCAGCCATTCACCGAGGGCCTTGGCCTGCGGGTCGAAGCGGTGCTGGGCGGCGACGCCCTCGCCGAGGATGCCTTCGACGACGAAGTTGAGGGCGCGCAGGCCTGGCAGCGTGTGCCGGGTGACCTTCAGCCGGCGGCTCTCGGGAATCAGCTCCTGGAACCGCTCGGCCGTGAGCTCGTGCGCGAGCCAGCGCCAGGCGTCGTCCGTGCGCGCCCACACACCGACGTTGGCGTTCCCGCCCTTGTCACCGCTGCGGGCGCCCGCGACGAGACCGAGCGCGGCGCGTTTCGTGGGCCCGGCGGGCAACGGCTCCGGCAGCGGCGGCTCCGGAACGTCGTCGAGTACGGCGGTGTCGTGGGCCGGCGCCACAGGGATCCGTCGTCCGTCGTGGAGGACGGCCACATGGTCGACGGCACCATGGGGGACGTACACACCCTCGAAGACCCCATAGGGGGTGCCCTTCCCGGGTGGTGCGAGCACATGGAAGCCGGGGTAACTGGCGAGCGCCAGCTCCACGGCCGCCCCGCTCAGCACCCGTCCGACCTTCTCCTGGACCGGGTCCCGCACGACCAGCCTGAGCAGTGCGCTCGCGGTCTCCTCGGTCTCCGCGTCGGGCCGGTCGGTGCGGACGAGGTCCCACCGCACCTCGGCCGGCTCCGCCTTGGCGAAGGCGTCGCTCATCTGCCGGCGCACGAGGGCCGCCTTGGACTCGATCTCCAGGCCGGTCAGGACGAAGGCGACCTCGTTGCGGAAGCCGCCGAGGCGGTTCACGCCGACCTTGAGGGAGGGGGGCGGGGCCTCACCCCGTACGCCGTCGATCCGTACCCGGTCGGGGCCGTCCTGGGTGAGCCGTACGGTGTCCAGGCGGGCGGTGACGTCCGGCCCGGCGTAGCGGGCGCCCGCCGTCTCGTACAGCAGCTGGGCCGTGACCGTGCCGACGTCGACCAGGCCGCCGGTGCCGGGGTGCTTGGTGATGACGCAGGTGCCGTCCTCATGGAGCTCGGCGAGCGGGAAGCCGGGGCGGGCGGCGCTGTCCTCGTCGAAGAACGCGTAGTTGCCGCCGGTCGCCTGTGCCCCGCACTCCAGCACATGCCCGGCGACGACGGCTCCCGCGAGCCGGTCGTGGTCCGAGGGCCCCCACCCGAAGTGGGCGGCGGCGGGCCCGGTGACCAGGGCCGCGTCGGTGACCCGGCCGGTCACCACCACGTCGGCGCCCTCGCGCAGACAGGCCGCGATGCCGAAGCCGCCGAGGTAGGCGTGGGCGGCGAGGCTGTCCGGATACCTCTCCTTGAGGTCGTCGCCCTCTACATGGGCGACGCGCACGGGGAGGCCGAGCCGGTCCGCCAACTGCCGTACGGCGTCCGCCAGTCCGGCCGGGTTGAGGCCGCCCGCGTTGGCGACGATCCGGACGCCCCGCTCGTGCGCCAGCCCGAGGCACTCCTCCAGCTGTCGCAGGAAGCTGCGTGCGTATCCGGAGCGGGGGTCCTTCAGCCGGTCACGGCCGAGGATCAGCATGGTCAGTTCGGCGAGGTAGTCGCCGGTGAGGACGTCCAGTTCGCCGCCGGTGAGCATCTCGCGCATGGCGTCGAAGCGGTCGCCGTAGAAGCCGGAGGCGTTGCCGATCCGCAGCGGGCGGGGCGCGGACGTCACTGCGCGGCCCCCTTCGGCGCGCGGCCCTTGCCCGGCGGGCCGGCGAAGACCTGGGCGATGTCGAACCAGCGGTCGGCGTCCTCGCCTTCGGCGCGCAGGGCGAGGTCGGAGCGGTGGGCGCGCTGGGTGACCAGGAGGCAGAAGTCGAGCGCCGGGCCGGTCACGCGCTGCGGGGCGTCCTCGGGGCCGTACACCCACAACTCGCCCGAGGGCGAGACGAGCTCGATGCGGAAGGCGTCGAGGGGGGCCGGGAGACCGTGCACGCCGAAGGCGAAGTCACGGGTGCGCACCCCGATCCACACCACATGCCTGAGCCGGTCGGTGGGTGTGCGCACCACACCGAGTGCGTCGGCGATGTCCAGACTGTGGGCCCAGGTCTCCATGAGTCGGGCCGTGGCCATGGAGGCGGCGGACATAGGCGGGCCGTACCAGGGGAACTTGGCGCCACGGGGTGCCGCACGCAACGCCGTGTCCAGGGCGGCCCTGCCGTCCCGCCACCGTGTGAGCAACTCGGCGGGCGGCCGCTCCGCCCCCTCCTCCGCCCCCTGGTCGACGAAGGATCCCGGCGTCTTCAGCGCCTTCTCCACCAGCGCGTGGAACGCCTCCACGTCGGTCACCGCCAGCAGCGCCGAGTGGTCCGTCCAGGCGAGGTGCGCGATCTGGTGGGCGACGCTCCAGCCGGGCGCCGGAGTGGCGAGCGCCCACTGCTCGGGGCGCAACCCGGCCACGAGCCGGTCGAGTTCCTCGCTCTCCTCGCGCAGATCGTCGAACACGGGCGTCGGATCGGACACGGTGCGCTCCCCTCGGGGCACGGCGGTGTGCGGGGTGGTGCGGGGTGAAGCGGTGTGGCGTGAAGTGGTGCGGCGTGGTGAGGAGCATGGCAGCGGGAGCTAAAACAAGCAAGCGTGCTTGCATTAATTGCCGCCCTGCGACCCAGGACGCATACGCAGGCGTTCCGGCCCTGGTCCGCGTCCTGCTCGTGCTCGTGCTCGGCGCCACCGTCTCGGTGACCGCGGTGGGCCTGTGGGAACTGCACCAACCGCGCTCCCGGCACGGCCTGGTCGTCCGGGACCTGCTGATGCGCGAGAGGGCGGCGAGCCCTGGGCCGTCGGCGTAACCCCCGGAGGTCTCCCCGCCCTTGGCTCCGCGCTCCGAAGTGACAGCCCGGGAACGTACCTAGCCGTTCTCGGGCCGTACGGCCTTCGCTGCGGCGGTCTCCAGAGACGACGGCGGCTCTGCGGCCGCCACGTCCTCCACGGACTTCGGCGGCTCCGCCGCCTCCACGGCCCCCTCGGCCGCCACGCGCTTCGCCCTCCCCCGCCCCACCTGCGTCCGCACCGCGCCCATGCTCGCCGCGATGACCAGGGCGATGGCCAGGGCTTGTACGGCGGTCAGGGACTGGTTGAGGACGAGGAAGCCGGCGGTGGCGGCCACGGCCGGTTCGAGGCTCATCAGGATGGCGAAGGTCGCCGCGGGCATGCGGCGCAGGGCGAGGAGTTCGAGGGTGTAGGGCAGGACCGAGGAGAGGATCGCCACCGCCGCGCCCAGGGCCAGGGTCACCGGGTCGGCGAGCTTCGTACCCGATTCGACGAGGCCGAGGGGCAGGAACAGGACGGCTCCCACGGCCATCGCGAGCGCGAGCCCGTCGGCCTGGGGGAAGCGTCGGCCCGTGCGGGCGCTGAAGACTATGTAGGCCGCCCACATGGCGCCGGCCGCCAGGGCAAAAGCGACACCCAGGGGGTCGAGGCTGCCGAAGCCTCCGCCGCCGAGCAGGAAGACACCGGCGAGGGCGAGTCCGGCCCAGACGAGGTTGACGGCGCGGCGCGAGGACAGGACCGACAGGGCGAGCGGGCCGAGGACTTCCAGGGTGACCGCGGGGCCCAGCGGGATGCGGGCGACCGACTGGTAGAAGAGGCCGTTCATCGCGGCCATGGTGATACCGAAGACGATCACCGTGCCCCAGTCGGTGCGGGAGTGGCCGCGCAGCCGGGGACGGCAGACCACCAGCAGGACGACCGCCGCCACCAGCAGACGCAGCGCCACCACGCCGAGCGCGCCGGCCCGCGGCATCAGGCTCACCGCCAGGGCGCCGCCGAACTGCACCGAGATCCCGCCGGCGAGCACCAGGCCCACGGGGCCGAGCGCACCCCAGCGTCCCGACCCTCCGGAGGCCGGCTCGGGCACGGCGCGGACGGAGGTCGGTGAGGTCACGGCGGCGGCGTCAGGGGTGCTCACGGGCGTTCCAGGGGCTCGGCTCGGGCTCGTTCAGCTTCATTCAGCTTCATTCAGCTTCGTTTAGCGTTGTTCAGCGCAATGCACTTCCAAGTCCAGGGTAGTGGACTGCGTCAGGTGTGTGAACCCGTTATGCCACTGTCCCAGAGTGTGGACGGGCCCCGGGTTCCGGGCGGGGCGGGCAGGCGCGGCTAGCGCCGTGCCATGTACAGGTCCAGCGCCTTGTGCAGCAGCCGGTTGAGCGGGAAGTCCCACTCCCCCAGGTACTCGACGGCCTCGCCCCCGGCGCCCACCTTGAACCGCAGCAGCCCCAGCAGGTGGTTGGACTCCTCCAGGGTGTCGGTGATGCCGCGGAAGTCGTAGACGGCGGCGCCGAGTTCATGGGCGTCGGTCATCATGCGCCACTGCATGGCGTTGTTGGGCTGGACCTCGCGCCTGCGGCTGGTGGAGGCGCCGTAGGAGTACCAGACGTGTGCGCCGACGGTCAGCATCGTGGCGGCGGCGAGGGTCTCGCCGTCGTGCTGGGCGAGGTAGAGCCGCATGCGGTCGGGGTGCTCGGCGGTGAGGGCCTTCCACATGCGCTGGAAGTAGGGCAGCGGACGCGGGATGAAACGGTCCCGCTCGGCCGTCTCGGCGTAGAGGTCGTAGAAGACGGGCAGGTCCTCGTAGCCGCCCTGCACGACCTTCACGCCCGCCTTCTCGGCCTTCTTGATGTTGCGGCGCCACTGCTGGTTGAGCCCGCCCTGGATGTCGTGCAGCGACCGCCCGGCGAACGGCACCTGGCAGACGTACCGAGGCTGACCGGCGGCGAAGCCGTCCTCGCCGCCCGGCTCGGTCTGCCGCCAGCCGGACCGCCGCAGCCGTTCGGCGATGTCCTGCGCCCCCGGCTCGTACGACGTCGGCTCCGCATCCCGAAGACGCCGGGCGGCCGGGTCGGCGATCGCCGCCTTGACCGCGTCGGGGCTCCAGCGCCGCGCGACCACGGGCGGGCCCATCTTCACGGAGAAGGCGCCCTTGCCCTTGAGATACCCGAGCATCGGCTCCAGCCACCGCTCGACGAGGTCGGGCGCGTGCCAGTCGATCAGCGGACCCTCGGGCAGATACGCCAGGTACCGTTTCAGCTTCGGCAGCGGGCGGTAGAGCACGAGCCCGGCCCCCACCGGCCGCCCCTCCTCGTCGAACCAGCCCAGGCTCTCCGCCGTCCAGTCCGGCTTCACCGCGCCCCAGGAGGGCAACTGCATATGGCTGGCGGAGGGGCGGGCCGCGACGAAGGCGAGGTGCTCGTCGCGGGTGAGGGACTTCAGGCGAAGGGGCGGCTGGGTCACGGGCGGGGCTCCTTGCGAGTGGCTGTCCGCCCCACCCTACGAAGCCGCCCGCCCCTCGAAGCGGACCCGGATACGCCGGTCGCGGCACCTCACCCCGGTGGCCGTGAGGGGGCCGTACTCCTCGGAGCGGAGCGCCCCCTTCAGGCCCTGGGCCGGCCCCGCCATCACCTCACCCCCTCCCCTTCCGCTCCTCCCTCCAACCCATCCGCCAGCACCTCCGCCAGATGCCGCCCCCGCACCCCGGCAAGCTGCTCCAGCTGCGTCCGGCAGGAGTACCCGTCCGCCAGCACCACCGCCCCCTCCCCCGCGTCGCGCACCGCCGGCAGCAGCCGTTCCTCCGCGCACGCCTCCGACACCTCGAAGTGCCCCTTCTCGAAGCCGAAGTTGCCCGCGAGACCGCAGCAGCCGCCGCTCAGTTCCCCGGAGAGTCCCGCGGCCTCGCGCAGCCTTCGGTCGGCCGCGTCGCCCAGGACCGCGTGCTGGTGGCAGTGGGTCTGCCCGACCGCCGGGCGGTCCACGCGGGGCGGCGTCCAGTCGGGGGCGAGCCGTTCCAGGGTCTCCGCGAAGGTCAGGACCCGGTCGGCCAGCAGGCGGGCCCGCGGGTCGTCGTGCAGCAGCTCCGGCAGGTCCGAGCGCAGCGCCGCCGCGCAGCTCGGTTCCAGGACGACGACCGGGGTGGCCGTCTCCAGCACCGGCTCCATCAGGTCGAGCGTGCGCCGCAGCACCGCGCGGGCACGGTCGAGCTGCCCGGTCGAGACGTACGTCAGCCCGCAGCAGACGCGCTGCCGGCCCCGTAGGAGGGACAACGGGTCCATCGCCACGCTCACGCCCTGGCCCTCCACCCCCGTCCGCAGACGCAGCGTCGGCGGCAGCGCCACCCGGAGCCCGGCCGCTTCCAGCACCCGTACGGCCGCCTTCCCCACGGACGGCGAGAGGTGCTCGGTGAAGGTGTCCGGCCACAGGATGACCAGGTCACCGGTGGCGCCGACCGGGGTCCTCTCCCGCCCCTCCCACCACCGGCTGAACGTCCGCACCGCCAGCCGCGGAATGTCCCGCTCCGGCGCGATGCCGCCGATCCGCTTCGCCGCCCACGCGAGCGGCCGTATCCGGGCCAGCGCGTTGACCGACGAAGCGGTACGCGTGCGTGCGACGAGGCGCAGCCACTGCGGCAGCCGCCCCATGCTGTGGTGCGCGGCCGGACGCCGCCGTCCAGCGTAGTGATGGTGCAGGAACTCCGCCTTGTACGTGGCCATGTCGACCTCGACGGGACAGTCCGACCGGCACCCCTTGCAGGCGAGGCACAGGTCCAGCGCGTCGCGCACCTCGGTCGACCGCCACCCGTCGGTCACCAGTTCCCCGGCGAGCATCTCGTGCAGCAGCCGGGCGCGCCCGCGCGTGGAGTGCTCCTCCTCGCCGGTCGCACGGAAGGACGGGCACATGACGGCGGGGCCGCTCGTCGACGTCGTACGGCATTTCGCGACCCCGACGCAGCGCCGTACGGCCGCCGAGAAGTCACCGCCGTCGGCCGGGTAGCCGAAGGCGACGTCCACGGGCTCGCGGGGGAGGACGGAGAAACGGAGGTCGGCGTCGAGCGGGGCGGGGCGCACCAACATCCCGGGGTTGAGCAGGTCGTCCGGGTCCCACACCCCCTTGGCCCGCTCGAACAGACGGACCATGTCCGCGCCGTACATCCTCGGCAGCAGCTCGGCGCGCGCCTGCCCGTCCCCGTGCTCCCCGGACAGCGAGCCGCCATGGGCCACGACGACGTCGGCGAGCTCCTCCGAGAAGCGCCGGAAGCGGCCGACGCCCGCCTCCGTCAGCAGGTCGAAGTCGATCCGGACGTGGATGCAGCCGTCCCCGAAGTGCCCGTACGGCGTCCCGCGCAGCCCGTGCGTGGCCAGCAGCGCACGGAAGTCGCGCAAGTACGCCCCGAGGCGCGCCGGCGGCACCGCGCAGTCCTCCCAGCCCGGCCAGGCCTCACTGCCGTCCGGCATCCGCGTCGCCGTGCCGCTGGCGTCCTCACGGATGCGCCACAGGGTCCGCTGCCCGGCGGGATCGGTGACGACGAGCGAGTCGACGACGTCGGCGGCCCGCGCGACCGTCTCCGCACGCGCGCGTGCCTCGCTCTCGGACTCCCCGCCCGTCTCCACGAACAGCCAGGCCCCGCCTCGCGGCAGCGCGGCCGACGCCGCCTGCGGCACCAGGTCCTGTGCCATGCCCTCCACGGTCAGCGGCCCGTACGGCAGCAGGCCTGCCGCCGCTTCCGCCGCCGCGCCCTCGTCGGCGTACGCCAGCACGGCGAGCGCACGCGCGCGTGGCGCCTCGACGAGGCGTACGGCCGCCTCGGTGAGGATGCCGAGGGTGCCTTCGCTGCCGCAGAAGGAACGGGCGACGTCGGCGCCCCTCTCGGGCAGCAGCGCGTCGAGCGCGTACCCCGAGATGCGGCGCGGCAGTTCGGGGAAGCCGGTCCGCAGCCGGGCGAACTCCCCGTCCACCAGCTCCCGCAGCCCCTCGGGCGCACCGGCCCAGCCCGGCCCGAGCCGCAGCCGCTGCCCGCGCCCGGTGATCACGTCCAGCTCGCGCACGCTGTCCGCGGTCGTGCCCCAGGCCACCGAGTGGGAGCCGCAGGAGTTGTTGCCGATCATTCCGCCGAGGGTGCAGCGGCTGTGCGTGGAGGGGTCGGGCCCGAAGCGCAGGCCGTGCTTGGCGGCGGCCTCCTGGAGGCGGTCGAGGACGAGGCCGGGCTGGACCACGGCGGTGCGGGTGTCCGGGTCCAGGGACACGAGCCGGTTCATGTGCCGGGTGAAGTCCAGCACGACGCCGGTGCCGGTGGCCTGCCCGGCGATGGAGGTGCCGCCGCCCCGTGCCACGACCGGCACCATGTGGTTCCGACACACCTCCAGCACCGCGGCTACGTCGTCGGCGTCATGTGGTGCGACCACACCCAGGGGGACACGCCGGTAGTTCGACGCGTCCATGGTCGTCAACGCCCGGGAGGTGACATCGAACCCGACCTCGCCCCGGACGACCCTGCGCAGCTCCGCCTCAAGTTCCGACATACGTCCACTCAATCAGCCCTCCCGGGACTACCCACAGGTCCGGCGCCCGCCGAAACGCGTCTCACCCGACGGACGAGGTTTCACCCAGGTTTCCTCCACCGGCTAACCTCCCTTCCGTGGCTGAGATCCAGATTCCCGCTGACATCAAGCCCGCCGACGGACGTTTCGGCGCTGGCCCCTCCAAGGTGCGGACGGAAGCGCTGGACGCGCTGGCCGCGACCGGTACCTCCCTCATGGGCACCTCCCACCGCCAGGCCCCGGTCAAGAACCTGGTCGGGCAGGTGCGCGAGGGCATCCGCGAGCTGTTCCAGCTGCCCGACGGCTACGAGGTCGTCCTCGGCAACGGCGGCTCGACGGCCTTCTGGGACATCGCGACGCACGGCCTGATCGAGAACAGGTCGCAGCACCTCACCTTCGGTGAGTTCAGCTCGAAGTTCGCGAAGGCCGCCAAGCTCGCCCCGTGGCTCGCGGAGCCGGACGTCATCACCAGCGAGCCGGGCACGCACCCGGAGCCGGTCGCCCAGTCGGGCGTCGACGTCTACGCCTTCACCCACAACGAGACCTCGACGGGCGTGGCCATGCCCATCAAGCGGGTCGCGGGCGCCGACGAGGGCGCGCTGGTCCTGGTCGACGCCACCTCGGGCGCCGGCGGCCTCCCGGTCGACGTCTCCGAGACCGACGTCTACTACTTCGCCCCGCAGAAGTCCTTCGCCTCCGACGGCGGCCTGTGGATCGGCGTCTTCTCGCCGGCCGCGATCGAGCGTGCCGAGCGCGTGCACGCGTCCGGCCGCCACGTCCCGGAGTTCTTCTCGCTGCCCACGGCGATCGACAACTCCCGCAAGAACCAGACGTACAACACCCCGGCTCTCGCGACCCTCTTCCTGCTCAACCAGCAGCTGGAGTGGATCAACGGCCAGGGGGGCCTGGACTGGGCGGTGCGCCGCACGGCCACCTCCGCGCGCACGCTGTACGGCTGGGCCGAGGACAGCAAGTACGCCAACCCGTTCGTCACCGACCCGGCCAAGCGCTCGGCGGTCATCGGCACGATCGACTTCACGGACGAGATCGACGCCGCCGCCGTCGCGAAGGTCCTGCGCGCCAACGGCATCGTCGACACGGAGCCGTACCGCAAGCTTGGCCGCAACCAGCTCCGCGTGGCGATGTTCCCGGCGATCGACCCGGCGGACATCGAGGCGCTGACGAAGTGCGTCGACTACGTGATCGAGAAGCTGTAACCACTCCGGCCACCTTGTGCGAAGGGCGCCCGGCGGATCACCGCGGGGCGCCCTTCGCGCGTCCGTGAGCGCTGCTTCTCACCGGCTCAGCTTCTGGAACCTCCGTACCGCCAGCGGCAGGAAGATCGCCGTGAGGATCACCGGCCACACGCCGGCCATCAGCAGCGCGTGCTGCTCGACCCAGGAGTCCCCGCCCCCGGCCGGCGTGCCGAACAGGTCACGGGCGGCCGCGGCCGTGGAGGAGATCGGGTTCCACGCCGCCACCCAGCCCAGCCAGTCCGGCATCAGCTGCGGCGCGACGAAGATGCTGGAGATCATCGTGAGCGGGAAGGCGACGGCGAACAGGCCGCCGGCGGCCTCCGGGTTGGGAACCAGCAGACCCAGCCAGACCCCGATCCAGATCAGCGCGAACCGCAGCCACAGCAGCAGCCCGAAGGCGCCGAGGAAGCCGAGTCCGCCGTCCGGGCGCCAGCCCATCGCGAAGGCCGTCAGCATCATGATCGCCAACTCCGCGCACGCGGCGAGCAGATCGGTGATGCCCCGGCCGGCGACGACGGCCGACGAGGCCATCGGCATCGAGCGGAAGCGGTCGATGACACCCTTCGTCGAGTCGTACACGACGAGCGTCGCGGTGTTGATGAAGCCGAACGCCATGGTCATCACGAACATGCCCGGCATCAGGAAGTCCTTGTAGTCCCCGCCGCCGGGCACCTTCATGGCGCTGCCGAAGACATAGCCGTAGAGCAGGACGGACAGGATGGGGAAGCCCAGCTGCCAGGCGATGTTGACGGGTTGGCGCTGGTAGTGGGTCAGGCCTCGGCGGACGATGTTCCAGACGTCGGCGAGGGTCCAGTACAGGCGGCCGCGCGTGGCCGGGACGGTCAGGTCTACGGCGGTCATGCGACGGCCCCCTTGCCGGTCTTGTCGGTCCGGTCGGTCTTCTCGGTGCGGTGTCCGGTCAGGCGCAGGAACACGTCGTCGAGGCTGGGCCTGCGCAGTCCGATGTCCTCGACCTGGACGCCCTCGTCCTGGAGCGTGCGCGCGACGTCCGTGAGGGCGGACACCCGGTCGGTCACCGGGGCGTGCACCCGCGACTCCTCCTCGTCCGCCTCGGGTTCGCCGTCCGAGACACGGGCGATCACCTTCACCACGCGCGGGATGTCGGACCGCTCGGCGACCACGACCTCGATACGGTCGCCGCCGACGAGGTTCTTCAGCCCGTCGGGGGTGTCGTCGGCGATGGCCCGCCCCTGGTCGATGACGGTGATCTGCGAGGCCAGCTTGTCGGCCTCCTCCAGGTACTGCGTGGTCAGCAGCACGGTCGTGCCGCCCGCCACCAACGCCCGTACGGACTCCCAGACTTCGCCCCGGCTGCGCGGGTCGAGTCCCGTCGTGGGCTCGTCGAGGAAGAGCACGGCGGGCGCCAGGATCATCGACGCGGCGAGGTCGAGGCGGCGCCGCATGCCGCCGCTGTACTTGCCGACGCCCTTGTCGGCGGCGTCGGTCAGATCGAACTGCTCCAGCAGCTCGGTGGCCCGCAGCTTCGCGCGCCTGCCGCCCAGGTGGAAGAGCCGGCCGAACATCTCCAGGTTCTGCCGGCCGGTGAGCACCTCGTCCACGGCGGCGTACTGCCCGGTGAGTCCGATCCGCGCCCGGACCTCGCGCGGCTGCCGGGCCACGTCCAGGCCGGCCACCCTCGCCCGGCCGCCGTCCAGCCTGATCAGCGTGGTCAGGATGCGTACGGCCGTGGTCTTGCCGGCGCCGTTCGGGCCGAGCAGCCCGTGCACCGTGCCCTCGCGGACGGTCAGATCGAAGCCGTCGAGTGCGCGCTTGTCGCCGTAGCGCTTCTCCAGCCCCTCGGCCCGCACCGCGTATCCGTCGTCCCCCATGGGTCCCCCTTTCAGTAATTGAGTACACCGTACCCGATTACGCGTACGCCGTACCCAGTTTTTTCGGCAGGACTTAAGCTGAACCGCATGACGAGCGGCAAGGGCGGCACGAGCGGTACGGAGACCAGCGGCAGCGGCGACATCGTCCGCACGTTGGAGCTGCTGTGGGACACGGGCCGGCGCCCGAGTCGCGGGCCCAAGCCGGCCCTGAGCCTGGACCAGATCGTGGAAGCGGCCGTCCGGGTCGCGGACGGCGAGGGGCTGGAGTCGGTGTCGATGCGCCGGGTGGCCACCGAGCTGGGCACCGGCACGATGTCGCTGTACCGCTATCTCCCCGGCAAGGCCGAACTGCTGGACCTGATGCTGGACCGCGTCCAGCGCCCCTCCGAGAACCCGGCCGACCTCGGCGACGGCGGCTGGCGCTCGGCGCTGGAGGCGATGGGCCGCGCGACGCTGGCCCTCTACCGCCGCCACCCCTGGCTGCTCCAGGTCAACCAGTCCCGTCCGATCCTCGGCCCGAGCGCCCTCGACGGCATGGAGAAGGTCCTCGACCGCATCAAGCCGATGGGCCTCACCGACCCCGAACTGGTCTCCGCGATCATCATGATCGACGGCTACGTCGTCGGCGCCGCGCGCACCCAGCTGTACCAGCGCGAGGCCGAGCGCCGAACGGGCCTGACCGACACGGAGTTCTGGGAGGCCCAGACCCCGGTGCTGGAGAAGATCATGGCCTCGGGCCGCTACCCCCTGCTCGCCTCCCTGGACCAGAACACCTGGGGCCCCGACTTCGACCACTTCGAGTTCGGCCTGCAGCGCATCCTGGACGGCCTGGAGGTCTTCGTGGCCCGGCGCGCGGGTACTTCTGGCGGCGCCGACGGAGCCTAGGGCGACGGCTGCGCGACCTCAGCGGGCGTCGGCGGCGGTGCCGCCGACGGGCGTGAAGTCGCCGCCACAGACGTAGGCACCGGCCCCGTACGGCCCCGCCCCCCGTCACCTGCGTCGCAGCACCCGCCCCAGCCCGAACAGGACGACGCACGCCACGACCACCACGACCGCTCCGACCTTGATGTCGCCGATCGGGCCGTCGCCGGAGTCGTTGTCGGAGGAGGCCGAACTGCCGCCTGCCGAGGACGAGTCGGCGGAGCCGGGTGCGTCCTCGGCCACCACCGCGCTGCCCGCTCCCTCGCTGCCGAGCATGAGTTTGCTGCCGTCGCGTGAGTAGCTGGCCGACTCGCCCTGGCCGAGGGGCACGTTGATGCGTTCCAGGCGTTTGAGGTCGCCGTTGTTCCAGTCGTACGCGATGCCGCCGAAGTAGCCGCGCACGGCCAGCGTCCTGCCGTCCGGGGAGAAGGCGGCGTCGGTGGCCCACAGGTCCACGGGGGTGGTGGGCCTGAAGGTGTTGGTGCCGGAGGGGGAGAGTTTCGCCGGGCCCTCGTACAGATGCCCGCCGTCCTCCTGCTTGTCGATGATGTAGACGCGGCCGGTCTTGGGATGGACGACGAGCGACTCGGCGTCGCGGCTTCCGTCGGTGTACTTCACGACGTACTGCGTGGCCCGGACCGACTGGTCCTTGAGTGTCTTGGGCTCGGGGAGGCGGTAGATCCAGACGTACGGCCACTGCACACCGTCGTTGTCGCCGATGTCGCCGACCCACAGCTCGTTGTCCGGACCCATGGAGATCGCCTCCACGTCCCTGGGGGTGCCCACGCCCGTCATCGTGATCGTGGCGACCGTCTCGCCGGTGCTGCTGTCGACGGCGTAGAGGTTCGCTCCCGCGTCGTCCTGGTCGTTGTGCGTCCAGTAGATGCCCGGGTGCTGGCGTGAGGCGGCGAGGCCGCTGGACTCCGTGATCCGCGGGTCCTTGATCGTGAAGTCCTCGTCGCCGTCGGCGGCGGAGGCGGGCAGGGTGAGCGCACCGGTGAGAAGGACTCCGGCGAGGATGGCTAGCGGTCGGCGCATGCCCCAAGCCTGCCATCCGCCCTGCCCGTTCGGGCGGCGTGTCAGGCTTCACACCCCGCCGGCCCCTACCGGCGGGTAGCGATCGTTCATCATGAGCGGATGCTCAGGTTCATGCCCGTCGGCGACTCCATGACCATCGGCAGCGCCGGCGAACACACATGGCGCTTCCGCATGTGGCAGCACCTGCGTGAGACGTACGGCGGCCCCTTCACCCTCGTCGGCCCGCGCGAGACGCTGTACGACAAGGAGCTGGACGCCCCCACCTCGTACGAGTACGCCGACCCCGACCCGGCCTTCCCACGGGCGCACCTGGCCGGCTGGGGCGAGGGCTGGCTGCACATGGCGCCGCTGGTCGGCGAGGCGGTGCGGCAGTGCCGGGCCGATGTGCTGCTCGTGTCGCTGGGCCTGATCGACCTGGGCTTCTACACGAACGCGCGGCAGACCGCGGACAACGCGCGCGACTTCGTCGCCGGGGCCCGCGCGGCGAACCCGCGGGTGCGGATGGTGGTCCTGCCGGTGATCCCGAACGTCCGCGCCGAGTCGGACCCGCCCTTCGGCGCCGAGGTCGCCCGCTTCAACGAGCTGCTGGCGAAGACGGTGGCGGACCTGGACGAGCCGCGCTCACCGCTTCTGCTGGCGTCCCCGCCACCGTCGTACGACATCCATCGCGACACCTACGACGGCACGCACCCGAACGCGAGCGGGGAGCGCAAGATCGCGGGGGCGTACGCGGAGGCGATGTATCAGGCGTGGGGGCTGGGCGAGCCGTACGACGGCGACTGACGGCCCGCTCGCCGCGGTCGCGGAGGTGTACGTGTCCGGGGCGGGCCGCGAACAGCCCGGCGACCGCCTCCGGCACCAGCAGGGCGATCAGGACGGCGACGGGCACCCCCCAGCCGCCGGTGACGTCGTGCAGCACCCCCACGGCCAACGGGCCGAGGCCGGCCAGCAGATAGCCGGTCGTCTGCGCCATGCCCGACAGCTCGGCGGCGGCCCCCGGGCCGTGCGTGCGCAGCCCGAGCAGCGTGATGGCCAGCGGGAAGGCGCTGCCGGTCGCCACGCCGAGCAGGCACACCCACACCCAGCCGAGAGCGGGGACCAGCAGCAGACCCGCGAGGGAGACCCCCTTCGCCACGACGATGGCGAGGACCAGGAGGCGCTGGCCCCGCATACGGGCGGCGGCGAGCGGGACGACGAAGGCCAGCGGGATGCCGATGGTCAGCATCACCGACATCATCAGCCCGGCCCGGCCGGCGCTCTGCCCGCTCGCCCGCATGATCTGCGGCAGCCACGCCACCAGCACGTAGAACATCAGCGACACCAGCCCGAGGAACGCCGACACCCACCAGGCGAGCGGGCAGCCCAGCAGCGATCCGTCGGCCGGCGCTCCGGGCGCCCGGGGCGGCGGCGTCCCGCGCCGGCGGCCGCCGGCCCCCGGTGCGGCCAGCAGCCCCCACACCGCCGCGGCCAGTACGGCGGGCACCGCCCACACCGCGAGCGCGAACTGCCATCCGGCCGCGGTGCTCACCGGCACCGCGACCGCGGCGGCGAGTGCACCGGAGACCGCCATGAGCGTCATGGTCAGGCCCGTGAACAGGCCGATCCGGCGGCCGAAGTGGTCCTTGACGACCGCGGGCATCAGGACGTTCCCGACGGCGATGCCGGCCCCGGACAGCACCGTCCCCGCGAAGAGCGCCGCCGGCCACGGGGCCGCGCGCAGGGCCGCGCCGAACGCCAGCAGCACGGCCGCGGCGAACACGGCGGCCAGTGTGCCGAGCCGACGGGACAGGCGGGGTGCGAGCCAGGCGAAGGCGCCCAGGCACAGCACGGGTAACGTCGCCAGCACGCCGACCTGGGTGCCGGAAAGTGCGAGCGCCCGCTGGACCTCGCCCATGAGAGGCGGCGTCCCGGTGATCGCCGCGCGCAGATTGATGGCGAGCAGGATCAGGCCGACGACAAGCCACAGCCTGGTGGTCACGTGTGTTCCCCCGTTGTTCCCCCCGCGGCCGTGACGACGGCCCCCTCCTCCGTCCAGGAGAGGGCCGCCTGCCTTCGGGGTGCGGTGCGGTCAGATGCTCACGCTGTGGTTGACCGGGCACTTCGCCCTGCCCGCGGTGCGGAACGCGACACCGGTGGCCCCGGCGGCGACGGGCGTGCCGAGCTGCTTGAGGATCTCGTCGGACAGCAGGTCCTCCTTGCCCTTCAGGGCGTCGGCGACCTTGGTGTCGGAGACGAACACCAGCTCCGCGGCGATGTTGTCCTGGACGATCCGCGCCAGGTTGTCCAGGGCCACCCCGATCGGGTCCGACGGCAGCTGTGCCGTGGGGATGTCGATCAGGTGGGTGTCGACCTTCTTCTGGTTCATCATCGGCTTGATGATGATCTCGGCCTGGTTCAGCACCGACGTCGTCCAGATCGACAGCACCACCGTGTACAGGTCGGCCCAGGCGGCCTCGCCGATCTGCGTCCGCCACTTGCGGCACAGCCGCTGCACGCCGGAGATCTGCGCCTCGGCGGCGTACGTCATGTTCACCCGGATCGACGGATAGACACGTGCCGCGAACCGCTGGAACGAGGCGATGTCGAAGGCGCGGGCGCGGATGGAGTCGGCGATGAAGGTCAGCGCCTCGTCGAGGATCTTCGCGCAGGAGTTCTGCAGGTCCTGCGGCAGCCGCGCCGCGGGCAGGTTGTTCCGCGCGGTGATCAGGGTGTCCGCGAACGCCTGGAGCGGCGTCGTCCAGGCGTCGGTGCCGGGGCCCTTCATCGCCACCATGTCGAGGTCGTGGGCGTCGATCCGGTCGGCGTTGCCGACGTTGGGGACCTTGTCGGAGAGGTACTCCGCGAGCGTGGAGTAGATCCCGAGCGGCACATGGGCGATGGACTTCGCCAGCTCGAACTCCTCGGCCACCGGGTGCTCGACGTACCGCTTGCCCTCGTGGACGAGGGTGAAGGTGCCGCCCTTCGCGTCGTTCTGCACGACGATGACCGGCCCGAGGTTCTTGACCAAGTCGGCTTTGAGCGCCGCGTAGTTGGTGCGCATCGCGGCGTTCACCGCGCGGATGGAGTCCCGGGCCGCGGTCTGGGCGCTCGCCGCGTCCGTGACGGGCTCCGCGTCGAGGGCGGCCGCCGTGGCCGGCTGGGCGACGCTCTGGCCCAGGATGGTGGCGGCGCCGATGCCACTCGCGCCGCCGATGAATGTCCGGCGTGTTGCCATGACTTGCTCTCCGTAACGAATCGGCCGTCAGGTGTTCCCGCCGTGGGGGAAGCGGTGGCGTGGGGGGAACTGACCCGCCGGGAGCCGCGAAGGGCCGGGACGCGGGGAGCAATGAAAGAGGTGTTCCCTCTCCGGCGGCGTGGGGCTGGAGGGAGGCCGGAGAGGGGGACGCGGGACGTCAGCCCAGCGCGGAACGGGACGGGACGACGACGCCGTACAGGTCGGCGATCGTCGCGAGCGCGGCCCGGTGGATCTGGTCGGCGGGCAGTCCGCCGGCGACCGACGGCAGCGGCCGCGTGGCGCAGGCGTCGGCGACCACGGTGGGCCTGTTCCCGCGCAGGAACGCGCCCTCGGCGGTGAACGTCACGCACATGTGCGTCATGAACCCGGCGATGACGAGGTTCTCGTTCCCGGCCCGGTCGACGAGGCTGCCGAGCTCGGTGTCCACGAAGGCGTTGGGGGCCTTCTTCACCACGGTCGGCTCTCCCGTGGCGGGCCTGACCGTGTCGTGGATCCGGCCGATCGGCCGGCGGATGTCGTAAGGGGTGCCCCTACCGCCGTCGTTGACGACGTGGATGACCTTCCCGCCCGCCGCCCGGGCCGCGCCGAGCAGCTCGGCCGCGGCGTCCAGGGCCGGCCGCCAGCCGTCCAGCTCCATCACGCCGCGGGTGTAGGTGTTCTGGTAGTCGACCATGATCAGGGTGGCGGAGGCGAGTGAAGCCGGCTGCTCGGCAAGGTCGTTGAGCTTGCGCAGCGTCGTCGTGCCCGAGGTGTCCGCGTCCGTGTCCGCCGCCTGCGCCGGGGTGTCGCCCAGGCGGGTGGCGCCGAACACCGCGGCGCCGCCGACGACTGCCGCACCACCGGCTCTCAGCACCCCGCGGCGGGACAGGCCGCTCCGCTGCCCGGGCACGTCAGGCCAGCTCCTTCGCGGAGGCGACGACGACGCCGTACGCGTCGGCGATGGCCGCCAGCGCGCTGCGGTGCAGCTCGTCGGCGGACACGTCCACGATCGAGCGGGTGGCGCACGCGTCGGCCGGGACGGTGGGCCTGTTCCCGCGCAGGGCCGCGGACGCCGAGGTGTAGGCGATGCACATGTGGGTCATGAACCCGGCGACGATCACGGTCTCGTGGCCGGCCCCGTCCACGAGTTCGCCGAGTTCGGTGCCGTGGAAGGCGTCCGGGGCCCGCTTGACGACCACGGACTCGCCCTCGACCGGCGCCATGGACGGGTGGATACGGCCGATCTCCGCGCCGATGTCGTAGGGGGAGCCCGCGCCGCCGTCGTGCTGGACGTGGATGACCGTGGCTCCGGCCGCGCGGGCGCGGGCGAGCAGGTCCGCCGCCGCTTCGAGGGCGGGCTGCCAGCCGTCGAGCTCCATCACACCGCGGGTGTAGGTGTTCTGGTAGTCGACGAGGACGAGCGTCGAGGACGCGAGGGCCGCGGGGGTGTCGTCGGCACCGCCGAGTTCGCGCAGCGTCTTGCTGGTCACAGATCTCCTCCAGGTTCCGGGAGTTGAAGGGTTCTCAGGCGCGTTCAACAACCTGTTGAACACACATGCGACGCTATGGCCGGAACCGGTGCGTCGGCAATGACGCGCTCTTTGCAGAAACCGACGCTCATGTCGGCGAGCGAAACAGGGGGTTATCAGGTGGGGACCGTGAACCGGTTGATCGTGATCGTGCTGTTCGAGGGCGTCGACCTGCTCGACGTCACCGGACCGCCGGAGGTGTTCTCCCTCGTCCCGCGCGAGACCACCGGGCGGGACGGCTACGAGGTCGTCCTGGCCGCCGAGACGAGGGAGCCGGTGCGCACGGCGGCCGGCGTGCGGATCCTGCCCGACGCCACGCTCCAGGAGGTCGCCGCGCGCGCCATCGACACCCTGCTGGTGCCGGGCTCGGTCGAGGTGGACGACGAACGCCGGGTCCACCCCATCACCGAACCCGGCACGGTGGCCTGGGTGAAGGCGCTGGCCGGCCGTTCCCGACGGGTGGCCTCGGTGTGCGTCGGCGCCCACATCCTCGCCGCCGCGGGCCTCCTCGACGGCAAGCGGGCGACCACGCACTGGTCGACCGCGCCGCGGCTCGCCGCCGACCATCCCGCGGTGACCGTCGACCCGGACCCGATCTTCATCCGCGAGGACGGCGAGGTGTGGACCGGCGCGGGGATCAGCGCCTGCCTGGACCTGTCCCTCGCGCTGGTCGCACAGGACTTCGGCGAGCAGATCGCGCTGCGGGTCGCCCGCCAGCTGGTGATGTACCTCAAGCGGCCGGGCGGCCAGTCGCAGTTCAGCGTCCCGCTGGAGCCGGTGTCCGCGACGCGGCGCATCGAGGACCTGCGGCTGCACATCCTGAACCACATCGACGAGCGGCTCACCGTCACCGACCTGGCCGCGCACGCCCACGTCAGCGACCGCCAGCTGACCCGGATCTTCAAGACCGAACTGGGGGTGACACCGCACGCCTACATCGAGTCGGCGCGGGTCGAACTGGCCGGCAACCTGCTGGAGACGACCGACCACACGCTTGAACGGGTGGCCTCCGCCTGCGGGTTCGGCACCGTCGACACCCTCATACGGGCCTTCCACCGCCGACTCGCGACGACGCCGAGCGAGTACCGGGCGCGGTTCCGGGGCCGGGGGTGAGGCGGCCCGGAGTGAGCGGCTGGAACCCTTGCCTAGAGCGCACTCCACGTCGCTAGCGTGCACTCCATGAAGTACACGCAGCTCGGACGCACGGGACTCAAGGTCAGCCGACTGGTCCTCGGCACCATGAACTTCGGCCCACAGACCGACGAAGCTGACAGCCACGCGATCATGGACGCGGCGCTGGACGCGGGCATCAACTTCTTCGACACCGCCAACGTGTACGGCTGGGGCGACAACAAGGGCCGTACCGAGGAGATCATCGGCAGCTGGTTCGCCAAGAACGCGGCCCACCGCGACAAGGTCGTCCTCGCCACCAAGGTCTACGGCAACATGGCCGCCGACGGCGAGGCGTGGCCCAACCACGACAAGCTGTCGGCGGTGAACATCCGCCGGGCCGTGGACGCCTCGCTCAAGCGGCTGCGGACCGACCACATCGACGTCTACCAGTTCCACCACATCGACCGGGCCACCGGCTTCGACGAGATCTGGCAGGCGATCGACGTCCTGGTCCAGCAGGGCAAGATCCTGTACGCCGGCTCCAGCAACTTCCCCGGCTACAAGATCGCCCAGGCCAACGAGGCCGCCGTCCGCCGCGGCGGCACCATCGGCCTGGTCAGCGAGCAGTGCCTGTACAACCTCTTCGAGCGCCGCGCCGAGATGGAGGTCATCCCGGCCGCGCGGGACTACGGCCTCGGCGTCATCCCGTGGTCGCCGCTGCACGGCGGACTGCTCGGCGGTGTGATCAAGAAGGAGGTCCAGGGCGTGCGCCGGGCGTCCGGGCGGGCCGCCGAAACCCTCGCCGACCCCGCCGCACGCGCGCGGATCCAGGCCTACGAGGACCTGCTCGACAAGCATGGTCTGGAGCCCGGCGAGGCCGCCCTGGCGTGGCTGCTCACCCGTCCCGGTGTGACGGGCCCGATCGTCGGCCCGCGCACCGCCGGGCAGCTGGAGTCCGCGCTGCGGGCGGCGGAGCTGGAGCTGAGCGAGGAACTGCTGGCGGGCCTTGACGAGGTGTTCCCGGGGCCCGGGCCGTCGCCGGAGGCGTTCGCCTGGTAGGCGGTCGCACGGGCACGGCGGTGGCCCTCGGTCACTTACCGAGGGCCGCCGCCAGCGCCACCAGAACGAACATCAACACAAGCGCACCGGCCATGATCCGGTTCCGGGTTTTCGGGTCCACGCCTTTGAGCCTAACCGGCGCCCGTGAGCGCCCATCGGGCGACCGCCTCGTACCGGGGCTGCTCGCCCGCGATCCCGGACGTCGGCAGCGTGCTGCGCACCAGGGCCAGGTCGTCCACCGTCCAGGTCCGGCTGGTGAACGTGTCGAGGGCGGCGACATACGGCCGTACGTCCACCGCCGCCCGGCTCCTGGCCACCGTCAGGTGGGGCTTGTAGCGCCGGTGCTCCCCCATCGGCACGCCGGCCTTGCGCGCCGCCGCCTCACTGCGGTCCGCCAGCAGCCGAAGGGTCGCCAGGTCCCCCTCGGCTCCCGCCCACAGGGCCCGCCCGTGCCCGAACTGCCCGCCGCGGCTCAGCGCCAGCGGGAAGGGCGGCGTACGGTGCGCGACGCGCTCCAGGCGGGCCGACAGATCGGGTACGAGGTCGTCGTCGACCTCTCCGTAGAACGCGAGGGTGAAGTGCCAGCCGGGGCGGCCGGTCCAGCGCAGCCCGTCCGCGCCCGGAAGCCTCCTCAACTCGGCGACCTCGGCGGCCAGTTCACGGGTGACGTCCTCGGGCGGCAGCACGGCGGCGAAGAGTCTCATGGGTCCAGCCTGGCATCATGAGGCGATGACGATCACCATCCGGGAAGGCGGACCCGGTGACATCCCCGCGATACTCGGCATGCTCGACAGCTGTGTGGAGTGGCTGGTCGCTCAGGGGCGGCCGGGGCAGTGGGGGACGCAGCCGCTGTCCCGGAGCCCGAGAACCGTGGAGTCGGTCACCCGGACCGTGGAAGAGGGCAGTGTCTTCATCGCCGAGGTGGACGGCGCCGCGGCCGCCTCCCTCACCCTCACCGGCTCCCCCGGCCCCTCCCTGTCCCACCTCCCGCCGCCCGGCGAGCCCGAGCGCTACATCCACTGGCTCGCCTCCGACCGCCGCTTCAAGGGCCACGGCGCGGGCAGCGCCCTGCTCGCACACGCCGCCGAGGTGACGCGGCGGGCGGGCGTCTCGCTGCTGCGGGTGGACTGTTACGCGGGGGACGACGGGAAGCTGGTCCGCTTCTACGAGAGCAACGGATTCGTGCGGACCGAGACGTACGCGGGCACGGACGGGTGGCCGGGCCAGGTGCTGGCCAGGCGCGTCTAGGGCGTGGGCCATGAGCGTGACCATGGCCACACGTGCCCCGGTCACCGTGCGTATCGTTGTACTGCGCGGCTGCACTTGTCCGAGTGGTGGCCGGGGAGGAGCGCCACGATGACCGTCCTTGAAGACAGGATCGCGATGGCCCAGAGCGACGACACGTACTGGCTCGACGACATGTTCGAGCGGCTCGAGAAGATGCCCGTCCCCGAGGGATACAAGGTCGAGATCGTCGAGGGGACCATCTACATGTCGCCGCAGCGGGACATCCACTGGGACACCATTCGCAGGATCGTCCGAGCCCTTGAAGACACATTCGGCATGGACGTCAAGGCGTTCTCGGACGTCCGCATCGACTTTCCCGGCCGCAAGAACGGTCTCGCCCCGGACGTCGCGAAGTTGCGCGACGGTGCCGAGAAGACCTCCGAAGGCCGCTGGCGCCACGAGGACGTCGAGTTCATCGCCGAAGTCATCTCCGCGGACACGGCCAAGAACGACTACGGCCCCAAGAAGACCGCATACGCCCTCGCAGAAGTCCCCGTCTATCTCATCGCCGACCCCTACACCGGCAAGTGCCGCCTGTTCACCCAGCCCAAGGAAGGCGACTACATGAGCGTCACGTCTGTCACCTACGGCGGCGACGTCGACATGACGACCACTCACCTTGGTCTCGTCCTCAAGACCGACAAGTTCCCCCGCGACTGACTCAGGTCACCGCCCCTACCCCACCGTCGCCAACTCCTCCCGCTCCCGCGGCATGAACCGCACCCGCGGATGTCCGCGGTTCCAGCCCACCGACAGCCGCAGACCCCCCACCCGGGCCAGTACCAGGGCGATCGTCACCGCTGCGGTCGCCGTGATCGCGCCGCCCACCGCCAGGCCCGCGCGGACGCCGTACGCGTCCGTGATCCAGCCGGCGATCGGTGCGCCCAGGGGCGCTCCGCCCATGAAGACCATCATGTACAGGGCCATCACCCGGCCCCGCATGCTCGGGTCGGTGGCCATCTGGATGCTGCTGTTGGCGGTGACGTTCACCGTCATGCCGAACATGCCGATCGGCGCCATGAGCAGGGCGAAGAGCCACAGGGACGGGGCGAACGCGGCCACGATCTCCATCGTGCCGAAGGCCACCGCCCCCGCCACCAGCACCCGCATCCGGGCCGTACCGCGCCGGGCCGCGAGCAGCGCGCCCGCCAGCGAGCCGACCGCCATCAGCGTGTTGAAGAGGCTGTAGGAACCGGCGCCCGCGTGGAAGACGTCGTCGGCGAAGGCCGAGAGGTAGACGGGGAAGTTGAAGCCGAAGGTGCTGACGAACCCCGCGAGGACGATGGTCCAGATCAGCTCGGGGCGGCCAGCGACGTACCGCAGACCCTCCCGCAGTTGGCCCTTGCCGCGCGGGGCGCGCTGCACCGGGTACAGCTCACGCGCCCGCATCAGCAGCAGCCCGGCGATCGGCGCGACGAACGACAGGCCGTTGGCGAGGAACGCCCACCCCGTGCCGACACCGGTGATCATCAGGCCGGCCACGGCGGGGCCGACCAGCCGGGCCGACTGGAAGTTGGCGGAGTTCAGGCTGACCGCGTTCTGGAGCTGGTCGGGACCGACCATCTCGGAGACGAAGGACTGCCGGGCCGGGTTGTCGACGACGGTCGCCAGGCCGACGGCGAGGGCGGCGAGGTAGACGTGCCAGACCTGGACGTGGCCGGTGAGCGTGAGGACGGCGAGCGCGACACCGGTGACCGCCATCGAGGTCTGGGTGATCAGCAGCGTACGGCGCTTGGGCAGGCGGTCGACGAGGACGCCGCCATAGAGGCCGAAGAGCAGCATCGGCAGGAACTGGAGGGCCGTCGTGATGCCGACGGCCGTGGCGGAGCCGGTGAGGCTGAGCACCAGCCAGTCCTGGGCGATGCGCTGCATCCAGGTGCCGGTGTTGGAGACGACCTGTCCGAGGAAGAACAGTCGGTAGTTCCTGACCTTGAGCGAGCTGAACATCGAGGACTTGCGGGGGCCAGGGGTAGTGGGGGTGGTCGGTGCGGGTGCGGAAGCTGCTCCGGGTCCCGAACTCAAAAGTGTTCGCCTCCTCGCGGTGACTGCTTACAGGTGTGCGAGCTTCTCCAGCACGGGGGCGGCGGCGCGCAGTTTCGCCCACTCGTCCTCGTCGAGGCCCTCGACCAGGGTGGCCAGGAAGGCGTTGCGCTTGCGGCGGCTCTCCTCGAGCATCGCCTCGGCCTGCTCCGTCTTCGTGACGACCTTCTGGCGCCGGTCCTCGGGGTGCGGCTCCAGGCGGACCAGTCCCTTGGACTCCAGCAGCGCGACGATACGGGTCATCGACGGCGGCTGGACGTGCTCCTTGCGGGCCAGCTCACCGGGGGTGGCCTTGCCGCACAGGGAGAGGGTGCCCAGGACCGACATCTCGGTGGGGCTCAGCGACTCGTCGACCCGCTGGTGCTTGAGCCGACGCGACAGTCGCATCACGGCGGAGCGCAGAGAGTTCACGGCGGCAGCGTCGTCGCCATGGGTAAGGTCCGACATGTTCTTTAGAGTAACTCATTACCCTGACTAAAGACCACCTGGTCCGATGTCACTCATCCGGGTGATCCGGTGGCGGAACGTGACACGCGGCACCGACGTGTGCAGCGACCCTCGTGTCCATGGGGACCAGCGTGCTCAGCCTGCGGATAGACCATGAGCTGCTCGAGCGACTCAAAGAGCATGCGGCGAAAAGAGGAATGAGCGTCCAGGACTACGTGGTCCGGACGCTCATCCGCGATGACTTCGACGAGCGGTTCCAGTCCGCCGTCGAGGAGACAGAGAAGTTCTACGGGCTTACGTGAGGGGGCTTACGTGAGACGGCTTACGTGAGACGGCTTACGTAAGACGGCTTATGTGAGCCCCAGCGCCGGCATCAGGTAGTAGAAGGCGAAGACCGCCGAGACGACGTACATCGCCACCGGCACCTCCTTGCCCCGCCCGGCGGCCAGGCGCAGCACCGCGAAGGTGATGAAGCCCATGCCGATGCCGTTGGTGATCGAGTAGGTGAACGGCATCATCACCATCGTCACGAAGGCCGGGATCGCGATCGTGTAGTCGGCCCAGTCGATCTCCTTGACGGAGTTCGCGAGGATCAGGAAGCCGACCGCCAGCAGCGCCGGGGTGGCCGCCTGCGACGGGACCATGGTGGCGACCGGCGTCAGGAACAGCGCCACGCCGAAGAGCGCGCCGGTGACGACGTTCGCGAAGCCGGTACGGGCGCCCTCGCCGACGCCGGCCGTGGACTCCACGAAGGCGGTGGTCGCCGAGGAGGAGCTGGCACCGCCCGCCGCGACGGCGAGGCCGTCGACGAAGAGGACCTTGTTGATGCCCGGCATCTGCCCCTGGGCGTCGGTCAGCTTCGCCTCGTCGCTGACACCCATGATCGTGCCCATGGCGTCGAAGAAGCAGGACAGCAGGACGGTGAAGACGAAGAGGACGCCGGTCAGCGCGCCGACCTTGTCGAAGCCGCCGAACAGGCTGACCTCGCCGATCAGACCGAAGTCGGGGCTGGCGACGGGGTTGCCGGGCCACTTCGGGGTCGTCAGGCCCCAGGACGGCACGTTCGCGACCGCCTCGATGATCACCGCGAGCACGGTCATCGTGACGATCGAGATGAGGATCGCGCCGGGGACCTTGCGGACGATCAGGGCGAGGGTGAGCAGCGCGCCGAGGATGAAGACCAGCACAGGCCAGCCGTTGAGGTGACCGTCGGCGCCGAGCTGGAGCGGGACCGTGGTCTGGGCGACGTCCGGGATGCGGGAGACGAAACCGGAGTCGACGAGGCCGATCAGCATGATGAACAGGCCGATACCGATGGAGATGGCCTTGCGCAGGCTGTAGGGCACGGCGTTCATGACGCGCTCGCGCAGCCCGGTGGCGACCAGCAGCATGACCACGAAGCCGGCCAGCACCACCATGCCCATGGCGTCCGGCCAGGACATCCGGGGCGCGAGCTGGAGCGCGACGACCGAGTTCACGCCGAGACCGGCGGCGAGCGCGATCGGCACATTGCCGATGACACCCATCAGCAGCGTGGTGAACGCCGCCGTCAGGGCCGTCGCGGTGACGAGCTGGCCGTTGTCCAGCTGATGGCCGTACATGTCCTTCGCGCTGCCGAGGATGATCGGGTTCAGCACGATGATGTACGCCATCGCGAAGAAGGTGGCGAGACCGCCACGGATCTCACGGGGCAGCGTGCTGCCGCGCTCGGAGATCTTGAAGAAGCGGTCGAGTGCGCCGTAGGCGGGCCCGGCTCCCGGCTGTTCAGGGGTGGGGGCCTTGGCAGGAGCCGAGGTGGACATGCTTTTGTTGTTTCCTACGAAGAGAAGTGGTCAGACACAAACCGTTTCAGTATGAACATATAAAGCCCCGAACGGCCATCTCCGCGCGTAGACCTGATCGCCTCGTAAGCTGTCCCCCATGGCCGGATTTTTCACGGGACCCATCAAGCACGAGGCACCCGAGCCCCTGGAGGGGCCGGTGGTCCCCACCATCGTGGGCGGCACGATCATCTGGTTCGTCCTCTTCCTCGTGCAGCTCCCGTTCTACGGCTGGTTCGACGACCACGGCCACACCTGGTGGGTGTGGACCTGCCTGGCCGGCGGCGGCCTCGGCCTGATCGGCATCTGGTACGTCCGCGGCCGCGACGCGGCCCTCAAGCGCGCCGCGGCCCTGGAAGCCGAGCGGGAAACCAGCGGCGAACCCCAGTCGCCCTGACGCCGCGCGCCCTACAACCAGGGCACGAGACCCTGTCCTCCCCAAGTCGGAACTTCCGCTCACTCAGCGGGTGAAGGCGTAAATCCGCACGTACCGTCGAATGCATGACGCATACCGACGCGGGCGCCCAAGTGGACTCATCGGTGCACCCCGCCTACGTCCCGGTGGCGACGAGCGGGCTCACCGCCGCGGAGGTGGCCGAGCGGGTCGCGCGCGGGCAGGTCAACGACATACCCGTACGCAGCAGCCGCTCGACGGTGGAGATCGTCCGGGCCAACGTCTTCACCCGGTTCAACGCGATCATCGGCGTGCTCTGGCTGATCATGCTGTTCGTCGCGCCGATCCAGGACAGCCTGTTCGGCTTCGTGATCCTCGCCAACACCGGCATCGGGATCATCCAGGAGTGGCGGGCGAAGAAGACCCTCGACTCGCTCGCGGTGATCGGCGAGGCCCGGCCCACGGTACGGCGGGACGGGCTCGCGGCCGAGGTCAGCACCTCCGAGATCGTGCTGGACGACCTGATCGAGATCGGGCCGGGCGACAAGGCCGTCGTGGACGGGGTGTGCGTCGAGGCCGACGGGCTGGAGATCGACGAGTCGCTGCTCACCGGTGAGGCCGACCCGGTCGTCAAACGGCCCGGCGACCCGGTCCTCTCCGGCAGCTTCGTCGTCGCGGGCGGCGGCGCCTTCCAGGCCACCAAGGTCGGCCGTGAGGCCTACGCCGCCCAGCTCGCCGAGGAGGCCTCCCGCTTCACCCTCGTCCAGTCCGAGCTGCGCTCCGGTATCTCCACCATCCTCAAGTACGTGACGTGGATGATGGTCCCGGCCGCGATCGGCCTGATCGTCACCCAGCTCGTCGTGAAGAACAAGGACCTCGACGACTCGATCGCCCGCACCGTCGGCGGCATCGTC
The DNA here is from genome assembly GCF_044764945.1 of Streptomyces sp. NPDC093568. NCBI lineage: Bacteria > Bacillati > Actinomycetota > Actinomycetes > Kitasatosporales > Streptomycetaceae > Streptomyces > Streptomyces sp. NPDC093568. Next base: position 202,905 of record NZ_JBIWJD010000006.1, on the reverse strand, counting down.
CCGATGGTCCCCGAGGGGCTGGTCCTGCTCACCTCCGTCGCCTTCGCGATCGGCGTCATCCGGCTCGGCCGCAAGCAGTGCCTGGTCCAGGAGCTCCCCGCCATCGAGGGCCTCGCCCGCGTCGACACCGTCTGCCTGGACAAGACCGGCACCCTCACCGAGGGCGGCATGGACGTCACCGAGCTGCGCGCCCTCGGCGGCACCGACGAGGACTACGCCCGCAAGGTGCTCGGCGCCCTCGGCGAGTCCGATCCCCGCCCGAACGCCTCCCTGCAGGCCATCATCGACGCCTACCCCGACGCCGAGGACTGGCGCTGCACCGAGTCCCTGCCCTTCTCCTCCGCCCGCAAGTACAGCGGCGCCACCTTCAGCGAGGGTGACGGCGAGACCAGTACGTGGCTGCTGGGCGCCCCCGATGTGCTGCTGGCCGCCGACGACCCGGCCCTGGCCGAAACCGATCGCCTCAACGAGCAGGGGCTGCGCGTGCTGCTGCTCGCCCGCGCCGGCCGCGAGCTGGACGATCCCGAGGTGGCCGAGGGCGCCAAGCCCGCCGCCCTCGTCGTACTGGAGCAGCGGCTGCGGCCCGACGCCGCCGACACCCTGCGCTACTTCGCGGAGCAGAACGTCCGGGCCAAGGTGATCTCCGGGGACAACGCGGTGTCCGTGGGCGCGGTGGCGACCAAGCTCGGCCTGTCCGGCACCACGGTCGACGCCCGCACCCTCCCCCAGGACAAGGACGGGATGGCGACTGCCCTCGACGACGGCACGGTGTTCGGCCGGGTCACCCCGCAGCAGAAGCGGGACATGGTGGGCGCGCTCCAGTCCCACGGGCACACCGTCGCCATGACCGGCGACGGCGTGAACGACGTCCTCGCCCTGAAGGACGCCGACATCGGCGTGGCGATGGGCTCGGGGTCGGAGGCGACCCGGGCGGTGGCGCAGATCGTGCTGCTGAACAACAGCTTCGCGACGCTGCCGTCGGTGGTGGCCGAGGGGCGCCGGGTGATCGGCAACATCACGCGCGTGGCGACCCTGTTCCTGGTCAAGACGGTCTATTCGGTGCTGCTGGCGCTGATGGTGGTGTTCTGGCAGGTGGAGTACCCGTTCCTGCCGCGCCATCTGACCCTGCTGTCCACCCTCACGATCGGCGTCCCGGCCTTCTTCCTGGCCCTCGCGCCCAACAAGGAGCGCGCGAAGCCGCACTTCGTACGGCGGGTCATGCGGTACTCGATCCCGGGCGGCGTGGTGGCGGGGATCGCGACCTTCGGGACGTATCTGATCGCCCGGCACTACTACACGGGCGAGGGTTCGCTGGACGCCGAGACGAGCGTCGCCACCCTGACGCTCTTCCTGATCTCGATGTGGGTGCTGGCCATCATCGCCCGGCCGTACACCTGGTGGCGGGTCGCCCTGGTCGCCGCGATGGGTCTCGGGTTCCTGGTGGTGCTGGTCGTGCCGTGGCTCCAGGAGTTCTTCGCGCTGAAGCTGGTCGGGATGACGATGCCGTGGATCGCGGTGGGGATCTCGGCGGGGGCGGCGGTCGCCCTGGAGGTCGCTTGGAGGTGGGTCGACCGCCGGTTCCCCGACTAGGCCGTGTCCGACCTAGGGGCGGCAGTGACTACCGCACGTCGACGTAGTCACCCGCCGGAGTGGCCGCCGGAGTCGTCGTCGTGCCCGCGAAGGTGAAGCGGAAGTAGCCGTCCTCGGTGGCCGTGACCGTGGTCTTCAGATTGCCCGTGGCGTTGGTCTTGACGGTCTTCAGCGTCGTGTAGGTGTCGCCGTCCTTCTTGCGGAACTGCAGCTTCACCGGCTGCTCGACATAGCCGTTGTACGTGCCGCGGTCCCAGTTGGCACGGGACAGCTTGCCGGTGACGGTGATCGGCTTGCCCTTCTTCACCGGCTCCGGCGAGGCGTCGACGGTCAGCTTCGAGGCGCGCTGGACCAGCGTGGTGCCGCGATTGGCCTGGGTCTTGTAGCCGACCTTGCTGATGTCGAAGGTCTCGCCGGCCGGGTCCTGCCCGTTGAAGGCGGTCGCCTCGGCCGCGGCCCGCCAGGTGCCGGCGTCCGTGTTGAGCAGCTCGTGGGCGGCCGGGTAGACCTCGATCGTGCCCTTGCAGTCGGCGGTGGTCGCCGAGGTCGCGGTGCACTTGGCCGGCTTGTCACCGAAGAGCCTGTGGTCCGGCCGGAGGTCGGAACCCCGGTAGATGAAGGCGTCGGTGACGAAGTCGGCGGCCTTGATGTTCACGTCCGTGCCATGGGTCAGCGTGTAGGTCACGGCGGTGGAGACGCGGCCGGTGGTACCGACCTTGACCGCCTTGGCGATCTTGACGTTGGAGAAGCTGACGTTCAGGGCGTACGGCTCGCCCTCCGCCCGGACGGACGTGGCCTCGCGGACCTTGGCGACGTCCGGGTAGGAGGCGGCGGAGTCGTCGGCCTGGGCGGCCGGGACGGCGAGGGCGGAAAGGGCCAGGGCGCCGGAGACGGCGGCCACGGTGGCTCTGGTGCGCATGCGTTCCCCTGCTACGGAAAGGGGCCCCGCTGGTCACGTCGGGGCCCGGGTGATCGTGGAGCCTGATGACTCAAGTGATCAGATACGAGGCAGGCGTTGCGGGTTGTGCGGCCACCGCGGAACTTGCGTGAGCTTCGTCACGAACCCGCCGCGCACAACGGGAAGTTCGCGACGAATGCCTTTCCCCGCGCGGGCGAGGGCCGGCTCCGCGGCTCGGAGCCGGCCCTCTCGCACGGTGCCCGGGGTTTGCCCCTAGATCTTGGGCCACATGGTCTTACCGGCCGCCAGAGCGCCCTTGCCGTCGCCCGCGTACCAGCGCAGGTCTCCGGTGCCGGTCAGGGCGGCGAGATCGGCCTTCCCGTCGCCGTCGAAGTCGCCGCCGGCCAAGGCGCGCATGCTGCCCCAGGTCTTGTCGTGCCACATCGAACGGGCCTTGTCGAAGGTGCCGTCGGCCTTGCCCGCGTAGAGGTGGAGCGCTCCGTCGGCGGCGATGGCGGCGATGTCGTCCCGGCCGTCAACGTTGAAGTCGCCGGTGGCGATGTGCTTCTTCTTCCAGGTCTTGTCGGGCCACATGGACTTCTTCTGGTTGACCAGCTTGCCGTTCGCGTCCCGCTTGTACGTGTAGAGGGAACCGTCGGGCCACTGGAAGACGAGCGTGTCCCGGCCGGGCTTGCCGGTCCTGAGCGCGGCGACGGGCAGGCTGTTCTTCCAGGTGGCGTCCGTCCACAGGGGGTCGTGCTGCCAGCCGCCGGGCAGGCCGGGCAGGCGCTGGGTGGCCAGCGAGAGGCGGCCCTCCTTGTCGACCGAGATCGCCTCGAGGCGCTTGCCGTCCCCGAAGTCACCCGCGATGAGGTCCTTGTGCGTGGACCGGCCCAGAGCGCGCAGGGAGTCGCCGTACTGCAGGGTCGCGTCGGGGCGGCTGGAGAAGTAATGCGCGTACCCTCCGGTCAGCAGGGCCGCGATGTCCGTACGCCCGTCACCGTCGAAGTCGGCTGCCGTCATGGCGTCGGTCAGGTGCTTCTGACGCGTCGTCAACCGAACCTGCTGCACCCAGTCGGCGATGTCGTCGACACGAGTGGCGACGGCGCCGGTGCGGGTCTCGTCGGAGTTGAGGCATCCGCCGTCCCAGGACCGGGTGACCACGGCGACGACCCTGCTGTTGGAGTCGAGCACCGGGCCGCCGGCGTCCCCCTTGCACAGGGCGCTTCCCGGAGCGGAGGGCGAGATCGCAAGCGTCGTGGGGTTGACGAGATCCACGCCGAAGGAGCTGGCATGGGCCCGCTCGGGGACCCACTCCGCCTTGGTGCGGCCGTATCCCGCCCCCGTGAGCAGGCCGCCCTGGATCGGCGCGGTGCCGCTGACGTCGGCCGAGGCGATGTCGGGGAACGGCCCGTCCAGTGGGTTGGCCGCGGTGGTCACGTCGTCGAGGCGGGCCATGAGCAGATCGCGGCCGGGGTAGGGCACGATCTCGCGCACCCGCTGCTTCAGATCGGAGACACCCGGCACGGGCGCGTTGCCGTCGGCGGTGACCACCGCGGGCAGCGGTGGCGCGCCGCGGGTGAGCTCGGTGGCCTGCTGGGGGTCGGCGGCGAAGCAGCTGGCGGAGGTGAGGACCCACTGAGTGTCGACCAGGGTCCCGGAGCAGGCACGTTCCTTGTCGGTGCCGCCGGCGATGTGGACCTTGACCACGTACTGATGGTTTCCGTCCGCGACCTGGTCACCGACGACGGACTGGGCCGGGGCCGCGGCCAGCAGACCCGTCGTCAGACCGGTGGCCGCGACTCCGACGACCCACACCATGCGCGTCCTGCCTGGACGGGCGTCTTTCACGTTTCCCTCGAATCAGAATGTCGGCTTCCGCACGGTGCGCCCAGTGCGCGCCACGGTGCGGAGGAGCGGATGGAAGTGCGTTCCGCACGCGCCGGGCGTGCCGGTACGAACGGTGGCGGCTCGGCGGATCAGCCGGTCACTCGCAGCTCGACGAGGACCGAGGGGGCACCGCCCTCGCCCTCGCCGACGGACTCGAACCCACCCTTGGCGACGGTCACCGAGGTGGTCTTCCCATTGGCCGTCAGCTCGGCGCGGATCGGGTGGTCCGCGGCCTCCACGGCGAAGACCTGGGGCAGTTCCAGGGTGAGGCGGCCCGTCTTGGCCGTCGCCCTGAAGCAGTAGGTGCCGGCCCGGTTGACGGAGTCGTCCTTGCGCGTGAGCACACGGATCTGCTGGGCGGCGGGATCGCAGTCGGCCAAGAGAATGCGCCCGTCGCCCTTCTTCAGCCGGATTCCCTTTTCTGTGAGAATCCGGTCGGCGCCGGGATAGCCGTAGTCCTCGACCGCGACGGGCGGGGTCGAATCAGCCGGGGATTGCGGCGGATCGTCGGCCGAAGCGGCGGTAATTCCGGCCAGCGTGACACACGCGACCGCCATTCCGAAAACAACGAGATTTCGGGCACGGAAAGGCACCGAAGAGTCCCTTCAGGCACGGACCCTCGCATCGAGAGGCCCCCGCCGGGATGCGATGAAAAAAGTGGACATACGTGGGCCGCGACCGCGTACGGCCGCCAGATATACCCAGATCATCCGGCTGCGCACACGCGCAGCCGGCCCCCTTTACCCCCTGTAGATAAGAGCTCGCGGCACCCCCGGGCTGGTCAGGCCCCGCCGCAAAAGCAAAGTCGAGTCACAGAGTAAGGACGAATCCGTCCGCCGTCAACTCTCAGCCACTGCGCACCCTTTCGAACGAGCCCGCCTATGCTTACCCATCGACCATTCGGCGACTCGCATTTCGGGGGTCGTCGCCGATATCCGAGACAGGTACTCAGTGAATCGAAGAACTGACCAGTTCGATGCCACCGGGAAAGCGAGACGCCTGATACGCGGCGCGGCTCTGACCGTGTTGCCCATGGCGATCGCCGCCGGTCTGCTCGGCCCCGCTCCGGCGGCCTCGGCCGCCGGCTCCGCCGCCGACGTCGCCGCTCCGGCCGGTGACGCGGTTTCGGACCGCGGCCGGGTCCTGGATCTGTGGAAGCAGGGCGGTCCCGGTCTGCGGGCCGCCGCGGAAGCCGTCCTCACGGGCGGCGACAACGACGTACGGCACTTCCTCGACGACGTCGCGCCGGAGATCGCGTACCAGGACGACCGCGTCCAGACCGCGCAGCTCGTGAGCATCGGCGGACGGGGGCTGCAGGAGGCCGCCCGCAAGGCGCTGACCGGCAGCCAGGACGATCTGCAGGCGTTCCTGAAGGACGGCTGGAAGGCTCCTCTGGAGCAGGACCAGCGTGTCCGCGTCAGCCAGATCATCGACGCGGGCGGGCCCGCCGTACAGAAGGCAGGCCGGGCCGCACTGGCCGGCACGCCCACCGATCTGGCCGACTTCCTCAACGACGGCCAGTACACCCAGCGCGAGGACGACGAGCGGGTCCAGCTCGTACAGATCGTGAGCACGGGCGGCACCAACGTGCGGGCGGCCGGCCGGGTCGCCCTGGACGGAACCGCCGCCGACATCCGCGAGTTCCTCCAGGTCGGCCAGTACGTCGCACGCTCGCGCGACCAGGAACACGCCACGGTCGCCCAGCTCGCCGCCCAGGCCAAGGAGGCCGGACGCCAGGCGAAGGCGGAGACGGAAGCGGCCAAGGACGCCTCGGCGCGGGCCATCGCCGCGTCGGCGCTCGCCAAGGAGGCCGCGCAGAAGGCCGCGGCCGAGACGGAGGCCGCGCGCAAGGACTCGGTGCGCGCCGCGGGCGCCGCCTCCCGCGCGGCCACCGCCGCCAACCAGGCCGCCCGCGCGGCCCAGCAGGCCATCAACGCGGCCCGCTCGGCCAACAACTCGGCCCGCACCGCCGCCAGCGCGGCCACCCAGGCGGCTTCCGCCGCGGCCGGCGCCGCCCAGTCCGCCAGCCGGGCCCGGGGCGCTGCCGCGGACGCGGCGGCGGACCACAGCAAGGCGACGGCGGCCCGCAAGGCCGCCGACGACGCCAACCTCGCGGCCAAGGGTGCCGAACTCGCGGCGGACGCCGCCCACCAGGCCGGTCTGGCCGCGACCGCGGCCGGGGACGCGGCGAAGGCCGCGACGAGCGCGGGCAACAACGCCAACGCCGCCGCCGGCGCCGCGGAGGACGCCAGCCGCTTCGCGGACCAGGCCGGCGCCCACTCCGCCGAGGCCAGTGCCGCCGCAGCGGCGGCGCGCGCCCAGGCCGCGGAGGCCACGCGAGCCGCGAATGCCGCGGAGAGCCTGGCCCGCAAGGCCGCGACCGCCGCGTACGAGGCCCGCGACGCGGCCAAGTCGGCCGCCACGCACGCGAGGAACTCGGCCAAGGCGGCCAATGAGGCCGCCGACCACGCCACGGATTCCTCGAAGGCCGCGGCCCAGGCGACCGCTCATGCGAAGGCCGCCAAGGAGGCGGCGAACACCGCGAGCTCGGCCGTAGCCAGAGCCCGGACGGTGTTCGCGCTGGCCCGTGAGATCGAGGCCGAGGAGCTGACCACCCGTACCAACGAATCGGTCGCGCGGGCCAAACAGTCCAAGTCGCAGGAGGAGCGGCAGCAGGCGGCACAAGCCGCCGTGGCGCAGGGGTCCGTGGCTCTGGAGTCGGACGCCCGGCGGCTGAGCACCGAGGCCTCCGCACCGGACGCCGATGTGCGGCGGGTGGCCGACGAAGGCCGTGAGGTGGCGCTGCGCACCCTGAAGTCCCGTGGCCCCTGGAGCCGCGCGGCGGCGGAGCAGGCGCTGTCCGGTGGTGCCGCCGACGTCGTGACGTACGTCCGTTCCGGGCGGGCCGAGGCCGCGCAGCAGGACCGGCGGTCCCGGGTGGAGACGCTGGCCATGGCGTCGCCGTCGGCCGCCGTGCGCGGCGGGGCCGAGCAGGCCCTGGCCGAGAACTCGGCAGCCGTCGACTCGTTCCTGCAGGACGGTCAGTACGCGACGATGGCGCAGGACATGCGCGTCTACATCACGCGGGTCGTCTCCAACGGCGGTCCCGGCGTCCGGGAAGCGGGGCGCACGGCGCTGAACTCCAACTCCGTGGACCGGTTCCGCTCCTTCATCACCGACGGACAGTACGCGGCCCGCACCGAGGACGAGCGGGTACGCGCGACGCAGCTCATCAACAGCGGCGGCCCCGAGGTCAAGGCCGCGGCCCGGATCGCGCTGGAGGGACCCACGCCGCTACTGCACGCCTTCATCCAGCGTGGCCAGTACCAGGCGCAGCGCAAGGACCAGCTCGCCGCGAGCCATGTCGCCCTGGTGCAGGAAATGATCGCCGGGGCCGCTTCCGTGGCCGCCACCGCACAGAAGAACGCGGCCGAGGCGGCCGTGGTGGCCGCGAAGGCCCGCAAGGCGGCCGAGGACGCCGCCAGGTACGCCAAGGAGGCGGACGAGTCACGGAAGGCCGCCGACGGGTACGCCGACGACGCCAGGAGGTCCGCCGAGGCCGCGAAGAAGTCCGCGGAGAACGCGGCCGCCTCGGCCCGGACGGCGCGTGCCGCCGAGACCGATGCGCATGCGGCGGCGGCCCGGGCCGTCACCTCGGCCACTCGGGCACAGGCGTCCGCGAACTGGGCCCGGGGCTCCGCCGACGAGGCGTGGAGCGCGGCCAACGAGGCGCGGGCGTCGGCGACGGCCGCGGGCAAGGACTCCGCTGCGGCCGGCAAGGCCATGCTGGAGGCCTTCCAGACGGCGGTCGCGAAGCAGGTGCAGGAGGAGGCCGAGTTCCGCAGGACGGAGGAGGCCTGGCGCACCGCCCCGGACCCGGAGGGCCAGCAGGAAGAGGCCGACGAGGGCTGGGTCCCGGACTGGCTGGAGGACAAGGCGGACACCGTCCTCATCTACGGCGAGGCCATCCTCACCAACCAGGATCTGTGGACGGGGCTCGCCGAGACGGGTACCGGTGTCCTGATGATGGGGGTCGGCGCGAGCGGTGATCTCGCCGGTGGGGCCCTGTGCATCACCGGAGTCGGCTGCCTCGCCGGCGCTCCGGCCATCGCCGCGAGCACCTCCCTGATCGTGGGCGGCGGATTCACCACCGCCGACGGCGTCGGCCGGTTCAGCGACGGCCTGGGCCAGGCGCTGCGCGAGGCGCAGAGCAAGAGCAGCGCGGTCCAGAAGGCGCAGACCGGACCGAAGCCCGCGCCGAAGGGCGGACTGCCCGGGTTCCCCAGCGCGGCGAAGGCCAAGCCGAAGACGCCGGTGCAGGGCGGCGGCGGTATGCGCAAGCGCTGGAAGGACCCCAAGTCCGGTGAGATATACGAGTGGGACTCCCAGCACGGCACGGTCGAGAAGTACAACAAGCGCGGCAAGCACCTCGGGGAGTACGACCCGGACACTGGAGCCCAGACCAAGCCCGCGGACCCCACCCGGAAGGTAACGCCGTGATCTTCCTTGTCACCCGCTATCTCAAGGACGAGGACTTCCCCGACTCGTCCACCGACGTCACCGCGGTCGGCGCGGAAGCCTTCGGAGAGCTCCTGGGGATGCCGGCGGACCAGCTGGCCGACGTGTATCCGCTGAAGCGAGAGCACGCCGAGCGCTTCCAGCAGCTGACCGGTATCGCGCTCGACCTGGAGAAGTACGACTACTTCCTGGAACCCGAGGCGGACTGACACCACCAGCAGGGCCGTCCGACCGACCGAAAGGGCGGTCGGACGGCCCCGTTGGCTCAGTCGAACCAGCGGTCGCGAGCCAGTTCCCCGGTCCGCGACGGATCCTCCAGCAGCGCCGCCACCTCGAACCGCCGCGGCCACTGCCGTGCCGCCCACGCCAGGCCCGCGGCCACGCCCTCCAGGGTCGAGGCGTGCAGGGTGCCGTCGTCGGTGAGGCGCCAGTCGATCTCCACGCCGTCCACGACGAGTTCCTCGTGCTCGACGTACGTCTCGGGGGTGCGCGCCCCGAGCAGCGCCCGCACCGACTCCGGTACGTCGTGCTCGGTGCCCTCGCTGGTCACCCGGCCGGTGACGGACTCGCTCAGCCGCCGCACCTGGAACAGCTCGGCCAGCTCGGCGGCCCGCGTCGGCCGTACCGGAAGCAGCGGGACGCCCTCGGTGAAGGGCAGCAGGTCCGGCGAGTCGACGACCACCGCGTCGGCCGCGTCCACGACCTCGACCCGCCCGTCGACCACGGCCCGCAGCTCGTCCGGCAGGGTCACCTGCTCGGGGTCCAGCTCGGCCAGGGCGCCGTACAGGGCGTGCAACTGGGCGGAGCCGACGGGTCGTTCCGGGTCGGCCAGGCGGTCCAGCAGTTCGGCGGCGCCGCCCGGCTCGTCGAGCAGCGCGGCGACGGACGTCCGCACGCCCAGCGCCCGCAGCACCTGCTCGTCGTCGAAGCCGGTCGCGTCCGCCTCGTCGTACAGACCGCGCAGGAGCGGGTCGCCGCCCGAGGCGAGGAGCCCGGCCGGGCGGCGGCCGTCCAGCACCGGGTTGCCGCGCAGCCACCAGGCCGTGTACGGCCGTACGACCTCGTGGGTGCCGTCGGGCAGCAGGATCCGCACCTGCTGGGTGAGGGCGTCCCGCAGCGGCGGCTGGGCGAGCAGGGCGAGGGCCTGCGGCCACTTGTCGTCGTCCACCAGGTCCAGATCGCGTACGGCGATCAGCTCGGTGGCGACCGGCGGTACGGGAGTCTCCGGGAAGCGGTCCAGGATGTCCTCGCACCAGACGTCGACGGCGTCCAGCAGCCCCGCGTCGTCGGGCTCGGCGAAGTCGCCCTCGCGGGGCTCCAGTTCGTCCGGGTCGAGGACGACGTCCGTGGCGCGGACCAGGGCGAAGTTGGCGAGGACGCCGCAGGCGGCGAGCGGCTGCTCGCCCCACTTCTGTGCCAACTCGGCGTCGATGAAGGCGAGTTCGTCCTCGCGCATGACCTGGGCGAAGGGGCTGCCGGGGAGGACGAGTTCGCCGGCGGGGGCGAGCTCACCCTCCTCGTCCGGCAGCGCGAGCGCGCCCAGCCACGGCTCGTCACCGGGTTCCAGGTTCGCGTCGCGCACCAGCGCGAGCACGGTGTCGGCCAGTTCCTCGGCGTCGGGAGCGTCCTCCTCCCAGCTCACCCCGCCGTCGTCGTCGAGCGAGGCGGCGACGGCGGCGCGGACCTGGGGCGTGGTGAGGACCGCGCGGGGCGTGGCCGGGAGGGCACCGAGCTTCTCCAGGAGGGGATGCGCGGCGTCCGGGTGGGCGACCTTGAGGCCGAGGCGGGCCAGGATCTCCGGGTCGATCCGGACGGCGTCCGGCGTGGGCAGCAGGATCTGCCGGGGCCCGATCGTCGTCCGCCCGTCGGCCAACGGCACCGGCAGGCCGGACAGCCGGTCCGGGTCGACCCCGGCGAGGCTGTCGTAGAGCCGCCGCCACCAGCCGGGCTCCTTCTCCAGCCCGGCCAGGCGGTCGATCGCGTCGGTGAGCGGGACCCGGGCGACGCCCAGTGTGCGCAGTTCCACGCGCCGTTCGAGCCCGGCGGGCAGGAGGGTGGGCAGCACCTCGCCCAGCACGAGCACGGTGTCGGCGCCGGCGCCCTCGACGATCTCGGCGTCCCTCGGCCGCAGCGACTCGGGCAGCTCGGAGTCGGCCTCGCGCGCGACGGCGGTGGGCGGGAGGGCGGGCGGGAGGAACTCCGTACGGGGCAGCCGCTCCAGGATCGCCTGGCGCAGGGCCCCGTCCAGTTCGCCCTTGCCGAGCGGGCCGGGCACGAGCCCGATGATGCCCTCGCCCACCGGGCGCCAGTCGGCGAGCAGTTCGGCGTACGCGTCCGCCGCGCGCTGCACGAGGAAGTCGGTCAGCGGGCCGGGGGCGGCGTGCCGGCGGGTGGTGTCGAGCGGGAAGGAGGCGATGAGGAGGGCGGGGACGCCGAGGGGTTCGTCGCTGGGCGTGGGCGCGTGGACGACGGGGGCGGTGCGGGGCCGGTCGGGCGTGCTGTCGGCGGCGTCCACGGGCACGGCCCAGGTGAGCGACCAGCTGGGGCGCAGCCGCTCCTCGACCGGGCGGTCGGCGAGCAGATCGGGCGTGAGCGGGCCGTGGGCGGTGGACGTACGCCAGTGGGTGACGCCGGCCCGGGAGTCCTCCACGACCGTGAAGGCGCCGTCGACGCGGCGGCGCAGGGTGCGCGGCTCGTCGTCGCCGACCTCGATCACGACCTCCTCCATACCGGGGAGGGCGAGGAGCAGCGCGTCGTCGACGGCGTGCAGCAGGCGCTCGGCGAGGTCGGCGGCCGCGGTGTCGCGCAGCGGAAGGATGACGGCCGTGTCGTACGGGTCCGGGGCGGAGCCCTCGGCGGCGAAGGGGAGCCGCAGGAGGGGCACGTGTCCGTCGCGGCGCCGGATCTCGTCCCCGAGCCCGGGGCTGTGGCGGGCGGTCTGCGTCGCCAGCTCCCGCGCCTCGGCGAGCGCCCATCGCACACCGCCGTGCCGGCCGACGACGGCGGGCTCGTCGGTGACGGCGAGGACGGCGGCGAACCCGACGCCGAACCGGCCCACGGAGGCCGTGTCCCGCTTGGCGGAGGCACGCAGGGTGGACAGCGACTCGACACCGGCGGCGTCCAGCGGGGCGCCGGTGTTGGCGGCGACGAGAACACCTTCGCGAAGGGTCAGCCGGAGCCGTCCGGTCACTCCCGCGCGGGCGGCGGCGTCGGCGGCGTTCTGAGCGAGCTCGACGACGAGCCGGTCCCGGTACCCGCCGAGGACGAGGTCCTCCTCGGCGTTGGCGTCCTCCCGGAAACGGGCGGGACTGGTGGCCCAGGCATCCAGCACTCCGCGACGCAGCCGGGCCGTGCCGAAGGGGTCGGCGCCCTCGGGCGCGGGCCGCACGAACTTGCTCACGTTGACTCTCCTCATCGGCGTGATGATGAAGGTACCGCGCGCGGGAGGGGCCGTGACTCGGAGAGGGGTGACGGGCGGCGAGTGTCCCTTTCGCCGCCCGTCGGTGTTGCCGTGTCCTGCGACCGGCCCTAGCGGGCCGCGCGGCCGAACGCGGTTCCCGCGGCCGGGAGTCCGCCCGTACCGGGCTGGTAGGCGGTCACGGAGGCGACCGTGCCGCCGGCGGTCACGTTGGACATCGGCAGCGCGTACAGGGCGCCGGACGAGGACGGGCCGTCGGGCAGGCCCACGTACAGGTTCGTGCCGGTGAAGTGGACGCTGCTGCCCACCTGGTGCCCCGCGGCCGGGGTGCCGGGGATGCCGTCGCCGTCGCCCGCCTCGAGCCAGCGGTCGTTCGCGCCGGGGGTGCCCAGCAGGGAGAACGTGTGGACCGCGCCGGCCTTGGTGGCCGTACCGATGGCCTCGCCGGGGACGCCGACCGCGAGCTTCATCGTCGCCGTGGTGCTCACCGCACGCGGGGCGGTGTTGACCGCGGTGACGGCCTCGCCCATGCGGTCGCCGGCCTCGGAGGTGCCGGAGACGTCGTCGGTGCCGTTGCCCTGGATGAGCTCGGGCAGCTCGGTGCCGGTGCCCGCGGCGGTGACACGGAACAGCACGACACGGCCGGCGTCGGCCTTGGCGGCGCCGTCGATGGTGAGGTCCTCGCCGGGCGAGCCGATAGCGAGGATCGAGTCGGTGGCGGCGCCGGCCCCGGAGGGGCGGTACTCGGTCAGCGAGAGCGACGTGGCGAACTCGTCGCCCGCCTCGGCGGCGCCGGAGACGGTGTCGAGGTCCTGGTCGAGACCGAGCAGCGGCTTGGGGTGGCCGTCGGCGTGCAGGGTGTGCGAGAAGACCGCGAGGTTGCCGGAGGCCGCGTCGCCGCCGATGTCCTCGTTGGGCGCGCCGATGGCGATGTGGTTCGCGTTCGCGGCGACCGAGGTACCGAAGCCGTCGTTCGCCTCGGCGGTGCCGGGGACGTCGGTCTTGTCCTGGTGGACCGAGATGTTGGTGCTGCCGCGCAGGTAGAAGGCCATACCCGCCTTGGTGATGGTGCCGAGGGCCTCACCGGGGACGCCGATCACCAGGTAGGGCTCGCCCACGGCGGTGTGGCCCGCGGCGACGGCGTGGCCCATGCGGTCGCCGGCCTCTGACGCGGACGCGCCGATGGCTCCCGAGCCGGTGCCCTGCTCGAAGTGGGTGTCCTTCTGGACCCCGGTGCCCAGGCCGCCGGCGGCGCCGTAGAGGACGTCGGCCATGCCCGCGTCGGCGAGGGTGCCGATGTCGTCGCCGGGGGTGCCGACGACCAGGTCGGTGTAGCCGTCCTCGTTGTAGTCGACGGTGTCGACGGTCGACCCGAATCCGTCGCTCGCCTCGGCGGAACCGGGTACCCAGTCGAGGTCCTGGTTGATCTCGGCGGTGCCCTTGCCTCCGCCGTACACGACGCGGACCAGGCCCGCCTTGGCGACGCCGCCCACGGTGGCCTCGGGGTCGGTGATCGCGATGTCCTCCACGCCGTCGCCGTTGAAGTCGGTGATGCGGGTGGCGCCGGTCTTGGAGTTCACCCAGGCGGCGAGGTCGTCGACCCGGGTGGTGATGCCGCCGGTGCGCGTCTCGGTGGCGTCCACGCCGAAGCAACCGCCCTGGAAGGAACGGCTGTTGAGGGCGACGAGGGTGGCCGTGCCGCCTGCCCCGCGGATCACCGGGCCGCCGGAGTCGCCCATGCAGGCGGCGACCCCGTCCTTGCCGGTGACGGTGGCGGTGGTCGCTGCGGCCGAGTCCACCGTGTAGGCGCCGGTGTGCAGCTTCAGGGGCGCCCACTCGTCCTTGGTGCGGCCGTATCCGGCGAAGGTGAGCTGTTCGCCGGCGGTGGGCGCGGTGGTGGCGAGGGAGATGGGGGCGACCGTGGTGACGGGGCGGTTGAGGCGGGCCAGGACCAGGTCGCGGTCGCCGCGCGGGACCAGCTCCACGACCGTCCGCTCCACGCCCTGGGTGCCGGTCAGGTCGGCGCGCCCGATGACGGCGGTGGTCCTCAGCTTCGGGGCGCCTGCGGGCACGGCGAGGCTCGCGGCGGGGTCGTCGACGAAGCAGCCGGCCGCGGTGAGCAGCCACTCGGCGTCGACGAGGGTGCCGGAGCAGCCGCGGGTGCCGTCACCGATGTCCAGGCGGGCGGTGTAGCCGTAGGTGGTGTCGGTGGACTCGGCTCCGGTGACAGCGGCGGCGGGCGCGGCGCACAGGGCGATCGGGCCCGCGACCAGCGCCGCGGCGAGCGCGGCGAGGCGAAGGGGTCTGGTGTGACGCATGACCTTGGTTTCTGTGGTGAGGAAGCTGCGCGGCGAGGAGTCACCGGGGCGCAGCAAGGCGGGTGAGGAGCGGCGGCCGGGCGTTACTTGGCGGACCTGATCTCCACGAGCATGAACTCGCGGCCCTGTTCGTCCGCGCTCTCGCCGACCGCGGTCCAGGCGTTCTCGGCGACGTCGAAGCTCGTCTCCTCGGTGCCGACGGTCATGTCGACCTGGGTCGCGTATTCATTGCCCTTGACGCCGTAGACGGAGGGGATCTCCATCGTCAGGTAGCCGCTGTCGCCGGTGACGCGGAAGCAGATCTTGTCCTTGCTGCGGGCCCAGACCTCAAGGAGTCCGGTCTGGCTCGCACAGTCGGCGAGGACGATGTGGCCGTCGCCGCGCTTGAGGGTGATGCCCTGCTCGGCGAGGATCTTGTCGGCCTGCGGGTAGTCGAAGTCCTCGACGGTGTAGCCCGGGGCGTCGTCGGCGACGGCTTCGGTGGTGCCGCCCTGGGCCGAGGCGACCCATGCCAGAGCGCCCACTGCCGTGGCGATCCCCAGATTGCGCACGAGCGCGCTACGTACCTTCATCACTGTCCTAGTTCGTAGATTCCTGTCCGGGGGGCGCAGGAAAAGCCGGGGCTTGAAATACCCCCGGAAGAATTTGCCGAAGAAACGCAAAAGGCGTGACCTGCGGCCGACACATGGAAGCTCAGATTCCGGTTTGAGTCCACCGGATGAACACTGAAAAACTGGACATACCTGCAGCTCAAGTGGTGATGTGCGCCATGATCCGTGAAGGTTGTATGGGATTCTATTAAAGATCGGTTTACGAAAAGTTTAGAATCGATAACGCCCCACCCCTCGCCTAATTCACGCCAGCAACGTGTGTGATCCTGCTCCGGCGATTGAGGGTCATACGGCCCTTTGAATTCCCTGGAGCCTCTTAGTAATGAACATGCTCAAACGGCGGCGACGCGGTGGAAGATCCATATCCGCCCTGGCGCTGACCCTTTCCGTGGCCGTGGTGGGCACGGCCTGGGGCGAGTCCGCGGCGGCGGCCGAGGTCGGCCTGCCCGACAACGCCCGTACCCAGGTCCTCGACGCCTGGCAGCTCGGCGGCCGGGCGGTCCGCACCGAAGCGGAGACCGCGCTGGCCGGCACCGACGACGCCCTGAAGTCCTTCCTCGACTCGGGGTACGCCCGTGCCCGCGCCGAGGATGAGCGCGCCGCCGTCCTCGCCGTCCTCAACTACGCGGGACCCGGTGTGCGGGCCAAGGCCCAGGAAGCCCTCTCCGGCACCGACACGGACGTCCACGCGTTCATCACCGAGGGGTACAAGGGTCCGCTCGCGGACGACCGCAGGATCGCGGTGCTGACCGTCCTCGGCACCGGCGGCACGGCCGTGGTCCGGGAGGCGAACAAGGCCCTCGACGCCGGTACCCCCGAGGCCCTGCAGACCTTCCTCGACTCCGGCCAGTACACCGCCCGGCAGGAGGACGAGCGCGCCGAGGCCACCGCGATGCTCGTCGGCGCGGGCCCGAACCTCACCCTGGCGGTCAACCGGGCCCTCGACGGCACCGCGACCGATGTGAGCGTGTTCCTGGAGAAGGGCCAGCACCTCGCGCGGGCCCGCGACCAGGAGTCGCTGACGATCGACCAGCTGGTGCAGCAGGCCCAGAACGCGGGCAAGCGCGCCGCCACCGCCACCGTCGCCGCGAAGGAGGCCTCCGACCGGGCCGAGGCTGCCTCGGGCGAGGCCAAGAAGGCCGCGCTGAAGGCGGCCGAGGAGTCCAAGGCCGCGCAGTCCGACGCGGTCAAGGCCTCGCGCGCCGCCGGTCGCGCGGCGGACGCCGCCGAGGGTGCCGCCGACGCCGCCCGTACGGCGGTCACCGCCTCGCGCACGGCGATCACCGCCGCCCGGACCGCCGCCGACGCCGCCCAGGCCGCCGCGGCCGCCGCGGCGGCTGCCTCCTCGGCCTCCGTGCGCGCCTGGAACGCCGCTTCCGCCGCGTCCAAGGACAGCGGGCAGGCGACCGCCGCCCGGGACGCCGCGAAGGCCGCCCTGGAAACGGCCGAGAAGGCCCGCAGTGCCGCGACCGCGGCCAAGTCGGCCGCCACCGCGAGCAGCAAGGCGCAGGAGTCCAGCGCCGCCGCCGCGCGGGCCGGCCAGAACGCGGCCGCCTCGGCCGACGCCGCCGCCGACGCCGCCGAGGCCTCCGGGGTCTCCCAGGCCCAGGCCAAGCGGGCCCGGGACGCGGCCAACCTCGCCCGCTCCGCCGCCGACACCGCGACGGCCGCCGCCAACCGGGCCGGCACGCTGGCCGGCAAGGCCGCCCAGGCCGCGAACGAGGCCCACACGGCCGCCAACAGCGCCGCCGACCACGCGAAGGCCGCGGGCGACGCCGCCAATGCCGCCGCCGACGCGGCGGGCGAGGCCGTGGACTGGGCCAACAAGGCCACCTCCAACGCGAACGCGGCCATCACCGCCGCTACGGACGCGAACAGCGCGCTCACGCAGGCCCAGACGGTCGCCCAGCTCGCCCGCGACACCGAGGCCGCGCAGGTGGCGGAGGACCGGGCACTGGCCATCGAGGTCGCCCAGTACGCCGAGACCGTCGAGGACCGCTCCCAGACGGACATGCGCAAGACCCAGGCGGTGCAGGCGGCGACCAGCCAGGAGACCAAGGACCTGCTCGCGCAGGCGGCCGCCGAGAGCGACACCGCCGCGGCGGCCGCGCTCGGCCGCAAGGCCGCGGTCAACCTGATGGACGACCACTCGATCTGGACCCGACAGGCCGCGCAGCAGGCGCTGACCGGCGGCAACCAGGACGTCGTCGACTGGGTGGAGACCGGGTACGCCGAGGCCGCCGGGCTCGACGACCGCGAGAAGGTCCTCACCCTGGCCCGCCTCAACCGGGTCGTCGTCTCGGAGGCGGCGCAGAAGGTGCTGGAGAGCACCGACCCGAAGGCTGTGAGCGACTTCCTGCTCAAGGGCGCCAAGGACGTGCAGGCCGACGACTACCGCATGGCCGTATTCAAGACGATGAGCGGCGCGGGCAAGGCCGTCACCGCCGCCGCCAACGCGGCGCTGAACGACGGCAGTGTCGAGGCATTGCACAAGTACCTGATCTCCGGCTACTCCACCGCGAAGACCGAGGACGACCGGCAGACCACCGTCGCCGCCCTCGCCACCGCGGGCCCCAACGTCGAGGCCGCGGCCCAGGCCGCGCTGGAGGGCCCGGAGTGGATGCTCCACAAGTTCGTCAGCTACGCCCGTTACGAGGCGCAACAGGCAGACCAGGACACGGCCACCCATGTGGCGTCCATCGACACGCAGATCGCCGCGGCGGGCCGTGTCGTTGCCACCGCGTACAAGAACGCGGCGGAGGCCGCCATGGCCGCGGCCGAGGCCCGCCAGGACGCCGAGGACGCCGTTAAGTGGTCGAACGAGGCGCAGACGTCGGCGACGACCGCTCAGAACTGGTCCGACAAGGCGACAGCCTCCGCCACGGCCGCCGACAAGTCCGCCGCCGACGCCGAGGCCTCGGCCGCCACCGCCGCGAAGGCGGCCTCGGCCGCCCGCACCGCGAGCCGCCAGGCCAATTACAAGGCGAACCAGGCCGCCACCTCGGCCAAGTCCGCGGTGGACTCGGCCATGAGCGCACAGGCCGCCTCCGACCAGGCGTACGCCGACGCGATCGCCGCGGGCAAGTCCGCGGCGGAGGCGAAGCAGGCGGCGAACGACGCGAAGAAGGTCGTCGAGCGCAAGCGCCAGGAGGAGATCGCCGCCGAGGCCGCCAAGGCGGCGGCGGAGGCCCGCTACAACAAGGCCAACGGCATCGATCCGGCCAACAACGTGGGCAACGACATGGTCACCGTCGCCTACGAGGAGCCCGCGAACGACCAGAGCGCCGCACAGACGGCCGATGCGCTGGGCACGATCTCCATGGCCCTCGGTCTGGGCGCCGCCGCTACGGCGTTCGTCCCGGGCCTCCAGCCCCTTTCGGCGGCGCTCGCCGGAGCATCATTGGTGTTCACGGCCGCCGGCCTCATCTACACGGGCAAGGCATACGGCTTCGGCAGCGACAAGTTCGTCCAGGAAGCCGCCGGCGCGGTGCTCGGCATGGGCCTCGGTTCCATCGGCGCCCTGGCCGCGTCCCAGGTCACCAGCCATTACGCCGGCGCGGCGCTCGGAGGCATCCACGCCGGTGTCTCCGGGATCATCGACTTCTTCGGCTGAGCCGCTCGGTGCCCGGGGCCGGACGGCGGGGTCCAGGACTCCCGCCGCCCGGCCCCACCCGGCACCACACCTACGATAGAAAGCCACAGAAAGGGCAAAGATGCCGGACAAAACCTCACCACTGTGGTGGCTCTTCGCAGCGCTCAGCGCGGCCGCCTTCATCGCCGCGATGGTCCCTGGCATGGTCAACCGGCGCCAGAAGATCTTCGTCTCCAATGGCCCCGCGTTCACGTTCCTGGTCCTTCTGGGCTTCGCCGGGGTCTACGACAAGTCCGTCACCGAGTGGCTCCCCGTCTACAGCGCCGTTCTCATCGCCTGCGCCCTCTGCGTGGTGGGCCACTGGAAGGCCATGCGCACCTTCATGACCTGGCGCGCGGAGAACCCCGGCAAGCCGGACAACGAAGGCCCGGACACCCCCTGGGTTCTCCAGTTCATCGTCACCCTGCCGGTGTGCCTGATCCCGGCGATCCTGTACGTCCTCTGAGGGGCAAGAAACGTAGGCACCGCTGCGCGTCTGGTGTGGTGGGCCTTGAATCTTCTGGAGGCCCGGCCATGCGGTTCGTCTGCCGAGAGTTCGGACTGTCGGATCTGCCCCGACGCGGTCTCGTTCCGCAGGAGGCTCCCCTGGAAGTCCTGCTCCTCGACATCGAAGCGGAGCTGTCGATCCGGGAAGAGGGGCAGGTGGTGTGGTCCGAGGAGGGGTTCCCGGTGGCCGAACCGGCATACCACCTGGCGTTCTGGCTCCGGGGTCCCGATGCCGGCCGGGAGGACTTCGAGCTCGACTCGATGCAGGCGGAGGAGGGGCTGATCCGCATCGTGGAGTCCGAGCAGGGCCGGCGGGTGGGCTCCATCCACCCACCGGACTTCTGGACCTCACCCGTCGCCTGGGATGTTCTTGTGACGGAGATCGGACAGTTCATCCGGTCCGTGCGTGAGGGCATTGCCGCGATGGGCATCGATCCCGCCTTCATCCCGGAGTCCTGACAGGAGGCGCCTACCCTTCGGGCTTGCGGGCCAGCAGGCAGGCGTGCGGTCTGTTCACCCGTCCGCCGGGCTCCTGCTCCACCCTCGCGGTGACGACGAACCCGGCCTCCTCAAGCAGGCCGGCCATGCGGTCCAGTGGCAGGAGGTACGACTCGTAGGACACCGGACGGCCATAGCCCTGGGTCGGCTGCAGCCGTTCGTCGCCGACGTAGTCTCCCCAGAGCAGGTGGCCGCCGGGCGCGAGCGTGCGATGGAACTCGGCGAACACCGCCGGCAGCCACCGCGGGGGCGTGGGGTGGGTGGAGTACCAGGCCAGGATGCCGCCGAGCTCGTCGTCCCTCATCTCCAGCGCCGTCATCGAGCCCTCGGTGAACCGCAGGTTCGGATAGGCGTGCCGGGCCAGCCCGATCATCTTCGGCGACAGATCGACGCCGAAGCCGGACACCCCCAGCCCCGCCAGGTGCGCCGTCACACGGCCGGGGCCGCAGCCCGGCCGTCCGCACCAGCTCGGCAAACCCCGCCAGCATCGCGCGTGACAGCGGGTCCAACTCGGCGGGAGGCGGAACACGTTCGACGTAATCAGCGGCGACCGTGTCGTACGACTCGCGGACGGCGGTCAGAAGGAGGGCTCAGCCACGCAGGCCATTCGCCGCGTACGGCACGAAGGCCGACCAGGTCTGCGGTGTGAGGGCGAGACGGGGGCCGGCGTCGGGGTGCTTGGAGTCGCGGACGTGGATGGTGCGGGGGGTTATCGCGATCTCGACGCAGGAGTTGCCGTCGTTGCCGCCGCTGTAACTGCTCTTGAACCACGCCAGGTCGGAGGCGTCTCCGGCGGAGGCCTTGCGGATCATGTCTCTCCCAGCAGTTGCTCGATGAAGGCCAATGACTCCCCCGGGGGGAGGGCCTGCGCTCGGATGGTGCCATACCGCAGCTCAAGGATGCGCAGCTGCCTCAGGTCAGTGACAGGACGCCCGTTGAACGCACCGTCGGAGCGCCCCACCGCCGTACCGTCCGCGAACTTCAGCAGCTCGATCCTGCCGTCCAGACCGGAATGGACCTCGCGGTGCGTAGGCATTACCTGGAGGGTGACGCTCCGCATCTGACCCACCTCCAGCAGACGTTCGAGCTGCCGTCGCCACACCATTGTGCCTCCAAGAGGGCGCCTCAGCGGTGCCTCTTCCAGCACGAAGCCGAGCGCGGGCACAGGATCCCGCTCGAAGATGGACTGGCGGGCAACGCGAGCGGCCACCATCCGCTCCACATCGTCCTGCGAGTACGGAGGTTGTGCCGCCTCGATCGCCGCGCGGGCATGCTCCGGCGTCTGCAACAGCCCAGCGATGATGTTGCACTCGTACAGGCCGATCTCCACCGCCTTGGCCTCCATCTCACCCAGCGCCCGAACCTTCTTCGGATACCGGACCTTCTTCACGTCCTCCCACGCGGCGGCGATGAGCCCACCCGCCCCCAACACCTCATCGGCCCGGTCCAGATACTCCTGCCGAGGAATCCGCTTCCCGCCCTCGATCTTGTAGACCAGATCCTCGCCGTACCCGACCGCGCTCCCGAACTCGGCGGCCCGCATCCCCACCGCCTCCCGCCGCAGCTTCAACTGCCGCCCTACGGTCGTGATGACGGCGACACCCCACTCGTCGTCCGGATCCACCTCCCACCCCGGCTCGTCCGCCTCCGTCTTGAGCCGTCCCGCGTCCGCCTCGACCGACATCCCGTACCCCTCCGTCGTACCGCCGCAGTGCAGCAGCGCCCTACCCATGCGCAACGCCCCGACAGCCCGGACACGACCGGACAAGCTCCGGACAGTCACCGTACGCACCCGCCGAGTCACTGTTCACAGTAGGCACGCACGACCACGCTGAGTGACGTGAACCAGGAATCCGCCGAACTCGCCACCCGTGTCCGCAACTTCAGCGTGCAGCTGTCCCCCACCCCACGCGGCGCCCGCCTCGCCCGCCTCCTCGCCACCGAGCAACTCCGCAGCTGGGGGCTGCCCTTGGACACGGCCTCACACATCGTGGCGGAGCTGGCGGCCAACGCGGTCACACACGGCCGGGTGCCAGGCCGGGACTTCCGGATCCTCCTCTACGTCGTCGGCGACACCCTCCGTATCGAGGTCACCGACACCCGAGCCGACCGTCTGCCCCATGCCGTACGCCCCACCCCCGGAGCCGAGTCCGGCCGCGGCCTCGCCATCGTCGACGCCCTGGCCGACCGCTGGGGCGTCACACCGGGGCTGCCGCCGCGCAAGACGGTCTGGGCGGAAGTGGACCTCGCACCGGAACCCGGAAACCCGTGCTCCGGTGGCACGGGCGGTCACCCACAAAGGAATCCGAGGGTGAAAGAACCCCACCGAACCCCACCCCTCCCTCCCGCGGCCCGCACTCACCCTCGAGGGTGAAAATCACCAACTCGACTGGATTTAGGGCTGGTTGCCTGACTTACGCTCAGCGCGACACAACCGCAGACATGCAACGGCCCTCGCCGGGACTGCAATCCCAGTGCGAGGGCCTGACCACCAAGGAAGAAAGCCCCTTCCCGATGGATACGCGAAACCCTAGCGCGCCCCCGCGCGCCCAGTCCCGCCTTGCCGCCAACAACCACCCGAACCGGCGGCACGACCATTCCGGCGGCCTGGTCCACGACAACACCCGCCACACCACCCGCTTCACGGTGATCGGCAACCACCTCGCCCAGCACGCGGAGCTGTCACTGCTCGCGATCGGCCTGGGCGTCCACATCCAGTCCCTGCCCAAGGGCGCCCGCGTCTGCATCAAGACCCTCGCCGGCCGCTTCCCCGAGGGCACCACCCGGATCGCCGCCGCCCTGCGCGAACTGGAGACCCACGGCTACCTGCGCCGCGAGCGCGAACGCATCCCCGGCGGCCAGATCGTCACCCGCACGATCTCGTGCAACCAGCCCGGCAGCCGCCGCCTTGCCCAGGCCACCCCGGCGGCCCCGCCCAGGAAGAAGCGAGCTCCGGGACCCCGCAAACCCCTCCCCGCCGTGCCGCAGCCCGCCTACTCGGCCCCCGCCCTCCTCCAGACGGCCACGGACCTCCTCGCGGACCTCCGCCGCCAAGACCCCCGTCTGCTGCTCTCCGCCTGCGACACAGCCCACCTCGCCCCCGCCGTCGCGGCCTGGCTGGAACGGGACGTCACCCCCGCGTGCGTACACCACGCGCTGACCACGGACCTGCCTCCCGAGCCCCTGTGCCGCCCGGCAGCCCTCCTGGCCCACCGCCTCATCACCCAGCTACCGCCCCCACCCCCATTCGCCCCGCCACCTGCCGTCCGGCACCCCTTCCAGACCTGCGAAGACTGCGACCGCGCCTTCCGCTCACCCACCCCAGGAGTCTGCCGTGACTGCCGGAGCACTCCCCTTGCCACCGCCGCCTGAGCCCGTTCCAGCCGGGGCACGCATCAGGCACCGCTCGCCGAGTGAGGACATCAACTACGCTGACGCCAGGTGTTCGGGCCGTGTCCGTGACCCGGGATCAGGGCCCCAGACCGCCGCTCCCTTGAAGCGCCTGGAGGAAGCCGTGACCGCCGAACTTCCCGACTGGATGATCCCGCCCAGGCCGAGCGGCTGGGAAGCGGACGACCTCGACCACCTCCCGCAGGCACCGCGGCACACCGAACTCATCGACGGAGCCCTGATCTTCATGATGTCGCCGCAGCGGTCCTGGCACTCCCGGCTGGTGGAGAACCTGACCTTCGCGCTCCGGCAATCCGCCCCCGAGGGATTCGAGGTCGAGCGCGAGATGACCGTCCGGCTCGACAAGAAGAGCCGCCCGGAGCCCGACATCCTGGTCACCACCGCCGCATACGACCCCGACCGCACCTGGTACGCACCTGACGACGTCGCCCTGGTCATCGAGGTCGTCTCGGAAGAGTCGGCGGACCGCGACCGGTCCCTGAAGCCCTTCAAGTACGCGCAGGCCAGGATCCCCCACTTCTGGCGCATCGAGGACGAGGCCGGCCACCCCACCGTCCACATCTACGAGCTCGACACCATGACCGGCGCGTACGTTGCCACCGGAATTCACCGTGAGCGTCTGAAGGCCGCCGTCCCCTTCCCGACCGACATCGACCTCGGGAACCTCGTGCCCTGACCCCTACGAGTGCCCCAACTCCGCCGAGTCCTCGTCCACCCCCACCGAAACCGACCCCGAGTCCGCCGCGGGCCGCAGCGGGAACGGGTCGACGCGGGTCTCGTCGATCACCGGAGGCGCCGGGCGGGGCGGCTTCGGCATCACCGCGGCCTCGGAGTGGCCCCCGCAGCCGTACGTCAGGGAGACGACCCGGCCGTCCGCCGGGGAGAACTCGTTCGCGCAGACTCCGAACGCCTGGCCCAGTGAGCCGCCGATCGGGGCGAGGAAGCCGCAGGTGACACAGGAGGCGGGGGCCGCCTGGGCCATGGGGGTCTTCGCGCCGAACGACTCCTCCCAGCGGTCCGCGGCGACGTGCAGGCCGTAGCGGGACAGGACGCGGGCGCGGCGCATGCCCAGTTCCTCGGCGACCGCGGCGATCGAGCCCCGGGACGGGGTCACCGGCAGGTTCGCCGGAGCGCCCGCCGTGACCTCCGCGTCCTCGGCCTCCACCAGCTCGGCCATCTCGTGGGAGACGGCGGAACTCGCCACCGGCTCGTCCTCGCCGGAGTAGCCGGGCTCCAGGCGCAGGTCCTCGGCGTCCGTCGGCAGCAGGTCGCCGGGGCCCATGTCGCCGGGGCGCAGCCGCTCGCTCCAGGGCACCCACTCGGGGGCGAGGAGGGCGTCCGGGCCGGGGAGCAGGACCACCTCGTCGAGCGTGACGACCTTCGCGCGGGACGCGCGGGCCACCGTCACCGCCCAGCGCCAGCCGCGGTACCCGAGCTCCTTGCACTCGAAGAAGTGCGTGACAACACGGTCGCCCTCCGAGGACAGACCCGCGTGCTCGCCCACGACGCCGGGCGCGGCGGCCTCCTCGGCGGCGCTGCGGGCGAGGTCCACGGCCTCGGCGCACAGACGGTCGGGGGTGCGGCTTCGCGTTGTCGCTGCGCTCACAGGTATCGCTTCTCTCCTACGCCGTCTCTCGGGTGCGGCTGCCTGAAGGCGGCGGAGCGAACGGAGCGGACCTGTGGGCCGCGTCGACGTCCGCGTCCGAATCGCGCTCGGGCGCACCTACGTCATCCATTGTGCGGGATGGCTGAGATACGCACGCTACCTGTTCGAGAGCCGTGGGCCTACACCGACGGCCCTTTCACCGTGCGCGGCGGCCGGTGGAACCGGTGCCGCCGACCCGAGAGTTGCCTTCGGCCAACTTGTGACCTTGCCCAGGAAGTGCCCCCCATACGCGCCGTAACCGCACTAGCCACCCCCATCTCGGGGCACTATTGCGTCGTGGCAACCGCGAGGACGCCCCAAGGAGCCACCGGAGTCGGTGGCGCCAAGGGCGGCCGGAGTCGAGGTGGCGGAACGGGCCGGATGAGCGGCTCCCTCCGCGCGGTCGGCCGTGCCCTGCACTTCCCGGTGACCGGTCCCGCGCGCGGCATCCGCAAGGCCACGCACGCCCAGGGGGCCGGCGAGTCCGGCCTCGGCAAGCTGATCGAGCTGCACGCGGTGAACGGCGCCGGGGACATGATGATCACCGTCGCCCTCGCCTCGACCGTCTTCTTCTCCGTGCCGACGGACGAGGCCCGCGGGCGCGTCGCGCTCTACCTCGGCATCACCATGGCGCCCTTCACGCTGCTCGCCCCGGTGATCGGCCCGCTCCTCGACCGCCTCCCGCACGGCCGCCGCGCGGCGATGGCCGGCGCGATGCTGGCGCGGGCGCTGCTCGCGCTGGTGCTGTCCAGCGCGGTCGTCAGCGGCGATCTCCAGCTGTATCCGGCGGCGCTCGGGGTGCTGGTCGCCTCGAAGGCGTACGGCGTCGTCAGAAGCGCCGTGGTGCCCCGTCTGCTGCCACCCCGCTTCTCCCTGGTGAAGGCGAACTCACGGGTGACCCTGGGAGGGCTGCTCGCCACCGGCATCGCGGCGCCCATCGGCGCCGGGCTCCAGGCGATCGGGCCGCGCTGGCCGCTGTACGGCGCCTTCGTGATCTTCATCGCCGGTACGTTCCTGTCCTTCTCGCTGCCGCCGAAGGTCGACTCGGCCAAGGGTGAGGACCGGGCACTGCTGGCGGCCGACGAACAGCATCTGCACGGGCCGCACCGCAAGCCCGTCAAACGCCCCGGGCTGCGCACGGTCGGCATCGCCGTCACCCACGCCCTGGGCGCCAACGCCGCCCTGCGCTGTCTGTCCGGGTTCCTGATCTTCTTCCTCGCGTTCCTGCTGCGCGAGCACCCGATGTCCGGGCAGAGCGCCGCCGTGTCGCTGGGCGTGGTCGCCGTCTCGGCGGGGGTCGGGAACGCGCTCGGTACGGCTGTCGGGGCGTGGCTCAGGTCCCGGGCGCCGGAGATCATCATCGTGACGGTCGTGGGCTTCGTGCTGGCCGTGGCGATCACGGCGGCGCTCTTCTTCAGCGCCGTCCTGGTCGCCTGCCTCGCGGCGGCCGCCGGGTTCGCGCAGGCGCTGGCCAAGCTGTCCCTCGACGCCCTGATCCAGCGGGACGTGCCCGAACTGGTCCGTACGTCGGCGTTCGCCCGCTCCGAGACGCTGCTGCAGATGTCCTGGGTGCTCGGCGGCGCGATCGGCATCGTGCTGCCGCTGAAGGGCTCGCTGGGCCTGCTGGTCGGCGCGGCCATCGTCGCCACCGGTTGGCTGACCACCGTCAAGGGCTTGATCGGATCGGCCCGGCACGCCGGTCACGCCCGCCCCCGGGTGGAGTGAGACACCTCCTGGCCCTGCCGTGACGTACGGCACGCCGCCCCCCGCGTGGGGAGAGCCTCGCACCCGCCCGATAGCCTTCGGCCATGACCACGCTGCAATCCGATGTGCGACGCCGCCGCGCCGTCGCCGCCGCCGGCGCCGTTTCCGCCGGACTGCTCGTCCTGTCGGCCTGCGACAAGCCGACGCCGATGGCCACGATCACGGTGGGCACCGCGTCCGTCCACTCGCAGGCCACCTGCGGTGGTGAGGGCGACGCCCTGCAGACCGCGGACCTCGCGAAGTGCCTGAAGGACAAGGGCATCGAGTCCATCAAGGTGGACCCGGACGACACCGTGCGCTTCGGTGTCGACCCGGAGATCGCCGACGAGGGCTGGACCATCCTCATGAACGGCCAGCCGCTCACCGACTCCAGCACCAAGACGTACCGCACCGTCCCGGGCAGCGTGTTCTTCAACGCCCAGTACGGCGCCAGCGGCAACTCCACGCTGGTGTCGATCAAGGAGGGCGAGCGGGACGTCACGGGCCTGTGGTCCTTCAAGCTCAAGAAGGACAGCTGACCACGTCCGCTGCAGCCGTCCTGGTGGCCACCGCGGTCCCCGCCGAGCGGGACGCGGTGGCCCGGGCGCTCGACGGGCTGCCCGGCGTCGACGTGATCGCCGCCGGTGTCGGCCCCGCGCTCGCCGCCGCGGCCACCGCCACCGCCCTCACCACCGCGGCGCACGCGGGCACCCCCTACGGCCTGGTCGTCTCCACCGGCATCGCGGGCGGCTTCGCGCCCCACGCCCCCGTCGGCTCGCTCGTCGTCGCCGACGAGATCACGGCGGCCGACCTCGGCGCGGAGACCTCCGACGGCTTTCTGCCGGTCACCGAACTGGGCTTCGGCACCGTCACCCACCGTCCGCCGGAAACACTCGTACGAGAGGTCGCGACCGCCACCGGCGCGCGCACCGGCGCCGTCCTCACCGTCTCCACCGTGACCGGCACCGCCGTCCGCGCCGCACAGTTGCGCGAGCGCCACCCGACCGCCCTCGCCGAGGCCATGGAGGGCTTCGGCGTCGCCGAGGCCGCGAGCGCGCACCGCACAGCCGTACTGGAGCTGCGCGCGATCTCCAACCCCGTGGGCCCCCGCGACCGCGCCGCCTGGCGCATCGGCGACGCGCTGGCCGCGCTGACGGACGGTTTCGGGAAGCTCGCGCCCGTTCTTCGGAGTTGGAACCCACATGACAGCTGAGCCGTTGCAGATCGCGTACTCGCCCTGCCCGAACGACACCTTCGTCTTCGACGCCCTCGCCCACGGCCGCGTCCCCGGCGCCCCCGCGCTCGACGTCACCTTCGCCGACATCGACATCACCAACGGCATGGCCGAGCGCGGCGAGTTCGACGTGCTGAAGGTGTCGTACGCCGTGCTGCCGTACGTCCTCGACGAGTACGCGCTGCTGCCCTGCGGGGGTGCGCTGGGCAGGGGCTGCGGCCCGCTGGTGCTGACCCGTGAGGCGGACGTCGACCTGACGGGCCGTACGGTCGCGGTGCCGAGCGAGAAGTCGACGGCGTATCTGCTGTTCCGGCTGTGGACGGCGGACACCGTCCCCGGCGGGGTGGGCGAGATCGTCGTGATGCCGTTCCACGAGATCATGCCGGCCGTGCGGGACGGGAAGGTCGACGCGGGGCTCGTGATCCACGAGGCGCGCTTCACGTACCAGAACTACGGGCTGCACAAGCTCGCCGACATGGGCGAGCACTGGGAGAGCAGCACCGGGCTGCCGATCCCGCTGGGCGCGATCATCGCCAAGCGGTCACTGGGCGCGGAGACGCTGACGCTGCTGGCGGACTCGATCCGTACGTCCGTGCGTGCCGCCTGGGACGACCCCGAGGCCTCCCGCCCGTACGTCATGGAACACGCACAGGAGATGGACCCGGCCGTCGCCGACCAGCACATCGGGCTGTACGTCAACGAGTTCACGGCCGGCCTCGGCGAGGACGGCTACGCCGCCGTGCGCGGGCTGCTCACACGCGCGGCGGCCGAGGGGCTGCTACCGCCCCTCGGCCCGGATGCGTTGAATTTCCCCTGAGCCGGTCCGGCCCCTATACGTCGAGCTGGTCGGCGACCGCGCGCAGCAGTCCGGCGATCTTCTTGCCGGAGGCCTTGTCGGGATAACGGCCCTTTTCGAGCATGGGCGTGATGTTCTCGAGAAGGGTCGTCAGGTCCTGGACGATGGACGCCAGCTCGTCCGGCTTCTTGCGCTGGGCGGCCGCCACGGAGGGCGTCGGGTCGAGAATGACGACCGAGAGTGCCTGGTCACCGCGCTGACCGGCAACCACGCCGAACTCCACTCGCTGTCCCGGCTTGAGTACGTCTACTCCGGCGGGGAGGACCGAGGAATGAACGAAGACGTCACCGCCGTCGTCGCGGGAGAGAAAGCCGAAGCCCTTCTCGCTGTTGAACCACTTGACCTTGCCGGTAGGCACGTCTGTCCTCGTCCTCGTACTCGTCGGAAAACTGCTTCGGAAAACGGCTCTTGATAGCACTACAGCGGGTCGACCTTGACCCGCCGGTACCAAGGCTAATGGTCCCCGGGCGGGTGACAAGACGTCGCCCGGTACTTCCCTCGCGCAGGGAACTACCCTGGTCCGGTGCGTGACAAAACCCAAACGAATTCCACCGCTCCCGGTGACCGACTGATCCGTGCCGGTGCGGTCCTGTTCTTCATCGGTGCCGTGGCCACTCTGGTCACGGTGGCCCCGTTCCTGCTCGGCACGACGCCATTTCCGACCTACATGTTCGGATTGAGCATGCTCATGGGCGTCGGATTCCTCGTCGCCGGCGCGGGGGTGTTCCAGTCGATCGCCGCGGGGCGGCGTCAGGCGCGCGGCGCCTCCAGGTAGCGGGTGAGCCAGTCCGGGAACCGGGACAGGTCGGCGAGGACCACGTCCGCGCCGAGCGCGCCCAGCTGGTCTGCGGTGTACGGGCCGGTGGCCACGGTGACCGACAGGGCGTCGGCCGCGCGGGCGGCCCGTATGTCGCCCTGGTGGTCACCGACGTAGACGCCCGCCGCGTACTCGCGCAGGGCCTCGGCCTTCTGCTCGGCCCACAGGTTGCCGATGACGGCGTCCGGGGCGATGCCGAGGTGCTTCAGGTGCAGCTTGGCGTTCGGCTCGTACTTCGCGGTGACGACGATCGCGCGCCCGCCGGCCTCCCGCACGGCGGCGATGGCCTCGCGGGCGCCGGGCAGGGCGGGGGTCGCCGCGATGGCGATCGTCGGGTACATCTCGCGGTACACGTCGGCGATGGCCGCGACCTGCTCCGCCGGGAACCAGTTGACCAGTTCCTCCTCCAGCGGGGGTCCCAGCCTTGTGATCGCGAGGTCGGCGTCGATGTACGTGCCCGTCCGCTCGGCGAGTGCCGTGTAGCAGGCGTGGATGCCGGGGCGGGAGTCGATGAGGGTCATGTCGAGGTCGAAGCCGACGGTGAGTGCCATGGGGGCCATTGTGCCGCCCAGTAACCAGGTCCCAGCGGTTGAGTGGCGGCTGCCGGGCTGTGGGGGCTGATCGCGCAGTTACCCGCGCCCCTAGGGGCGTCTCTGTGAGCGCCACACGATGAACAACGCCGATGCCACCGCCGCGCCGCGCACCACCCAGGGCCAGGTCTCGGCGATCGCCGCGTTCGTCTGCCCCTCCGCGATGGGGTCGCCCCAGCGTTCGTTGACGCGGCCCCAGATCCAGACGGCGCCGGCCGTCAGGGAGAGGCCGGGCAGGATCATCACCGCCCACTTGGTCTCGGCGTCGCTCAGGCGGCGGGAGCCCCAGGCGATGAGCCAGCCGAGGAGGAGGACGAGGAGGTTGCCGAGGAACGCGCCGGCGACGAGGAGGGCGGCGGCGAGCAGGAGGAGGGGGTTGCTCCAGCGGCCGGAGGGGAGGGCCGGGCGGCGCAGCAGGCGGCGGCGCCGGGGTTCCTCCGGCTCCGCCTCCTCTGCGGCCTCCTCGGCCGCTTCCACCGCGGCCTCCTTCTTCCGGAGCCGCGCCTCCTCCTCCGTCTCCTTCGCGGGCGGACGCCTGAGCATCTCGGGGATCTCGATGCCGCCGACGAATCCCGGGACGTCCTCGCCGGGCCCGAAGGAACTGCTGTCCACCCGCCACCAGTCGGGCTGGGTCGCGCTGCTCCCGAGGTCCGCGGTGCTCGCGAGGTGGGGCGGCGCGGGCGCGTCGTCACGCGGGGCCGGGGGCTCGGCGGGGCGCGGGCGCGGCACGAGCCGGCGCAGGCCCTTGGGGCTCTGCTCGTCGGTCTCCTCGGCCCGGCTGTCCGGCCGCACGGGCACGGGGGCGGGGGCGGCCGGCGGCCGGGGTGCGGGCGCGCCGCCTCCGCCGGCGGCCGAGACGACCTCGTCCGGGCTGCCGAGCCGGGCGATGATGCGGCGGACGGCGGCGGGGCTGTCGACGGGCGCCTTGGCGCGGCGCCGGTCGATCTCCCCGCGCAACTCGTTGACCAGGCGCATCCGAGTGGAAGACGGCAGCTGCCGCTGCTGCGCCACGTCGCCGACGCGGCTCAGATACTCGTAGACGACCTGGTCGCTCTCGATCCCCACGAAGTCCCCTCCGGGGTGGGTGCGTTGGATACCCCGTGGGACGACGTTAGCGCAGGACAGGACGGGTCGGGTCGGTCAGATCGGCCGGCACTCGCCGGAGTTCTCCGCTTCGGAGCACAGGCCGTGGCCGTGCTCGTGGATGATGTCGCGGCCGCTCTGCTGGGTGAGGAAGTTCAGGAAGGCGGCCGCGACGGAGCCCGCCGGGGCCTCGCCGTAGGTGTAGGCGTACTCCGTCTGCCAGTACGGGTAGTTGGTGTCCTCGACGCCTTCCGCCGTGGGCTCCCTGCCGTCGATCCGCAGCTTGGCGAGCTTCTTCGCGGCCTTGTGCCCGCCGACTCCCGCGGCCTCGCTGTAGCCGATGGCGCCGGGTGTCGCGGCGGTCGTGTTCAGCATGGTGTCCGTGCTGGTGACCTCGCAGCGGCCGTACCGGTTCGCCTTCAGGGCCGCGCAGTCGGTCACGGTGAACTGCGGCGGCTCGTGGCCGGCCAGGACCTTGGCGACGAGCGTCCGGCGGGTGCCCGAGCCGGGGTCGCGGTTGATCAGGTGGACGGGGACGTCGTTCCCGCCGACCTCGGACCAGTTCTTCACCCGGCCGGCGAAGAGGTCGCGGATCTGGCCCAGTCTCAGGTTCTCCACGCCCGCGTCCGTGTTGACGACCAGGGTGAACACGGAGAAGGCGACGGGCTTGGGGACCAGCCGGGGGTGGCCGTCGGAGGCGACGCCGTCGGTGAAGGTGATGTGGTCACGCAGACCGTCGCCGACCTTGATGCCGGCGGCCGCGCCGGCCTGGTCCAGATCGGTGACCCCGTCGGTGCTGCCCTTGAAGGGGTTGTCCTCGAGCGGAATGGCCAGGGAGTCCGCCCCCTCGCACCGCTTGAGGTAGTCCTCGGCGGCGGCGCGCACCGCGGGTCCGAAGGCCGTGGAGCCGCTGAGGTGCAGGGTTCCGCCGACGCAGTCCAGCGGGGGCCGGCGGTCGTCGCGGACGAGCAGCGTGAAGGAGGCCTGCACGGCGACGGCCGCGATCAGGATCCAGATGACCCACCAGGCGGGCCGGGAGGCGAAGACATGGCTCTCGGTCCTGGTCGCCTTCAGCTTCAGGAGCCGTACCAGCGGGTCGTACCAGCGGCCCGGCCCCTCGGTGCCCTCCACGAGCGGATCGGGGAAGGGGTCCTTGGTGCCGTCCTCGGGCCAGCGTTCCAGCACGACGAGCACCTTGTACTCGGCTCCCCGCAGCAGCGTCACCTTCGGCAGCCGGATGATGCCCGTGCGCTCCTCCGGGATGTTCTCGCGGCTGAAGCCTTCCTTGGCGACGAAGCGGGTTCGTTCGGTGCCGTCGTCCGCCTGGTAGCTCTCGCGCCGGAAGAAGAAGTCGCGCAGCACGCCCTGGCTCGGATCGGTGAGCACCACCGCCGCGACCTGGCGGGCCCGGAAGGTGACCTTGATGCCGGAGGCGTCGTTGGGGTCGGCCAGGTAGTCATCGGACCCGATCTTGGCCGAGCCGGCGTTCTCGATGCGCAGCAGGACGAACGAGGGGTCCTTGAGCTCGTGGTCGTCGTGCTTCATGTCGCTCAGGACGCCGGCGTACGGCTTGCCGGCCGCGTCCGCGGCCAGGGTGTCCATCTGCACCCGGTAGCCGAGCCGCTTGCGGCCGATGATGGCGAACTCCCAGAGGAACGCCGCGACGGGAAACGCGAGACTCAGGATCGCGATCCACCGCTCGACCTGCTCGCCCATCGCAGGAACCCCCGAATTCCCTTGCGCCATGAAGTAGTTGACGGTGTGCCCAGGGTGACGAGTGGGTGCGCGGGGTTGCCAGGGGTGCCGGATTCCTCCGGATGATGTTCATCCGGGGGCCATCTGTGCAACGTTCCGTTCGCCGGCCGGGCGGCGATCCGCCTCCTCGGCGCTCCCCCCGCCCCGGCCCCCACCCGCTAGATTTGGTCGGATGAGCGACCCGGCTACACCGCCGCCCCGTTCCCTCGCGGAAGCCCTCCGCGCGCGGGACGACGCCTCGCTGGCCCTGCTCCTGCGCAGCCGGCCCGATCTCATCACGCCCGTCCCCACCGACCTCACCCAGCTCGCGACCCGCGCCGGCACCCGGGCCTCGGTGGTGCGCGCCCTGGAGCGGCTGGACCGTTTCGCGCTGCAGACGGCGGAGGCGCTGGCGGTGGCGGCGGACCCGGCGACCTACGACGAGCTGCTCGGCCTGATGGCCGGCGACGAGGGCGACCCGGCGGTCGCGGGCGCGCTGCCGCACGCGCTCGGCACCCTGCGCGAGCAGGCCCTGGTGTGGGGCGCCGACGACCGGCTGCGCCTGGTGCGCACGGCCCGCGAGCTGCTGGCGCCCTCGCCGCAGCACCCCTCGCCGACCGGGCTGGGCCCGACCGTGCAGGAGGCCGCGGCCGGCATGTCGCCGGGCCGGATCCAGGCGATCGTGGCGACGGCCGGGCTGCCCTCGACCCACGACGCGGTGTCCGCCTTGTCCTCGCTCGGCGCCCTGTTCACCGACCGGCGCCGCATGGCGGCCCTGCTGGGCGACGCGCCGGAGGAGTCCCTGGAGGTGCTGTCCCGGCTGGTGTGGGGGCCGCCGTACGGCCAGGTCACCGCCGACCCGGCGCCCCGGCTGCGCTGGCTGCTGGACCGCGGCCTGCTGCTGCCGACGACGCCCGGCACGGTCGTCCTCCCCCGCGAGGTGGCCCTGCATCTGCGGGCCGGCCGCGCGCACCGCACCACCGAGCCGCTGCCGCCGCCCGTCGAGCCGGCCGCCACGCACCGTCCACAGGTTGTGGACGCGACGGCGGCCGGGCAGGCGTACACGGCGCTGGCCACCGTCGAGGAGCTGCTGAAGGACTGGGACGAGGGCGGTCCGGCCGTGCTGCGGGCCGGCGGGCTGAGCGTGCGCGACCTCAAGCGCACCGCCGTCGCCCTCGACGTGCCCGAGCCGACCGCCGCGTTCTGGGTCGAGCTGGCCTACGCGGCGGGCCTGCTGGCCTCCGACGGCGAGGCCGACGAGCGGTACGCCGCGACGCCCGCCCACGACGAGTGGCTGGAGCAGCCCCCCGCCGAGCGCTGGGCGCGGCTGGCGGAGGCGTGGCTGACGGCGACCCGCACGCCGGGGCTGATCGGCGGCCGGGACGCGAAGGACCGTACGTTGTCGGCGCTCGGTCCGGGACTGGACCGCTCCGCCGCCCCGGAGGTACGGCACCGGGTGCTGACCCTGCTGGCCGGGCTGCCGGAGGGCGTGTCCCCGTCGGCCGAGTCGGTGCTGGCCCGGCTGCGCTGGGAACGCCCCCTGCGCGGCCCGCAGCGCGAGGACGATCTGCGCGGCCGCCTCGCCCGGTGGACGCTGAGCGAGGCGGAGCTGCTCGGGGTGACCGGGCGGGGGGCGCTGTCGGCACACGGGCGGGCGCTGCTGGGAGCGGCGGCGAAGGCCGGCGGGGGAACCGCGGGAAGCGGCCGTGCCGCGAGCCCGTCGGCCACCGGGCCGTCGGCAGCGGCTCACGACAGCGTCGGCGGGCACCGGCCGGCGCCGACGACGCCCGCCGGGAGGACCGCGGGAAGCGGCCATGTCGCCGGCCCGTCGGCGGCGGCCCACGACGCCACCGCCCGCCTCGCACCGGCCCCGTCCGGCGGCTCGCCCACCAGCCCCGGCCACCCCACACCGACCACACCCGGCAGCCCTCCCACGGGCCCCGGCGACAAGCTCCCCGTCCACCACGAGCACCCCCGCCCGGCCGGCCCGCCCGAGCCGCTCACCCCGGCCGAGCAGTCCGTCGCCTCCGCCACCGCCGCCCGGCTGCTGGCCCCGCTGCTGCCCGAGCCGCTCGACCACGTCCTGCTCCAGGCCGACCTCACGGCCGTGGCACCCGGCCCGCTCCAGCGGCCGCTCGCCGACATGCTGGACGTGCTCGGGGACGTCGAGTCGAAGGGCGGGGCGACGGTGTACCGGTTCACGCCCGGCTCGGTGCGCCGCGCGCTGGACGCCGGACGCAGCGCCTCCGACCTGCACGCCTTCCTCGCCCAGCACTCGCGTACGCCGGTGCCGCAGCCGCTGGCGTATCTCATCGACGACGTGGCCCGTAAGCACGGCCATCTGCGGGTGGGCGCGGCTTCGGCGTACGTCCGCTGCGACGACGACGCGGTGCTGAACGAGATCCTCGCCGACAAACGGGCCGCCGGCCTGCGCCTGCGGCGGCTGGCGCCCACGGTGCTCGCCGCCCAGGCCGACCCGGCCGCGCTGCTGGAGGGCCTGCGCTCGATGGGCTTCGCGCCGGCCGCCGAGTCGGCGGAGGGCGACGTCCTGATCACCCGCGCCGACGCCCACCGCACCCCGCCGCGCACGGCCCCCGAGCCGGTCCCGGACGGCCCGCCGACACCGGACGCCACCCTGCTGGCCGCCGCGATCCGCGCGATCCGGGCGGGCGACCTCGCCTCCACGACCCCGCGCAAGCCGAGCACCGACACGGCCCCGGTCACCAGCGGCGAACTGCCCCGCACGACCTCCGCCGAGACCCTCGCCACCATGCAGGCGGCCGTCCTGACCGGCGCGGCGCTGTGGATCGGGTACGTCAACGCCGAAGGCGCCGCCAGTCAGCGGGTGATCGCTCCGGTGCGGGTCGAGGGCGGGTTCGTGACGGCGTACGACCACACGGCGGACGAGGTGCGGACGTACCCGCTGCACCGGATCACCGGAGTCGCGGAGCTCGCGGACGACCAGATCTGAGGCCGGGCCGCACGGCTCACTCGTTCGGGCGTACGCGGCGGTTCATGTACGCCACGCCGGGCTTTTCCAACTCTTGAGGGACCTTTCGGACCATTCCGCATCGCGCCGGGGGGTGCCGGGCAGCCACTCGATGTCCTGATCACGCTCAAGTGAGCGCAACAGAGAGGTAGTTGTCCATGCGCACAGCTCGTCGTCTTGCCACCGTCCTGGCCGCCGCGGCCATGATGATCGGTGCCCTCACCACCCAGGCCGCGGCGATCGGCATCGACGTCGCAGGGCTGGTGATCGAGACGCCGCAGGTCTGACGCGACCGCAGTGCACCCGTCGGGCCGGTCCGGCGAAAGGACCGGCCCGCCCTCTCCGAAAGGCCCTGAAGTCCGCATGCGTTCCAAGCGCCGCGTCCGCGCCCGTTCCGCCGCCCTCACCGCCCTGCTGTCGGCGACCGCGCTGGTCACCGCCCTCGCCCCGGAGGCCGCCGCGGCCGCTTCCGCCCTGCCGCTGCCCCTCCCGGCCCCCGCCGGGGAGTCCCTGATCACCGAGGGGCTCACCGTCGAGGGACCGCTGATCAACAATGTCAGTCTGCCCATGCTGAAGTAGCCCGCCGCATCCGGTAGCTGTCGCCCTCGATCGGCACGAACTCGGCGTGGTGGACCAGCCGGTCCACCATCGCCGGCGCGGAGGGGCCGGCGAAGATCTCGTCCCAGCGGCCGAGCGGGCGGTCGCCGGTCACGATCAGCGAGGCCCGTTCGTAGCGGTGGGCGACCAGCTGGAAGAAGAGCGTGGTGGTGTCCGCGTCGAAGGGCGTGTAGCCGACCTCGTCGACGATCAGGAGGGGGTGTTCGTCGAGTGCGGTCAGCTCCTCGGCCAGCCGCCCGGCGTCCCGCGCGCCGGCCAGCCGCGCGGCCCACTGGGCGGCGCTCGCGAACAGCACCGAGTACCCGGCCTGGCAGGCCCGCACGCCCAGGCCGACGGCCAGGTGCGTCTTGCCGGTGCCGGGCGGGCCGACGAAGAGCACGTTCCGTCCGGCGGTGACGAAGTCCAGCTTGCCGAGCCGGGCCACCGCCTCCCGGTCGAAGGAGCGGGGGTGCTCGGAGTCGAAGTCCTCCAGCAGCTTGCGGGCGGGGAACCCGGCGGCGCGCAGCCGCTCCTCGGCACTCGGCTCGTCCTCGCGCGAGGCGGCCTGCGCCGGCACGAAGGCCTTCGCGGGCGGCTCCTCGGGGGTGTGCTCGTGGTGCGCCTGCTGATGGGCCCGCTCGGCCTGCGCGGCCATCGGACCCGACATGTACGCGAGGATCGCCGCCGAGACGATGAACGCCATGTGGATCACCGTGCCCCACAGCAGGGAGTGGTGCGAGGTGCGGTGGACGTCCACGAACATCTGGAGCAGATGGACCGAGGAGATCCCCACGATGGCGGTGGCGAGCTTGACCTTCAGCACGTTGGAGTTGACGTGCGAGAGCCATTCGGGCTGGTCGCGGTGGCCCTGGAGGCCGATGCGGGACACAAAGGTCTCGTAGCCGCCGACGATCACCATGATCAGCAGATTGGCGATCATCACGACGTCGACGAGCTTGAGCACGGCGAGCATGACGTAGGTCTCTGTCGCCTGCCCGGTCACACAGCGGAGAATTAAGGCCCAGAGTTCGTTGAAGAACTTGTAGACGTACACCCCCTGGGCGGCCACGAGGCCGAAGTAGAGCGGGGCCTGCAGCCAGCGGGTGGCGAACAGGGCGTACCCGAGGGTGGTGGTCGGCGGGGACGGGTCACGGTCGATGGCCTGCACGCTCGGCATTCTTCGCAGCCGCCGCCGGATAGGTGAAACCACGCCACTCACAGGAATGAAAAGACATCCTGTAGGACTCCGGATTCGATCAGGAATCGATCAGGCACACTGGACGTTTGGTCGGGCGGTCGAGCGGAAGGACACACGCACGTGAACGGACCACTGATCGTCCAGTCGGACAAGACCCTGCTCCTGGAGGTCGATCACGAGCAGGCCGACGAGTGCCGTCGGGCGATCGCGGCGTTCGCCGAGCTGGAGCGGGCGCCCGAGCACATCCACACCTACCGGGTGACCCCGCTCGGCCTGTGGAACGCGCGCGCGGCCGGGCACGACGCCGAGCAGGTCGTCGACGCGCTGGTGACGTACAGCCGCTACCCGGTGCCGCACGCCCTGCTGGTCGACATCGCCGACACGATGGACCGCTACGGCCGCCTCACGCTCTCCAAGCACCCCGCGCACGGCCTCGTCCTCACCACCACCGACCGCCCGGTGCTGGAGGAGGTGCTGCGCTCGAAGCGGATCGCGCCGCTGGTCGGCAACCGCATCGACCCGGACACCGTCGCCGTGCACCCCTCCGAGCGCGGGCAGATCAAGCAGACGCTGCTGAAGCTGGGCTGGCCGGCCGAGGACCTCGCCGGATACGTCGACGGCGAGGCGCACCCGATCGAGCTGGCCGAGGACGGCTGGGCACTACGGCCCTACCAGAAGCAGGCCGTGGAGAACTTCTGGCACGGCGGCAGCGGTGTCGTCGTCCTGCCCTGCGGCGCCGGCAAGACCCTCGTCGGTGCCGGTTCGATGGCGCAGGCGAAGTCGACCACCCTCATCCTCGTCACCAACACCGTCTCGGCCCGGCAGTGGAAGCACGAGCTGGTCAAGCGGACCTCGCTCACCGAGGACGAGATCGGTGAGTACAGCGGGACGCGCAAGGAGATCCGCCCGGTCACCATCGCCACGTACCAGGTGCTGACGACCAGGCGGAAGGGCGTCTACCCGCACCTGGAGCTGTTCGACTCCCGGGACTGGGGGCTCATCGTCTACGACGAGGTGCATCTGCTGCCCGCGCCGGTCTTCAAGTTCACCGCCGACCTCCAGGCCCGCCGCCGGCTGGGCCTGACGGCCACCCTCGTGCGCGAGGACGGGCGCGAGTCGGACGTGTTCTCGCTGATCGGCCCGAAGCGTTTCGACGCTCCCTGGAAGGAGATCGAGGCGCAGGGGTACATCGCTCCCGCCGACTGTGTCGAGGTCCGGGTCAACCTCACCGACTCCGAGCGGCTCGCGTACGCCACCGCCGAGCAGGAGGAGAAGTACCGCTTCTGCGCGACCACCGACACCAAGCGGAAGGTCACCGAGGCGCTGGTCCGCCGGTTCGCCGGGCAGCAGATCCTGGTGATCGGCCAGTACATCGACCAGCTCGACGAGCTGGGTGAGCATCTGAACGCCCCCGTGATCAAGGGCGAGACGTCCAACGCGCAGCGCGAGAAGCTCTTCGACGCCTTCCGGGAGGGCGAGATCAGTGTGCTCGTGGTGTCGAAGGTCGCGAACTTCTCGATCGACCTGCCGGAGGCCACGGTCGCCATCCAGGTCTCGGGCACCTTCGGCTCCCGCCAGGAGGAGGCGCAGCGGCTGGGGCGGGTGCTGCGGCCGAAGGCCGACGGCCATCAGGCCCACTTCTACTCGGTGGTCGCCCGCGACACGATCGACCAGGACTTCGCCGCCCACCGCCAGCGGTTCCTGGCGGAGCAGGGCTACGCGTACCGGATCGTGGACGCCGACGAGCTTCTCGCGGAGGAGTGACGGAGCAGGGGCGGAGGAGCAGGCGTGCGGAACGGGCGTCCCGCGACGGTCACTTACGGCGGACGCCCGCTTCCTCTCCGTACTCACCGAGGACGATCACGTCGAAGGCGGCGCCCGCGAACACCCTGACGGCACGCAGGGCTTCGCCGAGGCGATGACGGTGGCTCCCCTGGAGTGCCGTTGCTCCACGGGGGCCCGCGGGGGCTGTGTGGATGGTTGCTGCGCTCATGTCTCCATGATGCGTTCGCGCACATAAAGGACGCATCGGTCTGCGGGCCGAAGCCGCACACCGCCCGCGTACGTCTCGGGACGGACCGCACACCCTCAAGGAGGAGGGCGCGTCCCCTAGGGGTCGTCGGCAAGGGGGACGGGGATCAGCGGGCGCGGATCAGGGGACGGGGATCAGAGTACGGGGATCAGGGGACGAGGATCAGCGGGCGCGGATCAGGGGACGAGGATCAGACGGAGGGCTCGGGGAGGGGAAACCCGGGGCGGGAAAACCATTGGCATCCGCCGCCGACGCTCACCTAAAATCTCCGCTCTTGCCCGCCTCCGTTCACGGAGTGCCGCCGTCCGGACGGAAACCGGTCGGCTCTCTCGACCACTTTCCGCAGGTCCTCCGGAGGCACCCCCTTGTCCACGCCCGTCGACGACCCCCTGGACCCGCTCCAGCGAGAGCGTTCCCACCTCGCCTCCTCCCGTGCCGCCCTGCGCGCCATGCGGGAGGACGTCGAGTCCCTCGACATCCGTGACGTCACCGCCAACTGGGTCAACGCCGAAGTCCTCGCCCGCCAGATCGACGAGCGCATCAAGGCCCTGGCCGACCTCAGCGACACCCCCCTGTTCTTCGGCCGGCTCGACTACCTGCACGCCCCAGGCGCCGACCGGGCCGAGGGAGCGGAAGGTGAGCGCTTCTACATCGGGCGCCGGCATGTGCACGACGCCGAGGGCGACCCCATGGTCATCGACTGGCGGGCGCCGGTGTCGCAGCCGTTCTACCGGGCGTCCAAGAAGGACCCACTGGACATCGCGCTGCGCCGCCGCTTCGGTTACACGGGCGGCGATCTGACGGCGTACGAGGACGAGCACCTCTCCGACCCCGCCGAGGCGGCCCGCACCAGCAAGCTGCTCCAGCAGGAGATCGAGCGCCCGCGCGTCGGTCCGATGCGGGACATCGTGGCGACGATCCAGCCCGAGCAGGACGAGATCGTACGGTCCGGACTCGGCGGGACGGTGTGCGTGCAGGGCGGACCGGGCACCGGGAAGACGGCCGTGGGCCTGCACCGGGTGGCCTATCTCCTCTACGCCCACCGCGAGCGGCTCGCCCGCACCGGCACCCTCGTCATCGGGCCGAACAAGTCCTTCCTGCACTACATCGAGCAAGTGCTTCCGGCGCTGGGCGAGTTGACGGTCCGCCAGGCGACGGTGGACGACCTGGTCGCCCATGTGGAGGTGCGCGGCACGGACGACACGGCGGCCGCGGTGATCAAGGGCGACGCGCGGATGGCGGAGGTGCTGCGGCGGGCGGTCTACGCGCAGGTGAGCATGCCGACGGAGGCGGTGGTCGTCGTCCGCGGGTCGCGGCGGTGGCGGGTGCCGGCGTACGAAGTGGAGGAGATCGTCCGCGAGTTGCTGACCCGCGAGATCCGCTACGGGGC
The DNA here is from genome assembly GCF_044764945.1 of Streptomyces sp. NPDC093568. Classification (NCBI taxonomy): domain Bacteria; kingdom Bacillati; phylum Actinomycetota; class Actinomycetes; order Kitasatosporales; family Streptomycetaceae; genus Streptomyces; species Streptomyces sp. NPDC093568. The sequence goes on along the minus strand of NZ_JBIWJD010000006.1, from coordinate 161,707 downwards.
CGCCCGCGAGGCCCTTCCGCAGCGCATCGCGCATGCCGTGCTGGTGCAGATGGAGCGGTCGGGCGAGGCGCCGGACGACCGGGTGCAGGACGCGGTGGCGCGCAACAGCGCGGTGAAGGCGGCCGTGAAGGCGATCTGGCCGCCGGCGGACCCGGCGAAGCTGGTGCTGCGTCTGCTGACGGACGCGGACTTCCTGGCGGAGCACGCGGCCGGGGTGCTGTCGGAGGACGAGCAGAAGACGATCCTGTGGGCGAAGCCGGTGCGGTCGGTGAAGTCGGCGAAGTGGTCGGCGGCGGACGCGGTGCTGATCGACGAGGCGCAGGACATCGTGGCGCGTACGCCGTCCCTCGGGCATGTCGTCCTCGACGAGGCGCAGGACCTGTCGCCGATGCAGTACCGGGCGGTGGGCCGGCGCTGCACGACCGGTTCGGCGACGGTCCTCGGTGACCTGGCGCAGGGCACGACGCCGTGGGCGACGCGCAGCTGGGACGAGGCGCTGGCCCACCTCGGCAAGTCGGACGGGGTCGTCGAGGAGCTGACGGCCGGCTTCCGCGTCCCGACGGACGTCATCACCTACGCCTCCCGCCTGCTCCCGCACATCGCGCCGGGCCTGACGCCGGTCGCGTCGATCCGCGAGAACCCGGGGTTCTTCGAGATCCGTGCCGTGTCGAGTACGGCCGAAGTCGTCGCGGCGTGCGTTGAGTTGCTGGGCAAGGAGGGGTCGGTGGGTCTGATCGCCGCGGATGCCCGGGTGCCGGGGCTGGCGGAGGCGCTGGCGGAGGCGGGCATCGGGTACCTGGCGCCCGGCGAGGAGACGACGGAACAGACCCGCCTGACGCTGGTGCCGGCGTCGCTCGCGAAGGGTCTGGAGTACGACTATGTCGTGCTGGACGAGCCGGCGGCGGTGGTGGACGGGGAGCCGGATGAGCGGACGGGGTTGCGGCGGTTGTATGTCGCGCTGACTCGGGCGGTTTCGGGGTTGGTCGTGGCGCATGGGGGGTTGTTGCCGGAGCAGTTGGGGTGAGGGGCGGGGGTGGTTGGGGGTGATGTCTCGTTGCCGGCTGCGGGTGGGCGGGGGCTGATCGCGCAGTTCCCCGCGCCCCTGTTGTGCCCGGCCGCGGGTGGGCGGGGGCTGATCGCGCAGTTCCCCGCGCCCCTGTTGTGCCCGGCTGCGGGTCGGTGGGGGCTGGTCGCGCAGTTCCCCGCGCCCCTAAGGGGCTGCACTCCCGCACGCCTTCGAGTCGCCCCGCCATAGCCGCGGGCATGCGTGCCGCCTGGGGCGGCACGGGTGGGCGCGGGCGGCGCCCCGTTAGCGCCGGGCTGCGCGACCCACCTCTGCCTCGACCCTGGCGCCGGGCTGCGCGACCCACCCTGCCCCGGCCCCGGCACCGGGGCGTCTAAGAAACCCCGTCCAGCGCAGCCCGCCACTCCGCCACCGCCGTCACCGACACCGGCTCGGCCCAACCCCCGGGTCGTGCCGCGCCGCCGATGTGGAACGCGTCGATGCCGGCCGCCAGCAGGCCCGGGACGTGGTCGAGCCGGAGGCCTCCGCCCACCAGGATGCGCTGCTCGTACCCGGGCTCCCCGGCGCGTGCCGCCTCCGTGAGGAGTGTGGACAGGCCGTCGTCGACCCCGTCCGCCGAACCGGCCGTCAGGTACGTGTCCAGGCCCGGCATCCCGTCCAGCTGCTTGCGCAGCGCGTCCCGGTCGGCGGCGCGGTCGATGGCGCGGTGGAAGGTCCACCGGCATCCGTCCAGCTCCCCGACCACCCGCTCGACGGCCTCCATGTCCACCCCGCCGTCGGCGTCGAGGAACCCGAGCACGAACTCCTCCGCTCCGGCCCCGCGCAGCTCACGGGCCGCCCGCACCACCCGCTCGACGTCCCCGACCGCGAACCCGTCCCCCAGCCGCAGCATCACGCGCAGATCGATGTCGACGGCGGATCGGATCCCCGCGAAGGTCTCGACCGGCGGGGTCAGCCCGTCCGCCGCCATGTCGGTGACCAGTTCGAGCCGGTCCGCACCCCCGGCCTGGGCGGCGACCGCGTCCTCGACGCCGAGGGCGATCACCTCCAGGACTGCACGCTTGCTCATGGGACCCCATTCCTCGGCATTCGACGGCGGTACAGGTCTAGTCCAATCCAATCCAGGGTACGCCTGCCCCGCCGAAGATCCGCTCAACCCCATGACGCCCATGACGCCCATGACGCCGTCACCCGAAGATGTTCAGCTCCCCCGCCGTCGCCCCCGCCAGCTCGTACGACGCCTCCTGCGCCGGCCGCCCCGCGTACAGCCGCACCAGCGTCGCCGCGTCCCCGATGTACCGCGCCGGCGGCCGGGGAGCCGCAGCCTCGCCGAGCCGCAGCGGTTCGTCGACGTCGTCCAGGTCGGCGTGGAGCGGGACGTGCCGTCGCTCCCGGGTCAGCCACGCGAGCAGCCGCAGCGCGTCGGGCAGCCCGGCCCCGCCGTACGCCCCCGGCTCCCCGAGCACGTCCCGTACGTCCCCGGCGTGCACCCACTCCCCCAACGCGATCCCGTCCAGCGCCCCGCCCGCCGCGGCGATCACCGGCCCTGCCTCCGTCATGCCGCGCTCCAGCTCGTCGACGACCCGCGCGTTGGTCCAGTCGGCCCGCTCGGCGATGTCCCGGTCGTTGGACTCGGGCGAGAACACGCCCTCCTCGAACCGGTTCTCCACCACCCGCATGAGCGCGGCCGAGGAGTGCGCCAGCACATCCCGCACCGACCACCCCGGACACGCCGCGGTCGGCAACGCGAAGTCGGCGTCCGGCCGCCCCCGCAGCAGCGGAACCAGCGCGTCCCGCTCGACGACCAGCAACCGCCCGGGCAGCCCGGGATCCCGTACCTCGTGCACATCAGCAGAAGTCATGGCCTCCACGCTAGGGGCTGCCGTTTGGATCATCCCGGCGTCGCGGGCCCTGGCACGCACTCCCCCAGGCTCTTCGAGCAGGGAGGGACCCCCATCGCCCCCGCTCGGCTCAGCCGAGAGAAACCGAACCTCGCAGCCGGGCCGATCCAAACGGCAGGCCCTGGGCGCCCGACCCCAAGCCCGGGAGAACGCAGGCCGCACCCGTCACAATGACGCCATGGCCGATCCCCAAGCCCTCGACGCCCTGCGTACCCGCTTCAGCCGAGCCATCGACGCGGTCCGCCCCACCAACACCCCCGACCCGGCCCCGTACGCCGACAACCTCCTCGCCCGCTGGCAGGAGCCCCAGCGCCACTACCACACGCTCACCCATCTCACCGCGGTCCTGGACCGCATCGACGAGTTGGCCGAGCACGCCGACGACCCGGATGTCGTACGCCTCGCCGCCTGGTTCCACGACGCCGTCTACCTCCCCGACCGATCGGAGAACGAGGAGCGCTCCGCCCGTCTCGCCGAGCGTGCCCTGTCCGAGGCCGGGGTCCCCGCGGAGCGCGTCGCCGAGGTGGCCCGGCTGGTGCGGCTCACCGTCAGCCACGACCCGGCGCCGGACGACCGCGACGGCCAGGTCCTGTGCGACGCCGACCTCGCGATCCTCGCCGCCCCGCCCTCCGCGTACGCCGCCTACACGGCCGCCGTCCGCGAGGAGTACCACTTCGTCCCCAGCGACGCCTTCCGCGCGGGCCGCTCCGCGATCCTGCGCCAACTCCTCGATCTGCCCAGCCTGTTCCGCACCCCGCACGGCAGGCGGGAGTGGGAGGCCACCGCCCGCTACAACCTCGCCGCCGAGCTGGAAATGCTGTCGCTCTGACCGGTCCGGGCCCGTAGCCTGCCGCACATGCGACACATGGGTGGGGAACGCGTGACCGAGGCCGTGGCGAGCTGCCTGGCGCTGCTGCGCACGGTGGTGGACCAGGACTGGGCAGGGGTGAAGGCCGGCCGACTGGACTGGAACTGCCGTCAGACGGCCGAACACATCGCCGGCGATCTCATCGCCTACGCCGGCCAGTTGGCGGGCCGCGCCCAGCACGACTACGTCCCCTTCGAGATCACCCTCGACGAGGGCACCGACAACCAAGGGCACCTCCACGTCATCGAGACGACCGGCGCCCTCCTCACCGCCGCCCTCCGCACCACCCCGCCCGACGTCCGCGCGTTCCACCCGTACCCCTTCCGCAGCGCGAACGGCGAGGGCTTCGCCGCGATGGGCGTCGCCGAGGTGCTGCTGCACACGCACGACATCGCCGAGGGGCTGGGGGTCGCGTACGAACCGCCCGCCGAGCTCCCCGAGTTCGTCCTGACGACGATCTTCCCGCAGGTCCGCCCCGGCCCGGACCACTGGCGCACCCTGCTGTGGGCCACCGGCCGCGGCGATCTGCCCGGCCGCCCGCCCGTCACCGAGTGGCGCTGGAACAACAACCTCGTCCTGCCGACCGACCGCCTCACCCTCCAGGGCGTCACCCCCGCGGCCGCCGCCGACCTCCGCGCAGGCGGCGACGGCGGTTTCGAGTGGATCGACGGCGGCCCCTTCCAGGGCACGCGCGACGCCGCCGGCATGATGACGAAGGCGTACGAGGAGGGCGTGCACCGGCCCGAGTGGGGGCTGTTCGTCCTGGTGCGGCGGGAGGACGGGCGAGCGGTGGGCGGCATGGGCTTCCACGGCGTACCGGACGAGGAGGGCCAGGCCGAGGTCGGCTACGACCTCGCCGAGGCCGCCCGGGGTCACGGTTACGCGTCCGAGGCCCTGAGCGCGCTCTCGGAGCATGCCCTGGCCAGGGACGACGTCGACGCCCTGGTCGCGGCCATCCACGAGGACAACGTCCCCTCGCAGGGCGTCGCCGTGCGCGCGGGGTATGTGCGGGCGGGCGTCGAGGAGGAGCGCACCGCGCACGAGGAGCGGGACATGGACCGGGAGCTGAGGCTGTACGTCCGCCGGCGCGCGGCCGCGAACAGCGAGTGACTCAGGTCACATTTGCTCACGTCACACTCGGGTGAGCCCCTCCGTCATAGCTGTGTAACCACCGATCACGGCCAATGACAGAGGAGTTCGTCATGAACGCCCGTTTGAACGCCCTTGAGATCCCGACCGTCGCCAAGTTCGTGAAGCACATCGTCGCGGCGAGCAAGGTGCTCCATGACTCGGGGCTGCCCACCGCGACGGCGAACCTGGTGACCCTGCGCGCCAGCCAGATCAACGGCTGCGGCTTCTGCACCGACATGCACTTCAAGGACGCCGTCGCCGCCGGTGAGGACACGGTCCGTCTCAATCTCGTCGCCGCCTGGCGCGAGGCCACCGTCTTCACCGAGCCCGAGCGCGCCGCGCTGGAGCTGACGGAGGAGGGCACCCGGATCGCCGACGCGGCCGGCGGGGTACCGGACGACGTCTGGGAGAACGCCGCCAAGCACTACGACGAGGAGCAACTCGGCGCGCTGGTGTCCCTGATCGCCCTGATCAACGCCTTCAACCGGCTGAACGTCCTGGTCCAGCAGCCGGCCGGCTCCTACCAGCCGGGCCAGTTCGCCCAGCCCCGGTCCGTCTAGCTCCAGTCACGCCCTTTGGGCCTTCGCAGGCCGGACCCCTGCAACAGCCGCACCACCTCTCGGCTGCTGACCTCCACCGCGCCGGCGCGTACCGCGTCGGCGTAGCGGTGGGCGGGGATGTCGTAGTGGTCCCGCTCGAAGGCCCGCCGGGGGACGCCCAACTCCTCGGCGAACGTGTGCAGTTCGTCGTAGGACAGGTCGCTCACGAGGTGGGACCACATCCGGCCGTGGCCCGGCCAGGTGGGCGGGTCGATGTAGATCGTCACGAGGACGGCGCCCCGCCCGCCACGGCCGGCCCCAACGAGCCCACGGGGGCGACCTTCACCCCGGCCTTGTGGCACACCCAGTGCGGATCGGGCCCGAGGTCCGGCTCGACGTCCAGCGCGTGCGGGTCACCGGTGCCGCACACCGGGCACAGCGGCCAGCGGCCGTAGCGGTCCAGCAGCGCGTCCTGCACGTCCTGGGCGACCAGGCCGGCCACGTACTCCACGCCGTCCGGCCACTGCTCCACCCACCAGCGCCGCTGTACGACCGCCTCCTCGACCAGCGAGACGACGTCCGCCTCGGCGACGTCACCGGTGGCCAGGTCGGCGAGCACCAGGGCGCGGGCGGTGTGCAGCGCCTGTTCCAGCGGGGTCACGGGGTCCATGCTCCTATTGTGCGCACTCTTGACCACGGCCCGGTTCTGAAAATACCTTTCAGATGTGACCCGTCAAGTGAAGGAAACTTTCGACCGCGCCCCCGCACCCGCCGCCCTCGCGGCCAAGGTGCGCACGCTCGCCCCGTCGATGACCCGCTCCATGCAGCGCGTCGCCGAAGCGGTCGCGAACGACCCGGCGGGCTGCGCGGCCCTCACGGTCACCGGCCTCGCCGAACTCACCGGCACCAGCGAGGCCACGGTCGTACGCACCGCCCGCCTGCTCGGTTACCCCGGCTACCGCGATCTGCGCCTCGCCCTCGCCGGCCTCGCCGCCCAGCAGCAGTCGGGCCGCGCCCCCGCCATAACGACCGACATCGCGGTGGACGACCCGATCGCCGACGTGGTCGCCAAACTCGCCTACGACGAACAGCAGACCCTCGCGGACACGGCCGCCGGCCTGGACACCGTGCAGCTGGGCGCCGCCGTCGCGGCCGCCGCCGGGGCCCGGCGCATCGACGTGTACGGCGTCGGGGCGAGCGGGCTGGTCGCCCAGGACCTCACCCAGAAGCTGCTGCGGATAGGGCTGATAGCCCATGCCCACAGCGATCCGCATCTCGCCGTGACGAACGCGGTGCAGCTGCGCGCGGGTGACGTGGCCATCGCCATCACCCACTCGGGGTCCACCGGTGACGTCATAGAGCCGTTGCGGGTCGCTTTCGAGCACGGGGCCACGACGGTCGCCATCACCGGGCGGCCGGACGGAGCGGTGACCCAGTACGCCGACCACATCCTCACCACGTCGACGGCCCGGGAGAGCGAATTGCGTCCCGCGGCGATGTCGTCCCGTACCAGTCAGCTTCTCGTCGTGGACTGTCTGTTCGTGGGGGTCGCCCAGCGGACCTACGACACGGCGGCGCCCGCGCTGTCGGCTTCCTACGAGGCGCTGGCGCATCGGCACCGCCGGTAGAACAGCTGCCCGCGCCCCTCAGGTACGTCAGCACACCGGAGTTGAAAAGAGCCGTCTGCTCATGACCTCTGCATCCACCCCCCGTGATCTCCGCGCGGAGTTGGAGACCCTCACCACCGAGGCGTTCCGGCCCGAGCTCGCCGAGATCGATCAGCTCCCCACCCTCGACATCGCCCGGCTCATGAACGGCGAGGACGCCTCCGTGCCCACCGCCGTGGCCTCGCGCCTCCCTGAGATCGCCGCCGCCATCGACGCCGTCGCGCAGCGGATGGCGCGCGGCGGACGGCTCGTCTACGCGGGCGCCGGCACCGCCGGCCGGCTCGGTGTGCTCGACGCCTCCGAGTGCCCGCCCACCTTCAACACCGCCCCCGACCAGGTCGTCGGCCTCATCGCGGGCGGCCCGGAGGCGATGGTCACCTCGGTCGAGGGCGCCGAGGACTCCGCGGATCTCGCCCGCGCCGACCTCGACGCCCTCGCGCTCACCCCCCGCGACACGGTCGTCGGCGTCTCCGCCTCCGGGCGCACCCCCTACGCGATCGGCGCGGTCGAACACGCGCGCACGCGGGGCGCGCTGACGATCGGGCTGTCCTGCAACCCCGGCAGCGCCCTCGCCGCGGCCGCCGAGCACGGCATCGAGATCGTCGTGGGGCCCGAGCTGCTGACCGGCTCGACCCGGCTGAAGGCCGGCACCGCACAGAAGCTCGTGCTCAACATGCTGTCGACGATCACGATGATCCGGCTCGGCAAGACCTACGGGAACCTGATGGTCGACGTCCGCGCCTCCAACGACAAGCTGCGGGCCCGCTCCCGCCGGATCGTCGCCCTGGCCACCGGCGCCGCCGACGCCGACATCGAGCGGGCCCTGACCGAGGCGGACGGCGAGGTGAAGACGGCGATCCTCGTCCTGCTGGCGGACCTGGACGGACCCACCGCGACCGGGCTCCTGGCCGACGCCGACGGCCATCTGCGCGCGGCGCTGAAATCGGCGGGAGACTGACCAACTCCCCTGTTAGCGTGGCCGTATGACGGCACCGACGACGTTCCGCATCGGCGGCGACCTGGAGGTGCGGCGGCTCGGGTTCGGGGCGATGCGGCTGCGCCCGGAGACCGCGCGGGAGCGCGCCGAATGCCTCGCGGTCGCCCGGCGTGCCGTCGAACTCGGCGTCACGCTGATCGACACCGCGCACCTGTACGGCTGGGGCGCCAACGAGGACCTGCTCGCCGAGGCCCTGCACCCGTACCCGGAGGGGCTCCTGATCGCCACGAAGGTCGGGATCCGGCGGACCACCTCGGGCGAGGGCTGGCGGCACGCGGGCGCGCCGGCCGATCTGCGCGCCCAGGTCGACGAGGCCCTGCTGCGCCTGCGCCTCGACCACATCGAGCTCCTCCAGATGCACCGCCTCGACCCGGACGTACCCCTCCCCGAGCAGCTCGGCGCCCTCCGTGACCTGCGCGACGAGGGCAAGATCGCCCATATCGGCCTGTCCGAGGTGACCGTCGCCGAACTCACCGAGGCACGCGCCGTCGTGGACATCGCGAGCGTCCAGAACCGCTACAACCTGCTCGACCGCGAGTACGAGCCCGTCCTGACGGCGTGCGAGGAGGCTGGCATCGCCTTCCTGCCGTGGCGCCCGGCGGCGGCCGGCACCTCGGGGGCACGCTCGGCGCGGATCGCCGCGATCGCGAAGGAACTCGACGCCACCCCGACCCAGGTCGCCCTGGCCTGGCTCCTCGCCCACTCCCCGGTGATCCTCCCGATCCCGGGCACGGCGAGCACGGCGCACCTGGAGGAGAACGTCGGCGCCGACACCGTGCGCCTCACCCGGGACCAGTACGACCGCCTGAACCGTCTGACTTCCCTGCCGGCCGACGGCTGACAACTTCACGACTGACGCGACGAACTTTGCCGGCGCTCGTCGATGCGGACAGGATCTGACCTAATCGGTTCCTACGGTAGTCCCATGACTGAGACCACGAACGACACCGTCACCGACGAGCGCGCCGACCTCCTGGAGACGCTGGCCAAGCACCGGCACTTCCTGCGGTTCACCACCCGTGACCTCACCGACGAGCAGGCCGCGCAGCGGACCACGGCCAGTGAGCTGTGTCTGGGCGGTCTGATCAAGCACGTCGCGTCGACGGAGCGGAACTGGGCGGAGTTCATCCTGCGGGGCCCGTCGGCGATGGGCGACTTCAGCGCCATGACCGAGGCCGACTTCGCCAAGCGGGCCGACGACTTCCGGCTGCTGCCCGGCGAGACGCTGGCCGGGGTGCTGGCCGAGTACGAGGAAGTGGCCCGGCGCACGGACGAGTTGGTCGCCAAGCTGCCCGACCTCGGCGTCTCCCACCCGCTGCCTTCGGCCCCGTGGTTTGAGCCCGGCGCCCGCTGGTCGGCCCGCAGGGCGCTGCTGCACATCATCGCCGAGACGGCCCAGCACGCCGGGCACGCCGACATCCTCCGGGAGTCCCTGGACGGGGCGAAGAGCATGGGCTGACCCTGGGCCCAGCAGGCAGACTGGCTTCCATGAACCACGCGCAACTGACGGCACTGGGCCGAGCCCTCCGCCTCCTCGGCGAGCACGGCGAGGCCCTCACCGCCGACACCCCGGACGCCAGGCTGCACGAGGTCAAGGCGGACCTGCGCCGCGCCCTCGACCTGCTGGACGAGAGCGTCACCGCCGCCCGGACGACCCGGTGTCCGGAGCATCCGGGCGGCCCGGTGGACCCCGCCGCCCCGGACCTCTGCCTGCTCTGCGAGACCCGGCGCCGGGCGGCCCGCCGCTCCGAGTACAACGGCTCGGGCCCGGCGGCCCCCCGCACTCCGGAGCACACCGCCCCGTCCCGCTACGGCGTCCGCGGCGACCGCCCGCAGCCCCAGCAGCGCTGGCTGCCGGAGCTGTGGAACGGGCAGGAGTGGCAGCTGTGCGGCACCCCGCGCCGCGACCGCCGGGAGGCGGAGCTGTATCTCGCCGCCCAGCGTCGCGGACCGCGTCCCGCCATGGCCTACCGGCTTGTGCACGAGTTCACCGACTACGAGGTGCTGCGCGTCTGGGGCACTCCGGTGAAGGTCGACATCGAGCCGCTGGGCAACCTTTAGCCCCTACTCGGCCGTCGCTCCGGCCGGCTCCGCCGCCTCCCGCGCGACCGGCTCCCCGGGGGTGGCCGGCCCCTGCCGCGGAATGAACGACGCCACCACGAACGCCAGCAGCGCCGCCCCGGCGCCGACCGCCAGGACCACCTTGAAGCCGTTCTCGGACGGGAGCGCGTACCCGCCGAGGTCCGTCGTCATCTGGGCGAGGATGACGCCCGCGACGGCGCTCGCCGTGGACGTACCGAGGGAACGCATCAGCGTGTTGAGGCTGTTCGCCGCGGCCGTCTCCGACGCGGGCACGGCGCTCATGATGAGGGCGGGCATGGAGCCGTAGGCGAATCCGATGCCCGCGCCGATGACGCAGGCGACCAGAACGAAGTGCCAGACCTGGGACATCAGGACGATGTTGAGGCCGTAGCCGACGGCCACGATCAGCACGCCGATCATCAGCGTGACCTTGGGACCCCTGGCCCGGGAGATGGCCGCCGACACCGGGGCCGTGGCCATCATGACCAAGCCGGAGGGCGCCAGGCACAGGCCCGCGACCAGCATCGACCTGCCGAGGCCGTAACCCGTCTGCGCGGGGAGCTGGAGGAGCTGCGGCAGGACGAGGCTCATCGCGAACATCGCGAAGCCCACCGCGATCGAGGCCAGGTTGGTGACCAGCACCTGACGGCGGGCGGTCGTCCGGAGATCGACCAGCGGCTGATCGGCACGCAGCTCCCACCAGCCCCAGGCGAGCAGGATCACCACGGCCGCCAGGCACAGGCCGATCGTCGTGCCGCTGGTCCAGCCCCAGTCGGCGCCCTTGGAGATGGCGAGCAGGAGGCAGACCAGCCCGGCCGCCATGCCGATGCCGCCGACCAGGTCGAAGCGGCCGCCGGAGCGCACCCGGGACTCGGGCACGAACAGCACCACGCACACCAGCGCGACGACACCCATGGCGGCCGACGTCCAGAACAGGACGTGCCAGTCGAAGTTGTCCGCGATGAGGGCGGCGGCCGGGAGGCCGAGCGCGCCGCCGATGCCGAGCGAGGCGCTCATCAGGGCGGTGGCGGACCCGAGGCGCTCGGCGGGGAGCTCGTCGCGCATGATGCTGATGCCGAGCGGGATCACACCGGAGGCCAGGCCCTGGAGCACCCGTCCGACGATCATCGGCACGAGCGAGTCGCTGAGCCCGCAGACGACGGACCCGCCGATCAGCATGACGACGCTGACCAGCAGCATCCGCCGCTTGCCGTACATGTCGCCGAGCCGGCCCATCACGGGGGTGGCCACGGCGGCCGCGAGCAGGGTCGCCGTGACCGCCCAGGCGGTGTCCGAGGCCGGAGCGTCCAGCAGCTTCGGCAGCTCCGGGACGATCGGGATGACCAGCGTCTGCATCAGCGAGACGACGATCCCGGCGAAGGCCAGCACCGCCACCACGGCGTTCGGCCTCGGCGATGGGGGGTGGGACATGGCGGAGCCTCCGTCGGCGCTCGAGCAAGGCGAGGGTGTCTGATCGACCCATTCTGATTGACTCAGGCAACCTTAAGTCAGTTGATTGACTTACTCAAGCAACGCAGGCCACCCCCGTCGAGGGGGTGACCAGGGGACGTCAGCTCAGGGTCTTCAGCGAGGCCGCGTCGTACGCCGCCAGCTCACCGAAACGCCCGTCCAGCACCTTCGCCGCCCACTCCGGGTCCTGGAGCAGCGCGCGGCCGACGGCGACGAAGTCGAACTCCTCGGCCTCCAGGCGGTCCAGGAGGTCGTCGATGCCCTTGAGCCCGGAGCCCTGGCCGACGAACGCGCCGAGGAACTCACCGTCCAGGCCGACCGAGCCGACGGTGATGGTGGGCCGGCCGGTCAGCTTCTTCGTCCAGCCCGCGAGGTTGAGGTCGGAGCCGTCGAACTCCGGGATCCAGTAGCGGCGGGTGGAGGCGTGGAAGGCGTCGACGCCGGCCGCGGCGAGCGGGGCCAGGATGGCCTCCAGCTCCTCCGGGGTCTCGGCGAGCCGGGCGTCGTAGGCCTCCTGCTTCCACTGCGAGTAGCGGAAGATGACGGGGAAGTCCGGGGAGACCTTCTCGCGGACGGCGGCCACGATCTCCGCGCCGAACTGCGTACGGGCGACGGGGTCACCGCCGTAGGCGTCCGTACGGCGGTTCGTCCCCGCCCACAGGAACTGGTCGACCAGGTAGCCGTGGGCGCCGTGGATCTCCACGCCGTCGAAGCCGATGCGCTCGGCGTCGGCGGCGGCCTCGGCGAAGGCGCCGATCACGTCGTCCAGGTCCTTCCGGGTCATCGCCCGCCCGGTGACCTCGTCGGAGCCGATGCGCAGCCCGGAGGGACCGACGGCCGGGGCCTCCGCGTACGGCGGCTGGCCCTGCTGGCGCACCATGCCGATGTGCCACAGCTGCGGCACGATCGTCCCGCCCGCGGCGTGCACGGCGTCGGCGACCTTCGCCCACCCGGCCAGCTGCTCCTCGCCGTGGAACCGCGGCACCCGGTCGCTCTGCCCGGCGGACTCGTGACCGACGTACGTCCCCTCGGTCACGATCAGCCCCACCCCGGCGGCGGCCCGGCGCGCGTAGTACGACAGCACGTCCTCACCGGGAACGCCGCCCGGCGAGAACATCCGGGTCATCGGCGCCATCACGATGCGGTTCGGGACGGTGAGGCCGTTGATCGCGGTCGGCCGGGACAGGATCTGGGCCGCGCGGGAGGCGGCGGGCTGGGTGACGGTCACGTGGAGGGCTCCTCGGGAGTGGGGGGCGGCTAACCGCCCAGTATGTGCGCACGCATTGTTGCACTCTCTTAAGCAACTGATCTCACGAGGCCGCACATTCCCGAAAAGGGGGTTCTCTTTGTCGGCGGGTGCGGGCGGTCGTGGGCTGGTCGCGCAGTTCCCCGCGCCCCTGAGGTACGTGCAGTGCATGCCGCTCAGGGGCGCGGGGAACTGCGCGAGCAACCACGAACCACCCGCACCCGCCAAACGCACCGAGGGCGGCACCCCCTGTCGCCACAGGAAGTACCGCCCTCGGTAAGGACGTTGATCAACCGGAGTCGAAACCCCGAGGTCGATCAGAAGTCCATGTCACCGCCCGGCATACCGCCACCGGCGGGCGCGGCGGCCTTCTCCGGCTTGTCGGCGATGACGGCCTCGGTGGTGAGGAACAGCGCGGCGATCGACGCGGCGTTCTGCAGCGCGGAGCGCGTCACCTTCGCCGGGTCGATGATGCCCTCGGCGACCAGGTCGACGTACTCACCGGTCGCGGCGTTCAGGCCGTGACCCGGGGTGAGGTTGCGGACCTTCTCCACCACGACGCCGCCCTCGAGGCCGGCGTTGACGGCGATCTGCTTCAGCGGGGCCTCAAGGGCGAGCTTGACGGCGGCAGCGCCGGTCGCCTCGTCACCCTCCAGCTCCAGCTTCTCGAAGACACCGGAAGCCTGGAGCAGAGCCACGCCACCACCGGCGACGATGCCCTCCTCGACGGCCGCCTTGGCGTTGCGCACGGCGTCCTCGATGCGGTGCTTGCGCTCCTTGAGCTCGACCTCGGTCGCGGCACCGGCCTTGATGACGGCGACGCCACCGGCGAGCTTGGCCAGGCGCTCCTGGAGCTTCTCGCGGTCGTAGTCCGAGTCGCTGTTCTCGATCTCGGCGCGGATCTGGTTGACCCGGCCCTGGACCTGCTCGGAGGAGCCGGCACCGTCGACGATGGTGGTCTCGTCCTTGGTGATGACGACCTTGCGGGCCTTGCCCAGGAGGTCCAGGGAGGTGTTCTCGAGCTTGAGACCGACCTCCTCGGAGATGACCTCGCCACCGGTGAGGATGGCGATGTCGTTCAGCATCGCCTTGCGGCGGTCGCCGAAGCCCGGGGCCTTGACGGCGACGGACTTGAAGGTGCCGCGGATCTTGTTGACGACCAGGGTCGACAGGGCCTCGCCCTCGACGTCCTCGGCGATGATCAGCAGCGGCTTGCCCGACTGCATGACCTTCTCCAGCAGCGGGAGGAGGTCCTTGACCGCGGAGATCTTGGAGTTGGCGATCAGGATGTACGGGTCGTCGAGGACGGCCTCCATACGCTCCATGTCGGTGGCGAAGTACGCCGAGATGTAGCCCTTGTCGAAGCGCATACCCTCGGTGAGCTCCAGCTCCAGACCGAAGGTCTGGGACTCCTCGACGGTGATGACGCCTTCCTTGCCGACCTTGTCCATCGCCTCGGCGATGAGCTCGCCGATCTGGGTGTCGGCGGCGGAGATGGAGGCCGTGGAGGCGATCTGCTCCTTGGTCTCGACGTCCTTCGCCTGCTCCAGCAGGGCGGCGGAGACGGCCTCGACGGCGCGCTCGATACCGCGCTTGAGGGCCATCGGGTTGGCGCCGGCGGCTACGTTGCGCAGGCCTTCCTTGACCAGGGCCTGGGCGAGAACGGTCGCGGTGGTCGTACCGTCACCGGCGACGTCGTCCGTCTTCTTGGCGACTTCCTTGACCAGCTCGGCGCCGATCTTCTCGTACGGGTCCTCGAGCTCGATCTCCTTGGCGATGGAGACACCATCGTTGGTGATCGTGGGGGCGCCCCACTTCTTCTCGAGGACGACGTTGCGGCCCTTGGGGCCGAGCGTCACCTTGACGGCGTCCGCGAGCTGGTTCATGCCGCGCTCGAGGCCGCGCCGCGCCTCCTCGTCGAACGCGATGATCTTGGCCATGTGAAGTGGTCCCTCCAGGACTGGGGGTGATTCCTTCGGACCGCGCCCGCGCCCGCGACGGACGGCTCGCCTGCCTCGTGGGTTCCTTCCCCACCCGGCCTGCGGGCCTCACCGACCCGGTCCTTCGTTGTCACTCTCACCTTCAGAGTGCTAACGCCAATGATTAGCACTCGGCCCATGAGAGTGCAAGCAGCTCTCGGGGATCGGGCCCCCTTGGGGGGTCTCCGGGACCGGCCCCCGGGGCACGGCGAAGGGGGCCGGCCTCCCGGGGCACGGCGAAGGGCCCGCACCCCGGGAGGTGCGGGCCCTTCGAAGAAGAACGTCGCTGCTTTAAGTCGACGCGTGCTTCAGCTGGTCGCCAGCCGGACCATGTCCGCCTGCGGCCCCTTCTGACCCTGCGAGATCTCGAAATCGACCCGCTGGCCCTCTTCCAGGGTGCGGTACCCGTCCATCTGGATCGCGCTGTAGTGGACGAAAACATCCGCACCACCGTCGACCGCGATGAAGCCGTACCCCTTCTCCGCGTTGAACCACTTGACGGTGCCCTGAGCCATGCCTAACTCCCCTATTACTGGCCCTTGCACAGATCCACACTTCGCGGATCCGGGTCAGACCTCACCCCCCATCGGTCGGGGGCGTGCGCCGGAACGCGTCGACCGCGGCTGAATGTATCTGCCCAACTGCCGTCTGCAACAGGTCAATCGGACGAGAAATCCGGGCACGACCGGTCGGGAATGTGGGGACAATTCCGCTGACTTCAGGTCAAGTCGGACCCGGCAAACGGAACAAAAGCCGCATAAAACCCGCACACTTTGGCTACTTCTTGTCGGGCTTACGGCAGAAATCAAGGGCAACCGACTCGGAGATCGGCGGCACGTTCCCCAACTGTACCTCGCTCAACCACACAGAATTGCCCCCTCCGCTTCTCTCACGGAGGGGGCAATTCGATGAACTCTTGGTGACCGGGGTTACCGATGGTAATGATCGGTCATTCGGTCAGCCGCCGGCGACGGCCGGAATGATGGAGACGCCGGCGCCGTCCGGGGTGGCGGTCTCCAGGCCCTGCTCGAAACGCACGTCGTCGTCATTGACGTACACATTCACGAACCGGCGCAGCTTGCCCTGGTCGTCGAGCACGCGGGCGGCGATCCCGGTGTGGTTCTTCTCCAGGTCGGCGATGACCTCGCCGAGGGTGGCACCTTCGGCGGCGACCTCGGCCTGCCCGCCGGTGTAGGTGCGCAGGATGGTGGGGATGCGGACGTTGACGCTCATGCGGTGTGACCTCCGGTCGGTGTGCGGCTTCGGTGGGACGGACAGCTCAGACGAGGCCTGCCTCGCGGAACGATTCCAGGTTGGGACGAATCGTCGCAGTGAGCCCCGTACCGGCCACCGCATCCAACGTCTTGAGCCCGTCGCCGGTGTTGAGCACGACGGTCGTGAGGTTCGGGTCGAGCACACCGTTGTCGATGAGCTTCTTGGTGACACCGACGGTCACCCCGCCCGCGGTCTCCGCGAAGATGCCCTCGGTCCGGGCGAGCACCTTGATCGCGTCGACGACCTGCTCGTCGGTCACGTCCTCCACCGCACCGCCGGTACGGCGGGCGATGTCGAGGACGTACGGGCCGTCCGCCGGGTTGCCGATCGCCAGCGACTTGGCGATGGTGTTCGGCTTCTGGGGGCGGACGACGTCGTGCCCCGCCTTGTACGCGGCCGACACCGGCGAGCAGCCCTCGGCCTGCGCACCGAAGATCTTGTACGGCTTGTCCTCGACCAGCCCGAGCTTGATCAGCTCCTGCAGCCCCTTGTCGATCTTCGTGAGCTGCGAGCCGGAGGCGATCGGGACGACGATCTGGTCGGGCAGCCGCCAGCCGAGCTGCTCGCAGATCTCGTAGGCCAGGGTCTTGGAGCCCTCGGCGTAGTACGGCCGCAGGTTGACGTTCACGAAGCCCCAGCCCTCACCGGCCGGGTCGCCGATCAGCTCGGAGCAGAAACGGTTCACGTCGTCGTAGTTGCCCTCGATGCCGACGAGCTCGCCGCCGTAGACCGCGGCCATGACGACCTTGCCCTGCTCCAGGTCGTGCGGGATGAACACGCACGAGCGGAAGCCGGCGCGGGCCGCCGCGGCACCCACCGCACCGGCCAGGTTGCCGGTGGAGGAGCAGGAGAGGGTGGTGAAGCCGAAGGCGCGGGCGGCCTCCAGGGCCTGGGCGACGACACGGTCCTTGAAGGAGTGCGTCGGGTTGCCGGAGTCGTCCTTGACGAAGAGCTTGCCGGCGTCGACGCCGAGCTCACGCGCGAGGTTGTCGGCCTGGACGAGCTTGGTCCAGCCGGGGTTGAGGTTCGGCTTGGTGGCCACGTCGGCGGGGACGGGCAGCAGGGGCGCGTAGCGCCAGATGTTCGCGGGGCCCGCTTCGATCCGCTTGCGGAGCTCCTCGGTGTCGTAGGCCGAGAAGTCGTAGGCGATCTCCAGCGGGCCGAAACACTCCTCGCACGCGAAGACCGGGCCGAGCGGTACCCGGTGGCCGCACTCGCGGCAGGACAGCGCCGCGGCGGGACCGAGGTCTACGGTGGAGTCGGTGGTGCTTGCAACAGTCTGCACAGCCATGTGAGGCGAGGCCCTTTCTCCTCATCTTCCTCACGACGCATCTCGTCGTGAGACGGATTTGGCACCTTCCCTAGCCGGGAGCCTCGCGAAGACGATCAACTGTGACGATCGACGCTGATCTACGAGAACCGACTGGAGGGTTGCCGGGGCTTCATCGGGCCGTATCCCTCTGCCCCTCTGGATGAGCGGTATTCGGTTGTTGACGACGGACGGCCTCGGACATGCGATGGTCATCCGCGTTGTTCAAGACTGTAACCGAACGCCAGGACAGTTGAGAGAGCAGTCCGTAACGCGAGACAACCGTGAGGAGCCGCCAACCGTGCTGGAAGAAGTCGAGCGCTGGCTGAGCAGCCGCTCCTGGTCCGTCACCGACCGCCCGCCACATCACATCCTGGCCGCCAAGCAGCGAACGGGCCAGTCGGTCTCCGTGGTGCTGCCCGCGCTCAACGAGGAGGAGACGGTCGGCGAGATCGTCGCGGTCATCGCCCATGACCTCGTACGGCAGGTCCCGCTGGTCGACGAGATCGTCGTGGTGGACTCCGGCTCCACCGACCGCACCGCCGAGGTCGCCGCCGCGGCGGGCGCGCGGGTGGTGCACCGGGACGAGATCCTCCCGCGCATCCCGGCCGTGCCCGGCAAGGGCGAGGTGCTGTGGCGCTCGCTGCTGGTCACCAGCGGGGACATCGTCTGCTTCGTCGACGCCGACCTGAAGGAGTTCTCCTCCGACTTCGTCTCCGGGATCGTGGGCCCGCTGCTCACCGACCCGGGCGTGGATCTGGTCAAGGCGATGTACGACCGCCCGCTCGGCTCGGCGGCCGGACAGGGCGGCCGGGTCACCGAGCTGATGGCGCGCCCGCTGCTGAACATGCACTGGCCGCAGCTGGCCGGTTTCGTGCAGCCGCTGGGCGGCGAGTACGCGGCGCGCAGGTCGCTGCTGGAGCAGCTCCCGTTCCCGGTGGGATACGGCGTCGAGCTGGGCATGCTGGTCGACGCCCTGCACCTGGTGGGCCTGGACTCGCTCGCCCAGGTCGACGTGGGGGTGCGCAAGCACCGGCACCAGGACGGGCAGGCGCTCGGCCGGATGTCCGCCGCGATCTACCGCACGGCACAGCTGCGGCTGGCGCGCGGGCACATGGTGCGGCCGTCGCTGACCCAGTTCGAGCGCGGCGAGGACGGTTTCGAGCCGCGTACGTACTCCGTGGACACCGAGGAGCGGCCGCCCATGGTGGAGATCGCCGAGTACGCGACAAGGAAGGTCGCGTAAACGCCGGAAACCGGCCGTATACAGGGCGTACAAGTGCCCCCCACTGAGCGGAACCGTACGTTTGAGCGTTTCCGGGGAGGGCTAGGTTGAGGCGTATGGCTTCCACGCAGGATGCGCACGATGCTGCCAAGGTCCTGGTCGCCTCGAACCGCGGCCCGGTCTCGTACGAGGTGCGGGGCGACGGCTCGCTGCACTCCAAACGGGGCGGCGGCGGAGTCGTCTCCGGACTGTCGGCGATCGGACCGGACGCGGGCGCCCTGTGGGTGTGCTCGGCGCTGTCCGACGGGGACCGCGAGGCGGTGCGGCGCGGGGTCGGCGAGGACGGCGTGCTGATGCTGGACATCCCGGCCGACGTGCACGCGGACGCGTACAACGGCATCGCGAACTCGGTGCTGTGGTTCGTCCACCACATGCTGTACCAGACGCCACTGGAGCCGGTCTTCGACGCGCAGTTCCGGCAGCAGTGGGCGTCGTACGAGACCTACAACCGCGCCTTCGCCGAGGCGCTGGCCGCGCGGGCGGCGCCGGGGGCGGCGGTCCTGGTCCAGGACTACCACCTGACGCTGGTGCCCGGGATGCTCCGCGAACTGCGCCCCGACCTGCGGATCGGCCACTTCTCACACACCCCGTGGGCGCCGCCGGAGTACTTCCGGATGCTGCCGGACGACATCGCCGGGCAGGTGCTGCGCGGGATGCTCGGCGCGGACCGGCTGGGGTTCCTGACCCGGCGCTGGGCGGACGCGTTCGAGGAGTGCTGCGCGCGGTTCGCGGGAGGGCTCGGGGACACGCGGGTCGGCGTGCACGGCCTGGGGGCGGACGCGGACTTCCTGCGGGCACGTGCGCACGAGGCCGACGTGGCCGAGCGGACGGCGGCGCTGAAGGACGAGATCGGCACCGCCCCGGACGGCACGGCCCGCCGGACGATCGTGCGGGTCGACCGGACCGAGCTGTCCAAGAACATCGTGCGCGGCCTGCTGGCGTACCGGCAGCTGCTCGACGACCACCCCGAGTGGCGCGAGCGGGTGGTGCACGTGGCGTTCGCGTACCCCTCCCGGCAGGACCTGGCGGTGTACCGCGACTACACGGCGGAGGTCCAGCGGCTGGCCGAGGAGATCAACTCCCGGTACGGGACGTCGGGTTGGACCCCGATCGTGCTCCACGTCAAGGACGACTTCGCCCGCTCGCTGGCCGCCTACCGGCTGGCGGACGTGGCGCTGGTCAACCCCATCCGGGACGGCATGAACCTCGTCGCGAAGGAGGTGCCGCTCGTCTCGGACGAGGGATGCGCCCTGGTGCTGTCCCGGGAGGCCGGGGCCTTCGAGGAACTCGGCGAGGACGCGATCCCCGTCAACCCCTACGACGTGATCGGCACGGCACGGGCGCTGCACGAGGCGTTGACCATGGGGCCGGAGGAGCGGGCGGAGCGGGCGAAGCGACTGGCTGCGGCCGCGACGGCGCTGCCGCCGGCCCAGTGGTTCCTGGACCAGCTGCGCGCGCTGGAGGAGGGGGCGGGCGCTCAGCCCACCTGATCCGCGATCGCCCGCAGCAGCCGTACGACCCCCGCCGGACCGTCGACCACGGCGTCCGCCCGCTTCGACAGCTCGGTGACCTCCTCGCTGCCGCTGCACACCAGGAGGCCGGGGGTGCCGTCGGAGCGCAGGCGGTCGACGGCGGCGTAGGCGGGGAGGTCGCCGAGGTCGTCGCCGGCGTAGAGGACGCACTCGGCGCCGAGTTCGCGGACGTACTCGCTCAGCGCGACGCCCTTGTCCATGCCGGGCGGCCGCAGTTCGAGGACCATGCGGCCGGGTTCGACGATCAGGCCGTTGCGGCCGGCGAGGTCGGTGAGGGGTCCGCGGAGGGCGTCGAAGGTCCCCTGCGGGTCGGCCGCGCGTCGTGTGTGCACGGCGATGGCGTGGCCCTTGTCCTCGGTCCAGGTGCCCTGTCCTTCGAGCAGCCCGGGCAGTTCCGCCCGGACGGCGGCGACGCCGGGGTGCGGGTCGGGGGCGGTGACCTCGCCGCTGACGGCGTCCCAGCGTTCGGCGCCGTAGTGCCCGAGCACGACGAGGTGCTCCAGTCCGGCGACGCCGGCGAAGCCGCCGTAGCGGACCGCCACCTCGGCCGGGCGGCCGGTGATCACCGCGACGGCGGCGACCTTCGGGGCGAGCGCCGCGAGCGCCGGGAGGGCGTCGGGGTGCGCCCTGGCCTGCTCCGGGTCCGGCACGATCGGCGCGAGGGTCCCGTCGAAGTCGAGCGCGACCACCGCGTGTGCGGGGCGCGCGAGGATGGCGGCCAGGCCGTCGCGGCCGGGCTGGGTGGTCGGGGTCGCGAGGGGGTCCGTGGAGTTGGTCGATCCGGAGTCGGTCAGATCCTTGTGA
Organism: Streptomyces sp. NPDC093568; assembly: GCF_044764945.1. Taxonomy (NCBI): domain Bacteria; kingdom Bacillati; phylum Actinomycetota; class Actinomycetes; order Kitasatosporales; family Streptomycetaceae; genus Streptomyces; species Streptomyces sp. NPDC093568. The sequence goes on along the minus strand of NZ_JBIWJD010000006.1, from coordinate 140,598 downwards.
CTGCCCATGCGGCGACCCTATCCACTTTTCTCGCCCCCGCCGCCCCTACCCGTCCCGCTGGAAATCCGGCCCCTCCGGCGTTTGAGGAGCGGGGTCTGGGGCGGAGCCCCAGAAGGATGGGACGGGTAGGGGCGGCGGGGGCGAAAAACATCCCGCCCGCCCCGTCAGCGCTCCCCCCGCCGCCCCTCCCGCACCCGCCGCAACCGATTCACCGTCACCGGATCATGGGCCAGCGCCCTCGGATCGTCCAGCAGGGCGTTCAGCAGCTGGTAGTAGCGGACGGGAGCCAGTCCCAGCTCCTCACGGATCGCCCGCTCCTTGGCGCCGGGGCCCGAAAAGCCCCGGCGTTCCAGAGCCAGGATGGCCTTCTCACGGTCGGCGAGAGCGGCGGCGGGGTCGGGAACGTCCTCGGTCATGCCTCGCACCGTAGCCCCCACCTCCGACAACCGAACCCCGGCCACCGGCACCTACTCGGCGCTCTCCGCCCGCGTAGCCGTCGACTGCAGCTGTCCCAGGACCGCCGACGGGCTGCCGCCCGAGGACACGGCCTTGCCGATGCGCTGCTTGACGTCCGCGCTGACCGCGGCCCAGGACGTGCGGCCCACCGGGTACAGCTCGGACAGCGGCAGCTCCTCCAGGAAGGGCTTGAGGTCGGCGTCCTGCTTGGCCGCGGTCATCACCCGGGACGCCGAGTTGGTGACGGGAAGCAGGTCGTACTGACGGGAGAAGTCCAGGACGTTCTGCTCGGAGTAGACGAAGTCGAGGAACTCGCCGACCTGCTCCGCGTGCCCGTTCTCCTTGAAGGCCATCATCCAGTCGGCCACACCCATGGAGACCTTGCTCGGCCCCTCCGCCCCGGGCATCGGCACCATGCCGTACTTCACGCCCTTCTTCCCGGCCATCTGCATCAGGGACGGGTGGCCGTTGAGCATGCCGACGTCCCCCGCCGCGAAGGCGGAGAACGCGTCGGCCCGGTTCAGCTCGGCCGGCGCGACCGGGCCGGTGAGCCCCTTGCCGACCAGGTCGTTCTTGAGCCAGTTGAAGGTGGCGACGTTCTCCGCGGAGTCGATGCTGTACGTGCCGAGGTTGGTGTCGGTGTACCCGCCCCCGCCGCTGAGCAGCCACTGCATCGTCTCGGCCTGCGCCTCCTCGGGCCCGAGCGGCAGCGCGTACGGGTACTTCACCCCGTCCGCCTTGAGCGCCTGGGCGTCGGCGGCCAGCTCCTTCCAGGTGGTCGGCGCGCTGATGCCGGCCTTCTCGAAGAGGCTCTTGTTGTAGAAGAGCAGGCGCGTGGAGGAGGCGAACGGTATGCCGTACTGCACCCCCTTCACCTGCCCCGCGTCCGCGAACTGGGCGACGAAGTCGGCCTGGACGGGGATGGAGAGCAGTTCGTCGGCCTGGTACAGCTGGTCCTTCGCGGCGTAGTCGGCGTAGGCGCCGATCTGCGCCATGTCCGGCGCGTTCCCCGCGTCGACCATCTTCTTGACCTCGGCGTCGACGTCGTTCCAGGAGTACACGGTGACGTCCACCGACACGTCGGGGTGCTCGGCCTCGTACGCCTTGACGAGCTTGTCCCAGTACTTCTGAGAGCTGTTGCCCGCGCTGTCCCCGTAGTCCGCGGCGACCAGCCTCAGCGTCACCTCGTCCGAGCCACCGGTCAGCCCACAGCCGCCCAGGGCCACCGTCAGGCCCAGCGCGGACACCGCCGCGATCGCTGCCCCATGCCTACGACTACGCCGCTGCACGCAAAACCGCCCCACACCCATGTTCGAAACATCGTGATGAATTTTCGAAACGTCATACATATTGCCCCCTAAGGTCTACACCACGTAAGTGGACTAGACCTCTCGCGGGTGCGCAAGACACACTGTCCCCCGTGAGACATGTCATCGCCCTCGATGTGGGCGGCACCGGGATGAAGGCCGCCCTGGCCGGGGCGAGCGGTGAGCTGCTTTACCAGGCCCGCCGCCCGACCGGGCGCGAGCGCGGGCCGGACGCGGTCGTCGAGGGCATCCTCGACTTCGCCGCCGAGCTGCGCGCGTACGGCGAACAGCACCTCGGCGAGCCCGCGGCGGCCGTCGGCGTCGCCGTCCCCGGCATCGTCGACGAGGAGCGGGGCATCGCCGCCTACGCGGCCAACCTGGGCTGGCGGGACGTACCCCTGCGCCGCCTGATGGCCGAACGGCTCGACGGCGTCCCCGTCGCCCTCGGCCACGACGTGCGCACCGGTGGGCTCGCCGAGGGCCGGATCGGCGCGGGCAAGGGCGCCGACCGCTTCCTGTTCGTGCCGCTCGGCACCGGCATCGCGGGCGCCATCGGCATCGACGGCCGGGTGGAGGCGGGCGCGCACGGCTTCGCGGGCGAGATCGGCCACATCGTCGTACGGCCCGGCGGCGCCCCCTGCCCGTGCGGACAGCGCGGCTGCCTGGAGCGGTTCGCGTCGGCCGCGGCGGTGAGCGAGGCGTGGGCCGCCGCCTGCGGGGATCCCGAGGCCGACGCCGCGGACTGCGCCAAGGCCGTCGTGTCCGGCGACCCGAACGCCGTACGGGTCTGGCAGCGGGCCGTGGAAGCCCTCGCCGACGGACTGGTCACCGCGCTCACCCTGCTGGACCCCCGCACCCTGATCATCGGTGGCGGCCTGGCCGAGGCGGGGGAAACCTTGTTCACACCGCTGCGGGACGCCGTCCGGCGGCGGGTCACTTTCCAGAAGCTGCCGTCCATCGTCCCCGCGGCCCTGGGTGACACGGCCGGCTGCCTCGGCGCCGGGCTGCTGGCCTGGGATCTCCTCGACCACACCGACCGTACGGAGGTAACCCCCTGATGGCGAACGCCCTAGGGGCGCGGGACAGCGCTGAATCTGCGGCTACCGCCGCGCGAGCGCGACAAGCCACAGACAACCCGCAGCCCGCCTCCGGCCATGCGCCCCTCGTCCTGTCCGGCGCCACCGCGGTCATGCCCACCGGACCCGTCAAGGACGCCCAGGTGGTCGTCGACGGCCCCCGAATCGCCGGCACCGCCCCAGAGAACGCCCAGGTGATCGACCTCCACGGCCACTACGTAGTGCCCGGCTTCGTGGACATCCACAACCACGGCGGCGGCGGAGCCTCCTTCACCTCGGGCACGGTCGACGACGTACTCAAGGGCATCCACACCCACCGCCTGCACGGCACCACCACCCTCGTCGCCTCCACCGTCACCGGCGACATGGACTTCCTCACCCGCCGCGCGGGCCTGCTGGCGGAACTCGCCGAGCAGGGCGACATCGCGGGCATCCACTTCGAGGGGCCGTTCATCTCCCCGTGCCGCAAGGGCGCGCACTCCGAGGAGCTGCTGCGCGACCCGGACCCGGCGGAGGTCCGCAAACTGATCGACGCGGCGCGCGGCCACGCGACGATGGTCACCCTCGCCACCGAACTGCCGGGCGGCATCGACTCCGTACGCCTGCTCGCCGACCACGGCGTCATCGCGGCGATCGGGCACACGGACGCGACGTACGAGCAGACGGTGGAGGCGATCGAGGCGGGCGCCACGGTCGCCACGCACCTCTTCAACGCGATGCCGCCGCTCGGCCACCGCGAGCCGGGCCCGATCGCGGCCCTGCTGGAGGACGAGCGCATCACGGTCGAGCTGATCAACGACGGCACACACCTGCACCCGGCGTCCTTGCAGCTGGCCTTCCACCACGCGGGTGCCGGCCGGGTCGCGTTCATCACGGACGCGATGGACGCGGCCGGCTTCGGCGACGGCCGCTACATGCTCGGCCCGCTGGAGGTGGAGGTCGCGGACGGCGTGGCCCGCCTGGTGGAGGGCGGTTCGATCGCCGGCTCCACCCTCACGCTCGACCGCGCCTTCAAGCGGGCGGTGACGATCGACCGGCTGCCGGTGGAGCACGCGGTGGCGGCGCTGTCGTCGAACCCCGCCAAGCTGCTCGGCCGCTACGACCGCATCGGCTCGCTGGAGGCCGGCAAGGACGCCGACCTCGTCGTACTGGACTCCGACTTCGAGCTGAAGGGCGTGATGCGCCGGGGTGAATGGGTGGTCGATCCCCAACTGGGGTGATGTGTCCGCCTGTTGAGGGCGGTGGTTGTCCTGCGAGACTGGGCCGACCGCCGCCCGTTTGGCATGATCGGCATCTGCCGGAGGGAACAACCGGCAGACGGACGGCGCACGCATGCTGAACTCTTCGGGGGAGGTCGAGTACAGGTGATCCTCACGGTAACGCTCAACACCGCGCTCGACATCACCTATCGCGTACGGTCGCTACGGCCGCACGCCTCCCACCGCGTCTCCGAGGTGACGGAGCGACCCGGCGGCAAGGGCCTGAACGTGGCCCGGGTGCTGGCGGCCCTCGGCCACGAGGTGACGGTCACGGGCTTCACGGGCGGCGCGACGGGCCGGGTGGTCCAGGAACAGCTCACGGCCACACCCGGCGTGGCGGACGCGCTGGTCCCGGTGACGGGCCCGACCCGCCGCACGATCGCCGTCGTCGACGAGCGCACGGGCGACACGACCCAGCTCAACGAACCCGGCCCGACGATCACGCCCCGCGAGTGGTCCGCCTTCCAGGAGGCGTACGAGGATCTCCTCGCGTCCGCCTCGGCGGTGGCCCTGTGCGGCAGCCTGCCGCCTGGGGTGCCGGTGGGGGCGTACGCCGGCCTGGTCCGCTCCGCGAAGGCGGCCGAGGTCCCCGTCCTGCTGGACACGAGCGGCGAGGCGCTGCGCCGGGGCGTCGCCGCCCGCCCGGACATCATCAAGCCCAACGCCGACGAACTGGCGGAACTGACCGGCTCCCACGAGCCCCTGCGCGCGACCCAGGACGCCCGCAGACGAGGCGCCCGCACGGTGGTGGCCTCCCTCGGCGAGGCGGGCCTGCTCGCCGTAACCCCCGAGGGCCGCTGGCGCGCAACTCCCCCGACCCGCCTGCACGGCAACCCGACCGGCGCGGGCGACGCGGCGGTGGCGGGCCTGCTGTCGGGGTTGGTGGAGAAGCTGCCGTGGCCGGACCGCCTCACCCGAGCAGTCGCTTTGTCAGCCGCCGCCGTACGGTCCGCGACTGCGGGCGACTTCGACCGCGAAGCCTACGAGAAACTCCTGGCGCACGTGTCAATGACGGCGGCGTGAAAGTATGGCGAATCTCGCGGGCCGACCCGAGCCGCAGTGTCGACCGGAACCAACTTGCCTCTCACATAAGCCGGATGATCAGATGATCAAACGCTTCGGTGTATGACCAGCACCGAGAGATGCAAGGGGAATCTCATATGAGCATGCTCAAGAAAAGCCTGACGACCGCTGCTGTGGCCGGCGTGTTGCTGAGCGGCGCTTTCGCCACACCGGCTGCGGCGGCTGATCCCAATACCTGCCCGAATGGGAAGGTCTGCGGATGGTCGGGGAAGAACAGGACTGGCACCAGGACTGTCCTCTCTGTAACACCGGGCTGCGAGCCCTTCACTGGTGCCCGGTCTGTCTCGAACCAGACGTCCTATCGCATCGAGTTCTGGCACATCACTCCCGGCACCGGCTGCGGAGTCGGCACCAAGCTGGTCACTCTGAAGCCGCACACCTACTCGAACGACGTCCACGGCACTGCTACCGGGATCGGGGTCTACGGAGGTTAGTGCCGAGGCCTCTGGCCCGGGGGCCGAGCCTGAGGTGCACCGACGGTGCTCAGCCCATCACGGGCTGAGCACCGCACTTGTATTGGCCCGGCCCGTTCATGGGCAGGCCGTGTTCCAACCCGACGCAAAATGCCAGGGCAGCCCAAGCCCACCCTGCCGACAAAACAAGGTGCAGCGCGTTAGCTGCAGGGATTTTGACCGGTCCAAGGAGCGGGGCGACAGCCCCGAGTGCCACGCCGGCAATCAGCGCGGCCAAGGAAGTTCGCGCGCCTCACGGCCGTCGGCGTGGCCTCCGTTGGCCTCCTCGCGACCATGAATGCGTCGGCGACGGCGGAGACGCAGAGTGTCACGAGCCCGGCCGCCTTCCGGGACTGGAGCGGCGGCTGGAACAACGACCGGGACGTCAGCATCCGGGAGAAGCCCAGCACCACCGCCCTCAAGGTCGGCACCCTGAAGAAGGGCAAGATCGTGAAGTGCTGGGTCGCCGGGTGCAGCGGTACGCACAACGGCGGTTCCTACAAGTGCACCAGCAACTCGCCGACGGAGAAGGACTGGCACGAGGTGCGCTGGAACGGAAAGAAGGCCTGGGCCGCGAGCCGTTGCCTGGAGTGGGGCCGCGTCGAGTGACGTAAGCACGGGTCACACACACGACGGCGGTCGCTCCCCCCACACAGGGCGAGGAGCGACCGCCGTCACATCACTCAGCCCTCGTCCGTGGTGAGGTACAGCTGGTCGAGGACCGCGTCACACTGATTGCCGTCGTTGCAGGCGATCTCGATCGTGTTCGTGCCCTTGTTCAGGTTCACGTTGGCCCAGGTGGTCTTCCAGCCCTTTTCCCAGTCACCCTCGGGCGTCTTGCCGAAGTTCTCCATGTTCAGCGGCTGCGCGTTGGCCGTGCCATTGACCACCAGCGTCGCGTTGGCGTCCTTGCCCGGGACGCCGTAGCGCACGTACAGCCGGTACGTTCCGGCCTTCTCGATGCCGTTGGCAGTCCAGGTGACCTTGGCGCCGACCTGGTTGAAGTTCGTGACGTAGACGCCGCCGTCCGCCTCTGCGCCCTTGAAGTCGGAGGCTGTGGCAGCCCCGCCCTCCAGACGAAGTGCCTTCGCGTCGATCTTCGGAAGGTCCGCCTTGCCCTCTGCGCTGCTGCTCGCCGACGGACTCGACTCCGCGCTCTCGGACTGCGTCGGCGTCGACCCCGCCGCGTCGTCCTTCTTGTCCTTCTCGCCGTCCCCCCCGAGCATCGCCACGCTGATGCCGATGACGACCGCCGCGACGACGGCGATGGCGCCGATCAGCAGGCCCTTGGTGTTGGGGCCCCGGCCACGGCCGTTTCCGCTGCCGCCGGTGTACGACGGCTGGTGCTGCTGGGCCGTGGTCGCTCCGCCGGGCAGGGTCTCCGGTGCCGCGTAGTGGGCGTTCGGCTGGCCGTATGTGCCCTGCTGCTGCGGGACCTGGCCGTAGGCGGCCGTCGGGGCCGCCTGCTGGCCGTACTGGCGCTGGCCGACGGCGCGGACGCGGTTGACCGAGTTCGGGTAGCCGTAGCCACCGGACGGCGGCTGGGCGCCGTTGGCCTGCCCGTCGGCGTAGAGGTAGCCGAACGGGTCGTCGTCCTCGGGCGTGCTGGCGCCGTTGTTGCCGGACGTCATCCCTTGGTACTCCTCACCAGGTGCGGGCGTTGCGATAGCACGGTCAGAATGGCGAGCCTACCCGCTCCTGCTGGCCCAAACGGGTGACTCAGACCGCATCAGCTCGCTGACCTGGGGTTCATCCCGCGCGTCTGTGTTGTTTGGGACGAGATCGTTTCTCTACGTACATGCGCTCGTCAGCGGACTTCAACACTTCGTCCGCGGTCATCCCGCAGTGTGCCCACCCGATGCCGAAGCTGGCGCCCACACGTACGGCACGGCCCTCGGCCCGGATCGGCTGGATGATCTCGTTACGCAGACGTACGGCGAGGTCCTGGGCGTCGGCACGGCCGAGCCCGTCGGCGAGGATCACGAACTCGTCGCCGCCGAGCCGGGCGACGGTGTCGCCGTCCCGGACCCCGCGCGAGAGCCGCCGCGCGACCTCGATGAGCACCGCGTCACCCGCGTTGTGCCCGAACCGGTCGTTGATCGACTTGAAGCCGTCGAGGTCGCAGAAGAGCACCGCGAGCCCCTTGGAGCCGTCGTCGCGCTCGGCCTCGTCCGGGGAGACCGTGTGGACGTGGTGGTCGTAGGCGTCGAAGGCCGCCACACCCGGGAAGTCGAAGCCGTGCCCGTTGGCGTCGAAGACGGCCGGGTGGCCGTAGGCCGCGTCCATCGGCTCCAGTGCACCCGTCGGCCCTCCGGCCCGCGCGGCGTCCGGACCCTGCGCGAGGGCGGGGCGCCTGCACAGCCGGGAGGACAGCCGCGAGCGCAGCTCCGCGGAGTTCGGCAGGCCGGTGAGCGAGTCGTGCGAGGCCCGGTGGGCGAGCTGGAGCTCGCGGCGCTTGCGGTCCTCGATGTCCTCGACGTGGGTGAGCAGGAAGCGGGGCCCGTCGGCCGCGTCGGCGACGACGGAGTTGCGCAGCGAGACCCAGACGTAGGTGCCGTCGCGGCGCCCGAGCCTGAGCTCCGCCCGTCCGCCCTCCGCCGAGGTCCGCAGCAGGGTGCCGATGTCCTCGGGGTGGACGAGGTCGGAGAAGGAGTAGCGGCGCATCGCGGAGGCCGGGCGGCCGAGGAGACGGCAGAGCGCGTCGTTGGTGCGCAGGATCCGGCCGTGCTGGTCGCCGCCCATCTCGGCGATGGCCATGCCGGAGGGGGCGTACTCGAAGGCCTGCCTGAAGCTTTCCTCGCTGGCGCGCAGGGCCTGCTGGTCGCGTTCGAGCCTGACCAGTGCCCGCTGCATATTCGCGCGTAGACGTGCGTTGCTGATGGCGATGGCGGCCTGGAACGCGTACATCTGGAGCGCCTCGCGCCCCCACGCGCCCGGCAGCCGGCCGTTGCGCGGCCGGTCCACGGACAGGACCCCGATGAGCTCGCCGCAGGCGCCGCCCTGCACGCCGGGCGTGTACATCGGCGCGAAGAGGCGGTCCGAGGGGTGCCACTCGTCCTCGAAGCGGGGCGCAGGGCCGTCGGTGTACCACTGCGGGACGTCGTCGTCGTCGAGGATCCAGCCCTCGGTGTGCGGTATGAAGACCAGGTCGCCCCAGTGCTGCCCCATGTTCAGCCGGCGCTCCCACGACTCGCGCGAGCCCACCCGGCCGGTGATGAGCGCCTCGGCGGCGGGATTGCCGGCGAAGGCGGCGACGACGAGATCGCCGTCGGGGCGTACGAGGTTGACGCACGCGAGCTCGTAGCCGAGGCCGGTCACGACGCCGTCGGCGACGGTCTGCAGCGTGTCCGCCAGGCTCCGGGCCGTGTTCATGTCAGCCATGACCTGGTGCAGTTGTCGCAGGGTCGCAAGACGGACGTACGGCTCCGACTCGGTCTCCATGCTCGCCCTCCCCCCGAGACCTCGCAGTGAATCAAGGGTTCTACTCCGGCGTAACGTCCCTTGCTAGTTCCCCGCCACTGAATCACAGCGCGCTGCCCACTCGGTACACAGGGTCAACAATTAATGGCCCTTGTGACTCAAGTCACAGGTAAACGTGAACAATTGAGCGGTGTTTCTGCGTTTTTCCTGTGTGTTTACTGAACGCAAAGCGGGTGCGCTCGTGGAGATGGCACGAATCGCCGCGCCCAGTTCCGCGCGGATCCGACCGCGGTCCTAGGTCCGCTCTCGGGCGGAGGCCCGATGTGGAGTGCGCGGGACCGACATTAGCGTTTCCGGCGTGCCGAACACTTCTCCGCCAGCGCAGCCCGTGACCGCCGCCCTCCCCGCCTCCCGCAGCCCCGTTGGGCATGCTGAGGGAGTGAGCAACGACGAGTTCCGTGCCGCCATGTCGCGGCTGGCCGCGGGTGTGGTCCTGGTGACCGCGCTCGAGCCGCCGCTGGACCCCGACGATCCGCACGCGCCGGCCGGCGAGGACGTCGGCATGACCGCCACGGCGTTCATGTCGGTCTCCCTGGACCCGCCGTTGGTGCTGGTCAGCCTGCGTGAGGGGTCCCGCATGGACGACCTGCTCGACGAACAGCCGCTGTGGGCGGTCTCGGTCCTCGCCGAGAGCCAGCGCCACATCGCCGGCCGCTTCGCCATGAAGGGCCGGGTCAGCGACCGGCTGCTGTTCGCCGACATCCCGTACGTCCGCGGCAGGGAGACCGGTGCCCCGCTGGTGGGCGGCGCCCTCGCCACCCTGGAGTGCCGCACCGAGCAGCGGGTGACGGCCGGCGACCACACCCTGGTGATCGGCCGCGTCCTGTCGGCCTCGCTGCCGAGTGCGGACGGGGGGCCGCTGACGTATTTCCGGGGCCGTTACCGGCAGTTGGGCTGACGGCAGTTGGGCTGATTTCCGCGCGGCCGGGTCCGACGGGAATCGGGCGGGCGGGAGCGGACGTAATTCCGTGGCCCGCAAATGATCATCCGGCTTATCGTGCGCGGATGACGTCGACCACTTCCGCGATACGCCTCGAAAACATCACACCTGCGAATTTCGACGCCGCCACCGGCATCCGGGTCCGCCCCGACCAGGAACACGCGGTCTCCCCCGTGATGCAGTCCCTCGCCGAGGCGTACGTCCACCCCGAAGGCGTCGCCTGGCCCCGGCTGATCGTCGACGGCGACCGCCCGGTCGGGTTCCTGATGGCCTTCCTCGACATCGACTGGCGCGGGGACGGCACCCTGTTCCGCTCCGGGCTGTGGCGACTGAACATCGACGCGCGGGAGCAGGGGCGGGGGTACGGGCGGTTCGCCGTCGCGTCCGTGGCCGACGAGGTCCGCCGCCGGGGCGGCCGGGAGCTGTACGTCACCTGGCATCCGGGTCCTGACGGCCCGGAGGGCTTCTACCTGGGACTGGGCTTCCGGCCGACCGGGGAGACGTCCGGCGGGCAGACCGTGGGGGTGCTGGAACTGGAGCCGGAACGGGAAGCGGACGGGCGGAGGGCCTAGACCGGGGCGATGTCCAGGCGGGCGACGCGCTCCGGGTCCGTCACGATGTCGATCACGGCGATCCGATCCCGTACGAACGCAAACCTCAACGCCCGCTCCACCCGCCCGTCCACCAGCACCGCGACCCCGACCGCTCCGTCGACCAGTGCGTGCCGGGAAACCGGCGTCGGCCGGGCCGTGAGGGCGGCGGAGCCGAACGCCGACGCGCCCCGCGCCACGGCCGCCGCGCCCGTCGTCACCCCGGCCTCGCTCCGGACGACGACATCCGGGTCGAGGACGTCGAGCAGCCCCTCGAAGTCACCGTTCCTCGCGGCCGCGAGGAAGGCGTCCACGATCTCCCGGTGCCTGCGCCGCCGCACCCGGTCGTCCTCGGGCACGTCGGCGCCCCGCACCCGGCGCCGGGCACGGCTGGCGAGTTGCCGTGCGGCGGCCGGCGTGCGGTCCACGACGGCCGCGACCTCCTCGTACGGCACCGCGAACAGGTCGTGCAGCACGAACGCGAGCCGTTCTGCGGGAGTCAGGGTGTCGAGTACGACGAGCAGGGCGGCGCCCACCGAGTCGGCGAGGAGGGCGTCCTGCTCGGGGTCGGCGGGGGCCGCGTGAGCGGGCGAGGGGGGTGCGCCGTGCGGGGTGCTGTCCAGGGGCTCCTCCGCGCGGGACTTGCGGGAGCGGAGCATGTCCAGGCAGACGCGGCCGACGACGGTCGTCAGCCAGCCGCCGAGGTTGTCGACGCGGTCGGTGTCGGACCTGCTGACCCGGAACCAGGCCTCCTGCACCGCGTCCTCGGCCTCGGCGGCGGAACCGAGCATGCGGTGGGCGACGGCGCGCAGATGTCCGCGATGCGCCTCGAAGCGCTGGGCGAGGAAGTCGGTGTCGTCGGCGCTCATCGGTCGTCAGCCTCTCGTCGTGGTCGGTCGTCACTGGGCTGACGGATGGGGAGGCGCGGGTGTGACGGACGGCGAGGGGGGCGGGTGGGACGGATGGCGAGGGGCACGGGTGTGACAGACGGGGGAGGCGCGGGCGTAACGGACGGCGGGGTGCACGGATGTCACAGATGGCGCGGGGTGCGCGGGTGGCGCAGACGGCGTGAGGCGCGGGTGACACAGACGGCGAGGGGCATGGGTGCGACAGACCGCGTGAGGCGCGGGCGCGACGGACGGCGAGGGGCACGGGCGCGGCGGACGGCGAGGGGCACGGATGTCACAGTCCGCGCGGGGCGCGGGTGGCACAGACGGCGGGGTGCGCGGGTAACACAGACAGCGAGGGGCACGGGTGTGACAGACCGCGTGAGGCGCGGGCGCGACGGACAGCGAGGGGCACGGATGTCACAGTCCGCGCGGGGCGGGTGGCACAGACGGCGGGGTGCGCGGGTGGCGCAGACGGCGTGAGGCGCGGGCGAGACGGACAGCGTGGGGCGCGGGCGAGACGGATGGCGGGGTGCGCGGGTGCGGAGGGATTGAAGGGTTGAGGGACTTACGTCCAGTCCCGCCCCGACCGGCCCCGCTTGGTGTCCGAGCGCTGCTTCTTCTCCCTCAGCCGGCGCTCGTTGATCCCTCGGGGGATGCGGGTCGGCCTGCGCGGCTTCGGCGGTGGGGCCGTCGCTTCGGCGAGGAGCGCCGCGAGGCGTACGGCGGCGGCCTCGCGGTTGCGCCACTGGGAGCGGTGTTCGGAGGCGCGGACGGTGATGACGCCGTCGACGAGCCTGTCGGCCAGGCGTTCGAGAGCCCGGCTCTTCCACACCTCGGGCAGCGCCTCGGTCTTCGCCAGGTCGAGGCTCAGCTCCACCCTGGAGTCACTGGTGTTGACGTGCTGGCCACCCGGCCCGCTCGACCTGGAGAAACGCCACATGAGCTCGGCCTCGGGCAGGGAGACGGAGCCACGGATGACGTAAGGACCGGACATGCCTCCATGGTCCCGCGTCTGTCCGGTCCACGTCACGCGAATATCCCGTGTCTCCCCTACGGGTGCTCTTTGGCAAAGAAAGTAAAGACACCTGGAACCTGAGGTACCCCTCTCCGCGTTCATAGGGGTAGCTGTAGCTTCTAGCCGTACCGCAACGAGGGAAGGGACTCCCAACAATGGCTGTAAGCCTGTCCAAGGGTGGCAACGTCTCGCTCACCAAGGAGGCTCCGGGCCTGACCGCCGTCACCGTGGGCCTCGGCTGGGACGTCCGCACCACCACCGGCACGGACTTCGACCTCGACGCCTCGGCGATCGCGGTCAACCCCACGGGCAAGGTCTACTCGGACGCCCACTTCGTCTTCTTCAACAACAAGCAGACGCCGGACAGCACGATCGTCCACACCGGTGACAACCGCACCGGCGAGGGCGCGGGCGACGACGAGGCGATCAACGTCAACCTCGCCGGCCTCCCGGCCGACGTCGACAAGATCGTCTTCCCGGTCTCGATCTACGACGCGGAGAACCGCTCGCAGAACTTCGGCCAGGTCCGCAACGCCTACATCCGCATCGTCAACCAGGCCGGCGGCGCCGAGATCGCCCGCTACGACCTGTCGGAGGACGCGGCCACCGAGACCGCCATGGTCTTCGGCGAGCTGTACCGCAACGGCGCGGAGTGGAAGTTCCGCGCGGTCGGCCAGGGCTACGCCTCGGGCCTGGTCGGCATCGCCCAGGACTTCGGCGTGAACGTCTGACGGACACCCCGCTGTACCGGAACCCCTGGCCTCGGCCGGGGGTTTCGGCGTTCGGGCCCTTCGATAGGTTGCCCGAATGATCCTCGACGCCCTCGCGCTCACCCCCGATCACGACATCCCCGCCCCGGTCCTCACCGAACTGACCGCCCTCTACGCCTCCAACCGCGACTTCCACGCGCTCAGCGGCGACTTCCCGGACCCGGACGACATCCGCCCGGAGCAGGTGGCCACCGCCCTGGCGGACGAACTGGCGGTACCCGGGGCGGAGGTCCTTCTCGCACGCAGCGAGGGCCGGCTGGTGGGCATCGTGGTGACCTTGGCGCAGCATCCGGACCCCGTCGACCCGGACCCGTGGATCGGCCTGCTGATGGTCGACGGAGCGGCCCACCGCCGGGGATTCGGCCGGCAACTGGCCACCCTCGTCGAGGACCGCTTCCGCGCGACGGACCGCACCGCCGTACGCCTGGCCGTCCTGGACAACAACCCCGACGCCCTCGCCTTCTGGACGTCCCTCGGCTACGAAACCATCGGCTACGGCAGAGACCGCCAACTCGACCGCGCGTGCACGGTCCTGCGCAAGGAACTGACGCCGTCCGCACCCGGCACCGACGGGGTCTGAACCGGCGTGGACTGGACGACCCTGGCCGCAACCTGGCTCGGTGCTCTCGTCGGTGTCGGTTCGACGCTGCTCGCGGACCGCGTCCGCTGGCGCCGCGATCTGGCCGACCGGACCCGGCAGGAACGCAAGCAGCTCTACGTGACCGTGCTGACGAAGTACCGGCTGGCCTATGAGGCCATGCACACGGCGGCGGTGACGGGGCGCGACCAGGAGGACCGGGCGCGGGAGGCGGCCGTACGGGAGGCGTTCCGGGCGTCGGGGTGCGACGAGGCCCGGGAGAGCGCGCTGATCGGCGCCCCGCAGGAGATGTCGGACGTGCTCGAGGAGGTGTACTCGACCCTGCGGGACCTCCAGGACGCCTTCGCCGCCGGTGATCCGCCGCTCGACTCACCGGAGTTGCAGGCGCGGCGGCTCAAGCACGCCGAGGCCGTCTGGGCCGCGCGTGCGGCGATGCGGCGGGATCTGGCGGGGGCGGGGTGAAGAACAGGGCGGGGTGAAGAGCAGGGCGGGGTGAAGAGCGGGGCGAGGGTGTCATGGTCGGAGGGGTGTGTCACGGGCGGTCGGGCTTTCCGTCGCCGTACAGCCAGTCCCGCCAGATGGAAGTGAAGTCCTCGTCCGGCGCCTTCTTCTCCACATACGCCGTGAAGTCGTCCGTGTCCGCGTTCCCGTGGCGGTGGGCCGCCGTCCAGCCCTGGACGATGTCGTAGAAGGCGTCGTCGCCCACGGCCTGGCGGATCTTGTGCAGGACCATCGCCCCGCGCTCGTACACCGGCGAGTCGGAGATGTGCGCGGCGCTCGAGGGCTCGGCCGGCGGGAAGGCCCACAGGTCCTCGTGGTCGTCCTCGCCGTGGTCGTAGAGCGCGTCGAAGGTCTCCTGCGCGCTGTCGCCCCCGTTGTCCTCCTCCCACAGCCACTCCGCGTAGGTCGCGAAGCCCTCGTTCAGCCACATGTCGCGCCAGCTCTTCGGCGTCACGGAGTTGCCGAACCACTGGTGGGCGAGTTCGTGGACGAGGAGGTCGGTGCTGGGGGCGCCGGGGAAGACGGGGCGGTTCTGGGTCTCCAGGGCGTAGTCGGAGGTCCCCTCGTCGGCGACGATCACCCCGGTGGAGGAGAAGGGGTAAGGGCCGAAGTTGTACTCCGCCCACTCCATGATCTCCGGGAGCCGGGCCAGCACCTTGCGGGCGGGCGCGGCCTGGGAGGGGGCCACCGCCGTGAGCACCGGCAGCCCGCCGCCCGCCGCGCCGGGGATCGTGGAGCGGCGGATGGCGTAGTCGCCGATGGCCAGCGTCGCCAGATAGCCGGCCATCGGTTCGGCGGTACGCCAGTGGAAGGTCGTCCGGCCCCCGTGGGTGCTCCGGTCGGCCAACTCCCCGTTGGAGACCACCTGGAGCTTCTCCGGCACGGTGACCGAGATGTCGTACGACGCCTTGTCCGACGGGTGGTGGTTGCCGGGGAACCACGCCATGGACCCCGTCGGCTCCCCGAGCGCGAGCGCGCCCCCGGCGCCGGGCAGCCAGCCCTCCTTCGACCCGTCGGGGTCGGTGAGGGTCCGCGGCGTCCCGCAGTAGCGGACGGTGATCCGGAAGGTCTCCCCCTCGTCGAGGTCGTCGTGCGGCCGGATCACCAGCTCCTGGCCGTTACGGCTCCAGCGGGCGCGCTCGCCCTCCACCGTGACCCCTTCGACGTCCATCCCCTCGAGGTCGAGGTCGAAGGCGGAGAGGTCCTGGCCGGCGCGTGCGGTGATCTCGGCGGTGCCGGCGAGGTGGCGTGCCTCGGGGTCGTAGTCGAGGTCCAGGGCGTAGTGGCTGACGTCGTAGCCGCTGTTGCCCGCCTTGGGGAAGTACGGGTCGCGTACGCCGGAGCCGCCGGGCGTGCCGTGGACGCCACCGCCGCACGCGGTCACCGCGAGGGCGAGCAGGGCACAGCCGGCGGCCGGGAGAGACCGGACGGTCGGGATAAGGGGCGCGGAACGGGGCACACCCGTGATCCTATGAGCGGCCGGGCGTGACACCATCACCTCCGTGCTCGACATCGGCTACGCCCTCTCCACCCGCTTCCCGGACCCCCCGCAGACGGACTACCGCCGCGCGGACGTGCATGCCCTGCGCCACGACCTGTTCTGCGGGGACGTGTATCTCGCCGACACCAAGGCGGACCGGGAGTTGTCCACAGCCTGGGGATGGGTGCCGGTGCTCGACTTCGCCTGGGCCCTGTGCGACATCGTCGAGCGGCTGGACCGGGACCCGGCCGGCTCCCGCGCCTCCCGCCCCCAGCACGCGGAGCTGGACTTCACCGAGTCCACGGACCGCATGCTCTTCGAGCGCCGCTTCGGCTGGGTGGACGTCGAGGCCGACTGGATGCCGGCCGAGGAACCCCCGCTCACCTTCTCCCACGCCGAACTGCGCCGCGAGGCCCGCGACTTCCTGCACGACCTGGTCGCCGACCTGATCGACCTGCACGACGACCTGGGCGAGAACCCGGCGATCTGGACACTCCAGGCCCGCTTTCCCCGAGTGTCCTGACCCCTCCCGGGCTCCAAAAGCACGGCTCGCCAAACCCCCCACCCCCTTCACCCCTCCACGCGAATCCCCCACTGAGCCGCCAACACCGGTGCCAGATCCAGCAGCTGAGCCGTACTGACCACCGCCCCGGCCAGCCGGTCCACCCCCCGCGCGATCTCCAGCTCCGCCGCCCCTCTCAGATCGACGTCCGCCAGCGTCGCCCCGGTGAGGTCCACCCCCTTCACCGCGCAGTCCGTGAACTCCACCCGCTCCAGCCGGGCTCCCCCGAAGTCCGGCTCGACCAGCACGCACCCCTCGAAGACGACGTCTCTGAGCCGGGCCTTGCGCATGTTCAGGTAGTCGATCTTGCCGCCCCGGAACACGACCCGCTCCAGAACGGCCCCGTGCAGCTGAACCCCGCCCAGGCGGGCGTCGATCACCTCCACGTCCCGCAGCGTCGACTCCGCCAGGTCGGTGCCGACACCCCGTGGCGCGGTGAGGACGCAGTCGAGGATCCGGGCGTGGTGAAACCCCGTCTCGTCGAGGACGCAGCCCTTCAGCGCGCAGTCCATGAAACGGGCCCCTCGGCCGTTCTGACCGGTGAGGTCCTCCTCCCGGAACTCCAGGCCGTCATAGTCCCCGTCCGGCTCCAACCCCCCGTCCCGGTAGGCCTCCAGCGCCGGCAACCGCACCTCCGGCCGCCGCGCCCCTTTCACCGCGCCCTCACCCGTCGCTCTCCTCGCCATGCCCCCATGCTGGACCCCGCCACTGACAATCCCTCTGACCTGCGCGGTCACCGCCGATGTCACATTCCGGGTGCCGTGTTCCGTCGTACTCGCGGAAGGCAGAAAGACAAAGGCAGAAAAGACAGCAACACAGACAGGCGCACCCGAGCACGAGGGAGACCCCAGCCATGCACCGCATCACCGTCGTCGGCGGCGGCTTCGCCGGACTCACCGCGGCCATCACCGCCGCCGAGGCGGGCGCCAAGGTCACCGTGTACGAAGCCCACCACACCCTCGGCGGGCGGGCACGGACCGCGGACGGGCCGTACCGGACCAACGAGGGGCCGCACGCCCTGTACAGCGGCGGCCCGCACTGGGCGTGGCTCAAGCAGCGGGGCCTCATCGGGCCGCTCGCCGCGATCCCGCCCCTGGAGGCAGCCCGGCTCCGGCTGCGGCACCGCGGCGTCCTGCGCCGCACCCCGCCCTTCGCCATGCTGAAGCTGCTGCGGCCCGCCCTGCCGCCGGCCCCCGTGGACGTCGACTTCATGACCTGGGCCACGTCCGTGGCCGGCGAGGAGGGCGCCCGTGCCGCCGCGCACTACTCCGCCGTCGCGCTGTTCCACCACGACCCCGGCGCGCTGTCCGCCGCTTTCGTGCAGGAGCGGCTGCGCCGGGCCACCAAGCTGCCGCCGGAGGCGCACTATCCGGTGGGCGGATGGGCGAGCCTCATCGACCGGATGGCGGCACGGGCGTGGAACCTCGGGGTGCGGATGGAGACCCTCGCCCGCGTCGACAGCCTCGACAGTCTGGACGGGGTGACGAGCGAGGCGCCCGTCATCGTCGCCACCTCCCTCGACGCCGCCCGCCGCCTGCTCAAGGACGACTCCCTGACCTGGACGAGCGGTCGTACGGCGCTGATCGATCTGGCGGTGCGCACCCGGCGCGGGGACGCCTTCGTCGTGTCCGACCTCGACGAGACGGGGTGGATCGAGCGGTTCACCGCGCAGGACCGGTCCCTGGCGCCGGCCGGTGAGCAGCTGATCCAGGGGCAGATCCCGATCGCCCCGCACGAGTCCAGGGCCGACGGCATCGCGCGGGCCGAGCAGCTCCTCGACCTCGGCTTCCCCGGCTGGCGCGAGCGCGTCACATGGCGCCGCGAGGCCGTCGCGAACGGCCGTACCGGCGCCGTGGACCTGCCCGGCACGAGCTGGCGGGACCGCCCCGCCGTCGACCGCGGCGACGGCGTCTACCTCGCGGGCGACCAGGTCGCGGCGCCCGGCGTGCTCTCCGAGGTGTCCTTCAACAGCGCGCTCACGGCGGTCTCCCTGGCTCTCGGCCGGCACACCCTTGACCTCAAGCAAGCTTGAGGTCGGAACATCGACGTGCCGCCCCGGCGACGGGCCGGGCGGCCCGACGACCCGAGTTCCGATCGATGGGGGACCCCGATGCACGCCATCCGTCTGCACGCCTTCGGCCCTGCCGAGAACCTCTCCTACGAGAAGACCGACGACCCCGTACCAGGGCCCGGACAGGTCCGTGTCGCCGTCGCAGCGGCCGGCGTCCACCTCCTCGACACGGCCCTGCGCGAGGGCGTCCAGGGCCCGGCGCCCGCACCGCCGACGCTGCCCACGATCCCCGGCCGTGAGGTCGCGGGAGTCGTCGAGTCCCTCGGCGAGGGCGTCGCGGACCTCTGGCTCGGCAAGCGCGTCGTGGCCCACCTCGGCTTCGCCCCGGGCGGCTACGCCGAACTCGCGGTCACCGACGTCGACCGCGTCCACGAGATCCCGGCCAACCTGGACTTCGCCGAGGCCGTCGCCATGATCGGCACGGGCCGTACGACGATGGGGATCCTCCAGTTCGCCGACCTCGGCCCGGACGCGGTGGCCGTGATCCCGGCGGCCGCCGGCGGCATCGGCACCCTGCTCGTGCAGTACGCCAAGAACGCCGGCGCGGTCGTCGTCGGGCTGGCGGGCGGACCGGAGAAGGCCGCCCGGGTGCGCGACAACGGCGCCGATCTCGCCGTCGACTACACCGACCCGGGGTGGCCCGAGAAGGTCCGCGCGTTCCTGGGCGGCCGCGGCGCCACGGTCGTCTTCGACGGCGTCGGCGGCGACGTGGCCCGCGCGTGTGTCGCCCTGCTCGCGCCGGGCGGCCGGCACCTCGTCTTCGGCTGGTCCGGGCAGGGGCTGCACGACGGTGAGCCCTACCTGGTCGAGGGCGTCTCCGAGAACGTCCTCGGCCCCGCGATGATGCGCCGGGCCGGCGGCCCCAACCCCGTGCAGACCCTCGAACTGCGCGCCCTCGCCGAGGCCGCGGCCGGCCGCCTCACCCCGGCCGTGCAGCGCTTCCCGCTGGCCGAGGCGACGGCCGCCCATCGCGCCCTCGAGACCCGCGCGACCACCGGAAAGGTGGTGCTGGAGCCGTAACCACCGCACCGGCAGACAGGGAGGGGAGGGACCCCGCCGCGGAGCCCCTCCCCCACCCTCCGTCGAGGGCCGGCCTGCTGTCGCAGGGTCAGCCGGCGACCGCCTTCGTCGCCTTGCTCACCGCCGACCCGTCCAGGTGACCCGTACGGCGCGCGACCACCTTCACGGTGATCTTCTTGCCCTTCTGCGCCGCCTTCAGCACGAGCGACGACTTCGTCGCCCCGCTGATCACCTTGCCGTTCGCGTACCACTGGTACGCGTACGAAGTCGGCGCGGGACTCCACGTCCCCTTGGATGCCTTCAGCGTCTTGCCGACCTTCGCCGTCCCGCTGATCTCCGGCAGCTTGGTCGCCTTGGGCGCGTCCCCCTTGGCCACGGTCACCGCCGCCGAGGTCGCCGACCCGCTGACCCAGCCGGGCCTGACCGCGGTGACGGTCACGGTGAGCTTCTTGCCGACCGCCGAGGCGGGGACCGTGTACGTCGACGCGGTCGCCCCGCTGATCGCCGCCCCGTTCGCCTTCCACTGGTACGTGTACGACGACGGCGTCGCCGACCAACTGCCGGTCGTGGCCGTGACCTTGGCACCCGTCTTGGCCGTGCCGGTGACCTTGGGGGCGGCCGTGTTCTCCAGCCTGGGCTGGGGGCTCACGGTGAAGGTGCCCCGCTGGTACTCCCAGCCGCGCGTGATCACGCTGACGTTCCAGGTGCCCGTGGCCGCGCCGGTCAGGTCGAGGGTCGCGGTCACCGTCCGGTTGTCCGCGGTGACGGAGTCCGCCTTCGCCTCGACCGTCTTCCCGGACCGGCTCAGCCGGACGGTGACGTCCGGACCGAGCGCGGTCCCGGTGACCGTGAGCTTCACCTTGGCGCCGACGGCCCCGGTGGCGGGGCTGACCGCGGTGACGTCCGTGTCCTCGGTGCCGCACGGCGTGGAGGTGCAGTTCAGCCGGGCGCTGTAGGCCGTGCCGGCCGCCTTCTCGGGCAGGCCCAGCAGGAACAGCGTCGGCGTGCTCTGCGAGGAGGAGCCCTGCGCGTCGCAGTCGTAGCCCTCCGGGATGTAGTGCGTGCAGCCGTTGGCCCAGGTCGAGGTGTTGTACAGCACTGGCACCGCCGTGGTGGCGGCACCGCCGGTGTCCTTGATGTCGGTCTCGAAGCGGTCGAACCCGGCGGTCGGCAGCGCCGCGCACACCGCGGTGCGCGACTCGTCCAGCGTGCCGGTGACCGGCCCGTACCCGTACGCCACGGACGGCACCTTCACGCACTCCGGCGCCGGACCGTCGGCGGTCGCGATCCGCAGGGCGTCCAGGCGGTACTCGGGCGCCGCCTTCAGCGTGGCGGGCGTCTGCACCAGGACCTGGTGGGTGGTGGACCCGGTGGCCGCGCAGGAGGTGTTGCGGAAGGCGCACTCCACACGCCCGTCCCCGGCGAAGACCGCGGAGTTGGCGGTGCCGAGGGCGTCGCGCACGTTGACGTGCACGACGTCGGTGGCCGCGGCCGTGGTCACCTGGTGGCAGTCGAGGGTGCCGGGACCGGCGTAGCCGCTCTTCACGGAGGGCCCGCCGACCTTGCCCGCCGCGGTCTTCGTGCAGCCCGCCGAGGAGGCGCTCGCGGTGACGTCACGCCGGGTCAGGGTGTAGGTGGCGGCCTCGTCGCGGCCGTTCACCAGCACGGTGTGGGCCTTGCCCGGGGTCAGGGAGCAGAGCGTCCAGCCGTTGGTGGTGGCGAAGCGCTCGCAGACCCGCTTGCCGTCGGAGTCCAGCACCGAGAACGCCGCCGAGGCGGTCCCGGAGGTGGCGATCAGCTGGAAGACCTCGGCGTCCGTGTGCGCGTTCGCCGGGATGCCCAGGCAGTGCGAGAAGACGCCGCCGCCGGTGGTCAGCGTGGCCTTGGCGCCGCCCGCCCCGAAGCTGCCGGCGGGCAGGACGGGGCAGCCCTCCACGGCGTCGGTGCGGTGGAAGGCCACCGCGTAGGCGCCCGTCGCCGAGTCGCCGCGGTCCTCGGTGTGCACCAGCGCCCGGTAGGGGGCCTCACCGCTGAGCGCGCAGTCGCCGCCCCGGAGCTTGTCCTCGTCGCACTGCGGGGTGCCGGTGCGGTCCAGGACCTCCACCTCGGGGGTCAGACCGGCCGAGGAGAGCGAGGTGAGCGCGGCGATCCGGGCGCCCTGCGGGGCGTCCAGCGTCAGGCAGTCGTACTGCCCGACCGTGCTCAACTCGCCCTTGTGCAGCCCGGTCCCGGCCGCCACGCACCCGGCGTCGGAGGCACGGTCGAGGACGACCAGGCCGGCGCGGGTGTCGCGGAAGGGGTACCTGCCGTCGTCGAGGACGGCCGTGTAGGTGCCCGGCGTCTTGATCCGGCACGGGTCGGCGCCGTACCGGCACACGCTCAGCCCGGCCGCGTCGTACACCCGGGCCACCCCGACCTCCCGGTCCTCGCCCACCGAGTGCACGGTGTACGGGCCCGCCGCTCCGGCGGTGAAGGTGAAGCACGGGTTGGCGGTGACGTCCTGCGGCTTCAACTCCCCGAACGGGCGGACCGGGGCCGCGGTGCAGCCCTGCGGGTCGCTGAGCCGGCGCACCTTCACCGCGAACTCGGCGGGGAAGCCGTTCTCCGACCGGGACACCGTGGAGATCACCCGGTAGGGGCCGTCGCCGGGCAGGACGCAGCTGTCCTCGTCGTTCTCCGGGAACCGCTCGCAGATCCGCCTGCCGGTCGCGTCGGTGATCCAGGCGAGCGAGTCGCCGTACACCTTCGAGCCGTAGGTGAGCCGGACCCGGTCACCGCGCTCGCCCTCGAAGGGCTGGCAGTCGACCTCCACCCGGCTCACGGTCGTGCGGGTGAGGTCGGGCTGGTCCCATTCGGTGCCAACTGGAGCCGCGCAGCCCCGCGTCGAGCCGAGCGGCACGAAAGTGACCGAGGCGGCCTTGTCCTCCCAGTCGTTGTTGAGGACCTTCAGCGTGTAGGTGCCGGCCGCGGGCACGGCGCACATGCCGTACGTGGCGTACTCGTCGCCGTAGCAGTCCACCTCGCTGCCGTCGGCGGCGAGCAGTTGCCTGGTCATCGTGTTGCCGCTGCCGTCCAGCGCCGGTGCCAGATACAGGCCCGGGGTCTCGACGGTGACGGTGTAGCAGACGCTGGAGTCAGGTGCGACGGTCGCCTTGCCGACGGCGTCCCCCGGGTCGCCGAACGGCGTGAGCGCGAGCGGCGCGCACGCCTCGTCGACGGCGACGGCGGGGCTCGCCCCGGTCAGGGTCAGCAATGAGGCGAACAGCGAGACGAGAGCGGCGAACACGGCCGGAAACACGGCCGTCCGCCGCCCCCGTCTGCCGGAAGGACGAGAATCGTCCTCGGACACGGAATCCCCCCTGGATCAGTGGTCGTTGAGGCGATGGTCGCACACAGGTGCGACAACACACTCACGAGTATTCAGGGGCGGAAAGCAGCTGTCCGGGGGCGGCCGCCGGCGAAGGTTTCCGTCAGTGCCGCCCCGTCACCCGGTCGGCGATCCGCGCCAGCCTCGACGCCTCGACGCTGCTGCTGACGCGCTCCCGCCGATCCGCCGCCCGGTAGGTGGCGTACAGCCCGTGCACGCCCAGCCAGCGCAGCGGCTCCGGCTCCCACTTGCGCACCTTGTGCCCGACCCACGGCAGGTCGGTGAGCTCGGTGCGCACGCCCTGTCCCGAGTCGATCTGCACGAGGTCCCGCAGGGTGCGCGCCGCGAGGTTCGCGGTGGCGACGCCGGAGCCGACGTAACCGCCCGCCCAGCCCAGCCCGCTCGTCCGGTCCAGCGTGACGGTCGCGCACCAGTCGCGCGGCACGCCCAGCACCCCCGACCACGCGTGCGCGATCCCCACACCGGCCAGCGACGGGAAGAACCCGACCAGGATCTCCCGCAGCGCCTCGATGGTCTCCGGCTGCGTGCGCCCGTCGTTGTCGGTCCGCGACCCGAAGCGGTACGGCACCCCGCGCCCGCCCAGCGCGATCCGCCCGTCGGCCGTGCGCTGGGCGTACATGTAGGCGTGCGCCATGTCGCCGAGCGTCTCGCGCCCGTCCCAGCCGACCGACTCCCACTGCTCGTCGGTCAGCGGCTCGGTGGCGATCATCGAGGAGTTCATCGGCAGCCAGGTCCGGTGCTGGCCCTTGAGGTTCGCCGTGAATCCCTCGGTGCAGCGCAGGACGTAGGGCGCGCGGACGGTGCCGTACGGGGTGACCGCGTGCTTGGGCCGGATCTCGGTGACCGGCGTCAGCTCGTGGATGGTCACGCCGAGCGCCTCGACGGCCGCCGCGAGCCCCTTGACCAGCTTCACCGGGTGCACCCGCGCCCCGTGCGGCGTCCACGTCGAGCCGACCGCGTCGGCCACCTTGATCCGCTCGGCGGTCCGCCGGGCGTCGTACAGCTCCCGGTCCTTCTCGCCGAACGCCAGCTCCTGCTCGTGGAACGCCTTCAGCCGCGCCAACTGGGCGGGCGTACGGGCGACCTCGAGCACACCGCCCTTGTGGACACCGGCGTCGAAACCCTCCGCCTCCACGACCCGGATGACCTCGTCCACGGTGTCGTTCATGGCCCGCTGAAGCCGTACGGCCGCCTCGTGGCCGTGCAGCTTCGCGTACCGGTCGCGGCCCGCGATGCCGTTGTACAGCCAGCCGCCGTTGCGCCCGGAGGCCCCGTATCCGCAGAACTTCTGCTCCAGGACGGTGATCCGCAGAAAGGGAACGGCCTTCTTCAGGTAGTAGGCCGTCCACAGTCCCGTGTATCCACCGCCCACGATCACCACATCCGCGGAGGTGTCCCCGCCGAGCGGCTCGCGCGCCGCAGGGAGGCCGTCGTCCGCGTACCAGAAGGAGATCCCGCCGTTCACGGCGTCACTGACCGAGCTGCTCATGGCGAGGACGTTAATTCGCGTGAGCCGATTCCGGCACCCCAGTAGGGTCGCGAAGTGATCGACATTCCGGACGAGCTCATCGCCCAGCACGTGCGCTACGACGGAGAGGCGGGCCGCGCCTACGTCGCCTCGCTCGCCGAACGCGGCACACACTTCCTGGAGCACTGGCGGCTGCGCCCGGACGGGCCGACGATGTACGGCCGCTGCGCGCTGGTCCTGCCGGTGCTGCGGGCCGACGGGACACGGGCCGTGCTCAAGCTCCAGGACACCGACGAGGAGACCGTCGGCGAGCCGGTCGCACTGCGGGCGTGGCACGGCGACGGAGCGGTCCGGCTCCTCGACTCCGACGACGCCACCGGCACCCTGCTCCTGGAACGCCTGAACCCGGACCGCCTCCTGGACGACCTCCCGGACACCCGCGAGGCCACCCTGGTCGTCGCCCGCCTGCTGGCCCACCTCACCACCACCCAGGCCCCACCGGACCTGCGCCGCCTGGGCGACCTCGCCGACGCCATGCTGGCCGACACGCCCGCCGCCCTGAAGGAAATCCCCGACCCCGCCACCCGCCGCCTCATCGCGGACTGCGCGGCGGCCGTACGCGAGGTCGCGGACGCCCCCGGCGACCGCCTCCTCCACTGGGACCTGCACTTCGAGAACGTCCTCGCCGCCGACCGGGCCCCCTGGCTCGCCATCGACCCCAAGCCCCTGGCGGGCGACCCCGGCTTCGACCTCTTCCCGGCCCTGTGGAACCGCTTCGACGCCGGCGAGGTGCTCTGGCGCTTCGACGCCATGACGGAGGTCCTCGGCCTGGACCGCGCCCGGGCCCGCGCCTGGACACTGGGCCGCGTGCTCCAGAACTCCCTGTGGCAGATCGACGAGGGCGACACCCCGCTCGACGCCCACATGGAGATCGCACGGCGCCTGCGCGACCACCCCGGTTAGCCTCGCCCCATGATCCGACCCGCCACACCCGCAGACATCCCCGCCCTGCACGCCCTGATCCGCGAACTCGCCGAGTACGAGAAGGCGCTGGAAGAGGCCAAGGCCACCGAGGAGCAGCTCCACGAGGCCCTCTTCGGTGACCGCCCCGCCGCCTACGCCCACATCGCGGCCGACGACGCGACCGGCGAGACCGTCGGCTGCGCCATCTGGTTCCTGAACTTCTCCACCTGGCGCGGAGTCCACGGCATCTACCTGGAGGACCTCTACGTCCGCCCCACCGCCCGCGGCGCCGGCCACGGCAAGGCCCTGCTCACCGAACTGGCCCGGCTCTGCGTGGAACGCGGCTACCAGCGCCTGGAGTGGTCCGTACTGAACTGGAACACCCCCTCCATCGCCTTCTACGAGTCCCTCGGCGCCCGCCCGCAGGACGAGTGGACGGTGTACCGCCTGACGGACGAGGCCCTGACGAAGCTCGGCTCCGATCCCCGGCCCCCGACCGTGTGAACGTCGTGCGCATGACCGCCCACCGATTGGGCACGGCTCCCTGGCATGAGCCCCACGAATATGCGCCGCCCCTCCCGATCCACCACGCCCGAGGCCGAGTTCGTCCCCGGCCTCGAACTGTCCCGGCGCTTCTACACCGACGCCGTGCGCCCGCTGCTGGAGGAGGCGGCCCCCGGCGTCCCCCACTCGGCCGCCCGCATCGGCAGCGGCTCGGAGGTCCTCGGCTACGACACCCCGCGCTCCGCCGACCACGAGTGGGGCCCGCGCCTGCAGGTCTTCCTGCACCGGCACGACGTATCGCGGCACGCGGCCCGCATCAGACACGTACTCGCCGAGCACCTGCCGAAGACCTTCCTGGGCCACCCGACGAACTTCGCCCGCACGGACGAGGCGGACGGAGACATCCGCGTCATGCGTCCGAGCGACGGCCCCGCCCACCACCGCGTCGAAGTGACCGGCACCTCCGCCTGGTTCACCGACACCCTGGGCTTCGACCCGGCCCAGGGCCTCACCACGGCCGACTGGCTGGCAACCCCCGCCCAGCTGCTGGCCGAGGTCACCGCGGGCGCCGTCTTCCACGACGGACTGCACACCCTCACCCCGTTACGCCGCGCGCTGCGCTGGTACCCCCACGACGTCTGGCTGTACGTCCTGGCCTGCCAGTGGCGGCGCATCGCACAGGAGGAGGCGTTCGTGGGCCGCGCCGGCGAGGTCGGCGACGAACTGGGCTCCGCCGTCACCGCCGCCCGCCTCGCCCGCGACCTGATGCGGCTGTGCCTGCTGATGGACCGCCGCTACCCGCCGTACGGCAAATGGCTCGGCACCGCCTTCGCCCGCACCGCCTCCGCCCCGCGCCTGTCCCCCGTCCTGACGGCCGCGCTCGCCGCCCCGGACCGGCACACCCGTGAACGCCATCTCGCGCACGCGTACGAGATCGTCGCGCACCAGCACAACGACCTGCGCCTGACCGATCGCGTCGCCCCCACCACGCGCCCGTACCACTCCCGCCCCTTCCAGGTCCTGCGCGCCGACCGCTTCACCGCCGCCCTGCTCGCCCGCGTCGACGACCCGGCCCTGAAGGACCAGCCGCCACTCGGCACGGTCGACCAGTTCGTCGACCGCACGGACGCGCTGACCCGCCCGGCCCTGGCCCGCGCCCTGAGCCACGACGCGCGCAAGTACTAGGCCGTACGGGATCCGCGCAGCGCCTGCGCGGCCGGCGCCCCGGCCGCCGCGAGCGACTCCAGCTCCCGGACCACGGCGTCGCCGATCAGCCCGGCGTCGCCCGACAGAAGATGGCTGACGACGGTGAGCGTGTAGGCGTCGCCGGTGTGCACGAGGCAGAGGTTGGCGGTGCCCGGCGGGGAGAGCTGCGGCAGCGGGACGACGCGCGCGAGGCGGCGGCCGTACAAGTGACTCGGGTTGTCCCGCCACTTGAAGGCCGTGCACAGGCTCGTGGTCAGCTCGGGGCGCGCCAGGCGCCTGGCCATCACCCCGGCCAGCAACGGCACGGTACGCGCGGCGCCCTGGAGGGCGGGAAGGATCGCGCGGTGGGCGTCGCAGCGCTGCTCGAACGCCGCGACCTGCTCCTGACAGGCCCGCAGCCGGGCCAGCGGCGAATCGAGGTCGACGGGCAGCGGGACCCGCAGCGCGGTGACGCCGTTGCCGAGCCGCTGCGCGTCCTGGCGGGTCCGCAGGTCGACCGGCACGGTGGCGTACAGCAGGTCGCGCCCCTTCGGCCAGGCGCGCAGGGCACCGGCGTACGTGCTCAGGAGCAGTTCGTTGAGCGTCGCCCCGCGCCCGCCGGCCGGCTGCCGCCTGGCCGCCCGCATCACCTGCGGGTCGATCCCGACCACGGCCACCGACGGCCGCGGTTCACCGGCGGACGACAGCGGCACAGGCCGGCCGAGGGCCCCGATGCGCCGCAGCTCCCGGCAGACGGCGGCCAGCGGGACCCGCGGCCGCGCCCCGGCGGCCGGCGCCGGCCGCGGCGGCGGCACGGCGTCGTCCATCAGCATCCGGAACAGCGTCTCCAGGGACCGGCCGTCCAGCAGCGCGTGATGGGCGAGCAGCACCACGGCGTGTTCCCCGGCCGGGGTGGCGGGCCGGGTCACCAGCAGCTTCCACAGGGGCCGCCCCGGCGGCAGGGGCTCCGCGACACCTTCGGACAGCAGCGAGTCGACGTCCCGGTCGGTGACGGCGATGTGCGCGGCCGGGTCGAACGGCCGCTCGGCCGACCACCGGTGGCCCGACACCGCGGACGGCCCGGCGGGAGGCACCGGCACCAGGCTCATCCGGTCCAGCGCGCCCCATCTGTCGAGCACCCGGTCCCGCACCTGCGCCAGGCCGAACGGCCCACCGCCCGAGGGGAACACCGCGGCGATGCCGACCGTCCCCGGCAGCCCGTTGCGCAGATGCCCTTCCTCGATGGCCGTCAGCCTCATCCTCCACAGCCTCCCGTTCGCAAGGCCCCCCAGAGCCCCCGCCCCCGCCCCCACCCCCGCCGGCGCCGTTCAGACGTGGGGGGAGTCGAACACGACACAGGCGTTGTGGCCGCCGAAGGCGAAACTGTTGCTGATCACCGGGCCGTCCGGGATCTTGCGTGCCTCGCCGGTGACCACGTCCAGCTCGCAACGGGGGTCCAGGCGCGTGAGATGCGCGGTCGGGGGCGCGAGCCCCTCCCGCACCGACAGGACCGTGATCACCGCCTCCAGCGCTCCCGCCAGTCCCAGCCCGTGCCCGGTCACCGCCTTCGGCGCGGTCACGGGCACCGCGCGCGACCCGAACAGGGCGCTGATGGCCCGCGCCTCGGCGAGGTCGTTCAGCTCGGTGCCGGTGCCGTGCGCGTTGACATGGGTGACGGCCTCCGCCGACGTACCGGCGTCGGCGAGCGCCTGCTCCATGCACGCCCGCGCGCCCGCCCCGTCGGGATGCGGTGCCGTCAGGTGGTGGGCGTCGGAGGTGCGGCCGTACCCGGTGAGCGTGGCGTGGATACGGGCGCCGCGCTCACGGGCGAGGTCCAGCCGCTCCAGCACCAGGAACGCCGCCCCTTCGGCGAGGACGAACCCGCGCCGGGCGATGTCGAACGGCCGTGACGCGCGGGCGGCGTCCTCGCGCTCGGTGACCATCGCCCCGGCCCGCCCGAAGGCCAGCGCGGTCGTCGGGGTCAGCGGGCTGTCGTGCCCGCCCGCCACCACCACGTCCGCGCACCCGGCCCGGATCATCTGCATCGCCTCGCCCACCGCGTGCGTCCCGGAGGCACAGGCGGTGGAGATCGTCAGACTGGGCCCGGTCACCGCGAGCCGCGCGCTGATCCAGTACGCGCCCGCGTTGTTCATCAGCCGGGGCGCGTAGAGCACGTCGGGATGCCCGATCCCGGCCTCCTGGCTGATCACCCCGCCGTATCCGGTGCCGGTGACCACCGCCCGCCGCGCGGAGGGCACCCGCAGCCCGCCGGCGTCCTCGACGGCGTCCACCGCCGCGCACAGGGCCAGCTGCACCGACCGGTCCGCCCGCCGGGTCTCCTTGGCGGTCAGATACCCGGAAGCATCGAAGCCGGGCATCGCGGCGGCGGGGTGGACGACGGTCCCCTCGTCGTCGAAGACGTGCAGCGAGGTCGCCGAGCGGCCCTCCAGCAGGCTCTCCCACAGCTCCCGCGGTGTCGCCCCGGCCCCGCAGCGGACGCCGAGTCCGGTGACGGCGACGGCGTGCCGGCCGGTCATCGGACCAGGGGGCTGTGGGCGTCACGGGCGCCGGCCCGCATCCGCACGACGAGGTCGGCGACATCGCCCACGGTGGACACCCCTGACTTGTCGGTCCCGCGCAGCGACACCCCGAACAACTCCTCGGCCGCCGCCTCCAGTTCGGTGATGTCCAGGCTGTCGGCCCCCAGATCGGCGACCAGCCGGGCCTCCGGCACGACCGCCTCCGTCGGCACCGACATCACCCGCGCGCACAGCGGGCGCAGCCCTTCCCATACGTCGCCCGTGTCCCGGCGTTCGGCTTCCATGCAACTGCCTCCCTGTCCTGGTGCCGTCAGAGCACCGACGGCGTCGCCGTCCGAGCCCATGTCTCGAACTCCGTGACGACCGCGTCGGCGAGCCGACCCGCGTCGTCCGGACCCCCGTTGCCCACCGCGGTGAGCGTGAACGCGTCCCCTGCCTGTGCCACCGCGAAGCTGACGGTGCCCGGGCGCTGCAGGGGCGGCAGCCCGACGACGCGCACGAGCCGGCAGCCCTGGAACGCGCTCGCGGCGCCGGGCCACTTCATGGCGGTCGTCGCGGTCGCCGCGAAACAGGAGTGCCGGCCGCTGCTGGTCAGCAGCCGGGTCACCCAGGGCCCCGTACGCCGTGCCGCCTCCGCCGCCGGAAACAGCACGGAGGCGTGTACGGCGGCCCGCTCGGGAACCCCCGCCAGCGCGTCCTGGCACGCCCGCAGCCGCGCCAGCGGACCGTCCACGTCGACGGGCAGCGGGACCCGCACGACGGTGACGGTGTTGCCCAGTTCCCCCGGATTCCCGCGGGAGCGCAGATCGCACGGTACGGCCGTGTAAGCGGGCACCTCCCGCTGGCGCCACCCGCGCACCGGGCCGTACCGGGCCCGCAGCGCCCCGGCCACCGCGCCCACCAGCAGCTCGTTCAGCGTCGCGCCCCGGCCGTCGGCGGGCTGCCGGCGCGCGGATCGTACGGTGTGCGCGGGCAGTTCGCGCACGGCGACCGAGGCGTACGCCTCACCGGGCGTCCGCGTCGGAAGGGCCTGCCCCGGCGCCGTCATCGCCCTGAGTTCCCGCCCGGCCGCCCGCAGCCCGCCGCGCGGCGACGGCACCGGCCGGCCCCGCTCCCGCACCGGCTCGGGCTCGTCCATCAGCGCGCGCATCAAGGTCGCCAGCGACCGCCCGTCCAGCAGCGTGTGCTGGGCGAGCAGCGCCAGGGCGAAGTCACCGCCGTGCGCGGCCGCGTCCGGGACCACGAAGAGCCGCCAGGGCGGCGTCCCGTCGGGCAGCGGCCGGTCCACGTTCCACGCCCACAGCTCGTCCAACTCGTTCCGTGTCACGGCGACCTGCTCGACGGGATCGAACGGCGCCGGTACGGCCCACCGCGCACGCCCCCGCGGCCCGGCCGGCCGGTCGAGCACGCGGCTCATCCGCTCCAGGCCCGCCCACCGCTCGACGACACGCGCCCGCACCCGGTCCACGTCGGGCCGCTCACCGGAGAGGACCACCGCCAGGCCGATGACTCCCGGGCACCCGTTCAGCAGCAGCATCTCGTCGGCACAGGACAGTCTCACGGGTCGCTCCGGATCTTGAGGGCCAGCATCAACGCCCGCCCCGTGACGGAGCGGGCGTTGAACCGGACGCTTCGTACGGTTACTTGAGCGCCTGGCTGTTGCAGCCCATGTCCGAGCCGAGGTGGCTGGGCTGGGCGCCCGGCGAGCCCTCGCCGTTGAGCGCGTTGGCCAGCACGCTGTTGAGAGCGCCGACATTGCCGAGGATGTCGATGTTCATGTCGTGCGAACGGCACTCGATGCCCTGCGTGATGTCCACGTCGTGGGCCCTCGCCTCACCGTGGCCGAAGGCGGTGCCCACGCCGAGGGAGCCGACACTGCCGAGGACGGCACCCACGAAGGCGGCCTTCTGGAGCTTGCGCATTTCTTCTCCTGGTCGAACGGAAGGGTTGTGCAGCGAACGGAGTTGGATCAGTGGCCTCTGGCGGGAAGCCGTCAGCCGAGCCGGGGCAGACCCAGCTGGCCCACGGGAGGCGCCGCGACCTGTCCGAGGCCGAGCCCGGGCACCTGCGGGGCGCTGGCCGGCGAGACCAGCGGGTTGATCAGCGGGTTCACCTCGGGGTTCACCTGCGGGTTCACCTGCGGCGCGACCCGCGGGGCGGGCTCCGGGTTGAAGACCTGCGGAGCGGAGACCTGCGGAGCGACCTGCGGCATGACCTGCGGGGCCGTCTGCGGGGTGACCTGCGGCACGACCTGCGGAACCGACTGCTGCGGTGCGGAGCGCGGCCCGTTGACGGCCTCCGCGAAGCCGCCCGACGAGGCCGAGGCGGTGGCGTAACCGGTCTCCTCGCGCGGGGCGGGCTGCGGAGCCGCGTACTGCGGCGCCGGCTGCGGCTGGTAGTGCGGCCGGCTGACCTGTGCCGTCCCCGTCGCCCGCGTCGACGCCACGGCCTGCGGGGCGGGCGGCGCGTAGTGGGGAGCGGGCGCCGGGGCGTACTGCGGCTGCGGAGCGTACTGCGGCGCCGGAGCGTACTGGGGGGCCGGAGCGTAGTACTGGGGCTGCGGAGCGTACTGCGGAGCGGGAGCGTACTGAGGTGCCGGGTACTCGGGAGCGGGCGCCGGAGCGGCACCGGCGTACCCGACGGGATATTCGGCCGCCTCGCTGACGCCGGCGCCGATGGCGGTCAGACCGCCGGCCGCTGCGACGACGAGCGCGGCCTTGTGAAGCTTGCGCATGGAACCCTCGGCCCTTCATTACCTGTACAGGGAAATCCGTTGTATTTCAGTGCAGTCTTGCGTGCGCTCAGTCTGATATTCGTACTGCGTCCCTTACAGGGGTAATGCCTGAGCTGTCATGTGGACTTCACGCCGGACCCTCTCTCACCGGGCAACGACATTTAGCGGGCCAAGTCACGGGATCTGCAATTCCGTCACTCCATTGCCATTCATCGGATTTACACAACCTGCTGGCAATTGGGTGACCGCACCTTTACCCACGTGACCGAAATCGCGGCCGTCTCGTTCCGCACCAGGAGAGAGCGAGTCCATCGCAGACGCATTTCCATACGTTCATACACAGGTCGATGAAGGGCCGGAGTTTCCATGCGCAAGCTTCACCAGGTCGCGCTCGTCGTAGCAGCAGCCAGTGGTCTGTCGGGGATCGGCGCCGGCCCGAGCGTCGCCGACGCGCCCGCCTACAACGGGACCGTCCCGCCGTCCGCCGGACAGCAGGACCTCCAGGCCACCTCATGGAGCCGCACCCAGGCCAACGCACAGTCCTCCAACCTGCCCCGCGCCCAGCGACAGGCGGCACCGCCGGAGCGCGGCGCCGAGGTCACCCCGCAGCTCAACCCCCAACTCAGCCCGAAGATCAGCCCGCAGGTCAACCCGCAGCCCTCCGTGGCGCCGTCCGGGCCGATCGAGCAGGCCAACCTGTTCCGCCCGTACCAGGAGTGCAGCCCGCAGTCGCTGCTCAACGCGGCCGTCCCGGTCGCCGTACTCGGCGCGGCCGAGACCGAGGGTGTCGACTGCGACCAGGCCAACAGCCAGGCGAACTCCCTCGCGCACGCCCGCTACACGCGCTGAGCGGCACCGACAGCCGGGCACCCGGGGCCCGTTCACCGCGATGCGACTTCCGGGTGCTTCCCGCGCGAGATCACACACCTCGGCGCGTCGCTCCGACATGTCCATATACTTCCTATTAATCTCCGGTAACTGTACGAAGTCGATCGCTTACCGATCGCGATCGCACCCACCTCACTCCACCGGAGATGACATGCACAAGCTTCGCAAGGCTGCCGTCGTGGTCGCCGCCCTCGGCACCGTCGGACTCCTGGGCGCCGGCACGGCCACCGCCGACGGCCACGGCGGTCACGGCAAGAAGGACGGCGACAAGTTCAGCGTGCTGCAGA
The DNA here is from genome assembly GCF_044764945.1 of Streptomyces sp. NPDC093568. Classification (NCBI taxonomy): domain Bacteria; kingdom Bacillati; phylum Actinomycetota; class Actinomycetes; order Kitasatosporales; family Streptomycetaceae; genus Streptomyces; species Streptomyces sp. NPDC093568. The sequence goes on along the minus strand of NZ_JBIWJD010000006.1, from coordinate 107,091 downwards.
GCTCCAACTGCAAGTCGCACGACCTGAACGTCGACGTCCTCGGCCAGGTCGGCGTCCTCAACGGCCTGCTGGGCAGCGCGCTCAACGGCGAGGGCCACCCGGGCAAGCAGGACACGCACCTGGGCTCGTCGATGGGCTGCAACAACAGCGCCTTCTAAGGCACTCACGGTCGCCTGGCCGACCGAAGCGGGAACAAGTCCCGGTACCGAGCCCCAAGCCCGGTACCGGGACTCCTTTTTGTGCCCGATTCATCTGCCCCGCTCGACAATTCACGGCCATCGGCCAAGGTGGTGAGACTTTTCCGAATTCGGGCGTGCCGCCGATTGCGTTTGAATACTTCCTATTAGCCTCCGTAATTGTACGAAGTCGATCTGCAACAGATCGATCCACTCCACTCCACCGGAGATGAACATGCACAAGCTCCGCACGGCCGCCGTTGTGTTCGCCGCCCTCGGAAGCGTCGGACTCCTGGGCGCCGGCGCCGCACACGCCGACGGCGACTTCGGCAAGAAGGGCGGCGACAGCATCAGCGTCCTCCAGAGCAGCACCTGCCGCTCGCACGACGCCAACGTCGACATCCTCGGCCAGGTCGGCATCGCCAACGGCCTGGGCGGCAACCTGCTGAACGGCGAGGGCGACCCGGGCGCGCAGGAGACCGGGCTGGGCTCGAGCATGGGCTGCAGCAACAGCGCTCTCGGCAAGTGACATAAGCCGAGTCCGCTCCCGGTGCCCCGGCCACAGGCCGGGGCACCGGTCTTTTCCGGACATGCGAATGCCGGATCGGGATCGCTCCCGATCCGGCATTCGCCGTCGGTACCTCAGAACTTGAATTTGGGGAGCTTGACGCCCTTGGGCAGTTCAGCCCTGTTGTTGCATTCCACGACCGGGCCCACGTCGACGGACCCGCCCTCCGTCAGACGCTCCTGGGCGCCGATGAAGCGCGGCCGCTCGGTCGTGGAGCAGTCCTGCTTCTGCAGGACGACGTACCCGTCGCGCTTGTCCTTGTGCACGACCTCGCTCTTCTTGACACACACGATGTCTCCCTGGGCGGTGATCGTGCAGTTGCCCTTGGGGTCATCGGCGTACGCCGGCGCGGCGCCGCTGTAGATCACGGCGAGCGCCCCGAGCAGCCCCGAGACGGTTGCGATCTTCTGTCGACGGATCATGTGCTGCGTTCCTTTTCCCTTGGTGAAGGTGGAAATGCCACAGCCCGGCCGCGCTCCCTGATGGGTCTGCCGCGCGTCCGGGCTGTGTCGCTAAGGGTGTTGTCCAGCACACCGTTGAACAGCCCACCTGATCCAGGAGTTGAGGCGTTCAGATCGTGCGCCATGCATACGGTGTTCCGACGGATGTCGATGCGCCTGAGCCCTGAGATGCGCGCATCGACGCTCGGCTTCTTTCTTACTGAGCGGCGTAGGGCGCCGGGGCGGCGGCCGGAGCGGCGGCGGGGGCGGCGGCGGGAGCGGAGTACTCGCCGTAGCCGTAGTCCGGAGCGGCGGCCTTGGGAGCGGCCTCCGGAGCGGCGGCCTCGGGAGCGGCGACCGGCGCGGCGACGGGCGCGGCCTCCGGAGCAGCGGCGGCCTTGTCGTACGGGGCACCCCAGTTGGCCACGGCGTTGGCCGTCGAGGTGGACACCGCGGTGACAGCCTGGCCGTCCCAGTCGTCCTCGTGGGCGAAGGCGCTACCCGCACCCACGCCGAAGGCGGACAGCCCTGCGACCGCGGCGGCTACGACGGCAACGCGCTGAAACCTGCGCATAGTTAGACCCTTTCTTCCCGGGCAAGAAGCCCTGGCTTGACTACTTAATGTGAGCATATACAAACAATCCGTAGCAATTTGGGACCTTCGCCCTTCTCTGTGTCGTGTCGGCACACATGCCAAGAGACCGGTGCGCACACCGATTTCCCTGCACGGAAAACGACGCCTCCCCGTGGTCGCGTCACGGTCGGCGCGGGCCGGTCACCCGTTTGCCGACAACTCCGTTGCGCAGACACGAAAACGGCGGATGGCCGGACCGGGTCGTCCCGGTCCGGCCATCCGCCGCGCGCGAAGCCTCAGCCCAACAGGCGGGCGAGCAGCGGGCTGGTCTCGTCCCTGTCGTTGCTGTTGTCGGAGATGGGGGCGGGCGCCTCGGCCACGGGGGTGGAGCCGTCGGCGCACGTGATGTGGGGCCCGATCCGCGTCTGTCCGCCGGACAGCACGCCGGCGGTGGGCAGGCTCAAGGGCTCCGTCGGCTGGCAGTTCACCGAACGACGCAGGACAAAGCCGTCACCCTCGGGGGTCTGCCCGGTGATCTGCTGAGTGCAGATGATGTTGCCCTGGGGGTCGAGGCTGCAGACACCCGGGCCCGCCGCGTGGGCCTGGGTCACTCCGAAACAGGTCATGGCGAGGCCGCCGAGAAGCCCTGAGACAGCCATGAACTTCTTCCCGGTGAACATGCGTTGTGTCTCCTTTGTGGGGGTGTTCTGTGGGGGTGTTCGCTTACGAATGTGGGGGTGTTCGCATACGAAATGAAGAACCGACCTGACAAGGACCAACCCGCGAGCGGCCATATCGCACGGGACCAACCGCTCTTTGCCGCACCGCTAGTTCAGGGGCCGCCGGCGCCCCGCACGGGCCGCAGGAGCGAGAAAGCGCTCCGGGCCACCGCACAGGGACGGGCCCCTTCGGGGGTGACCCCGAAGGGGCCCGCAAGAGGCGTCGCGCACGACTATGCCGCCGACCTCAGCCGGTGAAGGCGTTGTTGAACTGACCGCAAGTGGTGTCGAAGGTCTCGGAGAGGCCGAGCACGGCGACCGGGACATCGGTCGCGGCCACCGTCTGGGGGCTGCACTCCTGGTACGGGCGGTAGAGGTCCGACACGGACGGCGTGGCGTCGTAGGCGACACTCGTGCCGGCACCGATGGCGGACAGGCCGCCGGCAGCCGCTGCGGCGATCATGACCTGGTGAAGCTTGCGCATGGAACCCTCGGATTTCATTACATGTACATTGAGGCTGATTGCCCACTGTGACGGGACGAACACTAGCAGTAGCGATCCTATTCCACGGCGGTGCATGTCCCGTGTCCCAAGGGGGACATGGGGACTCGAAAACGAGTGGGAAAAGACGTGCGGGGCGGTGTCATTCGACAACCGCCCCGCATTGCGAGAGCCCCCTGTCGGATTCGAACCGACGACCTGCTGTTTACAAGACAGCCGCTCTGGACCAACTGAGCTAAGGAGGCCTGCACGCGCTGTCACGCACGCGCCCGTGCAGTGTACCCAGGTTCCGAGTGGGCCCTGTCGAAAATTTCCGCGAAGTTCACATGCCCCCAGGTACTGACAGACCAGGCGAACGCCAGGTACCGTCCAGAGCCAGTCCGCACATGTGGACTAAACCAACCACCTTCCTACAACGGATCGTCCGGCACGTTCCTGCCGGTAGAAGGGGGCCCATTCACCATGGCCACTGTCTCGTTCGACAAGGCGACCCGGATCTACCCGGGCACCGAGAAGCCCGCCGTGGACGCGCTCGACATCCACATCGAGGACGGAGAGTTCCTCGTACTGGTCGGCCCGTCCGGCTGCGGCAAGTCCACCTCGCTCCGCATGCTGGCGGGGCTCGAGGACGTCAACGGCGGCGCCATCCGTATCGGTGACCGCGACGTCACGCACCTGCCGCCGAAGGACCGGGACATCGCCATGGTGTTCCAGAACTACGCGCTGTACCCGCACATGACCGTCGCCGACAACATGGGCTTCGCGCTCAAGATCGCCGGCGTCAACAAGGCGGACATCCGCAAGAAGGTCGAGGAGGCCGCGAAGATCCTCGACCTCACCGAGTACCTGGACCGCAAGCCGAAGGCCCTCTCCGGCGGTCAGCGCCAGCGTGTCGCGATGGGCCGCGCCATCGTGCGTGAGCCGCAGGTCTTCCTCATGGACGAGCCGCTGTCGAACCTCGACGCCAAGCTCCGTGTCTCGACCCGTACGCAGATCGCGTCGCTCCAGCGCCGCCTCGGCATCACCACCGTCTACGTCACCCACGACCAGGTCGAGGCCATGACGATGGGCGACCGCGTGGCCGTCCTCAAGGACGGCCTGCTCCAGCAGGTCGACACCCCGCGCAACATGTACGACCGTCCGGCCAACCTCTTCGTCGCCGGCTTCATCGGCTCCCCGGCCATGAACCTGGTCGAGGTCCCGATCACCGACGGCGGTGTGAAGTTCGGCAACTCGGTCGTCCCGGTCGACCGTGAGGCGCTCTCCGCCGCCACCGACAAGACCGTCACCGTCGGTGTCCGCCCCGAGCACTTCGACGTGGCCGGCTCCGAGTCGGAGCAGGGTCTTGCCGTCACCGTCAACGTGGTCGAGGAGCTCGGCGCCGACGCGTACGTCTACGGCACCGCCAAGGTCGGCGGCGACGACTCCAAGGACCTCGTCGTCCGCGTCAGCGGCCGTGACGTCCCGGAGAAGGGCAGCACGCTGCACATCGTCCCGCGATCGGGCGAGACCCACGTGTTCTCCACCTCCACCGGTGAGCGCCTCTCCGACTGAGCGCAACCCGAGGACATCCAGGCAGGACAACCGGGGTAATTCACCCAGGTTGACGAAGAGGGCCCCGCAGAGTGCTGCGGGGCCCTTCTCGTTGTCGACAAATACCCCGGCATACCGGTCATTTCGAGCAGCGTGCGTCAACACGAGACCCTGGTTTGAAGGCACTCTCGTCCCCCGAACCGGTGACTAAATGTCGCCATATCAGCACCGAACGCTACTCTCACTCGCGTGAAGCACTCCACCACCCAACAGACACGACGCGGCCACCGGGGCCCCGCCCGCCAGCTCGGCCGCACCATCGCCCTCGTCCTGCCCGTCGTCCTGGTGCTCTCCGGGACGCTCGCGGTCACCCGGGTCAACTGGTCGGGGAACCCCTCGGACTCGGTGCTCGCCGCGACCGACGTATCGAGCGCGGGCGACGCCAAGAACGCCGCCCCGCGCGCCCCCCAGGACGTGCTGCGCGACCAGCTGCTGACCGAGCTGCAGGAGAAGGACCCGGGCGTCGCCCTCACCCACCTCCAGCAGGCCGTCGACGAGCGGCCGTCCCTCACCCGGCACTGCGCCTCGATCGCCCGCGCGCTCGGGCGGGCGGCGGTCCGCGTGTACGGCCCCACGCGGGCGCAGTCCTACTCGCGTCCCGTGTGCGACACGGCGTTCGCCTCGGGCGTCGCCGCGGCGCACGGATAGCCTCGGGGCCTCTTCAAGGAACGGTTGCCGGCGAATGCCGCGAGCGGGGCGCCGCGTACAGTTCGGGCATGACTGATCCGAACGCCGCGTCCCGCCCCGTTCAAGCCGTCATCCTGGCCGGGGGCCAGGGGTCCCGGCTGCGCCCCTACACCGACGACCGGCCCAAGCCGATGGTCGAGATCCCCGGCACGGGGACTCCGATCATCGGCCATCAGCTTTCCTGGCTCGCCGAGGAGGGTGTGACGGACGTCGTGGTCAGCTGCGGTCATCTCGCCGAGGTGCTGCAGGACTGGCTGAAGTCGGCCGACCTCCCGGTGCGGGTCACGACCGTCGTCGAGACGGAGCCCCTCGGGCGCGGTGGCGGGCTGAAGTACGCGGCGGCGCATCTGCCGCATCCGGAGAAGCCCTGGTACGCGACGAACGGTGACATCTGGACCCGGTTCTCGCTGCGGGACATGGCCGACTTCCACACCGAGCGGGACGCGGTGGCGACGCTCGCTCTGGCCCGGCCGCGCATTCCGTGGGGCGCCGTGCAGACGGACGGCTTCGGGCACATCACGGACTTCATCGAGTCCCCGCCGTCGACGTTCGAGATCAACGCGGGTGTGTACGTCTTCTCGCCCGCCTTCGCCGGCCTGCTGCCCGAGCGCGGCGACCACGAACGTACGACGTTTCCCCATCTCGCCCGGGAGCGGCGCTTGGCCGGCTTCCCGATCCCTCAGGGTGCGTACTGGCGGGCCATCGACACCGCCAAGGACCTGACCGAGGCCGCGAAGGAACTGGCGGCGCTGGGCCGCTGAGCGGGCTGCCGGCGGCGGCCGGTCTCCGTGCCGGACATGACGAAGGGCCCTGGACGGAATCGCGTCCGGGGCCCTTCGTCGTGTTCGGCGGCGTCGTCGTGTCAGCCGGTGGGACCTTTGCCGAGGAGGTCGCCCACCGGCCCGCCTACCCCAACAGGCCGCCTACCAGGCCCGGTTCGTCCTCCCCGGAGCCGCCCGTGGAGCCGCCGCCGGAGGTGGGCCCGCCGGACGTGGGGCCGGTCGTGGTGCTGGGGGCCTCGTCGGCGGGGGCGGTCTGCTGCGGCGGGGCCTGCCCCTCCGTGCCCTGCGTCTGGCTCGGCGTGCCCACGCCCGTCGAGCCCGTGTCGCTCGTGGCACCCGGCGTCGTCGCGGCACCGGACGGGGTGGCCGCCCCCGAGGTGGCTCCCTGGGTGGGCGAGTTGGAGGCCGACGGCGTCCTGTCCTGCTGCTTCTGCGACTCCTCCGGCAGCGGGGAGCCCGGGAGCTCGTTGCGCGGGGCCTCGCCCGGCCCGGGGACCACCACGCGGTCGGCGTCGCGGACCGCGCCACCGAGGAGCGAGCCGATCAGCAGGGTCAGGCCCGTGACGATCGCCGTGATCAGGGCGCCGCGGCGCAGCACGTACTGACGCAGCTCCCAGATGTCCGAGCGCGGCCCCAGCCGGCGCCAGGCCATGCCCGCGAGGCGGCCGTCGATGGAGTAGACGGGAGCACCGGCGATGATCAACGGGGACCAGGCGGCGAGGTAGATGATGTCGGGGGCGTCGTAGACCGGGACGCTCTTCCAGCTGACGGTGAGCAGGAGCGCGGCCGACAGCAGGGCGCCGACGACCGCCGCGACCCGCTGCCAGCACCCCAGGACCGTGAGCACACCCACGATGACCTGGAAGAAGGCGATGACCAGGCCGGAGCCCACGGGGTGTTCGAGGGCGAACTGGCGCAGGGGCTCCGCCACTTCCCAGGGGTGCAGGGTGTTCAGCCACTTGACCATGGAGCCGCGCTGGCCGCCGTCGAAGTAGACGGGGTCGCACAGCTTGCCCATGCCGGCGTAGATGGAGATGAAGCCGAGGAAGACCCGCAGGGGGAGCAGGACGACACCGAGGTTCATGCGGCGGCCGGGGTAGTAGGCGTGCCGCGCCGGGTCGTCGCCGAGGCGCTTCGGCGGGGTGCCGGTGTCCTCCGGCTCGTCGGCCTCCTCGAACTCCTCGGCCGCGTACGCGAACTCCTCGTCGTACGCGCTCTCGACCCTGCGCATGTTCGGCAGCAGCCTGGTCTCGAGGGATTCGTGGGTGCGCTGCGGTCCCACGATCGGCGTTTCGACCGTCTGCGCCATCTCGTCGTCGTAGCCGTCGCCGTACGGGCCGCCATAGCCGCCGACGTCGACGCGCGGGATGACCTGCGTGCCCCCTGCGGCCGGGCCGGGTTCGTCGCCATGCCGGACACTGCCGTCCCGCACGGCCTGGAGCAGGCGGTGGGCGCCGGTGTCGTCGGGAGCCGACGTGCCGTTCCAGACGGCGACCCGGCGGCGGGGGCCGGGAGCCGCGCCCGCTCTGCCGGCCGCGCCCATGGCCGGGATACGGGCGGTGTCCTCGCCGGCGCTCAAGTGCCGGGCGATCTGCGCAGATTTGGTGCGCCCGGTCGACGCGCCCAGCAGCACGCGGAAGCTCGCGTGATTGACGATGATCTGCGCCGGATCGCTCGGCACCTTCACCATGCTCAGCGCGGGAGCGTCGTCGTATCCCGACGAGCGGTCCCCCGTGGGTGTGCGGGGTGTTCTGGTGTCCACACTCAACTAACCGAGTGACATGTGGTTAGGACACTGCTTTGACCGGTCCGATCTGTCCGGACCGCGTCAAAGATGCGCAGGTCGCACCACTGTCACCAGAATTAACCCGCACGGGTGACGCAGCGGACGTCTGTTCAGACGCGTCGACGAGCCGCCTCGTACAGCACGATGCCCGCCGCCACACCGGCGTTCAGCGACTCCGCGCCGCCCGGCATCGGAATGCGGACCCGGAAGTCGCAGGTCTCGCCGACGAGTCGGGACAGGCCCTTGCCCTCGCTGCCCACGACGATCACGACCGGGCCGTCCAGAGCCTCCAGCTCGCCGATCTCGGCCTCGCCGTCGGCGGCCAGGCCGACGACCACGATGCCCGCCTTCTTGTACGCCTCCAGGGCGCGGGTCAGGTTCGTGGCGCGGGCGACCGGGGTGCGCGCCGCCGTGCCCGCGGACGTCTTCCAGGCGCCGGCCGTCATGCCGGCGGCGCGACGCTCGGGCACGACGACTCCGTGGCCGCCGAACGCCGAGACCGAGCGGACGACCGCGCCGAGGTTCCGCGGGTCCGTCACCCCGTCGAGCGCCACGATGAGCGGGTCCTCCCCCGCGTCGGCGGCGGCGCCGGCGAGGTCCTCGGGGTGGGCGTACTCGTACGGCGGGACCTGCAGGACCAGGCCCTGGTGGTTCAGGCCGTTGGTCATGCGGTCCAGCTCGGGGCGCGGGGCCTCCATGAGGTTGATGCCGCCGCGCTCGGCGGCGAGCTGGAGGGCCTCGCGGACGCGCTCGTCGTTGTCGATGAACTGCTGGACGTAGAGCGTGGACGCCGGGACGCCCTCGCGCAGCGCCTCGACGACCGGGTTGCGGCCGACGACCAGCTCCGAGGTGCCCTTGCCGCCGCGCCCACGGGGCGCGGGACGGCGTACGGACTGCTTCGCCTTGGCATTGGCGATGCGGTTCTTCTTGTGTCCCTTGCGCATCTCGGCGGGCGGGGTCGGGCCCTTACCTTCCAGGCCCTTGCGTCGCTGGCCGCCACTGCCGACCTGCGCGCCCTTCTTGCCGGACATGCGGCGGTTGTTCGCGGCCATGACTTACCTGTCCTACCCGTCTGTCGTGAAGCTTTTCGTACGTACGTCTATGCAGTGTGCCGCCCGGAGGGCCGGACGGCACAATCGATCACCGACCGGTGGCTACCGCGGGCCGAGACTCCAGCGCGGTCCCTGCGGGCTGTCCTCGATGACGAGGCCCGACTGGCCGAGCTGGTCGCGGATGGCGTCGGCGGTGGCCCAGTCCTTGCGGGAGCGGGCGGCCTCGCGCTGGTCGAGGACCATGCGGACGAGGCTGTCGACCACGCCGTGCAGATCCTCGCCGCGGTCGGTCTCGCCGGCCCAGTGCGGGTCCAGCGGGTCGAGGCCGAGGACGCCGAGCATGGCGCGCACCTCGGCGAGGCGGGCCACGGCGGCTTCCTTGTCGTCGGCGGCCAGCGCGCTGTTGCCCTGCCTGACGGTGGTGTGCACGACCGCCAGCGCCTGCGGGACGCCCAGGTCGTCGTCCATCGCCTCGGCGAAGGCAAGCGGGACCTCGGGGGCCGGTTCGACGACGCCCGCCTTCTCCACCACGCGCTGCACGAAGCCCTCGATGCGCGCGAACGCGGACTCGGCCTCGCGCAGGGCCTCCTCGCTGTACTCGATGGTCGAGCGGTAGTGCGGGGTGCCCAGGTAGTAGCGCAGGACGATCGGGCGCCACTGCTTGACCATCTCGGACACCAGCACGCTGTTGCCGAGCGACTTCGACATCTTCTCGCCGCTCATGGTGACCCAGGCGTTGTGCACCCAGTACTTGGCGAAGTCGTCACCGTAGGCCTTGGCCTGGGCGATCTCGTTCTCGTGGTGCGGGAAGATCAGGTCGAGGCCGCCGCCGTGGATGTCGAAGGCGGAGCCGAGGTACTTGTGCGCCATCGCAGAGCACTCCAGGTGCCAGCCCGGCCGGCCCCGGCCCCACGGCGTCTCCCAGTCGGGCTCCCCCGGCTTGGCGGCCTTCCACATCGCGAAGTCGCGCGGGTCGCGCTTCCCGGAGATGCCCTCCTCGGCGGGCTGCCGCATCTCGTCGAGGTCCTGCCGGGACAGCTCCAGGTAGGCGGGCCAGGAGCGGACGTCGAAGTAGACGCTGCCGTCCGCCTCGTAGGCGTGTCCGCGCTCGATGAGCCCGCGCATCATCTCGACCATCTCGGTGATGTGGCCGGTGGCGCGGGGCTCGTAGGTCGGCGGGAGGCAGCCGAGGGCGGTGTAGCCGTCGGTGAAGGCGCGCTCGTTCTCGTAGCCGATGGACCACCAAGGGCGGTGCTGCTCGGCGGACTTGGCGATGATCTTGTCGTCGATGTCCGTGACGTTCCTGATGAACGTCACGTCATAGCCGCGGTAGGCGAACCAGCGGCGCATGATGTCGAAGTTGAGACCGGAGCGGATGTGCCCGATGTGGGGCGCGGCCTGCACGGTGGCGCCACAGAGGTAGATCGAGACACAGCCCGGCGTGAGCGGGGTGAAGTCACGGATCTGCCGGGCGCTGGTGTCGTACAGGCGAATAGTCACGGGTCCAGGGTAGTCGGCGATGCCCGGTGCCTCGGACGGTTGTGGATAACAGTCAGATCGTGGTCCGCACCACGAGCGCCGTGGCCACGGCCATCAGCCCTTCACCCCTACCGGGGAACCCCAGTCCGTCGGTCGTCGCGCCCGACACCGACACCGGCGCGCCCGCGGCCTCCGAAAGGATCTTCTGCGCCTCGTCGCGGCGCTTGCCGATCTTCGGGCGGGGGCCGACGACCTGCACCGCGACGTTGCCGATGCGGAAGCCCGCCTCGCGCACGATCCGGGCCGCCTCGGTCAGGAGCACGACCCCGGAGGCGCCGGACCACTCCGGCCGTCCCGTGCCGAAGTGCTGCCCCAGGTCACCGAGGCCGGCCGCCGAGAAGAGCGCGTTGCACGCCGCGTGGGCGACGACGTCCGCGTCGGAGTGGCCGGCCAGTCCCGGGCCCTCGCCCTCCCACTTCAGGCCGGCGCACCACAACTCGCGGCCCTCCTCGAACGCGTGGATGTCGGTGCCGATGCCGACCTGGGGAAGCAGGGGTGCGTCAGAAGCCATCGTTGAGCCTCCGGCGGGCCAGGACCGCCTCCGCCAGGACCAGGTCCAGCGGGCGGGTGACCTTGAAGGCCTCCTCGTGGCCGGGGACGACCACGACGGTCAGGCCGAGTTTCTCGACCATGCCGGCGTCGTCGGTGACGTCGTCGGTCACCTTCTCGTGGGCGCGGATCAGCGTGGCGCGGTCGAAGCCCTGCGGAGTCTGTACGGCACGCAGGCGGGAGCGCGGCGGGGTGGCCACCACGGGCTCGGGGTCCCCCGGGTTCGCCGCGGGCTCGACCTCCTTGACCGTGTCGGCGAGGGGCAGCGCGGGCACCACGGCCGGCGCGCCGTCCCGTACCGCCTCGATCACCGCGTCGACCGTGTCCACCGGCACCAGCGGGCGGGCCGCGTCGTGCACCAGGACGATGCCGCAGTCCGGCGGCAGCGCGTCGAGGCCGAGCTTGACGGACTCCTGGCGACTCTCGCCGCCGGGGACCACGAGGAAGTCGGTGCGCTCGGGCAGCGCGTGCGCGTCGAGCAGCGACTTGACCTCGGCGGCGCCGTCGGGCGGGGCGACCACGACCACCAGCGAGACCGCGCGGGACGCGGCCAGTGCGCGGACGGCGTGGATGAGCATCGGCGTGCCGTTCAGCGCCCGAAGCGCTTTGGGGGCGCCCGGGCCGAGGCGCACGCCCCGTCCGGCGGCCGGAATCACTACGGCCGTACGGGTGCCGGCGGAGGTTCCGGTGCGGGCTTCCGTGGGCGAAGGGCGCGAATCGTCAGACATCGGTTCCCGTCAGGTTTGTGTGCTCGGCCTAGGTGGGTATGGCCTCAGCGTGCCGGGTGGGACGCCTCGACCGAACCCTTCCGTGACAACGGTCGAGCGAGCTGCCCGGACCCGGCACATCAAGTATCGGGGATACCCCCGAGGCAGGACGTACGGCCGAGGCAGGACGTACGGCGTCTGTGAGCGAACATGCCGCAGCGCCCGGCGACAGCAAAGACGTCATCGGGCACCGCGGCACTTTTTTAAGTCAACACAGCCACTGTGCTGAAACTGAGGCGGATGGACCGCGTCAGGACGCGAGAACCTCGTCGAGCAGGGCCTCGGCCTTGTCCTCGTTGGTGTTCTCCGCGAGGGCGAGCTCGCTCACCAGGATCTGGCGGGCCTTGGCGAGCATGCGCTTCTCACCGGCGGAGAGTCCGCGCTCGCGCTCACGACGCCACAGGTCACGCACGACTTCCGCGACCTTGATGACATCGCCGGAGGCGAGCTTCTCCAGATTTGCCTTGTATCGACGCGACCAGTTCGTGGGCTCCTCGGCGTACGGCGCGCGCAGCACCTCGAAGACCCGGTCCAGCCCGTCCTGACCGACCACATCACGCACGCCGACGAACTCCGCATTGTCCGCTGGCACACGTACCGTCAGGTCACCCTGGGCGACCTTCAGCACCAAGTAGGTCTTGTCCACGCCTTTGATCTGGCGAGTTTCGATGGCCTCGATCAGCGCGGCCCCGTGATGGGGATAGACCACGGTGTCGCCAACCTTGAACGTCATGTGACAGGTACCCCTTCCGTGGCTATCCAGGGTAACACGGAAACGGCGGGTTCTGAATGGCGTTTTCGCAGGTCAGGGCATATCTCGGGGCTTGACAACTCTAACCGGAACGTGCTGCGCGGGCCGACCGGAAGAAGGTATTCGCAGGTGGGAGCGGCTCTGCGGGCGAGGTGAAACGCGTACGTTACACACATCCGGCGGCGCCTCCGAGTGGCCGAACGTACACATATGTCCGGTTCCAAGTGTGCGACTTCCGCTACTCCGTTCGGCGTCCCGAGTCGAGTGCCGGACGATTCCCGGAATTGATCACGACCAGGTCGGCCGGGTGCTCGGTGATCAATTCCGGGAGGGCCGCGCATTCCTTCACGGAAATTTTGCGGGGGTGCTCGCGAGGGGCTTATGTGAATGACGGACGAGCGGGCCCGCAATGTGACTCCCGGGTCACTGGTGGGTGAAGAGCCGGGTGTGGAAGAGGTACTTCGACGGCACTTGGGTCCCTGAGGGGAGGGTCGGGTGCGGTCGCGCGGGAACGGCTCGGTAACCTAAGGCCGCTGACAGACACTTAGGGCGGCTTCACGCGCCCGCCCCGTTCGAGTCAAGGAGTTGCCGCCGCCGTGAGCAGCAGCCTTCGACGCGGCGCACTCGCCGCCGCCGCCCTCGCGTTCTCGATCACCTCGCTCGCCGCTTGCGCCGCCGGCAACAACGCCCAGACGCTGGAGATCAAGCCGGACAACGCGGCCACCACCGTCGGTGACATCAAGATCCAGAACGCCGTGGTGATCACCCAGCCCGACCTGGAGTCGACCGGCCCGGCCGCGATCTCCGCCACCCTGTTCAACTCGGGCAAGACCGCCCAGACGCTGGACGCGATCAAGGTCGACGACACCGACAAGACCGCCGAGCTCAAGGCCGCCAAGGGGGGCAGCCTGACCATCCCGGCCGGCGGCTCGCTGATCCTCGGCGGCAAGGACAACGCCGCCGCGACGCTGCCCAGCAGCCGTGAGGCGGTCAAGGACGGCAACGCCCAGAAGATCACCTTCACCTTCAGCAAGACCGGTGACGTGAGCCTGCGTGCCTTCGTCGTGCCGGCCGAGCACTACTTCGAGAGCTGGGGGCCGAGCGAGGTCCCGTCGGCGCCGGGTACGTCCTCGCCGGGCGGTTCGCCGAGCGCTACCCCGGGCGAAGGCGCCGGGGCCACGCCGACCGGCGAGGCCTCCGGGAGCGGCACGGAGACCGCCGGTGCCGGTACGAGTGCCGGCGCGGGCGACGGGGCCGGGACGCCGACCGCGACCGACAGCGCCTCGCAGTCGGCCGCCGGTCACTGAGCGGACGTACGCTGCTGTGTACGTACACAGCAGAAAGGGCGGGCCCTCCGGATTCGGAGGGCCCGCCCTTTCTGCTTCTGGCTACGGCGCTGTCGGGCGCCGCGGCGTCTTTACGGCTCGAACTTGTAGCCGAGGCCACGCACCGTCACCAGGTACCGCGGCGCGCCCGGGTCCGGCTCGATCTTGGCGCGCAGGCGCTTGACGTGGACGTCGAGGGTCTTGGTGTCACCGACGTAGTCGGCACCCCAGACGCGGTCGATGAGCTGCATGCGGGTCAGCACCCGGCCCGCGTTGCGCAGCAGCATCTCCAGCAGGTCGAACTCCTTCAGCGGAAGGTCGACCTTGGAGCCGGAGACCGTCACCACGTGACGGTCCACGTCCATCCGGACCGGGCCCGCCTCCAGGGCGGCCGGGGTCACCTCCTCCGGCTCGCCGCGGCGGCGCAGGACGGCCCGGATGCGGGCGACCAGCTCACGCGACGAGAACGGCTTGGTGACGTAGTCGTCGGCTCCTATTTCCAGGCCGACCACCTTGTCGATCTCACTGTCCTTGGCGGTGACCATGATCACCGGGACGTTGGAACGGCCGCGCAGCTGGCGGCAGACCTCCGTACCCGGCAGGCCGGGCAGCATCAGGTCGAGGAGGACGAGGTCGGCGCCGTTGCGCTCGAACTCGTCGAGTCCGTCGGGCCCGGTGGTCGCGACCGCGACCTCGAAGCCCTCCTTGCGGAGCATGTACGACAGGGCGTCGGAGAAGGACTCCTCGTCCTCGACGACAAGCACTCGGGTCACGGAAGGACCTCCGGGGCGGAAAGCGTTTCGTACGCAGGTGAGTCGGGGGAAGTGGGGGATTTCGATAGTGCGGCCTGCCCGGTCTCGTCGTCGAGATCGGGGTGCTGCTGAGCACGGTCGCGTGCCGCACCCGCCTCCGGCAGCCGCAGGGTGAACGTGGAGCCCTGTCCCTCGGAGCTCCACACCGTGACCTCCCCGCCGTGCGAGGCGGCCACGTGCTTGACGATCGCGAGACCGAGGCCGGTGCCACCCGTGGCACGGGAACGAGCCGGGTCGACGCGGTAGAAGCGCTCGAAGATGCGCTCCTTGTCCTTGTCCGAGATGCCGATGCCCTGGTCGGTCACGGCGATCTCGATGTGGTCCCCGCCCGGTGCGGTGAGCCGGCGAGCGGCGATGCCGACGCGGGTGCGGGCGGGCGAGTAGTTGACGGCGTTCTCGACGAGGTTGCCGAGGGCGGCGGCCAGCTGGCCGCGGTTGCCCCAGATGCTGAGCTCCTCGGTGCCGCCCGCGGCCATGGTGATCTGCTTCGTCCCGGCGGCGTGCCGGCAGCGGTCCATGGCCTCGGCGACGAGCTCGTCCACGCGGACGGGCTCGGCGTCCTCCAGCGGGTCGTCGTTCTGCACCCGGGACAGGTCGATGAGCTCCTGCACCAGGTTGGTCAGCCGGGTCGCCTCGATCTGCATGCGCCCGGCGAACCGCTCGACGGCCTCCGGGTCGTCGGAGGCGTCCATGACCGCCTCGGACAGCAGGGAGAGCGCGCCGACCGGCGTCTTCAGCTCATGGCTCACATTGGCGACGAAATCACGCCGGACCGCCTCTATGCGCCGGGCCTCGGTGAGGTCCTCGACGAGGAGGAGGACGAGGCGGGAGCCGAGAGGCGCGACACGGGCGGACACGGCGAGCGCCTCGCCGCGTCCGGTGCCACGCCTGGGCAGATCCAGCTCGACCTGCCTTATCTCACCGTCACGTCTGGTGTCCCGGGCCATCTGCAGCATGGGCTCGACCGAGAGCTTGCCGCCGCGCACCAGGCCGAGGGCGTACGCCGCCGAGCTGGCCTTGACGACGGCGTCCCCTTCGTCGAGGACGACCGCCGACGAGCGCAGCACCGACAGAACCGTGTCCACGCCGGGAGGCAGGACCGGGTCGGTGTGCAGAGAGGTCCGGGTGGGTCGCTTCAGGTCGCGTTCGCTCCAGCGGAACGCCAGCATGGCGATCACGCCGGTGAGCACCCCGGCGATCGCTGCCGCTGCGGCGACCGCCGCGTTCACGTCCATGCACCCAGGTTAGGCATGACGCGGGCGGTGCCCACAGCCGTCGGAGTGCGAGCTCGAACACTCGTCGCCCAGAGTTCACCTTGGAGCCAGTATTGGTTCATTTGGGGTGGCGGAAACGGACGCGTACAGCCCGGATCGTAGGGGCGTGGGGTTCGCACGGCCGGTTCTACGCATAGATCACACCGTCGGTTTAGCGTAGGAACCGCACTGGCGGTTTCACGACAGTCCGACTGTCGTTTTCACGACCGTCTTACTGTCGGAGGTCCTGACCGTAAGACTGCCGGTCCGAATCAACGACAGGACTGCCGGTCCGACGACAGTCTCCTGGCCCCCGGAACCCCCGAGGCAGACGTAAGAGAGGGACCCTGATGCGGGACGCGTACCACGAGGAACTGGACTCGATCGGCGACAGTCTGGTGGAGATGGCCCGGCTGGTCGGCTCGGCGATCGGGCGCGCCACGGCGGCGATCCTCGACTCCGACCTGAAGCTGGCCGAGAGCGTGATCGAGGGCGACGCGAAGGTCGACGACCTTCAGCACGACCTGGAGGCCCGGGCCATAGCCCTGCTGGCGCGGCAGCAGCCGGTGGCGACCGACCTGCGGATAGTGGTCACCTCGCTGCGCATGTCGGCGGACCTGGAGCGGTCGGGCGACCTCGCCCAGCACGTGGCGAAGCTCACGCGACTGCGCTACCCCGAGCGCGCCATCCCGGTGGACCTGCACGCCACGATCCTGGAGATGGGTCAGCTCGCACAGCGCCTGATGGCGAAGGCGGCCGAGGTGATCGTCACGAAGGACGTCGACCTCGCGCTGCAGCTGGAGCAGGACGACGACGAGATGGACCTCCTGCACCGCACGCTCTTCCAGCACCTGATGGACGAGCGCTGGAAGCACGGCATCGAGACGGCGGTCGACGTTACGCTGCTCGGCCGCTACTACGAGCGGTACGCCGACCACGCGGTGGCGGTCGCCAAGCGCGTGGTCTACCTGGTGACGGGTGAGCACGCGGACGAGATCCAGCCCGACATCCAGCCGGACATCCAGCCGGTTTCGGGCGAGGGGGCGTAGCTCCTCTCGGCGCACGAGGGGCGTAGCTCCTCTCGGCGGGCACGCGTACCAGGGCTTTTTGCACCAGCCCGGGGGCCGGCTTCGCTCCCGGCGGGAGTACGGCGGTCCCGGCTGGGCACCCGCGTGGAGCGCGCGCCCGTCCTGGCTGGGGCGCCCGGACGGGCGCGCGCCGATTCCGTTCGAGGCCGGCGCGGGCTCGTGAGCGGGCATGCGGAAGGCTGATCGGGGCGCGTGCAAGCCTCTGTGCGCCGTTGATGCGCCTGGCGAAGCGGGCATGGAATGGGCACAGGCACCAGCCTTGAGGAGGGACCATGGCCGAATCCCCCAGCACCCCCGGCACCACGCCCGACCCCGCCCAGGAACGCCCGACCGAGCAGCCCGCCGACATCAGGAGCCTCCCGCTCTTCGGCGCCTGCGGCTGCGGCTCGGGCTGCGGGTGTGGGTGCCAGTCCGGAAATCCCTGCCAGTGCGGGTGAGGGCGTAGCGGGCGGGACACACCACGGCGTACGGCGCCGTGGATCTCGTACGAAGAGGAGGGCCCCGGCGTGAGGGACGCGCCGGGGTCCTTCGCCGTGCGGGGGCTCCGCTGCCGCCGAGCGCTCACTCCGGCGGCGGGGCGGGACGGCGGGCGGGCGGGTCCGGGGTGTCCGGGGCCGGGGCGTCAGGGTCCGGGGTGTCCGGGTTCTCCGGGAGTGCCTGTTCGGCCCAGATCACCTTGCCCTGGGAGGTGTAGCGGGTGCCCCAGCGCTCGGTCATCTGCGAGACCAGGAACAGGCCCCGGCCGCCCTCGTCGGTCGTCGCGGCGTAGCGCAGATGCGGCGAGGTGCTGCTGCCGTCCGTCACCTCGCAGATGAGGGTGCGGTCGCGGATCAGCCGTATGTGGATCGGCCCGCAGCCGTAGCGGATGGCGTTGGTGACGAGTTCGCTCAGGACGAGTTCCGTGGCGAAGCCCAGTTCGGCCAGGCCCCAGGCGTCGAGCTTGGCCGACACGGCCTCGCGCATCCCCGACACGGCCGCCGGGTCGGGCGGCACGTCCCAGGTGGCGACGTGGTCCGGCGGCAGGGCCCGGGTGCGGGCGATGAGCAGGGCGACGTCGTCCTTGGGGCCGGTGGGAAGCAGTTCGTCCACCACCGCGCGGCAGCTGTCCTCCGGCGTCCGGTCGGGATGGCCGGCGAGCGCCCGGCGCAGCAGTTCCTGGCCCACGTCCAGGTCGCGGGCGCGGTCCTCGATGAGGCCGTCGGTGTACAGGACGAGCTGGGTGCCGTCGGCGAGGTCGAGCTCGGCCGTCTCGAACGGCATGCCGCCGAGGCCGAGCGGGGGCCCGCCCGGCAGGTCGGGGTAGGTGACCTGCCCGTCGGGGCCAACCAGCGCCGGCGCCGGATGGCCGGCCCGCGACATGGCACAGCGGCGCGTCACGGGGTCGTAGATCGCGTACAGGCAGGTGGCGCCCACGACCTCCGCGGCCGTCTCCGCGGCGTCCTCGTCCTGGTCGATGCGGCCGACCAGCTCGTCGAGGTGGCCGAGGAGCTCGTCCGGCGGCAGGTCCAGCGTGGAGAAGTTGTGCACCGCGGTCCGCAGCCGTCCCATCGTCGCGGCGGCGTGCAGGCCGTGGCCGACGACGTCGCCGACGACCAGCGCCACCCTGCTCCCCGGCAGCGGGATCACGTCGAACCAGTCCCCGCTCACGCCCGACTGGGCCGGGATGTAACGGGAGCCGACGTCGAGCGCGCTCTGCTCGGGCAGGGCCCGCGGCAGCAGGCTGCGCTGGAGGGTGACCGCCAGGGCGTGCTCGCGGGTGAAGCGGCGGGCGTTGTCGATGCTGACCGCGGCCCGCGCCACCAGCTCGTCCGCCAGCGACAGCTCCTCCTCGTCGAACGGGTCGTGCTGCTTGGCCCGCCAGAAGTTGACCATGCCCAGCACGGCACCGCGGGCCCGGATCGGGGCGGCGATGAGCGAGTGGATGCCGTAGTCGATGATCTGCCGGGTGCGTTCGGGGTCCTGCGCCTGCCAGCCCGTCGCGGTCGACAGGTCGGGGACCAGCTCGGAGCGGCCGGTGCCGTAGCCGCGGGCCTGGGGGGTGGAGGGCAGGAAGCCGATCAGCCGGCCCTCTTCGTAGAGCGGATGGTCGTCCTCGATGCCGTGCACGGAGACCCGCCGCATGTCGGTCGTCGCGGGGGCGGGCTCCTCGCCCTGCACCACGCCTTCGACCAGGTCGACGGTGACGAAGTCGGCGAAGCGGGGGACGGCGATCCGGGCCAGCTCGTCGGCCGTGCTGATCACGTCGAGGTCGGTGCCGACGCCCAGCCCCGCGTCGTACAGCAGCTTGAGCCGCCCACGCGCGACCTCTGCCCGGCCGGAGACCGCCTGGAGCTCGGTGGAGTCGCGGAGCGTCACCACGGTTCCGCCGATGCCCCCGCCCCGGTCCGTGGGCCGCTGGTTGATCGCCAGCAGGCGATCCCCGGCGAAGTGCACCTCGTCGCTGGCCTCCCGGCCGGAGACGAGCAGGTCGGTGGTCTCGGCGTCGAGGCCGGGCAGCCGGCCGACGTGGCATCCCTCGGCGTCCGGGGACAGCGCGAGCAGCCGCCTGGCCTCGTCGTTGGCCAGCAGGAGCCTGCGGTCGTCGTCGATGATGAGCACGCCCTCGCGCACGGAGTGCAGCACCGTGTCGTGGTGCTCATACATGCTGCGCATCTCGTCCGCGGCCAGGCTGTGGGTCTGGCGGCGCAGCCTTCTGCTCACCAGGGCCGTCCCGCCGGTCGTCACCAGGAGGGCGCCGGCCCCGGCGCCCACGATGATCGGCAGCTGGCGGTTGACCTGGCTGGTGACGTTCTCGACCTTCAGGCCGGCGGAGACCAGGGCCGTGACCCTGCCGTCGGCGTCGCTGATCGGGACGGTCGCCTGCACCTCGTGGCCGAGCGGGCCGTGGACGCTCTCGGTGTACACCTTGCCCGCGAGCGACGGCTCGATCGTGCCGACGAACCGCTTTCCGATCCGGTCCGGCATGGGGTGGGTGTAGCGGATCCCGTTGGTGTCCATGACGACGATGAAGTCCACGCCGGCGGTGCTGCGGCCCGCCTCGGTGAGCGGCTGGAGCACAGACGAGGGGTCGGGGGCCTTCAGCGCCGTAAGGACGCCCGGGGAGTGCGCGAAGGTCTGCGCCACCGCGATGGAACGGCGCTTCGCCTCGGTCTGGGTGTCCCGGCTCGACTGAAGGATCAGGGCGACGACGCCGCAGACCACGAGCAGCAGGACCAGAGCCGCCTGGAGCACGAACACCTGGCCGGCGACGCTCCGGGGGCTCCTCCCGACCAGCGAGCGAAGCCGGGAGCGCGCAAACCGGTCGAATCGGTCCGACATGCGGGCATTTCTAGCATCAGTGATATGGGATGGCTATGGGCTGTCCACGCAATGGACCATATTGCGGGCGCGCGGGGGTCACGGATGCTGTGGCGGGTGGGGCCTGGGGTGTTACGTGGTGCTGCGTTTCGCTCGTGGGACGGTCCAGGTGGTGCTGCGTTTCGCTCGTGGGACGGGCTGGTCGGACGCTGTGGCGGGTGGGACCTGTGGGTCACCTGGTGCTGCGTTTCACTCGTGGGGCAGGCCGGGCGAGACGCCGTGGCGGGTGGGGCCTGTGGGTCATCTGGTGCTGCGTTTCGCTCGTGGGACGGGTCGGGTGGGGGCCTCTACGCTCGGCCCGTGGGAGAACCCGAGCAGCGCGCCGAGGGTGCGGGACCCTTCACCACCCGGCTCACCTGGCGCGCACCCGACGGGGGCACGGCCGTGTGGGAGTCACGGCCCGCCCGCCGAAGGGGCGTCATCACCGTCCGCCCGCCGGGGGCGGCCACCGGCCGGCGCACCCGCGCCGACGAGGCCACGCTCCGCCGACTGCGCCGGCTGAACGCCACCGCCGCGACCGCCTTCGTCATCGGCGGAGCCCTCTTCGCGGCCGGCGCGGGCGTCGCCCAGCTCGGCTCCGGCGACCCCACCGCCTCCGCCTCGATCTACTTCGCCGGCGGCCTCTTCTTCAACGCCGGCGGTTACGTCTCCCTGCTCCAGGTCGTCAACGCCCCGCGCCACGTCCCCGGCGGGGAAGGCCGACTGGTATCCCGCGGCTGGCGCTGGTGGAGCTACGAGCCGGGACGGGTGGACTGGCTGAGCACGTTCGTGCTGTTCGCCGGGACCCTGGTGTTCGCCGTCGACCTGCTGGACTCCTTCCTCCACGGTCTGAGCGTCCAGCAGATCAACCGGCTGATCTGGGCCCCGGACGTGATCGGCTGCGTGCTCTTCCTGATCTCCGGGCACCTCGCGTTCGTCGAGACCTGCCACGGCCGGTTCTGCGTCCACCCCCGCGATCTCGGCTGGTCCATCGTCGCCGTGAACCAGCTCGGCTCCGCCCTCTTCATGACCTCGGCCATCGCCGCCTTCACCCGCCCCATGACGGGAAGCCTGGTCGACGAGGGGATCGCGAACTGGGCGACGCTTGTCGGGGCGTTGTGTTTTTGCGTGGGGGGTGTGCTTCAGCTTGGTGAGCGGCCGTGAGTCGAGGGGCGGTGGAAGTTACGCCACCGCTACACAGGCTGGGGCCCCTCGTCGTGCTGCTCCTCGCGGACGGGCGCAGCATGGAAGGAGAGCAGGCGAACGCACTCCGCGGACGGGCAGTCCGAGGATCATGAGGAGGTGCGAGGCATGGCTCAGTTCATGGACGTACACCACAACATGAAGGGCGTCACGGCCGACCAACTGCGCGAGGCCCACAACGCCGACCTCGCCATAGAGGAGGACGAGCGCGTGCACTTCCAGCAGGCGTGGGCCGACCCCGAGTCCGGCGTCGTCTACTGCCTCTCCGAGGCACCCTCGGCCGAAGCGGTCCAGCGCATCCACGAACGCGCCGGGCACAAGGCGGACGAGATCCATCCGGTGCCGCTGACGGTCTGAACCTGAACAGCAGCAAGCCCTCTGCCCGCAGGGAAGCGTCGGGCAGAGGGCTTGTGCCAGGACTACTTCTTCTTGCCGTGCGTCCTGCCGGGGGGCTTGGGGAGGCCCGGGACCGGTGAGGCAGGATCCTTGATCCGGGCGCTTCGGGGAGGGAACCCATGGACTCGAAAGATGATGTCCTCGATTTGATCCACCTGGCTGATCGGCCAGGAACGAGCGGGCACAGCGTCGCCGTACAAGTGCTGGGGCGTTCGCAGACCGGAGTGCTGTTCGGCCACGACTTCCTCGAGTGCGAGATCGTCATCACGGCGGAGCCCGTCACGGCGACCTTCTCGGTGACACTCCTCCCTGAGGACCTGGAGGACTGGGAGAACACATTGGCGACGCTGGAGTCCCGGCGGTTCGCCATATGGCTCGACTCAGGGCGGACTCCCTCGATGAAGTTCAAGCCCGACGCAAGTGGAGGGCTCTGGGTCTCGGTGCACGACGGGCCGTCCTCAGGCGTCACGGTCACCGTCCCGTTGTTCGTCCCTCCTGCGAGGTGGATCAGCGACCAGCGCGACCTGCTCGCCCGAGTGCGCGCGCACTACCCCTGCGAAGTCGTCGAGACGTCCCCCGGTGCCTACGAGTGGCGGCGGGACAACGACGCATGACGGCCCGGGCGGTCAGCCTCTGGCGGCCCCAGTGACGGGCCCCAGTACAGCAACAAGGCCCCCACCCGCGGAGAAACCGCAGGCAGGAGCCTTGTCAGTAGGGCTTACTTCTTCTTGCCCTGATTCTTGACCGCCTCAATAGCAGCCGCAGCCGCCTCCGGGTCCAGGTACCGGCCGCCCGGAGTCACCGGCTTGAAGTCCGCGTCGAGCTCGTAGTACAGGGGGATGCCCGTCGGGATGTTCAGGCCCGCGATGTCGGCGTCGGAGATGCCGTCCAGGTGCTTGACCAGGGCGCGGAGGCTGTTGCCGTGGGCGGCTACGAGGACCGTGCGGCCGGACAGGAGGTCCGGGACGATGCCGTCGTACCAGTACGGGAGCATGCGGACGACGACGTCCTTCAGGCACTCGGTGCGGGGGCGCAGCTCCGGGGGGATGGAGGAGTAGCGCGGGTCGTCCGACTGGGAGAACTCGGTGCCGTCCTCAAGCGGGGGCGGCGGGGTGTCGTAGGAGCGGCGCCACAGCATGAACTGCTCCTCGCCGAATTCCGCGAGGGTCTGCGCCTTGTCCTTGCCCTGGAGGGCGCCGTAGTGGCGCTCGTTCAGACGCCAGGAGCGGTGGACGGGGATCCAGTGGCGGTCGGCCGACTCCAGCGCCAGCTGCGCCGTGCGGATCGCCCGCTTCTGGAGGGACGTGTGGACCACGTCGGGCAGGAGGTCGGCGTCCTTCAGGAGCTCGCCACCGCGGACCGCCTCCTTCTCGCCCTTCTCGTTGAGGTTGACGTCCACCCAGCCGGTGAACAGGTTCTTCGCGTTCCATTCGCTCTCGCCGTGGCGGAGGAGGATCAGCTTGTACGGTGCGTCGGCCATGAGTCAGAGCGTAATCCACGTATTCGGGGCTCAGGAGGGCCGCCCACCAGCCGGACAGCGGCCTGACAGTTGACGGGATCCGCTAATTGAGTGGCTTCGCCAGGCCACCCCTTTGTAAGTTGCGGGTGCCGCCTTGGCTGCTTACATCTCGGCAATGGCCAGGGCGCGCGCCGCCGTCCGCCGCTCGCCGCCGCTTCACTCGTGGGGAACCCTATGCCGCTCGCTGCCCTGAGACGCGCCACCCGGGAAACCGTCTCCGGGCTCCCCCGCGAGTTCTGGTGGCTGTGGACCAGCACCCTGGTCAACCGGCTCGGCGCCTTCGTCGCCACCTTCATGGCGCTCTACCTCACCCTCGACCGCGGCTACTCCGCCTCCTACGCCGGCCTGGTCGCCGCGCTCCACGGACTCGGCGGGGTCGTCTCGTCGATCGGCGCCGGCGTCATGACCGACCGGCTCGGGCGCCGGCCTACCCTGCTCATCGCCCAGTCCGCCACCGCCCTGTCCGTGGCCGTGCTCGGGTTCATGCAGCACCCCGGCGCCATCGCAGCCGTCGCCTTCGTCGTCGGCGCGGCCTCCAACGCCTCCCGGCCCGCCGTGCAGGCGATGATGGCCGACATCGTGCGGCCCGAGGACCGGGTGCGCGCCTTCTCGCTCAACTACTGGGCCATCAACCTCGGGTTCGCGATCTCGTCCATGGCCGCCGGGTTCATCGCCGAGGTCAGCTACCTCGCCGGATTCCTGATCGAAGCCGGCATGACGGCCGTTTGCGCGGTCGTGATCTTCGTGAAGCTTCCGGAGTCCCAGCCCGAGAAGGCGGACCCGGGTAAGGCCGACGAGGAGGTCGGGCTCGGCACCGTGCTGCGCGACGGGCGCTTCATGAGCGTCGTCGGGCTGTCCTTCCTCGTCGCCCTCGTCTTCCAGCAGGGCTCGGTCGGGCTGCCGATCGCGATGGGTGACGCCGGGTTCTCGCCCGCCGACTACGGCCTCGCCATCGCCATCAACGGCGTCCTGATCGTCGCCCTGCAGATCCCGGTCACGCGGTTCATCGAACGCCGGGACCCCGGCCGGATCCTCGTCGTGTCGTCCCTGCTCGCCGGGTACGGCTTCGGACTCACCGCGTTCGCCGGCTCGGTCGGCGTCTTCGCCCTGACGGTGTGCGTGTGGACCCTCGGCGAGATGCTGAACGCGCCCACCCAGACCGGCCTCGTGGTCCGCCTCTCGCCCGCGCACGGACGCGGCCGCTACCAGGGCATGTACACCCTGTCCTGGGCGGTCGCGGCCCTGGTCGCCCCACTGATGTCCGGCTTCGTCATCGACCACCTCGGCGCCGAGTGGCTGTGGGGGCTGTGCGCGGTCGTCGGGACGGCGGCAGCCATCGGGTACGGCGCCCTGATGCGCCGCCTGCCGGCCGAGGCACCCGCCACCGCAGGCCCCCCGGCCGACGCGAAGCCTGAGGTCAGCGCGGCCTGACCCGCCGCCGGCCGGCGTGCGTCCCGGGCAGCGGCTGCGCAGCGAACTGCGCGGCTGCCTACGGGTGCATTCGCGCCCCCTTGATCACCTTGTCCACCGCGTTGCGCGGCCCGTACACCGCCATCCCCACCAGATCCAGCTCGCCGGTGGACACGGCCCGCACCGCCGCTCGGTTGTCCCGGTCGTTGCCCGTGGTGAACAGGTCGGACGTGAAGACCGCGCGCGGCAGCGACCGGGACAACGCGCGCGCGTGGGCCGTCGTCAGCGTCTCCTTCGTGGCCTCGAAGACCAGCACCGGCTGGCGGAACATCGGCAGGTACGGGACGCCGTCCGCGTCCTCGTAGGGCTCGCCGATCACTTCCGGGACCTGCGAACCGAGGCCGCTGACCAGGAACGCCGTGACGTTCAGCCGCTGCCAGGGCTCCAGGTCCGCGCGCAGCACAACGGCGATCTTGGTGTCGAAACGGACGGGGGCCTGATCGGTCGTATCGCTCATAGGACGAGACTGTCGGCGGCCGTACACCGACGTCTTGTACGTTCTTTGCATGGCCGCCGCCCGGAACAGCCGGGAAGTCTCCGCGTGGCGCCCCTCCGTCCCGGGCGTCACCGAGGTCTTCCACGCCCACTACACCGAGTACGCGTATCCGATGCACGTCCACGAGGCGTGGACGCTGCTCATCGTCGACGACGGCGCCGTGCGCTACGACCTCGACCGGCACGAGCACGGCACCCCGCTCGACACCGTGTCCCTCCTGCCGCCGCACGTCCCCCACAACGGCTCGCCCGCCACCCCGCACGGCTTCCGCAAACGGGTCCTCTACCTGGACAGCACCCGGCTGGGAGACGACCTGATCGGTCCGGCGGTGGACTCGCCCGACCTCGCCGATCCGGTGCTCCGGCTGCGCGTCGGACAACTGCACGCCGCGCTCGCGCAGCCTGGTGACGAGCTGGAGGCGGACAGCCGGCTCACCCTCATCGGGGGCCGGCTGCGCGCCCACCTGCTTCCCAGGACGGTCACCGACGTACCGCGCCGCGACCCCGCCCTGGCCCGCCGGCTGCGCGAACTCCTCGACGAGCGGGTCGTCCCGGGCGTCGCCCTCGGCGAGGCCGCGGCGCTCGTCCAGGCCCATCCCGCCCATCTCGTACGGTCGTTCAGCACGGCGTACGGCATCGCCCCGCACCAGTACCTGATGTCCCGCCGGGTCGGCCGGGCCCGTCAGCTGCTCCTGGAGGGCCGGTCGCCGGCCGAGGTGGCCGTGGCGACCGGGTTCTACGACCAGTCCCATCTGACCCGCCACTTCCGGAAACTGGTGGGCGTGCCCCCGGGGCGCTATCGCGACAGCGTGCGCTGAGCGTCGTACAGATTGCGCGGGCGTACGACGTCGGTGGTGCCGTACAGCTCCAGGCGGGAGTGCAGGTCGCCCGCGAAGTCGGGTACGTCGATCTGGTCGAACTCCCTGACCTCGCCCAGGCCGACGGTGGCCGAGTACGGCGCCAGGCCGTCGAGGCGGATCATGCCCGCGCGGCCGTTGGTGACCCGGACGTTCCAGTGCGTGAAGCGGGCGCCGAACAGCGGGCCGGCGCTCGCGTCGCCGCCGTGGCGGCCGTTGTTGTCGACCGTGATGTCGGTGCGGACGTTGGCGAAGGGCAGGCCGCGGTGGCTGTCGAAGGTGCCCATCCGCATGTCGCCGCGCGACCAGACGTTGTAGGACGACAGGCCCTCGACGTTGATGCCGTGCAGCTGGGTGCCGGACGGGGCGGGCGTGCTGCGGGCCTCGATCGTGAAGTCCTCGACCAGGTTGTCGTGCGAGCCCTCGCGGCAGAAGTAGGGGTGGTGGCTGCCCCGGCCCGCCACGCGCGTGCGGCGGAGCGTGCAGGCGGAGGCCGCCACCAGGCCGAAGCCGTTGTCGACGTGACGGACCGTCAAGTCGTCGGCCCAGCAGTCGTAGGCACACTGGAAGACCACGCCGTTGTAGCCCTTGTCCAGGAGGTGCGGCTGCTGTGGGGTCTGGACGGCCTCCAGGGTCAGGCCCTCCACGCCCGATCCGGTCAACTCGCCCACGTGGGTCGTCAGTCGCGGGTCCCATTCGGGGCGTACGTCGAGCGGCAGCGGGCGTTCGAGGGTGACCTTGCGGCCCTGGACGCCGGCGATGCGCACCGGCCACTCGTAGGGGACGTACGACGTCAGCTTCGTCTTGTCGTCCCAGGTGTACGACTCGGGGCCGGGCCCGCCGCCGCACATGTGCTCCAGGAGAGTGTGGCCTGCGTCGTCGGCGAGGCGGAGCAGGACCAGGGCGCCGGCGCGCAGGGACGAGGGGTCCGTGACCGTCACCGTCCAGGAGCCCCGCCGCGCCGGGGCCAGGGTCGTGAGTGTGCGCCACTCGTCACGCCGGTTGCCCGTCCAGCCCTCGAAGGGCCAGGCCTTCGCCCTGATCGCGGCCACCAGGGAGTCCCAACGGGCCTCGGGGGCCAGCCAGATCAGACCGCCCGCCCAGGACCAGGACGACTTGTCGCCGCCGTAGCGGGAGCCGTAGGGGCCGACGATTTCGGTGAGGCTCCGCGTCGCGTGGAGCTTCGTACGGGTGCTGCCCGCGCCGCGCAGGACCACGTTCGAGTGGCCGACGCGGATCACGTCGTCGATGCGGAACGTGCCGGGCGGGATGGTGACCGTGCCACCGCCGGCCCTTCCGGCGGCGGCGATGGCACGGTTGATCGCGGGGGCGGAGTCGGTCGTGCCGTCCGCCACGGCGCCGAAGTCCCGTACGTCGGCGACGACCCGGCGGCGCGGGAGGCGGCGCGCTCCGCCGCGGCAGCCGGCCCGGCCGACGTAGGGGATCTGGGGGTGGGTGAACGGGCTGCGGGTGAACTCGCGCCACAGGGGCGGGACTTCGGCTTCGGCCGCGCTCGCGGTGTCGCTCGCGATGCCGGTCGCGGCGCCGAGCGCCACGGCCGTGGCCCCGGCCAGCAGATTCCGTCTGGTGAGATGCGCATTGCCCATGTCCGTGCGCCCTTCCATGCGGCTTCCATGCGGATTTTCATGCGGATTTTCATGAATGTGAACGGCGTTCAGATGTGCGGTGGGCGCGAGCATGCCATGCCGCCCGTGCGACGTGGAAGAGGTCGTACGGGGGGAGTTGGTGCGGACCTTTGCGCGGTCGCTAGGTCAGTTCGAGGGCCGCTGGGTCAGGTGAGTGAACGCGTCCAGATTGCGCGTCGACTCGCCGCGTGCCACCCGCCACTCGTACTCCTTGCGGATCGCGGACGCGAAGCCCAGCTCCAGGAGGGTGTTGAAGGCGCCGTCCGCCGCTTCCAGGACCTGCCCGAGCAGGCGGTCGATCTCGTCGGCCGTGACGGCGGCGAGGGGCAGCTTGGCGGTGACGTAGACGTCGCCGAGCCGGTCCACGGCGTAGCTCACGCCGTACAGCTTGAGGTTGCGCTCCAGGAGCCAGCGGTGGACGCCCGACTCGTTCTCGTCGGGGTGGCGGATGACGAAGGCGTTCAGCGACAGGGAGTGGCGGCCGACGATCAGGGAGACCGTCGTGGACAGCTTGCGGGTGCCGGGGAGCTTGACGACGTAGGTGCCGGACGCGGGGCTCTCCCACTCCAGCTCGGCGTCCTCCAGGGCTCCCTCGACGACCTGCGCCGCCTTCTGTGCGTCAGCCATGGTGGGAGCGTACGCGACGCCGGTGGGCCTGGGTCGCGGCCGTGTACACGTCCGCCGTGGCGGCGGCCGCGGTGTCCCAGCCGAAGGACTGGGCGTGCCGGGCGGCGGCGTCGCCGAGCCGCGGCGACAGGTGCGGGTCCTCGGCGAAGGCGTGCAGCACGCGCGCGTAGTCGGCCGGGTTGTGGCCCTGGACCAGGAATCCGGTACGGCCGTCCCGGACCGCCACCGGCAGACCGCCCACCGCGGCCGCGAGCACCGGCGTGCCCGCCGCCTGCGCCTCGATGGCCACCAGCCCGAAGGACTCGCTGTACGACGGCATGACCAGCACCGACGCGGCCCGGAACCAGTCGGCGAGCTGCTCCTGGCCGACGGGCGGGCGGAACCGTACGACGTCCGCGATGCCCAGGCGGGCGGCCAGCTTCTGCAGGCCCTCGGGCTTGGCGAGGCCGCTGCCGCTGGGGCCGCCGACGATCGGGACGAGGATGCGGGAGCGCAGCTCGGGGTGCTCGTCGAGGAGGACGGCCACCGCCCGCAGGAGGATGTCCGGGGCCTTTAGAGGCTGGATGCGGCCGGCGAAGAGGGGGATCAGGGCGTCCTGCGGGAGGCCGAGGCGGGCCCGTGCGGCGGCTCGGCCGTCGGCGGGCGAGAAGCGGCTGAGGTTGACGCCGGGGTGGACGACGGCGACCTTGCCTGGCTCGGCGGCGTAGTGCCGTACGAGCTGGTCGGCCTCTTCCTCCGTGTTGGCGATGAGGCGGTCGGCGGCGGCGACGATCTGGGTCTCGCCGATCACCCGGGCGGCGGGCTCGGGTGTGTCGCCGTCGGCCAGGTTGGCGTTCTTGACCTTGGCCATGGTGTGCATGGCGTGCACCAGGGGCGCGCCCCAGCGCTGGGCGGCGAGCCAGCCGACGTGGCCGGAGAGCCAGTAGTGGGAGTGGACCAGGTCGTAGTAGCCGGGGCGGTGACCGGCCCAGGCCTGCATCACGCCGTGCGTGAAGGCGCAGAGCTGGGCGGGGAGGTCCTCCTTGTTCAGGCCCTCGTAGGGGCCCGCGTCGACGTGCCGGACCAGGACGCCGGGCGCCAGGTCGACGACGGGCGGGAGGTCGGTGGCGGTCGTGCGCGTGAAGATCTCGACCTCGATGTTGATCGCGGCGAGGCGCTGGGCCAGCTCCACGATGTATACGTTCATGCCGCCGGCGTCGCCCGTGCCGGGCTGGTGGAGGGGTGAGGTGTGCACGGAGAGCATGGCCACACGGCGGGGGCGGCGGTGGAGCCTGAGCCGCGCGGGGGTCGCCGGGGAGCGGTGCCTGAGCCTGCTTACGTACTGGCTCACGTGGCGTTCCTCCTTGGCTGCGGGCATGCCTGCTGGAGGGTTGAGCGCCCTCCAGGGCTTCCAACACCGGAGGAAGTGGTTCCAATTCCGGGTGTCGGGGTTTTTGCCTAGGCGTTACCGAGGGTCGCTCAACTGTTCGGGGCTTGGGTGCGTTGGGGGCTTGGGGGGAGTGCCTGCCGGGGGGTGCAGTGCCTGCGGCGGCCCGTGCGGGTTTGGTGGGGTGCGCGTCGCGCACTACTCGTGCGTCGTGGGTCGGGGCCGTGCCGGGGGGTGTCCGTCCTCGGTCGGGCGGTTGCCGTCGGTCCGTTCGAGCCCTGCGTTGACGCCCGCCGCTGCGGGCGGACACCCCCCGGCACGTCCCCTACTCGCCGTTGCGCCGGCGCGGGAGAGGCCCCGGCTGATGCGCTTACCCTCGTATGCATGACTGCCCGCGCCGCCGTTCGTCCCGTGGGAACGGTGACACGCGGGACCACCAATCCCAACCGCCTGCGCCGCATGGACCGCTGGATCGCGGCGGCCCACGGTGCCGAGCTGCGCCGGGCCGCCGATCCGGTCGCCGTCGATCTCGGGTACGGCGCTGCCCCCTGGACGGCGGTCGAACTCCTGACCCGGCTTCGGGTGACGGCGCCGCACGCGCGCGTGGTCGGCGTGGAGATCGAACCGGCACGGGTCGCCGCCGCCCGGCCGTACGAGCGCGAGGGGCTTGCCTTCCGGCACGGCGGGTTCGAGATCCCTATCGCGCAGCGCCCGCTCCTCGTCCGCGCCGCCAACGTGCTGCGGCAGTACGACGAGGACGAGGTCGCCGCTGTCTGGCAGCGGCTGTGCGCGCGGCTCGCGCCGGCCGACCCGGTCTCCGGGTCCCGGGGCGGGCTGCTCGTGGAGGGGACGTGCGACGAGATCGGGCGCCGGCACGTGTGGGTCGCGCTCGGGCCGGAGGGGCCGCGTACGGTGACCCTCGCGACCCGGCTGAGCTCGCTGGAGCGGCCCTCGGACCTCGCCGAGCGGCTGCCGAAGGCGCTGATCCACCGCAACGTCCCCGGCGAGCCCGTGCACGCGTTTTTGCGCGACTTCGACCGTGCCTGGGCCGCCGCGGCGCCCTACGCGTCCTACGGCGCGCGCCAGCGCTGGATCCGGGCCGTGCGGGACCTGAGCGCCGACTGGCCGGTGACGGACGGGCCGGGTCGCTGGCGGCAGGGCGAAGTGACGGTGCGGTGGGCGGCGTTGGCGCCGCGGTCGTAGGCGACCGGGGACCCTTTCCCTTGTGTTTCCCTGATCGCCCCCGGATCACGGAACGATCTCCGCGAGTCGTACGTCACATAGGCGGGGAGATCGACATGACGGGGAGGGAACGGGGGGAAGCAGACCTCTGTCGCTTTGCGCGTCGTCGTGGCACGATCCCCCGGACGCTCGTAAGTTACTGACGAGACATCAGTTTGGGGGCACGGGTATGGGTCCGGGCAAGCGCGGTCTGATCACGGCTGCCGTGACGGTCGTCTGCGCCATCACCGTACTGGCGGCGCCGGGTACGGCCTTCGCGGCACCCGACCCGAGCCCGTCCCCCTCCTCGCCGACCGCCGTGTCGACCAAGGAGCTTGAGGAGATCCGGGCCAGACTGGAAAAGCTCTACCACTCCGCGGCCGTCGCCACCGACGAGTACAACGCCGCCGAGGAGGCGGCCGAGAAGCAATCCGCCGAGATCGTGTCGCTGGCCAGAAAAATCGTCAAAGGCCAGGAGCGGCTGGCCGAGTTGAAGGAACGCGCCGGGGCCGCGGCCGCCGCCCAGTACCGCTCGGGCGGCCTGCCCGACGAGGCGCACCTGATGCTCAGCGACAACCCCGGAGCCTTCCTCGACGGGGCCGGGCGGGTGATCCAGGGACAGCGCGCGACCAAGGGGCTGCTCGCGGAGATGACCCGCACCCAGCAGGACTTGGAGCTGTACGCCAAGGACGCCTCCGCCCAGTGGCGGAAGCTGGAAGCCGGCCGCAAGGCCAAGGCCGCCGCCCAGAAGCGGATCGAGAAGCAGATCAAGGCGGCCGAACAGCTGGAGTCCCAGCTGGAGAAGGAGGAGCGGGCGCGCCTCGCCGAGCTGGAGGAGGCCGCCGCCCGCAAGGCGCAGACCGCCTGGCTGGACTCCGGCGTCCTGAAGGACATCAAGAGCAAGGCCTCCGAGCAGGGCCGCAAGGCTGTCGAGTACGCCACTGCACAATTGGGCAAACCGTATGAATGGGGCGCCGAGGGTCCGAAGACGTACGACTGTTCAGGGCTGACGTCCCAGGCCTGGGCCAGTGCCGGGAGCGGGATTCCCCGGACCTCGCAGGAGCAGTGGAAGCAGCTCGAGCGCGTCGACATCAAGGACATGCGCCCCGGCGACCTCATCATCTACAACGGCGACGCCAGCCACGTCGCCCTGTACATCGGCGACGGCGCCATCATCCACGCCCCGCGCCCCGGACGGACCGTGACGGTCGCGGGGGCCGGCTCGATGCCGATCCTCGGGGTGGTCCGTCCCGATGCGTGAGGTTTCAGGACGTCTTGTGACCTGCGACTCGTGACCCGCACCACGTGACCCACGGCACGTCACATCGCCACCAAACCAAGCCCCGACGTGACGTTCGTCATCCCCGCAGGTCACCCGGCCTGTCCAACTGCGGTACGGAACGCGGCATATGACAGCGGCGAGCGTGAAGCCGGCGTGCCCCACACCATTCCGCTGCGGCGCCGACACCCGCTATGGTCCCCGTCGGTGGATCGAGGTCCCTCGTTCCCACCAGCCCTCGGGGGGAGGGAAGGAACTCAACACGATGCCCGTACCCGTACCGCGGCAGAGAGCGATCCCGGCCGTGGAGACTGGTCAGGCGCCGGCCGCGTCCCCAGGCGGCACCTCCAGGCAGGTGACCCCGCGCAAGGAAGAAACGGTCGATAACACCACGCACACCAACCTGACCCTGCTGCTGATCGAGGACGATCCCGGCGGCTCGGCGATCGTGCCCGAAATGCTCGACTCGGCCGGCAAGCCCATCCGCGTGCGCACCGCCCGCAACCTCACCGAGGCCGAGCGGCTGCTCACCGACGACGTCCACTGCATCCTGCTGGACCTCGCGCTGGCGGCGCCCGGCCGGGTCGCGGACGACGACGAGCTCGCCGTACTCAGGCATGTGCTGGAGCTCGCGCCCCGGCATGCCGTCCTCGCCCTCACCGCCTCCGGCGACGCCGAGCGCGGCGCCGAGGCCGTGCGCGTCGGCGCGCAGGACTATCTGTTCCGCGACGAGCTGGACGGGCGGCTGCTGAGCCGCGCGATCCGGTACGCCGTGGAGAGGAAACGTTCCGACACCGCCGAGCGGCGGCTCGCCGAGGGCCGGATGCGCGCCCAGGAGAACCGTCGCCTTGAGCGCGGCCTGCTGCCGACGCCGCTGCTGGAGGGCTCCTCGCTGCGGTTCGCAGCCCGCTACCGCCCGGGGCGCTCGCGTGCCCTGCTGGGCGGCGACTTCTACGACGTCGTCCGCACCGCCGACGGCACCGTGCACGCCATGATCGGTGACGTGTGCGGGCACGGGCCCGACGAGGCCGCCCTCGGGGTGGAGCTGCGGATCGCCTGGCGGGCGCTGACGCTGGCCGGGCTGTGCGGCGACGCGCTGCTGGGGACGCTTCAGAAGGTGCTCGAGCACGAGCGGGCCGACGACGAGATCTTCGCGACCCTGTGCACGGTGGACATCGCCCCGGACGGCCGACGGGCGGGGCTGTGCCTGGCGGGCCATCCCTCGCCGCTGCTCGCCCGGCCCGGACGGCCGGCTCAGCTGCTGCCCTACGACAACAACGGGCCCGCGCTCGGTCTGCTGCCCAAAGCACGGTGGCCTCGGATGGAGGTCAAGCTGGGGGCGGAGTGGAGCCTGATGCTCTACACCGACGGCCTGATCGAGGGCCGCGTCGGCGAGGGCCGGGAGCGGCTCGGGCAGGACGGCATGGTGGAGATGGTGCGCCGCCAGCTCTCCGAGGGGTTGCGCGGGGAGGCGTTGTTGCGGGCCGCCGTGAATGAGGTGCGGGACCTCAACGGTGGGGAGCTGACGGATGACGTGGCTGTGTTGTTGCTGGACCGGGGGGTCTGAGCGGGGCGGGGCGCTCCGCGGGTGCGGGGTTCCTTTGGCGGGGGCGCCGTAGGGGTGCTGTTGTGTGGCGGCTGCGGGTGCTTTGTGGCTGGTCGCGCAGTTCCCCGCGCCCCTACGGGGGCTCCGCCCCCCTAGGGTTGATCAGCGGCCGCCGTTCCAGGGGCCGTAGGGGCCGTCGCTGCTGGAGCCTTTTCTGCTGCGGCCGCCGCCCGGGAGGCCCTTGATCGCGGGGCGGACGTCGACCATGTACACGATCGTCGCGATGAGGCCGATGATCGGCAGGAACGACAGGATGTTGAAGATCAGGTTCACCACGAAGGCGAGCCCGAGGACGATCAGCCAGAAGGCCTTGCTCTGCTTGTCGGCCGCGCGGTAGGCGTCCTCCCGGCGAATGGCCGCGTCAATCAGCGCGAAGCCGCTGAAGAGGATCAGGGCCACGCTCAGCAGCCACATGAACCCCGCGAAGCCCTGCATCAGCACAACGTCCACCACCCGATTCGGCTCGTATCCACGCGGTCACCGTACCCGCAACCTCAGGACCGCTACCCGAACAACGGGCCGAGCACTCCGTAAGTGCCCGGCCCGTGTTCTGCGGTCCCTTTTCACCCGTCCGTGCTACTTGGCGGGCGGGGTCGTCTTCTTGGCCGTGGGCTTGCGGGCCGGAGCCTTCTTGGCCGGGGCCTTCTTCTCCGAAGCGGCCTCGGCGGCGGGCTTGACCGCGGCCGGCTTGGCCTCGGCGTTGGCGCCCTTGTCCTCCTTGACCTCGACCGGCTCGGCCTTCGGCTCGACGGCGATCGCCAGGTCCTCGATCTCCTCGGCCGCCTCGCCGCGCCAGGTCCGCACGGTCTGCTCGCCGTGCTCGGCGACCTTCTCGTAGGTCTCGCGGGCCTTGACGGCGTACTCGGCGGCGACACCGATGGTGCGCAGCGCGAAGTCCTGGGCGCTCTCGCCGAACTTCTTCAGGTCGGCGTCGAGGCTGCTGCCGAACTTCTTGAAGTCCGCGTCCAGGTTGCTGCCGAGCTTCTTGATGTCGGCGTCCAGGCTGCTGACGAACTCGTTGACCTTGGTCTGGAAGCCCTCCTGCGCCTCCTTGGCCTTGGCGCCGGCCTCCTTGGCACGGGTGGCGGCCTTCTCCTGGACGGCCTTCGGGTCGGTGTTGCGAACGGCCTCGAACCGGGCCGGCGCCTCGGCGCGCAGCTGCTCCACCAGGGCGGGCACCTTCCTGGCCTGCTGGAGGGCCAGGTCGGCGGTGCCGGCGGCGAAGTAGAGCGGGGTCGGGTCGCTGAGGGTCTTACGCAGGTCGTCGGTGATGGCCATGGTGATGGTCCTCCCGGGTTGCTTTGAGGTGAGGGTTTTGGGTCCCCCGCGGTCGGCCGGCTGACGCCTGACGGCCGCCTGCCCGTACGCATAACGCGCCAGGCGGCTCAAGGTCAGCCTGCGGACTGCTGAGGGTCGGTCGGGTTCTCCGGGTCGGCGTCGTTGCCGTCGGACGTACGGGTGGTGCGGGGGGTGCGAGGGGTGCGGGTGGTGCCGCTGCGGCGCGGGGCGGACTTGCGGCCGCCGCCGGCCGTGCCGTTCTTACGGGCCGTACGACCGCGGCTTGCGTCGGCCTCGTCGCCCTGGGCGTCTCCCTGCGGGGAGTCCTCGTCCGTGGGGCCGCCGTCGGCCATGGCCGACTCGACCACCGACTCGACCACCGAACCGATCGCCGCGTCCTCCTCGGGCGCTATCCCGAATCCGTTCTCCTTGCGGAAGGACTCGTAGATCTGGAGCAGCACCTGCTTCTGCCGCTCGTTCAGCGTGGGATCGGCGAGGATGACGGCACGCGTCTCCACCTCGTCCCGGTCCCGCTCGGCGTCGAGGATGCCGGCGCGGACGTACAGCGTCTCGGCGGAGATCCGCAGCGCCTTGGCGACCTGCTGCAGCACCTCCGCGCTCGGCTTGCGCAGCCCGCGCTCGATCTGGCTCAGATACGGATTGGACACCCCGGCGGCATCGGCGAGCTGCCGCAACGACAGCTGCGCATTGCGCCGCTGCTCGCGCAGGTACTCACCGAGATTGCCGACGTTGAGCGTTGCCATACCCCCACCTTGCCGCACCGTCGCTAACTTTTGCAAGCACCCGCTTGCAAAAGTGCGCCACACCACTCCGCGGCGCTGCCGAGCGGCTGAAGTCGCGGGCCGGGCGGCGTGTCCGGGTGGGCGGGAACGTACGTGCGGCGCAGGGTGGTCGACACCGTCGTGGTTCTTGGTTCCTGGTTCACCGTAGTTGTTCGTGGTTCGTGGTCGTCGAGGAGGCATCGTGGTGGGTCGTGTCGTCGCAGCTCTGGCCGTGGTCGTCGCCGGGCTGATGCTGGTCGCCGGGCCGGCCGTGGCCCTGGACGACCACGGAAACATCGAGCGGAACGAGTGGAACATCCCTATCGCCAACCTCCGGGTGCTGTAACGGGAGAGCTCCCGGCGGTCAGTCGAGGAACTCTGTCACCAGCGGCAGCAGCAGGGACGTACGCCGCATGAGCGTCATGTGGGTGGTGGCGGGCAGGACGGCCAGCCGGGCCCCGGGGATCAGCCGCCGCATCTCGGCCGCGTGCTCGACGAGGACGAAGTCGGTGTCGCCGATGACCAGCAGCGTGGGCGCCCGCACCCCGCGCAGGTCGTCGGCGGTCCAGGGCAGCGGGGCGTTCGCCGCGGCCGAGATCTTGGCGAGGAAGTCCTGGAAGTGCCCGGGGTCCGGCGCGCAGGCCGCGTACGCCTCGGCCATCTCCTGGAAGTCCGCCTCGCTGGGCAGCCGCGGCGAGGCGAAGTCGCCGGAGCGTACGTCGTCGTGGACGCCCTCCTGGCTGTACTGCGTTGCGGCGAGCACGATCCGGCCCACCCGCTCGGGGTGCCTGACGGCGATGTCGAGCGCGGTGAGCCCGCCGAGGCTGTACCCGAGGAAGTCGGCCTGCCGGATGCCGAGTTCGTCGAGGAGCGCCACGACGTCGGAGGCGAGGTTCGGCACGGTCAGGGCGCGTTCGATGTCGGCGGTGTGTCCGTGTCCCTGGAGTTCGGGAGCGACGATGCGCCGGTCGGCGGCGAGGGCGGGCAGCACGGCCGCGAAGGACAGGCCGATGGTGGTGACGCCGCCGTGCAGCAGTACCAGTGGGCGGCGGTCGTCCCGGCCGGCGCCCTGGATCTCGCCGTGGATCACGCCGTGGATCACGCCGTGCATCTCGCCGTGGATCTCGTAGTACATCTCCAGGCCGTTGACCTTGGCGTAGCCGGAGCTGGTCGGCGTGCTCGGCATGGTCGGCACTTCCTTCCGCGGGGGTCGCGTCGTGCGGGAGACCGCTCGGACGGGCGGAATTCATCGGTCCGGGAATGTCACAAAACGGGCGGTCCGGCTCGTCCAAGGTTACGAAGGACGTATTCCGGATTCGGGACGGTGAGTGTCATGCGGGTGTTCGTGGCAGGTGGGACCGGCGTCATCGGGCGGCGGCTGGTGCCGATGCTCGTGGAGCGGGGGCACCAGGTGACGGCCACGACGACGAGCGCGGCCAAGCTCGACCTGGTGAAGCGGATGGGCGCGGAGGGGGTGGTGATGGACGGACTCGACCGGGGGGCGGTCGTCGACGCGGTAGCCGCGGCGCGGCCGGACGTGGTCGTGCACCAGATGACGGCGATCTCCGCGTCCCACTCCGGCAAGCCCGACATCAGGCACTTCGACCGCTGGTTCGCCACCACCAACCGGCTGCGCACCGAGGGCACCGACCATCTGCTGGCCGCAGCGGAGGCGGCCGGGGTCCCCCATGTGGTCGCGCAGAGCGCCGCCATCTGGAACGGCATCCGCGAGGGCGGCTGGGTGAAGACCGAGGAGGATCCGCTGCCCGTGGAGACCGGCAGGCTGCGCGAGCTCGGGGACAGTGTCCGGCACATCCA
Source organism: Streptomyces sp. NPDC093568 (assembly GCF_044764945.1). Taxonomy (NCBI): domain Bacteria; kingdom Bacillati; phylum Actinomycetota; class Actinomycetes; order Kitasatosporales; family Streptomycetaceae; genus Streptomyces; species Streptomyces sp. NPDC093568. The sequence continues at coordinate 69,229 of NZ_JBIWJD010000006.1, read as the reverse complement.
GGCCGCGGTTCTCAAGGCCGACGGGACGGTCCTGCGGTACGGCGGGTTCTACGGCCCCGGCGCCACCGACGACCAGGTCGAACTCGTACGCAAGCGGCAGTTTCCGCTGGTCGGGGGCGGCACCGGCTACTTCTCCTGGGTCCATCTCGACGACGCGGCCAGCGCCACCGTCCTGGCCGTGGAGCAGGGGACGCGGGGCGTGTTCAACATCGTCGACGACGAGCCGGCGCCTGCCCGTGAGTGGCTGCCGTATCTGGCCGCCTGCGCGGGAGCGAAGCCGCCGCTGCGGGTGCCGAAATGGCTGGCCCGGCTGCTGGCCGGGGAAGTGGTGGTGACGATGATGACCGAGGGGCGCGCGTTCTCCAACGCGAAGGCGCGGCGGGAGCTCGGCTGGGAGCCGCGTTACCCGTCGTGGCGGCAGGGATTCCGGGCGGAGCTGGGGCGGTCGTAGGGGATCGCCGTGCGGACGACCGGCGCCTACCCACCTTTTTGTGGGTACTTGGCAGCGCGCCCACGCCGTTCGACCCTTGAGGGGTGATCGACGCGGCGGCGGACGGAGGTGGGGTGCGGGTCAGGAGGCCGGCTGGGTGGCGGTCAGTCTCTCCAGGCGGCGGTGGCCCCAGTCGGCGAGCGGGGCGAGAGCGTCGGCCAGGTCGCGGCCGAACCCGGTCAGCGAGTAGAGGGTCTTCAGGGGCAGCTCGTCGAACACCTCTCGGTGGACCAGGCCGTCCGCCTCCATCTCCCGCAACGCCTGGGTCAGCACCTTCTCGCTGAGGCCCGGCAGCAGGCGGCGCAGTTCCGCCGGGCGGCGCGGGCCGGACTCCAGCAGCCACAGCAGGGCCGTCTTCCACTTGCCGTCGATCACCGCGATCGCGGCGGTCACCCCGCAGACGTTCGGGTCGAATCGCCGACGCACCATACCCCCACCCCTATCCCTTTTGTCATCAATCATCCTCACTCTACAGGGAGTTGAGCCGTGCCCACCCACGAATACGAATCCCCGGCATCCGCCTCCGTCACCGTCCTCGGCCTCGGGCCGATGGGGCGCGCCCTGGCCGGTGCCTTCCTGGACGCGGGGCTGCGGGTCACCGTCTGGAACCGCACCCCGGGGCGGGACCGGGAACTCACCGGCCGCGGTGCCGCGTCGGCCGCCTCCCCGGCGGAGGCGGTCGCCGCCAGCGCGCTGACCGTCGTCTGTGTGGTGAACTACGACGCCGCCGACGCCGTCCTGCGCCAGGACACCGTCACCGAGGCGCTGAAGGGCCGTACGGTCGTGAACCTGACCGCCGACACCCCGGCCCGCGCCCGGGACACCGCCGGATGGGCGGCCGCGCACGGCATCGGCTACCTCGACGGCGCGATCATGACTCCGGCCACGACCATCGGCACACCGGACGCGGTGTTCCTGCTCAGCGGCCCCGAGGAGCTGCACCGCGAGCACCGGCCCGTCCTGGACACGCTCGGCGGCACCCACACCCACCTCGGCGAGGACGTCGGCCGGGCCGCCGCGTACGACATCGCCCTGCTCGACATCTTCTGGACGGCGATGGCCGGCTACGCGCACGCCCTGGCCGTGGCCCGGGCCGAGGGCATCACCGCACGGGAGCTGGCCCCCTTCGCACAGGGCATCGGCGCGATCCTGCCGCCGATCTTCGAGGAGTTCGCGGGGGACATCGACGACGGCACCTACTCGGGCGAACTGAACCCCCTCACCTCCGCCGTCTCCTCCATGGCCCACATCGTCCAGACCTCCGAGTCGCACGGCATCGACGCGAGCGTGCTGCGCGCGGCGGAGGGCCAGGCCCGGCGGGTCATCGGGCTGGGCCACGGGTCGGACGGCTTCACCCGGGTCAGCGAGCTGCTGAGCCACTCCTGGCGGTGATCCACTCCTCCAGTACGGCGAAGTCCCGGGCGGTGAGTCCGCGGCGGGGGTCGACGCGGTGAAGGAGGGCGGAGGCGGGGTGTTGGCCGGCCACCCAAGCCCGGTCGACGTCGGTGATCTCGTCGTCGACCCAGACGAACGGACGCCCCGCCGCCCGGGCCACGAGCGGCCGGGTCTTCCAGTGCCGGGCGCGGGGCCCGAGCGCGGGTTCCGCGCCCTCGTCCGGCCAGTCCACGAGGGGCAATGGGGGCAGGCCGAGCCAGGGGGCGAGGACGGTGTTCGCGTCGTCCATCCAGGTCGTGGCCCACACCAGCTCGCAACCGAGCGCTGCGAGCCGCCGCAGCCGCGTGCCGAGCGCGGGGTCGACGCGGGTGAGCAGGGGGTGGGCCGGAGGCCCGGGGAGCGCGGCGGGCGGTTCGTACACGGGATACGGCCGCTCCGCCCCGAAGGGGATGAGCGTTCCGTCGACATCGAGGAAGAGGAGCATCGAGGAAGAGGAGCATCGAGGAACAGGATCTCCCCCGGCGTCGAAAAACACGATGCCCCTCCGCGGGCTTCGCGTTACTGTCAGCCCCATGACTGCCGGGTCGGCCATGTGCCGTGAGCGAGTTGGGTGTTGCCCGGCCTCTGATTGAGGCCGTGGCGGCGGGCCAGGGGTCCGCCTCTTTCTCATCGCCTTTTCCCTCCGTACCGAACCAGCGAGTACGGAGCTCAGCGAGTACGGAAACCAGCGACCGAGAAAGAGACAGAGAAAGCAGAGCATGCCCAACGACTTCAATCAGCAGGTCATCGAGGAGTTCCGCGCCAACAAGGGCCGCGTCGGCGGCTACTTCGAAGGCGCCCGCCTCCTTCTGCTCACCACCACCGGCGCCCGCACCGGCCGCCCTCACACCACCCCCGTCGGCTATCTCCCCGACGGCGGCGAACGCGTCCTCGTCATCGCGTCGGCGGGCGGCGCGCCGACCCACCCGGCGTGGTTCCACAACCTCGTCGCCAACCCCGAAGTCACCGTCGAAAGCGGCGCGTTCACGTACGAGGCGCGGGCGGTCGTCCTCGAACGCGAGGAGCGGGACCGGGCCTTCGCGCGGGCCGTGGAGGCGGACCCGGGGTGGGCGGAATACCAGGAGAAGACGACGCGGGTGATCCCCGTGGTCGCCCTGCACAGCATCACGGACGGCGGCCCCGGCAACATCAACGCCTCCTCCATGGGCGAGGCCATCAAGGTCGTCCATGACGCCTTCCGCCGCGAACTCGCCCTGATCCGCGAGGAGATGGCTGGCACCGCAGCCAACGGCGGCTCCACCCTCGGCGCCCAGCTCCGGGTCAACTGCCTCACCGTCTGCGCCGGCCTGCACAACCACCACACCGGCGAGGACACCGCACTGTTCCCCTTCCTGGCCGACCGCTACCCCGAACTCGCCCCGACCTTCACCCGCCTGCGCGAGGAGCACGAACGCATCGCCGAACTCGTCGAGGCCCTGCGGGACGCCCTCGCACCCGGGCATCCGGATCCGGGTGCGGCGCGGGGTGAGGTGGAGCGGCTGGCGGCGGAGTTGGAGGCTCATCTGGCTTATGAGGAAGAGCAGTTGGTGCCCTTGCTCGACGTGGGGTAGCGAGAAGACCTACTGCGGCAGGGCGCGCAACAGGTAGGGATTGCCGCCGCGGGGTTCGAGGTTCAGCTCGGCCAGGGCGGCCTGGAGGGTCCAGGCGTACGACTCCACGGCCGTACGGACGCGGGGGACGTCCCGGTGCCGGCCCGAGACCAGGCTGCCCAGGTCCTCGTAAGCGGCCCGGACGATCTCCAGGCGCTCGTACTTGCTCCAGTCCGACAGCCAGCCCCTGGTGTAGTGGCGGGCCAGGGTGCGCTCCCAGTGGCGTTTCACGAAGTGCTTGCGACGGTCGTCGGTCCGGGCGAGGCAGGTGTGCCGCACCAGGTCGTACAGCGGGTCGCCCACCCTGGCCCGGTCCCAGCCGACGAGGCTGATGCCGAAACGTTCGTCGGAGGTGCGCACCAGGTTCCACGGGTGCAGGTCGGCGTGCAGCAGTGTCGGTGTGCGGCGCTCGACCGTGTACTGCCTCAGGATCTCGCGGAGCTGCCGGTAATCGGGCAGGCCGAGGCTCTCGGCCAGGGCGCCTACCTCGTCGGGCAGCCGCCGGACGGTGGCGACGAGTTCGTTCGTCAGCCTCGTGTAGAAGCCGTCGGCCGTCGCCGTGGGGTCCAGGGCCAGGTAGTCCACCCTGGTCAGCTCGTTCAGCTGATCGACCAGGCTCTCGGCCTCGTGCGGCCGCAGCCCGTCCGTCGGGAACTCGGGTGCCGAGCCGTCGCCCGGGCCCAGGTAGGTGTGCACGGCGAAGGTGCCGGCGTTTCGGCCGCCGCGCCCCAGCGCGAGCAGGCGCGGCGCCGCTACCCGCACGTTCTCCTGTTCGAGAACCCGCAGGACCGTGTGCTCGTCGAGCCGCCCCGGCTCACCGCGGCGCTCGGGCCGTGCCACTCGACGCCGTACGACGACCGGGACGTCCGCCTCGCCGACCCGCGCCACCACGACGGCGTTGACATGCCTCGTGCCCCGCAGCAGCCGGCTCTCGGGGGCCCGGCACTCGTCGGCGAGGGCCTTGTCCACGCTGGGGCCACGGAACTCCGGGCGGCCCGGATGCGCCCGGTCGGGGGTCCACTGCACGGGCACGCGGCGGACGCGGTCGATCGGGGCACCGTGGGCGTACTGCGTCCACCGCTCCAGCACCCACCGGATCTCGGCAAGGGACGGGACACGCTCGACGGCGAGCCCGACGGCGGCGGCCGTCAGCGCGCCGTGGACCCGGAAGGTGGCCGCCCGCAGCCGCTGGTCGCTCGGGGTGTGCTTCTCCAGGGAGTCCAGGGTCCGCATCACGTCCGGGAAGACGGACAGCGTCCTCTCGAGCGCGATGTAGTGCCTCAGATCCTCGGCCAGTCCCTTCGCGGCCTCGGGCCGCCACTCCTGGACGGCCCTGGTCCAGGCGGTGACCGCCGCGTCCCGCTGGGCCGGGGTGTGCCCTGTGCGGACCAGATGGACGGCGAGGTCGTACAGCGGGTCGCCGTAGGAGGCGAGTTCCCAGTCGACGAAGACGAGCGGCGGCTCCCCGCGGCTGGTCACGATGACGTTGTCGCGGTGCAGGTCGCCGTGGAGGAGGCTGAAAGGCCGCTCGGTCAGCCGGGGCACCTGGTTGGCGAGCTTCCGCAGGGCGCCGGCCCGCACCCCGAGCCGTTCGAAGGTCCTTCCGAAGTAGTCCCAGTTGGGCTCCGTGACGTCCCGCTCCGTCAGTTCCACGACGGTGCGCAGGAAGTCACGGCTCTGCCCGGGCCCCGGCCAATGCGGCGGCAGCGGGGGAACGGCGTCGACGTCGACCCGGGTCAGCCGGGCGAGCCCCTCGGCCATCGCCGTGATCAGCGAGCGGTCGACCTTCGCCATGTCGTCGCAGGCCCTCGACAGCGGCATGCCCGGCACATAGGTGTGGACGGCCGAGCTCATCCAGTCATGGGCCAGGCAGACCGGAGCGTGGTCCACCGTGCCGTTGATGGCGTCGAGGACGGCCGTCTCGTCGTCCCAGGTCTTGAACACGACACGCAAGGTGTCGCGGCGGGGTATCCGCACCAGGACGGGCGTTCCCACGGCCAAGCGCAGGAGCGACGCCATTTCCGAGGTGAGCGGCGCACGGTAATTGGTGTGGTGATGCCCTTGCAGCGGCTGTCCGCTCTCCTCGGCGTACCGGACGAACTCCGCGTACACGGTGGGCGGACGTGCGAGTCGTGCGTTCAAATGTCGTTCCTGTGCTGCGCGTTCCTGAGGCAGGGAGAACAGGTAGTCGAGACTGTAGAGCACGTTGTCGTGCCACGCGGGCAAAGTCGTTCTGTCGACGTTATGACGTGCGTCGCGTACCGCGCAGTCTGTACCAGTCGAGCAGTGAGGCGGCCACGGTCCGCAGGCTCGGCACGTCGTCCAGCCCCAGCGGCACCGCCGCCCGGGCCAGTACCCGCTGCACCTTCATGGCCTCGGCCGGCCATCGCCGCCAGTTGAACGCCCGGCCGGTGTCCAGGATCTGGGTCGCCCGGACGACGTCGGTGAACACGCTCTGGGCCCGCTTGAAGTCCAGCAGCCTCGGCAGGTCGTGCTGCCAGCCCTCGCTGCTGCCGGGACGGTTCTCCTCGGCCACCGCACGCCACCGCTCGATCAACCGGGCTTCCTGTTCGGCCGGATAATCCATCAGGTACAGATGCGTGGCGAGGTCGTAGAGCGGGTCGCCCAGCATGGCCAGCTCCCAATCGATGGTCCACAGGCGGGCGGCCGGGTCGAGGACGAAGTTCTCGCGGTGCAGGTCGGCGTGGAGCAGGCTGAAGGGTCGTTCCGCCAGACCCGGGACCACGACGTGTTTGCGCAGCGAGCGGAAGGAGTCCTCGTCCACGCCCAGCGCGCCGAACAGTCCCTCGAAGTCAGCGAGGTTGTCCTGGTAGACGCGCTCCTCGGCGAACCGGATGAGGCCCTCCAGGAAGCCCGCGCAGTCCCCGTCCTCGGCACGGTCCTTCTCCAGACAGCGTCGCTCGGCCGCCACGGACTCCGGGGAGATCCGGATCAACTGCCGGAAGAGGTCCAGGATCTGGTCGAGCACGCGTTCGGGGACCATACGCCCGGTGGCGTACCGCGAGCCCAGCGTCCGGCCCTCGATGAACCGCTGCAGCCGGATGGGGCCGACCTCGATGAGCTCGGGGATCCCGGTGATCCGGCCCTGAAGAGCCTCCAGGAGCTGTTCCTCCGAGGCGAAGCAGCGCCGGTCGAGCCACAGCAGTCCGCCACGCGGCGCTCTGCACTTGGCCCGCACTGGGTCCGAGTCCTCGTCTTCCTCGTCCTCGCCCGCCGCGGCGGGCAGGGGGATGACGTAGGTCTCGTGGTGATAGCCCTTGAGCGGCCCTACGACCGCGCCGGCGTCACCGCCGCTCATCCGGACTGCTTGTTCCCGTGTCGGGGACACCGCTTCGGCTGACATCGCCCGCTCTCTCGACCGGTCCCCGCACGAGTGGCGGAGAAGTGTTGCTCGGCACACCCCCCTGTGTGAGCGCATCGTGCCAGAAGTAAGGGGCCGCGGCGCGGGGAACCCCTGAGTCGAGTGAGCCGCCGTTGCGCCGTACGAGCGCCTCGGGCGGCGACACCCCAGGTCACGGCACCGGCGCCGATCCGGGCCACGCACCATGTGCCGGTGACAACGATTTGCACCCGGTACGACGCCCACGGCGAGGCGGACACGCTGCGCGACCTCCTGCGGCGGACGAAAGCCGTACTGCTCGACTTCGACGGCCCTGTGTGCGACCTGTTCGGCGGCGCCTGCACGGCGTACATCGCCGACGAGGTCAAGGAGCGGGCCCAACGCGAGTGGGGGCGGCTCGACCCCCGGGTGAGGGACTGCGCCGACTCCCACGGCGTGCTGCGCCGTCTGGCCGAACGGCGCCCGGACGGCCCCGCCGGGGCACGGCTGGACTGGGCGGACGCCATCGTCACCCGGCACGAGTACACGGCGGTGCGGCAGGCGGCGGCCACGCCCGGCGCGGACGAGCTGGTGCTCGCGCTGGCGCGGCTCGAAAAGGCTCTGCTGATCGCGAGCAACAACTCCGAGGGGCCGGTGCGCGAGTACCTCGAACGGCGGTATCTCCTCGGGCACTTCACGGCGGTGTGCGGCCGCGATCCGAACGAACCCGGTCTGATGAAGCCGCATCCCGACGTGGTCCGCCGTGCCCTGTCCAAGATCGACGGCATTCACCCGTCCCGGACCCTGCTGATCGGCGACCAGCTCACGGACCTCGCGGCGGCACGGGCCGAGGGGGTCCCGTTTCTCGGCTTCACACGGGACGAGGGGACGGCGGCGGAGATGCGGCGCCTGGGCGCGCGGAGTGTGGTCGGCTCGTTCGAGCCGGTCGTGGGCGCGCTCTCGACGCCTCAGCCCTGCTGAGTGGATCAGGCCGCCGGCGAGGTCGCGAGGTGCTCCCAGACCGAGTCGAACCAGGTCTGCCGCTCGCTCACGAAGACGGAGCCCGGCGACTCCGGGTCGTCCTCCGTCACGAAGTGCTCCAGGACGGCGCCGAGCCCGACGACGTCGATGGCGGGTATCGTCCCGTCGTCCAGCACGATGGGACGTTCGACCACGTTGTACATGCCGTGCACCGCTTCCGTGCGGTTGAACAGGTAGAGCTTGAACGTCGGGGTGATCGGCGCCCGCCGGACCTCGACGTCGACCTCTCCCACCAGCCGCTCGGCCTTCAGCTCCTCCAGGCTCAGCCGCAGCGACTGGGTGTTGCGCCGCGTTATGTCGCGCAGCCGCTCCAGCGGCCGGGGATCCTGCGGATCCCCGATGGCGCGCGGATAGGGCAACGGCATGTCCTCCGAGGGCAGCAGCATGCGCAGGGCGATCCGTCGCGGGGCGATCGTGCCGGAGCGGATCCGCTCGACCTGCAGCCAGATGTGCCCGGCCAGGGACTCGGAGGTGAGGGTGAAGACGTCCAGGGCCACCTCGGGCCGCCCGAACGCTCTCTCTATGTGCGGCCCCAGGGTCGTACGGCCCGGACGTTCCGCCCGCACAACGGGCTGCTGTCCCGCCCGCGGCGGCGGGGTCCCGATCACACGGGATCCGCTGCCCTGCCGTGACTCGACGAGCCCTCGCTCGGAGAGCTCCCTGAGCACCCGCTGCACGGTGTCCCGGGAGACCTCCAGATCATGGGCCAGTTCGCGCTGCGGCGGCAGCAGGGAGCCCAGGGAGTAGGTCCCGTCGGACATACGGAGGAGGAGTGCGTCCAGCACCCGCTCGAACTCTTTGCCGCCCCCCTCGGCGGCCCGCTGTCCACCCACATGCCGACCGTACCGCTTCTCACCCAGCTGCACACAAATTCCAGTCAAGTCGACCCTTCAACTGCCAGTCCAGTTAAGGGATCTAGCCGTTCGGGAAGACCAATCTCAGGCAACCCGCCCAATTGCTAGGTCAGTTGGGCGCCTTGGATGACGCGAAGGATTCGGGTGGGGGACATGGTGCTCTTTCAGGCGTCGTGGGCATTAGCCGAGTTGACGCTGGGCCTGATGGCGCAGGCGAGGCTGGGGGCCGTGGGACTGGTCGTCCTGTCGGCCGTGTTCATCGGCATCAGGGCCCGGCACAGCCGGCTCGCCGTCGGAGCCGTTGTGCTGTTCGTGATCCTGATGAGTCAGGCCTGAGCGCGCACCGCTTGCAGCAGCGGCAGCAGTGAGCCCACGACGTGGCCGACGCCGGCCTGGCGGAGCTGCTTCTCCTTGCGCTCGTTACGCGCGTAGCCGAGGAACGGCACGCCGGCCTCCCGTGCGGCCTCCCAGTCCGTGGGGGCATCGCCGATGAACAGCGCGTGGGCCGGCGCCACCCCCATCGCGCTCAGGGCGCGGATGAGGTAGTGCGGGTGGGGCTTGAGGAACTGCAGGTCCTGGGTGCGGCCGTATATGTGGGGCTGGAAGCAGTCGAGCAGCCCGCGGCCGGTGAGGTAGGCGCGCACCACCTCTGGGGAGTTGTTCGTCGCGATGGCCAGCCGGGAGCCGACCGCCTTCCAGGTGCGGATCAGCGGGTCGGCGTACTCGGTCGGCATGGCCTTGGCGGCGGCGCGCATCTCCTCCTTGGTGAGGCGCTGCTCCAGCTCGGTCACCAGGTCGCTGCCCGGGTGCCGGCGGTCCACGGCGCGCAGCACGACGTGCGGGTCGAGGGACTCCCGTTCGGCCTCGCTGAGCAGTGCGTGCAGACCGCGTCCCTCCAGCCACCGCACCAGGTCGACGGCCACTCCCTCGGCCGAATGCCCGGCGAACAGACGGCAGATCGGTCCGTCGAAGTCCCACAGCACCACCCGCGCGTGCGCGATGACGTGCCGAAGGTCCCCGGTCTCGGTCTCGTTCTCGTTCTCGTTCTCCGTGTGTGCTGCCACCGCTTCAGTGTGCGTCGTATCAGAAGTCACTAGGAGAGTGTCAGGTCAGTCGTGATGGTTTCCCAGAGGGCGTTGAACCACTTCTGGGATTCGTCCACGAACGCGGCGTCGCGCTGACCGGCCTGACGGACGAAGGAGAAGAGGAGGGACTTGGAGCCCAGGGCGTCGTACATGTCCAGCGTCTGGCTCTCGTATTCCTCCCGGCGCTCGGTGAGGACGTAGTAGCCGATCAGCGCCTCGTCGCCGTTGAGCAGGTAGAGCTTCACGGGGGGCGTGAACGGCAGTGCGCGGAAGGTGACGCGGACATCGATGCCGAGGGTGGAGCGCATGGCGTGGAGGTTGTGGCGGAGTACCTGAAGCTGGGCGTTCCGCATACTCAACCACCGCTCGTGAACCGGATCATCTTCCCCCCGCCCCTCAACCAGCACCGGAAACGCGAGATTGATGTCCCGCGAAGGCAGCAGAAGGCGGACGTCGATCGACTCGGGGCGGATCGTGCCCTCGTGGATCAGGCGGAGCGGCTCGCCGAGGGCCAGCATCAGGGTCTCCGAGGTGTGGCACACGACGTCCACGCGCACGTGCGGGGCCGCGAAGGCCTCCGTCAGGCGGGGGGCCAGGCTGACCATCGTCGGCTGCGGGGCGCCCCGCGTCGGGGTGGGCAGGGCGATCCTCGGCGGGCTCCCCTTGCTCACGTTGGTGAGCAGCCCGTCCTCCTGGAGCGCGCGCAGGGCCTGGCGCACGGTGCCTCGCTCCACGCCGAACTCCTCGGCCAGCTCGGCCTGCGTGGGCAGGCGGTCGCCCGCCTTGAGGTCTCCGACGCGGATCCGTTCCCGCAGGATGTCGGCGATCTCCTGCGGCGAGAGTCTCCTGCTGCCGTTCACTGCCACGTTCTCCTGGGTCACGACCAAAACGCTACAACTTGCTCCCATCTAGTGGGAGTTGTTTGTAGCTTGTTTCAAAGTAGGGGCCAAGTGGGGACAACTTAGTCAGAGTTGGCGTCAAGTTGGTTGAGTTGGCGGAAGTAATCGTTCCATCCCCAGGAGCACGAAGGAGGAAACACCGATGCCCGTCCTCGCACTCCTCTCCGCCGTCTTCGTCGTCGGCGTCGAGCAGACCCTCCAGTGGAAGTACGGCGCCACCGGCATCATCGGCCTGCTCCTGCTCACCATAGGCATCAAGGCCAAGAGCCCGGCCGTCAGCTCCATCGGAGCCGTCGTCCTCGCGCTTCTGGTCTCGGGCCCGGCCCTGTGAGCCGCGACGAACACCCAGGTCAAACGCTGTGGGGGACGATCAGCTCGTGAGCACGAGCTCCGAACTGATCGTCTCCCACAGTGCGTTGAACCACACATGCGACTGCTCCACGAACGTCATGTCCCGCAGCCCGGCGCCCTGCTCGAAGGCGAACAGCGTGGACTGGATGCCCGGGGCGTCGTACATCTCCAGATGCTGCTGCCCGATCTCCACCTCGCGACGGCTGAGGGTGTAGTAGGCGAAGAGCGCCTCCGTGCCGTTGAGCAGGTACAGCTTCACCGGCGGGGTGAACGGCAGGGCCCGGAAGGTGATCCGCACGTCGATGCCGTGCGTGGAGCGCAGCGCCTGCAGATTGTGCCGGAGCACCTGGCCCTGGGCGTTGCGCTGGGCGAGCCAGCGGCGGCGCAGCTGCTCGTCGGCGTCGTCCGGCGAGTCGTCCACCGGCGTCGGGAAGGCGAGCGGGATGTCCCGGCTCGGCAGCAGCACGCGGACGTCGACCTTGGCCGGTTTCAGCTGTCCGGCGTGGATCTGGCGGAGCGGTTCGCCGATGGCGAGCGTGAGGGAGACCGCGGTGAGGCACAGGGCGTCGATCTCGACGTGCGGGGCCGCGAAGGCGGAGGCGATGCGCGGCGCGAGGGCCACCATGGTGGGGGCCGGCGGGGCTCCGGGGCCGGTCAGCGCCTTGCCGAGGTCGGGAGCGACGGTGGCCGGGGCGCCCTTGGAGACGTTGGTGAGCAGATGCTCCGACTGCAGGATGCGCAGCGCCTGCCGTACGGCTCCGCGCTCGACGCCGAACTCGTCCGCCAACTTGGCCTGGGTGGGCATGCGCTGGCCGGGCCGCAACTCGCCCGAGCGGATCCGGGCGCGCAGCTCGTCGGCCACCTCCCGATGTGACTTCTGTGGCCGCTGTGACCTCTTCCGTCCATTGACGGAGGCGTGTTTCGGCTCCACGACCAAACACTACAACTTCCCGCCATCTTTAGGCAGTTCCAGGGAAGGTGGTTATGAGACGCTTCCAAGCGGTCATAAGTACAGTGAAGTTGGTCGCCAACTTAAGCAACATGGTCAAACTTCAAGGAGGTTGGCCAGCGGAGTCGGTTCTGTCGACCGTCGTCCCCGAAAGGAGACCGGCATGCCGCTCATCTACCTCGCCGTCGCCGCGCTCGTCATTGGATTCGAGCAACTCATCCAGTGGAAGTACGGGCCGATGGGCATCATCGCCTTTCTCGCCCTGTCCATCGGCATCAAGGCCAAGAACACCATGATCGGCGGCATCGGCGCGGTGATCCTCGTCATGTTGCTCGCCCAGTAGGCCTTCGCACGAGGGCCCCGGGGACCAGGTTCGGCTGGCCGGGCTCCCTTCCGGAGGGGAGCCGGGAGCCCGGTCAGTCTGCACAGTCACAACTTCACACCGACAACCGAATACCGTCCCGACCGCACAGCCACAACTGAACAGCTCGCTACGGATGAGCAGAGATGAGCAGATCAGCGGAGTCGTCGTCAGCAGCAAGGGAGGTCTCAGAACACGTCCGGGCACCACGGTCGCCTGGACGTACGCAGCAGGGCGTCGGCCAACCGGGCGGCGCCCGCTCGTTCTTCCCGGACCCGTCCCAGCGCGGCCAGCCGTACGGCGGACTCGTCGCCGAGCCAGAGCGCCGCCAGGTCGGCCACGTCGAGGGTGAGTTCGGCGGCGGCCGTGGTCGGCGCGCAGGACGCCCCGTCCGTGGACGCCTCCAGCCGGTAGCGGCCGCCGGTCAGTCCGGCGTCGTCCACGACCTCGATGACCAGGGTGCCCTGCCCCTCGTACGTCCGCGCCTCCAGAGCCCGTACGACATCCAGGATCCGCACCCACAGCCAGTCCGCGAGCGTCGTGACCCGTGCGGCGCGGGGGTCGGGGAAGAAGTGCGGCAGCAGGTCGTCGGGGGCTCGCCAGCCCGTCTTCACCGTGGTGATCCAGTCGATCGAGCAGAGGTAGCGCCACAGGGCGCGCTCGGCGGCCGGGGTCGAGGCGTCCAGCCAGTTGACGGTCGCCGTGTTGAGCGGCTGCTTGCCGTCGCCCCAGTGGTCGTCCGCCTTGTACGACACGAGCCCCTCGACCTCGCCGCCGGCCGAGCGGTACACGGCGAAGAACGGCTCGCTCCACGGCGACCGGTCCAGGCGCAGCACTCCCGTGACCACCTGCCACCAGCGCTCGTCCCGGTCGACGGCGCCGGGCTGGGCGCGGCGCACCCGCTCGAACAGCTCCGGGCCGAGCTTGCGGACGTCCGCGCCGTCCACGATGTCGATACGGCCGCCGTCCTCGGGGCCGGCCCAGCGCGGGTCCAGGCCGGTGCGCGGGACGTCGATCGTCCACTGGGCGGTGGAGGTGGCGGGGCCGAAGCCGTAGCGGCCGTAGATCGGGTACTCGGCGGCGATCAGCGTCGCCACGACGTCTCCGCGCTCCTTCGCCGCCGCGAGGTCGTGGGCCATCATGCGGGTGAGCAGGCCGCGACGGCGGTGGGTGGGCGTGACGGTGACGTTCGAGATGGCGTCCGCCGGGACGGTCGCGCCGCCCACGGTGGTGAGCTCCTGGGCGAAGGAGCGGAAGGTGGCGACGCAGCGGCCGTTGTCGAAGGCGCCGAGGGTGCGGGCCGGGACGATGTACGACGCCCGGTCCGCGACCTCCGCCTCGGAGACGTCGGGGGTGCGCAGGAAGCCGGTGTTCAGGGCCCGGGTCCAGTCGGGGATGTCGGCCTCGCCGATCGGGCGGACGTCGATGTGGGGTTCGGGACGGCTCATGGGGCCACGGTAGGTGGGTGAGTGCGGGGGTGTCGCCGCCTTTTTCCCCGCCCCCACCACCGCCCGTAGCCGTCCCTGGCCGTCCCGGGCCGTACCCGAGGGCTACGTCAGCAGGTCGTCCACCTGCGCCTCGCCCTCGCGGTACCGCCGCGTGATCTCCGCCCCGCACTCGTCCGCCGTCCGCTGCAGGCTCTGGCGGCGGCCCGACACCTGCTGCTCGTAGCGGACGAGGCGGCCCATCGCCGTGGTCAGTTCGGCGTCCGTGCGGGCCGTCAGGTCGGAGAGTTCCACCTCGGCCAGCATCTCGGCCGCCAGCCGCCGGTACTCCTCGCTCTGCGGCGTGCCCAGCGTCACGTGGCGGGCCGAGGAGCGGTGGCGGGCGGGGGCGTCCGTGAGGATCTCCGGGAGGCGGTCCACGACCGACGCCGCGCCCGCCGGGGAGCGCCGCGCGAGCTCCGCCCGCAGGATGTCGATACGGCCCTGCAGCAGTCGCCGTACATAACTCAGGTCCGCCTCGTCACTCTGGGCGTCCCGCCGCAGGGTGCGCAGTTCGGGCAGACTGAGCACGGTCAGGTCCTGCTCGGGCGGCTCCACGGGCAGCGGCGCGTGCGGCCCCGGGCCGGGATCCTCGGCGGTGCGCTGCGTGGGCGGCCTGAAGCCGTCCAGGCCCGTATGCGTCAACACGACAGCCCCGGGAGGCTGCTCCGTACTCGGTGTGCTCATGTGCCTCTACCGTCCCCTCGACCGGCGCGTGGAAGCATGGTGCCATCCCAAGTGGCCGCTATGTGACCGAGTGCCCATGAACAGCCCCAGATGGGGGGTTAAGGATCAATAAAGAAGCCCCTTATGAGGCACCTGCGGCACACCTGTGTCCACACGGCATGATGGCGGCATGCGAGCAGTGGTGCAGAGGGTGGACAGCGCGAGTGTCGTCGTGGACGGCGAGACGGTCGGGGAGATCACCGGCGAGGGACTGTGCGTCCTCGTCGGCGTGACCCACGAGGACACCAAGGAGAAGGCGGCCCAACTCGCCCGCAAGCTCTGGTCGATCCGCATGCTGGACGACGAGAAGTCGTGCAGCGACATCGCCGCCCCGCTCCTCGTCATCAGCCAGTTCACCCTCTACGGCGACGCGCGCAAGGGCCGCCGGCCCACCTGGAACGCCGCCGCCCCCGGTGACGTCGCCGAGCCGCTCGTCGACGAGGTCGTCGCCCAACTGCGCGCCCTGGGCGCCACGGTGGCCACGGGCCGGTTCGGCGCCAAGATGCGCGTGTCCCTGACGAACGACGGGCCGTTCACGGTCCTCGTCGAGATCTAACACGCCGTACGGCCCGCCGACGGGCTACGGCTGCACGACCGCTTCCTGCGCCGCCGCCGTGTCCCCCGCCACCAGCCGCGCGTCCACCGGCACGTTCCGCTTGACCAGCGCCAGCGCGACCGGGCCCAGCTCGTGGTGGCGTACGGACGTCGTGATGAAGCCGATCTTGCGGCCGTCGGGGTCCTCGTCGGCCAGCCGGATCTCGGTGCCGGGCGTCGGCAGATGCACCTCGCTGCCGTCCAGGTGCAGGAAGACCAGGCGGCGCGGGGGCTTGCCGAGG
This sequence comes from Streptomyces sp. NPDC093568, assembly GCF_044764945.1. NCBI lineage: Bacteria > Bacillati > Actinomycetota > Actinomycetes > Kitasatosporales > Streptomycetaceae > Streptomyces > Streptomyces sp. NPDC093568. The sequence continues at coordinate 53,769 of NZ_JBIWJD010000006.1, read as the reverse complement.
TTCTGGACCCGGGCGACCGTCTCCTGGCCGCGGTAGCAGCCCTTCTGCAGATGCACCGCGGTACCGATCCAGCCCAGCTCGTGCGGGATGGTGCGGTGGTCCGTCTCGAAGCCGAGGCGCGGGCGGTGCTGCTCGACGCGCAGCGCCTCGTGGGCGAGGATGCCGGCCGGCGGGCCCGCCTTCTCCGCGTACGACTCCAGGTCGGCGCGCGGGAGGAACAGGTCACGGCCGTACGCCGTCTCGCGTACGACGACGCCCTCCGGCACCTCCGCGATCGAGCCCGCGGGCAGGTGCACGACGGCGAAGTCGGCCGTCCGGTCGGCGACTTCCACCCGGTAGAAGAACTTCATCGACTCCAGGTACGCGATCAGCGCCTCCTGGGTGCCGGGCTCGACATGGGCCCAGACGGTCGTTCCGTCGTCGACCAGATACAGCGCGTGTTCGATGTGGCCGTGCGCCGAGAGGATCAGCGCCTCGGTGGCCTCGCCCGTCGGCAGCTCGCTGACGTGCTGGGTGAGCAGCAGATGCAGCCAGCTCAGCCGGTCGTCGCCGGTGACGGCGACGACTCCGCGGTGCGACAGGTCGACGAAACCGGTGCCGTCGGCGAGGGCGCGCTGCTCGCGGAACAGATCGCCGTAGTGGGCGGCGACGCCTTCGTCCACGCCCTCGGCGGGCACGGCGCCGGGCAGGGTCAGCAGGGGGCTCTTCATGAGGCAAGCCTACGACGTGGTAGTTGAACCCTTCAGGGAACAGTCCTTGCAGCGGCCGAAGATCGCGAAGTGCTTCATGTCGGTGTCGAAACCGAACTGCTCGCGCAGCTTGGCCGTGAAGTCCGCCGCCACCGCCACGTCCGCCTCGATGACGTTCTCGCAGTCCCGGCACACGAGGTGCAGATGATGGTGGCGGTCGGCGAGGTGGTAGGTCGGAGCGCCGTGGCCGAGGTGGGCGTGGCTGACCAGGCCCAGCTCCTCCAGCAGCTCCAGCGTGCGGTAGACGGTGGAGATGTTGACCCCCGACGCCGTCTTCCTCACCTCACCGAGGATGTCGTCGGGGGTCGCGTGCTCAAGGGTGTCCACGGCTTCGAGCACGAGTTGCCGCTGCGGCGTCAGCCGGTAGCCGCGCTGCCTGAGGTCGCTCTTCCAGTCGGTGCTCACCACACCGACGAGTCTAGGTCTACTTGAAGAAGGCGATGCCGTCGTCGGGCATGTCGTCGGGAAGGGCCTTGGCCCAGCGCTCGACCTCTTCCGGGGTGACGACCTTCTTCAGGTGGGCCGACATGTAGGGGCGCAGCTCGACCTCGGGGGTCTGCTTCTCGCCGACCCACATCAGGTCGCTCTTGACGTAGCCGTACAGCCGCTTGCCGCCGCTGTACGGGCCGGAGGCGGCCGTGCGGGCCACGGCGTCCGTGACCAGGTCGATCTGCGGCTTCTTCTCGGCCATCTCGCCGTACCAGATCTCGACGACACCGTCGTCGCGGACCATGGTCACCTCGACCTTGCGGTCGGCGTCGATGCGCCAGAAGCCGTGCTCGGACTCCAGGGGCCGGACCTTGTTCCCCTCGTTGTCCAGCACCCAGGTGTGGGACTGGTACTCCAGGAAGTCCCGGCCGTCGTGGGTGAAGGTGACCTCCTGCCCGAAGTTGCACTTCTCGGAGCCGGGGAAGTCGTGTACGCCCGCGCCCGCCCAGTTGCCGAGCAGGAAGGCGAGGGGGACGAGGTCCTTGTGGAGGTCGGACGGGATCTCGATCATGAGCTTGGTTTCCTGGGTATGGGTCAGCGCTGGCCCTGGTACAGCTTCTTCACGGCCAGCCCGGCGAAGGCGAGGACGCCGACGCAGACCAGGACCAGCAGGGTTTCGAAGAAGATCTCCACGGGGTGCTCCTCGATTGAGCGGAGGTTGAGCGGTACGTACAAGGGCCGGGCCCCAGCTTACGCGGCCGAGGGCCGGCCCTCCCTGTGAGGTACGCCCTCGGGTCGGCCCGGCGGCGCGCCGGGAGACCTGTCTACGATTCCGCCATGGCGAAGAAGCTGGTGATCAAGATGACGGCGGGGGCGGACGCCCCCGAACGCTGCTCACAGGCCTTCACGGTCGCGGCCGTGGCCGTGGCGAGCGGGGTCGAGGTCTCCGTATGGCTGACCGGCGAGTCCGCCTGGTTCGCCCTGCCGGGCCGGGCCGCCGAGTTCGAACTCCCGCACGCCGCCCCGCTCCCCGACCTGATCGACTCGGTCCTCGCGGGCGGCCGGCTCACCCTGTGCACCCAGTGCGCGGCCCGTCGGGACATCACGGAGAAGGACGTCATCGAGGGCGTGCGCATCGCGGGCGCACAGGTCTTCGTGCACGAGGCGATGGAGGACGGGACGCAGGCGCTCGTCTACTGATACGACCGCTACGGGTGGGGGCGTTTCTTGCCGTCCAGCTCGTCCCACCACTCGTCGGACTGCGGATCGCCGGAGGGATCGTCCCACCAGCGGTCCTCCGGCCCCCGCCGGTTCGCGACCATCGCTGCGAGCGGCGGTATCACCATGGCGACCACACACATGGCCACGGCCGCCGGAATCGACCAGAGGCGTACGACGCCCCAGGCCAGGACGAAGAGCGCGATGCACGTCCCCATCATGGCGAAGTACAGGTGACGTCGCCGTGCGTACATAGGTCCAGGGTAGGTCCGGGCCGGCGGATGAGCGCGATCTCGACGGGCCCGGCGCCGGGCGCATGGAGCCAGCGCTCCGCAGCCGACCGACGGAGTCCGGCGCAGCGACCCGCAGCCTGCGAAGCAGCGTCAGGAAGGGGCCAGGTGACGTCGCCGTGCGTACCTACGTCCAGGGCAGGTCCGGGCCGGCGGACTAGCGCGATCTCGACGGAGCCGGCGCCCGGCGCATGGAGACAGCGCCCTGCACCCACCAACGGAGTCCGCGCAGCGGCCCCGCAGCCTGCGAAGCAGCGTCAGGAGGGGCCAGGTGACGCGCCGGGACTGTGTGCGTCCTGGGTAGGCCCAGTCGCCGCGCACGCATGCCGAAGGGCCGCATCCCCGGCGTCCAACCCTTGGGATGCGGCCCTTCAGGACCCGAGTCGCGTCAGACCGCGATGGCCACCTCGGCCAGGCCGCCCTGCTGGGCGACGACCGTGCGGTCGGCGGTGCCGCCGGGGACCAGGGCGCGTACGGTCCAGGTGCCCTCGGCCGCGTAGAAGCGGAACTGGCCCGTGGCGGAGGTGGGGACCTCCGCGGTGAACTCGCCGGTCGAGTCCAGCAGGCGGACGTAGCCCGTCACCGGCTCGCCGTCGCGGGTCACCTGGCCCTGGATCGTGGTCTCACCGGGCTTGATCGTCGAGGCGTCGGGGCCGCCGGCCTTCGCTCCACACATGTCTTTCTCCAGATAGGGGTCTGACCGGAAGGAAGGCCGGTCGGGTTTGCTTGCGGGGCTGGGTTACTTGTTGGCGCCGAGCTCGATCGGGACGCCGACGAGGCTGCCGTACTCGGTCCAGGAGCCGTCGTAGTTCTTGACGTTCTCCACGCCGAGCAGCTCGTGCAGCACGAACCAGGTCAGCGCGGAGCGCTCACCGATACGGCAGTAGGCGATGGTGTCCTTCGCCAGGTCGACCTGCTCCTCGGCGTAGAGCTCCTTGAGCTCGTCGTCCGACTTGAAGGTGCCGTCGTCGTTGGCGTTCTTCGACCACGGGATGTTGCGGGCGCTCGGGACGTGGCCCGGGCGCTGCGACTGCTCCTGCGGCAGGTGGGCCGGGGCGAGCAGCTTGCCGGAGAACTCGTCGGGCGAACGGACGTCGACCAGGTTCTGCGAACCGATGGCCGCCACGACGTCGTCGCGGAAGGCGCGGATGGCGGTGTTCTGCGGCTTGGCCTTGTAGACGGTCTCGGCGCGCTCCGGGACCTCCTCGACCAGCTCGCGGGCGTCCAGCTCCCACTTCTTGCGGCCGCCGTCGAGAAGCTTGACGTTCTCGTGGCCGTAGAGCTTGAAGTACCAGTAGGCGTAGGACGCGAACCAGTTGTTGTTGCCGCCGTAGAGGATCACCAGCGTGTCGTTGGCGATGCCCTTCGCCGACAGGAGCTTCTCGAAGCCCTCCTGGTCGATGAAGTCACGGCGGACCGGGTCCTGCAGGTCCTTCGTCCAGTCGATGCGGATCGCGTTCTTGATGTGGTTCTTCTCGTAGGCGGACGTGTCTTCGTCCACCTCCACGATCGCGATACCGGGGTTGTCCAGGTTCTCCTGGACCCAGTCGGCGTCGACGAGGACGTCGCTGCGGCTCATGCTCTTCTCTCCTCCGGGGCAGTTGCGGCGGGGCGTACGAGTGCGAGGGGGTGCGCGGGCTCGTGCCGAGACGGCGCACCTGTGCCCTGGTCAGGGCAGGGGGAAACGCAGAAGTCGGAGCTTCCGCTCAGAAGGGGCGACAGAGCATGGCGGCAACGCGGCAGAGGTCTACTGCCCGCCGCTTCGTGAGATCCGCCTGTCGCTTCATGGCCTCGATCGTAGGGAGCGACAGGCAGGCGTGTCACCGGTGTGTCGCATCCTGAGACGCGATCGTCCGCAATGTGGGAAGGTGAGGCCCTCGAGGCCGCCGCCGCACGGCTTCCGGAGACATGCGTCTCCCGGCCCATCTACGGTACGGACGACGCCGTCTCGCCAATTGGACGCCGTACGTTCACCGCCCCGGGACTTGGTACGTCCGCCGCCCGCCGCCGTACTACCCGGCGAGGCGGACGTTCGAACCCCGCACCGTGATCTCGACGCCGTCCTTGGCCGCCTGGACGCTGTCGAGCTGGATGCCGCCGGGCAGGCCGTCGATCTTCTGCTCGAAGTCGGTGATCGCGCGGGCGCGGTTCTCGGCGATGTCGGCGCCGCCGAAGCTGGGCAGGGTGTCGGCCTTCACGCGCACGGTGTCGCCCTGGGCGGTGACCGAGCTGAGGACGTAGACCGGGTTGGGCAGCTTGGTGCCGAGGACGGTGGCCTCGACGGCGACCTTGATCTTGCCGTCGCCGCCGTCGGCGAGGCCGACGACGTTCGCGGTGACGCCGGGGGCGACCTGGGTGGGCTCGGACTTGGCCGTCTTCAGCAGCTCGGCGTAGGTGACGGACGCGGTGCCGGTGGCGCTGGCCGCGGTGGCGGAGCTGTAGTCGCCGGAGAACTCGACGCCCTTCATGTTCGCCTTGAGGTCGTCGATCCGGATCGTCTTGCCCTCGGCGCCGGCCGTGGCCTCGTAGTCCTTGATGCCGACCTCGACGTCGTCGAGCGTGCCGCTCGCGACCTGGGTGAGGAACGGGAAGCCCTTGATGGACACGTCGGGGGCGGCGGCGAGGTTCTCGGTCGCCTGGAGCTTCCCGGCCGCCTCGTCCTCGGCGAACCCGACGGCGAGCCGGTCGGCCAGCACGAAGAGGCCGCCCAGGATCACGACGACTATCAGCAGTATCCGCAGGGCGCGCATGTTGTGGTGTTCCCCCCACCTGAACGGTCATCAACGACGACGGTCACCGACGACCGGGTGGCCGTCCCAGCGCGAGCGTAACCCTGGGACGGCGGACGACCGGGACATTGTCGATCATCTGTGACAGGCGGGGCCTCGGCGCCTGAGGTCTGCCAGGCCACGCGGAGCAGGCGGGGATCTGCCGAGCAGGCCCCGCCCCGGCCCTTAGAACTAGATCAGCGCCCGCCCCAGCACATAGACCACCGGCGCCGCGGCGGCCAGTGGCAGGGCGACGCCTGCGGTGAAGTGGACGAAGCGTGACGGGTAGTCGTAGCTGGCCACCCGGTGCCCGATCAGCGCGCACACCGCCGCGCCTCCGCCGAGCAGGGCCCCGCCGGACCCCATGTCGGTGATCGCGCCGACCACGGCGCCCGCGCCCACGCCCGCGAGCAGCGCCACGGCCATGGACGCCGGCGTGGGCAGCGGCAACGCGCGCACCACGATCGCGACGGCGACCGCCGCCGCGCCGACGGTCACCGCGTCCGCCTCCGCCGCGAGGTACCCGGACGCCACGATCGCGAGGGCCGCCGAGGCCACCGTCGCCATCAGGCCGTACATCCGCTCGTCCGGATCGGCGTGCGAGCGCAGCTGGAGGACCAGCGTCAGCAGCACCCAGACCCCCAGCGTGCCGAGGATCGCCGCCGGCGCGCGGTCGGCCACGAACAGCGCGACGTCCGCCGTGAGCGCCCCCGCGAAGGCCAGGGCGATGCCCTGCCGGGCGGGCCACATGCCGTTCAGCCGGAACCAGCCGGCCGCCGTCACCGCCTGCAGCGCCACGAGGGGGACGAGAAGGGCGTACGACCCGACGGCCGCCGTCGCCGAGAGCAGCAGCCCCAGCAGCGCCGTGAGTCCGGCCGGCTGGATGCCCGGCTCGATGATCGGGGAACGGCCCTCCTGGCGCGCCCGCTGGGCGTCGGTGACCCGGGAGTTCCCCGCGAGGGTCGCGGGGCCGTAGCCCTGCTCGTCGTCCGCGTCCGTGTCGGGCTGGGGCGGCTGGGCCTGCGGCGGCTGTGGCTGGGGCTGGGCGTGGGCCTGAGGCGCGGCCTGCCAACCGCCGCCCGTCTGATAGCCGGACTGCTGCTGGTATGCCGACGCCTGCTGGTGCCCGGACGACTGGGCGCCCCAACCGCCCTGCGGCGGCAGATAAGCCGTCTCCTCGGCCGAGGCCGAGGCCGGGGCCGGGGCCGTGGCCGAGGGCTGCGCAGGAGTCACGGGCTGGTGCACCTGGGTCTCCCAGGTCTGCCCCTGCCACTCCTGCGTGTACTGCTGGGCGGCGTGCGGATCGTCGTACGCCTGCTGCTGCGCGGGCCACCCCTGCGGCGCGGGCTCCTGCTGATAGGGGTCGTACCCGTCGTACCCCTGATACGGCTGGTTGGTCATCTCACCCTCCTGCGAACGGCGGGAGCACCTCGACCGTGCCGCCGTCGGCCAGCCGTACCGTCTCATGTCCGCGGGTGCCCACGGGGTCACCGTCGATCAGGAACGAGCATCGCCGCAGGACGCGCGACAGTTCCCCGGGGTGTCGCGCACGCACCGCGTCGAGCGCCTCGGCGAGCGTGGCCGCGTCGTACGGCTCCTCGGCGACCCCGGCGGCGGCCTTCGCGGCAGCCCAGTAGCGCACCGTGACCTTTGCCATCTGGTTCCTCAATCGATTGACGTGATCACCGCCAGGACGCCGGCAGGCAAGGGGCGGTGAGCATCGCCCAGGCTAGCCCGCCCTGCGGACGGCCCAGTCCCCGATCCGGGCCAGCAGGTCCTCGGAGGCCGCGTGCTCGGCGTGCCCCATGCCGGGCTCCAGCCAGAGTTCACCGTGGTCACCGGCGGCGTCCGCCAGCATGCGGGGGTGGTCCAGGGGGAAGTAGCCGTCGAGATCGCCGTGCACGATCAGCAGCGGCGTGGGCGCGATCCTCGGGACGGCCTGCACCGGGGAGATCGGCACCGGGTCCCAGCCCCGGTGATGGATCCGGGTCCGGAACCCGTAGCGGCCCACCAGGCGGCCCTCGGGCCGGGTCACCAGCCAGTGCAGCCGGCGCATCCGGGGCGTGCCCCGGTAGTACCAGCGCGCCGGGGCGCTGACCGACACCACGGCGTCCGTGTGCGCCCCGGCGGCCTGCCCCGTCCCTTCCTGTCCGGCAGCGCCCTCCTTCTCGCCGTAGAGCGCCGCGTGCCGCAGCACCACCGAGCCGCCCATGGAGAAGCCGACGGTCACCACGCGCGTGTGCCCCAGTTCGCGGGCCCAGCGCACCGCGGCCGCCAGGTCGAGCACCTCGCGGTCCCCGACCGTGGAGCGCCCGCCGGACGCGCCGTGGCCCCTGAAGGAGAAGGTGACGACGGCCGCGTGCCGCTTGAGGGCCGCCACCACCCTTCGTACGTGCGGCCGGTCCACATCGCCCGTGAAGCCGTGGGCGACGACGAACGCGAGGTCACCGGCGGATGGACGGGAGGCGTCGTATACGACCGAGCCCGGGTCGTATACGGAATCGATGGCCACACCGTCGTCGGTAGCCAGAATCGTCCGCAAAGGTGCACGTCTGACCGTCTCAGAGTTCGGACGAACCGTCGATCGTGCCACATGACCTGCCGTGCCAGCGCCCATGTCGGCTATTCTGCTGGACAGAGGACTCGGGCAGCGTAGCCCCCGGGTCCTTTTGTGCTTTCGGAAGCGTTGTATACGAAGCGGGAAACTCCAGGTGACCGCAGGTGTACAGGCCCCCCGGGATCGCAGAGCAGGTGACGTACCCCACACGTCCTCGCAGGGACCGAGGAGGAACCAGACGTATGAGTTCACTGCTGCTCCTGACCAATGCCCTCCAGCCGTCGACGGAGGTGCTCCCGGCACTCGGCCTGCTGCTGCACAACGTGCGTGTGGCTCCGGCGGAGGGCCCCGCCCTCGTCGACACCCCGGGCGCCGACGTGATCCTCGTCGACGGCCGCCGTGATCTGCCCCAGGTGCGCAGCCTGTGTCAGCTGCTGCGGTCCACCGGTCCGGGCTGTCCGCTCGTCCTCGTCGTGACGGAGGGCGGCCTCGCGGCCGTCACCGCCGACTGGGGCATCGACGACGTGCTCCTCGACACCGCCGGTCCGGCGGAGGTGGAGGCGCGGCTGCGGCTCGCCATGGGCCGCCAGCAGATCGTCAACGACGACTCCCCCATGGAGATCCGCAACGGCGACCTGTCGGTCGACGAGGCGACGTACTCCGCCAAACTCAAGGGCCGGGTCCTCGACCTGACCTTCAAGGAGTTCGAGCTCCTGAAGTACCTCGCCCAGCACCCGGGCCGCGTCTTCACCCGCGCCCAGCTGCTGCAGGAGGTCTGGGGCTACGACTACTTCGGCGGCACCCGGACGGTCGACGTGCACGTACGGCGACTGCGCGCGAAGCTCGGCCCCGAGCACGAGTCGCTGATCGGGACCGTCCGGAACGTCGGTTATCGATTCGTTACGCCGGAGAAGGGCGACCGGTCCGGCGACGAGGCCAAGCCCAAGAGCGACCAGGCAAAGCCGGAGGATGTGGACGCAACGGCCGCCCTGGACGGCGCCGAGGTCTAGCGGCCGGCCGGGCAGGGCGCCACCGGCGTTGCGTTCGCACAGCCGGGTGAAGGCCGGGGCACAGGGAACCTCCTTCACGCCCTGCCCAGAGCGGGTCCATCCGCGTAGACTCCGCGCGTGGCCAAGGTGACTCGCGATGACGTCGCGCGACTGGCAGGGACTTCCACTGCCGTTGTCAGCTACGTCATCAACAACGGACCCCGGCCGGTCGCCCCGGCCACGCGCGAGCGTGTACTCGCCGCGATCAAGGAACTGGGGTACCGGCCCGACCGGGTCGCCCAGGCCATGGCGTCGCGGCGCACGGATCTCATAGGCCTGATCGTCCCGGACGCCCGCCAGCCCTTCTTCGGGGAGATGGCGCACGCGGTCGAGTGGGCCGCCGCCGAGCGCGGAAAGATGGTTCTCGTCGGCAACTCCGACTACGTCGGCGAGCGCGAGGTGCACTATCTGCGCGCCTTCCTCGGCATGCGCGTCTCGGGCCTGATCCTCGTCTCCCACGCGCTGAACGACCTGGCCGCCGCCGAGATCGAGGCGTGGGACGCCCGGGTCGTCCTGCTCCACGAGCGCCCGGAGGCCATCGACGACGTCGCCGTCGTCACCGACGACCTCGGCGGCGCCCAGCTCGCCGTACGCCACCTCCTGGAGCACGGCTACGAGTACGTCGCCTGTATGGGCGGCACCGCGGAGACCCCGGCGGTCGGCGACCCGGTCTCCGACCACGTCGAGGGCTGGCGGCGCGCCATGGCCGAGGCGCGGATCCCCACCGAGGGGCGGCTCTTCGAGGCGCCGTACAACCGCTACGACGCGTACCGCATAGCGCTCGAGGTGCTCGCCGGACCGCAACGCCCGCCGGCGATCTTCTGCTCCACCGACGACCAGGCCATCGGTGTGCTGCGCGCGGCGCGCGAGCTGCGGATCGATGTGCCGGGGGAGCTGGCGGTCGCCGGGTTCGACGACATCAAGGAAGCGGCGCTGGCGGATCCTCCGCTCACCACCGTCGCCTCGGACCGGTCCGCCATGGCCCGGGCCGCCGTGGACCTGGTGCTGGACGACGGGTTGCGGGTCGCGGGGTCGCGGCGGGAGCGGCTGAAGGTGTTTCCGTCGCGGCTCGTCGCCCGACGGTCGTGCGGGTGCGCCTGACGGTCGTGACGGAGCTTCTCTGAGCGTTCCCTGAGAGGGGCCGGCGCTCTGCCAGAGGCGTCCTTACTTCGGGCATACGGCCTTCTGCCGGGCTTCTCAGGCGGCGCTCAGGAAGCTCTCATGGTCGGGCGGGAGGCTCATTGCCATGACCGAGAGCTTCCGCCGCAGCGGCGATGACGAGAACCCGTACCCGGGCGCCCAGCAGCACGCCTCCTCCCCCGTGAACCCGGAGTGGCCGCCCCCGCCGGCGCACGAGCCGACGGTCCAGGCGGGCGGCGGAGCTCCGACCGCGCTCCTCAGCGAGCCCGTCGCCCAGCGGCCGCGGTCGCGGCGCCGCCCCCGGGGCCCGGTCGCCCTCCTCGCCGCCGTGGCGATCGTGGCCGCGGCCGTCGGAGGCGGTACGGCGTACGGCATCCAGGAGCTGACCGGCAACGACACCGTCGCCGCCGCCGGGTCCTCCACCACCACCAACGTCGTCCCCTCCAGCCAGAAGGGCACGGTCTCCGGGGTCGCCAAGGCGGTCAGCCCGAGCATCGTCGAGATCAACGCCCAGTCCAACGCCGGTTCCTCCACCGGCTCCGGCGTGATCATCACCGGTGACGGCGAGATCATCACCAACAACCACGTCGTCGCGGGCGCCTCCTCGGTGAAGGTGCGGACCAGCGACGACAAGGAGTACACCGCCAAGGTCGTCGGCACCGACAGCAGCAAGGACCTCGCGCTGATCAAGCTCGAGAACGCCTCCGGGCTGACGGTGGCCACCCTCGGCAACTCCGACGGCGTCCAGGTCGGCGACGAGGTCGTGGCGATCGGCTCGCCCGAGGGCCTGACCGGCACGGTGACCAGCGGCATCGTGTCCGCCCTCGACCGCGACGTGACCGTCTCGACGGACGAGGGTCAGGGGCAGCAGCAACAGCAGGGCGGCGGCGGGTGGCCCTTCGAGTTCGGCGGCCAGCAGTTCAACGGCGACACCGGGTCCTCGACGACGACGTACAAGGCCATCCAGACGGACGCCTCCCTGAACCCCGGCAACTCCGGAGGCGCGCTGATCGACATGAAAGGCAACATCATCGGCATCAACTCGGCCATGTACTCGGCGTCCGGCTCGGGCTCGTCCGACGCCGGCAGCGTCGGCCTCGGCTTCGCCATCCCGATCAACACCGTCAAGTCCGACCTGGCCACGTTGCGCTCGGGCGCGCAGAACTGAGGGAGCACGCGATGATCCGGCAGATCGAGCACACCACGGCCGGCGTCGGCCCGGCCGACCTCGCCCTGGCCCTCGCCGTCGCCGGCGCCCTGCACGCCCCGACGGCTCCGTCCCGGGCGCCCGAGCTGGCCACCGCCCGCACGAGCGCGGGTCGCCGCGGCGCCGCAGCCCGCGGCCGTCGCCGTACCGTACGCGGCTGAGAAAGCCGAGAATCATGCGAGGCTGAAGGCGCTGAACCACTGAAGGCGTTGAGCCACTCAGCCCCCGTCCCCACCGCACCCGAGGATCCCGAGCCCATGAGCCCCGCCGATGGCGACCGTGACCCCCAGCGCATCCTGATCGTCGACGACGAGCCGGCGGTGCGTGAAGCACTTCAGCGCAGCCTCGCCTTCGAGGGGTACGACACCGAGGTCGCGGTCGACGGCGCGGACGCCCTGGAGAAGGCGGCCGCCTACCGGCCCGACCTCGTGGTCCTCGACATCCAGATGCCCCGCATGGACGGCCTCACCGCCGCCCGGCGCATCCGCGGCACCGGAGACACCACCCCGATCCTCATGCTGACCGCCCGCGACACGGTCGGCGACCGCGTGACCGGGCTGGACGCCGGGGCGGACGACTACCTGGTCAAGCCTTTCGAACTGGACGAACTCTTCGCCCGCGTCCGTGCCCTCCTGCGGCGCAGCTCCTACGCCGCGGCGGCGGGCGCGGGCCCGGCGGAGGAGGACGAGGCGTTGACCTTCGCCGACCTGCGCATGGACCTGGCGACGCGGGAGGTGACGCGGGGCGGGCGGCCGGTGGAGCTGACCCGCACGGAGTTCACCCTCCTGGAGATGTTCATGGCGCACCCGCGCCAGGTGCTCACGCGGGAGCAGATCCTGAAGGCGGTGTGGGGCTTCGACTTCGAGCCCTCGTCGAACTCCCTCGACGTGTACGTGATGTACCTGCGCCGCAAGACGGAGGCAGGCGGCGAGCCGCGGCTCGTGCACACGGTGCGGGGCGTGGGGTATGTGCTGCGGCAGGGTGGAGCGGAGTGAGCAGGGTCCTGCGCCGGTTCCGGTCCCTGCCGATCCGGTCCCGTCTGGCGCTGCTGGTGGCGGCGGCGGTGGCGTTCGCGGTGGCGGCGGTTTCGGTGACCTGTTGGTTCATTGTGCAGGGGAAGCTGTACGAGCAGCTGAACGCTGATCTGAAGGACATGGCACGCAGGCCCGGCACGGTCGCCTCGCTCCTGCAGAGCTGTACGCAGAGCCCCCTGGAGAACACCCAGGTGTTCCCCGGCCGGAACGACTACGTCCAGGCGATCAAGGAGGAGGGCGACCCCTGCGTCGACCCGAACTCCCCGGGGGCGGTCAAGGTCACCGGCTCCGACGAGGACGTGATCAAGGGCGCGAACGCCAACGAGATCTACTTCCGCAACGGCACCGACGCCGACGGCAACGCCGTACGTGTGCTGACCCGGTACCTGGGCGTGGACCAGAACGACTCCAAGGGGGTCGCCCTGCAGCTCGCGGTCCCCCTCAAGGGCACTGAGTCCACCCTCAACGACCTCGCCCTGATCCTCCTCCTCGTCTCCGGCGTAGGAGTGGTGGGCGCCGGCGCGGCCGGCCTCGCGGTCGCCCGCGCGGGCCTGCGCCCCGTCGACAAGCTCACCGAAGCCGTCGAACACGTGGCCAGGACCGAGGACCTGAACATCCGCATCCCCGTCGAGGACGACTCCGAGGACGAGGTGGCCCGCCTCTCCCGCTCCTTCAACTCCATGACCTCCGCCCTGGCCAGCTCCCACGAGCTCCAGCAGCAGCTCATCGCGGACGCCGGCCACGAGCTGCGCACCCCCCTCACCTCCCTCCGCACGAACATCGAACTCCTCACCCGCAGCGAGGAGACGGGCCGCCCGATCCCGGAGGCGGACCGCAAGGCCCTGCTCGCCTCGGTCAAGGCACAGATGACCGAACTGGCCTCCCTCATAGGGGACCTCCAGGAGCTGTCCCGCTCGGAGGGCCAGCGCGGCGAGCGCGTCCAGGTGATCTCGCTGGAGGACACGGTCGAGTCCGCCCTGCGCCGCGCCCGCCTCCGCGGCCCCGAGCTGACCATCACCGCCGACCTCCAGCCTTGGTACGTACGCGCGGAACCGGCGGCCCTGGAGCGCGCGGTGGTCAACATCCTCGACAACGCGGTGAAGTTCAGCCCCGAGGGCGGCACCATCGAGGTCGCCCTGGCCGACGGTGTCCTCACCGTCCGCGACCACGGCCCCGGCATCCCCGCCGACGAACTCCCCCACGTCTTCGACCGCTTCTGGCGCTCCCCCAGCGCCCGCGCCCTGCCCGGCTCCGGCCTCGGCCTGTCCATCGTGGCCCGCACGGTCGAGCAGTCCGGCGGCCAGGTCACCCTCACGCACGCGGAGGGCGGCGGCACGGTGGCGACGGTACGGCTGCCGGGGGCGCCGACGGCTCCCCCCGAGGTGCCCTGAAGCACGTCAGCGGGCGGCTTCCTGAGGCGACGGCAGGTGCCGGAGCGGCCCTGAAGGTCAAGGCGGGTGCGGGAGAACACCAAGAACGGACCAACGATCGATCATGGCTTCCCCGCGCCCGGCCATGATTCCGTAACACGAACAGTTGTCCTGTCATTCGAGCGTACGTTCCTGGCCGTGAACGCTGATAGATCCGTCGGCGCCGAGCCGACCGCATCCGCCCACAAGCGGTTCGCCCTCCCTTCGCCCGCCCGCCGCGCACTCCTGCGGTACGGGCTGACCGGGGCCGCGGCGCTGGGAACCACCGCCGCCCTCGGCGCAGCTCCCGCCTCTGCCACTCCCACCTCCCCCACCAGCCGGCACCGCCCCGGCACCCCCGAGGAAGCCCTGCGCGAGCTGTCCGCGGGCAACCGGCGCTGGCGCACCTTCCGGCAGCGGCATCCGGACGAATCACCCGCGGTGCGCCAGAGCCTGACTTCGGGTCAGCACCCCTTCGCCGTCGTCCTCGGCTGCATCGACTCCCGCGTGCCGCCGGAGCTGGTCTTCGACCAGGGCCTCGGCGACCTGCTGACCGTGCGCTCCGCAGGTGAGGTCCTGGACGAGGCCGTACTCGGCAGCGTCGCCTACGGGGTGCTCGAACTGGACATCCCGCTGGTGCTGGTGCTCGGGCACCAGTCGTGCGGGGCGGTGAAGGCCGCCGTCGCCGCGGACGAGTCCGGCGAGCCGCTCCCGGCGCACATCCAGTACATAGCCGACCGGATAGCCCCGAACATAGACCGCACCAAGGAAGGGGACGCCCGCGTCGACTCGACCATCGACGCCAACGTACGGGCCGTCCGCGCCGCTCTCGCCGCCGAGCCCGACCTCGCCGCGAAGGTGGCCGCCGGCGAACTCGCCATTGTCGGCGCCCGCTACGAACTGACCAGCCAGCTCGTCCACCGGCTCGCCTGAGGACCGGAAGCGTCCCAGGCACCGGCATGCTCGGCCGACGCTGACGCCGAGCATGCCGGTGCGGGTCACTGCCCAGAGTTCGTGCCGGCGACGTTCCCTACGAGCGGCCCACCGCCAGGTCGGCCCCTTCCAGCCGCACCCTGATCCCGTCCTTCTCCACCCGCACGTCCCGCAGCCGCAGCTGGCCGCTCGGCGGCTCCGGGAGGCGGAAGCCCAGGGAGAGCTGGTCGGCCAGGACCGGGCGGGTGAGGCGGGGCAGGGCGTCGAGCAGGGCGGGGTCGAAGCCGAGGAGGGACAGCAGCCGCGGGTGGTCCAGGGCCAGGTCGACGAGGTTCAGACGCATGGCCTGGCGGACGAAGCGCGGCGTACCGGTGATCTCGGTGAGCCTGTCCTCGTTGCGCAGCGCCTCGCGGACGAGGGAGTCGGGCACCCCCAGGCGTCGTACCACCGCCGGGATCGACAGCAGTGCCTTGGCCTTGCGGGTCTCGTGCGCGAGCCGGGCCGCCGACTTCCCGCTCAGGTGCAGGCCCTGCGAGGTGCGGGCGCCGGGGCGGTACGTGGCCAGGTCCCCGATGTCCAGGCGCATACCGCCGATGTGCGTCGCGATGCCGCGGTCGCCGTCACGCACGATGCGGGCCTCGGCGCGCAGCCGCAGATCGTGCCCGGCGACCGGCAAAGTGCCGCGCGCCCGGACCCGGTCATGGCCCTCCCCGGTGAACGTCACCTGGGACGCGCCGAGTTCGCGGTTCAGGTCGGCGAAGGAGAGCAGGACGTCACCCTCCAGCCGGGGGACGTCGGCGCCGTGCACCGAGGTGGGGCCGTCGGCGTCCAGCCGTACGTCCGACGCCGTCGCGGTCACCTGGGCCAGCGAGACCCGGTCGGCGGCCACGTCGGGGACGGTCACCTTGACCGAGTCCAGCCGCTCGTCGGCGAGTTGGGTGAGGAAGGGGAAGCCGTCGATCTCGACCTCGGGAGCGGCCGCTAGGTCGAGGCGGGTCTTGAGGGTGTCCGCCGCTCTGCGCTCGGCGTAGAGGAGGGCCCAGCGGTCGGCGAGGCCCAGGAAGGAGGCGAGGACGACCAATGCGACGACCGCCTTCAGCGCGAGGGGAAGGCCCGCCAGGCGGCCGCGCCGCTTGCGCCGGCCGCCTCGGCGGTGGTTGGGCGGGGCCCAGGGATCGTCCTGGGCGCCCGCCTCCTCCCGCTCACGCTCCGTGTCCTCGACGAGGAACTCGTCCAGCGGACCTGCGTCCAGCGGACCTTCGTCCAGACTGGCCAGTTCTTCGTAGGGGTTTGTATAGGGATGCGCCGTTATGTGGTGGGGGGAACGCATCGGCCCATCCGACCATGCGCACGCCCCCCACCCGCAACCTCTACCGGAGGTTTGCGATCTAGTTCACGTCACTTCACGCACTGTTGCCCAGTGAACTACTTGACGACCGTGATCCGGTTCGCCGCCGGCGGCGTAATCGGGTTGGTGGCCGAGGAGTTGGCCGTCAGGTACTTCTCCAGCACCGTCAGGTCGTCCGTGCCCACCAGGTCGTTGGTGCCCTGGCCCAGCGTGGTGAAGCCGTCGCCGCCGCCCGCGAGGAAGTTGTTCATCGCGACGCGGTAGGTGGCCGCCGGGTCGACCGCCGCACCGTTCAGCTTGATCGAGTCCGTCACCACACGGTCGGCGCCCGACTTCGTCAGGTCCAGCGTGTAGGTCAGGCCCGAGGAGATCTGGAGGATCTTCGGGGAGGCCGCGTTCGTGCCGCTCACCTGCTCCTTGAGCACCTGGATCAGCTGCGCGCCGGTGAGGTCCTGGAGGTTCACCGTGTTGGAGAACGGCTGCACCGTGAAGCCCTCGGCGTAGGTCACCACGCCGTCGCCCTCACTGCCCTTGGCCGCGTAGGTCAGCGGTGCCCGGATGCCGCCGGGGTTCATCAGCGCCAGGTCCGTCTCCGGGTCCAGCTCCTTGCCGTACGCCAGCTGCGCGTCGGCGATCAGGTCGCCGAGCGGGGACTCGGTGCCGGAGTTCGGGATGTCGGCGGAGATGTAGCCGATCGCGCGGTTGCCGATCGGCGCCGCGAGGGTGTTCCACCCGCTGATCAGCTCGGTCATGTCGGGCGCCTTGGCGACGGTCCGGGTGACCACGTGGTTCGCGGACTTCACGGCCGTACGCGCGATGTCGCCGGTGAAGCGGTCGTACGTCAGCGTGGTGTCCGTGTAGAGCCGGCCGAAGGACGCGGCCGAGGTGACCATGCGGGGCTTGCCCGAGGGGTCGGGGATGGTGCAGACGTACGCCGCGTGCGTGTGGCCCGTCACCAGCGCGTCCACCGACGGCGTGATGTTCTTGGCGATGTCGGCGATCGGGCCGGAGATTCCGTCGCCCGCGCCCGGGGAGTCGCAGTTGTAGTTGTACGCGCCCGAGGCCGGCAGGCCGCCCTCGTGGATGAGCGCGACGATCGACTTCACGCCCTGGGCCTGGAGCACCTTGGCGTACTTGTTGATCGTCTCGACCTCGTCCTTGAACTTCAGGCCCTTGACGCCTTCGGCGGAGACGACGCCCGGGGTGTCCTCCAGGGTCACGCCGATGAAGCCGACCTTGACGTCCTTCTTCTTCCACACCCAGTAGGGCTTGAGGATCGGACGGCCGGTCTTCTCGTTGAGGACGTTGGCCGCGAGGTAGGGGAAGTCGGCGCCCTGGAACTCCTCGTCCGTGTAGCAGCCGGCCGTCGGGTGGCAGCCGCCGTTCTGCAGGCGGGCCAGTTCCTTCGGGCCCTCGTCGAACTCGTGGTTGCCCACCGAGGTGACGTCCAGGTCGAGCTTGTTCAGCGCCTCGATGGTGGGCTCGTCGTGGAAGAGGCCCGAGATCAGCGGGGAGGCGCCGACCATGTCGCCGCCGGCCGCGGTGATCGAGTACTTCTTGCCCTCACGGGCCTGGCGCAGGTGAGTGGCGAGGTACTCCACACCGCCCGCGTCGATGGTCTTGGTCGTGCCGTCCGCCTGAAGCTCGGTGACCCGGCCCGAGGAGCCGGCCGGCGGCTCCAGGTTGCCGTGCAGGTCGTTGAAGGACAGCAGTTGCACGTCCTGGTAGCGGCTGTAGTCGTGACCGCCGTGCCGCTGGGAGTCCTCGCCGGCCGACGCCGTCGCGGGCAGCGCCGCGGCCAGGGCGCCCGCGGTGGCGAGCGCGGCGGCGCCCGCGATCAGTGCGTAGGTGCGTCTGCGGTGGTGCTGGTGGGATGTGGCTGACATCCGCCCCCCTGTGGGTCGTGAGTGACATGGCCCCGTCGGGCGGCAGCCTAGAGTCAACGCGCGTAGCGCGACAGGGGGTTCCCGGTTACACCTTGATTGCTTCTGTGCCGGGACTTTGCCCCAACCGCCCTTTACCCTCGTACGCATGACCAGCGACGACACCGCGCGCCCCCTCCCCACCCGTTCCATCGAGACCTACTCCGCGCTCGCCCCCGAGCAGACCGAGGCCGTACTGGAACTGCTGGCGGAGGCCGCCCGGAACGACGGGCAGCAGGCGGTGTCCGAGCAGGGCCGACTCCAGCTGCGCGGGGGAGAGCGCGAGGGCGTCTCGCATCTGCTGCTGAGCGTGGGCGGCGAACTCGTCGGATACGCCCAGCTGGAGGACACCGACCCGGTGGAGGCCCCGGCCGCCGAACTCGTCGTCCACCCCTCGCACCGCGGTCACGGCCACGGCCGGGCGCTGGGCTCGGCCCTGCTCGCCGCGTCCGGCAAGCGGCTGCGGGTGTGGGCCCACGGCGGCCACTCCGCCGCCCGCCATCTCTCCCAGGTGCTCGGCCTGACCCTGTTCCGCGAACTGCGCCAGATGCGCCGCCCGCTGGCGGACCTCAACCTGGCGGACCCGGTGCTTCCCGAGGGCGTCACGGTCCGCGCCTTCGTGCCCGGCCAGGACGACACGGCCTGGCTCGCGGTCAACGCCGCCGCCTTCGCCCACCACCCCGAGCAGGGCTCGCTCACCCAGCGCGACCTCGACGACCGCAAGGCCGAGCCGTGGTTCGACCCCTCCGGGTTCTTCCTGGCGGAGCGCGCGGGCGAACTCGTCGGCTTCCACTGGACGAAGGTCCACGCGGAGGAGGGCATCGGCGAGGTGTACGTCCTCGGGGTGCGGCCGGGCGCCCAGGGCGGGGGCCTGGGCAAGGCCCTGACGACGATCGGGCTGAGGCACCTGGCGGCGCAGGGGCTGCCGACGGCGATGCTCTACGTCGACGCCGACAACAAGGCGGCGGTGTCGGTGTACGAGCGGCTGGGGTTCACGACGTACGAGACGGACCTCATGTACCGCACGGAGACCTGATCACCCGGCACGGAGACCTGATCACCCGGTTCATATACCCGACATAACTCCTGTAAGGGGCGGCGATCTTGACGCCGCCCCTTCTTTTGCACCACCCTTTCACTACTCAATTAGTGAAAGGGTGGTGGAACGGATGGTCGAGTACCGCATCGACCGGCGCTCCGGCGTCGCCACCTACGTGCAGATCGTCCAGCAGACCAAACAGGCCCTGCGTCTTGGCCTGTTGGAGCCGGGCGACAAGCTGCCGACGGCCCGCGAGGTGGTCGAGGCGACCGCCATCAACCCCAACACCGTGCTCAAGGCCTACCGCGAACTGGAACGCGAGGGCCTGGTCGAGGCACGGCGAGGGCTCGGCACGTTCGTGCGGCGCGGTCTGAACACCGCGCCAGCGGACTCGCCGCTGCGCACCGAACTGGACGCCTGGGCCGTACGGGCCCGCGAGGCCGGGCTGGACCGCGACGACGTGGACGCGCTCTTCACTTCCGTACTGGAAACGCACTTCAAGGGGGACGAGTCATGACCGAGACCGCCATCGAGGCGGCCGCGCTGAGCAAGAGGTTCGGACGGCGGGACAAGGCGGCGCTGGACGGATGCGCCTTCCGGCTGCCGGCCGGCAGCGTGTGCGCCGTCGTCGGCCCGAACGGCGCCGGCAAGTCGACGCTGCTCTCCCTCGCCGCGGGCCTCGCACGGCCCACCGAGGGCACGCTCACCGTCCTCGGCCTGGCCCCGGCCGCGGCCCGCGAGCGGATCGCGTACGTCGCCCAGGACAAGCCCCTGCACCCCCAGCTCACCGTCGCCGACACCCTGCGCTTCGGCCGTGAACTCAACCCCGGCCGCTGGGACGCCCGGGTCGCCGAGCGGGTCGTGGAGGAGGGCGCCCTGGAACCGGACGCCAGGATCCGCACCCTCTCCGGCGGCCAGCGCACCCGCGTCGCGCTCGCCCTCGCCCTCGGCAAGCGCCCCGAAGTGCTGCTGCTGGACGAGCCGATGGCCGACCTCGACCCGCTGGCCCGGCATCAGCTGATGGCGGCGCTCATGGCGGACGCGGCCGAGCACGGCACCACGGTCGTCATGTCCTCGCACGTCGTGGCCGAACTGGACGGCGCCTGCGACCACCTCCTGCTGCTCGGCGAGGGCCGGGTCCGGCTCGCCGGCCCGCTGGACGAGGTGCTCGCCGCGCACACCCTCGTGACCGGCCGGGCCGACGCGTCCCTGGACCCGCACACCGTGGTCGAGTCCCGCACCACCGGCCGCCAACTCACGGCGCTCATACGGCCTTCGGGCCCGCTCGCCGACTCCTGGCAGACCGCCGCCCCCACCCTGGAGGAGCTGGTCCTGGCGCATCTGCGCGCCCCGCAGGCCCCGGCCCTCCGCCTCGACGACGTGCGGGAGGCCGCCGTATGACCGCCGTGACGACCCTCGACACGACCACCGCCGCCGCGCCCTCCCGGGTCCCGCGCGGGCTGCTCTGGACGATGCTGCGGCTGCACCGCTCGGCCCTGTGGTTCTGGGTGCTGCTGGTGGCCTTCGGCGCCGGAGCACTGCTGTGGGCCTACGGACCGGGCGCGGACGCCGCCTGGGCCGAGTACCGCGGGCTGGGGTGCGACTCGGGGCAACCGGGCCTGGGCTGCGACGACCCCGGCCCCGCGTACGGCCGCTACGGCACGGCCCTGAGCCTGGGCGCCGGAGTGCTCGGCCTCGCCCCGTTCCTCGCCGCCGTCTGGGCGGGCAGCGCGCTCATCGGGCGCGAACTGGAGCAGGGGACCGCCCAGTTGGCGTGGACCCAGTCCATCTCCCCGGCCCGGTGGCTGGCCGCCAAGCTCGCCGTCCCCGCCGCCCTGCTGGTCTGCGGCACGCTCCTGCTCACGCTGCTGCACCGCATGCTCTGGTCGACGGACAGCACACTGCGCCTGGCAAGCGGCTCGCGGGACTGGCACGAGAGCGCCACCTTCGAGGCCAACGGCACCCTCGCCACCGCCTACGCCCTGCTCGGCCTCGCGATCGGCGTCCTCGCGGGCCTGCTCCACCGCCGCGCCCTGCCCGCGCTCGGCACCTCGTTCGTCACCCTGGCCGTCCTGATGTCCGCGCTCGGCTCGCTGCGCCCGCACCTGTGGCCGGTCGAGACGCTCACGAACAAGCACGAGTACCCCGAGTACATCGGCATGGTCACCGCCGAGGGCGCGCTCACCTCCACCGGCGCCCGCGTGGCGGACCCCATCTGCGTCGACGACGCCAAGTGCGCGGCCGCGCACGACATCGCCGGCTTCTACCGCGACTACCACCCCTCCTCCCATTTCTGGCCCCTGCAGCTGGTGGAGACGGGCATCGTCCTCGCCGTCGCGGCCGTGGTGGTCCTGGTCGCCTTCCGGCTGCTGCGCCGCCGCACCGGAGCCGCCGTATGACCGCCGCACTCCCCGCGGCGGCGCCCGGCACCCGTGGCCTGATCTGGACCGTCCTGCGGGTGCACCGCACGGCCCTGGTCCTCTGGGCGCTGGCCTTGACGGGCGCGGTCGCCGTGCTGATCTGGATGTACGCCATCGGCGACGAGGCCCGCAGGGGCGGCGTCCCGTGTCTGACACCGGCCGGCGAGGGCTTCGCCGGCTGTATAGGCCTCCAGTCGGTCACCGCCGACGACGTCTACGCCGGCTGGATGGAGTCGGTCAGCGTCGCCCTGGCCTACGCGGTCTTTCCCGTGGCCGCCTGGGCCGGCGCCGCGCTCGTCGGACGCGAGCTGGAGAACGGCACCGCGCGGCTGGCCTGGACCCAGTCGGTCACGCCGGTCCGCTGGCTGGCCGCCAAGCTCGCCGTCCCCGCCGCCCTGCTCACCGCCTCCACCGGCACGGTCATGGCGCTGCTGCGCTGGGCGCGCCTGCCCGGCGACCCGGGCCTGGCCGGCCACTGGTACTACCCGGATGTCTTCGTCGCCGTCGGACCCACCGCCGTCGCCTACCCCTTGGCCGGCCTCGCCCTCGGCGCACTCGCCGGACTGCTGCTGCGCCGGGCCCTGCCCGCCGCCGGGGTGGGTGCCGCCGCCTCACTCGTCCTCTACATCGCGCTGGAACGGTTCCGCGAGGACCTGTGGCCGAAGGCCACCCGGACCGCGACCGGGGAGCTCGAACTGCCCGGCTCGGTCTTCGTCGCGGACTGGCACACCTCGACCACGCACGGCGTCCGGCACACCCGCGCGACGTACCACCCCGAGTCACACTTCTGGCCGCTCCAGTACGTCGAGGCGGGCATCCTCCTCGCCGTCGCCGCCGCCGGCACCCTCGCCGCCTTCTGGCTGCTGCGCCGCCGCACGCCGTAGATTCCGCCGCACGCCCCTCCACGAGGGGAGGGACGTGCGGGTGGACAAATGTCCGGACACGTAGTCGCCCGCGAGCCGCCCCCCGCTATCCCGCACGCCATGTCTCCGTAACCATTGGTTCAGACGGACTTGCGAGGCTCGGCCAATGACCGCCGCCGTGCCAGAGCCTTCGCTTCCCGCGCAGGGAAGCGCGGGGAACGGGGACGCACGACGCCTCCCCGCGTCCATCCCACCCGCGCTTTCCGACGCGCCCATAAACGTCGGCACGCGGAACAATGGGCATATGAGCCAGTCCACCAACGCCCAGACCCAGGTCCAGCACGCGCAGCCCTCCGTGGGCTCCATAGCGGCGCACCGCCCGCACACGGTCACCTCGGCGGTCGTCTCCGATCTGGAACCCGACATCGACGCCGACCTCGACGCGTACGAGGTCACGCCGGTCGAGGGTGTCCAGCTGCCCCAGGGCCGGTTCCTGGACCGGGAGCGCAGCTGGCTCGCGTTCAACGAGCGCGTCCTCGAACTCGCCGAGGACCCGAACACCCCGCTCCTGGAGCGGGCCAACTTCCTGGCCATCTTCGCCAGCAACCTGGACGAGTTCTTCATGGTCCGCGTGGCCGGACTGAAGCGCCGTATCGCCACCGGTGTCGCCACCCGGTCCGCGTCGGGCCTGCAGCCCCGCGAGGTCCTGGAGATGATCTGGGCGCGCTCCCGTGAGCTGATGGCCCGGCACGCCGCGTGCTACCACGAGGACGTCGCCCCCGCGCTCGCGGAGGAGGGCATCCACCTCGTCCGCTGGAACGAGCTGACGGAGAAGGAGCAGGCCCGCCTCTTCACGCTCTTCCGGCACCAGATCTTCCCGGTGCTGACCCCGCTGGCGGTCGACCCGGCGCACCCGTTCCCGTACATCTCCGGCCTCTCCCTGAACCTGGCCGTGCGCGTACGGAACCCCGTCACCGGCACCCCGCACTTCGCCCGGGTGAAGGTGCCGCCGCTGCTCTCCCGCTTCCTGGAGTCCTCCCCCGGCCGATTCGTCCCGATCGAGGACGTGATCGCCGCGCACCTGGAGGAGCTGTTCCCGGGCATGGAGGTGCTGGAGCACCACGCCTTCCGGGTCACCCGCAACGAGGACCTGGAGGTCGAGGAGGACGACGCGGAGAACCTCCTGCAGGCCCTGGAGAAGGAGCTCATGCGGCGCCGCTTCGGGCCGCCGGTGCGCCTGGAGGTCGAGGAGAACATCAACCAGGAGGTCCTGGACCTGCTGGTGCGCGAGCTGAAGATCAGCGAGGCCGAGGTCTACCCGCTGACCGGCCCCCTGGACCTCACCGGCCTCTTCCGCATCGCCTCCATCGACCGGCCCGAGCTGAAGTACCCGAAGTTCGTCGCGGGCACCCATCGCGATCTCGCCGAGGTCGAGTCGGCGTCCGCGCCGGACATCTTCGCCGCGCTGCGCAACCGGGACGTGCTGCTGCACCACCCGTACGACTCGTTCTCCACGTCCGTGCAGGCCTTCCTGGAGCAGGCCGCCGACGATCCGGACGTCCTCGCGATCAAGCAGACGCTGTACCGCACCTCCGGTGACTCCCCGATCGTCAACGCGCTCATCGACGCAGCCGAGGCCGGCAAGCAGGTCCTGGTGCTGGTGGAGATCAAGGCCCGCTTCGACGAGCACGCCAACATCAAGTGGGCGCGCAAGCTGGAGGAGGCCGGCTGCCACGTGGTCTACGGCCTCGTCGGTCTGAAGACCCACTGCAAGCTGTCGCTGGTGGTCCGCCAGGAGGGCGAGACGCTGCGGCGCTACAGCCACGTCGGCACCGGCAACTACCACCCGAAGACGGCGCGGCTCTACGAGGACCTGGGTCTGCTGACGGCCGACCCGCAGGTCGGCGCGGACCTGTCCGACCTGTTCAACCGCCTGTCCGGCTACTCGCGCCGGGAGACCTACCGGCGGCTGCTGGTCGCCCCGAAGTCCCTGCGCGACGGGCTGATCGCGCGGATCAACAAGGAGGTCCAGCACCACCGTGCCGGACGTCCCGCCTACATCCGCATCAAGGTCAACTCCATCGTCGACGAGGCGATCATCGACGCCTGCTACGGCGCGTCCCAGGCGGGCGTGCCGGTCGACATCTGGGTCCGCGGCATCTGCGCGGTCCGTCCGGGCGTGACCGGACTGTCGGACAACATCCGCGTCCGCTCGGTCCTCGGCCGCTTCCTCGAGCACTCCCGGGTCTTCGCCTTCGGCAACGGCGGCGAGCCCGAGGTGTGGATCGGCAGCGCCGACATGATGCACCGCAACCTCGACCGCCGTATCGAGGCCCTGGTCAGGGTCACCGACCCGGCCCACCGCGCCGCGCTGAACCGGCTGCTGGAGACCGGTATGTCGGACACCACCGCCTCCTGGCACCTGGGCCCGGACGGCGAGTGGACCCGGCACGCGACGGACGCGGAGGGCCAGCCCCTGCGCAACGTCCAGGAGATGCTCATAGACGCCCGGAGGCGCCGGCGTGGCACAGCAACACCTTGATCCGACGGACCCCACGGCCGGGCCTGTGTCCGGGGACGCCCTCGCGGGCTACCTGCGCGCCCAGGCCACGGAGTTCCTGCGCGCCCTGCGCCAGCACCGGGAGACCGGCGGCGACGCGGGCGGCCCCGCCCGCACGCGGGCGCGGGTGGGGGACAACGGCTCGGAGGAGGCCGTCGACGCGGCGCGGGCGCTGCGCCGCTCCGCCCGGCGCATCAGCGCCAGCCTGCACACGTTCCGCCCGCTGCTGGACGCCGACTGGTCGGAGGCGATGCGCCCCGAGCTGGCCTGGCTCTCCGGCACGCTGGCGATGGAGCACGCCTACGCGGCCCGCCTGGAGCGGCTGTTGCTGGCGCTGCACCGGTTGTCGGGCGCGACGGCGCTGCCCGCGCAGGCGGGTGTGCTCGGCGTGCCCGGATCCGACGCGGCTCCGGGCGGGCGGACCGCCGCGATCAAAGGGGCACCGGCCGACTCCGGTCCCCCGAGCCACCCGGCGGCCGCCCCGGAGCGCGGCAACCTGACCGTGGGAGCGGCGAAGGCGGGCGCCCTGCTCGAACGCCAGCTGACCCTGGCCCGGACGCGCGCCCATTCCAGCGCCCTGCAGGCCCTCGGCTCCTCCCGCTTCCACGCCGTCGCCGACAGCATCGCCTTACTGGCCAGCGAGGTCCCGCTGACCCCGGCGGCGGCCACCGCCGACCTGCGCCCCCTCGCGGCGGCGGCCGAGGAGCGGCTCACCGACGCGGTGGCGGCGCTGCCGCTGGTGACCGCGGGCAGCCCGTACAACGCGGAAGCCCTGATCCACGGGCTGTCCCCGGACCCGGCCCCGCATCCGCAGGACGCGCCCTGGCACCAGGTCCGCCTGCTGCTGCGCCTGCACCGCTACGGCCGTGAGGTCCTGCACGGCGAGAACTGCCCGGTCGACGTACGACTGCTCGGTGCCGGCCAGTCCCTCAACCGGCACCGGGACGCCTCCGAGGCGGCGGCAGCCGCGGCCCAGGCGGCCCGCACCCCGCGGATCGCCCCGGCGACGGCGTACGCCCTCGGGGTGCTGCACGCCGACCAGCGGCACGAGGTGGAGGCGGCCCGGTTCGCGTTCCAGCAGTCGTGGCAGATGCAGACGGTGGGCACGCCCTAGCGCATCCGGGGCACGCCCTGGGTACCCCTGAACCGCAGGCAGTCCTTGAAGGAGGCACACACCCGGTGACGCATCCGAAGGACCTCACCGTCCATGCGGCCGGCTGCGTCCTGTGGCGCCGTTCGCCGGTAGACGGTGAGCTGGAGATATGCCTCGTGCACCGACCGAAGTACGACGACTGGTCACACCCCAAGGGCAAGCTCAAGCGCGGCGAGGACCCCCTCGCCGGCGCTCTGCGGGAGGTGTCGGAGGAGACGGGACACTCCGCCGAGCCGGGCGCCGAGCTGCCCACCATGCGCTATCCGGCCAACGGCCGCCCCAAGGAGGTCCGCTACTGGGCCGCGGAGGCGGGCGCCGGCACGTTCGTCCCGAACGACGAGGTGGACCGTGTGCTGTGGCTGTCCCCGACGGCCGCTCGCGGGCGTCTGACCCAACCGAGGGATCGCCTGCTCGTGGACGCGCTGCTGGAATCGCTGCGGCTGGCATAGTCCGAATCAACCCCGACAAAGTCTCGGAATACACCCGTGTCCCCAACGTAAGCGTTCCGTTACCTCACCGCACCGACGGCAGGGGTTCACCCGCCGTTCATTTACGCCCTTCGGCGCCTTCATCTGATCTGCCTAATTTCGGCCCTGCAAGATGACGGACCCAGTCCCGGGGGACGCGTCCGCATCGCCCATTCTTCGCACGCCGCCGAATTTCAGGACGGCGGCTCCTGGAAGGAACTCCCTCAAGTGAAGCTTCAGCGCAAGAACCGGCGCGTCCTCGCTCTCGGCGCTCTCGCCGTCTCCGGCGCCCTGGCCCTCACGGCGTGCGGCTCCGACGACACCGGCTCGAGCAACGGCGGGGACAGCTCCGCCCCCGCTTCCGCCGGCTCGATCAAGTGCGATGACGCCAAGGGCCAGCTCCTGGCCGACGGCTCGTCCGCGCAGAAGAACGCCATCGACGCCTGGGTGAAGCAGTTCTCGGCCGCCTGCTCCGGCGTCCAGATCAACTACAAGGGCGGCGGCTCCGGCGCCGGTGTCACCGCGTTCAACCAGGGCACGGTCGCCTTCGCCGGCTCGGACTCCGCGCTGAAGCCCGAGGAGATCACCGAGTCCAAGAAGACCTGCACCGGCGGTCAGGGCATCGACCTGCCGATGGTCGGCGGCGCCATCGCCCTCGCCTACAACGTCCCGGGTGTCGACAACCTCGTCCTGGACGCGCCGACGATCGCCAAGATCTTCAGCGGCAAGATCAAGACCTGGGACGACGCCGCGATCAAGAAGCTGAACCCCGACGCGACGCTGCCCAGCACCAAGATCCAGGCGTTCCACCGCTCGGACGAGTCCGGCACCACGGACAACTTCACCAAGTACCTGACGGCCGCCACCCCGGACAACTGGAAGTTCGAGGGCGGCAAGGCGTGGACCGCTCCGGGTGGCCAGGCCGCGTCCGGCTCCTCCGGTGTGGCCCAGGCGGTCAAGCAGACCGCCGGCGCCATCAGCTACATGGAGGAGTCCTACGCCAAGGACCTGACGAGCGTCGCCATCGCCACGGGCGCGGCCCAGCCGGTCAAGCCCTCCTCCGACAGCGCCACCGCCGCCATCGCGGACGCCAAGGTCGTCGGCACCGGCAAGGACCTCGCGCTCCAGATCAACTACACGACCAAGGCCGAAGGCGCCTACCCGATCACCCTGGTCACGTACGAGATCGTCTGCGACAAGGGCAACAAGCCCGAGACGCTGCCGACCGTCAAGGCGTTCCTGACCTACATCGCCAGCGAGGACGGGCAGGGCATTCTCGCCGAGAACGGCTACGCCCCGATCCCCGCCGACATCATCTCCAAGGTCCGCACCACCGTCGCGGGCCTGAGCTGATCTGAGTGTGCGGCCCGGTCCCACCGAGGACCGGGCCGCACCGTCCGGTGCACCGCCGCCATGGATCCGTACGTCGCGTACGGCTCCGCAGACCGGAGAACCCGATGGACATAACTACCCAAGACGCACCTCCCCCCACGCCCCAGCCGACCGAGGGCGAGCGCAAGCGCGCCGCCCGCGGCGCCACCCGCCCCGGAGACCGGGTCTTCCTCGGTCTCGCCCGTGGGTCGGGCATCTTCCTGCTGGTCGTCATGGCCGCCATCGCGGCCTTCCTCACCTGGCGGGCCGTCCTCGCCATCAGCGAGGACGAGGGCAACTTCCTCACGACCTTCGAGTGGAACACCGGAACGAAGCCGCCGGTCTTCGGTATCGCGGTGCTGGCCTACGGCACGATCATCTCCTCGATCATCGCCATGGCCATCGCCGTCCCGATCGCCGTCGCCATCGCGCTCTTCATCACCCACTACGCCCCGCGCAGGCTGGCCGGCCCGGTCGCGTACGTGATCGACCTGCTCGCCGCCGTGCCGTCCATCGTGTACGGCCTCTGGGGCGCCCTGATCCTCGTACCGCACATGAACGGCCTGTTCGGCTGGCTGAACGACTACTTCAGCTGGACCGGCATCTTCTCCTGGGACGAGGGTCCCGCGCGCTCGATGCTCACCGTCGGCATCCTGCTCGCGATCATGATCCTGCCGATCATCACGAACGTCAGCCGCGAAGTCTTCAACCAGGTTCCGCGGATGCACGAGGAGGCGGCCCTGGCTCTCGGCGCCACGCGCTGGGAGGTCATCCGCATGTCGGTGCTGCCCTTCGGCCGCTCCGGCGTGATCTCCGCCTCGATGCTCGGCCTCGGCCGCGCGCTCGGCGAGACGATGGCCGTCGCCACCGTCCTCTCCCCGGACTTCCTGATCCACCTCAGCCTGCTGAACGGCGGAGGCGGCACCTTCGCCCAGAACATCGCCGCCAAGTTCCCCGAGGCGGACGAGTTCGGCCGTGACGCGCTGATCGCCTCCGGTCTGGTCCTGTTCGTCATCACCCTGCTGGTCAACGGCGCGGCACGCATGATCATCGCCCGCCGCAAGGAGTACTCGGGGGCCAACGCATGAGCACCGCAACCGCCAAGCGCCCGAACTCCCTGCAGGGCGGCCGACTGCCGAAGTGGTCCCCGCTCGCGATCGCCGCGGGTTCGCTCGCCCTCTCCATCGGCCTCAGCCTGGCCACCGGGATCGAGAGCAAGATCCAGTGGGGCCTGATCGCCGCGATCCTCTACATCGCCGGTACGTACGTCATCTCGGCGCGCGTCGAGAACAGCCGCCAGGCCAAGGACCGCATCGCGACCTCGCTGGTCTGGGTCGCCTTCCTGCTCGCCGTGGTGCCGCTGGCGTCGCTGATCTGGACGACCATCGTGCGCGGCATCAAGGTCCTCGACGGATACTTCCTGAGCCACTCGATGGGCGTCGTCGGCAACTCCGAGCCGGGCGGCGGTGTCTACGCCGCCATCATCGGCACCCTGGAGCAGGTCGGCATCGCCACCCTGATCGCCGCGCCGATCGGTGTGCTCACCGCGATCTACCTGGTGGAGTACGGGCGCGGTGCGCTCGCCCGTGCCGTCACCTTCTTCGTCGACGTGATGACCGGTATCCCGTCGATCGTCGCCGGTCTGTTCATCCTCAGCATCCTGCTCGCCTTCGACATCGAGTTCTCCGGCTTCGCCGGCGCGCTCGCGCTGACGATCCTGATGCTGCCGATCGTGGTCCGCTCCACCGAGGAGATGCTCAAGCTCGTCCCGAACGAGCTGCGTGAGGCGTCCCTGGCCCTCGGCATCCCGAAGTGGCGCACGATCCTGAAGGTGGTCCTGCCGACCGCGATCGGCGGTATCACCACCGGCATCATGCTGGCCGTGGCCCGTATCGCCGGTGAGACCGCGCCCGTGCTGCTGGTGGTGTTCGGCAACCCGTTCATCAACAACAACCCCTTCGAGGGTCCGCAGGCGTCGCTGCCGCTGTACATCTACCAGCAGTACTCGCTGAGCGCCGGTTCGGACGCGGGCATCGACCGCGCCTGGGCCGCGGCCCTCACGCTGATCATCTTCGTGATGATCCTGAACCTGGCGGCCCGGGCCCTGGCCCGCTGGAAGGCCCCGAAGACCGGTCGCTGACGCGGCCAAGTGTGAACAGTCAGCGACTCGGATCCGAAAGAAGCAGTGATACCCATGGCCAAGCGAATTGACGTCAGCGGCCTGCACGCCTACTACGGCTCGTTCCGGGCCATCGAGGACATCTCGATGACCGTCGAGCCCCGCTCCGTGACGGCCTTCATCGGCCCGTCCGGCTGCGGCAAGTCCACCTTCCTGCGCACCCTCAACCGCATGCACGAGGTCACCCCCGGCGGCCGGGTCGAGGGCAAGGTCATGCTCGACGACGAGAACCTGTACGGCGCCGGCGTCGACCCGGTCACCGTGCGGCGCGAGGTCGGCATGGTCTTCCAGCGCCCCAACCCGTTCCCGACCATGTCGGTGTACGAGAACGTGGCGGCCGGCCTCAAGCTGAACGGCTCGTACAAGAAGTCCCAGCTGGACGACATCGTCGAGAAGTCCCTCAAGGGCGCCAACCTCTGGAACGAGGTGAAGGACCGCCTGAACAAGCCGGGCTCCGGCCTCTCCGGCGGTCAGCAGCAGCGTCTGTGCATCGCCCGCGCGATCGCGGTCGAGCCGAAGGTCCTGCTGATGGACGAGCCCTGCTCGGCCCTCGACCCGATCTCGACGCTGGCGATCGAGGACCTGATCGGTGAGCTGAAGGAGCGCTTCACGATCGTCATCGTGACGCACAACATGCAGCAGGCGGCGCGCGTCTCCGACCGCACGGCCTTCTTCAACCTGGCGGCCGTCGGCCAGCCCGGCAAGCTGATCGAGATCGACGACACGGAGCGCATCTTCTCCAACCCGTCGGTCCAGGCCACCGAGGACTACATCTCCGGCCGCTTCGGCTGACAGACCCCTCGCGGTGCTGCATGGCGGTGCCACCGCGAGGCAGATAAAGGGCCCGCCCCCCGGCTCCCGGGGGGCGGGCCCCTGTCTGTTCAGCCCTGTACATGCCCCAGCGCGTCCGCCCTGGCCAGGCTGCGCGCCCGTCTGGCCGGCCCGCGCCAGCCGCAGACGCACTGAGCTGTGCAGAAGGGCCCCTTCTCCACCGTCGTCGTGCGGTGCTCCGAGAAGCTGCCCTGTTTCGTAGGAGAGGTCGGTCCGTCCTGCTGCGCCACACCGACAACGTTACCCAGGGCAAGTAGGCCCTACGACTCCCGCGTGCGTGACGAGGGCACCTACCCGTCGTTAACCGAAACGACAGGGGGCCCGTGACGGACGTACCGGCTGGGGGTAGGCAGGCGATGACGGAGCGGCAGCAGCACCGGAGGCGTGGGGCGGGCGTCGCGGCTGGGGTCTTGTGTGTCTGCCTGGCCGGCAGCGGGTGCGCCGAGCGCGGCGCCGCCGCCGAGGACGCACAGGGCGAGGGCGCGGTCGAGGTGGTGCGCCGCGCCGCGGACGCCCTCGTCGGGGCCCGCAGTTCCAAGGCCACCACCTCCATGGAGATGGCCACCGGCGGCACCCGGGTCACCATCCGGGGCGAGGGCGTGTACAACTTCCGCGAACAGCTCGGCCGGCTGAAAGTGCTGCTGCCGCAGGATCCGGCCGGCGCGACCGCCCATCGGCCGATCATGGAGCTGCTCGCCCCCGGGGCGCTGTTCATGAAGAACCGCGGTGCCGGGGTGCCCACCGACAAGTGGGTGCGCGTCGACACCCGGTCGCTGTCCGACGGCAACCTCGTCACCGGCGGCGCCACCGATCCGTACGCCGCCGCCGAGGTGCTGCGCGGGGCGCGCACCGTGAAGCTGGTCGGCGACGAGGAGATCGCCGGCACGCCCGTGCGGCACTACCGGGGCACCGCTGACCTGCGGGCCGCCGCACGCAAGGCCTCCAAGGGGAACGCGGACGCGTTGGCGGCGGCGGCGAAAGGGTTCGCCACGGATCAGGTACCGTTCGACGTCTTCCTCGACGACGAGGGGCGGATCCGCAAGGTCCGGCACCGGTTCAGCTTCGTCAACGGGCAGCAGCAGGACGCGGTCGCCGTGGCCTCGACGACCCTGCTGTACGACTTCGGCACCCCCGCCGACGTGCGGTTGCCCGACGGCGACGACATCTACGCCGGCCGGATCGCCGAGCAGTGAGGGCCGCGGCAGCCGCTGCGTACGTGGGTGACGGGCGTCAAGAACTAGCCCGTCCGTGCCATGCGCGGTGTGTAGGCCGCTCCCTACTCTAGGAAGTCGGTAACGGCAGAGAAGAGGTGATGCGCGTGGCTCCGGTCGGCGGTACGGCAGTTCAGGACCACGTGGCCCTCGCCGAGATCGAGCTGTGCGGAGAGCTGATCATCGCGGCCTCGGCCGCCCGTGAGGAACGGCTCAGTCTGGAAGACATCGACGAGGTGCTGCGCGTCGCCGAGGAGCGGGAAACCACCCCCGGCCGGTGAGTGAGGGCGGACCTCACGTCCGCAGCAGCCGGCCGATCGCCTTCGTGGCCTCCTCGACCTTCGCGTCGATCTCCGCACCGCCCTTGAGGGCCGCGTCCGCGACGCAGTGGCGCAGGTGTTCCTCCAGGAGCTGGAGGGCGAAGGACTGCAGGGCCTTGGTCGAGGCGGACACCTGCGTGAGTATGTCGATGCAGTAGACGTCCTCGTCGACCATGCGCTGCAGGCCCCGGATCTGGCCCTCGATCCGGCGCAGTCGTTTGAGGTGCTCGTCCTTCTGCTTGTGGTAGCCGTGGATGCCCCGGTCGTGGTCGGTCACGATCTCCGTGGCGGCCGGTTCCGCACCCTGGTCAGCGGCGGAGGGCGCTCCGGCCCCGGCATCGGTGGTCGTCATCGCGTCCTCCAGACGTAAACCGCTACACATACCCCTACTGGGTATATCGTATCGAACTTTGCTGGGTATAGGCCCTGTGGCCGACGCCGCGACCGGCCGACCACGCTGGACTGGACCACTGGGCAGCCCCCGTGCCGACCACGGTGAACGATGGGCGACACTGGAGGACGGCCCATTAGCCGTGGCCGGATGATGCACTTAGCATCAGCCTGACCGAAACCGATGCTTCTTGAGGACCCCACGTGCGATTTCGTCTGACCCCCCGGGAGACGAGCTTCTACGACATGTTCGCCGCATCCGCGGACAACATCGTCACGGGCTCGAAGCTCCTGATGGAACTGCTCGGGGCGGACACCGCCGGCCGGGCCGAGATCGCAGAGCGTATGCGGGCCGCGGAACACGCAGGTGACGACGCCACACACGCGATCTTTCACCAGTTGAACTCCTCGTTCATCACGCCGTTCGACCGCGAGGACATCTACGCCCTCGCATCGTCCCTCGACGACATCATGGACTTCATGGAGGAGGCCGTCGACCTGGTCGTCCTCTACAACGTCGAGGAACTGCCCAAGGGCGTCGAGCAGCAGATCGAGGTGCTGGCGCGCGCGGCCGACCTGACGGCCGAGGCGATGCCGAACCTGCGCACGATGGACAACCTCACCGAGTACTGGATCGAGGTCAACCGCCTCGAGAACCAGGCCGACCAGATACATCGCAAGCTCCTCGCCCACCTCTTCAACGGCAAGTACGACGCCATCGAGGTCCTCAAGCTCAAGCAGATCGTGGATGTGCTCGAGGAAGCGGCGGACGCCTTCGAGCACGTGGCGAACACGGTGGAGACCATCGCCGTCAAGGAGTCCTGAACCCTTCATGGACACCTTCGCCCTGGTCGTGACCATCGCGGTCGCGCTCTTCTTCACGTACACCAACGGCTTCCACGACTCGGCCAACGCCATCGCCACGTCCGTCTCGACACGGGCGCTGACGCCGCGGGCCGCGCTGCTGATGGCCG
This sequence comes from Streptomyces sp. NPDC093568, assembly GCF_044764945.1. Lineage (NCBI taxonomy): Bacteria > Bacillati > Actinomycetota > Actinomycetes > Kitasatosporales > Streptomycetaceae > Streptomyces > Streptomyces sp. NPDC093568. Next base: position 19,938 of record NZ_JBIWJD010000006.1, on the reverse strand, counting down.
CGGTGATGAACCTCGGCGGCGCCTTCCTCGGTTCGGGCGTGGCCAAGACGGTCAGCGAGGGCCTGATCCAGACACCGGAGGGCTCGAAGGGGATGGGGATCCTCTTCGCGGCGCTGGTGGGCGCGATCACCTGGAACCTGATCACGTGGTACTTCGGCCTGCCGTCCTCCTCCTCCCATGCCCTGTTCGGCGGCATGGTGGGAGCCGCGCTGGCCGGCGGGACGACGGTGTACTGGAGCGGCGTACTCGAGAAGATCGTCATCCCGATGTTCGTGTCGCCGATCGTGGGCCTGTGCGTGGGCTATCTGGTGATGACGGCGATCATGTGGATCTTCCGTCGGGCCAACCCGCACAAGGCCAAGCGCGGCTTCCGTATAGCGCAGACGGTCTCGGCCGCCGGCATGGCCCTCGGCCACGGCCTCCAGGACGCCCAGAAGACCATGGGCATCGTCGTCATGGCCCTGGTCATCGCCGACGTCGAGGACTACGGCGACCCGATCCCGGTGTGGGTGAAGATCGCGTGCGCCGTGATGCTGTCACTCGGCACCTACGCGGGCGGCTGGCGCATCATGCGTACCCTCGGCCGCAAGATCATCGAACTCGACCCGCCCCAGGGTTTCGCCGCGGAGACGACCGGCGCGTCGATCATGTTCACCACGGCCTTCCTCTTCAAGGCCCCCATCTCCACGACCCACGTCATCACCTCCGCCATCATGGGCGTCGGCGCGACCAAGCGCGTGAACGCCGTGCGCTGGGGCGTGGCCAAGAACATCGTCCTGGGCTGGTTCATCACCATGCCGGCCGCCGCGCTGGTGGCTGCGGGGGCGTTCGGGATCGTGCATCTGGCGTTCCTGTAGCTGAGCCCCCCGGGGAAATGACGGCAGCGCGGATCAGACCGCCGCGAGCGCTTCGTCTATCCGCCGCAGCGTCCCCCTGTGCGTGACCCACCGTCTCAAGGTGTCCAGCTCCGCCCGTGCCGTCCGGTCTCCGATCAGGGCCAGGGCGACGACGCCCGCCTTCGCCACCTGCGGTGAGCGGGGAGTGTCGCCGGACCGCTGGTCCAGGGCGGTCTCGACGAGGCCGGCCAGGGCATGGGTCGTGTCCGGCAGCGGCGGCAGAAGGGCGAGCATCCAGGCGAGTCCGCGCAGCACGTGGGAGTTGTAGGGGTCGAAGGCGGCATTCACGTCGAACGGGAGATGTGGATGCCCGACCAGCGGAAAGGTGCGAGCACGCTCGGCCAGCTCGAACCACCCCATCACAGCCCGTCGCACCTCCTCAGGCCCGACGGCGTCCAACACAGCCTCCCCGGTCCGTCTCCACTTCGCCGAGGGCGCGTCGGCACCGGCGGGGGCGGCATGCGCCAACAGCCGCTGCCACGGCTCGCCTCCAGCGGTCGCCTCCTGGAGAGCCGCGTCGGCCCAGGCCTCACCGGGATTGAGCACCGGCCCCGGGAAGCGGGCCAGCAGTTCTCGCATACCGGGCTCCGCGCCATTGGCCGCCGCGTGCGTGCGACGGAGACCCGGGAGGCTCACCGCCGCACTCGTACGCCGGAAAGCGGCGAGGACGGCACCGTCGGGCACCCGCCCGGCCGCGATCTCCGCATCGGCCAGTTCCCAGACCCGGTGGGTCGACCAGACGAGGTACTGGTCCCTCAGCAGTGAGAGCCGTTCCTGACGCTCGCCGGCCAACAGGTCCCCGTCCAGCCCGCGGGCAACTCCCGAGGCGACCATGAGCAGTTCGGTACGGAGATATCCCGCATCGCGCCGGAACTCCTCGGCCGTCCACTCGTCCTCCACGTGGGCATACCAACGGGCCCAGATCCCGACGAGCTCCAACCGGTCCGCGTCGGGCAGCGCCCGCAGCAACTCCATGTTCTCGCCCCCCACACCCGTCATGGACCCGTTGGCACAGGCGGCCCGCACGACAACACGAGCCAGCTCCGCCAGTTCCCCGCGCCCGGCGAGGGTCCGGTACTGGGCGGCCTGTTCCAGCAGGACCTGGTCGCTCCTCAGCCATCTGCTCATGACCGGCAGCGTAGAAGTACCGCGGTGCCCCGCCCCGGTACACATCCGAACCAACCCTCGACGAAACCATCCGCCACGCCAGGGAACCCCACCCCTCACCACCCCGTCTCGTTCCACGTAACCCTCCAGGAGGCGACATGGAACGGCGTACCTTCATCGGCGGTACCGCGGCAGCGGTCACCGCCCTGGCGGCGACCGGCTGCAACGGCAGTGGCACCAGCGGCACAACCGCCCGTACGCAGGCGACCGTCGCGGGCACCGGTACCGCCTCGTTCGCCGCCCCCGCCAACTGGGCCGCCCTCGCCCGGGACCTCGACGGGCGGCTCATCCGTCCCGGCGACGCCGACTGGAAGACCGCCCACCAGCTCTACAACACGCGCTTCGACTCGCTGAAGCCCGCCGCCGTCGCCTACGTCGCTCACCCCGACGACATACGCACCACTCTCGCCTACGCCCGCGCCCACCACCTCAAGGTCGCGATACGCAACGGCGGCCACTCCTACGGCGGCTGGTCCTCCGGCAACGACCGCCTGATCATCGACGTCTCCAAGCTCAACCGCATCCGAGCCACCGGCAACTCCGCCGTCGTCGGCGCCGGTTCCAAGCTCATCGACGTCTACCGCACCCTGGCCGCCAAGGGCACCACCATCCCCGCCGGCTCCTGCCCCACCGTCGGCGTCTCCGGCCTCACCCTCGGCGGCGGCCACGGTGTGACCTCCCGCGCCTACGGCCTGACCTGCGACAGCCTGACGCAGGCCACGCTCATCACCGCCGACGGCAAGCAGCTCACCGCCAACGCCACCACGAACAAGGACCTCTTCTGGGCCCTGCGCGGCGCCGGCAACGGCAACTTCGGCGTCGTGACGGAACTGCGGTTCAAGACCCACGCCGCCCCCCAGGCCGTGACGGCGTACATGACCTGGCCCTGGTCGAAGGCGACCGCGCTGATCAAGGCCTGGCAGGAGTGGGGCCCGAGCCAGCCCGACGAGATCTGGTCGTCCCTGCACCTGTCCAACCGCGAGGGCGGCACCCCGACGATCTCCGTCGCCGCGTTCTCCCTCGGCACCTACGGCGAGCTCCAGAACGCGGTGGACCGCCTCGCCGACCGCCCCGGCGGCCCCGGCCCGGCGAGCAGCGTCACGCTCAAGCGCCGTTCCTACGAGGAGTCGATGGAGCTGTACGCCGGCTGCTCGTCGTTCGCCACGGACGCGCAGTGCCACCTCCCCGGCTCGACACCCGGCCGCTCCACCCAGGGCGCGCTCGGCCGCGAGACCTACGCGGCGAAGTCGGACTTCTTCGACCGCTCGCTCTCGGCGGCCGGCATACAGACGCTGCTGAAGCAGATGCAGTCGGTCCGCGGCGGCTCCGGCAGCATCGCCTTCACGGCCCTCGGCGGAGCCGTCAACCGCGTCTCCCCCACGGCGACGGCCTTCGTGCACCGCCGTTCGCGCATGCTGGCCCAGTACCTCGCCTCCTGGCGGGCGGGCACGACGGGCTCCGCGGCCCAGGCCTGGCTGACGTCGGCCCACAACGCGATGGGCCCCCACGCCTCGGGCGCCGCGTACCAGAACTACGCGGACCCGGCCCTGCGGGACTGGCGCAAGGCGTACTACGGGGATGCGGCGACGCGCCTGACCCGGCTGAAGAAGCAGTACGACCCGGAGGGGTTCTTCAGCTACCCGCAGGCGCTGTGACAGCCCGTCGGGCCTAGCCGAGCGGCGAAGCGGCCATGCGGCTACGCCGCGAGGTCCCGCTCCTCGGTCCCCGCGCTCTCCTGCCGAGCGCCGGGGATGAGCGCCTCCTGCCCGTCCGCCCCGGACCGCCCCCGCGCCCTGATCAGCCACCCGCCCCTGGACGAGCGCTCGACGGCGGTCATCAGCGGCGTCAGCAGCGCCATGGCCAGCGGCGACAGCAGCAGCGCGACCGCCGTGCCGAGCGCGAAACCGCCGACGACGTCGGTCGGGTAGTGCACGCCCATGTACACCCGGCAGAAGCCTTCGAGCAGCGCCAGCCCGATGCCGAGCAGCCCGAACTTCCGGTTGGCGACGAACAGCCCGACCCCGAGGGCCATGGCGATGGTCGCGTGATCACTCACGAAGGAGTAGTCGGTCTTGCCGGTCACCAGGACTTCGAGCCCCTGGTGGTCGTTGAAGGGCCGGGGCCGCTCGACGAACCCCCGTATCGGCACGTTCACCAGCACCGCGACGGCGGCGGCCAGCGGCGCCCACACCAGCGCGGCCACCGAGGAGGCGGCATCCGCCTCACCGCGCCGCCGCACGGACCACCAGCACCACACCACGAGCAGGACGAGGGCGAACAGCAGCCCGTACTCACCGACGTACTCCATGACCCGGTCGAACCAGCGCGGTGCGTCCTTGGCCAGGCCATTGATGTCGTAGAGCAGCTCGACGTCGGGGTTCGACCCGGATGCTGCGAGTCCAGCCATGATGCCGCGGCCCCTTCATCGTCTCTCGGCGCAGTTTCGCGTACGCCGTTCCGCCCACCCCCGTGGTTGTAGATCCGGCTACGACACCAGGAACGCACGGCCCCTGTTGATACGTTCCACACTCCACTGAATGATCACGCAGACGTTATCGAAGAGAGACCCATCGCCGCAGCTCAGGGGGTGGGTTCACGCTCCGTCTACACCGTGGTGGGCAGCGCTTTCGCGCCATCCTCCGTCACTCGCGTGGCCCCGAAGTAGTCAGGGGTGTCGATCGGGTCGAACCGGATCACAGCACCCGTTCTCGGCGCGTCGATCATGTACCCGCCACCGACATAAATCCCGACATGCCGGATGGCCCGGGAGTTGCCGAGGTCGTCCGAGAAGAACACGAGATCCCCCGGGAGCAGTTCGTCCCTGGCCGGATGCGGCCCGGCGTTCCACTGGTCGTTGGCCACCCGCGGCAGCGTTATCCCGACGCTCTCGTACGCGGCCTGCGTCAGCCCCGAGCAGTCGAACCGCCCGCCGTCCGCGGCGGAACCCTCACCGCCCCAGAGGTAGGGCGTGCCCAGCTTCTTCTGCGCGTAGTAGATGGCCCCGGCGGCCTGCTTGCTGGGATCCACCCGGCTGACGGGCGCGGCGAAGCTCTCCTCCAGGGTCGTGATGATCTTCACGTAGTTCTGGGTCTCCTTGTACGGCGGCACGCCCCCGTACTTGATGACCGCGTACGCCCCCGCGTTGTAAGACGCGAGCATGTTCTTCGTCGCGTCGCCGGGCACGTCCTTCACGTACGAGGCGAGCTTGCAGTCGTACGACGCGGCCGACGGAATCGCGTCCTTCGGATCCCACACGTCACGGTCGCCGTCGCCGTCCCCGTCGATCCCGTGCGTGGCCCACGTCCCCGGGATGAACTGCGCGATGCCCTGCGCGGCCGCCGGGCTCTGCGCCTTCGGGTTGAAGCCGCTCTCCTGGTACAGCTGGGCGGCGAGCAGCGCGGGGTTGATGGCGGAGCACAGGTTGCCCCACTTCTGCACGATGTCCCGGTAGGCGGCCGGCACCGCGCCCTTGGCCAGCGCCTTCGACGCCCCGCCCACCCCTCCGGCGAGGTTCCCGGCGACGACGTAGACCCCGACGACGAGCAGCATCACGAAGCTGAGCCCCACCGCAAGGGCGGCACCCGCCACGATCCATGCCTTACGCACCGTCAACCGCCCCTCGCCCACCGGGAGTCCGCCCGCGCCAGTCTAGGAGCTTCCCGGCCGGGACTCCCCGCAACCGGCACTCGCGCGATACAGCGCGGCCGCCTCGGCCCCGAACACCACGCTGTAGGACACATCGGCGGTGGCCCCGCCGTCCTCGTCCCCGCCGAGCACCCCCACGACCTGCCCGTCCCCGTTCACCCACGGGCTCCCGCTCGTCCCGCCGCCGAAGCCGGGGCAGTGGACGCGTTGTTGCGTACGGTGGTGAGGGCGCGGCTTGTCGGTGCAACTGACCGGCGCATCCAGCGAGTTGGGATACGCCGTGACGGTCACGGGGGTCGCCGCCCCCACGGCCGTGTCCGCTGCGAACCGGTTCCCGCCGACGGCGTCCTCGACCCCCTTGCCGCCCCGCCGCTCGACCACCCCGAACGCCACGTCGCTGTCCTCGTCCCGCCCCTCGGCCCAACCGTCCGGCACGAACCACCTCCCGACCGTCCACACCCCGTACGGCGCAACGCCGTCCCGGTATCCGGGCACGAACACGAGCGTCTCCTTCTTGCCGTTCAGGCAGTGGGCGGCGGTGACGACGAGGTCGTGCCGGGGGCTGTGCACGACGGACGCGGTGCAGAAATGGCCACCGCGCAGGTGCTCGCGCCGGCCGGCCACGAACAGCGCACCGACCCGCGCGCTGCGCGCCGTCGCCGCGGCGGTGACGGTCATGCCGAAGGGCCCACCGGCGTCGGCGGCCGCGGCGGAGGCCGAGGGGACGGCGAGCAGCACGGCGGCGGCGTACAGGGGCAGGCGTGAGGTGTGTGGTGTCGGGGGCATCGGCGCCACTGTGGCCGACGAAGGTGAGAGGAGTGTCAAGGGCGGGCATGTGCGCGTGCCGAACGGCGGCCCCCGGCGCGGGCATTACCTGCCAGGTCATCGCCTCCCGTGAGCCCTCCTGCCAGGATCGTCGGCACAGGGAGCGATCCCCGCCGACAGGGAGGACACCATGCCCGCCTACGCCATCGCCCACCTCCGCGACGCCGCCCCGCACCCGGAGATAGCGGAGTACATCGAGCGCATCACCGCCACCTTCGAGCCGTACGGCGGCCGCTTCCTCGTGCATGCCACGCCGCACGAGACGAAGGAGGGCAGCTGGCCCGGCGCCGTGGTGATGATCGGCTTCCCGGGCATCGCACAGGCGCGGGCCTGGTGGGACTCGCCCGCCTACCAGGAGATCGCGCCCCTGCGCACCCGGCACATCGAGGGCGACATCATCCTGGTCGAGGGCGTGCCCGACGGATACGACCCGGCGGTCACCGCGAAGGCCCTGCGGGACGCGCTGCCCGCCGAGTAGCGCCCGCGCCCAACGCTCAGGGAGTCAGTTCCGTCCGGCCGGACTGCGCGGAGACGGTGTCCTGCCTGATGTACCACTCGGTGCCGAGGATCCCTTCCCGCACGGACTCCGGGAAGCCGGCGAGGAGGCCGGGCGCGGCTCCCCGCTCCACCTCGGTGCGGTGGGCGAGTACGGCGGCCCACTTCCGCTCCAGCCAGGGGCGCACGTCGACGGTCGCGGAGACCAGCTCGTCGGGGACCGTGTTCATGCCCTTGCCCGCGAGAGCCAGTGCGCTCAGCGCGGGCAGGGCCGAGTGGGGGTGCGTGGCGAGGTAGAGGGCGTCGGGCCGCCAGGGGGCGTCGGCGTCGGGGTAGAGCCGTTCGAGGCCGGCGGCCTGGACGGCGAGCGTGGTCAGACGGTGGGTGTGCACGTGGTCGGGGTGGCCGGTCAGGCCGCCGTAGGCGTCGTGAGTGATCACGATCCGCGGCCGGAACCGCCGTATGTGGGCGACGAGCCGGCCCACCGCCTCGTCCAGCGGCGCGTCCCGCAGGCGCGGGCGGCCCGGGGCGGAGTGCGGCACCCGGTCGTCGGCGTAGCCCAGCATCCTCGGTTCTCCGGCCCCCAGGATCCGCAGCGCCTCGGCGAGTTCGGCGCCCCGCCGTGTCCCCGGGGTCCAGGTCGCCGTCACCACGGCGGTGGGCGCGCCCGCCGCGGCATGCCGGGCGAGAACGCCGCCCGCGGACAGGGACTCGTCGTCGGGGTGCGCGAACACCCCGAGCAGACCGGGCTTCGCCGTCTCCATCGATCGCCACCTCCGCGTGCGGCCTCCTGAGTACGGATACTCAGGCACCGGGTCGTCCCACCCGACAGACTGTGTCACGCCCGGTCAACTGCCGGGCGTACAAGCCGACTTCAGGGGGAACGACCATGAGACACACCCGCCGGACCATCGCCGTGACGGCACTGGCGGCCTGCGCGCTGACAGGTATCGCGACCGGGCCCGCCGCCGCGTCGACCGATGTCCTGCTGCCGCATCCCGGACCGGAGGGCCTGGTGTGGGTGCCGGAGCAGACGGGGGACGGCGGTGTCGCGTCCGGTGGCGCGTGGGAGGGGCTGCCGACCGTGCTCACGGTGGCGTGCGAGGGGGGCGGTCAGGTGCGGGTGACGATGTCACAGGAGACGGAGGTCGCCGCGCTCACGGTCGACTGCCCCGCCGGGAAGACCGGAGTGGGCTCGGTGGCCATGGATCCGGGTGTGGTCCACTTCGGCTCCTTCAGCATCGGCGTCGACGCCTCGAAGGACGACATCCGGTGGGCCCTGACCGTGACGCAGCCGGAGTCCTGAGCCCACCGGCGAGCAGATCCACGGGAGGGGAGGGCCGGACGCACTAGCGCTCGGCCGTCACCCGCTCCCCGGCCGTCAACGGCCAGCGCGCGCCGGTGAGTTCCTCCGACACGTTCCACAGCCGCCGGGCCACCTCGGCGTCACTCGCCGCCGCGCTGCGCCCGACCAGCGTCGGCCCGCCCCGCATCTCGCCCCACCCGTCGGGTCCGACGTAGCTCGCGCCGGGCAGGTCCTGCGTGGCGGCGTACAGCGTCGGCAGGGCGCCGGCCTTGTCGTCCTGGGCGAAGACCCGGTTGCCGATCTTCATGAACCCGCGCATCACGGGGTTGCCCGCGTGGCTCTGGAGGTTGGTGGCCGCATAGCCGGGATGGGCCGCGAAAGCACGCACGGGGGAGCCGGCCTGCGCGAGCCGGCGCTGGAGTTCCAGCGTGAACAGCAGGTTGGCCAGCTTCGACTGGGCGTACGCCCGGTTCGCGTCGTACCCGGACGTGAAGTCGAGGTCCTCGAACCGGATCCGCGCGTCGAACCAGCGGTGCGCGCCGGACGACAGCGTCACCACCCGGTCCGTGACGTACGGCAGCAGCAGGTTCGTCAGCGCGAAGTGCCCGAGGTGGTTCGTTCCGAACTGCATCTCGAAGCCGTCCGCGGTCCGCTGCCGCGGCACCATCATCACGCCCGCGTTGTTGATCAGCAGATCCACGGGCCGCCCCTGCCAGGCGTCGGCGAACTCGCGTACGGACGACAGGTCCGCCAGGTCGAGGCGTCGCACCTCGGTGCTGCCGTTCACGGTCGCCGCGGCCGCCCGCCCGCGCTCCAGGTCCCGTACGGCGAGCACGACGTGCGCGCCCGCGCGGGCCAGCGCGTCGGCGGCGGTGCGGCCGATGCCGCTGTTGGCGCCGGTGACGACGGCGGTGCGGCCGGTGAGGTCGGGGAGGCGGGTCGCGTCCCACTTCTTGGTCTTCGTGTTGTCAGCCATGCAAACGAATGTAGGCGCCGCCAACAATGCTGTCAATGACAACAATGGTGACGACGCCAACAAAGATGGCAACGACAACATCAAGCTACGATGGTCCGCATGCCCGAGAGCCGCCCCTACCACCACGGAGACCTGCGCGCCGCCCTGCTCGCGGCGGCGGAACGCACGCTGCGCGACAAGGGCGTCGGCGCCCTCTCCCTGCGCGAACTGGCCCGCGAGGTCGGTGTCAGTCACGCCGCCCCGGGCCGACACTTCAAGGACAAGCAGGCCCTGCTCAACGCCCTGGCCCTGGCCGGGTACGAACGGCTCGGCCGGGCCCTGAGCAGCGCCGACGACCCCGCGCTCCCACTGGAACCCCGGCTCACCGCACTGGCCCGCGCCTACCTCGGCTTCGCGGTCGACAACGCCGAGCTCCTGGAGCTCATGTACGCCCGCAAGCACGACCCGGACGCCTCGGCGCAGCTGGCGTCGGCCGTCGAGCACACGATCGGCAGCCTCGAACGTGTCCTCGCGGACGCCCAGCGACGAGGTGAGGTCATCGGGGGCGACCCCGAGGAGCTCAACCTCGTCACGGGCGCCGCCCTCCAGGGCATGGCCGCCTTCATCGCGGGCGGCTGGCTGACGTCGGAGGCGGCACTGGCGGGGGTGGAGCGCCTGGTCCATCACCTGCTGCACGGCCTGAAGCCACGCTGACGCACCCGCCCCCTACGGGGCTCAGCCCTCGAAAACCCCACGCAGCACACTCACCGCCTGCCCTATCGCGGCCTCCGCGGCCCGCGTCTCCCGCAGCGCGTTCAGCATCACGAAGTCGTGGATGATGCCCTGGTACCGCACCGCGGTGACCGGCACACCGGCCTCCCGCAGCTTGTTCGCGTACGCCTCACCCTCGTCCCGCAGCACATCGGCCTCGGCGGTGATGACGAGCGCCGGCGGCAGCCCGGCCAGCTGCTCCGCCGTGGCCCGCAGCGGCGACGCCGTGATCTGCGCCCGCTCGGCCTCATCGGTCGTGTACTGGTCCCAGAACCACTGCATGGCGTCCCGCCGCAGGAAGTACCCCTCGGCGAACTGCCGGTAGGACCCGGTGTCGAACGACGCGTCGGTGACCGGGTAGAAGAGCACCTGCTGCACGAGCGGCACGTCCCCGCGCTCCTTGGCCATCAGGGTCAGCGCGGCCGTCATGTTGCCGCCCACCGAGTCCCCGGCGACGGCGATACGCGTGGCATCCAGGCCGTTGGCCGCCCCCTCGCCGACGATCCACCGCGCAACGGCGTAGTTCTGCTCGATGGCGACGGGGTAACGCGCCTCGGGAGAGAGGTCGTACTCAGGGAAGACGACCGCGGCACCGGTGCCGACGGCGAGCTCGCGCACGAGCCGGTCGTGGGTGTGGGCGTTGCCGAACACCCAGCCGGCGCCGTGGATGTAGAGGATCACCGGCAGTGTCCCGGTGGCCCCGGCCGGCCGGACGACCCGGGCCCTGACCTCGCCGGTCGGCCCGCCGGAGACGGTGACCCACTCCTCGTCGACGGCAGGCTTGGCGATCTCCCCGGACTGCACCTCGTCGACGGCCTTGCGCCCCTCGGCCGGCCCGAGGTCGAACAGGTACGGCGGATTCGCGGTCGCCTCGGCGAAGGCCTGTGCGGCGGGCTCCAGGACGGGGCGGACGGGGTTGACGTCGGTCATGGCGATCTCCTCGGATCGGGTGCCGCGGGAAGCCTGCCCGGCTGGACTGGCCGGGTGCGGCGGCACACCCAGAAAGTAGCGCGCTATTAAGTAGCGCGCAACTGATTAGGGCACGATGCCCTACGGCCCGATAGAATCGAGGCCACTGAGACCCATCCACGCCAGGGCCGGAGCACCAGCCCCCAGGAGCGCCCCCATGAAGCCGAAGCCGACCGCCGAACCGACACCCCCCACCGCTTCCCCAGGGGGCTCCCTCCTCCTCGAAGACCAGCTCTGCTTCGCGCTCTACGCCGCCTCCCGCGCCGTGACCGCCCGCTACCGCCCCCTGCTCGACGAACTGGGCCTGACCTACCCGCAGTACCTGGTCATGCTGGTCCTCTGGGAACAGGACTCGATCTCCGTACGCGACCTGGGCACGGCCCTCCAACTGGAGTCCAGCACCCTGTCACCCCTGCTCAAGCGCCTCGAGGCGGCCGGCCTGCTGCACCGCGAACGCCGCCCCGACGACGAGCGTTCCGTCGCCCTGCGCCTCACCGAGGCCGGCACGCGGCTCCGCGACCGCGCGCACACGGTCCCGCTCGCCATCGGCGACGCGATGGGCCTGACCCCGCAGCAGGACGCCCTGGCCAAGCAGCTCCTGCGCCTGATCACCACGAACGCCACCGAGGGCCTCCCTCACTGACACCCCGTCACCACAGGCCGCCCACACCGGCCCACGACACGAACCCCGCGAGGTCCGATTCACCGACCCGGGATAGCCTTCACCCGCAGAACACCGGCACGACCACTCACCCGACCGGCCGTCAGAAACGGCACTCGGCGTGAAGGGGGCTAACGACAGAGCCACACGACAGGTTCCGCTCAGGCCTCGTTGCCCGGCGTGACCTGCCGTGATACACAGAGTGACCGTGCGAGGTATTCGTACGAATCCCGCCCATCAATGACGGCAAGTCGACATACGACGGCAGCATTGTCGGCGAGAATGATGCCTGACCTCTGCGCACCGCAGGGGACCGCGGAACTACCCAACAGGGGCGGTGACTTACATGCTCTTTGCGGCCGACAAGGGCGACATCAACACCATCATCGGCGGGATCGCCCCTGACTGGGGCCCCTTCGGGGCACTGGGGAACGAAGCGAAGACGATGATCCAGGTGGTCATGGCGGTCGCCATCCTGATCTGCCTCGGCATCGCCATCTGGGGGGCGGCCAAACAGCGCATCGGCGCCACGGCCTTGCGCGACACCTTCAGCGCCGAGCAGGGCAAGGGGCTGATCGTCGCCGGTCTGACGGGCGTCTTCATCATCGGCTCGCTGGGCACGCTGTTCACCATCGTGTACGGCATGGCGGTATAGCCGCCCCCGCACCACCGCTGCCCTCCGTCCGCTCCGGGCACGCCCGGTCCTCCAAGTCCCCCACCCACCCGTCGTGCCCACCGGCTGAGGTTGCGTTTCCCTGATGTCGAGTCACCACACCGCGCCCATGCGGGAACCAGCACGGCTACCGTCGTACTCCAACGTGTATCTGTCCGACGTCGAGGGGGCGTACGCGGCATGAGTCTCGGAGACGAACGGGAGTCCTCCGGCGGCTACGGAGGCACCGGTCAGACCCGTACACGGCTGCCCGAGAGCAGCGGTGACGTGTACGGCGGAGCACGGCGGGGCGGCCGCTCGTCCTCCCGGAGCCTGGTCACCGTCGTCGGCGTGGTCGTCGTCCTCATCGCCGCGATCGCCTTCGCGAACCGTGGAGGAGACGACTCCACTTCCACGGCCGGGGACGAAAACCAGCCGAAATCCGCGACGACGGCAGCGAGCGGGACCCGTCCGGTGGACGGGAAGGCCGGGGGGATTCCCGGGGGGTTCGCTCGGGATGAGCAGGGGGCGCAGAGTGCGGCGGCGAACTACTCCGTGACGCTCGGGTCGGCGGACATGTTCGACACGGCCAGACGGCACGAGATCGTCAACACGGTCTACGCGCCCGATGTGGCCGCCGACCGGCAGGCGGACCTGGACAGCGCCTACTCCAGCGAGAAGTTCCTGGCGAACATCGGCCTCGGCAACGACGGTGCGGCGCCGACGGGGCAGACGTTCGTCTCGCGGGTCATCCCCGTCGGCACCAAGGCCACGTCGTTCAGCGCGAATGCCGCCACCGTGGAGGTCTGGTACACGTCGCTCTTCGGGCTGTCCGGTGAGGGCTCGACCAACCCGGTGTCCGAGAGCTGGTACACCACGACCTACAAGCTGAAGTGGGTCGCAGGCGACTGGAAAGTCACCGACTTCCAGCAGAAGGACGGACCCGTGCCGGTGGGGCGGGACCAGCGAGCCTCCAGTGCCGACGACATGACGAAGGCTGTCGAGGAGTACGGAGGCTTCACGTATGCGCGCTAACCGCCGCTTCCTCAAGCTCACCGCGGCCCTGGCCACAGTGCAGGCCACAGCCGTACTGCTGGCCACCCGCGCTGTCGCCGCGCCCACCCCCTCCCCCACCCCCTCGGGGAGCAACGACCCCTGCGACCTCATCCGCGGCCCCGCCAAGGACTACTGCGAAAAAGACAACGGCCGCTCCGGCGGAGGCTCCACCCTCAACGACCCCACCGCCACCCTCGACCCCCTCTCCTCCCTCGCCAAGGGCTGCGCGGACGCCGCCTCCTGGACCGTCAAGCAGCTCAGCGAGGCGGTCAAGGAGACCGCGAACGTCGACTTCACGAACGCCAAGTTCCTCCAGCAGTACGCGGTCGTCTTCGCGGCGTCCACGATCCTCACCCTCCTCCTGTGGCTGCTGGCCGTGGCCAAGCGAGCGGTGAGGGGCGTGCCCCTCACCACCGCCATCAGCGAAGCGATCGGCTTCCTCTGGCTCACCGTCCTCGCCTCCGCGTTCACCCCGCTGATCCTCTACACGGTCGTATCGGCCACCGACGGCGTCACGGACGTCCTCGCGAAGACGACAGGCGACCAGACGGACACCTTCTTCGGCACCTTCGCCGCCGCCCTGGAAAAGGGCGAGGACATCGGCGGCGGCCCGATCATGCTGATCGTCGTCTCGCTGGTCAGCATCCTCGCCGCCGGCGTCCTCTGGCTGGAGCTCGTCATCCGCGCCGCCCTGCTCTACGTCGGCGCCCTCCTCGGCACCGTCGTCTACGCCGGCCTGGTCGACAAGAACCTCTGGGGCCACGTCCGCCGCTGGGCCGGCATCATGATCGCCGTCATCCTCGTGAAACCGGTGATCGTGATAGTCCTCGGCCTGGCCGGCGCACTCTCCGCGGACGACGGCCCGAACGCCTTCTCGGCGGTCGTCTCCGGCCTCGCCATCATCCTGCTCGCCATCTTCGCGAGCGCGATGATCTACCGCTTCGTCCCCGGCTTCGGCGACGAGATCGCGGGCTCCCGCAACAACCGCCTCATGCAGGGCGCCGAAGGCAAGGCAGCCGCGGTCATCAGCTCCCCCGCCACCCTCGTCGCCCAGGGCATCAAGACACACAGCTCCCGCGCCGACAACAACGGCGGAGGCCAGTCCAACGCCCGCCCCTCCAACCCCGCCTCCGGCGGCGTCGCCGCGCACAGCTCGCGCGGCGCGAACGGCGGCGGATCCGTCCCCTCCGCCGCACCCGCACCCCGTTCCGGCAGCCCCGTGAACACCCCGCACGCCAGCAACACCCGCAACAGCAACCGTTCAGGAGGTGACGGGCGTTGACGACGCAGTCCCACGTGTCCCATCCGGTCACGCCCCGCCGTACATATCTGATCGGCCGCGCCCGGCCGAACGCGATCGTCGGACGCAACCGCGAGACCGGCGAGATCGCGCTGATCATCGTGGGCGCGTTCCTCGGCATGATGTGCGGACTCCTCGTCCCCGTCCTGTCCCTGCGGATCGTGCTGCTGACGGGCTTCCCGCTGCTCGCGCTGGCCGCGGTCTACGTGCCGTACAAGCACCGGACCTTCTACAAGTGGTTCGAGATCAACCGCAGCTACAAGCGCACCCTGCGCCAGGGCACGACGTACCGCTCCGGCGTCATGGAGGCCGGCACGAGCATGGCCGGGCGCGAGGTCGAGATCGGCCCGCCCCCGGGCATCGGCCGCATCACCTGGCTCGCCGCCCCGTTCGGGCCCGACGAGATCGCCGTACTGCTGCACGCCGACCGCAGAACCGTCACCGCCGCCATCGAGATCGAGGGCCCCGGCGTCGGCCTGCGCGACTCCGAGGACCAGGAGGCCCTCGTCGACCGCTTCGGCACCCTGCTGAAGCACGTCGCCAACGGGGACGGCTTCGTCACCCGCCTCCAGATGCTCGCGCGCACCCTGCCCGCCGACCCCGACGCCCACGCCAAGGACGTAGCTGTGCGCGGCGACGAGCGCTCCCCGGCCTGGTTGCAGCAGTCGTACGACCAGCTCCAGTCCATGGTGTCGACGAGCAGCGAGCAGCACCGCGCCTACCTCGTCGCCTGCATGCACTACACGCGCGAACTGGCCGCCGAAGCCGTGGCGATGGCCCGCGCGGCCCGCCCGCACGGCGGCAAGGTCGACCGGGACGCGGGCCTCGCGGTCGTCATGGCCCGCGAGCTGACCGACATCTGCTCGCGCCTGCAGGAGGCGGACATCCGCGTACGGCAGCCGCTCGGCCAGGGCCGCCTCGCCTCCCTCATCCACTCCATGTACGACCCGGACCACCCGATCGACCACATCCAGGCGATGACGAAACGTAATGCCTGGCCCGCCGAGCTGGACGCGATGGAGCCGACGTTCCTCCAGGCGAAGACCCGGGAGTCCTCCACCCGCGCCCCCTGGTGCCACGCCACCGCCTGGGTGAAGGAGTGGCCGATGACCCCGGTCGGCGTCAACTTCCTGGCGCCCCTGCTCGTCCACACCCCCGACGTCATCCGCACGGTCGCCGTCACGATGGACCTCGAACCCACCGAGGTCGCCATCGAACGCATGCTCACCGAGAAGACGAACGACGAGGCCGAGGCGAGCCGCGCCGCCAAGATGAACCGCACCGTCGACCCCCGCGACGTCGCCGCCCACACCCGCCTCGACCAGCGCGGCGAGGACCTCGCGAGCGGCGCCGCCGGCGTCAACCTGGTCGGCTACATCACCGTCTCCTCCCGCTCCCCCGAGGCCCTCGCGCGCGACAAGCGGACCATCCGGGCGTCAGCCGGAAAGTCGTATCTGAAGCTGGAATGGTGCGACCGAGAGCACCACCGGGCATTCGTGAACACACTCCCCTTCGCCACCGGCATTCGGAGGTAGGACCTGATGCGGGACCCGCTGTCCGTCCTCACCGACGCCTTCACGGCCTTCCTCTTCGGGAAGGTCGAGACGACCCGGCTGCCGGTGCGCACGTCCACGGGCCAGGCCCAGGCGGTCTACCTCCCCACCGCCGCCCCCGGCCTCGGCGACTCGGGCGTCATCATCGGCCGCGAGGTGTACTCCGGGAAGGGCTACATCTACGACCCCTTCCAGCTCTACGGCCAGCAGCTCCCCGCCCCCCACTGGCTGGTCCTCGGCGAGTCCGGCAACGGCAAGTCGGCGCTGGAGAAGACGTACGTCCTGCGCCAGCTCCGCTTCCGCGACCGCCAGGTCGTCGTCCTGGACGCCCAGGGCGAGGACGGCGTCGGCGAGTGGAACCTCATCGCGCAGGAGCTGGGGATAACTCCCATCCGCCTGGACCCGACGGCGGCCCTGGACATGGGCATCCGCCTCAACCCCCTCGACCCCTCGATCACGACGACGGGCCAGCTCGCGCTGCTCCGCACGATCATCGAGGTCGCGATGGGCCACGGCCTCGACGAGCGCTCCGGCTTCGCCCTGAAGGTCGCGCACGCCTACGTCAACGAGACCATCGTCGAACGCCAGCCCGTCCTGACCGACATCGTCGAGCAGCTACGGCACCCCGAGCCGGAGTCGGCGGAGGCGATGAACGTCGCCATAGACGACGTACGGGCGTGGGGCTTGGACGTGGCGCTGGTGCTCGACCGACTGGTCGACGGTGACCTGAGGGGCATGTTCGACGGCCCCACCACGGTCGGCATCGATCTGGACGCGCCCCTCATTGTGTTCGATTTGTCCCACATCGACCGCAACTCCATCGCCATGCCGATCCTGATGGCGATCGTGGGTGTCTGGCTGGAGCACACCTGGATCCGCCCCGACCGGAAGAAGCGCATCTTCCTGGTCGAGGAGGCCTGGCACATCATCAACAGCCCGTTCGTGGCCCAGCTCTTCCAGCGCCTGCTGAAGTTCGGCCGCCGCCTCGGCCTGTCCTTCGTGGCGGTCGTCCACCACCTGTCCGACGTGGTGGACGGAGCGGCGGCGAAGGAAGCCGCCGCGATCCTGAAGATGGCGTCGACCCGGACGATCTACGCCCAGAAGGCCGACGAGGCACGGGCCACGGGCCGGGTCCTGGGCCTGCCCCGCTGGGCGGTGGAGATCATCCCGACCCTCACCCCGGGCATCGCGGTGTGGGACGTCAACGGCAACGTCCAGGTGGTCAAGCACCTGATCACCGAGACCGAACGCCCCCTGGTCTTCACCGACCGCGCGATGACCGAGTCGTCCGCCGACCGCGAACTGACCGACGACGCCCTGCGCGCCGCCGAACTGGAGGCCGAGGAGCGGGCCGCGGCCTTCGTGGAGCAACACCTGGGCGACTCCGAATCGACGGTGGCGTAGGGGCGAGGGGGCAGCGTGAGACCGGACGACCGTCGAGGACACCGGGACAACAGGGACGGCCAGGGGGGCATCCCGGACGGCCTGTTGATCGGCATCCTCGCCTTCCTCCTCGGCATGACCCTGCTGGTCTGGACGGCGACGGGCCTCGCCGCCTGGTTCGCCCACGGCGCCTGGCCCACCGGAGTCACGTTCACCCGCACCCCGCTGGCCATGCGCGCCCTGATCGCCGACCCCCACGACATCCCGGGAGCCTGGCCCGACACTCCGGCCGGCCAGCTGTCCGGCTACGGCCTGTTCTGGGGCCTGTTCATCGGCCAGTTGATGGTCCTCGTCGTCCTGACCGTGTTCGTGCTGGGGACGGTGGCCCGGTGGCGGGCCGTGCGCGCCGGCCGACGGACCGGGAAGCCCGAGAAGTCAGGGCAGCGGGAAGTACGGGAAGACGAGCCGGAATCGAGCACGGTGGCCCCGACCGCCGTGCGGGGCGAGGTCCCCGCCCCACGGAGGGAACCCGACCCGAGCACGCTGCCGGAGACGCCCGAGGCACCTCAGCAGCCACCCCTGGCCCCCGTGGCCGCGGAGCCCGAGCCCCCCACCCCGCTGCTCACCGAACGAGTCGGCGGATGGGACAGAATCCAGGTAGCCCCCAGAGAAAGCCGCCAGGCGACCGCCACTACGGCCGTACGTGACGCCGAGGGTCCGGCCCTCGTCATCACCTCGAACCAGGCCCTCTGGGAGCAGACGAAGGACGCCCGCGCCAAACTAGGCCCGGTCCTCCTCTACGACCCCACCCACCTCTGCGACACCCCGGCACGCCTCCACTGGTCCCCCACCAGCGGCTGCGAGGACAAGCAGACAGCGATCTCACGGGCCGCCGCCCTCCTCACCCCGGTCCGCCCCACCTCACGGCTGGACCAGGCGGTCAGCGACACGGCCGAAACGCTCCTGCGCAGCTACTTGCACGCCGCCGCCATCGACGGCCGCACCATCCGCCACGTCCACCGCTGGTCCCAGGGCAGCCAGATCCAGGACGCCGTACGCATCCTCCGCACCAACCCCAAGGCGGCCCCCGGCGCGGCCGGCGAACTCGAAGCGGCCCTCACGGCCCACCCGGAACGCCGTGACATGGCCCAGGAGTTGACCACCAGGGCGCTCTCCGCCCTCTCCACGGTCAACATCCGGGAGTCGTGCACTCCCAACCGAACTGATGCCCTCACCTTGGATTCCTTCGTCCACGAAGGGGGCACGCTTTATGTGGTGGGTGAATCCATCGAGGACCCCCGAGCCAACCCGGGCGCCATGCCACTCCTGACGGCCCTCGCCGCAAGCGTGGTCGAGCGCGGCCGGCACATGGCCGAACGGTCATCCTCCGGTCGCCTCGACCCACCAATGACGCTCGTCCTGGACGACGTCGCCGCCGTGGCTCCGCTTCCCCAGCTGCCGGAGCTGCTGGCCACCGGAGCGGACCGGGGCATGCCGACCCTGGCCCTGCTCCGGTCCCGCGAACAGGCCCGCTCCCGCTGGCCGCACGACGAACTCCCGGTGTAGCGGCCCGGCTCACCGAACCGCGCCCCGCGGACTACTACCGCTCGAGAACGAACTCCAGCTCCTTCTCCTCCGGCTTCCCGGACAACGGCACGACAAGGCCGCTCGGCACGAACCCCACCCTCCGGTAGAACCGCAGGGCCCGTCCGTTCTCCTCGTGCACGATGAGCCGTATCCGCTCGGCGCCACGCCCCCAGGCCCACTCCAGGCCGGCGTCGAACAGCACCTCGGTCAGCCCACCGCCACGCTCCTCGGGCCGCACGAACACACCGACGACATGCCCTTGCAGCCGCTCCACCGGATACCCGGCCCAGTCGGTCGTCCCCGGCTCCTCGATCAGCACGGTCAAGGTCCCGACCCAACGGCCGTCCGGCGCCTCGACGATGATCTGCTGCGCCTTCTCGGCCCCTTCACAGGCCCCAGCGGCCCGCTCCATCCAGAACGTGTCAGGCTGAGCCAGAGCGTCCTCGTACGTCTCCAGAAAGGCGAGGTGCGCGACCGGGTCCTGCAACGCCGCGAGCCGCAGCTCCTTGGCCGCCGGCCACTCGTCGGCGCGGATGGATCGGATGACGTAGTTCATACGCCTCAAACTAACGGAAAAACAAAAAGGCCCACACCTGTTTAAGGTGTGGGCCTTTTTCACAATTTGTTCGGCGGTGTCCTACTCTCCCACAGGGTCCCCCCTGCAGTACCATCGGCGCTGTAAGGCTTAGCTTCCGGGTTCGGAATGTAACCGGGCGT
>NZ_JBIWJD010000005.1:388188-661575 GCF_044764945.1 Streptomyces sp. NPDC093568 | reverse complement strand
GGGCTCACCCCCCCCCCGCGGCCGTTCGGTTTTCATCCGCCCCCCCCCCCCCCCCCCGGGGCGCCCCCCCGCGGGGGGGGGGGGGGGGGCCCCCCCCCCCGGGGGCCCCCCCCCCCCCCAGCCGGTAGGTTCCGCCAGGCGAAAGTCCTCGAAAGCACTGGTCAGAGAAGGGTTCCGCTCTTCATGGGGCCACGGTGTCGTGGTCGCGACACAGTCGCGATCACCGGGGAGGTCCCTGCCGTGGGCCGATTCTGTTCACCGCTGTGCTGTTGCTGCCGTTCGTCACGGTTTACGCAGGTCATAGCGCTGCGGTGGCACTCCCCGGCGTATAGCCCGACTCTTCTGCCGCTCTCTGCGGGTTTCACTCGGGCACGGCCTCTGACCTGCACTCGGAAACTCCTCCCGACCCTGCGGGGGCTTGCCGCGTCGGGAGTCCGCCGGAGGCCCTCAGACACAACGGCAAGTCCCTGAAGTTTGCCAGTAGCAGAGTCGGCGGCGATGCTGCAGGCCCTCGGTGCGTTGCGCAGACTCCCCGTCGAGGTTGCACGCAGTGGGCATCCGTTCCGCGCTCGGCGCGCAGACACTCCTGCGCAATCCGCCGGTGGTCGGTGCGCGTGCACAGTCTTTGAGCTGACTCCGCAATCTCTGATTGGCCCACGGCCACTGACCGCGCAGCCGTTCACGAGCACTGTGCATCCGCTGCGCATTCGGTGCGCAGCGCTCCTGCGCACCGCTGTGACCTGCTGGGGTCGGCTGTTCGTATCTGTGGTCGGACCCCGTGGTCGGGCTCTGCGCAGCCCTCGCGAGCGGACGGTGCACGCCGGCAGGATGACTACAAGGGTGGCGACTGGCTCCATGCGACTCGGATGGCAGGGTTTTGGACGGGATGCCAGACCGGTGAGGAAGGTCCGTTGTTGCGCAGGTCTGTCAGCGATGCCGCAAGGACGGGAACGTAGCGCAGGAAGCTCACCACCGCCGGTTCCCTCGCAGCTGCACTGAGGGCGCGGATGCGTGTGGTGATGCCGGTGGGGCCGGTGCCGTCCAGGACGAACAGGACGCGAGGGAAGAGCGGATAGTGGCGTCGCCATGTCTCCTGCACCGGGTCCTGCGCGATGGTCGGTCGGCGGCGCGTAACGGGTGTGGGGGTGTATCGGTGGAGGCGAGCGTAGGCGCCGATTTTTGCGGACAGGCGTTCCGGGCCCATGGTGGCCCGGTCGACCTCGATGAATGCCCGCAGCATCGCCCCGTCCTCGCCGTCGGTGGGACCGCGTCGGTAGTACATGAGGGCGTCGGGTATGACGGCTTCGCCGCCCCCGAGGGAGTGGTGGACCTCGGGGATCCAGTCCAGTGGGCGGCATAGGTCGCCACTGCGGCGTGCGTCTTCGAGGAAGGCGAGCGCGGTCTCGGTCACCGTCAACGTGTGTCCCACCCGCAGCCTCGCGGCTGTCGGATCGGACACCGTTTTCGGTGGTCGTCGCCCGCGCAGCTCCGGCCACTCGGAGGCGATCTCCGTGCCGTACGAAGTGGGAAACCATACGCGCAGCCGTCCGGCCCGGGGCAGGGTGATGCGGTCGACCAGTCCCTCATCGCGCAGCTTGGCCATCCGCCGCCGCGTCTGCTCGATCCGCACCCCGGGCGCGATCACCCGATGCATCTGCTCGGTCGTGGCCATCCGGTACTGCGTCAGCACCGCCAGCGCCAGGCGATCCCCACCGCCTGCATCCACGTCACTCATCGTCGGCCTCCCCTTCGTGCGCAGGCGGCGCCGCCGTACCCGGCGCCCCGCGTACGACCAGAGCAGCAGCTGACCCCGACCACACGTGCGACCACAAAGCCCCGACCACGGTCACGATGCGGCAACACCCCCTGCCGACCAGACTGATAACCCCGCCGACATCCCCACTCGCACTCCCCCTGACAGCCGTCAGCGCCCTACCGGCCATGGGCGGCATATTTGCAGGTCACCACGCACATATCCGTGTGGTCGCCAGCCCGACATCCCCCTCTGCACACCCCGCGCTCGCCCCGAACCAGAAGAAAAGCAGGTGACAGGGGACGGCGGGCGAACGGGCGGGTGCGTGCCGCCGGGGATCGGGGCGCCGTTCACGCTGTTGCGCGCCGACGGGCGCCGGCGCGCTCGCGCGTCGAAACGCGCGCTTGCCAGCAGCACGACCCACCACCGGAGTTCGGGCGCATACATCACGGAGGCATTGGGGCATCGCCCTGCACGAGGAGGCGGCACTCGATTTGCTCCTGGAGGATCTCGGCTGCCCCTCAGAGGGGAGGGAGCACGCCCGGACGAAGTTGCCAGACTGCGGCCTGGGGTCGCTGTTGCGACCTCCGACCGGTCGGAATTAGGCCCTGGTTCGTCTGCCATCCACCCCCGCACGTGAGCGCCGTGAGCCCGGCGGACCTCACAGCGCGTCGACCCCGCTCACCTTCCACCCCTCGTCCGTGTCGGTCATCGTCATCCGCACCCGGTTCAGATCCACCCGAGCCCCCGAGACCTGCGTGCTCTCGGTGACCTGGTTGATGAAGAGCAGCACCACGACCTTGTCCGGCGAGGCCGACACGACCGATGCGGCCGGGGTCTCGGTGGCGGGGGCGGTGATCGTTGCCTTCACGATGCCGCGGTACTTCTTGGCCGTCGGGCCGACCACGGCCTTCGTGGTCTTGCCGTACTCGGCGCGGAAGCCGCCGGTCAGGTGGGTGCGGGCGCTCGCGAAGTCCTTGTCCAGGTGACGGTAGTCGTAGGACAGGATGACCGGTGCGGCCTTCTGCGCGGCGGTGAGTGCCTGGGTCCGGGCGCTTTCCGTCCGGTGTCCGTCCCGGTACTGCCAGCCCAGTACGGCGGTCGCCACCAGGGCGGCCAGCAGGAGGATGCCGAGCACCAGCGTGAGCAGGCGGCGTCCACGGGGGTGCACCTCGACCTCGTCCTTTGCCGGTGCGTCCTCCTCGAAGGATTCGAGTGACGGCTCCGGCGGGTCCTCCCAGCCGTTCTTCGGGGCCTCGATGAGTACGGTGCGGCCGGCTACGGCGACGGAGGCCTCCGGTGCCGGTACGTGGTGGCGACGCTCCGCTCGCTTGGTCGCGGCACGGGCCGCCGCCGTCATGGTGCGCCGGGTGCGGGGGCCAGGGGTTGTCTTCGGCATGGTCGTACTCCTCTGTGGTGCTTGTCAGCCGACGAACTCGACGTCGGACGTCAGCCAGCGCCCGTGCCGGTGGACCAGGTCCAGTTGCAGGCGGTACGTGCGCGACTCACCCTGCGGTACCGCCGTGTTGGTCACCTTGCTGTCGGCCACCACCAGGACGCGGGCCGCCTTCTCCGTGGAGCGGACGATGCCCGCCTCCAGGACCTGGCCCTCGGACACGGACTTGTTCGCCGCGACCAGCCGCGTCAGCTGCTCCGTCTGTGCCGCGAACTGCTTCTTGAAGTCGCCCGTCGCGCCCGACAGGACGTTCGCGCTGTCTCGGTCGTAGTGGCGGTAGTCGAGCGATGTGAAGTTCAGGGCTGACTGGCGGGCCGCGGCCAGGACGTCCCGGCGGCGCTGGTCCGCTTCGCGCTGCCCGTGCAGGCCGAGGGCCAGCCAGATCGTGAGTGCGGTGGTCAGGACCGTCGCGGCGACGAGTCCTGCCGTCACCGCCCTGGAGCTCCGCCAGTTCTTCATGCCATCGGGCCGACGAGCAGCCATTGCCACGACTCCTTTCCGAACACGGCCTGCTGGCCGCCCGTCGAGCCGATCTCGACGTTCCTGCCGTCCGGAGCGACCGTCGTGCCGGTCTCCGGGTCGTACGGGGTGACGTATGCGGCCTGGTTCACGCCGCCATACGCGCGCGACGCGCCCGGTGCGTTCTGCGCTCCCCGCACCGAGGACTCGCTGCCCCGCGGCAACGTGCAGCGAGCCGCCGTGTTCGCCTCGCGCGTGCTCGTGTCCGCCGGGTCGCGGCGGGCCGTGCCGTAGCCCCGCGTGCAGGACGGCGGGTCGTCGGCGTTCAGCACCATGCCGAAGTGCGTTGTGCCGTCGCCCGGCACGACCGTGTAGCTGCCCGCCACCATCACCGGGAAGGTGACCAGGGCCTGTTCCACGCCGGGGAGGCGGGCCAGGGTCACCTGGCCGCCGCTGATCAGGTTCGCCAGCAGGACCGACAGCTCGGGGCCCGCCGACTTCAACAGCGAGTTCACCTCCTGCGCCGCCGGTCTCGCGTTGCCAATCAGCCTGCGCAGGTCGCCGTCGCTCTCCTTCAACTGGGCGGACAACAGAGCCAGATCGCTTGCGAACGACTTGATCGACGAGCCCTGGTCGGCCTGTGTCTTCAGCACCTTCCGCGAGTCCTCGATGAGCGCGATCGTCTCCGGCAGCGCCTCCGATGCCGACTCGATCAGCACGTTGCCGGAGTCCACCAGCCGGCTCAGGTTCGGGCCCGTGCCCGCGAACGCCTTGCCCAACTCGTCGACGGTGACCCGCAGGTCCTTCTTCCCCACCGAGTTCACCAAGCGGTCCAGGCTGAGGACCAGGTCCGTCGTCGGCAGCGGTACGCGTGTGCTCTCGCGCGGGATCGTGCTGCCGTCCAGCAGATAGGGGCCGTTTGACGTGCGGGGTTGCAGGTCCACGTACTGTTCGCCCACCGCCGAGCGGTTCGCCACCACGGCGAGTGCGTTCGCTGGGATGCGCGGTGCTCCGTCCTCGATGTCCAGCGCGACCGAGACGCCGTCGGCGCCCGTCAGGCGCAGCGCGCCCACCCGGCCCACCGGCACCCCGCGATACGTCACCTCGGCGCCGGGGAAGATCCCCCCGGACTCGGCGAAGTCCGCCCGGACCGTGTAACCGCGGTCCAGGACCTCGTCCACCAGCCCGGTGTACTCGGCGCCGACGTACGACACCCCTACGGCGGTGAGGGTGGCGAAGGCGAGCAGCTGGGCCTTGACCGTACGTGTGATCACGGCTGGACTCCCTTCAGCATCAGCTCGGCCAGGGCGAGGTCGATCCCCTTCGGCCAGTCGTCCCCGGTGCCGTAGCCGCCTCCGTACTCGCCGTAGCTGCTGGTGCATACCGGCGGGCACAGCGGGTCGCCACCGCCGTCGGACGGGGGCGAGGAGGTCGACGGCACACCCGGCGTGCTCGGGAGCGCGGTGGGTGTCGGGACGGTCGGCGTGCTCGGGAGATCCGGTACGTCCGGGAGGTCCGGAGTCTCCGGAAGTCCGGGTCCCTGGGGCTTCCCGTCGCCACCCCGACCGCCGCCCGGCTTCTCCGTCAAGTTGCCGTAGATCCCGGCCAGGTCGAGGTCAGCCGTGATGTGGAGATTGACGTAGTCACCCTTGATGGCGTCCACCGCGTTGCGGGGGAACGGGTAAGTCGTCAGTAGTTCCAGGGAGTTGGGCAGGTCGTCGCCCGCCTTGTTGAGCTGTTGCAGGATCGGGCGCAGTTGTCTGAGGTTCGCGACCGTGTCGTCGTGCGAGGCGTTGACCACCCTGGTGCCTGTCCTGCCGAGCTTCGACAGCGACGTGAGCATGCGCGTCAGGTCCCGCCGCTGGTGGGCCAGGACCTTCAGGGCCGGCGGCATCGAGTCCACGGCCCCGGCGATGGTCCTCTTCTCCTTGCCGAGGCGCTTGGCGAGTCGGTCCACGGCCTTCAGCGCCCGCACGATGTCCTGCTTCTGCGCGTCCAGGCCGCCCAGGAACACATCCAGCTCCTTCAGCAGGGAAGCGACCCGGTTCTCCCGTCCCTCCAGCGCCTTGTTCAGCTCCACGGTGATCGTCTTGAGCTGCGCCACGCCACCGCCGTTGAGCAGTGCGGACAGGGCGGACAGCACCTCCTCGATCTCCGGGTTGCGGCCGCTGCGGGACAGAGGGATCGCGTCGCCGTCCCTGAGGCGTCCGACCGCCACCACCCCGGTCGGCTCGGACAGCGCCACGTACTTCTCGCCGAGCATGCTGGTCTGCCGTAGCTCCGCGATCGCGTTGGCGGGCAACTTGACCGAGTCGGCGACCCGCAGACGTACGCGCGCGTGCCAGCCGTCCAACTCCACCTTCTCCACCGCGCCCACGGTGACGTTGTCGACCTTCACTGCCGACTGCGGCACCAGGTCGAGGACGTCACGGAACTCGACAGTGACGTGGTACGCGTCGCCGTCCGAGGCGGCTCCGCCGGGCAGTTGGACGTCGTACCAGCCGTTGAACTCGCAGCCGGAGAGGAGTAGCGAGCCGACGGCCGCCCAGGCCGCCACCCCGCCATTGCGCAGCGCTCTCACACGCAGCGCTCTCACACGCGGCACGCTCATGCGTCGGCCTCCAGGATTCCGCCGAGGGTGCGGTCGACCGTGCCGGTGACCGCCGGGCCCCGCGGGACCTCGGGCAGGGAGTCGAACAACTCCCTCAGTTCCGTGCAGTCCGGGTTCTCGCCGCCCTCGTCTCCCGTCGTCCTGAGCAGCGAGCACAGCAGCGACGCCGGATCCTGTGCCTGGTCGGCGTTGTTGCGGGTGTCGAGGGTGCCGGCCGACGGGTTGTAGGCGTTGTTCAGGTTCGACATGCCGGTCGGCGCCACCTCCAGCAGCTCCTCCAGCGCGGCTCGTTGGGTGACGAGCACCTTGGTGACCTTGCTCAGGCCCTCGACGTTCGCGGTCAGCGACTTCTTGTTCCTTTTCACGAATCCGGACACGTCGCCCAGCGCCGTTCCGAGGTTCTTCAGAGCGGCCGCCAAGTCCTTCCGCTCGCCCGCCAGTTGCTCGGCGACCTTCGCGAGGCTGCTGTTGAACGACCGCACGCTCTTGTCGTCGGCCGCGAGCGCCGCCGTGAAGACCTGGAGGTTGCGGATCGTGCCGAACAGGTCCGTGCGGCCGTCGGACAGGGTCGTGACCGCCTGCGAGAGGTCCTCGACCGTCCGGTTGAGGTTCTCGCCCTGGCCGTCGAGGTTGTCCGCGCTCACCCCGAGCAGCCGCGACAGGGAGCCGTCCTTGTTGGCGCCCTTTGGCCCGAGGGCCTCGGCCGTGGTGTGCAGGCTGTCGAAGACGCGGTCCAGCTCCACGGGTACGGCCGTGCGCGACTCGGGGATCTCGGCGCCGTCCCGCAGCACCGGACCGCCCCGGTAGACGGGCAGCAGCTGCACATAACGGTCGCTGACTACCGAGGAGTTGATGATCGCCGCCTGCGCCTCGGCCGGGACCTTGCGGTCGGCGTCGTATTCCAGGTCGACCCGCACCCGGTCGCCCTCCGGCGTGATCTTCCTGATCTCGCCGATCCGGACGCCCAGCACGCGGACGTCCGAGCCGGGGTAGATGCCGACCGTGCGCGGGAAGTACGCCGTGACGCGGACCGGCTCGGGGCGCGGCCACAGGACGTAGGAGAGCGCGGCGACGAGGGACAGCGCGGTGAGCAGCGCCAGCGGCTTTCTCACCCGGACGGGGATGTTCACTGCGTCCCTCCCGTTCGCGGCACCACGGGAGCGGCGACGAGGTTCTGGACGTAGGAGTCGAACCAGCGGCCGTTGCCGAGGGTGTTGGTGAAGAGCCGGACATAGGGCGCCATGAGCTTGATGCTCCGGTCCAGGCTGGATTGGTTCCGTTCGAGCATCTCCACCACGCGGTTCAGGCCCTTGAGCGCGGGGCCGATCTCCTTGTCGTTGTCCTGGACCAGGCCGGAGAGCTGGATGCCGAGGGCGGCGGAGCTCTTCAGCAGTTTGTGGATCGCCTCGCGCCGCTTGCTGATCTCCTTGAACAGCTTGTCGCCGTCCTTGACCAGGGCGGTGAAGTCCCCGGAGCGGTCGGCGAGTACGCCCGTGACGCCGTTCGCGTGGTCGAGGAGCTCGCGCAGCGCCTTGTCGCGGGAGGCCACCGTCCGGGAGATCCGGGACAGGCCCGCGAGGGACGCCCGTACCTCTTCCGGTGAGTCCTCGAAGGTGGCGGAGATGGTGTCCATGGCCTTTGCCACGCGGTCGGTGTCGACCTTCTCCGAGGTCGTGGTGAGGTCGCTGAAGGCCTGTACGACGTCGTACGCGGGGACTGTGCGCCTTAGTGGTATCTCGGTGCCGGGTGCCAACTGCCCGTCGCCCTTGGGGTGCAGCGCGAGGTACTTCGCCCCGAGGATCGTCTTGACCCGGATCGACGCACCGGTGTCCGTGCCGAAGGCCGGCTCGCCCTTGATCTTGAAGGTGACCTTGACGTGGTCGCCGTCCAGGTCGACCTCCTCGACCTTGCCGACCTTGACCCCGGCGATCCGCACCTCGTCACCGGGCTTGAGCCCGCCCGCCTCGGCGAAGGCCGCGCTGTACGTCTCGCCGTCGCCGATCACCGGCAGGCGGTCGGCGTTGAACGCGGCCACGGCAAGCAGCGCGAGGGTGGTGAGGCCGACGGCGCCGATGGCGACGGGGTTGCGGTCGCGGAAGGGGATGAGGCGTGGGCGGCGGATCCGTATCCCCGGCAGCCTGGGCGGCTCGACGCGCACCTTGAACAGCGGTTGCGGGCGGGGCTTGCGGCGCGGCAGGAGCCGTACCTCAGGCAGCCGTACCCTCACCTTAGGCAGACGTATCCTCGGCAGCCTCGGCGGCTCCACCCGCACCCTGAACAGCGGCTCGGGACGTTGCTTGCGGCTCATCCCGCGCACCTCGCCCTCGCCACGTGCAGGTCGGGTGTCAGCACCCGCTTCGTCTTCGGCAGCACGATCCGGCCGTCGAAGTCGCAGAGGTAGAAGTTGAACCACGAGCCGTAGGACGCCGTCCCGGTCAGCTCGTTGAGCTTGTTCGGCAGCCGCTTCAGCACGCCCTCCACGGTCTCCTCGTTCTCGTTCAGCGTTCCGGTGAGTTCGGTCAGCTCGGCGATGTCGTCCTTCAGCGGTGGACGCGCGTCCTTCAGCAGCCCCGAGGTGGCCTCCGTCAGATCGCCGATGCTCACCAGCGACCGCCCGATGGGCTCGCGGTCGGCGGCCAGGCCCGAGACGACCCGGCGCAGTTGCTTGAGCAGGCCGGAGAAGCGGCTGCCCCGCTTGTCCAGCGTCTCCAGCACGGTGTTGAGGTTGTCGATCACCGAACCGATCAGCCGGTCGCGGTCGGCCAGCGTCGAGGTGAGTGACGCCGTGTGCACGAGCAGGCTGTTGACGGTGCCGCCCTCGCCCTGGAGGGTCTTGATGATCTCGGTGGCGAGCTGGTTGACGTCCTTCGGGCTCAGCGCGGCGAACAGCGGCTTGAAGCCGTTCAGCAGGGCGTTGAGGTCCAACGCCGGCTGGGTGCGCGACAGCGGGATCGTCCCGCCGGGCCGCAGCAGCCGGGAGCCGTCGCCCACGCCCTCGGTCAGCGCGATGTACCGCTGTCCGACCAGGTTGCGGTACCGGACCACCGCGCCTGTGGTGGCCGGCAGCGGCCGGTCCCGGCTGACCGTGAAGGTGACCTCGGCCAGCGTCCGGTCCTTGATGCGGATGCCCTCGACCTCGCCGACCCGGACTCCGGCCACGCGGATGTCGTCGCCCTCCTCCAGGCCGGTGACGTCGCTGAACACGGCGTGGTAGCGATCCTCCGGAGTGAAGGAGATGTTCACGATGGTGGCGGCGAGGAGGGCCGTCGCCAGGATGGTCACCAGTGCGAAGACGCTGAACTTGGCGAGGGGAGCGGCGGTCTGCCGTGCGCTTGTGGTCCTCATGCCACGCTCACCGCCGTCCCGCGCGCCAGCGGCCCGAACAGCAGCGTCGCGACCGGCGGCACCTCGTCGGCGGGCACCCCCAGCGCGGGCGCGACGAGCGAGCCGACGGCCTGCTGCTCGGCCCGCGTGGCGGACACGCCGAGCGGGCCGGACGCGGAGCCACCGGACTTCGAGCCGTCGTCGAGGTGGGCCCCGGGCGCCGGTACTGGCGGCCTGGGCAGATCACGGCAGTCGGGACCCGACCGCTCGCCGTACCGCGGCTCCTCGCCCGGCTCGTACGCGCCCCGCGGCCGTACGACCTCCAGCGTGATGTGCATCTTCCCGCCCCGGAACGCTTCCTCCGAGGCCTTCTCCTGCCGGACCAGACCGGCCAGCAGACACGGGTACTCGGGGGAGTAGCGGGCGAACAGCTCCAGCGTCGGGCGGGAGACCCGGCCGAGGGCGATCAGCCGGTCTCCGTTCGCGTCGAGGAAGTCCTCCGCGGTGCCGGCGACGGTCGCCGTGCTTCTCAACGCCGCTGCCAGCCGGTCCTTCTGCTCGACGAGCGTGCGGCTGGTGGTGATGGTGTTGCGCAGGATGTCCATCAGGTCGGGCGCCGCGTCGCCGTAGACCTCGGCGACCTCGGCGAAGCGGGCGATGTCCTCGGTGAGGGACGGCAGGTGGGGGTTGAGGCGGCGCAGGTAGGCCTCCAGGCGCGTGAGGTTGTCGCCGATCCGGTCGCCGCGGCCTTCCAGGGCGGTGGCGAACGCGGAGAGGGTGGCGTTGAGCTTGCCGGGCTGGACGGTTCGCAGCAGGGGCAGCAGGTCGTTCATGAGCTGCTGCACCTCGATGCCGACCTGCGTGCGGTCCTGGGTGATGACGTCGCCGGCGCGGATCGGGCGGGCGGACGAAGCGGCGGACGGCACCAGGTCGACGTACTTCTCGCCGAACAGCGTCTTGGGAAGCAGGCGCGCATGCACGTCGGACGGGATGTACGCGACGTGCTCGGGCTTGAGCGCGATGTCGAGCGTGGCCTTCGTCCCGTCCGCCCGCACCCCGCGCACCTCGCCGACCAGCACCCCGCGCAGCTTGACGTCGGCCCGCGGATCCAGCTGGTTGCCCAGGCTGTCGGCCTCCAGCGTGATCCGCACGACCGGCGTGAACACCTGCCGGTACATGGCGACCGACAGGGACAGCAGCAGCGCGAGTACGGCGATGAAGACGACGCCGTACAACCGCAGTCTCAGCACTCTCATCCGGAGTCCCAGCACTCTCATCCGGCGGCTCACCCCGCGATCCTTACGGTCGTGTTGGCGCCCCAGATCGCGAGCGACAGGAAGAAGTCGAGGACGTTGATCGCCACGATCGAGGTCCGCACCGCACGGCCCACCGCCACGCCGACGCCCGCCGGGCCGCCGCTCGCGTAATAGCCGTAGAAGCAGTGGACGAGGATGATCAGGACGGCGAAGACGAGCACCTTCCCGAAGGACCACAGCACGTCGACCGGTGGCAGGTACTGCTGGAAGTAGTGGTCGTAGGTGCCGGCCGACTGGCCGTAGTAGACGGTGGTGATCGTGCGGGCGGCGAGGTACGACGACAGCAGGCCGATCACATACAGCGGGATCACCGCGACGAACCCGGCGATCATCCTCGTCGTCACCAGGAACGGCAGCGAGGGCACGCCCATCACTTCCAGCGCGTCGGTCTCCTCGCTGATCCGCATCGCGCCCAGCTGGGCCGTGAAACCGGCGCCGACGGTCGCCGAGAGCGCGAGGCCGGCCACCAGTGGGGCGATCTCCCGGGTGTTGAAGTACGCCGAGAGGAACGCCACGAAGTTGGAGGTGCCGAGCTGGTTGAGGGCCGCGTAGCCCTGGAGGCCGACCTCCGTGCCGGTGAAGAAGGACAGGAAGGCGATCACGCCCACCGTGCCGCCCACCACCGCGAGCGCACCCCGGCCGAAGCTCACCTCGGCGAGCAGCCGCAGGATCTCCTTCTTGTAGCGGCGCAGGGTGCGGCCGGTCCACGCCAACGAGCGGCCGTAGAAGGAGAGTTGGGCGCCGAGCTCTTCGAGTGAGCGCAAAGGGCGTTGGAGCAGTCTCATCGGCTAACCCCTCTGCGGGACGACCTGGAAGTACACCGCGGTCATCACGAAGTTGGTCACGAACAGCAACATGAAGGTGATCACCACCGACTGGTTCACCGCGTCGCCCACACCCTTCGGGCCGCCCTTCGCGGTGAGCCCCTTGTACGAGGCGACGATCGCCGCGATCGCGCCGAAGACGAGCGCCTTGACCTCGGCCGCCCACAGGTCGGAGAGCTGGGCGAGGGTGGTGAAGGAGGCGAGGTAGGCGCCCGGGGTGCCGTTCTGCAGGACGACGTTGAAGAAGTAGCCGCCCGCCACCCCGACCACCGACACCAGGCCGTTGAGCAGCACCGCGACCAGCATCGACGCCAGTACACGCGGTACGACGAGGCGGTGGATGGGGTCGATGCCCAGCACCTGCATCGCGTCGATCTCGTCCCGGATCTTCCGCGCCCCGAGGTCCGCGCAGATCGCCGTGCCGCCGGCGCCCGCGATGAGCAGCGCGGTGACGATCGGCGATGCCTCGCGCAGTACGGCCAGTACGGAGGCGGCGCCCGAGAAGGACTGTGCGCCGAGCTGCCGCGTCAGGCTGCCGATCTGGAGGGCGATGACCGCGCCGAAGGGGATGGAGACCAGGGCCGTCGGGAGGATCGTCACGCTCGCGACGAACCACGCCTGCTGGATGAACTCCCGTGCCTGGAACGGGCGTCGGGGGATCGTCCGGGCGACGTCCAGCGCCATCGCGAACAGGCTTCCCGAGTGCCGCAGCGCGCCGATCGGTGACAGGCTCATGCGCCGGCCACCGCCTTCCGCTGCAAGGAGTGCAGCGCGGCCTCGCGCCGGGCGATCGCCTCCCAGCGCGGTGGCCGGGGGATGCCCGGACCCGGCAGCAGGCGGGGAGTCAGCTCCTCGACGGGGGCCCGGTCGACGAGCGCGGCGAGCTCCTGCTCGACCTGCGCGGCGTCCTTCTCCTCGGCCATCCCGATGGGGCCCTGCATACGGCCGTTCAGGAACTGCCGTACGACGGGCTCGTCGCTGGTCAGCAGTTCCTCGCGCGGCCCGAACATCACCAGTTCGCGGCGGAACAGCAGCCCGATGTTGTCCGGCACCTGGCGGGCGGAGGCGATGTCGTGCGTGACGATCAGGAAGGTCGCGTCGATCTGGGCGTTGAGGTCGACGATGAGCTGGTTGAGGTAGGCGACGCGGACCGGGTCGAGGCCGGAGTCGGGTTCGTCGAAGAGGATGATCTCCGGGTCCAGCACCAGGGCCCGGGCGAGCCCCGCCCGCTTGCGCATGCCGCCGGAGATCTCGCCGGGCAGCTTCCCTTCCGCCCCGATCAGCCCGACCATGTCCATCTTCTCCAGCACGACGCGCCGGATCTCGCTCTCGGACTTACGGGTGTGCTCGCGCAGCGGGAAGGCGATGTTGTCGTACAGGTTCATCGAGCCGAACAGCGCGCCGTCCTGGAACAGCACCCCGAAGAGCTTGCGGACCTCGTACAGGTCGTGCTCGCGGAGCCTGGTGATGTCCCGGCCCTGGATCGTGATCGAGCCGCGCTCCGGCTTCAGCAGTCCGACGAGCGTCTTGAGGAACACCGACTTGCCCGTGCCCGAGGGGCCGAGCATGACCGAGACCTCCCCGGCGGGCAGCGTCAGTGAGACGTCCTGCCAGATGACCTGGTGACCGAAGGACTTGGTCAGCCCTTCCACACAGATCTCGACACCCATCCGGTCCACCCTTCGGCCCCTGGAGCAGCTCTGACATCTGCTCTACGGGGAGGGGCGGGGTGTCCGTCGCTCGGGTTGCGGTTTTTTTACGGCAGTGGGGTCGCCGTCGGAAGGGGCAGGGAGGCGGACGGTACGGCTGAGGGCTCGACCGGAAGCTCAGGGGCCTCGGGCAGGTCGGAGACCTCGGGCAGTTCCGGCACCTCGGGCACATGTGGCACCTCCGGCGCGGACAGCGCCGGCAGCGGGGACACCGAGACCTTCGGCACCGCCACCTCCGGCACCGCCACTTCCGGCACCGCCACTTCCGGCAGCGGCGGCACGGGCAGCGGCCGGAACGATTCTCCCGAGGGCGACCCCGCCTCGTCCGGTCCGGCTGCCGAGGCCGTGGGCCGGTTCCCCTGCGGAGCCCTGGGCCCGGCGCCGCTGTCCGGCCGCAACGCCTCCGCGCCCGGCGAGGCGACCGCGGGCCGCGGAGCACCGCCCTCACTCCCGCCCCCGTCGAAGCCGTGGGGCAGCACGAACCCGGCCACCACCAGCGTCGCCGCCGTGGAAGCCACCGCCGCGGCCTGCACCTTGCCGCCGCCGCGAGGCCGCCCCCACCCGATCACGAACAGCGCGCACCCGAGCGTCGCGGCCAGCGACTGCCGCAGTGTCCGCCGAGCCCGGGCCAGCAGCGACTCGACGGTCCGGTAGCTCAGCCCCATCCGGACGGCGACCTGGCCGACGTCGAGGTCCTCCGACTTCAGCCGCAGCGCCTCGGCCTGCCGGGCGGGCAGCTCACCACTGCGCACCGCCAGCCACTTCGCCTCGGCCCGGTCGCACACCGCCTCCTCGACGGGCACCGGGCCGGGGGCGATGAGGGTCGGGCTGGTGCGCACCTGCGCCTCCCGGTTCACCTGCCGGTAGCGGTCGACGCAGAGCCGCATCGTCACCGTCGTCAGCCACGCCGCGAGCCGCTCGTCGTCCAGGTCGGGACGCTCGGCGGCCCGCAGCATCGCCTCGTGCACCGCGTCCTCGGCGTCCTCCGCGCTCATCGACCTGCGCCGGGCCACCTTGAGCAGCTGCTCGCGGTGGCTCCACATCTGCTGCCAACGCTCGTCGGAGGCTTCCGTCTCCGCGGCCATGTCCGTCGCCATGAGGGCCCCTTCGCTCTCACCCACCGGTGTCGTCCCGTCCGGCGGGGCGCGACATTACCGCTCGGTATCGGCGGTTGTGGAGGGGGCGGCGGTCATCGAGTCCGCGCTGTTACTGGTCAGCGCGTCGCTGCCGGGCAGCAGGTCGTCGCCGGGGAGCCCGATGTCCGGGGTGGGGAGGGGGAGTTGCGGATTCCCGGTCTCCGCGGGGTCGGTGGCCGGACGCGAGGCGGTGGGGGCCGGCGAGGCGGGGGCCGACGGCGTGGGGGTCGGGGTGGCGCTCGGCCGGGCGGAGGGAGCCGGCGAGGGCTGTTTCGGCTTCGCGGGCGACCGCGACGGAGAAGGGTCTGGAGAGAAGTCGGTGGTGGCGTCCGGTACCACGCTGTGCCCGTCCAGGAAGTACGCGTACCAGGCCCTGACCGTGCGCAGATACGCCGACGAGTGGTTGTAGCCGAGGATCGCCAGGTCCAGCTGAGCGGGGACGGACAGGTCCCGCCCGCCCGCGCACAGATAGCGTCCGGCGGCGAGCGCGGCGTCGAAGACGTTGTTCGGATCCGTGCGACCGTCGCCGTTGCCGTCCGCTCCCCAGCGGGCCCAGGTCGACGGGATGAACTGCATCGGCCCGACCGCGCGGTCGTACGCCCTGTCCCCGTCGTGGGCCCCGCCGTCGGTGTCCCGGATCAGGGCGAAGGCGACGCCGTCCAGCCGGGGCCCGAGGACCGGCGCCACGGTCGTACCGTCGTCGGTCACCCTGCCGCCCCGCGCCTGACCGGACTCGACCTGCCCGATCGCCGCTAGCAACTGCCACCGCAGCCGGCAGCCGGGTGCCTCACGCGAAAGCCGCTGCTCCGCTCGCCGGTAGGCGGCGAACACGCTCGCGGGCAGCGCGGCGCCGACCTCCGCCGGGGCCCCGACGCCATCCCGCTTGCCGGTCCGCAGCGGCGGCAGATCGGTGCGGTACGGGGTGTCGCCGGACACGCTCGGCCCGTGCTGCGCGGGCGACTGCTCCGCTCCCGGCGCCGAGACCCGTGCCGGGAGCGCCCCCGGCGCCTGGGACGCGGTCAGCGCCACCAGTGCCACCGCCGCGGCCGCCGTACCTCTTGCGGCCCTGACTCCGTGCCCTGCCACTCTCTGTTCCCCTCCCTGCAGACGGCTGTCCCTACGTCTGCTCTACGGGGCAGGGCGGCGCATCCGTCGCACGGTTTGCGCACACGCCGATCCGGCGGATTCCGGATCGTCACTCTTTCTGGCTATTCCTGGAGGCCGGAGTTCCGGGCTTCCTCTAGTCAGGAGGAGAGGACCCCGGTCTCTGGAGGCAAGCCGTGGATGACAACCGCCGACTCCCCCTCGTCTACGTCCGCGGCTTCGCCGGCGGCACCCGCGGCATCGACAAAGCCGTCGACGACCCCTTCTACGGCTTCAACGAAGGCTCGGTCCACGTCCGGGTCGGCGGCCGCAACAAACCCCTCTTCCACCAGTTCGAGAGTCCCCTGCTGCGCCTTCTCCGCGAGGAGGGCTACGAACTGCTCGTGAAGGGGGACCAGGAGGCCTACCTCGCCAAGCACACGGAGATCCCCGCCAACACGATCTGGATCCACCGCTTCTACGACCGCTCGGCCACCACCTGGGGCGGCAGCCCCCAGGAGTACCGGCTGGAGACCGCCGCCACCGACCTGCTCGGCCTGATCGACCGGCTGCGGGAGAAGACCGGCGCGCCGGGCGTCCTGCTCGTGGCGCACTCGATGGGCGGGCTCATCTGCCGGTGCCTGCTGCAGAAGATCCTGCCCGACCTGGGGCGCGCCGCCGCCGACTGTGTCGCGAAGTTCTTCACCTACGGCACCCCGCACGGCGGCATCACCTTCGACCTCGGCGGCGGGCTGCTGGAGCGGATGCGGGACACGTTCGGCATCCAGGGCGCCGACATCTTCGGGCCCCGGCGGATGTACGAGTTCCTCACCCCGAGCGCGCGGACGGACCCCGACGGGCCGCCCGACGGCTGGGACGCCCGCCTGATGCCCGAGGGGCCGGGGACCCTGCCCCTGCAGCAGGTCTTCTGCCTCGTGGGCACCAACCCGACGGACTACGACGTCGCCCTCGGACTGTCGTCCGCCGCCGTCGGCCCGCACAGCGACGGGCTCGTGCAGATCGAGCGGGCGTACGTGCCCGGGGCGCAGCGGGCCTACGTGCACCGCAGCCACAGCGGGCGCTACGGCATGGTCAACTCCGAGGAGGGCTACCAGAACCTGCGCCGGTTCCTGTTCGGGGACACCCGGGTCGAGGCGTCGTTGGTCGACTACCGGCTGCCCGACGACGACGACCTCGTCTGGCAGGCGGAGACCCGGCTGTCGGTGCGCGGGCTGCCCGTCCCGATGCACGAGCGGTTCGCCGCCCACTGGAGCCCGATCCAGCTCGACGCGGGCGCGGTCGGGCAGGAGGCGTCGGTGCAGTTGGCGACGACGTTCCTCAACAGCGGGCTGCGGGCCGCCGCGGACGAGTCCATGCGGTTCGTCCTCGGTCTACGGCTGATCTCCCTGCGCGAGGAGGGCGGCATCTTCAAACTCTTCGACCATCTGGAGCAGACCGCCGACTTCGCCGACACGCTGGTCATCGACGTGGGCACACCCGAGGCCGATCCCGGGGCCCAGGGGATCCGGGCCGCCTGGAACTCGGAGATCGAGGGCGCCATCCGCGACCACAACGCCGCCGGCACGCCCCGCGCCGACGAGGACCCCGCCCCCGGCCGCTGGGTCGCCCACATCCCCCTGCCCGCCACCGCCGCCCCGCTCGTGGGCCCCGACGCGAGGATCCGGCTCGTGGCAACCCCGTGGAGCTGAGACGGGTGCGCGAGGAGTCGCGCATGCTGCCCACTTCGCGCCAGGCGTGGAAGGCGACCGGGCCGTCGCCGTCTGGCCCCCCGCGCCCCTAACGGCGCTGTACGCCCCCGGGTTCGCACGAACCCAACGACCGCTCCCTGACCCGCGTCAGATGCCTCGTGAAGACCTCACGCGCGTCCGGCGTCAGCGTCCGCAGGGCGACCAGGGCCGTGATCACCACGTCGCACAGCTCGCCCTGGACGTCCTCCCAGGTGTGGGTGACGCCCTTGCGCGGGTTCTGGCCGGTCGCCCCGATGACCGCCTCGGCGACCTCGCCGACCTCCTCCGACAGCTTGAGCATGCGCAGCAGCATGCCCTCGCGGCCGTCGATCGGCTGGTCGGTGTCCAGCCAGGTCCACAGGGCGTCGACGGCGGCCCACAGGTCGGCGGAGGTCTCGGGAGGCGTGGCCTGATCAGTCATGCGGGCAGCTTGGCACAGGGGCCCCCACCCGCTCCGGACGAGGCCGTTTCACTCCTCGAACAACGGCTCCTGCCCGTCGAGTCCCTCACCCTTCTCCGGCCGGTCCAGCCTCCGCTGCCGCGCCCCCACCACCAGCGCCGTCACCGCCGCCGTCGCCGCCATGGCCGTGGGGACCATCCAGCCGCGGTCGAAGAGATGGCCCATGGCGTGGTCGAGGGAGAGGCGGCCGGGGCCCGTGACGGCGAGGCCGGCGGCGGCGAGGCCGAGGGTCGCCGCGGTCTCGTAGCCGCCCTCCTGGGCGAAGAAGCCGTTCGGGGCGTGCACCGCGGACGCCCCCGCCATGCCGCCGGCCGCCGCGGCGCCCGCGAGCGGGGTCGCCAGTCCCAGCGCCAGCAGCGCGCCGCCGCCGGCCTCGGCGAGGCCCGCGGCCGTGGCGCTCGCCTTGCCCGGCCGGTAGCCGACCGACTCCATGAACTGCCCGGTTCCCTCGATCCCGTGTCCGCCGAACCAGCCGAACAGCTTCTGCGTGCCGTGTGCGACCAGCACGCCGCCGGCACTCAGCCGGAGCAGCAGCAGACCCAGATCATGTCGGTTGTAATCACTCACGGCGACTCCCGGAAGAGACAGCAGGAACAGGACCCCACCCGCGTACCCACCGTCGCATCCGCACCACCCGACCGGCCTCCCGTCACCGCCGTTCGGGTGGCGGGCCGCAGGGGCCGGTGTGAGGCTGACCGGTATGACGATTCAGACGTCCAAACTGAGCGACCCCGCCGTCCGTGCCTTCGTCACCGCCGTCAACGCCCATGACCGCGAGGGCTTCCTGAGCCTCCTCGCGCCGGGCGCGACCATGGCGGACGACGGCACCGACCGCGACCTCGCCGACTGGATCGACCGGGAGATCTTCTCCTCGAACGGCCACATGGAGGTCGACAACGAGTCGAACAACGGCCACGACCTCCTCGCCAGCTATCGCAACGACACGTACGGCGAGATGCGCACCCGCTGGCACTTCGAGGTCGAGGAGGACGGCCGGATCTCCCGCTTCGAGACCGGTCAGGCGTAACCGCTTCCGGAGTTCGGCCCCCCGGGGGGGGGGCCGGGGGGCTTGCCTTCGCGTGCGCTTCAACTCCTAACGTCCCTCCACATGGAGACCTTGAGGACTTTGGGACCGACCGGCATCGAGGTAAGCGCTCTCGGCTTCGGCTGCTGGGCCATCGGCGGTGAGTGGGAGTCGGCGGACGGGCAGCCGCTCGGCTGGGGCAAGGTCGACGACGAGGAGTCGGTACGGGCGGTGCGGCGCGCCCTCGACCTGGGCGTCACCTTCTTCGACACCGCCGACACCTACGGCGCCGGGCACAGCGAACGCGTCCTGGGCCGCGCCCTCGGCAAGCGCCGCGCCGATGTCGTCGTCGCCACCAAGTGGGGCAATGTCTTCGACGAGGAGACCCGCACCCTCACCGGCGCCGACGACTCCCCGGAGTACGCCCGCCGCGCGCTGACGGCCTCGCTGAAGCGGCTGGACACCGACCACATCGACCTCTACCAGCTGCACCTGTCGGACGCCGACCCGGAGCGCGCCGCCGAACTGCGGGACGTCTGCGAGGACTTCGTGCGCGAGGGGCTGATCCGTGCCTACGCGTGGAGCACCGACGACCCGGCCCGCGCCGCCGTGTTCGCGCGCGGGGAGCACTGCGCGGCCGTCCAGCACATGGCCAACGTCCTCCAGGACGCGCCGGAGATGTTCGCGCTGTGCGCGGAGCTGGGGCTGGCGAGCATCAACCGCAGCCCGCTGGCGATGGGTCTGCTGACCGGCCGGCGCCGGTCCGGTCAGGCCCTGGAGCCCGGGGACATCCGCAGCCGGCCGCCGCAGTGGCTCCAGGGCTTCGAGGAGGGCGGGTCCGGCGCCGACCCGGAGTGGCTCGCCCGTGTGGACGCGCTGCGGGACGTCCTCACCAGCGACGGCCGTACGCCCGGCCAGGGCGCCCTCGCCTGGCTGTGGGCCCGCAGCCCGCACGCCGTCCCGATCCCGGGCTTCCGCAGCGTCGCCCAGGCCGAGCAGAACGCGGGCGCCCTGGAGAAGGGAGCGCTCACGGCCGGGCAGCTGGCCGAGGTCGACCGGATCCTCGAGCGCTGAGGCACCGCCGTACGACACTGCACGGCAGCCGTTCCACGCACCGGTGCGTACCTCGCGGTCCCACGCGAGGTCCACCCCCACCCGGTGTCATGGAACGGCTGCCGTCCCCCCTCGGTATGGCTTGCGGAAGCCCCCTACTCCATATGTGAAGCTCTGGTGTAGGTGATTTTGAGGATAAGCCGCCCACCGGCCCCGATGTAGCGGAATTCAACATTCCGATTGTGTGAGTTGTGGAGGCAGTGTGTCGGCGGGTGGGGGCGGGCGATCCGTCAGCCACGCCCCACGTACGGCATCGAGGTCGCCAGTACGGTCGCGAACTGCACGTTCGCCGCCAGCGGCAGCTCCGCCATGTGCCGCACGGTCCGCGCCACGTCGGCCACGTCCATCACGGGTTCGGGTCGCACCGAGCCGTCGGCCTGGAGGGCGCCGGTCTCCATCCGCGCGGTCATGTCGGTCGCCGCGTTGCCGATGTCGATCTGCCCGACGGCGATGTCGTACGGCCGCCCGTCCAGCGACAGCGCCTTGGTCAGGCCGGTCAGCGCGTGCTTGGTCGCCGTGTAGGCCACCGAGTGCGGGCGGGGCGTGTGCGCGGAGATCGAGCCGTTGTTGATGATCCGGCCACCACGCGGATCCTGCTCCTTCATCTGCCGGTACGCCGCCTGCGCGCACAGGAACGCCCCGTTGAGGTTGGTGTCCACCACATGCCGCCAGGCGTCGTACGGCAGCTCCTCCACCGGCACCCCGCCCGGCCCGAACGTCCCCGCGTTGTTGAACAGCAGGTCCACCCGCCCGAACCGGGCCACGGTGGCGGCGAACAGCGCGGCTACGTCCTCCTGGCGTGAGACGTCGGTCCGTACGGCGAGAGCGGCACCGTCGGGCACCAGCGCCGCCGTCTCCTCCAGCGTCTCCACGCGCCGCCCCGCCAGCGCCACCGACCAGCCCGCGCGCAGCAGTTCCGCCGCCACCGCCCGCCCGATGCCGGAGCCGGCGCCGGTCACCACGGCGATCCTCGTGTCCGTTTGCCTGTCATTCATGGGGTGGCAGGGTACGTGACGGTCCGCCATTCGGAACTCATCTGTCTGCCATCCGGGTGTTGTGTACGCGCCAAGCGAGTGTCGTCCCCGGCCACTCCAATGCCTCGTGCATCCATCAGTCAGGGGAGGACCGGATGACCATCACGACAGACCCGCCCCAGCACAGCACCGAACTGCGCGCGGCGGCCCGCCACATCGGCCGCCGCCGCTTCCTGACCGTCACCGGAGCGGCGGCCGCGCTCGCCTTCTCCGTGAACCTGCCCGCCGCGGGCACCGCGAGCGCCGCCCAGTTCGACGCCCGCAGGATCACCGACAACCCCTTCACCCTCGGCATCGCCTCCGGCGACCCGCTGCCCGACTCCGTACTGCTGTGGACCCGCCTCGCCCCCGCCCCGTACCAGCCCGGCGGCGGACTGCCCGCGCAGTCGGTCACCGTGCACTGGGAGCTGGCCCACGACGAGGGCTTCACCAGGATCGCCAGACGCGGCGCGGCCACCGCGTACCCCGAGTTCAACCACACGGTCCACGTCGAGGTCACAGCCCTCGAAGCGGGCCGCGTCTACTACTACCGCTTCCGCGCCGGCACCTGGATCAGCGAGACGGGCCGCACGCGCACCGCCCCCGCCCGGACCGCCGCCGCGAGCTCCCTCACCCTCGCCGCAGTGTCCTGCCAGGCCTACACCGACGGTTACTACACGGCGTACCGCCATCTCGCGCAGGACGACGTGGACGTCGTCTTCCACCTAGGCGACTACCTGTACGAGTACGCCGTCAACTCCGTCGGCGGCTACCGCAACTACACCGACCGCACCCTGCCCGCGCTGTTCAACCGCGAGACGACGACCCTGGAGGACTACCGGCTGCGCTACGCCCTGTTCAAGTCCGACCCCGACCTCATGGCCGCGCACGCCGCGCACCCGTTCGTGGTCACCTGGGACGACCACGAGACCGAGAACAACTACGCCGACGACATCCCGGAGAACAGCGTCCCGCCGGAGGAGTTCCTGCTGCGCCGGGCCTCCGCCTACCGCGCCTACTGGGAGAACCAGCCCCTGCGCCTCCCGCAGCGCCCGGCGGGCCCCGACATGCAGCTCTACCGGCGTCTGCACTGGGGCCGGCTCGCCCAGTTCGACGTGCTCGACACCCGGCAGTACCGCTCCGACCAGGCCTACGGCGACGGCGCCCAGATCCCGGGCCCCGACGTCGACGACCCGGCGCGCACCCTGACCGGCGCGACACAGGAGCGCTGGCTGCTCGACGGCTGGCGCGACTCGGCGGCGCTGTGGAACGTCGTACCGCAGCAGGTCACCTTCGCCCAGCGCAAGTTCGACCTCACCGAGCCGTCACGGGTGTCCATGGACGCCTGGGACGGCTACCGTGCCTCCCGCCGCCGGGTCCTGGACGGCGCCAAGGCCGCCGGCGCCGAGAACCTGATGGTGCTCACCGGTGACGTCCACGTCGGCTACGGCTTCGACATCAAGGACGACTTCGACGACCCCGCCTCCGCCACCCTCGGCACGGAGATCGTGGCCACGTCGATCGCCAGCGGCCGGGACGGCACCGACAAGCCCGCCAACTGGGACACGTACATGAAGGCCAACCCGCACATGCGCTTCTACAACGGGCGGCGCGGCTACGTGACCGTCGCGCTGGGGCAGCAGCAGGCGCGGGCCGACTTCAAGACGGTGCCGTACGTGACCACGCCCGGGGCGCCGGTCACGACGGCCGCGTCCTTCGTCACGCGGGTGGGGGAGCAGGGGCTCACGCCGGCGTGAGTTCGGGCGAGCGCTCCTCGTCGGGGGCCTCGCCCGGGTAGCGGACGCCGACGCGGTCCCGGATCGCGTCGAGCGTCCGCATCACGGCGAGCGTGCCCTCCAGCGGGACCAGGGGTGACTCCTTCTCTCCGGCCCGCAGGGCCCGCATCACCTCGGCGGCCTCGTGGCGCAGGCTGTTGCGGGGCCCGTCCGCCGGGTCGGCCGTGAACTCCTCGGGGTCGCGGCCGTCGCGGTGCAGCACGAAGCGGTCCGGGAAGAAGAAGCCGTTCGGCACGTCGATCCGGCCCGCCGAGCCGGTGACCGACGCGGAGGTCGCCGTACCGCCGACGATCGAGCAGTGCACCGAGGCGAGCGCGCCGCTGTCCCAGGAGAGCAGGGCTCCGGTCTGCAGGTCGACGCCCTCCGGGGACAGCGTCGCGCGGGCCGCCACGTCCGCAGGCTCCCCGAGCAGCAGCTGGGCGAAGGAGACCGGGTACACGCCGAGGTCCAGCAGCGCGCCGCCGCCCTGCGCGGGGTCGCGCAGCCGGTGCGCGGGCGGGAAGGGGCCGGCCAGCCCGAAGTCGGCCTGGACATGGCGCACTTCGCCGATCGCGCCGTCGTCCACCAGGGCCTTGAGCCGGCGGATCAGCGGGTTGCAGTACATCCACATCGCCTCCATCAGGAAGCTCCCGCGGGCCTTCGCCAGCGCGACCAGTTCCCCGGCCTCGCGGGCGTTCAGCGTGAACGCCTTCTCGCACAGCACGTTGTGGCCGGCCTCCAGGCAGAGCCCGGCCGCCGCCCGATGCGCCGAGTGCGGAGCGGCGACGTACACGACATCGATGTCCCCGTCCCGCGCGAGCGCCTGCCAGTCGCCGTACGCCCGGGGGATCCCGAACCGGTCGGCGAACGCGTCGGCCGACTCCTGCTTCCGGGAGGCCACGGCCACCACGTCGGCGTCGGGCAGATCGACGAGATCCGCGGTGAACGCGGCGGCGATCCCGCCGGTAGCCAGAATCCCCCACCGCACGTTCTGCTCGGCCATCGCGGCCCCGCCCCTCGTTCATGTGACCCTCGGCACTCCGTACGAGCTGAGAGCATAGAGGGCGGATCACTCGGAGAGGGAGGGGCGCATGGGCGACCGTGGGGGGCCGATACCGGACGTCTCGCAGCCGGCGGTATCGGGGAAGGACAGTCCGCCCGCCCGTTCCCTGCGTGCCACCGGACTCCTCGTCACCTTCATCCTCGGCGGTCTGACGGCCACGCCCCCGCTGGCGATGGACATGTACCTCCCGGCGCTTCCTGAGGTCACCGGATCCCTGCACGCGCCCGCCGCGACCGTCCAGCTCACGCTCACCGCCTGCCTGGCCGGCATGGCGCTGGGACAGCTGGTGGTCGGGCCGATGAGCGACCGGTGGGGCCGCAGACGCCCGCTGCTGGCGGGCCTCGCGGTCTACGTCGTGGCCACCGCGCTGTGCGCGCTCGCGCCCACGGTCGAGTTCCTGATCGCCTTCCGGCTGGCGCAGGGCCTCGCGGGTGCCGCGGGGATCGTGATCGCGCGGGCGGTCGTACGCGACCTCTACGACGGCCTGGCCATGGCCCGCTTCTTCTCGACCCTGATGCTGATCTCCGGGGTGGCCCCGATCGTGGCGCCGCTCATCGGCGGGCAGATCCTGCGGGTGACGGACTGGAGGGGCGTGTTCGTCGTGCTCACGGTGGTCGGGGTGCTGCTCTCCGCCCTGGTGTGGCGCAGGCTGCCCGAGACCCTGCGGCCGCAGGACCGGCACAGCGGCGGGGTGGGCGAGGCCCTGCGCGCCATGCGCGGCCTGCTCGCCGACCGGGTCTTCACCGGGTACACGCTGGCCGGCGGCTTCGCCTTCGCCGCGCTCTTCGCGTACATCTCGGCCTCGCCCTTCGTGATCCAGGAGATCTACGGGGCCTCGCCGCAGACCTTCAGCCTGCTGTTCGGGCTCAACTCGGTCGGGCTGGTGGCCGTCGGCCAGATCAACGGCAAGCTGCTGGTGGGGCGGGTCGGCCTGGACCGGGTGCTGGGCGCCGGGCTCGCCGTGGTGATCCTCGCGGCGACCGCGTTGCTGCTGATGTCCCTGGGCGTGTTCGGGGAGGTCGGGCTGGTGCCGGTGGCCGCCGCGCTGTTCGTCCTGATGTCCGCGATGGGCGTCACGCTCCCCAACACCCAGGCCC
This sequence comes from Streptomyces sp. NPDC093568, assembly GCF_044764945.1. NCBI lineage: Bacteria > Bacillati > Actinomycetota > Actinomycetes > Kitasatosporales > Streptomycetaceae > Streptomyces > Streptomyces sp. NPDC093568. The sequence goes on along the minus strand of NZ_JBIWJD010000005.1, from coordinate 636,611 downwards.
TCGCCCTCCAGCGCACCCGGCACGCCGCCGGATCCGCCTCCGCGCTCCTCGGTACGTCCTCCTTCCTCATCGGCGCGATCGCCTCGCCCCTCGTCGGCATCGCGGGCGAGGACACGGCCGTCCCGATGGCCGTCGTCCAACTGGCCGCAGCACTGGTGGCGCTTGCCTGCTTCATGGGAATGTGCCGTCCTTGGAACAGACGTACGGATGGACACGCGGATGAACATGCGGATGGCCGTGCGGGTGTGGAGGGAGCGGAGAGCTGAGCGCGCCGAGACTGCGCGGGGAGACGCCGGAGAGGGCCGGGCTCGACCCCGAGGAGATCCAGGATCTCGTCCGCGAGGTCCACGACCTCACCACCGGTGCGCGGCCCTGGGCGGCCGGAGCGGTGGTGGTCGTCGGGCGGGGGCCGTATCTCGCGGTCGAGGAGGCGGCGGGCTGGGCCGTGCGGTACGCCTCCTACGACGAGGAGAAGGACGAGGGCGTGGAGCTGCCGCCCGCCTCCCGCGTCCCGATGACCCCCGCCACCCCCTTCGACCTGGCCTCCCTCACCAAGCTGTTCACCTCGGTCGCCGCGGTCCAGCAGATCGAGCGCGGCACGCTGGGGATCGACGCGCGGGTCGGGGCGTATCTGCCGGACTTCCGGGCGGCGGCGCGGCACGACATCACGGTGCGCCAGCTGCTCACGCACACCTCCGGGCTGCGGCCCGAACTCCCGCTGTACGACTGCGCGGACGACGCGGCCCGGCTGGAGCGGCTGCGGGCGGAGGCGCCGATCGGCGTCCCCGGCACCTACTGCTACTCCGACCTGAACATGCTCCTGCTCCAGCACGTCCTGGAACGGATCACCGCCCGCACCCTCGACGTCCTGATCCACGACGGCATCACGCGTCCGCTGGGCATGACCGCGACCCACTTCGGGCCCTGCCCCGGGGCGGCGGCGACGGAGGACCAGCGGCGGCCGTGGGGCAAGGCGGAGCGGGGGATGCTGCGGGGTGTGGTGCACGACGAGAACGCGTGGGCGCTGGGTGGGGTGGCGGGGCATGCGGGGCTCTTCTCCACGGGGCGCGATCTGGCGGTGTTCTGCCGCGCGCTGCTGTCGGGCGGCGCGTACGGGCCCGCGCGCGTCCTCGGGCCCGACTTCGTGGAGCTGCTGCTGACCCCGCCCGGTCTGGGCTTCGCCGTCGATCAGCCTTGGTTCATGGGGGAGTTGGCGGGGCGGGGGGCGGCCGGGCACACGGGGTTCACGGGGACGTCGCTGGTGGTGGACCCGGCGACGGACACGTTCGTGGTGCTGCTGGCGAATACGGTGCACCCGCGCCGGAGGGGGGCGGACAGCCGGCCTCGGGCGGGGGTGGGGACGCGGGTGGCTCGGGCGGTGCGGGGGCGGTAGTGGGGGGTTTTCGGCCCTGAACGGGCCTCGTCCTCAAACGCCGGACGGGCTGGTAGGTCAGCCCCTCCGGCGTTTGAGGAGCGGGGTCTGGGGCGGAGCCCCAGAAGGACGGGACGGGTAGGGGCGGCGGGGGCGAGGACAGCTGCGGTCACCCCGACGCCGCGCACACTCGTAGAATCGCCGGGTGAACGCCCCCGTCCCCCCGTCCGCCGAGACCCTGCGCACCGCCCTCGCCACCCTCCTCGACGGCCTCCCGCAGCGTCAGGCCGCCCAGGCCGTCGACCGGCTGATCGCCAGCTACCGGGGCGCCACCCCCACCGACACCCCCATCCTCCGCGACCGCGCGGACGTGGCCGCCTACGCCGCCTACCGCATGCCCGCCACCTTCGAGGCCGTCCACTCGGCCCTGGACGCGTTCGCGCGGGCCGTCCCGGACTGGACCCCCGGCAGCCACACCGACGTCGGCGGCGGCACCGGCGCCGCGACCTGGGCCGTCACCGCCACCTGGCCCGGCGAGCGCGACGTCACCGTGCTGGACTGGGCCGAGCCCGCCCTCGCGATCGGCCGCGAGATCGCCGAGGCCAACCCGGCGCTGAAGAAGGCCCGTTGGGAGCGCGCCCGGATCGGTACCGGCCTCACCCTGGACCCCGCCGACCTGGTCACCGTCTCCTACGTCCTCAACGAACTCACCGCCCCCGACCGCACCACCCTCCTCGACACCGTCGCGAACGCCGCCCAGGCCGCCGTGGTGATCGTCGAACCCGGCACCCCGGACGGCTACACCCGCGTGATCGAGGCCCGCGACCACCTCGTCGACGCCGGGTTCCGGATCGCCGCGCCCTGCCCGCACAGCGCCGCCTGTCCGATCGTCCCCGGCACCGACTGGTGCCACTTCTCGGCCCGGGTCAGCCGCTCCTCGCTGCACCGGCAGATCAAGGGCGGCTCCCTCGCCTACGAGGACGAGAAGTTCGCCTACGTCGCCGCCACCCGGCTCCCGGCCACCCCGGCGCCCGCCCGCGTCGTGCGCAGGCCCCAGATCCGCAAGGGTCAGGTGCTCCTCGACCTCTGCGAGACCGAACCGGGCCTGCGCCGCACAACGATCACCAAGCGCCACGGCGACCTCTACCGCGCCGCCCGCGACACGGACTGGGGCGACGCCTGGCCGCCCGCGGACGACTAGGAGACGCCTCGGGCCCGACCGGAGCGCGATCAGGACGCCTCCTCTGCGTCCTGCGCTCCTTCCGCTTCCGCCGCCCGCCTCTCCTGGAACTTCCGCAGCAGCTCCCGCTTCTGCGCCGCCGCTTCTACGCCGCCGCCGATCCGGCCGTCGCGGCCGCCCCCGCGCAGCGCCTTGCGGCCGAGGTTCCGGCGGGCCCCGCCGACTCCCAGCATGTTTCCTGCTCCGCCTCGGGCCATGGTGGCTTCCCTTCCTCGCAACCGGAGAAACGAGACGTGCCGTCTCGCTCCATCGACCCCACCAGAGTCCGGCGAGACGCTCCGTCTTGTCAACCTGATAAATTCAAGCCATGGCAGCCCAGAAGTCCGCCCCGAAGCCCACCCAGAAGTCCGAGACGCCCGCACCCGGCTCCCCCCGCCGCAGCGAGAAGTCCCGGCGGGCCATCTACGACGCCGCCCTCGCCCTCGTCGTGGAGGCCGGCTACCCCAGGACCACCATCGAGGGCATCGCCGCCCGCGCCGGCGTCGGCAAGCAGACGATCTACCGCTGGTGGTCGTCCAAGGCCGAGGTGCTGATGGAGGCCTTCCTCGACCTCGGGGAGCAGTCCGCCCAGGCCATGGGGCACGAGCCGTACGCCATCCCGGACACCGGCGACCTCGCCGCCGACCTGAAGGCCGTACTGCGCGCCACCGTCGACGAGCTGAAGGACCCCCGCTTCGAGGCGCCCTCCCGCGCCCTCGCCGCCGAGGGCGTGGTCAACGAGCAGCTCGGCCGCGAGTTCATGGCCAAGCTCCTCGAACCCTCGCTCCAGCTCTACGTCGAACGGCTGCGCGCCGCGCAGGAGGCCGGGGACGTGCGGCCGGACATCGACCCGCGCATCGCCCTCGAACTCTTCGTGTCACCGCTCGCCCAGCGCTGGCTCCAGTACACGGGCCCGATCTCGTACGAGTACACGGACACCCTCGTCGACTACGCGCTGTACGGACTCGCGCCGCGCACCCGGTAGGTCCGAAAATCCCGCCAAAGTGGTCCATAAACCCTGATCACAGGGCTGTGTACGCCTCGCCCCACCTGGCCCGGTTGTCCGCTACGGCCCCCCGGGGCACACGATGGTGCGACCATAGGGCATGCTGTTCCGCACGACAGCGAGGCGAGGGGCCAGATGAGCGCGGAGTTGGGCGGCCGGACCGGACTACAGGGCAAACTCTCCCAGTGGCTGCGCGGACGCCGCCCCAAGGAGACCGCCGACGACGGCGGCCGGGAGGCCCTGCTGCTCGCCGCCGCCGAGGCCGGCCTGCCCCTCGCGCCCGCCGCGCACCCGGTCGGCTACCGCTGTTCCTGCGACCGGGTCGGCTGTCCGACCCCCGCCCGGCACCCGGTGTCCTTCGCCTGGCAGACGCAGTCCACCACCGACCGCGCCCAGATCGAGCGCTGGGCCCGCCACCAGCCGCAGGCCAACTTCATCACCGCCACCGGCATGGTGCACGACGTCCTGGACGTGCCGGTCGAGGCGGGCCGCGAGGCGCTGGAGCGGCTGCTCGACGCCGGCATCGAGGTCGGCCCGGTCGCCGAGAGCGACGACGGGCGCATGCTCTTCTTCACCCTCACCCGCGGCACCCCCGAGGACGAGGACGAGTGGTGGCCCTGCGAGCTGGACTGCCACCCCGAGACCATGGACGAGCACCCCGGACTGCGCTGGCACTGCCGGGGGTCGTACGTCCTCATGCCGCCCGCGCGGCTGCCCGGCGACGACCGGACCGTGCACTGGGTACGCGGCCCGGAGCATCCGCTGCCCGACCCGCTGAGCGTGCTCGAAGTGCTCACGGACGCCTGCGCCCGGCACGCCGGTCAGGAGCCCGACCACGCCTCCGCGGCCTGGCCCCTGCGCCGCCACTGATCCGGCGCCCGCGGCGGGCTACTCGCCCTTCGCCGCCGTCATGCCCTGGATCCGGCCGATGACGTCGACCTTCCCGGAGCCCTTCGGCACCAGGGCCGCCTCGTTGGAGACGAACTCCAGCGTCAGCGACTGCTTGATCTCGCCCTCCGTCAGCGCGAGCACGGCCTTGCCCGGAGTCGGCACGGTGACACCGCTGTGGGCCGTCTCCTTCTGGAAGTGACGGGTGGTGAAGAAGACCAGCGCGCCGCCGTCGGCGGTGCGCAGCGCCAGCGGGGCGTAGTCGCCCTCCGTCAGCGGCTCGTCGATGTACTGTCTGACCAGGCCGGGCTTGACGGCGTCCTTCTCCCGCTCGGTGCGCCACCCGCTGGTGTTGCCGCCGGACGCGAAGACGTCCCCGCCGCCCTTCAGATAGGCCGCGTATTCCTTGCTCAAGTCCGCGGGCGGCACGGCCAGTTCGGTCGAGTTCGCGGGCACGGCCTCGGCCCAGCCGTCCTTGTCCGTCTTGAACCGCGGTACGTCGCCCGGGGACAGCAGCGTCAGGTACGCCGCCTCCCACGGTTCGTCCAGTCCGTTGCGGCTGAACACGAAGACCCAGCGTGCCTTGCCGCCCTTGTTGGCGGCCGCGTCGGCCACGAACCAGCGCGGCCAGCCCGCCTTCTTGGGGATCGTGTACTTGACGTCCGACAGCTCCAGCGGGCTGTGCGCCGTGTTGCCCTCGGGGCTGACCGCCTTGCCCGCCTTCAGACGCGCCTCGTCGATGTCGCCCAGAGCGCCGGACACGTAGTCGGCGTCGAGGGAGCTGTCGTAGGCCTTGTCCGCCTTGTTGTACGCGGTGGTGAACTGTTCGAGCGCCTTGGCGGCCTCGGACTTGGTGGTCGAGGGGAGCACCTCCCGCTCCCCGTGGACCACCACGCATCCGCTCGCCGTCAACGACAAAGCCGTCAACGAGGCAGCTATCAGTGCGCTCCGGTCAAGCCTGCGGAGCCTTCGAGGGCCGCGTTCCCTGCTCATCAGGTCCCTTCACCTTCCCCTTCCCGGAGGCGAACCCTACCGGTGCGAGGAACAGCGCGAGCGTCGGGATCAGGTACAGCAGCCACACCGTGACCTGGAGGACGGTCGGGTCCGGCTGGAAGTTGAACACGCCCTTCAGCAGGGTGCCGTACCAGCTCGACGGATCGACGGTGTCGCTGATGTCGAACGCCTTGTCGCTCAGGCCCGGCAGCCAGCGCGCCTCCTGGAGGTCGTGGAAGCCGTACGCCAGTACACCCGCCGCCACGACGACCAGCATGCCGCCGGTCCACGTGAAGAACTTCGCGAGGTTGATGCGCAGGGCGCCCCGGTAGAACAGCCAGCCGAGGAGGACCGCCGTGGCGATGCCGAGGGCCGCGCCGATCAGCGGGCGCGGGGTGCCGTCGCCGGCCGCGCGCACCGACGTCCACACGAACAGGGCCGTCTCCAGGCCCTCCCGGCCGACCGCCAGGAACGCGGTCGCCACCAGCGCGCCGGTGCCCATCTGGAGAGCGGCGTCCAGCTTGCCGTGCAGCTCGGCCTTCAAGTGCCGGGCGGTGCGCCGCATCCAGAACACCATCCACGTCACCAGGCCCACCGCGATGAGCGAGAGGGACCCGCCGAGGGCCTCCTGTGCCTCGAACGTCAGCTCCTGCGAGCCGAATTCGAGTGCGCAGCCGAAGCCCAGCGCGAGGGCGACCGCGACACCGATGCCGGTCCAGACGGGCTTCAGCGCGTCCCTGCGGTCCGTCTTCACCAGGTAGGCGATGAGGATGCAGACGACGAGACTGGCCTCCAGGCCTTCGCGCAGCCCGATCAGGTAGTTGGCGAACACGCCTACGCCTCCTTGCCGAACAGCGTGCTGCCCCACCAGTCGTCCTTGTCCCGGACGCCGGGAGGGACCGCGAAGAGCGCCGAACCCACGTGCTGGATGTACTCGTTGAGCGAGTCGAGGGCGAGGTTGCGCTGGATCCGGATGAACCCGGTGCGCGGGTCGCGCTGGTAGGCGAGGAAGAACAGGCCCGCGTCCAGGCGGCCGAGGCCGTCGGTGCCGTCGGTGAAGGAGTAGCCGCGGCGCAGGATCGTCGCCCCCTCGTTGGACTCGGGGTGCGCGAGCCGGACGTGCGCGTCAGGCTTCATCGCCTTCAGGAACGGCTTGTCACGCTCCTTGGACTTGCCGACCGGGGCGCCCTCGCCCTTGTCGCGGCCGAAGATGTCCTCCTGCTCCTGGAGGGAGGTGCGGTCCCAGGTCTCGATGTGCATCCGGATGCGCCGGGCGACGAGGTAGGAGCCGCCGGCCATCCACTCGGGGCCGTCCTTCTCGTCCACCCACACGAACTTCTTCAGCCGGTCGGTCTCGGTCCCCGCGATGTTGCGGGTGCCGTCCTTGAAGCCCATGAGGTTGCGCGGGGTCTGCTCCTCGGGGGTGGTGGAGGAGGTCTTCCCGAAGCCGAGCTGGGACCACTTGATGACGACCTTGCCGAAGCCGATGCGGGCCAGGTTGCGGATCGCGTGCACGGCGACCTGCGGATCGTCCGCGCAGGCCTGGACGCACAGGTCGCCGCCGCTGCGGTTCGCGTCGAGGTTGTCGCCCGCGAACTTCGGCAGCTCGGTGAGCGCTTCGGGCCGGGCGTCCGCGATGCCGAACGCCTCGCCGTACTTCTCGAACAGCGAGGGACCGAAACCGATCGTCAGCGTCAGCCGCGACGGCTTCAGGCCCAGCGCCTCACCGGTGTCGTCCGGCGGCGCCTCGGCCAGACCGCCGTACGCGCCCTCGCCGACGGCCTTCCCGGCGGTCATCCGGCGCGCGGCCTCCGTCCAGTCCTTCAGCATCCGCACGAACTCGGCGCGGTCGTCGGTCTTCACGTCGAACGCGGCGAAGTGCAACCGGTCCTGCACGGGGGTGGCGATGCCCGCCTGCCGTGCACCGTGGAAGTCGATCGCGGCGCCCGTATGGGCGGCGGCCGGAGCGACGTCGTCGCCGGTGCGGGCCATCGCGACGGCACCGCCGGCCGCGACGGCACCGAGCGCGAGCCCGGCACCGCCCCAGCCGATCAGCGCACGCCTGGAAGGGGATTCAGGGTTCTCGGTCATGAGGTCGGCCCTACTTCACGACGACGGCGGCGGCGAGCTTGGACAGCGGCTCCGCGAGCGCGTTGACACCGTCCGACAGCTCCTTGCGGTCGGCCTCGCCGACCTTGTCGTACGAGGTGAAGTCGTACGACGACTTGTCCGCCCGGTACTTGTCGAGCAGCCCGTTCAGCGCGCCGAACTGCTTGTCGAGCTCGGTGACCAGTGCCGGGTCGTTCTCCTTGGCGACGGGCTTCAGCAGCGCGTACGCCTTCTCGGCGCCCTCGACGTTGGCCTTGAAGTCGACCAGGTCGGTGTGCGAGTAGCGCTCCTCCTCGCCGGTGACCTTGCCGGTGGCGACCTCGTCGAGGAGTTCCTTGGCGCCGTTGGCCATGGAGGTCGGGGTGATCTCGGCCTTGCCGACCCGGTTCTGCCAGTCCTTCAGGTCCGTGATCAGCTGGTCGGCGAGCTCCTTCTCACGGTCGCCGATCTTCTTGTCCTGCCACAGCGACTTCTCCAGGCGGTGCCAGCCGGTCCAGTCCTTGGCCGGGTCCTGGCCGGCCTCCAGGCCGTCCTCGCGCACGTCGACCTTCGGGTCGATGTCGCCGAACGACTCGGCGACCGGTTCGGTGCGCTCCCAGCCGATGCGGGAGGGGGCGTAGGCCTTCTTCGCGGCCTCGATGTCGCCGTCCTTGACCGCCTTGGCGAACGCCTCGGCGAGCGGCAGGGTCTCGTCGGCCTGCTCCTGGGCGTACTTGCGGTAGGCGGCGACGGCCTCGTCGAGGCGCGGGTCGCGCTTGGCGGACGTGCCCTTGCCGGTGGCCTTGACGGTCTGCCGGATGCCGTCGCCCTTCATGCCCGGCTTGCAGGCGATCGTGTAGTCGCCCGCCTTCACCTCGGCGGTGACCCGCTGCTTGGTGCCGGGGCCTATGTTCTCGCGCTCGGTGACGATGCGGTCGTCCGGGAAGAGGATGTAGACCTCGGTGACCTTGGAGCCCTTGTTCTCGATGGCGAGTTCGACGTGCCCGGCCGGGAACTCCTTCTTCGACACCTCGCACTTGTCGTCCGTCGAGGTCACGTTGACGACCCGGTCGCCACCCGCCGAACTGCCCTTCTCGGTGCAGCCCGTGACGGCGGTCAGCGCCGCCACGGCGATGACGGCGGTGGTGACGGGGAGTCTGGCGGTGCGCATGAAGGCTCCAGGAGGTGGCCGGAAAGTGTGCGTGACGGGGCTCACATAGCAAGGTGAGGCTCGCCTAACGGAGATAAGGATTACCTAAGTGGCCAAAATCCACCCCAACGCGAAGTCAAAGGATCGTCAAAGGTTCCGTCGCGGGGTCACCAACAGCTCCCCCGTCCGCGGATGCCGAAGCACTTCGACGGGCTGGTCGTAGACCTCCGACAGCAGTCGCTCGGAGAACACCTCGGCCGGCGGCCCCTCGGCCGCGACCCGCCCGCCGCGCAGGATCGCGACGCGGTGCGCGTAGGCCGCCGCGAGCCCCAGGTCGTGCAGGACGACGACCACAGCGTCCCCGGCCCGCGCCCGCTCCCGGCACACCCGCAGGACCAACTCCTGGTGTTTCAGGTCCAGCGCGGCCGTGGGCTCGTCGAGCAGCAGCAGCGGCGTCCGCTGCGCGAGCACCCGGGCGAGCGCGACCCGGGCCCGCTCGCCCCCGCTCAGCGCCGAGAAGGGCCGTGTCGCGAAGTCGCCCACCTCGGTGGCGGCCATCGCCTCGGCGACGGCGAGGTCGTCCTCGGTGGGGGAGGTGTCATGGGGTGTGCGGCCCATGCGCACGACCTCCTCGACCGTGAAGGGGAAGGAGAGGGTCGCCGACTGCGGCAGCACGGCCCGGCGCAGGGCGAGTTCGGGCACGGTCCACTCGGCCGCCGGGCGCCCGTGAATCCGTACGACGCCCTCGGCGGCCGGCAGGTCGGCGGCCAGCGCGCTCAACAGGGTGGACTTTCCGGCGCCGTTGGGCCCGACGAGCGCGAGCACTTCACCGGCCCGGACGGTCACGGAGACGCCGTGCAGGACCTCTCGGGCGCCGAGACGGACGTGGAGGTTCCTGGCCTCGGCGAGGGTGTCGCCGAGTTCGGCAGGGGAGGGAGGGGCAGGGCGGGGCCGGAGGAGTCTCATGGGGGAGGGGTCCTTGTTGAGAAGGGGAGCTGAGGAACCTAAGGGGCGCGGGGCTGTATCAATGTGCGGCTCCGCCGCGTGGGCGCGATCAACCCCCACACACCCGCACCCGGAATACGACCTCTACGCCCACCCCCCTTGCCGCCGCCGAGTCCTCCGCAGCAGCCAGAAGAAGAACGGGCTGCCCAGCAGAGCCGTGAGCACACCGAGCGGCAACTCCGCCGGCGCCGCCACCGTCCGCGCAGCGAGATCCGCCGCGAGCAGCACCACCGCCCCACCCAGCGCACTGCCCGGAATGAGGAACCGATGCCCCGGCCCCGCGGCCATCCGCAACAGGTGTGGCACGACCAGGCCGATGAACCCGACGACCCCGGACACACTCACCGCGGCCGCCGTCAGCAGCGCGACGACCAGGATCAACGCGATCCGCATCCGCTCCACGTCCACCCCCAGATGCCGGGCGGGCCGGTCGCCGAGCGCGAGCAGGTCCAGCCGGCGCGCGTACAGCGGCGCCACCACCAGACCCACGACCGCGCAGGGCAGGACCGCCGTCACCTTGGGCCAGGTGGACTGGGCGAGGGAGCCGAGCTGCCAGAAGGCGATCTGGTTCACCGCGGCGGTGTCCGCGAGGAAGATGAACAGGCCGATGAGCGCCCCGGCGAAGGCGTTGACCGCGATGCCCATCAGGATCAGGGTCACGACCTCCGTACGGCCGCCCGAGCGGGACATCGCGTACACCAGCAGCACGGTGCCCAGGCCGGTGACGAACGCCATCGCGGGCAGCGTCCAGTTGCCGAGGAAGGTCAGCCCGAGCGCGATCGCGGCGACCGCCCCGACCGCCGCGCCCAAAGAGACGCCGATGGTGCTGGGCTCGGCGAGCGGGTTGCCGAACACGCCCTGCATCAGCGCCCCGGCGCACCCCAGTGACGCCCCGATGAGCAGCGCGAGCACGATCCGCGGGAAACGCACGTTCCACAGCACCGACTCGGCGACCCGGTCCAACTGGCCGTCGCCGAGCCCGGCTTTGTGCAGCACAGAGGCGAGGACGTCCCCGACCGGGATCGGGTAGGCGCCGATCCCGGCGGCGACCGGGACGAGGACGAGGAGGGCGGCGCCCATGCCGACGCTCAGCAGCCAGGGGGCGGTGTGCCGTCCGCGGCGCGGCACTTCGGCGACGGCCTCGGGCGCGGCCTTCTCCAGGACGGTCATGTCGCATCCCCCGGGTACAGCTGCTCCACGACCGACCTGAGCACCTGGTCGGTGCGCGGCCCGTAGCTCAGCAGCGCGCCGTCCTCGATCGAGACGACCCGGCGTTCCATCCCGGCGGGGGTCTCGGCGACCCCCGGGATCCGCACCAGTCCGTCGACGCCGCCGACCGACTCAAGTCCCTTGCTCATCACGAGGATCGCGTCCGGCGCGGCCTTCACCAGGGCCTCGCTGGTGATCGCGGTGAAGTCCTTCGTCAGCCCCGACTCGGCCCCGGCGTCGATCCCGCCGGCCGCCTTGATGAGGGAGCCGGCGCCCGAGCCCTTGCCGCCGATGAGATAGACGGAGGCGGAGCCGCGCAGATAGAGGAAGGCGACCCGCGGCTTCTCGCCGTGCGGCGGAACTTCCTTGCGCACTGCGGCGATGCGGTCCCGGGTCCGCTCGGTCAGCTCTTCTCCCGCCGCCCGCACGCCGAGCGCCCCGGCGACGGCTTCGATGCGCGGGCCGACGTCGTCGAGACCCTGCGCCGGGGCGACGACCAGCACGGGGATGCCCGCGGCACGGATCTGGTCCATGGCCTCGGCGGGCCCGGTCGTGGACTCGGCGAGGACGAGGTCGGGCCGCAGGGAGAGCACGCTCTCCGCCGAGACGTCGTGGCCCCGGGTGACGACGGGCAGCTTCGCGGCCTGCGTGAAGGTGGCGGTGATGTCCCGGGCGACGACCCGGTCACCGAGCCCGAGCGTGAAGACGATCTCACTGAGGCTGCCGGAGAGCGGAAGGACGCGCTCGGCCTTCGCGACGGTCACCTTCCTGCCGTCGGCGGAGCGGACGGTGACGGGGAGATCGGGGTCCGGGGTCCCGGCGAGGGGCTCGACGCGGTTGGCGGCGACCTTTGGGGCGGTGCCCAAGGCGTCGGTCGGAGAGGGGCTCGCGCCGCCGCAACCGGCCGCCGTGAGGGCGAGCACCGCCAGCAGCGCGCCCGTCAGTCGTGTGCGCAAACGTCGCACGGTCCCGTCCGTTTCTCTCGGTCCACTGCCGTTCCGGCCGAGCAAAGCTTAGGTTAGCCTTACCTTCGTTCGCTACCGGTCGTCGTGTCCGTCGTCTCCGGAGGACCCCTCATGCCTGCCCGCCCACGTGCTCTGGTCGCCGTGTTCTGCGTGGCCGTACTCGCCGCCCTGCTCCCGGCGGCGGCCGCGCACGCCGCGAGCCGGACCGTGCAGGGCGGCCGGCTCGACTGGGGGGTGAAGTCCTCCTTCCAGAGCTATGTCACCGGGCCCATAGCGAAGGGGAGTTACTCCCTGACCGGCGGCGCGGCGACCGTGGGCAGCGGCGGCTTCCGCTTCCACTCCGCGACAGGGAGGTACGACGGCGACACCGGAGCCTTCCAGGCGTCCTTCTCCGGCGGGGTCCGCTTCACCGGCCATCGGACGGCGTCCGGCGCCTACCAGCTCGACCTCACCCTCAGCCGCCCCAGCGTCCGCGTCTCCGGCTCCACCGGCACCCTCTACGTGGACGTCACCAGCAAGGCGAAGGGCACCGGGACGGTCACGACGTCCAGCCAGGTGCCCTTCGCCTCCCTCTCCCTCGGCGGCATCGACATGAGGGGCGGCGGCACCGCGGTCGTCCTCAACAACTTGCCCGCCACGCTCACTTCGCAGGGCGCGAAGTCCTTCGCCGGGTACTACACGGCCGGGACCGCGCTCGACCCGGTGAGCCTGTCGGCGGACGTGCGGGCGGCGGCGAGCACGAAGCCGACGCGCCGGCCGAGCGCCACCAAGTCCCCGGCGAAGAAGGAGACTTCGGGCGGCAAGCTCGTGGACGGTGCCGTCGACTGGGGTGTGCGCCGCACGTTCCGGGAGTACGTCACCGGCGACATCGCCAAGGGGAAGTGGACCCTGTCGGCCGGTGCCGAGGACGGCGGCGCCCTGTTCCGGTTCCCCGACGGGGAGGGGACCTTCGATGACGGCGACCTCCGGGCCTCGTTCGCGGGCGCGGTCCGCTTCACCGGGGCGCACGGCCTCGACCTGAGGCTGAGCGGCGTCCGCGTCACCGTCGAGGACGGCAAGGGCACGCTCTACGCCGACGTGACCGCCTCCGGCTTCACGGGCGACAAGGTGCCGTTGGTCTCCTTCGCGGCCAAGGGGCTGAAGGAGAAGGACGGCCTGGCGAAGGTCACCGAGGCTCCCGCGAAGCTCACCGTCGAGGGCGCCGAGGCCTTCGGCGCGATGTACCGGGCGGGCACCGCCATGGACCCCGTGTCCCTGGCCGTCGCCACCACCGACGACGCCGAACTGCCCGCCCTGCCCGACCTGGGCAGCGCCCCCACGCCGAGCGCGACGCCGGACGGGGCGACGGCCTCGGCCGACCCGTCCGCCGAAGCCGTCGCGAGCACCTCCGACGACGACGGCGTCCCCGCCCTGCCCCTCGGCCTCGCGGCCGGGTTCGTGCTGCTGGCGGGCGCGGCCCTCGCGGTCGTCACCGTGCGCAGGCGCCGTACCCGGCCGGCCGACGCGGCCGCCCCCACGTCCGACGAGGACTGACCTCCCCTGCCCCGTCCGCCGCGCCTCGCAGGCCGCGGCGGACCTCCCGCCCACAGCAAGGAGACCCCCGACCATGTCCGCCACCGACCGCAGACGCCGTCCCGCCGCCCTCGCCGCCGCTGTCGCCACCGCGGCCGCGCTGGGCGCCACGGCCCTCGCCGCCTACGGCGCCGGCACCGCCTCGGCGGCCGAAGTGCCCCTCAGCGGCTACGAGTTGACCTGGGGCATCAAGCAGTCCTACCGGACCTACGTGACCGGCATGGCGGCCGGCAGCTTCACCGCCACGGACGGCGCCTCGCAGGCCGCCGGCAACGGCGCGTTCACCTTCACGGAGGGCGCCGGCACCTACGACTCCACCGCCCACACCGTCGACCTCGGCTTCAAGGGCAGCCTGCGGATCGTCTCCGAGCCGCACCGCTTCGACCTCACCCTGTCCGACGTACGGTTCGACAGCGCGGCCGCCGAGATCACCGCCGACGTCACCAAGTCCGGTACGACCACGCAGGACGTGCCGCTCGCCGACGTCACCGTGACCCGGGCGATGACCGACATGGCGACCACGCTGACGAAGGAGGCCGCGGACGTCTTCGGCAGCGCGAGCTACGAGGGCGCGGCGGGGGACCCGGTCACGGTCGTGCAGGCGTCGTCCCAGTCGCCGACCCCGACGCCGACCCCGACGGCCACCGCCACCCAGTCCCCGAGCCCGACGCCGACACCGACCGCGACGGCCACGCAGTCCTCGACCCCGACCGCCACGGCCACCGCCACCGGGTCCGCCTCGCCGTCCGTGAGCGCCGACCCCTCCGAGACCGCCTCCGAGACCGCCTCCGAGGCTCCGGCCCAGGGCGACATCGCCGACGGCACGCTCGCCTGGGGCGTCAAGCAGTCCTTCCGGTCCTACGTCGTGGGCGCCGTGGCGAAGGGCGAGATCACGACCTCGGGCGGCGCCGCGCAGGCCGCCGGCAACGGGGTCTTCACCTTCGGCGACGCGACGGGGGAGTACGACACCGACGCCGACACCCTCTCCGCGCGCTTCAAGGGCGCGGTCACCTTCAGGGGCCACGAGGGGGAGGGCGAGGGCGGCGGTTACGGACTCGACCTCACCCTGAGCAACCTCCGCGCGACCCTCGACGAGGGCACCGGCGCACTCACCGCCGACGTCACCAGCCTCGGTGAGAAGACCGAGGACGTGGTCCTGGCCGACCTCAAGGCGGGCGCGTCCGACCTGACCGCCGAGCACGACGTCATCACGGCCGACGACGTCAAGGCCACCCTCACCGCGGCCGGCGCGAAGGCCTTCGGCGACTTCTACACCGCCGGCACCGAACTCGACGCCGTGGACCTGTCGGTGGCCCTCACGACGGACGCCGAACTGCCGGGCGACGGCGGTGAGGACGGCTCGACGGGCGGTTCCTCCGGTGCGGCCGGCGGCTCCTCCGGTACGACGGGCTCGACCACCGGCGGCACGGGCTCGACGACCGGCGGGATCACCGGCGGGCTGGCGAGCACGGGTGCCGACGTTCCGGTGGCGGCGCTGGGCACGGCGGCCGCGGTGACGGTCGCGGCGGGCGCGGGCGCGGTGTTCGCGATGCGCAGGCGGCGTACGCAGGCATAGGACCGGATGCCGGGCGGGGGGAAGGCGTACCGCGGACCCCGCCCGGCGGATGCTTCAATTCCCAAGTGACTGATTACGACGTCCTGCGGGTCTTCTGCGGACCGACCGGTGGATACGGCAACGAGCTCGGTGTCGTACGCGAAGGCTCGGTGATGCCCGAGCGCGGCGAGCGGCAGGCGTTCGCGGCGAAGCTCGGGTTCAGCGAGACCGTGTTCGTGGACGACCCCGAGCGCGGAGTGATCGACATCTACACGCCGTCCGTACGGCTTCCGTTCGCCGGGTATCCGTGTGTCGGCGCGGCCTGGCTGCTCGACGTGCCCGAGCTGGTCACGCCGGCGGGTGTGGTGGGGGCCCGGATCGACGGGGAGTTCTGCTGGATCGAGGCGCGTCCGGAGTGGGCGCCGCCGCGCACGCTGCGGCAGTACGGGAGCGCGGACGAGGTCGACGCGCTGGCTGTGCCCGCGCCCGGGGAGTGGGTGTACGCCTGGGCCTGGGAGGACGAGGCCGCGGGGCGGGTCAGGGCCCGCGGGTTTCCCAGGCGGGGCGACGGGGTCGAGGAGGACGAGGCGACCGGCGCCGCGGCCATCCAGCTCACCCACCGGCTGGGCCGGGCGCTCAACATCACGCAGGGCGCGGGCTCACAGCTGCTGACGGCGCCTCAGCCCGGTGACTGGGTCGAGCTCGGCGGCCGGGTGGTGCTGGAGCGCTGAGCCTCAGGCGCTCAGCGGGAACTCCTCGCCCAGCGCGCCCAGCATCGTGATGTTCAGCGCGAACGCCCGCTTGCACTCCGCGACGATCCGCTGCTTCTCCAGGTCGTCCACCGGGATCCGGTCGAGCAGCTCGCGGTACCCCCGCTTGTACGCCGCCGGGTTGGCGATGTCCTCGAACACGTAGAAGCGGACGCCGTCGCCCTTCTTCGCGAACCCCCACGTCTTCTCCGCCGTGTCACGGACGACCTGGCCACCGGAGAGGTCGCCGAGGTAGCGCGTGTAGTGGTGGGCGACGTACCCGCCCGGCCAGGTGCGCGCGCACTCGACGATCCGCTCCGCGTACGCCCGTGTCGTCGGCATGGCGGCCAGCGTCGACCGCCAGTCAGGGCCCCGCAGGTGCGCCAGGTCCTGCTCCAGTGCGGTCAGTCGCATCAGCTCGGGGCGGATGAACGGTCCCGCCACCGGGTCCTCGGCCAACTTCCGGCCACTGCTCTCCAGCGCCTCGTACACGAACCACAGCTGCTCCGTGTAGCGCGCGTAGGCGTCGATGCCGTGTCGGCCGCCCAGCATGTCGCTCATGAACGTGGAGTCGTGCGCGGCCGCGTGCTGGTCGCGCGATGCGGTGCGGATGACTGACGAGAAGGAGTCCATAGGCTCATTTTCTGAGGTTAGGCTTACCTAAGTCAATAGGTTTGCCGACGACCTGTCGGTAAAAGGGTACAAAGAAAACCCGCCCTCCGCAGAGGACGGGTTTTTCCGGCGACCGTGAAGCCCGGCGACGGCGACGATCAGGGAAGCGTCAGGATCTCCGCCCCCGTCTCCGTCACCACCAGCGTGTGCTCGAACTGCGCGGTGCGCTTGCGGTCCTTCGTGACGACCGTCCAGCCGTCGTCCCACATGTCGTACTCGTGGGTGCCCAGCGTCAGCATCGGCTCGATCGTGAACGTCATGCCGGGCTGGATCACGGTTGTCGCGTGCGGGCTGTCGTAGTGCGGGATGATCAGGCCGGAGTGGAAGGACGAGTTGATGCCGTGGCCGGTGAAGTCACGGACCACGCCGTAGCCGAAGCGCTTGGCGTACGACTCGATGACCCGGCCGATGATGTTGATCTGCCGGCCCGGCTTGACCGCCTTGATCGCCCGGTTCAGGGACTCCCGGGTGCGCTCCACCAGCAGCCGGCTCTCCTCGTCCACGTCGCCCACCAGGTACGTGGCGTTGTTGTCGCCGTGCACCCCGCCGATGTACGCCGTCACGTCGAGGTTGACGATGTCACCGTCGCGCAGGACCGTGGAGTCCGGGATGCCGTGGCAGATCACCTCGTTGACGCTGGTGCACAGCGACTTCGGGAACCCGCGGTAGCCGAGCGTCGAGGGGTAGGCGCCGTGGTCGCACATGTACGTGTGCGCCACCTTGTCCAGCTCGTCCGTCGTCACGCCGGGGGCGATCAGCTTCGCCGCCTCGGCCATCGCCCGCGCGGCGATCCGCCCGGCGACGCGCATCGCCTCCACGGTCTCCGGGGTCTGCACCTCTGGGCCCGTGTACGGCGTCGGCGCGGGCTTGCCGACGTACTCGGGACGACGGATGTTTCCGGGTACGGAACGGGTGGGAGACAGCTCCCCTGGTACGAGCAGCGACTGGCCAGACATGCCAGCGAGTCTAAGACAGCCGCCATGGGGGACCATGACGGTGGCGATCTCAGGCGAAAGGAGCGGGTCATGGCCCTGTTCAAGAAGCGCACGGTCGGCAAGCCCGGCGAGTGGTACTACTGCCTCGTCCACAAGAAGGTCGAGGAGGGCCCGGAGTGCCCGGCCAAGGACCGCTTCGGGCCGTACGCCAGCCGTCAGGAGGCCCAGCAGGCGATGGACCTGGCCCGGGAGCGCAACCTGGAGTGGGAGAACGACCCCAGGTGGCACGACGCCCCGGCGACCCCGGCGGACGACGACTGATCCCGGCCGGTCAGCCCTCCACCGGTGCCGGTGCGGCTGCTGCCGCCGACCGCTGCTCCCGCAGCCGTACCGCGTGCTCGTTCGTGCGCGCGTCGTACGTCATCAGCTTCGGCAGGCACAGCGCCAGCAGCCCCACCGCGCCCACGCACAGCAGCCCGCCCGACCAGACGGCCGTGCGCACGCCCCGCCAGGCCGCGATCCCGCCCATGTACGTCTGGCCCAGCTGCGGGCCCACCGAGTACGACAGCAGTTCGATCCCGGCGAGCCGGCCGCGCAGCTCGTCCGGGATCGTCTGGTTCCCCATCACCCCGCGGAAGATGCCGCTGACCATGTCTGCGGCGCCGCCGAGGGTCAGGAACAGCAGCACCAGCCAGACGTTCCGGGACAGGCCGGCCGCCGTGATGGCCACGCCCCACAGCGCGGCCGACACCACGACGGCCCGCCCGTGCCGGTGCACCCGCGAGGTCCAGCCGCTGGTCAGGCTCACCAGCATGGCGCCCGCCGGGACGGCGGCGTACATCAGACCGAGCGACCAGGGCGCGTTCAACTCGTCGGCGAGGAAGGGCAGTACGGCCAGCGGCAGCGCGAAGAGCATCGCCGCGATGTCGATGACGTACGTGCCGAGCAGTTCCTTGCGGCTCCAGGCGTAGCGGGCGCCCTCGGCGATGGCCTTCAGGGTCGGCTTGGCGGCCTCGGGGGAGGCGGGGGAGGGCGCGAGGCCGACGATGAACACGACCGAGACGACGAAGGTCAGCAGATCCGCGCCGTACGCCCAGCCGAGCCCCGCGTACGCGACGACGACGCCGGCCAGGGCGGGGCCCGCGACGCCGCCGACCTGCCAGCGCAGCGCGTTGAGCGAGCCGGCGGCGGGCAGCTGGTCGTGGGCCACGATCCGGGGCAACAGGGCTTCCAGGGCCGGGCGTTGCACCGACACCAGCGCGGAGGACAGGGCCGCGACGATGTACAGCGGCCACACGGCCGGGCTCGGCAGCAGCGCGTTGACCAGCAGCGCCGCGCTCAGCACCGCCTGCCCGGCCTCCGTCCACACGATCAGCTTCCGCTTGTCGAGCGCGTCGGCCAGCGCGCCGCCGTACAGCCCGAACACGATCAACGGCACCAGCTCCACGGCCCCGATCGCCCCGACCGCGGCGGCGGACCCGGTCAGCTCCTTGATCTGCACGGGCAGCGCGACGAAGGTCAGGAAGCTGCCGAAGGTGGAGACCAGCCCCGCCAGCCACAGCCGCCTGAAGTCGGCGGAGGCCCGCCAGGGAGTGAGATCGGGGAGTACCGCGCGCAGCCGGGAGGGTGGCGCGGAGGTGGGGGAGTGGTCGGTCACGAGGGGTCATGGTCGGACGGCGCGGGGAGCGGAGGCAAACGGTTTTGCGGGTGGGCGCCGCCCGGGCGAGGTCACCAGCGGGCGGGGGCGGTGCCGTCAGGGCGAGGTCACCAGCGGGCGGGCGGCGGTGCCGTCAGGGACTCCGCCAGCCGGGACAGGCGGTCCCGCAACCGCCGGCGTCCCCGCCCGGAGGGCACCGTGTTCTCGCCCGCCCCGGCGCTCACCAGATGCTGCACCGTGTCCAGGTCCAGCTCCGCCCCCTCGGGCACGACCAGCCTCTCGTGGGCCATCGCCGTCAGCTCGCCCTCGCCGGTGCCGAGCGCCAGCACCGTCGCCCCGGCCCGCCGCGCGTCGTGCACCCGTTCGAGCAGTGGCCCGCCCGGCCGGTCCGGCGACACCACCAGCAGCGTTTCCCCCCGCCGCGCCGCCGCCAACCGCCCCAGGCCGACCGCCAGATGCGCCGGATCCGAGGCGCGTGCCCCGTGCCGTACCAGGGTCGGCGCCAGCTCCGGCGTCCCCGACCACGCGGCCTCGTCCACCAGATGGGCGGCCAGATGCCACGGCTCGTACTCCCGCGTGCCGACCAGCAGCAGCCCGCCGCCGTGCGTCACGGCCGACGCCCGCAGCGTCCCCGCGAACCGCCGGGTGGCCCCCAACCACTCGGTCCCGGCGAGCACTTCGCGCAGCAGCGCGACCCGTACGGCATCCATGCCACGGCATCCTGCCGCAGCGGACCACTCGTGACCCGGAGTTCACCGGGAATTCGCCCGGCATGGGGATGCACAGGGCCCGTTGGCCATGGTGAGGAGTAAGGCGATGACCGAGACCACTGTCCCCTTCCGCGCGGGCCAGGAGGGATACGCCTCCTTCCGTATCCCGGCCGTCGTCGTCAGCGCCGAGGGCACGGTGCTCGCCTTCTGCGAGGGCCGGGTCGGTTCCGCCAGCGACCACGGGCACATCGACATCGTGCTGAAACGGTCCACGGACGGCGGCCGCACCTGGGGCCCCCTCAGAGTGGTCGCCGACAACAACTGGCACCTGGCCGGCAATCCGGCCCCCGTCGTCCTCGACACCGGCCGCATCCTGCTCGTCTACATCCGCAACCACGCCAATGCCACCGAGGCCGGCATCCTGCGCGGCGAGGTGAGCGACACCGACGGCCGCCGGATCTGGACGCGGTACAGCGACGACGACGGGGTCACCTGGTCGAGCTCCAAGGAGATCACCGCGCAGGTGAAGCGGCCGGGGTGGCGCTGGTACGCCACCACGCCCGGCCACGCCCTCCAGCTGAGCACCGGCCGCGTCGTCGTCCCCGCCAACCACACGATCCCGCCCGCCGGCGACGACATCGGCACCGAGCCCCGGTACAACAGCGGCCACTGCCTGCTCAGCGACGACCGGGGCGAGACCTGGCGCATCGGCTACGTCGACGAGAACACCGACGGCTACGTCAACGTCAACGAGACCACCGGCACCGAACTCCCGGACGGCCGGGTCTACTTCAACACCCGCAACGACTCCGTGTCCCCCGGCAACCGCGCCGACGCCTACTCCGAGGACGGCGGCGAGACGCTGGTGAAGCCCTTCCGCCCGCAGGCCGGCCTGTCCGCCCCCATCTGCGAGGGCAGCGTGCTCCAGCTGCGCGACCCCGACGTCCTGCTCTTCTCCGGCCCCGCCGACCCCGCCGCCCGCGCGCTGATGACCATCCGCGCCTCCACCGACCACGGCGTCACCTGGCGGTCCGCCTACACCGCGGACGGACTGCCCGCCGCGTACTCGGACCTCGCCCGGATCGACGCCGACACGGTCGGACTCCTGTACGAGACAGGCGACTTCGGCCCCTACGAGACGATCACCTTCCGGCGCGTGCCCGTGAGCCGCCTCACCTGACCCGACGAGCCGGGCGGGGCGGACGTAAAGTCGGCCCATGACCTCTACCGACAGTGCACAGCAGCCCACCGACGCCCCCGCGAAGGCCCCGGCCAAGGACCCTTGGGACCTCCCGGACGTCTCCGGGCTCGTCGTCGGCGTGCTCGGCGGGACCGGGCCGCAGGGCAAGGGCCTCGCCTACCGGCTCGCGCGGGCCGGCCAGAAGGTGATCATCGGCTCGCGTGCCGCCGAGCGTGCCGAGTCCGCCGCCGCTGAGCTCGGGCACGGCATCGAGGGCGCCGACAACGCCGAGTGCGCGCGGCGCAGCGACATCGTGATCGTCGCCGTGCCGTGGGAGGGCCACGCCAAGACGCTGGAGTCCCTGCGCGAGGAGCTGGCCGGGAAGCTGGTCGTCGACTGCGTCAACCCGCTGGGCTTCGACAAGAAGGGCGCCTTCGCGCTGAAGCCGGAGGAGGGCAGCGCCGCCGAGCAGGCCGCCGCCCTGCTCCCGGACTCCCGGGTGACGGCCGCCTTCCACCATCTGTCGGCGGTCCTGCTGGAGGACCCGGAGATCGACGAGATCGACACCGACGTCATGGTGCTGGGCGAGGTCCGGGCCGACGTGGAGATCGTGCAGGCGCTGGCCGGCCGCATCGCCGGCATGCGCGGCGTCTTCGCGGGGCGGCTGCGCAACGCCCACCAGGTGGAGGCGCTGGTCGCGAACCTGATCTCGGTCAACCGGCGGTACAAGGCGCACGCGGGGCTCCGCGTCACCGACGTATGACGGGATGGGGGACACTGGTCCGGTAGCAGTGTCCCCCGAAGGAGCCGAGTGAAATGCCCCGCCTTGGTGTCTATGCCCTGATCGTCTGTGTGCTCGCCGTGGCGGCGGCCGTCGTCTCCTTCGCGCAGGGCAGCTTCCTGGGGATCGTGTGGGTGCTGCTGGCGGGGCTGTCGTCCAACATGGCGTGGTACTACGTCAAGCGGGCCAAGGACGAGCGACGGGGCTCCGCCGCCGGCTGACCGGGGTCACGAGCCGATGGTGCACAGCTCGTTCGAGTCGCGCCAGAAGCGGAAGAGGTCGTATCCGCAGTACGTGTCGAAGTCGCTGATGCCGAGGCCGCGCAGGACGGCGTCGATCATGTCGAAGAACACGCTGTTGACCTCCGGCACCCACAAGAGCGCGAACACGAACAGCAGCCCGAACGGCGCGAACGGCTCCACCTGGCGCTTGACCTTCTGCGACAGCCAGGGCTCGAGCACGCCGTAGCCGTCCAGACCCGGGACCGGCAGGAAGTTCAGGATCGCGGCCGTGACCTGCAGCAGCGCGAGGAAGGCGAGCGCGAAGCGGAAGTCCCGCGGGACGCCGTCCAGCGCGTCCAGCCAGAACGGCGCGGTGCACACGACGGCGAAGAGCACATTGGTCAGCGGCCCCGCGGCCGAGATCAGACTGTGCCGCCAGCGGCCCCGGATCCGCCCGCGCTCGATGAAGACGGCACCGCCCGGCAGACCGATACCGCCCATGATCACGAAGATGACCGGGAGCACGATGCTGAGCAGCGCGTGCGTGTACTTCAGCGGGTTCAGGGTGAGATAGCCCTTCGCACCGACCGAGATGTCGCCGCTGTGCAGGGCGGTACGCGCGTGCGCGTACTCGTGCAGACACAGGGACACGATCCAGGCGGCCGTCACGAACAGGAACACCGCCAGCCCCGGCTGCTCGGCGAACCCGGTCCAGGTGGCCCAGCCCGTCACGGCGGTGACGGCCAGGATCCCGACGAAGACGGGGCTGATCCGCCGTTCGCTGCGGCGGCTGAGGGCGGTGGTCATGGGGCTCCCTGGACTCTCGTGACGCGCGGGACCGCGCGGCGGCCTGCCCGACCGTACCGGGCGCACGGGGAAAACGTCTCGCGGTGGGGTGGTGGTTCCGGAGAGGGTGGGGGCATGGGGCTTTCGCGGGTGTGCGACGAGGACGGGCGGATCCCGCGGAGGGTTGCCTGGCGCCCGCGCCCCTCGACGGCGATGGCGGTGCCATGGGCTCTGCGGCCGGCGCTCGGCCCAACCCCCTGGGGGCGCGGGGAACCGCGCGATCAGCCCCCACCGGCCCGTACCCGGACGACACGCGCGGCCACGCCGGGACCGCCCACCGGAACTCCTCACCCGCCCCGCCGCCCAACCCTGTGACCGCCCCCCACCCACCAGAGACAATGGACCCCGTGCGCTATCGCATCCTCGGCACCACCCAGGCCCTTCGCCCCGACGGCCGCTCCGTTCCGGTCGGCGGGGCGCGGCTTCGTACTCTGCTGACCGTGCTGGCGCTGCGGGCCGGCCGGACCGTCCCCGTGGGGCTGCTCGTCGACGAGGTGTGGGGCGGGGAGCCGCCCGCCGATGCCACCGGCGCCCTCCAGGCGCTCGTGGGACGGCTGCGCCGAGCCCTCGGGGCCGACGCGATTCTCTCGGCGGAGGGCGGCTACCGCCTCGCCGCCGCCCCCGACGACATCGACCTGCACCGCTTCGAGCGGCTCGTCGGCGAGGGCACCCGCGCGCTGGCCGACGGCGACCCGGCGAAGGCGGCCGGCATCCTCGACGACGCCCTCGCCCTGTGGCACGGCCCCGCCCTCGCCGACCTGCCCGACCACACCGCCGAGGCGGCACGCCAGCGGACCCGCCGCCTCGACGCCCTGCGCTCCCGGCACGCCGCCGCCCTCGCCCTCGGCCACGCCGAGCAGTCACTGCCCGAGCTGACCGCCCTGTGCGACAGCCACCCGCTCGACGAACCCCTGCAGGCCCTGCGCCTGCGCGCCCTGCGCGACGCGGGCCGCACGGCGCAGGCCCTGGCCGCCTACGAGGACGTACGACACCTCCTGGCGGACCGGCTCGGCTCGGACCCGGGGCCGGAGCTGCGCGCGCTGCACGCGGAACTGCTGCGGCCGACCGAGGGCGGCGTCGCCGACGGCACGGTGCGTCGTACGGCGTTCGGCGCGGTCGGTACGGGCGCGCCCCGCGCCGCCGACGCGTCCGGCGTTCCCGAGGCCCTCGACAGCGGCCGCGCCACGACCGCTCCCGCCGGCACGCGCGGCACACCTGACGCCCCCGCCGCGACCGCGGCCCCGGGCAATCTCCGCGCCCGCCTGACCTCCTTCGTCGGGCGCGAGGGCGACATCGCCGCCATCCGGGGCGACCTCACCACCGCCCGGCTCGTCACCCTGCTCGGCCCGGGCGGCGCCGGCAAGACACGGCTGTCGCAGGAGGCCGCCGAGAGCGTGCGCGACGGCGCGCCGGACGGGGTGTGGCTGGCGGAGCTCGCGCCGGTCGACGACCCGGGGGCCGTACCGGAGGCCGTGCTCACCGCCGTAGGAGCCCGCGAGACCGTGCTGTACGGCGCCGGCGCCGAGGCCATGCGGGCCGGGAACGACCGGCACGACGACCCCGTCGAGCGGCTCGCCGAACACTTCGGGAAACGCCGCATGCTGCTGATCCTCGACAACTGCGAGCACGTCGTCGAGGCCGCCGCCCGGCTCGTGGAGGAGCTGCTGGAGCGCTGCCCGGGACTGACCGTGCTGGCCACCAGCCGCGAACCCCTCGGCGTACCGGGGGAGTTGCTGCGGCCCGTCGAGCCGCTGCCCGAGCCGTTCGCGCTGGCGCTGCTCGCCGACCGGGGTGGCGCCGCGCGGCCGGGGTTCCGGATCGAGGACGACCCGGCGGCGTGCGCGGAGATCTGCCGGCGGCTCGACGGCCTGCCCCTGGCCATCGAGCTCGCCGCGGCCCGCCTGCGCATGCTCACCCCACGCCAGATCGCCGACCGGCTCGACGACCGCTTCCGGCTGCTGACCTCCGGCAGCCGTACCGTCCTGCCCCGCCAGCAGACCCTGCGCGCGGTCGTCGACTGGTCCTGGGACCTGCTCGACGAGGGCGAACGGGAGGTGCTGCGGCGGCTGTCCGTCTTCGCCGGCGGCTGCGACCTCGCCGCCGCCGAGGCCGTGTGCGGACCCGCCGCCCTGGAGGCGCTCGGCTCGCTCGTCGACAAGTCCCTCGTGGTGGCCGCACCCTCGAGCGACGGCGAGATGCGCTACCGGCTGCTGGAGACCGTCGCCGAGTACGCGGGCGAACGGCTCGACGAGACCGGGCGGCGGGCGGAGGCCGGTCGCGCGCATCTGACGTACTACCGCGAACTCGCCCGCACCACCGACCCGTTGCTGCGCGGCCCCGGCCAGCTCGCCGCCGTCGAGCGGCTGGAGCGCGAGTCGGAGAACCTGCGCACCGCCCTGCGGTTCGCCGTCACCGGCCGCGAGGAGCAGGAGGCGATGTGCCTGATCCTGTCGCTCGCCTGGTACTGGCAGATGCGTGACCTGCGGATAGAGGCCCGCAACTGGTCCAGCGAGGTGATGACCCTCGGGCCCGACCCGTTCCCCGACCCGCCCCGCCCCGCCGCCCCCGTCCGGGAGCGTTGCACGGACAGCCCGCCGCCCTGGAGCGGAGAGGTCCTCGAAGAGGCCCGGCGCGGTGTCCACCTGGTCCATCTCGCCTGCATGGACACCGAGTTGGACGCCTGGCAGACCCCCGAGGCACAGACGAAGCTGCGGTCCATCGCGGCCACCTACCAGCCGGGCATGCCGCAGACCTGCCGCGTCCCCGGCATGCTCTGGTTCTTCGCCGTCATGCTCTCCGGGGACGTGGAGCGGCTGCGGGCGGTCGCCGACGCCACCGTTCGCACCTCGCGCGAGACCCCCGGCTACGACTGGGAGCTCGCCTCCAGCCTGCAGTGGCGGGCCAACCTGTACGCCAACCGCAGCGAATGGGCGGTCGACGCCACCCGGGACGCCGAGGAGTCGCTGGAGATCTACCGGCGCATCGGCGATCTGTGGGGCACCGCGGAGGCCTTCTCCGCGCGGGCGGAGTCACATGAACGCAAGGGCCGCTTCGACCTCGCGGGCCCCGACTACGAGGCGGCGATCGAGATCGCCGAGCGGCTCGGCGCCCGTGCGCAGGGCTCGGTGCTCAAGGCACGGCTCGGCAGCGCGCTGGTGGAGGCGGGCGAGACCGAGCGCGGCGAACGGCTGCTGCGCGAGGTGATCGCGGGGATGGAGGGCGCGAGCAACGAGGCGATGCCCTTCGCCCGGCTGGCCCTCGCCGGATGGCTGTCCCTGACCGGCCGCACCGCCGAGGCACGCGAGCAGATCCGGCTGCTGCGTGAGCAGTTCAAGATCGCCCACTTCATCATCTTCGACGCCTTCATCCTGGGCGGAGAAGCGTTCGTGGAGGCGGCCGAAGGCAGCCATGAGGCCTGCCTGGCCAAGGTCCGGCCGGCCCTGGAGCGGGCCGAGGACCCCCTGGCGCAGACCATCGCCCCGTACATGCGTGCGGTGTTCCTGCACCTCGCCGCGTTCGGGCTCGCCGGAGTCGACGGCGGGAGCCGTGCCCGCGACGGGGCACGCTGTCTCGCCGCGGGCGACGCGTTGCTGCCGGCGAGCCATGCGCCGACGACCGTCGAACGCACGACGCACGCCAGGGCCACGAAAGCGCTGCGCGCCGCGCTCGGCGACGAGGCCTTCGAGGCGGCGTACGCCGAGGGCGGCGGCCTCTCCCCCGAGGAGGCCGCCGCCCTGGTCTGACGCGCCCGCAAGGCCGCCGTCAGCTCTTCGTACGGAACTTGTGGATGGCGACCGGCGCCATGACCGCCGTGATGGCCACCGACCAGCCGAGCGTCACCCACAGGTCGTGGGCGACCGGCCCGCCCACCATCAGGCCGCGCGAGGCGTCCGCGAGGGTGGACAGCGGGTTGTAGTCGGTGAAGGCCTGGAGCCAGCCCGGCATCGACGTCGTCGGCGCGAAGATCGACGAGCCGAACTGCAGCGGGAACAGCACCAGGAAACCCATCGCCTGCACGGACTGCGCGCTCTTCATGATCACGCCGAGGGTGAGGAACACCCACATGATCGACGAGGCGAACGCCGTGGACAGGGCGACGGTCGCCAGCAGCCCCGCCCAGTTGGTGATGTCGAACCCGACCAGGACGGCGACGATCATCAGCACGGCGGTCGCGAACAGCATCCGCAGCAGCTCCACGGAGATCTTCGCGAACAGCACCGAGCCGCGGCCGATCGGCAGGGACCGGAAGCGGTCCATGACACCGGAGTTGAAGTCCTGGCTGAAGCCGGTGCCGACCCCCTGGGAGAGCGTCATGCTCATCATCGCGATCATGCCGGGGATCACGTACTGCACGTACTGGTCCTGGCCGCCGCCCAGCGCCTGCCCGATCGAGCCGCCGAAGACGAACACGAACAGCAGCGTGAAGATGACCGGCATCAGCAGCGCGTCGGCCATCGACTCCGGGTCCTGCCTGATCCACAGCAGGTTGCGGCGTACGAGCGCGCCGGTGTGCCGCAGGTGTCCGCGCAGCGGGATGCGGGCGTCGTCCTTGATGACGGCGGTGCCGGCGTCGGTGACGGTGGTGGCGCTCATACGGCGACCTCCTCGCGGTCGTCGGTGGGCACGGTGTCCTGCGGCGCGCTGGCGCGGTGGCCGGTGAGCGACAGGAACACCTCGTCCAGGCTGGGCAGTTCGGTGGTGATGGAGGCGAGCGTGACGCCGCGCGCGGTGACGGCGCCGACGACGGCGGTCAGCTGCTCGTCGCTGAGGATCGGGACCAGGAGCGTGCCGGCGCCGGCGTCCACGGTGGTGGTCGCGAGCCCGGTGATGCCGAGGTCGTCGAGGTAACCGGCCAGCGGGCGCAGCTGGAGGGAGTCGACCGGGCGGATCCTGAGCGTGCGCCCGCCGACCTTGGCCTTGAGCTCCTCGATGCCGCCGGCCGCGACGACCTTGCCCCGGTCGACGACGGTCAGCTCGGTGGCGAGCTGCTCGGCCTCCTCCATGTACTGCGTGGTCAGCAGGACGGTCACACCGTCCCCGACCATCGTCTTGACCTCGTCCCACACCTCGTTGCGGGTGCGCGGGTCGAGTCCGGTGGTCGGCTCGTCGAGGAACAGCACGGCCGGCCGTCCGATCATGGAGGCGGCCAGGTCGAGCCGGCGCCGCATACCGCCGGAATAGGTGGACGCGGGCCGCTTGGCCGCCTCGGTCAGTGAGAACCGCTCCAGCAGCTCGTCGGCACGCGCGCGTGCCTCCTTGCGGGGCAGATCGAGCAGCCGCCCGATCATGTACAGGTTCTCCCACCCCGGGAGCTTCTCGTCCACGGAGGCGTACTGCCCGGTCAGCCCGATCACCCGGCGCAGCTGCCGCGGCTGACGCACGACGTCGTACCCGACGACGGTCGCCTGTCCGGCGTCCGGCGCCAGCAGTGTCGACAGGATCCGCACCAGGGTGGTCTTGCCCGCCCCGTTCGGCCCCAGCACCCCCATGACGGTGCCCTCACGCACATCCAGGTCCACACCGTCCAGAGCCTTGGTCTCGCCGTAGTGCTTGACCAACCCCCGCACGGAGACGGCGCTGCTCACGCCGCCCGGCTTGTTGTCGATTCGCTTCATGGCAAGGACAGTGCCAGCCCCCACCGACAAACCACCGACAGCCCACCGACAGGGGGTGTACGGCGGGCTGACGGTGCGGCGACGTGGGACGGGTGAGGCGCTGCCAAGCAGCGGAACGCCGGGCCCTGGGACCCGCTGGACCCCACGCCAGCCCCCGGCACCGCCCCACGAAAACGGGCCACCCAGCCCCAGCCAGGCAGCCCGCTCCCCGCAACCCCGTAAAACTCAGTGCTGAACCGTCTCCGCCGGCTGCGGAACATGCCCCGCGACCACGCGCTCCCGGCCGGCCCGCGGAGCGACCCGGTGGCGGTCCACCGCGTACGCCGCCCCCGCGACCCCCAGGCCGAGCACGGCCAGTGCCGCGCCGGTCAGGGCGGGGGACGTGACGCCGAAGCCCGCCGTCAGGGCCAGGCCGCCGATCCAGGCGCCGCCGGCGTTCGCGAGGTTGAAGGCCGCCTGGTTGGCCGAGGAGGCCAGGGAGGGGGCCGCGGAGGCCTTCTCCATCACCATCAGCTGCAGCGGCGAGCCCGTGACGAACGCCGCCGTGCCGAGGAGCGTCACCGCGAGCGCCGCGCTCCACTGCGCCGACATCATCAGCGGGAACAGCGCCAGCACCACGGCCAGCGAGATCAGCCCGCCGAACAGCGTCGCCCGCAGCGCGTGGTCCGCCAGCCGCCCGCCCAGCAGGTTGCCCACCGTCGCGCCCACCCCGAACAGCGCCAGCAGCATCGTCACGCTGGCGTCGGCGTACCCGGCGGCGTCGGTCAGCATCGGCGTGATGTAGCTGTACGCCGCGAACAGCGCGCCGAAGCCCGCGACCGTCGTGCCGAGCGCCAGCCACACCGGCAGCGAGCGCAGGGCGGCCAGTTCGCCCCGCAGACCGGAGGCGGGGGCGGCGTGCGCCTCGGCGCGCGGGATCAGCAGCGCGAGCGAGGCCATCGCCGCCAGGCCGATCGTGCTCACACCGAGGAAGGTCACCCGCCAGCCCAGGTGCTGCCCCATGAGCGTGGCCACCGGCACGCCGGCGACGTTGGCCATCGTCAGGCCCAGGAACATCAGCGACACGGAGCGGGCCTTGCGCTCCGGCGCGACCATGTTCGTCGCCACGACCGCGCCGACGCCGAAGAAGGCGCCGTGCGGCAGGCCGCTCAGGAAGCGGGCGGCCATCAGCCAGTGGTAGTCCGGCGCGAACGCGGACAGGGCGTTGCCCGCGACGAACAGGGCCATGAGGCCGATCAGGACGGAGCGGCGCGCCATCCGCGCCGTCACCGCCGCGAGCAGCGGGGCGCCGATGACGACGCCGAGCGCGTACGCCGAGACCAGATGCCCGGCGGTGGGGATCGAGATGTGCAGGTCGTTCGCGACCTCGGGCAGCAGGCCCATGATCACGAACTCGGTCGTGCCGATACCGAAGGCGCCTACGGCGAGGGCGAGCAGGGCCAGTGGCATGAAGTGCCTTTGCCTTTCGGGGTGTCGAGAGCGTCAGTTCCGTGACTTCGTATGTTCAAGTTCGGAACAAAGTCTCTCAGGCCCAGTACTCCGGCAGCTGACAAGCCGGTGGCAAAGACCCGTACAGAAGGTGCTGACCTGGGGTTTTCAGGAGGCGGATGTGTCGACCTTCACACGCGCCGCCACCGGCAGATGGTCGCTCCCGGTCTCCGGCAGCGTCCACGAGCTCACCGGCTCGACGCCCCGCACCATGATCTGGTCGATCCGCGCCATCGGGAACGACGCCGGCCAGCTGAACCCCATCCCGGTGCCGGAAGCGCCCTGCGTGGAACGCATCTGCGCGGTGACGGCCCGGAGCGCGCGGTCGTTCATCGTGCCGTTCAGATCGCCGAGCAGCACGACGTCGCGCACCGGCTCATGGGCGATGGCCTCGCCCAGCGCGTTGGCGCTCTTGTCGCGCTGCCGGGCGGTGAACCCGGCCTCCATCTTCACCCGCACCGACGGCAGATGGGCCACGTACACCGCGACCTGCCCGGCCGGCGTGGCCACCGAGGCCCGCATGGCACGGGTCCAGCCCAGCTCGATGTTGACCGGCTTCACACCGCTGAGCGGGTACTTGCTCCACAGCCCCACGGTGCCCTGCACCGAGTGGTACTTGTACGTCGACCCCAGCGCCTTCTCGTACGTCGGCACCGCGTCGGCCGTCAGCTCCTCCAGGGCCACGATGTCCGCACCGGAGGCGGCCACGTCCTGGGCGGTGCCCGCCGGGTCGGCGTTGTCGGCGTTGACGTTGTGCGTGGCCACCGTCAGGTCGCCGCCGGTGCCGGTCTTGTCGGTGAGCTGGCCGCCGAAGAGGTTCAGCCACACGATCGACGGGAGCAGTACGGCGATCAGCGCGGTCGCGGACCTGCGCACCAGGCCCAGCAGGACCAGTACCGGGACGAACAGGCCCAGCCACGGCAGAAACGTCTCGGTCAGACTGCCGAGGTTGCCGATGACGTTCGGGATCTGCGCGTGCAGCAGCATCACCAGCGCGAGGACCACCGCGAAGGCGGCCAGCACGATCCCGCGCCGCCAGATGCGCGGGTCACCGCGCCAGCCCGCGACGAGCCGTCCCCGCAGGCGCCGAAGCCCGGATTCCCGCCGCTCGGGACCCGGGCCCGAACCGTCCGTCTCCGTCACGTACGCCTGCTGCGCCATACCGTCGCCTCACTACCTGCCGTGCACACCGTCGTCCCCCCGCGCCCATGGAAAACCCTAGGGGATGATCGGCTCCGTTCCTGCCGTACTCATGACGGCCGTACGGGGGCGAGGACGTACAAGTCGCCTTCGCGAGTTCCGGTCACCCGGCGGGAAAGCGCGCTCTGTGACGAAACGCGCACATGCGTGCTACCGGGAATCATTCGCAGTGCTCCGGCCTTCAGCTTCAGGCCGGGTGTGTAGCGAATCTCGTGGTCGTGACGCGGAGCGTCGCGGTGGCGTTCCGGTGGAGCCGGACTCTGCTTCGTGAAGGTGACGGGTCGTTCACATGTTCCCGGTGACGATGTGAGTTCGACTTTCCTAGTGTGATCGTCATGCAGCTTCGGTACGCCTTCAGGTTGTACCCCGACGCCGTACAGCAGGCCGCGCTGGCCAGGGCGTTCGGGTGCGCGCGCGTCGTGTTCAACGACGCCGTGCGTGCCCGCGAGGACGCCCGTAAGGCCGGGCAGCCGTTCCCGACGGCCGGTCAGCTGTCGACACGCCTGATCACGGAGGCGAAACGGAAGCCGGAGCGCGCCTGGCTCGGCGGGGTCTCCGCAGTCGTCCTCCAGCAGTCCCTGCGGGACGCCGAGGCCGCCTACAAGAACTTCTTCGCCTCCCTCAAGGGCACCCGCAAGGGCCGAAGGATCGGCCCTCCCCGGTTCAAGTCCCGCAAGGACACGCGGCAGTCGATCCGGTTCACCGCCAACGCCCGCTGGAGCATCACCGATGGTGGCCGGCTGAGCCTGCCGAAGATCGGGGCGGTGAAGGTGAAGTGGTCGCGCACCCTGCCCACGACGCCCAGCTCCGTCACCGTCATCAAGGACGCGGCAGGCAGATTCTTCGCCTCCTTCGTCATCGACACCGATCCCACCGCCGACGCCGCCCGGATGCCCGAGACCGACCGCACCATCGGCATCGATCTCGGCCTCACCCACTTCGCGGTCCTCTCCGACGGCACGAAGGTCGACTCTCCGCGCTTCTTGCGGCGCGCGGAGAAGAAGCTGAAGAAGACCCAAAAAGACCTGGCCCGTAAGCAGAAGGGATCCAAGAACCGCGCCAAGGCCCGCCGCAGGGTCGCCCGCGCCCATGCCAGAGTTGCTGACGCGCGCCGGGAGTTCCACCACCAGCTCTCCACGAGGCTGATCTCCGAGAACCAAGGGATCGCCGTGGAGGACCTGTCGGTGGCGGGACTGGCCCGCACGCGCCTGGCCAAGTCCGTCCACGACGCCGGATGGGCACAGTTCATCAGCATGCTGGCGTACAAAGCGCAGCGGTACGGCCGCACCCTGGTGAAGATCGGCCGGTTCGAACCGACCAGTCAGGTCTGCTCCACCTGCGGCGTCAAGGACGGCCCCAAACCCCTGAATGTGCGGGAATGGACCTGTACCGCCTGCAACACCGTCCACGACCGGGACACCAACGCCGCACTCAACATCAAAACGGCCGCCGGACTGGCGGTATCGGCCTGCGGAGCGCCGGTAAGACCAGGAGCAATCCCGGCACAGCGCGAAGAAACAGGAAGCCACGGATTCCCGACCGGAAACCGTGCCGCGTAGCGGCACAGCAACCAGTCAAGGAAGGCCGGAATCCTCGCCCTTCAGGGCGAGGAGCATGTCAAGGAGTGCGTGAACTGACGGGCCGTAGACCTTCGAGCGCCATGTCGACCATCTGTTCCGCCAGCCCGTCCGGCAGGTCGGCGTCCGGGCGCATGACCGCACGCACCAGCATCGGGCCGAAGATCATGTCGTTCATCACGTCCACGTCGATGTCGGTGCGCAACTCGCCGTTCTCCTGCCCCCGCCGCAGGATCTCGTGCTGCCTGCGGCGCCGCGGCTCGACCACGATCGCGTGGTAGGCCTCCCAGATCTTCGGACTGCGCTTCATCTGGGCGATGACGTTGTGCAGGAGCACCGACGAGCGGGTCATCAGGCCGCGCCGGCGCAACTGCTCCACCAGCGTCACGAGATCGTCGCGCACCGAGGTGCCGGGCAGGTCGGGGTCCGGGGGCTCGGCGGCGCGCACGACGTCGACGAAGAGCTCCTCCTTGCCGTTCCAGCG
Organism: Streptomyces sp. NPDC093568; assembly: GCF_044764945.1. Taxonomy (NCBI): domain Bacteria; kingdom Bacillati; phylum Actinomycetota; class Actinomycetes; order Kitasatosporales; family Streptomycetaceae; genus Streptomyces; species Streptomyces sp. NPDC093568. The sequence continues at coordinate 603,474 of NZ_JBIWJD010000005.1, read as the reverse complement.
GCGGTAGATGGTGGCCTTGCCGACGCCCGCGGTACGGGCGATGCGCTCGATGGACAGCTCCGCGAGCGGCACGCCCTCCTCGAGGAGCCGGATGACCCCCTCGATGATGGACCGCTCCACGGCCTCGCTGCGGGGACGGCCCCTGACGGGTCCGCCCTGCCGGGGGTGGCTGTCGGCGAGGCTCACGTGGTCGGTCCTTTCCCGTGGGGTGTGCTGATTGTCCCCCGCTGCGAAGGCCGCCGGGTACGAGAGCCACTCGGCGCGCTCGCGGGACGGCCACTCGGGCGCTTCTCCTACTCCGAGGACTCCGAGGACTCCGAGGTCACCAACTCCCGCTCCTCCTCGCCGTCCTGAGGCGCCTTCGGCCGCCCCGGCAGGAACAGCGCCACGATCACCGCGCCGAGCACCGCGACACCCGCTCCCCACAGCGCCGTGATGTGCATGGCGTGCAGGAACGCGTCGTGCGCCGGCCCGATGAGCGCATCGCCGCGCGGGCCCAGCCGGTCGGCGACGCCGAGCGTGGCCTCGATGGACTCGCCCGCCGTGTGCCGTACGCCCTCCGGCAGCGCCGTGAGCCGGTTCTCGATGTCGCCGCGGTACGCCGTCGACAGCACCGAGCCCAGCACGGCGATGCCCAGGGCGCCGCCGACCTGGCGGAAGGTGTTGCTGAGGGCGGAGGCGGAGCCGGCCTTCTCGCGCGGCAGGGCCTGCATGATGACGACGCTGATCGGCGTCATGATGTGCGCCATCGCGGCGCCCATGAGGAAGAAGACGACCTCCAGGATCCAGATCGGCGTGTCCGCCTCGAACGTGGCGAACGCGGCCAGCGTGAGCGCGATGAGCAGCATGGCGCCGGTGGTGGTGGCCCGGTTGCCGAACCGGTCGACGAGGAGCCGGGCGCGCGGCGCGAAGATCATCTGGGCGGCGGCGAGCGGCAGCATCAGCAGACCGGTCTGCAGCGGCGAGTAGCCGCGCACGCTCTGGGTGTAGAAGACCGAGAAGAAGGTCACGCCCATCAGCGCGAAGAAGACCAGCGCGATGACGCCGATCGCGGCCGAGAAGACCTTGTTGCGGAAGTACGTGATGTCGATGGACGGATGGTCGCTGCGCTTCTCGAACACCACGAAGGCGGCGAGTACGGCGAGCCCGGCGCCGATCGTCGCGAGGACCGTGACGTCGGTGAAGTCGGCGAGCTGGCCGCCCTTGATGATGCCGTAGACGAGCAGGACCAGGCCGACCACGGAGAGCACGACACCGACGGGGTCGATGCGGCCGGGCTTCGGATCGCGCGAGTCCGGGACGAGCCACAGCATCAGCGCGATCGCGAGCAGCACGATCGGCACGTTGATGAGGAAGACCGACCCCCACCAGAAGTGGTCGAGCAGCACACCGCCGGTGATCGGCCCGATGGCGATGGCGAGCCCGACGCCGCCCGCCCAGATGCCGATGGCCTTCGGCTGCTCGTCGCGCTCGAAGACGTTCATCAGGACGGCGAGGGTCGCCGGCATCACGAAGGCGGCGCCGAGACCCATCACCGCCCGGAACGCGATCAGCTCCCCCGGGGAGCCCGAGAACGCGGCGAGCGCGGAACCGATGCCGAACACCGCGAGGCCGCCGAGCAGGACCTTCTTGCGGCCGAGCCGGTCGCCGAGGATGCCCGCGCTGAACAGCAGGCCCGCGAAGACGAGCGTGTAGGCGTTGATCGCCCACTCCAGCTCGCTCTGGGTGGCGCCGAGGCCGGTCGGCGCGGGGGTCGAGATGGTCTTGATGGCGACGTTCAGGATGGAGTTGTCCAGGACGACGATCAGCAGGCTCAGCATCAGCACGCCGAGGATCGCCCAGCGGCGCCGGTGCACGGCTTCCGGTATCCGGTGGCCGGTGTCAGGGACGGGAGAAGTCATGCTGCCGAGCCTAGGAGATTTTCGATACGGAACCGTCTCGTATCTTAATTTCTTACCGAGAACTTACGCAGCCTCGGCTCGAGCGGGATCGGGGTGGATCTCACATGAGGGGGCCTGGCCCCGGCTGGCACGAGGTGCCACCATGGAGGGGATCCGGGGACGCCGTAAGGGCGCCTCGAGATGACAGAAGGAGCCGTTGCAATGACGCAGCTTTCTGCTGCCCAGACGCCTCAGGCGAAGCCCTCCGACGGCAGCAAGGCGCTGTACGGGGGCAAGGGCACTCGGCGCATCACCGTTCGCGACATCGCCGCCGCCAAGGAGCGCGGCGAGAAGTGGCCCATGCTCACCGCCTACGACGCGATGACCGCGTCCGTCTTCGACGAGGCCGGCATCCCGGTCATGCTCGTCGGCGACTCGGCGGGCAACTGCCACCTCGGCTACGAGACCACCGTGCCCGTGACGCTCGACGAGATGACCATGCTCTCGGCGGCCGTCGTACGCGGCACCTCCCGCGCCCTCATCGTCGGCGACCTGCCCTTCGGCTCGTACCAGGAGGGCCCGGTGCAGGCGCTGCGCTCGGCGACCCGGCTGGTCAAGGAGGCCGGCGTCGGCGCGGTCAAGCTGGAGGGCGGCGAGCGCTCGCACGAGCAGATCCGCCTGCTGGTCGAGTCCGGCATCCCCGTCATGGCCCACATCGGCCTGACCCCGCAGTCCGTCAACGCCATGGGCTACCGGGTCCAGGGCCGTGGCGAGGAGGCGGCGGCACAGCTGCTGCGGGACGCGAAGGCGGTCCAGGACGCGGGCGCGTTCGCGGTCGTCCTGGAGCTGGTCCCGGCGGAGCTGGCGGCCGAGGTGACCCGGGTGCTCCACATCCCGACGGTCGGCATCGGCGCCGGCCCGGAGACCGACGCGCAGGTCCTGGTCTGGACGGACATGCTGGGCCTGACCGGCGGCCGCGTCCCGAAGTTCGTCAAGCAGTACGCCGACCTGCGCGAGGTCATGGGCAACGCGGCGAAGGCGTTCGCCGAGGACGTCGTCGGCGGAACGTTCCCGCTGGAGGAGCACTCCGTCCACTGAGCCGTACCTGCCGGTACCTGTGAACCACTGCGGCACCAAGCGCCCCGCCGATCTTCCCCCGTCGGCGGGGCGCCTCCTTGTGCCGGTGATCAGGGGCGGCCGTACGACTCCACATAGCCGCCCGCGGGCGTGCCCACGCCCGTCACGTCGTCGTAGCCCTTCACGGCGCTCAGCGAGCTGTCCTTGCCGAGGCTGCGCACCGATGTGCTCAGGCCGTCCGTCGCGTCATAGCCGTTGACGAAGTCGACGCGGGCCACCGCGAGTCCGGAGCCCGTGGGGTTGTCCGTGACGTCGTGGTACGCCTTCGAGCCGTACCGTGCGTAGATCGCGGGGTTGGCGAAGCCGAGGGGCCTGCCGCCCGCCGCCTCCTGCGCGAGGGCCTGTACGGCCGCGACGACCGGCGCGGCCAGCGAGGTGCCGCCGAGACGGTACTCGTCGTAGGCCTGTGTCCGGCCGTCCGGCAGGGTCTGCGTCTGGCCCACCAGGAACCCGGTGTTCGGGTCGGCGATCGCCGCGATGTCCGGCACCACCCGGTTGCCGTCGGCGCTGTTGGCCTTCGCCAGCGCGTCCGGGACGACGCCCTTCTGCCAGTACGGCTCGGCGACGGTCCGGCTCGTGCCGCCGCCCGCGCCCGAAGTGAACGCGCCGGGGAAGTCGGTCCAGCTCCTGCCGTCCGCCGACAGGGTCGCCTTCCGCGTTCCCCAGCCGGTCTCCCAGAGGTACTTGTCCCCCTTGCCGACCGCCAGCGACGTACCGCCGACCGCCGTCACCCACGCCGAACTCGCCGGGATGTCGACCTGCTTGGTGCCGCTGCTCGCGACCTCGTCGCCGTCGTCGCCGGAGGAGTAGTAGAAGCCGATGCCCTCCACCGCGCCGAACTGGAAGACCTGGTCGTAGGCGGCCGCGAGGTCCGGCGTCTGGGCGTCCTCCGTCTCCCCCCAGGAGTTGGAGACGATGTCGGCCAGGTGGTTGTCGACGATCTTGCCGAGGGAGTCGAGCAGGTCCTCGTCGTAGCAGGACGCGGCGCCCACGTACGTGATCTGCGCGCCGGGCGCGACCGCGTGCGCGGCCTCGACGTCGAGCGTCTCCTCGCCGTACCAGCCGGCCGCCGAGCACTCCTTGGTCCGCGTGTACTTCGCGGGCAGGACCTGGTGCAACTGGCCGCTCTTCCAGGCCGCGTCGCCGTTGCGCCCCGCGTAGGTGGCGGCGTCGAAGGCGATGGTGGGGGAGGCGTACGCGTCGGTGATGGCGATGCGCACCCCCTGGCCGGTGCGCTTGCCGGCGCCGTAGGCCGCGCGCAGTTGCCTGCCGGTGTAGCCCTTGACGGCGTACGGGATCTTCGTGCCGTAGGCGTCCGGCAGCGCGCTCGCCACGTTCGAGCCGTGGTACGACGAGAACGGCCCGGCGTTGCGGAACACCGTCTCCGGCGGCGGGAGTCGGTCCTTGTGGCTCGCCAGGTGCGGCGCGTTGTCCAGGCCCGTGACGGTCAGGACGGCGTCCTTGAGGCCGTCCGGCACCGAGGCGGTCGTCGTGGGCGCGCGGTAGGTCCTGGCCCCCTTGGTGTAGTTGTGCAGCTGGGTGCCGAAGGCCTTCTCGGCGGCGGCCACCTCACCGGTGACGGCGACATAGTGCCGGGTGACGCCCGTGACCTTCAGCCCGGCGGCCGTCAACCAGCTCTTGATGCCGGCGACCTGGGCCTTCGTCGCGCCGAAGCGGGACCGCGCCTGGGCCGCGGTCAGGTACTTGCCGTACGACGCCGAGTGCGGGTCGGACACGGCCCTGGCGTAGGCGGCGAGCCCGTCCGCGTCCTTGCCTCGGAGGTAGACGCGGACGGAGACCCGCCCGCTGTCCGCGGCCGCGCCCTTGTCGGCCCTGGCCGTGGCCCACGCGGGCTTGGTGCCGGCGAGGGTGTCGCGGCCCGGTCCGTCCGCTGCGTGCGCCGCCGGTATGCCGAGCGCCAGCGCGCCGGTGAGCAGTGGCAGTGTCGCCGCCAGGCTCGTCGAGGCGCGCAGCGCGGCACGTCGAGATCTCATGGAACCCCCTGTGCGATTGGTGTGCGAGTGGATCACCCGACGGGGCCACTTAAGCGACGAACCGTTCACGCCAGGGGAATGCACGCCCCAAGAAGGTCCCAACTAACCTAATGCGCAGGCCATTTCAGGCCTCACGACCGGGGCTTCGCGCCCCGTTCGCGCAGCATGTCGGCCATCAGGTCGATCTCCGACCGCTGCCCGTTCACCATGGTCCGCGCGAGCCTGAACTCCACATCGACCACGCACTTGTCGAGGCAGCCCTCGGCCATGTGGATGCCGCCCTTGTGATGGGCCGTCATCAACTGGAGGAAGAAGACCTCGGCCTGCTTGCCGCTCAGGCTCTCCAGCTTCTTCATCTCCGTGTTCGTCGCCATGCCCGGCATCAGCGAGCCGTCCCCGGCGGAGGGCATGTCGCCCATGCCCATCCAGGTCATCGGCGCGTCCGAGGACACCTTCGGCAGCTTCCACAGATCCAGCCAGCCCAGCAGCATGCCGCGCTGGTTGGCCTGCGTCTGCGCGATGTCGTACGCCAGGCGCCGCACGTCCTCGTCCTCGGTGCGGTCGCGCACGATGTACGACATCTCCACGGCCTGCTGATGGTGCACCGCCATGTCCCGCGCGAAACCGGCGTCCGCCGAGTCCGCACCCGGCGTGCCGCTCGTCTCACCGTCCTGCGCGACCGAGTAGGTGAGCGCGCCGACCGCGACGAGCACGGCCGCCGCGGTCCCCGCTATCCAGCCGACGTGCTGCCTCACTCCGACAGACCACCCGTGCACGCCGCGCCCGGCTCGGGCGTCTGCTCACCCTGGACGTAGGTCTCGAAGAACTTGCCGACGTTCGGGTCGCTCGCGCTCGTCACCGTGCGCTGGTGCCCCCACGCGCTCAGCATGATCGGGTCCTTCTGCCGCTCGTCCAGGCTCATCAGCGTGTACGGCGTCTGCTTGACCTTCGCCGCCAGGGCGTCGACGTCGGCCTTGGAGGCCTTGCTGGTGTACGTCACCCACACCGCTCCGTGCTCCAGCGAGTGCACGGCGTTCTCCCGGGCCAGCTCCTTGGTGTAGACGTCACCGTTGCAGTTCATCCACGCCCGGTGGTGGTTGCCGCCGACCGGGGGCTCCATCGGGTACTTCACGCTCGTCTCGACGTGCGTGCTCGCCAGCTTCCCCTCCCAGGTCCGCACGCCGTCCTTGCCGGCGACGAACTTCCCGGTGGTCTTGTCGGGCTTCGCCGCATCCGCCTTCTTGTCGTCCGACTGGGACTGGATGAGGACGACACCGCCGACGACGAGCGCGGCGACGACCACCGTGCTGGCTCCGATCGTGAGGATGCGGTTGCGGCGCTCACGGGCCTGCTCGGCACGCCGCATCTCTTCTATTCGCGCCTTGCGTGAAGCGTTGCTCTGGTTCTTGGCGGAGCCCATGAGGCGTGTCCTTCTGGGGAAAGGGACGGACGAGTCCGCTGATCGTAATGGGGAAGGTGTGACGTCTCGTAGGGAGGGAGCCGGAAAGGCCGGATCGGGACGCCCCGGCCGGGCCCGCCCGCGTCCGGCCGGCCGGTACGGCCGATATTTTGAATCGCGGATGCGCATTACCTACGCTGCGGAGCATGCGGCTGTTGCGCTCCACCGACCTGGCACTGCGCCTCCTCATGCGGCTCGCCGTCCTCGGGGACGCCACGCCGACGACCCGCGAGGTCGCGGCGGACATGGAGGTGCCGTACACGCATGCCGCCAAGGTCGTCGCGGAGCTCCAGCACATGGGGCTGGTCGACGCGCGCCGGGGGCGCGGCGGCGGGCTCTCGCTCAGCGACCGGGGGCGTACCGCGTCGGTCGGCGCGATCGTGCGCGCCTTCGAGGGGGCCGGCGACGTCGTGGAGTGCGAGGGCGACAACCCCTGCCCGCTGCACTCCGGGTGCCGGCTGCGTGCCGCGCTGCGGCGGGCCCAGGAGGCCTTCTTCGCCTCGCTGGACCCGCTGACGGTGGCCGACGTGACCGCGGACCCGACCGGCCCGCTGCTGCTCGGCATCGGCCGCGCGCCCTGAGACCGGCCCTGCCTCAGCTCTCCCGCGCCAGCCAGAGGTCCGGCCCGAACACCTCGTAGTGGATGTCGGCCGGTGCCACGCCCTTCCCGATCAGCTGCGCCCGCACGGCCCGCATGAACGGCAGCGGGCCGCACAGGTAGGCACGCGTGGCCCGCGGTACGGCGATGTCGGCGAGGTCGACCAGGCCGGTGCGGTGCGTGCCGTACGCGTCGGCCTCGTACCAGAAGTGGACCGACGCGTCCGGCAGCTTCTCCGCGTACGCCTCGTGATCGGCGCGCAGGGCGTGCTCGGCGGGGGAGCGGTCGCCGTGCACGACGAGCACCGGGCCCGCGTGCCCGAGGTCCGCGAGCTGACCCAGCATGGCGACCATCGGGGTCACGCCGATACCGGCGGAGGCGAGGAGGAGCGGGGCGTCGGTGTCGTTCCCGTCGAGCACGAGGTCGCCGTACGGCGCGGACAGGCGCAGCCGGTCGCCGACGCGTACGCGCGCGTGGAGGTGGCCGGAGACCTCGCCCTCGGGCGCGGCCCCGCCGTGCACCCGCTTCACGCTGAACTGCCGTATCGGTGAACCGGGCGCGGCGCTGAGGCTGTACTGGCGTATCTGCCGGGCGCCGTCCGCCAGTTCGACCTGGACGGAGACGTACTGCCCGGCCCGGAAGTCCGGCACCGGGCCGCCGTCGGCCGGGCGCAGCCGGAAGGTGGCGACGTCGGCGGTCTCCTCGACCCGCCCGACGACCTCCCACTCCCGCCACGCGGCCCCGCCGCGCTCGTCGTACAGCCGCCTCTCGATCGCGATCAGCGCGTTCGCCATCAGCCAGTAGACCTCGTCCCAGGCCGCCGCGACTTCCGGGGTGACGGCGTCGCCGAGGACGTCGGCGATGGCGGCGAAGAGGTGCTCGTGGACGAGCCGGTACTGCTCCGCCGTGACGCCCAGCGAGGCGTGCTTGTGGGCGATGCGGCCCAGCATGGCGTCCGGCCGCTCGTCGGGGCGGTCCACCAGGTGCGTGGCGAACGCGGCGATGGACCCCGCGACCGCCTGCCGCTGGGTGCCGGCGGCCTGGTTGCCGCGGTTGAACAGGTCGCGCAGCAGGTCGGGGCGGGCGGCGAAGAGGCCGGCGTAGAAGCGCTCGGTGATCTCACCGATGGCCCCGCCGACGACGGGAAGGGTGGCGCGCACCGTGGCGGCGGACTGCTCGGACAGCATCGGATCTCCTCATGCTCGACGGGGCGGCGCGAGGGTGACCGCCCGCCCTCATTAAAACTTGCATCCGAGATGCAAATTAACGCGGGGTGGGTCCTGGGCGGCCGGGCATTACGGATGGCGGTCCGAGCAGGCAAGATGGGCGACAGAGCACCGCATCGCATACAGCGGAGCGGGACAGGACACTCGTCGTAGGCCGGGCGTTCCACCAGGGGTCGCCGCGGCGATCATGGTCCGCAACGCGCTCGAAACGGTGTTGTGGTGTGATGCTCAGGTGCCCGACCGCCTCCTGCGGGACTCGGAGACAGGCGGCCTGACCAGCAAGGATGGGGAAGCGGAAGATGGACAAGCAGCAGGAGTTCGTGCTCCGGACCTTGGAGGAGCGCGACATCCGGTTCGTACGCCTGTGGTTCACGGACGTGCTGGGCTTCCTCAAGTCCGTGGCCGTGGCCCCCGCCGAGCTGGAACAGGCCTTCGACGAGGGCATCGGCTTCGACGGCTCGGCGATCGAGGGCTTCGCCCGGGTCTACGAGTCCGACATGATCGCCAAGCCGGACCCGTCGACCTTCCAGATCCTGCCCTGGCGCGCCGAGGCCCCCGGCACGGCCCGGATGTTCTGCGACATCCTCATGCCGGACGGCTCCCCGTCCTTCGCCGACCCGCGCTACGTCCTCAAGCGCGCCCTCGCCCGCGCCTCCGACCTGGGCTTCACCTTCTACACCCACCCGGAGATCGAGTTCTTCCTGCTGAAGGACCGGCCGCTGGACGGCTCGCGCCCCACGCCGGCCGACAACTCCGGCTACTTCGACCACACCCCCACCAACGTCGGCATGGACTTCCGCCGCCAGGCGATCACCATGCTGGAGTCGATGGGCATCTCGGTGGAGTTCTCCCACCACGAGGGCGCGCCGGGCCAGCAGGAGATCGACCTGCGCTACGCCGACGCGCTGTCCACGGCCGACAACATCATGACGTTCCGCCTGGTCATGAAGCAGGTGGCGCTGGAGCAGGGCGTCCACGCGACGTTCATGCCCAAGCCCTTCTCCGAGCACCCGGGCTCCGGCATGCACACGCACCTGTCGCTGTTCGAGGGCGACCGCAACGCCTTCTACGAGTCCGGCTCGGAGTACCAGCTCTCCAAGGTCGGCCGCTCCTTCATCGCCGGTCTGCTGCGGCACGCGGCGGAGATCTCCGCGGTCACCAACCAGTGGGTGAACTCCTACAAGCGCATCTGGGGCGGCTCCGAGCGCACCGCGGGCGCCGGCGGCGAGGCCCCCTCGTACATCTGCTGGGGCCACAACAACCGCTCGGCCCTGGTCCGCGTCCCGATGTACAAGCCCGGCAAGACGGGCTCCGCACGGGTCGAGGTCCGCTCCCTGGACTCCGGCGCCAACCCGTACCTGGCCTACGCCCTGCTGCTGGGCGCCGGCCTCAAGGGCATCGAGGAGGGCTACGAGCTGCCCCCGGGGGCGGAGGACGACGTCTGGGCGCTGTCCAACGCCGAGCGCCGCGCGATGGGCATCGAACCGCTCCCGCAGAACCTCGGCGAGGCCCTGACCCTCATGGAGAACAGCGACCTCGCGGCCGAGACGCTGGGCGAGCACGTCTTCGACTTCTTCCTGCGCAACAAGAAGTCGGAGTGGGAGGAGTACCGCAGCGAGGTGACGGCGTTCGAGCTGCGGAAGAATCTGCCGGTGCTGTAGGCGCAGGTCAGGGCGGTTTCTCGTGCATTCGGCGGGTGGGCCGACGGTCATGGACCGTCGGCCCACCCGCGTTTCCGGACGAGTTCCCGCCCCCTGCGCGGCGTTACTGACCCGCCGGCTTCGCCAGCACCGCGTGCAGCGGCTCCGTAGCCCTGCGCCGGTACTCCTGGATCGACCAGCCGTTGCCGTCCGGGTCCGTGAAGTACATGAACGTGGCGCCGTCGTCCGGCGTGTACTGGACCGGCTCCGACACCTCCAGGCCCCGCTCCACCAGCTCCGCGTGGGCCGCCTTGATGTCGGCCACGCAGAGCTGGAGGCCCTGGTAGGAGCCGGGCTCGGGCCGGGTCTCGCCCTTCGTCATGTCCCAGATGCTGTCGCCGAGGGCGATCGAGCAGCCGGAGCCCGGAGGCGTCAGCTGGACGATGCGCATGCCCGGCATGACCTCCTGGTCGATGTCGACGTGGAAGCCGACCTTGTCCCGGTAGAAGTCGCGGGCCCGGTCGATGTCGCTCACGGGCAGCGGGATCACTTCGAGGGTGAAGTCCATTGCTACTCCTCCATGGTGAAGCGCCAGCGGGTCTGGCTGAACGGCTCACCCTTACCGAAGCCGAAAACCGTGCGGGGCGCCACCGAAAAGACATAGGCCTGTCCCGCCCCGTGGCGGAAGCTGCCGTTCCCCACCTCGAAGTGCCAGAAGCTGCCGTACTTCGCCTCCCACCCGGCGGCCAGCTCACGCAGCCGCGCGTCGTCACTGATCCGCACCGCCTCGCCCTCGACCACCAGGTCGTACCCCTTGTCCCAGGTGTTCGTGCCGGTCGTCAGGACGACGTCCGGGTTCAGCGCGAGGTTGCGCGCCTTGCGTTCCTCCGGGCCCGTGCAGAAGTGCAGCGCGCCCCGTGACCACACCGCCGGCAGCGGGGTCACATGCGGCCGCCCGTCCGGCCGTACCGTCGAGATCCAGAACAGCTCGGCCTCGGCCAGCAGCTTCTCCGCCTCGGACCACGGTGTCGCGGTGGCCGTCTCGTCGCTGTAGCGCGCGTCCAGCCGCGTCTGTGGTTGCCTGTCGGTCATCGGACGCCCTCCAGAGGTGTCGCCGGGTTCGGTCGGGACATGTCGTCCGACAGGGCAGACCGCCCCGGCCGCCGGAACTCATCGGCGCCACTCGCAGGTACTCGGGCTAGGCTCGACCGCGTACGCCCTTGATCGGGAGCGTACGACCCCGATCGGACGGGAGGGCGAGCATGACGGCGCCGGGGCGCAGGAGCAGTACCTTCACACGGCTGCTGCGGCACGGATTCACCGACCCGTCGGCCGCCGAGCGACTCCTGGAGAGCGCCGAGCTCGCCCCCATCAGGAACGACCCCGTCCTGCTGGAGGCCCTCGGCGGCACCGCCGACCCGGACCTCGCCCTGCACGGTCTCGTCCGGCTGATCGAGGCGCAGCCCGCCCCGGCCGCCCGGCGGGAACTGCTCGACACCGTCATAGCGGCCAAGCCCCTGCGCGACCGGCTGCTCGGCGTGCTCGGCGCCTCCTCCGCGCTCGCCGAGCACCTCGCCCGGCACCCCGGCGACTGGCAGGCCCTCGTCATGTACGAGCCACGGGACCTGCACCCCGAGGTGGAGGAGTTCGAGCAGGGCCTCGCCGACGCCACCGACCCGGTGTCGCTGCGCGTCGCCTACCGGCGCTGCCTGCTCTCCATCGCCGCACGCGACGTGTGCGGCACCGCCGACGTGGCCCAGACCGCCGCCGAGCTGGCCGACCTCGCCACCGCGACCCTGCGCGCCGCCCTCGCCATCGCCCGCGCCGCCGCCCCCGAGGACGCCGGGCAGTGCCGGCTCTCGGTGATCGCGATGGGCAAGTGCGGCGGCCATGAGCTCAATTACGTCTCCGACGTGGACGTCATCTTCGTCGGGGAGACCGCCGACGGCGCGGACGAGGCCAAGGCGCTGCGCTCGGCCACCAAGCTCGCCTCGCACATGATGCGGATCTGCTCCGAGACCACCGTCGAGGGCTCCATCTGGCCGGTGGACGCCAATCTGCGCCCCGAGGGCAGGAACGGCCCCCTGGTGCGCACCCTCAGCAGCCACCTCGCCTACTACCGGCGCTGGGCCAAGACCTGGGAGTTCCAGGCGCTGCTCAAGGCCCGTCCGGTGGCCGGTGACATCGAGCTCGGCGAGGAGTACGTCGCCGCGCTGGAGCCGCTGGTCTGGAAGGCCGCCGAGCGGGACAACTTCGTCCCCGACGTGCAGAAGATGCGCCGGCGCGTCGTCGAGAACATCCCGGTGGCGGAAATGGACCGGCAGCTGAAGCTCGGTCCCGGCGGGCTCCGGGACGTCGAATTCGCCGTCCAGCTCCTGCAGTTGGTGCACGGCCGCGACGACGCCTCGCTGCGCAGCGGTACCACCCTGGACGCGTTGCAGGCGCTCGCCGCCGGCGGCTACGTCGGACGGGCCGACGCGGCCCAGCTCGACGCGGCCTACCGCTTCCTGCGGTCCATGGAGCACCGCATCCAGCTCTACCGGCTGCGGCGCACCCACCTCGTGCCCGAGGACGAGGCCGACCTGCGGCGAATCGGCCGCTCGCTCGGGCTGCGCGTCGACCCCGTCGCCGAGCTGAACCGCGAGTGGAAACGGCACGCGAGCGTCGTACGACGGCTGCACGAGAAGCTCTTCTACCGGCCGCTGCTCGACGCCGTCGCCCAACTCGCCCCCGGCGAGGCCCGGTTGAGCGCCGTCGCGGCACGGGAGCGGCTGGTCGCGCTCGGGTACGCCGATCCGGCCGCCGCGCTCAGGCATCTGGAGGCGCTGGCCTCCGGGGTGACGCGGAAGGCGGCGATCCAACGCACCCTGCTGCCCGTGCTGTTGGGATGGTTCGCGGACTCGGCCGACCCGGACGCCGGCCTGCTGAACTTCCGCAAGGTCTCGGACGCGCTCGGCAAGACCCCTTGGTACCTACGGCTGCTGCGGGACGAGGGCGCCGCTGCCGAGAACCTCGCCCGGGTGCTGTCGGCCGGCCGGCTCGCCCCCGACCTGCTGATGCGGGCGCCGGAGGCGGTGGCGCTGCTCGGCGACGGGGACGGCGGCACCGGTCTCGAGCCCCGCTCGCGCGCGCACCTGGAGCAGGAGATCCTCGCGGCGGTCGGCCGCGCCGACGGTGCCGAGCAGGCGGTCACGGCCGCCCGCGGGGTGCGCCGCCGCGAGCTGCTGCGCACCGCCGCGGCCGACATCATCGACTCCTACGGCACCGAGACGAATCCGGCGGAGGCCGATCAAGGGGCGCTGGTGGACCGGGTCGGCGGCGCGGTCTCGGATCTGACGGCGGCGACGCTCGCGGGGACCTTGCGGGCGGTGGTCCGGGACGGCTGGGGGGACACCCTGCCGACCAGGTTCGCCGTCATCGGCATGGGGCGGTTCGGCGGGCACGAGCTGGGATACGGCAGTGACGCCGACGTCCTCTTCGTGCACGAGCCGCAGGACGGCGTCGACGAGCGCGAGGCCGCCGACGCCGCGAACCGGGTCGTCGCGGAGATGCGCCGGCTGCTGCAGATCCCCAGCTCGGACCCGCCGTTGCTGATCGACGCCGACCTGCGGCCCGAGGGCAAGACTGGCCCGCTGGTGCGCACGCTGAAGTCGTACGAGGCGTACTACCGGCGCTGGTCGCTGGTGTGGGAGTCGCAGGCGCTGCTGCGCGCGGAGCCGGTGGCAGGCGACCAGGAGCTGGCGGACCGGTTCGTCGAGTTGATCGATCCCCTGCGGTATCCCGCCAAGGGGCTCGGCGAGGACGCCGTACGGGAGATCAGGCGGCTGAAGGCGCGCATGGAGTCCGAGCGGCTGCCGCGCGGCGCCGACCCCAAGCTGCACACCAAGCTCGGGCCCGGCGGGCTCTCCGACGTCGAGTGGACCGTGCAGCTCCTCCAGCTGCGGCACGGATGGGCCGAGCCCGGCCTGCGGACGACCCGGACCCGGGAGGCCCTCGCCGCCGCCTGCGCGGCCGGGCTCATCCCGCAGGAGGAGGCCGCGATCCTCGACGAGGCGTGGGTGCTGGCCACGCGGGTGCGCAACGCCGTGATGCTCGTGCGCGGCCGGGCCGGGGACACCTTTCCGTCGGACGGCCGTGAGCTGGCCGCGGTGGGCCGTTACCTGGGGTACGAGCCCGGTCACGTGGGGGACATGCTCGACGCGTACCGGCGTACGGCACGGCGGGCTCGCGGGGTCGTGGAGGAGCTGTTCTACGGGGGGTGAGCCGACGGGGCCAGGGCCTGTCCGGCGGATCAGGCAGGCCTGGAGTGGCCGCCACTTTTCGGCCGAGCCGAGGACAACGCGGCTGGGGTCACCTGCAGGCGCTACGCGCGCGTGCGTCCGTCCGCCCGGGCGGAGGCGGGCTCGGCGTCGGCGCCGCCGCTCTCCTTCTTCCTGCGCGCCACGTGCCTCGGCAGCGCGTACGGGAACGCCCCGTACCAGACGCGTGCCACCCCGTAACCGAACGCCAGGCACATCAGGCCGCCCACCGCGTCCAGCCAGAAGTGGTTGGCCGTCGCCACGATCACGACCAGGGTGGCCATCGGGTAGAGCAGGCCCAGGACGCGCACCCAGGGGATCCTCGCCAGGGCGAAGATCGTCAGACCGGACCACACGGACCAGCCGATGTGCATCGACGGCATCGCCGCGTACTGGTTCGACATGTTCTTCAGGTCGCCCGACGCCATCGAACCCCAGGTGTCGTGCACCAGCACCGTGTCGATGAAGCCGGTGTTGGTCATGAGCCGAGGGGGAGCGAGTGGGTACAGGTAGTAACCGACCAGGGCCACACCCGTGGTCGCGAAGAGGACCAGGCGGGTCGCCGCGTAGCGGCCGGGATGACTGCGGTAGAGCCAGACCAGCACACCCAGGGTGACGATGAAGTGCAGCGTCGCGTAGTAGTAGTTCATCCCGACGATGAGCCAAGTCACCGAGTTCACGACGTGGTTGACCGACTCCTCGACGGCCATGCCGAGGCTGTGCTCCAGCTTCCAGAGCCAGTCGGCGTTGCGCAGGGCCTCGGCCTTCTGCTCCGGGACCGCGTTGCGGATCAGTGAGTACGTCCAGTAACTCACCGCGATCAACAGGATCTCGAACCACAGTCGAGGCCGGCGAGGGGTGCGCAGCCGGCGCAGGGGACCATGTCCCGGCTGGGCCGCGACGGGGTGCGGAACGGCCGCTTCCCGGCCTTCCAGTGTCGTCACGGTCGTGTCACCCATAGGCACAGAGTTTGCCAGACAATCCTTCCCCGACCGATCATCCCTCGGGCGGGTTCGGGACGCACGTTCTACGGCGGACGTATCGCCCCATTCTCCTACCAACGCACCGGCGGGCGCGGCTATTCTCCGCCTCGGGGACGACTTAGGGACGGTTCCTGTCCCCGGGTGCCGAGGCCGTCGAACCGCGCACCACCAGCTCCGGCATGAACACGAACTCGCTGTGGGGCGCCGGCGTCCCGCCGATCTCCTCCAGGAGGGTGCGGACCGCGGCCTGGCCCATCGCCGGGACCGGCTTGCGGATCGTCGTCAGGGGCGGGTCGGTGAAGGCGATCAGGGGGGAGTCGTCGAATCCCACGACGGAGATGTCCGTGGGCACCTCCAGGCCGATCTGCCGGGCCGCCCGTATCGCGCCGAGCGCCATCATGTCGCTCGCGCAGACGACCGCGGTGCAGTCGCGGGAGATCAGGGCGTTGGCCGCCGCCTGGCCGCCCTCCAGCGTGTACAGGGAGTGTTGGATCAGTTCCTTCTCGATGACGTCCGTCGGCAGGTTCAGCTGGTCCTGGATGGCGCGGACGAATCCCTCGATCTTGCGCTGGACCGGGACGAAGCGCTTGGGTCCCAGGGCCAGGCCGATACGGGTGTGCCCGAGCGAGGCGAGATGCGTGACCGCGAGGGTCATCGCCGCGCGGTCGTCGGGGGAGATGAAGGGCGCCTGGACCTTGGGGGAGAAGCCGTCCACCAGGACGAACGGGACACCCTGGGCGCGCAGTCGCTCGTAGCGCTCCATGTCGGCGGTGGTGTCGGCGTGCAGACCGGAGACATAGATGATGCCCGCGACCCCGCGGTCCACGAGCATCTCGGTGAGCTCGTCCTCGGTGGAGCCCCCTGGTGTCTGGGTGGCCAGCACCGGCGTGTAGCCCTGCCTGGTCAGCGCCTGCCCGATGACCTGGGCGAGGGCCGGGAATATCGGGTTCTCCAGCTCCGGGGTGATCAGGCCCACCAGGCCCTCGCTGCGCTGGCGCAGCCGCACCGGGCGCTCGTAGCCGAGCACGTCGAGTGCGGCCAGCACGGACTGGCGGGTGGTGGCGGCGACGCCCGGCTTCCCGTTGAGGACGCGGCTGACGGTCGCTTCGCTCACCCCCGCCTGCGCAGCGATGTCCGCAAGCCGTGTGGTCACGGCACTGGACTGTACCGGCCGTATGTCGCCTTGCACACCAATCGGACGCCGTGGGCGACCTGTTGGCCGGCCGCGCCCGGGCTGCTGCGTCATCGCGCTCCCTAGTGAAAGTGATGGCAAGAGCTTGCAGAGTCTTGCACAAACGGCCTCCGTGCCGCTCCACCGCTGTAAAGAAGCGTCTCATGGTGGTCGCCGCGCGGTCACACCCCGGTAACTTCCGCGTTCTCTTGCACTTTTTTTCTGCAAGGTCTTTCGTAAGTCTTTCAGCGCTGTTACGTTCACGTCGCCCGGCCGCCGCAACGGCGCAGTCGGCACTACAGCAGAGGCAGGCAGACGGGGCCGCCTCTGCACGAGACGGGCTTTCACCCTCAAGGAGAACTCATGCGGCGTGGCATAGCGGCCACCGCGCTGGTGGCGTCCCTCGCCCTGGCGGCGACGGCCTGCGGCGGCGGGGACGACAGTGGCAGCGACTCGAGCGGGCCGGTGACCCTCACATGGTGGGACACCTCCAACGCCACCAACGAGGCGCCGACGTACCAGGCCTTGGTCAAGGAGTTCGAGGCCGCCAACAAGGACATCAAGGTCAAGTACGTCAACGTCCCCTTCGACCAGGCGCAGAACAAGTTCGACACCGCCGCCGGTTCCAAGGGCGCCCCGGACATCCTGCGCTCCGAGGTCGGCTGGACGCCCGCCTTCGCCAAGAAGGGCTTCTTCCTGCCGCTGGACGGCACTGACGCCCTCGCAGACCAGGCCAAGTTCCAGCCCAGCCTGATCGAGCAGGCCAAGTACGAGGGCAAGGTCTACGGCGTTCCGTTCACCACGGACACCCTGGCCTTCGTCTACAACAAGGACCTGTTCAAGAAGGCCGGCGTCGAGGCCCCCAAGACCTGGGACGACCTGAAGAAGGCCGCCGCGACGATCAAGGACAAGACCGGCGTCGACGGCTACTGGGGCTCCACCCAGGCCTACTACGCCCAGACGTTCCTCTACGGCGAGGGCACCGACACCGTCGACGCCGGCGCCAAGAAGATCACCGTCAACTCGGCCGAGGCCAAGAAGGGCTACGGCACCTGGCTGAGCCTCTTCGACGGCAAGGGCCTGCACAAGGCCGACACCACCGCCGACGCCTACGCCCACATCCAGGAGGCGTTCGTCAACGGCAAGGTCGCCTCGATCATGCAGGGCCCGTGGGAGATCACCAACTTCTACAAGGGCTCCGCGTTCAAGGACAAGGCCAACCTCGGCATCGCCACCGTCCCGGCCGGCTCCTCCGGCAAGGCGGGCGCCCCGACCGGCGGCCACAACCTCTCCGTGTACGCGGGCTCCGACGAGGCGCACCAGAAGGCCGCGCTGAAGTTCGTGAACTTCATGACCTCGGCGAAGGCCCAGGAGACCATCGCCCTGAAGAACAACACGCTGCCCACCCGTGACGACGCCTACACCGCCGAGGTCAAGGCCGACCCGGGCATCGCCGGCTACCAGGGCGTCCTCGCCGCCGCCCAGCCGCGCCCGGCGCTGCCGGAGTACAGCTCCCTGTGGGGCCCGCTGGACACCGAGCTGCTGAAGATCGCCGGTGGCAAGGAGTCCCTGGACAAGGGTCTGAGCACCGCCGAGACCTCCATCGCCAAGCTGGTCCCGGACTTCAGCAAGTGACCCCGAGTGGCCGCCGGATCTCCCTGCTCAAGGGGGGAGAGATCCGGCGGCCACCGGCCTGTGCGCCGTACACCCCCTGATCTGCTGATCTTCGAGAAGGTTGTCGAACCATGACAGTCGCCATCGACCGCGCGACCGGCAAGCGCCGCGGTGACCGCGCGCCGCGGCCCGGGCTGGGCCAGCGCCTGAAGCACGGCTACCAGAAGCACTGGTACGCCTACGCGATGATCGCTCCGGTGGTGATCGTCCTCGGCGTCCTCGTGCTGTATCCGCTGGTGTACGGCTTCTACCTCACGCTCACCGACGCCAACAGCCTCAACAGCGCCCGCACCATCGGCGTCAACGAGATCGAGGCCACGTACAAGTTCATCGGCTTCGACAACTACGCCGACATCCTGTGGGGCGAGACGGCCTACGACCGCTTCTGGTCGCACTTCATCTGGACGATCTTCTGGACGGCGGCCTGCGTCACCCTCCACTACACGATCGGCCTCGGCCTCGCCCTGCTGCTCAACCAGAAGCTGCGCGGGCGCACCCTGTACCGGCTGATCCTGATCCTGCCGTGGGCCGTGCCGACCTTCGTCACCGTGTTCGGCTGGCGGTTCATGCTCGCCGACGGCGGCATCATCAACTCGTTCCTGGAGACGCTCCACCTGCCGACACCGCTGTGGCTGGAGGACACCTTCTGGCAGCGGTTCGCCGCGATCATGGTCAACACCTGGTGCGGTGTGCCGTTCATGATGCTCTCGCTGCTCGGCGGGCTGCAGTCCATCGACTCGTCGCTGTACGAGGCGGCCGAGATGGACGGTGCCAGCCGCTGGCAGCAGTTCCGGTACGTCACGCTGCCGGGCCTGCGGTCCGTCAGCTCCACCGTCGTCCTGCTCGGCATCATCTGGACCTTCAACCAGTTCGCCATCATCTTCCTGCTGTTCGGCGACACCGCCCCGGACGCCCAGATCCTGGTCACGTGGGCCTACTACCTCGGCTTCGGACAGCAGCCGCGTGACTTCGCGCAGTCGGCCGCCTACGGCATGCTGCTGCTGGCCATCCTGATCGTCTTCACCTCCTTCTACCGCCGCTGGCTGAACCGCAACGACCAGCAGCTCGCGATCTGAGGCAGGAGTCCCCATGAGTACGACCACTGTGGAGAACCCGGTGACCAAGAAGGACTCCGCGCCTACCGCCACCCCGCGCAAGGGACGCCGCCGCGGCGAGAACAGCCTCGGCACGTCCCTCACCTCGCACGGCATCCTGATCGTGGCGAGCCTGATCGCGCTCTTCCCCGTGGCCTGGCTGGTCTTCCTGTCCCTCGGCCCGGACAAGGACGACTACCTCCACCCCGGTGGCATCTGGGGGAAGATGACGCTGGACAACTACACGTACGTGCTGCAGGAGACCAAGTTCTTCGACTGGCTGACGAGCACCCTGATCGTCACGCTGGGCACCACGCTGATCGGCGTCATCATCTCCGCCACCACCGGCTACGCGGTCTCGCGGATGCGCTTCCCGGGCTACAAGAAGTTCATGTGGGTGCTGCTCGTGACCCAGATGTTCCCGGTGGCGGTGCTCATGGTGCCGATGTACCAGATCCTGTCCGAGGTCCAGCTCATCGACAACTACCTCGGTCTCATCCTCGTCTACTGCTCGACGACCGTGCCGTACTGTGCCTGGCTGATGAAGGGCTACTTCGACACGATCCCGTTCGAGATCGACGAGGCCGGACGCGTCGACGGCCTGAGCCCCTTCGGCACCTTCGGGCGGCTGATCCTGCCGCTCGCCAAGCCGGGCCTGGCGGTCGCCGCGTTCTACAGCTTCCTCACGGCCTTCGGTGAGGTCGCGTTCGCGTCGACGTTCATGCTGTCCGACACGAAGTACACGTTCGCGGTCGGACTGCAGACCTTCGTGAGCGAGCACGACGCGCAGCGCAACCTGATGGCCGCCACGGCGGTGCTGATCGCCATACCCGTGTCCGCGTTCTTCTACTTCGTGCAGCGGAACCTGGTCACCGGGCTCACCGCGGGCGGCACGAAGGGCTGACGCCGGCTGCCGATCGGCTGCGGCGCCGCCCTGGCCGGTCGCGCCCCTCCCCGAAGGACCCGAGGCGGTCGCGGTGGCCATCCGACCCCGCTGTCACCGCGACCGCCTCGTCATCACTTGTACGCACACCTGACCCCATGACCCTGTTACGCATCAAGGACGCCATGAGCCAGCAGCACTCCGCCATCGCCCCGGCCCCGAACCCCGCCAAAGCCAAGCGCGGCGACTGGTGGCGGGATGCGGTGATCTACCAGGTCTATCCGCGCAGCTTCGCCGACAGCAACGGCGACGGCATGGGCGACCTGGAAGGCGTACGCTCCCGCCTGCCGTACCTGCGCGACCTCGGTGTGGACGCCGTGTGGCTCAGCCCCTTCTACGCCTCGCCGCAGGCCGACGCCGGCTACGACGTCGCCGACTACCGGGCCGTCGACCCGATGTTCGGCAACCTGCTCGACGCGGACGCGCTGATCCGTGACGCCCACGAACTGGGCCTCAGAATCATCGTCGACCTGGTCCCGAACCACTCCTCGGACCAGCACGAGTGGTTCAAGCGGGCGGTCGCGGAGGGCCCCGGCTCCCCGCTGCGCGACCGCTACCACTTCCGCCCCGGCAAGGGGAAGAACGGCGAACTGCCGCCCAACGACTGGGAGTCCATCTTCGGCGGTCCGGCGTGGACGCGGGTCGCGGACGGCGAGTGGTACCTGCACCTCTTCGCGCCCGAGCAGCCCGACTTCAACTGGGAGCACCCGGCCGTCGGGGACGAGTTCCGCTCGATCCTCCGCTTCTGGCTGGACATGGGCGTCGACGGCTTCCGGATCGACGTGGCACACGGCCTTGTGAAGGCGGAGGGCCTGCCCGACCTCGGTTCCCATGATCAGCTCAAGCTGCTGGGCAACGATGTCATGCCGTTCTTCGACCAGGACGGTGTGCACGGGATCTACCGGCAGTGGCGCACGGTCCTCGACGAGTATGCCGGTGAGCGCATCTTCGTCGCCGAGGCCTGGACCCCGACCGTCGAGCGCACCGCGAACTACGTCCGTCCGGACGAGCTGCACCAGGCCTTCAACTTCCAGTACCTGTCGACGGAGTGGGACGCTCAGGAGCTGCGCGAGGTCATCGACCGCACCCTGGAGGCGATGCGCCCGGTCGGCGCCCCCGCCACCTGGGTCCTGTCCAACCACGACGTCACCCGCCACGCCACCCGCTTCGCCAACCCGCCCGGCCTCGGCACCCAGATCCGCACGGCCGGCGACCGCGAGCTGGGCCTGCGCCGGGCGCGCGCGGCCACCCTGCTGATGCTGGCCCTGCCCGGCTCGGCGTACATCTACCAGGGCGAGGAGCTCGGGCTCCCGGACGTCGTCGACCTGCCCGACGAGGTGCGCCAGGACCCGGCGTACTTCCGCGGCGCCGGTCAGGACGGCTTCCGGGACGGCTGCCGGGTGCCGATCCCGTGGACCCGCACGGGATCGTCGTACGGCTTCGGCACGGGCGGCAGTTGGCTGCCGCAGCCGGAGGGCTGGGGCGAGCTGAGCGTCGAGGGGCAGACCGGCGACCCCGGCTCCACCCTGGAGCTGTACCGCTCCGCGCTCGCCGCCCGCCGCGCGCAGCCCGATCTGGGGGCCGGCGACGCGGTGGAGTGGCTGAAGGCGCCCGAGGGCGTCCTCGCCTTCCGGCGCGGGGAGTTCGTCTGCGTCGCCAACACCGGCGAGGAGTCGGTGACGACCCCGGCGTACGGCCGTCTGCTGCTCGCCAGCGGTGAGGTCAGCGAGACGGGCGGCGAGGCGAAGGTGCCGGGCGACACCACCGTGTGGTGGACGACGGCCTGACGCGCCCCGAGGTTGCCCTGCAACTTCTTTCATTGAATTTCACACGGCCCGCTGCCCTTTCAGGCAGCGGGCCTTTAACATCTCCGTCACCGCAAGGTAGTTGAAAGTTTTCAGCAAGAGCCTTCAACAGCAAGAGCCTTCAACGGAGAAGGAACCCCACATGGCACGCAGAACCCTCGCGGGGGCCGTCATACTGGCCGCCGCACTTGTCATGCCCCCGGCTACAGCGCAGGCCTCCCCACCCGGCACCAAGGACGTCACCGCCGTGATGTTCGAGTGGAACTTCGCCTCCGTCGCCAAGGAGTGCACCAGCACCCTCGGCCCCGCCGGTTACGGCTTCGTCCAGGTCTCCCCGCCCGCCGAGCACATCCAGGGCGCGCAGTGGTGGACCTCGTACCAGCCGGTGAGCTACAAGATCGCCGGGCGCCTGGGCGACCGCGCGGCCTTCCAGAACATGGTCAACACCTGCCACGCGGCCGGGGTGAAGGTCGTCGTCGACACCGTCATCAACCACATGGCGGCCGGCAGCGGCACCGGCACCGGCGGCTCGTCGTACACGAAGTACAACTACCCGGGCCTGTACTCGTCGTTCGACTTCGACGACTGCACGAGCCAGATCAGCAACTACCAGGACCGCTGGAACGTCCAGCACTGCGAGCTGGTCGGCCTCGCCGACCTGGACACCGGCGAGTCCTACGTCCGCGGCGCCATCGCCGGCTACATGAACGACCTGCTCTCGCTCGGCGTCGACGGCTTCCGCATCGACGCGGCCAAGCACATGGACGCCGCCGACCTCGCCAACATCAAGTCCCGCCTGAGCAACCCCTCCGTGTACTGGAAGCAGGAGGCCATTCACGGCAGCGGCGAGGCCGTCCAGCCCACCGAGTACACGGGCAACGGGGACGTCCAGGAGTTCCGCTACGCCTACGACCTCAAGCGGGTCTTCAACAACGAGAACCTCGCCTACCTGAAGAACTACGGCGAGGGCTGGGGCTACATGAGCAGCGGCGTCTCCGGTGTCTTTGTCGACAATCACGACACCGAGCGCAACGGCTCCACCCTCAACTACAAGGACGGCGCCAACTACACGCTGGCCCACGTCTTCATGCTCGCCTGGCCCTACGGCGCGCCCGACATCAACTCCGGCTACGAGTTCTCCGACACGGACGCCGGGCCGCCGGGCGGCGGCTCGGTGATCGCCTGCTGGCAGAACGGCTGGAAGTGCCAGCACAACTGGCCGGAGATCAAGTCGATGGTCGCCTTCCGCAACGCCACGCGCGGCGAGGCCGTCACCAACTGGTGGGACAACGGGGGCGACGCCATCGCCTTCGGGCGGGGGAGCAAGGGCTTCGTGGCCATCAACCACGAGTCGGGCTCGCTGAGCCGCACCTACCAGACGTCGCTCCCCGCCGGGACGTACTGCAACGTGCAGAACAACACGAGCGTGACGGTGAACTCCAGCGGCCAGCTCACGGCCACGCTGGGCTCCAACACCGCTCTGGCGATCTACGCCGGCAAGAGCGGCTGCTGAGCCCAACTGAAAGTTTTTACCGATGGTTTCACGCCTCTTGCTGTAAGCGTTGCGGCGGCGATACGGTCGCGCGGGGTCGGACCCACTGAGCCGTAATCGCAAGGAGTCCATCTGTGATACCGAGATGGCCGTCGCCGTCGAGGCGCCGCACAGCCACCGTCGGACGGGTCGCCGCGGTCACCGCAGCCGCGTTGGCCGCAGCGCTCGTCCAACCCCTCGCGGCGCGGGCCGACACCCCGCCTCCGCCCCCGTCCGACGCCCGGCTCGCCGCCGAGCCCGCCCGGCACGACGTCACCCGCGACCAGTTCTACTTCGTCCTGCCGGATCGTTTCGCCAACGGTGACACCGGCAACGACAAGGGCGGCCTGACCGGTTCGCGCCTCGCCACCGGCTACGACCCCACCGACAAGGGCTTCTACCAGGGCGGCGACCTCAAGGGCCTGACCAAGCGCCTGGACTACATCAAGGGCCTCGGCACCACCGCCATCTGGATGGCCCCGATCTTCAAGAACCAGCCCGTGCAGGGCACCGGGAGCAACGCCTCCGCCGCCTACCACGGCTACTGGATCACCGACTTCACCCAGGTCGACCCGCACTTCGGCACCAACAAGGACCTTCAGACCCTCATCTCCAAGGCGCACGCCAAGGGCATGAAGGTCTTCTTCGACGTCATCACCAACCACACGGCCGACGTCGTCGACTACGAGGAGAAGTCCTACGACTACCTCTCCAAGGGCGCGTTCCCGTATCTGACCAAGGACGGCAAGCCCTTCGACGACGCCGACTACGCGGACGGAAAGTCCGCCTTCCCGGCCGTGGACAGGGACTCCTTCCCGCGCACGCCCACGGTGCCCGCCGCGAAGAAGAACGCCAAGGTCCCGTCGTGGCTCAACGACCCGACGATGTACCACAACCGCGGCGACTCCACCTTCGCCGGTGAGAGTTCCACCCACGGCGACTTCTCCGGGCTCAACGACCTGTGGACCGAGCGTCCCGAGGTCGTCGGCGGTATGGAGAGGATCTACCAGCGCTGGGTGCGGGACTTCGACATCGACGGCTTCCGGATCGACACCGTGAAGCACGTCAACATGGAGTTCTGGACCCAGTGGGCCACGGCCCTCGACTCCTACGCGGCCAAGCGGGGCCGCGACGACTTCTTCATGTTCGGCGAGGTGTACTCCGCCGACACGAACGTCACCTCGCCCTACGTCACCGAGGGCCGCCTCGACGCCACGCTCGACTTCCCCTTCCAGGAGGCGGCACGCCAGTACGCCTCCCAGGGCGGCAGCGCGAAGAAACTCGCGGGCGTCTTCGGCGACGACTACAAGTACACGACCGACAAGGCCAACGCCTACGAGCAGGTCACCTTCCTCGGCAACCACGACATGGGCCGCATCGGATACTTCCTGAAGCAGGACGACCCGGACGCGACCGACGCCGAGCTGCTGAAGAAGGACGGGCTCGCCAACGAGCTCATGTTCCTCAGCCGCGGCAACCCCGTCGTCTACTACGGCGACGAACAGGGCTTCACGGGCGCCGGCGGCGACAAGGACGCCCGCCAGACCCTGTTCGCCTCGAAGACCGCCGACTACCTCGACGACGACCAGATCGGCACCGACCGCACCCACGCGAGCGACGCCTACGACACCAGCGCGCCGCTGTACCGGCAGATCGCGTCCCTCTCCAAGCTCCGCAAGGCCCACCCGGCCCTCGCCGACGGTGTCCAGACCGAGCGGTACGCGGCCGACGGCGCCGGGATCTACGCCTTCTCGCGCACCGACGCGAAGACGGGCGCCGAATACCTCGTCGCCTTCAACAACGCCGGTGAGGCGAAGACCGCGACGCTGCCGGTCGGCTCCGCGAACATGACGTACAAGGGCCTCTACGGCAGCTCGGCCACCCCGAAGAGCGACGGCGGCAGCAAGCTCACCGTCACCGTGCCGGCCGGCTCGGCGATCGTCCTCGAGGCGGCCGGCCGTCCCGCGAAGCCGGCGACCGCGCCGCTCATCACGCTCAAGGCCCCGGCGGCCGGCGCCACCGGAACGGTCGAGATCGGCGCCGACGTCGACGGCGGACAGCTGGGCCGCGTCGTCTTCGCCGCACAGGTCGGCAACGGCAAGTGGAAGACCCTCGGCTCCGCCGACCACGCCCCGTACAAGGTGACGCAGGTCCTCGGCAAGGACGTACCGGCCGGCACCGCCCTGCGCTACAAGGCCGTCGTGATCGACTCGGCGGGCCGCACGAAGAGCGCCACGGCGGCCTCCACCACGGGCACCCCGCCCGCGCCCGAGCCCCCCACGGCCTCCTCCCGCGACTACGCGGTCGTCCACTACAAGCGCGCCGACGGCGACTACGCGAACTGGGGCGTGTACGCCTGGGGCGACATCGCCGAGGGCGAGTCCACGAACTGGCCGGACAGCCACCCCTTCACCGGCCGTGACTCCTACGGCGCCTTCGCCTACGTCAAGCTGAAGCCGGGCGCCTCGTCCGTCGGCTACCTCGTCATCGACAAGAACGGCAACAAGGACGTCTCCACCGACCGCACGATCGACGTCACCAAGACCGGCGAGATCTGGGTCGAGCAGGGCAAGGAGGCCGTGCTCACCGAGAAGCCGGCGGCCGACTACCCGGCGCCGGACAAGTCCAAGGCCGTCCTGCACTACCACCGCGCCGACGGCGCCTACGACGGCTGGGGTCTGCACACCTGGACGGGTGCCGCGAACCCCACCGAGTGGTCGAACCCGCTGAAGCCGGTCAAGACTGATAGCTATGGTGCGGTCTTCGAGGTACCGCTCACCGACGGTGCCACCAGTCTCAGCTACATCCTCCACAAGGGCGACGAGAAGGATCTGCCCGCCGACCAGTCGCTCGACCTCACGGCGAACGGCCACGAGGTGTGGCTGTTGAGCGGCCAGGAGAAGTACCTGCTCCCGCAGCCGGCCGGGTCCGCCGCCGCGCTCGACCTGACCACCGCCAAGGCGGTCTGGATCGACCGCCACACGGTCGCCTGGAACGGCTCCGAGGCCGCCGCCTCCACCCAGCTGCTGTACAGCCGGGACGGCGACACCGCGGTGAAGGACGGCGCGCTGACCGGCGACGCCAAGTGGCTCCGGCTGTCCAGGAGCTCCCTCGCCGACGCCCAGAAGGCGAAGTTCCCGCACCTGAAGGACTACACCGCCTTCTCCGTCGACCCACGCGACCGCGACCGGGTCCGCGAGGCCCTGAACGGTCAGGTCGTGGCCTCCCAGCGCGCCGCCAACGGCGCCGTGCTCGCCGCCACCGGTGTGCAGACCCCCGGCGTGCTCGACGACCTGTACCCCGCCGCGACGAAGGCGGACCTCGGGCCGGTCTTCGACAAGGGCCGTCCGACGCTCGCCGTCTGGGCGCCCACGGCACAGTCCGTGAAGCTGGAGATCGGTGACTCCACCGTCGCCATGAAGCGCAGCGACACCACCGGCGTCTGGTCCGTGACCGGC
This sequence comes from Streptomyces sp. NPDC093568, assembly GCF_044764945.1. Lineage (NCBI taxonomy): Bacteria > Bacillati > Actinomycetota > Actinomycetes > Kitasatosporales > Streptomycetaceae > Streptomyces > Streptomyces sp. NPDC093568. Next base: position 576,583 of record NZ_JBIWJD010000005.1, on the reverse strand, counting down.
CCCAAGTCCTGGAAGAACAAGCCCTACCGGTACGTCGTGAAGGTCTGGGCGCCCAGCGTCCGCAAGGTCGTCACCAACAAGGTCACCGACCCCTACTCGGTCGCCCTCACCGCGAACTCCGAGCGCAGCCTGCTCGTCGACCTCGACGACCGGACCCTGGCGCCGAGCGGCTGGTCCACCTACACCAAGCCCAGGGCCGTGCCGCTGAAGGACGCGCAGATCCAGGAACTGCACGTCCGCGACTTCTCGGTGGCGGACAAGACGGTGCCCGCGAAGGACAAGGGCACCTACCTCGCCTTCACCGACAAGCTCAGCGACGGCTCCAAGCACCTGAGGAAGCTGGCCGAGGCGGGCACGTCGTACGTCCATCTGCTGCCGGCCTTCGACATCGCCACCATCCCCGAGAGGAAGTCCGACCAGGCGAGTCCCGACTGTGACCTCGCCTCCTTCCCGGCCGACTCCGACAAGCAGCAGGAGTGCGTGGCGAAGACCGCCGCGAAGGACGCCTACAACTGGGGCTACGACCCGTACCACTACACGGTCCCGGAGGGCTCCTACGCCTCCGACCCGGACGGCACCGCGCGTACCGTCGAGTTCCGCAGGATGGTCAAGGCGCTCAACGAGGACGGCCTGCGCGTCGTCATGGACGTCGTCTACAACCACACGGCGGCCAGCGGCCAGGCGGACACCAGCGTCCTGGACCGCATCGTCCCCGGCTACTACCAGCGCCTCCTCGCCGACGGCTCGGTCGCGAACAGCACCTGCTGCGCCAACACCGCCACCGAGAACGCCATGATGGGCAAGCTGGTCGTCGACTCGATCGTCACCTGGGCCAAGGAGTACAAGGTCGACGGCTTCCGCTTCGACCTCATGGGGCACCACCCGAAGGCCAACATCCTGGCCGTCAGGAAGGCGCTCGACGCCCTGACCCTCGCCAAGGACGGCGTCGACGGCAAGAAGATCATCCTGTACGGCGAGGGCTGGAACTTCGGCGAGGTCGCCGACGACGCCCGCTTCGTCCAGGCCACGCAGAAGAACATGGCGGGGACGGGGATCGCGACCTTCTCCGACCGGGCTCGCGACGCCGTACGCGGCGGCGGCCCCTTCGACGAGGACCCCGGCGTCCAGGGCTTCGCCTCCGGGCTCTACACCGAGCCCAACTCCTCGAAGAACAACGGCACTCCCGAGGAGCAGAAGGCACGCCTGCTGCACTACCAGGACCTCATCAAGGTCGGCCTGTCCGGCAACCTCGCCGGCTACCGCTTCACCGACACCGCGGGCAAGGAGGTCAAGGGCTCCGAGGTCGACTACAACGGCGCGCCCGCCGGATACGCGGCCGCCCCCGGCGACGCCCTCGCCTACGCGGACGCGCACGACAACGAGTCACTGTTCGACGCGCTGGCGTTCAAGCTGCCCGCCGGCACGAGCGCGGCCGACCGCGCCCGGATGCAGGTCCTCGCCATGGCCACGGCCGCCCTCTCGCAGGGCCCGGCGCTCTCCCAGGCCGGCACCGACCTGCTGCGCTCGAAGTCGCTGGACCGCAACTCCTACGACAGCGGCGACTGGTTCAACGCCATCCACTGGAACTGCGCCGACGGCAACGGCTTCGGACGGGGGCTGCCGCCTGCGGCCGACAACGCCTCCAAGTGGCCGTACGCGCGGCCGCTGCTCGGCACCGTCAAGGTCGGCTGCGAGCAGATCGAGGGCACCTCGGCGGCGTACCGGGACCTGCTGCGGATCCGTACGACGGAGAGCGCCTTCTCCCTCGACACGGCCGACCAGGTGCAGGCCGCGCTGTCCTTCCCGCTGTCCGGCACGGACGAGACGCCCGGCGTGATCACCATGCGGCTCGGTGACCTCGTGGTCGTCTTCAACGCGTCCCCCGGCAAGCAGGAGCAGCGCGTCGCCTCGCTCACCGGCGAGGGGTACCGACTGCATCCGGTGCAGTCCTCGGGCGCGGACCCTATCGTCAAGTCGGCGTCCTACGAGGAGGAAACCGGTACGTTCGCCGTTCCGGGTCGTACTGTCGCCGTCTTCACCCGGGCCGGGTGACACGACGCTAGGTTGAGTGGGGCGTGCCCGATCACCGGGGCCGCCCCACTCACGCGTATCCAAGGGCTGCCGACGATGGACCGTAACGTCAAGCAGTCGGGCGCGACCGTGATGGTCGTCGACGACGTCCCGACCAACCGCTACGCCATGGGCGCGGTGCTGCGCCGCGCGGGCCATGACGTCGTCCCGGTCGCGAGCGCGGGCGAGGCGCTGAGCGAGCTCGACACCTGGCTGCGGGCGGGCACCCTGCCGGACGTGGCGCTCGTCGACGTCGGGCTGCCGGACATGAGCGGCTTCGAACTGTGCCGCCGGGTCAAGTCCCGGCCGTCCACCGCCGCCCTGCCCGTGGTCCACTTCTCCGCGACGGCCGTGGGCGCGAAGGACCGGTGCCGGGGACTGGACGCGGGCGCCGACGCCTTTCTGCCGGTGCCGGCCGAGCCGAGGGAGATCCAGGCCGTCGTCCACGCGGCGGTCCGCAGGGCGCGCAAGCGCACCGAGGCCGAGGCGCTCGCCCACCGGCTGACACTGCTCTCCCAGGCCATCATCACCGTGCAGACCGCGCGCTGCCTGGAGGAACTGGCGGACGCGGCCGCCGCGGGCGCGGCCCGGCTCACCGGAACACCGGCGGTCGTCTTCGTCATCGGCCCGGACGGCGAAGCCCACCACGGCACGTCTCGCAGTCGGCTCGCCCTGTCCGACGCGGGCCCGCACCAGGCCGCGGCCCGGCTGATCACGCGGATCGCGGACCGGCGGGCCGGCGTCCACAGCACCGTCGTCCCGGCGCCCGTGTGGCCGACGGGTCTCTTCCGTCCCGGCGTGCAGGACGACGCCCACCTGATACTGGCGCCGGCCCAGGAGGGACGGGCCCTGGTGTGCGTAGCCACGCCCGCGCACCGGACGGCGGTACCCGTCGCGCCCTTCAGGGGCGCGGGGAACCGCGCGAGCCGCCCCGACGAAGCCGCGGACGCCCGCCGGCACGACGCGGCACTCTCGGCGGCGCTCGACGCGGAGCGCCTCGCGGAGGCCACCGCGCTCGCCGCCGAACCCCTCCTCATGTACCAGGCGGAGCGGGACATCGCCCTCACCCTCCAGCACAGCTTCCTGCCCCAGCCGCACCGGCTGCCCGACCTGCCGGGTGTGGACCTCGTCGTGCGGTACGTGCCCGCCTCCCGGCAGACCGAGATCGGCGGGGACTTCTACGCCGCCCTGCGCACCCCGGGCGGGGTGCTCACCGCGGTCGGGGACGTCGTCGGGCACTCGCTGGACGCGGCCACCGTGATGGTGGAGATCCGGCACGCGCTGCGCGCCTACTGCGTCGAGGAGAGCGACCCGCGCGCGCTCGCCGAGCGGCTCGACCGGATGCTGCTGCACTACCACCCCGAGGTCACCGCAACGGTCTGCCTCGCCCTGGTCGACCCCGGCACCGGGCGGGTCCGGATCGCCAACGCGGGCCACATCCCGCCGGTCCTGGTGCGGGAGGCGGGCGAGGCCGAGTACGTCCCGGTGTCCGGTCCGCTGCTCGGGCTCGCCCTGGACCGACCCGAGCCGACCGAGCTGGTGCTCGACCGGCGGGACCGTCTGCTGATGGTCACCGACGGCCTCATCGAGACCCGCGGCATCGACCTCACCGCGTCCATGGAGCAGCTGCGCACGGCCGCCGCCGGCGCCCCGGCCGGCCTCGACGGGCTGTGCGACACCCTGCTGGGCTGCTTCGGGCGCGACCGGGAGGACGACATCGCGATGCTGGCCCTGCGGCTAGGGTGAGCGCTGCCACGTAGAACAGGAGTGCCCATGCCGCAGATCACCGTCGACCACTCGCAGACGATCTCCTTCGACCGGGCGGCGTTCGCCCGGGACCTGCACGCCGCGACCGTCGAGATCGCGGCGGCCAAGCCGGAGGCGTGCAAGACGCAGTTCCGGCCCGGCCAGTACACGGCCTTCGGCTACGAGGACCCCGCTGAGCAGCGCCACGCGGTCGTCCATGTCACCCTCGGCCTGCTCGCCGGGCGCAGCGAGGAGACCAAGGCGAAGCTGACCGAGGCGGTCCTGGAACTGCTCCGCAAGCACATCGAGGACGACGGCACCGTGCTCCACGCCTCCGCCGAGGTCCGCGACCTCGACCCGTCGTACCGCAAGTTCGACCGCTAGGACCCGCCCTAGGACGGGTCCTAGGACGCCAGTGACAGGAGCCGGGTGACCAGGTCCGCGAACGGGCCGTCGGCCGGCTCTTCCTTGAGCATGCCGCGCAGCAGGGTGCCCATCTCCTCGTCCTGGGCGGCGCTGACGGCGGCGAGTGCCGCGAAGTCGTGCACGAGCTGGACCTCCAGCTCGGCGCGCGGGATGCGCCGGCCGTCCAGCCAGATCAGCGCCGTCGACTCGGCGAGCGAGATCCATGAGCGGACGACCAGTTCCAGGCGCGCCGGCGGATTCTCCACGCGCAGATGCGAAAGGATCTGGACATACGCGGCCTGCCGCACGGAGTCGATCAGTGCGTTCGTCGCCGTCGAGCCGACCGCCGGGCCACCCCGCATCAGCGCCGAGAAACCGGGGCCGTGGTCGTCGACGAAGTCGAAGAACCGCCGCATCACCCGCAGCAGCCGCGCCCCCAGCGGCCCTTCCCGCGGCTCGACGAAACGGCCCGCCAATTCCTCCGCGGCACGCTTCAACGCGGCTTCGTACAGGCTGAGTTTGCCGGGGAAATAGTGATAGACCAGCGGCCGCGAGATGCCCGCGGCCGCGGCTATCTCGTCGATGGAGACATCGTCGGGCGAGCGCTGGCTGAACAGTTCGAGGGCGACGCCTATCAACTGCTGCCGCCGCTCCTCGACTCCCATTCTTCGCCGTACCCCGGTAGTCATGCGAACACCTTACCGATCGATTCCGGCCCCGAACGGACCGGAGTGACCACAGGCGTTCACATATCCAGTACGAGCCGATCACCCCGCGCCCGCGACACACAGATCAGCATGGAGTCGCCACGCTCCGCGTCCGTGAGCAACTCGTCCCGGTGGTCCACCTCGCCCTCCAGCACCCGCTGTTGGCAGGTCCCGCAGAAGCCCTGCTCGCAGGAGTAGGCGGTGTCCGGCAACTCTGCGCGCACGGCGGCCAGGACGGTCGAGTCGGCGGCCACGCTCAACGTCCGTCCGCTGCGCCGGAGTTCGACCTCGAAGGCGCCGCCGGTCGAGGTGCCGGGTGTGAACCGCTCCGACTGGACCGCGGGGATGCGCCGCGCCACCGCCGCCATCAGCCCCTCGGGTCCACAGCAGTACACGGCGGCACTCTCGGGCACGTCCGCGAGGAACCCGTCGACGTCCGGCAGCCCCTCCACGACCGTCACCCGGTCCCCGCCCAGCTTCTCGACGTCCTCCAGGAACGGCATCGAGGCCCGGTCGCGCCCGCAGTACAGCAGCCGCCACTCGACCCCGTCGGGCAGCGCCCGCAGCATCGGCAGCACCGGGGTGATCCCGATGCCGCCCGCGACGAAGACGTAGGACTCGGCCTCGACGAGCGGGAACCGGTTCCGCGGTCCGCGCACCTCCAGCTCCATGCCCTCGCGGACCTGCTCGTGCACCTCGCGCGAGCCGCCCCGCCCGTCCGGGACCAGCCGCGTCGCCACGGTGTACGACGAGGTGTCCTCCGGGTCGCCGCACAGCGAGTACTGCCGCACCAGCCCCGACGGCAGCACCAGGTCGAGATGGGCGCCGGGTTCCCAGCGCGGCAGGTCGTGCCCCTCCAGCCGCAGGCGTACGACCCCCTCGGCGACCTCCTCGCGCGCGGCCACCAGCACGCGCAGCGCCCGCGACCGGGGTCGGCCGGAGACCGGTTCCTCGAGGGCGGGCAGCGGCCACAGGGGCGAGACCCGGATACGGCGCCGCATCGCCCGACGCACGAGCAGGGCGGCACCGGCGACGACGGCGACGGTCATCGGCTTCGGCATCAGGCGGCACCCTTCTCCGCGGCGAGTGCGGCGAGCGCGGCGGGCGACGTGGCGAGATAGGCGACGGCCTGCTGCGTGGAGCCCTCCTGCGAGGGGTGGTAGGAGCGGCTCAGATAGCGCGGGATGGACCTGAGCATGTCGCCGGTCGCGGGCAGGGTGCCGCGCCGGCCCGCGACGTAGAAGTCCTTGAAGGTCGCCCGGCCGTCGACGAGCGTCGGGTCGTTCTCCATGAAGAACCGCGACCCGCGCTGCCAGAGGAAGACCAGCGCCGTGAACGCGGTCGCCCAGGTGCGCACCCGTCGCCGGTATCCCCCGTCGACGTGCATGAACAGGTCGAAGGCGACCGACCGGTGCTCGACCTCCTCGGCGCCGTGCCAGCGCAGCAGGTCCAGCATGGTCGGGTCGGCGCCGCGGCGGTCCAGCTCCTCGGCGCCCAGGACCCAGTCGCCGAGGAAGGCGGTGTAGTGCTCGATCGCCGCGATCAGCGCCACCCGCTCCATCAGCCACCACCTCCGCGCCCGCCCCGGTGGCAGCGTGCGGTCGCCCAGCAGCTTCTCGAAGAGCCAGTCGACCTGCGCGGTGTACGGCGTCGGGTCGAGCCCCTGCTCCCGCAGATGCGGCAGCACCTCGTCGTGGGCCTGCGAGTGCATCGCCTCCTGCCCGATGAACCCGAGGACGTCCTTGCGCAGTCGCTCGTCCCGTATGTACGGCAGTACCTGCTTGTAGACGTGCACGAACCAGCGCTCGCCGGCCGGCAGCAGCAGATGCAGCACGTTGATGGTGTGCGTGCTGAACGGGTCCCCCGGCACCCAGTGCAATGGGGTGCCGTCCCAGGAGAAGGACACCTTGCGCGCCTTGAGGGGCACGCGGTCCGGCGTGTTAGACATGGCGTCAATGTACTGACGGGTAGGGCTCGGGTGAACCCTTCTGCACGCCCTTATTTACATTTCTGTCAGCAGCGGGGTTTCTTCACTGAAGCCCGTTGATCGAGCGGCCGTTCTCCAGCGTGGCCTTCAGCTTCGCCTGCGCGCCCTGCTTCGTCCGCGCTTCCAGCAGGTGGCCCCGGGAGATCGCGTCGACACCGCCCGTCGCCTGGATCGAGCCGGTGTCGCGGGTGCCCGCCGCCATCAGGTACCAGTCGCCCGCCTTCGCCTTCCACAGCACCCCGGCCAGCACATGCGGATCCCGCGCCCCGCACGCCGACACGTTCTCCGCCTTGGCCACCACCGCCGCCTGCGCCGTACCGGGCGTGCGGAACTGGGCCAGCACCCGCTCGCCCCCGCCCCGCCAGGTCTCGGCGCGGGTGCACACCCAGTCCGCCGTGCCCGTGCCGTCGGGCAGCGTCTGCCGGGCGAACGTCCAGGAGTTGACCGCCCGCACCCCCGCGGAGCGCAGCGCGCCCAGCCAGCAGGAGTATGGCGCCCAGGCGTGCAGCGCCTTCGCGCCGGTCACGTCGACGGCCGCACCGGGACGGCCCTCGGTGAGGCGCGCCGGGACCAGTTCTGCGAGGTCGGTCAGCAGCCGGGTACCCGCGGTGTCGGTCACCTGCAGGACGTTCCACGACGAGCAAGCGCCGGTCCGCTGGGAGACGGGACTCGCCAGCGGCGAGGTGACCCCCCGCGTCACCGTGAGGTCCATCGCCCCGGAATCCGGCTTCAGCAGATCCCGCTCGGCCGCCCTCTTCACCCAGGGCGCCAGCAGATAGCGGACGTTGCCGTCGGCCCTGCTCAGCACCACCGCGCTCGCCCCGGCCCGGCTCGCGCCGTCGACCCGGGAGAAGTCCAGGGCGGCGCCGGCCGTGCCGTCCGTCGGCTCGGCGTAGCGGGCGATGCGCAGACCGTCGTAGAGGATCACCACGCGCGCGGTGTCGATCGTCCCCGCGTACAGCAGCTGCGGTGCGCCGGGCGGGCCGCCCGCCGGGGTGCCCGGGGTCGCCGAGACCGTGACCGTCTCGCCGGGGCGGGCCCAGACGGCCAGGGCGCGGCGCAGCAGGGCCGAGTCGCCGGTGAGTTCGCCGCGCGCGGGCCACACCGAGAAGTCGGTGCGGGCGGAGGACTGCCAGGCCAGCGCGGGGACCTTCGTCAACTGGGCCGGGTCGAGGGCCGCCTCGGCCGCCGGGTTCTGCGCGTACGAGGGCGCGGCCGGACCGTCCGGGGCCCAGCCCTCACCGGGCAGGCCGAGCAGCGCCCCGCACACCAGCAGGGCGGCCCCGGCGGCGAGCGCGGCCCGCAGGTGCTGCCTGCGCCGCATCAGGTCGGTGGGCCGGGCCTGCAGCGAACAGGGGTCGAACTCGGGGGAGTCGAGCAGCGCGTACTGCGCCGGTACGGCGTCGGCCTCGTCCAGCGCGTCGTCCACGTCCTCGACGCCGGCCGCCGTCAGCACCTCGCGTACGTCGCCGTCCGGGAGCTTCTCCAGGCCGCGCAGGACGTAGGCCGCCCGCGCCGGGCCGGACAGCGCCGACAACCGCTGGTCCAGGGCCAGCTCGTCGGCGCCGCCCGACCGGGGGAAGAGGCGCAGGCCCCAGACCTGTGGCAGCAGGGGCGGCAGTTGGGAGCGCTTGGGCCAGGCCGGGCGCACCAGGGGCAGGCCCGCCTCCAGCGCCGTACGCAGGACCCGCAGGCGCAGGAAGGTGTACCCCGGGTCGCCTTCCCGGCCCGTCGCCTGGGCCGGGATCACCGACGTCGACGACGCCCGGCCCCGGGGCAGGGCGCGCTGGGTCAGGGAGTGCGCGGTCACCACGCGTCGGTTGCGGCCGAGGCTCGGCGGCAGTACCAGGTAGGCGAGCCGGACGAGACGCGGATAGTGCTCGACGAGCGCGGCCTCGGCCCGCTCGACGTCGACGACCGGATCGGCCGAGGCGGGCGCGGGGCGTGAGGCGACATCCTGTGACTGCACGTTCAGCAGAACGAGCGAACGGGCGGTTGGTCACAGCCGTACGGGCTCGGTCTCAGGGCTCCAGCAGAGCGCGGGCGTAGTTCGCCATCGACCGCTGATACCGGGGCAGATGGGGCGCGAGCGCACCCAGTACGAGCGCCAGCCCTTCCCGGTCCCGTCCGAGACTGGACAGACACAGCGCCAGCGTCGCGCGGACCGCGTCGTCCAGCTCGTCGGAGGGCGCGTCCAGCTCGGGCGTGAGGAGTTCGACACCCTCCTTCGCCTGCCCGACGTTGCGCAGCGAGCTGGACAGCTGGATCTTGGCCCGACGGCCCTTGTAACCGTCCAGGCCGCGCGCGAGGGCCTCCCGGTACAGCGGCACCGCCTTGTCCGAGTGCCCCGTCGAGTCCCACGCGCAGGCCTGCTCGAACGGGCCGAGCGGGCTGTCGTCGGGCAGTTCGGCGACGAGGGCGTCGATGACGGCGCGGAAGTCGGCCGCCTCCTCCTCGGGGTAGCGGTCGAAGGTCGCCCAAGCCGCGCTCACGCGGTCGTCCCAGTCCATGTCCACCGGGCCACACTCGCACACCCGTGCCCGTGAGAGCCTCTGATTTGAGCGCATCGCACACCGCAGCCGTATGGGACACGAGGGCTCCGCCGGGGCTCTGTGCGGCTTGGACCGGAGGAACAGATGACATTGACCCGACCGATGCTCGCGCTGACCGGCGCGGTGGCGGTGCTCGCGCTGGCCGGCTGTGGCTCCGGCGGCGACAAGGGGGCCGAGGTGCCTGAGACGGCGACCGGCAGCCTGGAGCATCTGGCCGCCATGGCGAAGTGCGACCCGAACATGCAGACCGACGCCGACGAGATCCGCCAGGCGATCTGCAAGACCGGCAAGGACAGGTACATCCTCGCCACCTTCGCCACCGACCGCGGCCAGGCCGAGTGGCTGAGCGGCGCGAAGGACTACGGCGGCTACTACCTCGTCGGCCGCAAGTGGGTCGCCGTCGGCCAGGAGAACACGGTCACGACGCTGCAGAGCAAGCTGGGCGGGACCATGGAGGAGGGTTCCGCGCACATGAACCCCGGCGGCAGCCACAACAAGGGCGGCCACCACAGCTGACCTTTTCGCGGATCCGGACCGACGAAAGCCGGCGGTGGGAATTCCCACCGCCGGCTTCCTGCTGTGTCGGCTTCCCTACCGGGTGCGGACTACTGGCAGTCCTGCCCGCTGTTGATGCACTGGACCATCTGGTTCATCGTGTTCTCGTCGAAGAAGTTGATGAAGTCGTTGTGGTCGGTGATCGCCTTGTGCAGCTGGTCCGGGAAGGAGTCCACCGCGAAGGCGTTCTGCACCTGTCCGTTCTGGATCTGCGGGGCCGGGACGTCGTAGACCAGGCGGACCTGGAGCTGGGGGATCGCCTGGAAACCGTTGGCGCAGGTGCCGTCGCCCTGGACGAACGCCACGTGCGTACGGTGGTTGGCGCTGTCGATGTTCTGACGGTCCCAGCAGCTCTGGAAGTTCGACGTCCGCACCACGGAGCTGCCCTCGGGGCAGATCGGGAGCTTGTCGTGCAGCTGGACCTTGTCCTCGAAGCCGGTGCAGCTCCAGTTCGCGTTGGCGTTGTTGTTGCCGTTCACGAAGGACTTGGCGTCACCGGTGATGATGCGCAGGGCCTGCGGCATCGCGACGACATCGCTCGTCTTGTTGCCGACGAACTTCAGCTGTGCCTCGCTGGGCTGGACGATCGTGCCGACGTTGCCGTCCTGACCGCCACCGGGCGCGTTCGCGTCGATGTCGTTCTGACCGTCCTGAATACGCAGCACCGGCCAGAAGTACGACGACCGGTCACCCTGGTTCTGGCAGGTGGTGTCGCCGTTCGCCAGGTCCTGGTCGCTCGCGAAAGCGTTGTTGGCCTGGTTGCCGACGTAGTCGTGCTGGTGCTGCGCACCGTTGCTGACACCGGGGGCGACGATCACGTTGTCCGAGTTGCGGTTCTCGTTCTCGTTGGTACCGCAGTTCGTGGTGAAGCTGCCGGTCGAACCGCTGTCCCCGTTCGCGGGGAGGCCGTTCGCGCCGACGCCCAGCTGGGCGCTGCCCTGGACCTGCGTGATGTCGACGAAGTCGTCCGCCGACGGGCCGTTGCCGGCCTGACCGCCGTTGCCGCCCTGGTCCTGTCCGCCGCCGTCCTGGCCGCCCTGGTCCTGACCGTCCTGGTTCTGGTCCTGACCGTCGTTGTTCTGGTCCTGACCGTCCTGGTTCTGGTCGCCGTCCTGTTGGCCGTCGTTGGTCTGCGGCTGCTCGGCCGGGACGCCCTGACACTGGGCGAGCTGGTCCAGGTTCTGCGGGCGCTGGCCGCCGGCCCGGTTGATGTTGATACCGATCCGGTCGAGCGTGGCCACACGCTTGGACTTCAGCGGGCCGAGGATGGCGTTGTCGACGTAGTTGGCGTCCCCCGCCTGGGCCTGCCGCGTCTCGGCGAGACGCTTATAGGCCTCCGTGACCTGCCTGTCCAGCAGCGCCAGCTCCTTGGCCACGCCCCTGCGCGCGCTTCTCGGCACCTTCGTCAGCTTCTGGCCGACATCCGGGCAGTTGATCGTCGCGACCTGGGCGTTCGTGGACTTCGTCTGGTTCCACCCATCGTTGTCCTCGTGCGCCGAAGCGTAGAAATTGGCCCATACAAGCCCGCCCCCGCCGAGCGCTAGGGCTGCCGATGCGGCTATGGCCTTGGTGGCCAGCGGCGTCCGGCGTTTTCTTGTGTTGCGTCCCATGGAACTCCTCTGACTTCCTTTTTCGGGGGCATCGAGGGCGCCCGACAGGAGTGAAGCGGCTCCCTTTCATACGGAGGCCGTCCCATGGGTGTTCAGCCGCCTCGGAAATTGATGCGAGATTCGTGCGCACACTGTGTGCACAACCGCCCCTGAAATACCGGGAGTTGTTGATCCCGCACGGCGGGTGCATGAACGGGTCCGGTTTTTACCGGCCGTGGTCGAGATAGGCGAGAACCGCCAGCACACGACGGTTGTCGTCGTCCGACACCTCCAGGCCCAGTTTGGTGAAGATATTGGCGGTGTGCTTGGCGATGGCCCGTTCCGTGACGACGAGCCGCTCGGCGATCGCCGCGTTCGTCCGGCCCTGTGCCATCAGCTCCAGCACCTCCGTCTCCCGGGGCGTCAGGCGGGCCAGCGGCTGGTCGCCGGCCGCGCGCCGGCTCAGCAGCTGCTGGATCACCTGCGGATCCATCGCCGTACCGCCCGCCGCGACCCGCCGTACCGCGTCCACGAACTGGTCCGCGTCGAACACCCGGTCCTTCAGCAGATATCCGACCCCGCCGCTGCCGTCGGCGAGCAACTCCCGCGCGTACAGCTGCTCCACGTGCTGCGACAGCACCAGCACCGGCAGTCCGGGCTTCCTGCGACGGGCCTCCAGGGCGCACTGCAGCCCCTCGTCGGTGTTCGTCGGCGGCAGGCGTACGTCGACCACCGCGACGTCCGGGTCCAGTTCGGCCAGCGCGCGGGACAGCTCCGGGCCGGTCTCGACGGCCGCCGCGATCTCGAAGTCGTAGGCCTCAAGCAGCCGGACGAGTCCGTCGCGCAGCAGGAACAGGTCTTCGGCTAGGACAACGCGCAAGGAATCTCCATGGTGACCATGGTGGGGCCGCCCGCGGGCGAGCTGACGGCCAGGACGCCGTCGAATGTACCCAGTCGCCGCTCGATCCCGGCCAGGCCCGAGCCGGCCCCGATCACCGCGCCCCCCTTGCCGTTGTCGGTGACGGTGACGCGCAGCATGCCGTTCGCGTGGTGCAGGTCGATCCAGATCCGGTCGGCGCCCGCGTGCTTCACGGCGTTCGTGAGCACCTCGCTGACCGCGAAGTACGCCGCCGACTCCACGGGCGCCTCCGCCCGCCCGGGCAGCTCCACGGTCACCTCGGTCGCCACCGGCAGCCGCAGCGCCAACGCCCTTACGGCATCGCCCAGTCCGCGTTCGGCGAGCACCGGCGGATGGATGCCGCGCACCAGGTCACGCAGTTCGGAGAGCGCGTCGGCGGAGGACCGGCGGGCCTGCGCGACGAGCTGCTTCGCCTTCTCCGGGTCCTTGTCGAGCAGCATCTCTATGGTGCCGAGGTCCATGCCCACCGCCACCAGGCGGGCCTGCGCGCCGTCGTGCAGATCGCGCTCGATACGGCGCAGTTCGGCGGCCGAGGTGTCGACGGCGTCCCGGCGGGTCTCCGTCAGCACCCGCACCCGCTCGGCCAGTTCGCCCTGGTTGGTGCCGAGGACGGCGCCGGTCAGCCGGAAGTGGGCCTGGAGCAGGGGCACGGTGAGGAAGTGCGCGAGGAAGAGGAGGACGAGGCCCAGGGCGCCGGCGCCGAGTGCGGAGGCCTGGTCGGTGACCGGCACGAAGCCGTACCAGTACCCGTCGGGCAGGACGCGCCACAGCCCCGCCGCGATCACGAACCCCTCCAGCGGATAGATGAGCAGCACGGCCGGCAGCAGCGCCGTGAAGAACCCCGCCGTCATGTCGACGGGCAGCCACAGCAGATCCCGCCAGGTCGCCGGATCACCCAGCATCCCGAAGGTGCGGGCCCACGGGTTGGCGTCCTTCGGCAACGGCCGGTACGCCGGCGGGATCCGCACCCCGCCCCACTCGGCGGCCAGCACCCGGCGCCGGTCGGCGAACACCCGCACCCCCGTCAGCACCCACGGCGTCGTGACGATGCCGACGCCGATCGGTATGAGCGCGATGGACACGAGGGAGAGGACGAGGCAGACGACGGCGCTCGGCAGGGAGATCAGCGCCAGCGCCAGCCCCCGCAGCGCGGCGACCCCCATGCCCCGTGCCCCGGAACCCCGCCTGCTCTTCATGTCGTTGGTCATGCCGTCAGTCTCGCGGAGGCGACAGCGCCGGGCACGGGGCCGGGCCCCCGAATCAGGGGGTGGTGCCAGGTACACCCCCTCGGGCCGCCAGCACCTTCGCCTCCAGCTCCGGATCGAGGCCCTTGACGGTCCGGTCCGGCCGCAGGGGCGCCGTGCCGCCGAGGTCCCGCAGCCACCGCCAGGTGTCCTCGACGGTCTCCTCGACGGGCCGGCAGCGCAGTCCGGTCGCCAGGGCCCGGGACACGTCCGCGCGGTGCAGGGCGTCGTGCATGTCGCTGCCCGGCGGCACCCACACCGGCAGCTGCGTCCAGGGCTCGATGCCCGCGTCCAGGATCAGCTCGGGCTCGGTCCACCGGAGTTCGGCCGCCGAGCCGGTGGTCCGCACGCACGCCTCGAGCAGGCTGCCCATGGTGGCGTGCCCCTGCGGTCCGACCAGGGTGTACGGCCCGCTGAGCTCGCGTTCCACGGCGCCGAGGGTCCACTGAGCGAGGTCACGGACATCGACGTACTGCAGCGGAAGGTCCCGCGGCCCCGGCGCGAGCACCGGCCCCCCACGCGCCACCCGGCCCAGCCACCAGGGCAGCCGGCCGACATTCTCGTACGGGCCGAGGATCAGCCCCGCCCGCACCAGCACCGAGCGGTCCGCCCCGAAGGCCTCGACGGCGGCCAGCTCGCCGCCCCGCTTGTCGCGCGCGTAGTCGGTCTGTCCGGCACCGGCCTCGGCGCCCTCCACCAGCGGCGCGTCCTCGGTGTGCCCGGCGGGCGGCGCCCACGCGTACACCGAGCGGCTCGACACATACACATACCGCCCGGCGCGGCCCCGCAGCAGCCGCGCCGAGTCCAGCACCGCGCGGGGCGCCGCCGACCAGGTGTCGACGACCGCGTCCCACTCGCCGTCCGCCTCGGCGAGGGCGGCGAGGCCCTCGGGCGCGGTGCGGTCGCCCAGGAGCGACCGCACGCCCTTCGGGGCCTCGTGCCGCCCCCGGTGGAAGACGGTCACCTCCCAGCCCCGCTCCAGGGCCGCCTCCACGACGGCCCGCCCCACGAACTCCGTACCACCCAGCATCAAGAGCCTCATGCCGCAGACTCTGCACGGTACGGACGGGAGACGGAACAGGACTCTGCCGTCAGCAGAGGCCCGGACGCGGGCGCCGGGTCAACGCCCGGCGGGCGGGGCGTACTTGTACCCCACCCTGCGCACGGTCCGGATGGTGTTCCGGTGCTCGGCGCCCAGCTTGCGGCGCAGCCGGGCGACATGGACGTCGACCGTGCGGCCGTCGCCCACGTGCCCGTACCCCCACACCGTGGTGACCAGCTGGTCGCGGGTGTGCACGCGATGGGGGTTGGCCACCAGGTGCGCGAGCAGCTCGAACTCCAAATAGGTCAGGTCGAGTTCACGACCTTCGACGGCGGCGGTGCGCCGTACGGGGTCCACCCGGACGAGCGGGTCGGTGTCCGCGTCGGCGCCGGCGTCGACGGCGTGCGGCACGGGCGGCTGCCGGTCGGCCGGGACGAGCACCAGGTAGCCGATCATGGGCGGCTGTCCGGGAAGGGCGGGCAGGGAGTGCTGTGGAGCGGGCAGCCAGGTGGCGCCCGGCGGCAGGAGGTCCGCGACGTCGATCACCTCGTCCCGGTCCACGGCACGCAGGTGATGCCGTGGGCCGTTCGAGGCGGGGGCGTTGAACGGGGCGGCGGGGGACAGAGAACGAGTGGTCGCCATGAGAGGTCAGCTCTTTCGCGCGAGAGGTCCGTCGAGAGGTCCGTGGGAGACGTACGTCGTTTCGCGCTGGCCGAAGGCCGGGGTGACGGCTTTAGAGGGCCCGCGCGTTCGTCGCGCGGCAACACACCCGGTCGAAGTCGTGGTGCTGACGGGAAGGCCAGAAGGGCTCGAGGTCATGGCGACCTGTCGCGGTGAGCTTCTGGATGCTGGCCATGACCCCATTGAAGCAGACGCAGTCCATGGACAGGACCCTCCTCTCACAGCTCGGACGCTTCCTTTACGCGAAGGGGGCGCCCACCGAGACGGTGGACGCCCTCTCCGCGGGACTCTGGCGGATCAGACCTGGCCGGCCTTCTCCAGCGCGGAGCAGCAGGTGTCGACGAGCAGACGCGTCACGACGTACGGGTCGACGTTGGCGTTCGGGCGGCGGTCCTCGATGTAGCCCTTGCCGTCCTTCTCGACCTGCCAGGGGATACGCACCGAGGCGCCGCGGTTGGAGACGCCGTAGGAGTACTCGTTCCACGGGGCGGTCTCGTGCAGACCGGTCAGGCGGTCGTCGATGCCGGCGCCGTAGTTCTTGACGTGGTCGAGCGGCTTGGAGCCCTCGCCCAGCGACTCGGCGGCGGTGATGATCGCCTCGTAGGTCTCGCGCATCGCCTTGGTGGAGAAGTTGGTGTGCGCGCCGGCGCCGTTCCAGTCGCCCTTGACCGGCTTGGGGTCGAGGGTGGCGGACACGCCGAAGTCCTCGGCGGTGCGGTAGAGCAGCCAGCGGGCCACCCACAGCTGGTCCGAGACCTCCAGCGGGGCCAGCGGGCCGACCTGGAACTCCCACTGGCCGGGCATGACCTCGGCGTTGATGCCGGACAGGCCGAGGCCCGCCGCGAGGCAGTTGTCCAGGTGTGCCTCGACGACCTCGCGGCCGAAGATCTCGTCGGCGCCGACACCGCAGTAGTAGCCGCCCTGCGGGGCCGGGAAGCCGCCCTTGGGGAAGCCGAGCGGGTAGCCGTCCTGGAAGAACGTGTACTCCTGCTCGATGCCGAAGATCGGCTCCTGGGCGGCGAACTTCTCCGCCACCTCGACCAGCGCGGCGCGGGTGTTGCTGGCGTGCGGCGTGAAGTCGATGTTCAGGACCTCGCAGAGCACCAGCACGTCGTCGCCGCCGCGGATCGGGTCCGGGCAGGTGAAGACCGGCTTGAGCACGCAGTCCGAGGCGTGACCCTCGGCCTGGTTGGTGGAGGACCCGTCGAAGCCCCAGATCGGCAGCGCGTCCAGACCGGCGGGCTCACCCGCGATGATCTTCGTCTTGGAACGCAGCTTGGCCGTCGGCTCGGTGCCGTCGATCCAGATGTACTCAGCCTTGAAGGTCACGGGCCACATCCTTCGGGGGTGTGTCTAGGCGCACTTGCGGGTGCTGCGGCGCTGCGGCACTTCAGGCGCCGCGTTTGATGCCCGCGAGCCTGTCAACAGGCGATTTCCCGGTCATTGCTCCTATGTGAACCCCGTGTTACCTGGTGTTCTTGTGGCGCGTTTCACGCACACGCGCGCGGGCCCTGCCACCCGTGGCCGCGGGTGGCAGGGCCCATGACACGTACGAGCTGGTTACGGGAGCCTCACCCCACCTTCTCGATCACCGCCCGGCGGATCAGGAACTTGCCGGGCTCGCGGACCTGCTCGAAGGCCGCGTTGTTGAGCAGTACGCAGCTGCCGGAGACCGAGGTGACCTCCACCGTCGTGGACTTGTTGTTGTCCAGGTTGGTGACCTTCAGTTTCGTGCCGGCCGGGAACTGGTTGCTGGACGCGGCCGGGGCACCGCCCTCACCGGAGAGCGTCACGGTGGAGCCGTTGCAGACCTGCTGCCCGGAGGCCGCGGCGCCGCCGCCGGCGTTCCCCGCGTTCCCGGCGTTCTCGTCGCCGCCGGCGTTGTCCGCGGCGCCCGTGTCGCCGGCGCCCGCGTTTCCGGCACCCGTGTCGCCGGCGCCCGCGGCCGGTGCGCTCGGCTGTGCGGCCTGGGAGCCCTGAGCCGACTCCCCAACCGCGCACCCGGACGCTTCCTGCTGGACCTTGATCTGCTGGATGACGGCCTCACGGTTGGCGATCCGGGCCTGCGACTGTGCGTCGGGATTGGCCCGCTGCCCCTCGATGAACCGCTGGTTGTTGCCGAGGGCGGTGGCGAGGCCCTGGCAGACGGTCGACTCCGCGGCGGACTTCACCGTCGGTGTCTGCGAGGCGTTCGAGGTGCTCGCCATGACGAAGGCACCGCCGCCCGCGACCGTCGCGGCGCTGACGAACAGCGCGATCTTCTTCTGCGTGCTGAGAGTTCTCCTACGCGACATGCGCGCCTCCTGGGAGGTAGGGGAGCGTACGCCGCTATGTACGAGATACCGAACGAGGTTACTCAGTGGTTACGGGAGTATCTGAAGTAACGTGCGTCACACGTCATCTGACGAAGGCTCAGCTGGGCCGGGACAGCGCGTCCCGGACGGCGTCCTCCGTGCGCGCGACCACGGCCGTACCGTCGTCCGCCGTGATGATCGGCCGCTGGATCAGCTTCGGGTGCTCCGCCAGCGCCTTGATCCACCGCTGCCGGGAATCCGCGTCCCGCGCCCACTCCTTGACCCCGAGCTCCCGGGCGACGGCCTCCTGGGTCCGGGTGATGTCCCACGGCTCCAGTCCGAGTCGCTCCAGCACCTCCCGGATCTCGTCCTCGCTCGGTACGTCCTCCAGGTAGCGGCGGACGGTGTAGTCGGCGCCCTCGGCGTCGAGCAGCGTGAGGGCGCTGCGGCACTTGGAACAGGCCGGGTTGATCCAGATCTCCATGCGGCCCACCGTATCCCGAAGCGCGATGTTCGAATTTCTCGCCGCCTCACGGGCCACTGGCTGACCTGCTGTGACATGGCCGCAATTTCGTTGCTGACCAGGGGATTTCATGGGGGAGTGAGGTCTGCTGATTGTCAGTGGCGGGCACTAGAATGGAGGAAGTGTTCGAGGGTGTCACCGGAAAACCCGGAGGCGCTCTGACCGCGACAGGAGGATGCCTGTGCCCGCTGCCGCACTGAAGCCGAAGCCCACCCGCAAGCCGCTGCCCACCCAGTCCACCGCGCAGCACCCGGTGCTGCTCGACCTGCCGTACGCGCCCCTGGAGAAGCGGGCGCTGCCGCCGGGCCGGCCGCGCGAGTGGTACATCACCCACAACCGCCGGCTCAAGGCCATGCGCCTTGCGATAGCGCTCCTCGACTCGGGGGTCTACATGCCGAACCAGGCACGCAACGAGACGATCCGGGACACCGCGGAGACGATCGGCGTCCACCCGCCGTCGGACACGACCTGCCACATGGTCAGGGCGCTGATGCGGTACTCGAGGTAGCCGTGGCGCCGGGTGCCGTGCCGTGAGCGGTGCCCGGCGTTGCCGTTGCCGTCGACCAGGGGCTGCCGCCCCCGGACCCCCGCTTCGGCCCTGAAGGGGCCTCGTCCTCAATCGCCGGACGGGCTGAAAAAACATGTCGGCCGGCGCTCAGAAGCACCCCCTAGGCCGACAACTCCCGCTCCAGCGGCGTCCGTAACCGCGGCGTCACCCGCGCCGCCCCCACCCACCCCCGCAGCCGCTGAGCCTCCACCGCGACCGCCGCCTCGGCCGCCCGCCGCTCCGCGGCGCCGAGGTCCGCCAGCAGCCGCCAGGCGATCTCGCCGTCCGGGCGCTGGGCCCAGCCGCCCACGACCCGTCCGTTCCACCACACCGTCGGCCCCACGTTGCCGCTCCGGTCGAACAGGGACGGCCTCAGCTCCGGCGCCAGATACCAGTCCCGCTGCTGCCACCCCATCGCCGTCGGATCCAGCCCGGGCAGCAGGGCCGCCCACGCCTCCCCGGGCCCCGCCACCGGGTCGACGTCGTCCTCGAGTACGTACCCCGTCCCCTCGTCGAGGGACACCGCCCGCGCCCCGATCGCCGTCAGCGCCCGGCGCACCTCCGTCACCCGCCACCCCGTCCACCACTTCAGGTCGGCCTCCGTGGCGGGACCGCACACCGCGAGCCAGCGCCGCAGCAGCTCCGCCTGCGCCCCGGCGGCGTCCAGCTCCGGATGCTCCGGCGCCACCGCCCAGCGGAACTGCGAGGACGTCCAGGAGCCCACCGGCCGCCCCCGCACGACCTTGCCCTCGACGCCCAGCACCCGCAGCAGCCGCGTCGAGACGGTGTGCACGCCCTCGTAGCTCTTCCCGGCCGCGTACGCGAACTGCTCGCGCAACCGCGGCTCGTCCTGGGCGAGTTCGGCCGCCGTCGCCTGCCCGCGCCGGGCCAGCGCGGCGAGCGCCGACTCCTCGACCTCCTTCAGCCAGGCGGCGTCCGGGGCCCCCGCCCTGGCCATGTCCTTCACCAGCAAAGCCCGCTCGCGGGCGGCGACCGTGAGCCCGGTGGAGGCGTGCACGACGGCCGTCAGCCCGGTGGGGAACACGAACACGGTGTGCCGCATGCCGTGCATCCGCACCAGCGTCCGCTCCTCGTACAGCGCCCGCTCGGTCTCCGGCACGGTCCTCGCGGCGTCGGCCAGCCGAGCGCCCACGGCCAGGTACACGGTCGCCGGATCGCTGCCGTGCAGCGCGACCAGCGACTCGGCCACGTCGGCCGGATCCGCCGCGCGCGCCTCCCCGGCCAGCCGGTGCCGCAGCCCCAGCCGGGCCCGCCGCTCCGCCACGCCGACGTACCGCACCCCGTCACCCACCCCGTCGCCCATCCCGGCCTCCACCCGTCACACCATCGCGAACCACCACTCCCCGTATCTTCGCCGCCCCCACTGACAACGACCTCCACCCATTCGACACCCCCCGGCCCAGCCGCACGCCACCCCTTCCCGTCACCCGAACCGCCGCCCCGACATGCGCCCGCCCCCCACCCCGCATTCACTGCCAATCAGGAGGTGGACCGCCTTCGTCGGGTGGTGTCGCAGCGGGAGGTGTCATGAAGCGGATCGGTGCGCACCTGCCGGGGAGCGGGGCGGGCGGACACTGGGCCGGCGGGTCATGACGAGCCCGGCCACACCGGGCGACCGGTTCGTGCGCGGCAAGGCCGCCCGCAAGCGCGCTCCCCGCTCCGCGCACGCCGCCTGGATCCCCTCCGTCGACCGCCGGGACCCCGTCGGCGTACTGGAGCGCCAGGGCCGCGACCGGCTCCCGGAGCTCCTGCCGATCCGGTACGGGCGGATGGCGTCGTCCCCGTCCGCCTTCCTGCGCGGTGCCGCCGCCGTGATGGCCGCCGACCTCGCCGCCACCCCGCACACCGGCCTCACCGTTCAGCTGTGCGGCGACGCCCATCTGCTCAACTTCGGCGTGTACACCTCCCCGGAGCGCGCCCTGCACTTCGACCTCAACGACTTCGACGAGACCTTCCCGGGACCGTTCGAGTGGGACGTCAAGCGGCTCGCCACCTCGGTCGCCGTGGCGGCCCGGGAGAACGGTCACCCGGAGGCCAAGGTCGTCCGCGCGGCCCGGGAGGCGGGCGCGGCCTACCGCGTCGCGATACGCCGGCTCGCGCGGCAGGGCGAGCTCGACGTCTGGTACACGCGCATCGGCGCCGAGCAACTGCTGCCCCTGGTCCGCTCCGCGCCCCGGCACCGCCGCGTAGAGGCCAGCCTCGGCCGCGCGCGCCGCCGTACCAGCCTGCGGGCTTTCGGCAAGCTGACCGAGACGGTCGACGGACGCCGGCGCATCATCGACGACCCGCCGCTGCTGGAACGCGCGGGCACCTCCGACATGGCCTCCCTGCGCAAGACCTTCAGCGACTACCGCTCGACCCTCTCCGAGGAGCGGCGCCTCCTCCTCGACCGCTACCGCTTCGTCGACGCCGCCCGCAAGGTCGTCGGCGTCGGCAGCGTCGGCCTGCGCTGCTTCCTCGTGCTGCTCGCCGGACGCGACGCCGGCGACCCGCTCTTCCTGCAGATCAAGGAGGCCCGGCAGTCGGTCCTGGAGGACCATCTGCCGAGCGGGCCGTACGTCCATCCCGGACACCGCGTCGTGGCCGGCCAGCGGCTGCTGCAGGCCACCGGTGACATCTTCCTGGGCTGGATGTCGGGGCCGCAGGGGCGCGCGTTCTACTGGCGCCAGCTGCGGGACATGAAGGGCTCGGCGGACGTGGCCGGGATGGGCCCCGACGACCTGAGCGCGTACGCCCGGCTGTGCGGCACCGCCCTCGCCCGGGCGCACGCCCGCTCCGGCGACCGTATCGCCATCGCCGGCTACCTGGGCGGCGCCGACACCTTCGACCGTGCCGTCGCCGACTTCGCCCTGGCCTACGCCGACCAGACCGTCGCCGACCACACGGCCCTGCGCGGCGCCGTCGAGGCCGGGGTGGTCAGGGCCGCACCCGAGATCTGACCGGCGCAGGATCCGGTCCGTTCAGCCGCACCCGGCCAGCACGGCGGTCACGAACTCCCGCCGGTCCTCGGCGTGTTCCTCGAACCACAGCCCAAGCATGTGCTCCGAACCCGGCACGTCGAACCGGGTGAAGCGCGCGTGCGCGGCCAGCGCGTCCTGGACCGCCTCCGTCACGGTCGGCGGGATGATCGCGTCCGACCCCGGCACCGCGAGCACCGCCCGCCCCTCGTACGCCCGCAGCGCCTCCAGCGCGGGCGCCCCGCGCCAGCTGTCCGGCCTGCGGATGATCTCGCTGAACTGCCCGTCCCCGTCACCGAACGGCACGTCCCACGCCTCCCGCGCGTACACGGCGGGCGCGCACAGCCCCACCGCCGCCACACGCCTGCCGTAGTGGGCGACGAGATCCGTCACCGTCTGTCCGCTCATGCTGAACCCGACGAGGATCAGCGCACCGCCCGCCGGAACCCGCGCGTCGATGACGGCGACGGCCTGGTCGAAGCGCCGCCGCAGGCTCAACTTCCCCGGTTCTCCGGTGCTTTCACCGTGCCCCGAGAAGTCGAAGGCGATCCCGCGGCAGCCCCGGGAGACGAACTCCGCGAGCATCGGCAGCAGGCGGTCCTTGGTGCCGGCGCCCGCACCGTGCAGCAGGACGACGGTGGCCGTGTCCGCGCCGTCGGCGTCACCGCCGTAGACCCCGCTGAGCAGTTCACCGTCGTACGCGTGTGTGAAGGAGGAGAGCTCGATCATGGGGTCCATTCATTCACACCGGACAGGGCCAACTCCCACCCCGGGAAAAGGAGATGCACACCGGGTGACCGCCTCCCTACCCTGGACACGCGTAACGGAGCAGTTCACGCCGCTTCTCGCAGAGGAGGCGTCACCCTGCGGGCTCGGGGCTACTCTCTACGCACCGACCGACGGCCGCCATTCCCCAGCGCCCCGTCGGGGACATCCGATCACCGCTCAGTACCGACCCACACGCACACGGAGGCCCGTGATGGGCACCATCGTCATGTCCGGGACCGTCGTCCTGGTGATCCTTGGATTCGGAAACCACGTCTACTGGCTGGCCGCGGTCGCTGTGCTCTTCCTCTACCTGCAGTACGGCCGCAGCTCCTCCACGTCGAGCGGCGGCGCCGGGGGCGCCGGGGGAGCGGCCCCTGGGGGAGGGGCCGTGCCCTCGGACTACCGCGCCTACCGCGATCGTCGTGACAAGCAGGCCAAGTGGGAGCGCCGCTACCGCCGCGAGCGCCCCCTGGAGGCCCGTCGCCAGGAGCGCGAGAAGAGCAAGTGAGACCACCTCGGGTGGTGACGCGCCCCTGAGGGTGCCCCCGGTCACAGGCCGGGGGCACCCCACACCGGGAACCAGCGGTTCAGGTCCTGCTCGATCCGCAGGTCGTTCGCGAGCGCCGCCCGCACCCGCAGCTCCAGCGGGTTGTCACGCCGCTCCGCCGCGCCGGGCAGCGGCGCGAAGGGGTAGAAGGTGCCGCGCTTGTAGAGATAGACGAGCGCGAGCCGGCGGCCCTGCCCGCCCTCCCCGGCACCCTCCTTCTCGAACCCCGCCAGCGAGCACAGCAGCTGCGGTCCGAAGCCGTTGACCTCCATCGCGCTGTTCACCGCGTGCAGATCGTTGACCAGCTCCGGCAGCTGGCCGGGCGTGCGCCGGGAGACCAGCCACGAGTAGCCGTAGCCGTCCCGGGTCAGCTCCACCGGCCGGTCCTCGCGCTCGGCGTCCGCGTCGAGCAGCGCCTGCACCTCGCGATGCGTCTGCTCGAACAGGCCGCCCTCGACGGTGGCGAAGCACACCGCCCCGCTCCCCGTCGGCCGGAAACCGGCCGCCGCCTCCAGCGTCACGGCCGCCGACGGCAGGGCGAAGAGCTGGTCGAGATCGGGTACGACCGGCTTGCTGCGGCCGAGCAGGATGTCCAGCAGCCCCATCTCACGCCCCTCCGGGAGCCGCCGCCTGGTCCAGCTCGGCGGAGATGCGCCCCAGCTGGTCGAGCCGCTGCTCCAGGCTCGGGTGGGTGGAGAAGAGCTGCGCGATGCCGGGATCCCGGCCGAGCGCCGGAGTGAAGTAGAACGCGTTGAAGGCCTGTGCCGTCCGCAGGTCCTTGGACGGGATCCGGGCGATGTCGCCGGTGACCTTGGTCAGCGCGGACGCCAGCGCCGAGGGGCGCCCGGTGAGCAGCGCCGCGGCCCGGTCGGCGGCCAGCTCGCGGTACCGGGACAGGGCCCTGATCAGCAGGAAGCTGATCGCGTACACGGCCGCCGACACCCCGAGCACGGCGGCGAGGGTCGCCGCGGTGTTCTGGTCCCGGCGCCCGTCCCCGAGCAGCTGGCTGTAGAAGGCGAACCGCACGATCAGCCCCGCGATGACCCCGAGGAAGGAGGCCACGGTGATCACGGCGACGTCCTTGTGCGCCACATGCGACAGCTCGTGCGCGAGCACACCCTCCAGCTCGTCCGGCTCCAGCCGGCGCAGCAGCCCCGTGGTCACGCAGAGCACGGCGTGATCGGGATTGCGCCCGGTGGCGAACGCGTTCGGCATATCCATGTCCGACACGGCGACGACGGGCTTCGGCATGTCCGCGATGGCACACAGCCGGTCGATCACCCCGTGGAGCTCGGGATACTCCTCACGTTCCACGACCCGTCCGCGCATCGCGAACAGCGCGACCCGGTCGGAGAACCAGTACTGCGCCCCCAGCAGCCCCGCCGCCACGACCACGACGAGCACCCAGGACTTCAGCAGCACGACCAAAGCGGCGATGAATCCCACATACAACAACCCGAGCAGAAACAGCGTGACCCCCATACGCGCGGTCAGTCGCCGGTCACTCCGGAAGCGGCTCTGCATCTTGCACCACCCCGCACTCAGGCACTCGTCCCACTGCCCAGTGTGCACCCGGCCACGCCCATGAACGGGTCGCGATCGGCCCTAGGAGCAGCAAAGAGCCCCTGGCTAGGGAGCGCGGAAGTTCAGGTACCCGAGCAGCACGATCACGGCCGCCACGGAGCCCAGGACGACGACCGTCGACACCCATCCCGACCGCCGCTGCCGCCGCGCCACATGCTCGGGCTCGGCCCGGAAGGGCACCGGACCGGGAGGGTTCTCCTTCCAGCGCGCGGCGAGCATCCGGGCCCGTGCCGAGGGCTCCTTGTGCTCGGCGTTGTCCGCCCACCTCAGGTCGAACTCGCGTTCCTGATCGTCGTGTTCGTGCCGCTCCGGCATCCCGTCCACCCCCGTGTCGTCTCCTCGGCAGAATAGAACATACGCCCGCGCCCCCGCTGTCGGTGCGACAGCGGGGGCGCGGGCGGGATGCCTGGGTCAGGCGTCGATCACACGTCGAAGAAGTGATGTCCCGGCGCCGCTACCTTGGGGTCATGTTTCCTGCTCCGCTCTGACCAGCGCGGATGCTGTCGATGTCTGTCGTTGTTGGGTGTCGTCGGCCACCCTCGCACGGCCCATGGACGGCCCGACCCGGGGCTCGGTGACGTCACTGGGGCAGGAAGCCAGGCTTCTCCTGTCCAAGGTCACGGAGCCGCGCGAGGCACGCCTGCGCCCCAGGCTCCGAGCAGTGCACGGCTGCCACCCAGGAGGGGCTCCGATCGGTTGGTCAGCCCTTGGGTGGGGTGTCCGCTCCCATCCTTCAGGGGTTGTCGGGTTCGAAGTTGGAGATCTCGGCGGTGATGTTGTCGATGGTCCCGTCCTGGTCGATGGTGGTGAGGACCCTGACGGGCTGGATCGGGTGCGGCGGGAGGATTGGGTCCGGCGGGTAGATCTTGAGGAACGTGGGGAAGACGGCCAGGGGGCTGATCGGGCCCGGCGGGTATTCCACGACGTTGTTGTCGGTGCCGACGAAGTGGTAGAGGCCGCCGCTGTCTTGGCCGACGCCGGTGGTGTTCCGCAGCTGGCTGGTGATCTGGGCGGTTCCGCCGCCACCCGGCTCGGTCCGGGTGACGACGGTGATGCGGATGCTGCCCGTTACGTCAACCGGTTCCGGGCCGGTGAACAGCAACGTTCCGCTCAGTCCCAGCACCGCGGTGCGCCGGTGGATGGTCTGGGCGGAGGCGGAGGCGGAGGCGGAGGCGGAGGCCGTGGTCGTGGGAAGAGCCAGGCCGAGCAGGGCAACCATCAGGCAGATCTTGCTGACGACGCGCAGAGGGTGACCGCGCATGCATGCTCCCATCGGTGAGGCGGGACTGGATGACCACCCCCTCCCGCCGTGGAAGTCCAGCCTGACCGGGCAAGCCAACCGCTGTCCTGTCGGACTGGGCGGACGGGTGACCCGGGCTCCCGGACGGGGTAGGCGCGGTCACTCCTGAGCCGCCCACGGCGAGCAACGAAGGTGCCTCCGATCTGGGCGGTCCGGGGACACCTTCGTGTTACTAGCGCAGATGCATCGACAGTTGTAGGCCATGCACCAAGGCGACGGGACGTTCGAGAACGTTCGAATAAGACGGGCTTCGGTGACGCAAAGCCACTAGGCGCAGACTCCGGGATGGCAGCCTCATATCAGCGGACGGTCTTCGCGAACGTCTCCGCTGTGTTCGGCGCCGCAATGGACGATGGCATTCTGACGCGGAACCCCTGCCGCGCAGGATCGGTGCGGGCGCCCAAGTTGGATCGGCGGAAGATCAAGCCGTGGCCGCGTGACCGGGTGGTCGCTGTCCGGGACGGACTGCCGAGCCAGTACGCGCCGATCGTCGATGTCGGGTGCAGGGGTGCGGATTGCGGCAGGGTGAGATTTTCGGGCTCGCCGTGGACGAAGTCGACTTCGTCGGGGGAGCGGTGCATGTCGTGCGGCAGGTCAAGCTGGTCGGCCCGCAGATGGTGTTCGCCCCGCCCCAAGGGCGGCAAGCTACGGGACGTTCCGCTGCCGGGTGTGGTGTCGGATGCGCTTGCCGCTCACATCACCCGCCAGCCCCCTATCGACGTCACCCTGCCGTGGAAGACGCCGGACGGTCCGCCGGTAACAGCCAAATTGCTGTTCTTCTCGCGGGAGCGGAAGGCGCTGAACAGGAACTACTTCAACATGTACCTGTGGAAGCCTGCCCTGATCGCTGCCGGCGTCATCCCGGAGCGGGAGCCGGGGGAGCGGTTCCAACCGTCGCGTGAGCATGGCATGCACGCCCTGCGGCACTACTACGCGTCGGTGCTGTTGGACTCGGGAGAGAACATCAAGGCGTTGGCCGAGTACCTCGGTCACTCAGACCCGGGATTCACGCTCCGGACGTACACGCACCTCATGCCGATCAGCCAGGACCGCGCCCGTAGGGCCATCGACGCCGCGTTCGGCTTGCCGGATGTGGACGCCGGCCCCGGCGAAGCCGATGCGCTGACCTGAGTGGCACCGGGACCGTAGCTCTCGACCACCGTTCGCTCTGCGGGCCCGAAACAGGCCGTCGGCCGTGCCCTTCCAGCGAGGAAGAACACGGCCGACGGCCCACACACGGCCCAGGGGAGCGGAAACCCGCTCTGACCTGGGGGGATATCACACGTCGAAGTACAGCTCGAACTCGTGCGGGTGCGGACGCAGCTGCAGCGGGGCGATCTCGTTCGCGCGCTTGTAGTCGATCCACGTCTCGATCAGGTCCGGCGTGAAGACGTCGCCCTGGAGGAGGAACTCGTGGTCGCGCTCGAGGGAGTCGAGGACGGCCGGGAGGGAGGTCGGGACCTGGGCGACGTTCGCGTGCTCCTCGGGAGCCAGCTCGTAGAGGTCCTTGTCGATCGGCTCGGCCGGCTCGATCTTGTTCTTGATGCCGTCGAGGCCCGCGAGGAGCAGGGCCGAGAAGGCCAGGTACGGGTTGCCGGAGGAGTCGGGCGCGCGGAACTCGACGCGCTTGGCCTTCGGGTTCGAACCCGTGATCGGGATACGCATCGCGGCGGAGCGGTTGCGCTGCGAGTACACCAGGTTGATCGGCGCCTCGAAGCCCGGCACCAGACGGTGGTAGGAGTTCACCGTCGGGTTGGTGAAGGCGAGCAGCGACGGGGCGTGCTTGAGGATGCCGCCGATGTAGTAGCGGGCGGTGTCCGACAGGCCCGCGTAGCCGGCCTCGTCGTAGAAGAGCGGCTGGCCGCCGGTCCACAGCGACTGGTGCACGTGCATGCCCGAGCCGTTGTCACCGAAGATCGGCTTCGGCATGAAGGTCGCGGTCTTGCCGTTGCGCCAGGCCACGTTCTTCACGATGTACTTGAAGAGCTGAAGGTCGTCGGCGGCGGCGAGCAGCGTGTTGAACTTGTAGTTGATCTCGGCCTGGCCGGCGGTGCCCACCTCGTGGTGCTGGCGCTCGACCTTCAGGCCGGCCCGGTCCAGCTCCAGGGAGATCTCGGCACGCAGGTCGGCGAAGTGGTCGACCGGCGGGGTCGGGAAGTAGCCGCCCTTGTAGCGGACCTTGTAACCGCGGTTGTCCTCCAGCGCACCGGTGTTCCAGGCACCTGCCTCGGAGTCGATGTGGTAGAAGGACTCGTTCTCGGACGTCTTGAAGCGGACGCTGTCGAAGACGTAGAACTCGGCCTCGGGACCGAAGTACGCGGTGTCCGCGATACCGGTCGAGGCGAGGTAGGCCTCGGCCTTCTTCGCCACGTTGCGCGGGTCACGGGAGTACTGCTCGCCCGTGATCGGGTCGTGGATGAAGAAGTTGATGTTGAGCGTCTTGTCCCGGCGGAACGGGTCGACACGGGCGGTCGACAGGTCCGCGCGCAGCGCCATGTCGGACTCGTGGATCGCCTGGAAACCACGGATCGACGATCCGTCGAAGGCGAGCTCCTCGTCCGGGTCGAACGCCTCGACGGGCACCGTGAAGTGCTGCATGACGCCCGGCAGGTCGCAGAACCGGACGTCGACGAACTTGACGTCCTCGTCCGCGATGAACTTCTTGGCCTCGTCGGCGTTCTGGAACATCCAGCTCCTCCTACTCCCGACCGTCCGCGCCGGGGTGGTAGTTCGTTCGTGCGGCCAGTGCGGTGGCACACGCTGACCTCGACCCTAGGGACGGGTGATTTCTCGGGCGTGACCCGTTTGTTTCACCCACGTTAACCGGACATCCCGTACCTCACCCCACCTGTCCGTATCGCAAAACGCGCACAGTACCGTGGACGCGTGGACAAGAGGCAAGCAATCGGATCCTGGCTCTCCGGCCCGCGCGCGGCCGCCGAGGACGCGGGTGTCGACTTTGGATACCGGGGGCGGCAGCTCGGCCTCCCGGAGGAGGGGCCGGGCTCCATCGCCCGCCCGGGACGACGGCTCGGAGCGCTCGCCGTGGACTGGGGCCTCTGTGTCTTGATCGCATACGGTCTCATCACCGACGGCTACGGCCAGGCGACGAGCAACTGGGCGCTGCTGCTCTTCTTCATCATGGGCGTGCTGACCGTCGGCACCGTCGGCTTCACCCCGGGCAAGCGCCTCTTCGGGCTGCGCGTGGTCTCCCTGGACACCGGCACGGTCAACCCGTTGCGCGCCCTGCTGCGCACGGCCCTGCTGTGCGTCGCCGTCCCGGCCCTGATCTGGGACCGCGACGGCCGCGGCCTGCACGACCGGCTGGCGCGCACCGTGGAAGTGCGCATCTAGCAGTCGTACGTGAAAGGGGGCGCCCGGCAGAACCGGGCGCCCCCTTTCACGTACGAGGGAGATCAGCGAGCCTTCGGCCCGCCCTTCGGGAGTTTCATGCCCCTGGGCATGGGGCCCTTCGGCAACGGCATGTTGCTCATCAGGTCGCCCATGGCCTTGAGCCGGTCGTTGGTGGCGGTCACCTGGGGGCCGGTCAGCACCCGGGGTAGCTTCAGCATGGTGGTCCGCAGCTTCTTCAGCTCGACCTGGCCCTCGCCCGTGCCCACGATCAGGTCGTGCACCGGCACGTCCGCGACGACGCGGTTCATCCTCTTCTTCTCGGCGGCCAGCAGGGTCTTCACCCGGTTCGGGTTGCCCTCGGCGACCAGCACGATGCCGGCCTTGCCGACGGCCCGGTGGACCACGTCCTGGCTGCGGTTCATCGCCACCGCGGGGGTGGTGTTCCAGCCCCGGCCGATGTTGTCCAGCACGGCCGCTGCCGCGCCCGGCTGGCCCTCCATCTGCCCGAAGGCCGCCCGCTCGGCCCGGCGCCCGAAGACGATCGCCGTCGCGAGGAAGGCGAGCAGCAGGCCCAGGATGCCGAGATAGATGGGGTGCCCGATCAAGAAACCGATCGCGAGGAAGACACCGAAGGTGACGATTCCGACTGCCGCGAGTACAAGACCGATCTTCTTGTCGGCCCTGCGGGTCATCTTGTAGGTCAGGGCGATCTGCTTCAGTCGCCCGGGATTCGCAGCGTCCGCTGCCGTGTCCTTCCTCGCCATGCCACGAAGTCTACGTGGCCCCGGGAGCGGCGACGACGGCAGTGCCCCGGACTCAGGGGCGGACGACGGTGACCTGGTCCAGGACGCGCTGCGCCTCGACCCGGTCCTTGGCGCGGCGGCGGTCCTCCAGGACGGACGTCCAGGCGTTGCGGCGGGCGGTGCGCTGGCCACTGCTCATCAGCAGCGACTCGACGGCACGCAGTGCAGTGGTGAACGACGGAATGGCGGTGGCGCGAACCGGCGCGGCCTGCATGGTGGAGGTCCCCCCTCGGGAATGGCGGCTTCGGTGAGTGGTGCACGGGGTGTACAACCAGGGTCACTGATTGGTGTTACCAGGGCGTGACCGACCGGTCAAACACCAATGAAGCCTTAATGCGCCGCCCGAAATGTTTGACGCGGCCCTGATGGTGCCCCTATCTGCGGGGACGTCCAGGACCGCGTCAACTGCGCTCTGCCGGGGGGTGTTTGCTTGTGCGCGGATTCACACGCGCACGGTGGCACTCCGTGCCATCACACCGCCTGCGAGGCGACGTAGGAACCGCGCTTCTCGATGGCCATCCGGTACAGGCGGCCGGCCCGGTAGGAGGACCGCACCAGCGGGCCGGACATGACACCGGAGAAGCCGATCTGCTCGGCCTCGTCCTTCAGCTCCACGAACTCCTGCGGCTTGACCCAGCGCTCCACGGGGTGGTGGCGGACGCTCGGGCGCAGGTACTGCGTGATGGTGACCAGCTCGCAGCCGGCGTCGTGCAGCTGCCGGAGCGCCTCGCTGACCTCCTCGCGGGTCTCGCCCATGCCGAGGATCAGGTTGGACTTGGTGACCAGGCCGTAGTCGCGGGCCTCGGTGATGACCTTCAGGGACCGCTCGTAGCGGAAGCCGGGGCGGATCCGCTTGAAGATCCGCGGCACCGTCTCGACGTTGTGCGCGAAGACCTCGGGGCGGGAGGCGAAGACCTCCTCGAGGAGCTCCGGCACCGCGTTGAAGTCCGGGGCGAGCAGCTCGACCTTGGTGTGGCCGCCCTCGCGGCCGGCGGTCTGCTGGTGGATCTGGCGGACCGTCTCGGCGTACAGCCAGGCACCGCCGTCCGGCAGGTCGTCGCGGGCGACGCCGGTGATGGTGGCGTAGTTCAGGTCCATGGTGACCACGGACTCGCCGACGCGGCGCGGCTCGTCGCGGTCGAGCGCCTCGGGCTTGCCGGTGTCGATCTGGCAGAAGTCACAGCGCCGGGTGCACTGGTCGCCACCGATGAGGAAGGTCGCCTCGCGGTCCTCCCAGCACTCGTAGATGTTCGGGCAGCCGGCTTCCTGGCAGACCGTGTGGAGGCCCTCGCTCTTCACGAGGCTCTGCATCTTCGTGTACTCGGGGCCCATTTTCGCCCGGGTCTTGATCCACTCGGGCTTGCGCTCGATGGGGGTCTGGCTGTTGCGGACCTCCAGGCGCAGCATCTTGCGTCCGTCCGGTGAGACTGCGGACACGTCGGCTCCCTGTGCTTCGATTCGTCGGCGTACACCAGGGTACGCCCGTGTTTACTCAGCCCTGCCGTCAGGCCAACCCCTTGACTTCCGGGCTGATTCCCTTCCTCAGACGGTCGCCGTCTCGATCTTGCGCGGCTTCAGGTCCGCGTTCTCCAGTACGTCCGTCAGGTGCCGCTCGACCACCGGCAGCACCTCGTCGATCGTGACGTCCCGGCCGAGCTCGGCGGCGAGCGAGGCGACCCCCGCGTCGCGGATCCCGCACGGGATGATCCGGTCGAACCACTTGTTGTCCGGGTTCACGTTCAGCGCGAAGCCGTGCATGGTCACGCCCTTGGCGACCCGGATGCCGATCGCCGCGATCTTGCGGTCCTCACGCCGCTGGCCGGCGTTGGAGGGCGCGTACTCGGGGCCGTTCAGGCGCGGGTCGAACTCCTCGTCCGTGAGCCGGGGGTCGAAGTCCAGCGCCAGACCGCCGAGCGGCGGGCGCTGCTCGACCGGGTCGCCGAGGACCCACACCCCGCTGCGGCCCTCGACCCGGGTGGTCTCCAGGCCGAACTCGGCGCAGGTGCGGATCAGGGCCTCTTCCAGGCGGCGTACGTGCGCCACGACGTCCACCGGGCGGGGCAGCTTCTGGATCGGGTAGCCGACCAGCTGGCCGGGGCCGTGCCAGGTGATCTTGCCGCCGCGGTCCACGTCGATGACCGGCGTGCCGTCCAGGGGCCGCTCGTTGTCCGCCGTGCGCCGGCCCGCCGTGTACACCGGCGGGTGTTCGAGCAGCAGGACCGTGTCGGGGATCTCGTCCTCGAACCGCGCCGCGTGCACCCGGCGCTGCTCGTCCCACGCCAGCTGGTACTCGACGGCGTCCGCGCCGAATCCCATGCGGACGAACCGCAACTCACTCACGGCAAGCGCCTCCCTGGAAGCAGCCTTGAAGTCGTAAGGCACAAAGCGTGCCTACGCCACTGTACGACCGGGTCGTTCGAGTGCGGTCTCGCGGTCTGCGTCAGCCCGGTAGGGCAATCCTCACACGATCGGATGAATGGGCGGCGTAATGTGCGATCGGCTGCTTACTCTCCGCTACATTCGCGCCGTTCGAGAGGCCAAAAGGGCTGCTCACCGGCAATCCGGGCACTTGACGGCCGTATGGCCATACGAGGCCCGAAAGGCAGGAGACCGCACCGCAGATGACGGAACGACCCGCGCAGCGCACTCCCAACCGCCAGCTCGCCGCGCTCATCGCAGAAGCGGGATTCTCCAACGCGGGTCTCGCCCGCCGGGTGGACCAGCTCGGCCTCGAACACGGGCTTGATCTCAGATACGACAAGACATCGGTCACCCGCTGGCTGCGCGGACAGCAGCCGCGCGGCACGACCCCCGCCCTCATCGCCGAGGTCTTCACGCGCCGCCTCGGCCGTCGGCTCAGCGCCCAGGACCTCGGGCTCGACGCCTGCGCGCCGGTGTACGCCGGGCTGGAGTTCGCCGCGACCCCCGAGGAGGCCGTCGACATCGTCAGCGGCCTGTGGCGCAAGGACTCCGGCAGCCACGCCGAACTGCGCAAGATCGCCTTCACCCCGGCCGGGCTCGTCGTGCCCAGCCGGGACTGGCTGATCGGCCGCGCCGACGAGAAGGTCGCCCGCGGCGAGCCGCTCGCCCGCATCCCGGTCCAGGGCCGTCCGACGGCGGTGCCGCGCCAGCGCGGCCAGGCCGAGCGCGGCCCCGGCCAGAAGGTCACCGGCGGCGACATCGCGGCGCTGCGCTCGGTCGGCGAGCTGTTCCGCTCCCTCGACGACATGTACGGCGGCGGCCACGCCCGGCAGGCGCTCGTGCGGTACCTGGAGCACGAGTGCGAGCCGATGCTGCGCGGCACCTACGGCGAGCAGACCGGCCGCCGGCTGTTCGCCGCCGCCGCCGACCTCACGCGGCTCGCGGGCTGGACGTCGTACGACATCGCGGCGCACGGGCTCGCGCAGCGGTACTTCGTGCAGTCGCTGCGCCTCGCCCAGGCGGCCGGGGACCGGCCCTACGGCTCCTACGTGCTCGTCACGATGAGCCGCCAGGCCGTCTATCTCGGGCACGGCCGCGAGGCCGTCCAGCTGGCCAGAGTGGCCCAGCAAGGGGTGGGCACGGGCGCGCCGCCGGTGGTGCAGGCGCTGCTGCACGCCTGTGAGGCGCGCGGGCACGGAGTGCTGGGCGAGGTGCGCGCCTGCACGGCGTCCCTCGTGCGGGCCGAGCGCGCCCTGGAGGCCGCGCGTCCCGGCGACGACGTGCCCTACTGGGCGCGCTTCTTCGACGAGGCGCAGCTCGCCGACGAGTTCGGGCACTGCCACCGGGATCTGCAGCAGTTCCGTGCCGCCGCCCAGCACGCCGAGCGCTCGCTGCAGCTGCGCGCGCCCTCCTACGCGCGCAGCCGCCTGTTCTGCCGGGTGGTGCTCGCCTCCGCCCGGCTCGGGCTCGGGGAACTCGACCAGGCGTGTTCCCTGGGGGCGGAGGCGGCCGGTCAGGCGGCTGAGATGCGGTCCGTAAGGGCGATCGAGTACGTCAGGGACTTCGAGCGGAGGCTGGAGCCCTATCGGGACGCGGCGCCGGTGAGGGGGTACCGGGACAAGGTCGCGGCGTTGCTGTAGGGGTGGGGGAGCGCTTCAGGCGGCCTGCCGTAACGGCTCCGCCCGGTGCAGCGAACCGGCCGATCCCAGGTCCGCCAGGATCGCCGCCGCCGCTCGGTGGGCCGAGTGGAGCGCTCCCTGGACCGTGCTGGTGTCCCGGTGGTCGCCGCAGACGTAGAGGCCGGCCAGCAGGCGCACCGGGCGGCGCAGGTCGTGGGGTGGGCGCATCGCCGGGACCGCTTCCGGGGTGTGCTGCACCGCGAGCGTCTCCCAGCGGTCCGTGGAGGTGCCGTAGAGGCGGGAGAGGTGCATCCGTACGGCCGTGTCGATGCCGGGCGACGGGGTGCCCAGGACCGTCGAGGAGATCAGGGCCCGGCCGGCCGGTGCGCGGGTCGGGTCGACCTGGCTGATCAACGCCGTGTGCGCGACCGGCCCGCCCCGGTCGGCGTCGAGCAGGAGCGAGGCGCCGGTCGCCGGCGGGTCGTCGGTGGTGTGGTGGACGACCGTCACCGGGTGGAAGTCGGGTACGCGCAGGCCCGGCAGCAGCTCGGCGGCGGTGCGCGCGTCGGTGGCCACCAGAACGGCCCGGCAGCGTATCTCGCCGTGCTCCGCGGTGGTCACGGACGTCGTGGCCACCGAGGTGACCCGCACCCCGGTGTGCACCGTCCCCGGCGGCAGCGCCCGTGCGAGCAGGTCCGGCAGCGCCTCGGCGCCGCCCTCGGGCACGCACAGGCGTCCGCTCGCGAAGGCGCGCAGCGCGAGGTCCGCGCACCGGCTGGACGTCGTCAGCTCCGGGTCGCACAGCAGCGCGGCCAGCAGCGGCCGCAGGAAGCCGTCGATCGTGCGCGCGGGAACTCCCCGTTCCGCGAGGGCCCGCGCGGCCGGCAGCTCGGGGCGCGACAGGAGCCGTTCGACGGGGGAGGAGGCGAGCCGGGCGAGCGCGGCGCCGAGCCGGGCCTGGTCGACGGCGGTGCCGAGCGGGGCGCCCGCCCGTACCCGCGGCACGGTTCCCGGGACACCCCGTACGGACGTCGACCTGGGAGCGCTCGCCAGGGCGCGCACCGCGTGCAGTGCGCCCCTCGCGCGCCTTGCGCCCATCGCGCTCGGTACCGCGCCCGCGCGCTGCCGGCGTCCGTCGCTGTGCAGCAGCACGCCGGGTGCGAACGGGCGCAGCGCGAGTGCGTCGAGGCCGGGTGTCAGGCGTAGTTCGGGGTACGACGTCGACAGGAGTTGCCCGATCCGGTCGAGTCGGAACCCGTCGACCTTCTCGGTCGACATGCGGCCGCCCGGGTAAGGGGCGGCCTCCAGGACTGCGGTCGTCACTCCTGCGCTGGTCAGGCGATGCGCCGCGGAGAGGCCGGCGACCCCGGCTCCCACGATGACGACGTCCGCCTGGTACGCGGGCTCAAGCACGTGCCCCTCCTCGAGGTTGCGCGGCCGGTGGAGACGTCATGCCCCCAACAGGCTCCGGGAATACCCGAGTTCGGGTCGAGGTTAGGGCCGTGATCGGTCAGGAACAGTCGCGCATCGGCAGAGCACGGTCGCACAGTGGTCGCATACCGTCGCGCGGGCCCGGCCTGCGGTTACCGGGCGACCGCCCGGATCGCTCCCTCGATCTCCGGGAACGCGAAGACGAACCCCGACTCCAACAGGCGTGCGGGCAGCACCCGTTGGCTACCCAGGACATCTCCGGCCATCTCGCCGAGCACCGTCCGCAGCACCGGCGCGGGCACCGCGAACAGCGTCGGCCGGTGCAGCACCCGGCCCATCACCTCGGTGATCTCACCGTTCGTCAGCGGCCGCGGCGCGGTCACGTTGAACGGGCCCGACAGGTCGTCGCGGTCGAGCAGATGCCGGATCGCGGCCACCTCGTCGTGCAGCGCGACGAAGGACCAGTACTGCCGGCCGTCCCCCATCCGCCCGCCGAGGCCCGCCTTGAACAGCGGGAACAGCCGCCCCCAGGCCCCGCCGTCGCGGGCCACCACCAGCCCCGTGCGCGTGAACACCGTCCGTACGCCCGCCTCCCGCGCCGGTGCCGCCGCGCCCTCCCATTCGACGACCAGCGAGGGCAGGAAGCCCTCCCCGGCGGGGGCGCTCTCGTCGACCGGGCGCCCGCCGGTCTCGCCGTAGTAGCCGATCGCGCTGCCGTTGACGAAGACCCGCGGCCGCTCCTCGGGCTTCAGCGACGCCATGGCCTGCGCGAGCGCCGCCGTGCCCCGCACCCGGCCGTCGCGCAGCTTCGCCTTGTACTCCGTCGTCCAGCGGCGCCCACCCACGTTCGCCCCCGCCAGATTGACCACCGCGTCGCACCCGGCGAGCCCCGCCGCGTCCACGGACCCGCCCTCCGGATCCCACCGCACCTCGTCCCTTGACCGGGGCGCACGGCGGACCAGCCGCACCACGTCGTGCCCGTCGGCGACGAGGGAACGCACCAGAGCGCTGCCGATGAGACCCGACGCGCCGGCCACCGCGATGCGCGCGGGTGCCGAGACTCTTGAATCTTCCATGAAATCCATCCTGCCCGTGACCCCGTAAAACCCTGGTAGGCATCCCTTCCCCCGGACGTAGGGTGGCGCTCATGCCCGAACCGCACCAGCCGCCGAACATACGCATCGCCCTGCCGGACGACGACGAGGAACTGTCCGTCCTCGACCGCAGCACCTGGTCGCAGCTGCACGCGGTCACGCCACAACCGCAGCCGCCCTACACGCCGTTCTTCGACGAGCGCCACGCACCCGGCGACTACCTCGTCGCCGAACTCGACCGGCGCATCGTCGGCTACATCCGTCTCGCGTTCCCCACTCCGCTCGCCTCGAACGCGCACGTGCGGCAGATCCAGGGACTCGCCGTCGCCGACGAGGCCCGCGGCCGGGGCGTCGGCCGGGCACTGATCCGCGCGGCCGTCGACGAGGCCCGGCGCAGGGGGGCGCGCCGGCTGACGCTGCGCGTCCTCGGCCACAACACGCCGGCCCGCAAGCTGTACGAGGCGGAGGGGTTCGTGGTGGAGGGGGTCCTGCCGGAGGAGTTCTTCCTGAACGGTGAGTACGTCGACGACGTGGTGATGGGGCTCAGGCTCTGACCGGCCCCTCGCGAACCGCCCCGTACCTCAGGACGTGATCAGCTCGCCCGTGTCCACGGGGGTCGTCGAGGCCGCCGCGCGGCTGGCGTCGGCGGCGACCTCGGCCGCCGTCAGGACGTAGCCGGTCTCGTCGTCGGAGGTGGAGCGGGCGAAGACGACGCCGAACACCTTGCCGTCGGTGGTGAGCAGGGGGCCGCCGGAGTTGCCGGGGCGGACGGTGGAGCGGATCGAGTAGATCTCGCGGGTGACGGTGTCGTCGTTGTAGATGTTCTGGCCCGTCGCCCGGACCCGGTTCGCGACCGTCGCCGCCTGGAGGTTCAGGTCGCCGTCCTCCGGGTAGCCCGCCACGACCGCCGAGTCGCCGCGCGCGGCGTCGTCGTCGAACCGCAGGACAGGAGCGCGCAGTTCGGGCACGTACAGCACGGCGACGTCCCGCGCCGGGTCGAAGAGCACCACCCGTGACTCGTACGACCGCCCGACGCCGCCCACCCGGACGCCGGGGTCGTCGATGCCGGCCACCACGTGGGCGTTGGTCATCACGTGCCGCGGGGCGTAGACGAAGCCGCTGCCCTCGCGGCCCTGGGTGCCCGAGCTGCCCTCGATCTTGACCGTGCTGAGCTTGGCGGCGTTCGTCGCGGCCGCCGTGACGCTGTCGCCGGTGGGCTTGGCGACCTCGGCCGTGGACTCGTTCTCGAACGGGTTGAAGACCTGCGGGAAGCCCGCCTCGGTGAGCGCGGAGGTGGCGCGTGAGAACCAGGCCGGGGTGGTGTCCGGCATGGCCTCCTGCACCGTCCCGAGCAGGCGGGAGTCGCGGATCGCCGAGGTGAGCAGCGGGGAGGATGACGCGGCCAGGACGCTCGCGGCCACCCAGGCGACGATCAGCACGGCCACCGAGTTGGCCACGGCGCCGCCGACTCCGTCGGCCACTCTGAGCGGCCCCCGGTCCAGCTCCCGGCGCAGCCGCAGCGCCAGCCGCCCCGCCAGCTCGTGCACCAGCACGGCCGGGACCAGCACCGTGAGCACCGCGGTCACGGTCGCCTGCGTCGTACCCGGTGTGACCAGGTCCATCATCCACGGCAGGACCCATACGCCGATCACCGCGCCGCCCACGAAACCGGCGAGGGACACGCAGCCGGCGACGAGCCCCCGGCGGTAGCCGGACGCCGCGTAGGCCAGGATCACCAGCAACAGCAGGATGTCGAGCAGGTCCACTGAGCCGCCTTTCTCTCGGACCCCTTAGTACGCGCATGAGGCGCCCGTTGATCAGCACACACGCCCGCGCGACCCGAATCCGGCCACGCTGCGTGCACCTGGAGAAACGCCCTGGACCGGGACGATGGTTCCACTGCGTGTCACACCACACATCGCGGGCGGACGGGATCCGTCGGACAGTAGGACCATGCGTGCCTTCCGACGGGTCACCCGAAGGGTCTTCGGACGAACGCGGGGGAGACGAAGACCACGTGCCGTACGAATACCGTGGGCTGCGCGGATGTGGGAGGCGGGGTGGGGGGCGGGGGCCTCGGCCGCGCGGCTGCGGACTTCGGGCGGGCGTGGTCGGTCGACCGTGGAGCGACCAGCGGCGGCCGGGCAGGGTCAGTCGGCCGTTGAGCGACCAGCGCCAGCCGGGCAGGGGCAGTCGGCCGTGGAGCAGGCTCCGGCCGGTCAGGGTCAGTCGGCCGTGGAGCAGCGAGCGCCGGCCGCTCAAGGTCGGTCGGCCGTGCAGCGACCAGCGGCGGCCGGGCAGGATGCAGCGGCTGCGGAGAATCGACCCGCCCTCACCCCGCCCCACTCGGTCCCGCACGCGGCGCCGCGAGTAGTGCCGGTACGGCCGGCCGTGGCCGCGCGCGGTGCCGCGCGGCACGCCCGAGCGCGGCGATGGCCGCGAGCCGGGTGGAAGTCGTGGGCCGCGCGGCAGGCCCGTGCCCAGGGGCCGGCCCGGGGACGGGTGGTTTCGGACGTCCCTGGGTCGTCGTCCGGGCAGGCGGCGCAGGGTGTTCGGTCGGCAGTCGGCGATCACCGTGGGTCGTCGTCCGGGCAGGGGGCGCCCAGTGTTCGGCCGGCAGTCGGCGAGTTCCGTGAGTCGTCCTCCGGGCAGGAGTCGACCGGCACCCGGCGGCAGGCACCCCGTGCCCCGCAGACAGAACCTGGCCCACCGCGGACCCCCCGCACCCCCCGGCAGTCCCGGATCCGGCCACGCTTTCGATCCGGGCGGCCGGAGCACGACCTGGCCCGGCGGCCGTCCGGCGCTCCGCAGTCCTCCCGCACGCGGCGGCTGGGCCGAGCGCGGACCCAGGTGCCCGGTGGTGGGACCGCGGCTTCGAGCAGCGCCCGGCGGCGGGCCCGGGTCTGGTCGCCGGTCCGGCCCGGCGCCCCGATCCCCGCGGGGCTGCTGGTCGTCCTCGGCTGTCTTCCCGGGCTGGCCGCCCTCCTCACGCTCATGCTCTGCGCGAGCGGGGTCGAGCGGAGCGCCGACGAGGCCGAGCAGCCGGTCGCGGCCCGGCCCGTGAGCTCGTACCACGCGCCCCGGCCGCACATCGTGCCGCGGACGGCATGGCTGGATGACGACGTCCGGCGCGCGCAGCCGCCCCCTCGGTACGACGACCGGGTCGTCGCCGTGTTCGTGCATCACACCGACTCGCCCAACGGCTACGACTGCTCCGACACACCGCGCATCATCCGGTACCTGTACGCGGGCCAGACCGGCTCCCGCGACTGGGACGACATCGGCTACAACTTCCTCGTCGACCGCTGCGGCACCGTGTACGAGGGCCGCGCGGGCGGCGTCACCCGTGCCGTCACCGGCGCCCACACCCAGGGCTTCAACCACCGCACCGCCGGCATCGCGGCCATCGGCACCTTCACCGCCGGCGTACCCGTGCCCAAGGCCATGACCGACGCGATAGCCGCGGTGGCCGCGTGGAAGCTGGGGCTCTCCGACACCGACCCCCGGGCGAAGGTCCGGCTCACCTCGAGCAACAGCCTCAGCCGCTACTCCGCCGGCACCTCCGCCTCGCTGCCGGCCATCGCCGGCCACAACGAGGGCTATATGACCAGCTGCCCCGGCGCGGCCCTCACCGCCCGCCTCCCGGACATCAGGGAGACGGCCGCCCGACTCCAGGGCAGGCACTGAACGGAACAGCGCGCCTCACTCCGCCTCGCCCCAGGACGAGCCGCGCCGACCGGCCCGCCGCGCCTCCGTGCCTTCACCGCCGCCCTCAGGCCCAGGTGAGCACAGCACGACCCTGACCGGTCCGCCGGGCCACCGCGCCCTCAGCCACGCCTCCGGCCCCAACGCCTGCGTGTCGGGCCCCGCCCTCAGCTACGCCTCCGGCCCCAACGCCTGCGTGTCGGGCCCCGCCCTCAGCTACGCCTCCGGCCCCCACGCCCGCCCGCGCGTCGGGCCCCGCCCCCCCCAGCCCTCACCGACGCCCCAAATAAACCCCCACCGCCCGCTGCAACGCCTTCCCCTGGCTGCCCACCGGCCGTTCCCACTCCCCGAGATACTCCACCGCCCGGCCCCCCGCCCCCGTCTTGAACAGCAGTCGGCCGAGCAGGCGGTCCTCGGTCAGGGTCGGGGTGATGGAGCGCAGGTCGTAGGTCCGGGCGCCCGACTGCCGGGCGTCGCCCAGCATTCGCCACAGCAGCGCGCTGCTGGGCCGCAGTTCACGGCCCCGGCGGCCGGACGCGGCGTACGAGTGCCAGACCCGGGAGCCGACGCTGATCATGAGCGCGGCGGAGAGCACCTCGCCGTCGAACTCGGCGACGTAGAGCCGCAGCCGGTCCTCGTCCACAGCGTTCAGGGCCGCCCACATGCGCTGGAAGTAGCTCAGCGGACGGGCCCGGAACCCGTCGCGTTCGGCGGTCGCGGTGTACAGGCGGTAGAACTCCGGCAGGTCGGCGGCCGTCGCCCAGGACACGTGCACGCCCGCCCGCTCGGCGACGAGCAGGGACTGCTCCCAGCGCGGTGCCAGGGCGTCGCGCAACTCGTCCATCGAGCGCCCCGCCAACGGCACCTGGCAGCCGTAGCGCGGCTGGCCGAGCCCGAAGCCGCTGCCGTTGCCGTCCGCGCACCGGCGCCACCCGAGCCGCCCCAGCCGCTCGGCGACGTCCAGGGCGTGTCCGTCGAGGCCGTCCGTCGGCAGGTCGTGCAGATGGCGTATGTCGGGATCGGCGACGCCCATCGCGACCGTGTCCGCCTCCCAGTGCCGTACGACCAGGGGCGGCCCGATCCGCAGCGAGAACGCTCCGCGCCGCTCCACATGGGCCACGAGGGCGTCCAGCCAGCGGTCCACACGCGGGGCCCGCCAGTCGATCCCCGGTCCGTCGGGGAGGTAGGCGAGGCAGCGCCGGGTGCCGGGCAGCGGGCGGTAGAGGACCAGCGCCGACGCGATCAGGACCTCCCCGGCGGGCCCGTCCTCGAACCAGCCGACGCTCTCCGACCGCCAGTCGGGCTTCACATCGCCCCACTCGGGGATCTGGAGATGGCTCGCGTCGGGGTACAGCCGCAGATGGGCCAGATGGTCCTCGCGTGTGATCTCCCGCACGTACGGGCTGGTCATGGGCTGGATGCTCCTGTTCGGGGCGGCCACCGTAAGCCGGAGATCACACAACCGGTCAAGAGACGGAGAGTGAACCTTCCCGGAAGGCGCGCCCCTCACAGGGTTCTCGTGGCCGGCTCAAGGGTCGCCCCGAGAGCGGCGACACCGGCAACAGCGGCAACAGGCGGGTCTGGACGGTCGTCTGCGCGGTCGCGACCGTCGTCCTGGGGCCGGCCGCCGTGACGGCGTCCGCGCTGGACCAGGCCAACAAGGCGCCGATGCACCACGCGGTGAGGGTCGAGGCCGCCCAGCAGACGCAGGCGTACATCGCCCTGCGGCGGCTCAGGCCTTAGTCCTTGAACCGCTCCCACAGCCTGGGGAACCGCTCCGCCAGCGCCCGCTCGTTCTCGAAGTCGACCGGTGCCCCCACCGGCTCCGCGGGCGCGGGCGGGATGCCGAGGTCGGGCGCGACCGTCCCGGTGAGCTGCTCGTAGGCCTCGTCCGCGGCGTAGCCCAGTTCCTCGCCGTCGCCGTCGAACTCCTCGTCGAAGTCGTCCAGCAGGTCGGCCAGCGAGTCGGGATCGTGCACCCCGCCCTCGTACACCTCCCGGCCCTGGCCGATCAGCCAGCACCGGAAGAAGTCGAACGCGTCGTCGCTGGCCCCGTCCAGCAGGACCCAGGCGGCACCCCACAGGTCCCAGCTGTACGCGCGGTTGTAGCGGGCCTCGAAGTGACGGGCGAAGTCGAGCACCGCGTCGGGGTCCAGTTGGACAAGCCGCTCCACGAGCAGGTCGGCCTGCTCCTCGGGGTCACCCTCGGCGCCTTCACGGGCGCCGTCCACCAGCTCCCAGAACTCGGTCTCGTCCATCACGGGTCAAGCATCGGCCCTGGGCGGGTGGG
Organism: Streptomyces sp. NPDC093568; assembly: GCF_044764945.1. Taxonomy (NCBI): domain Bacteria; kingdom Bacillati; phylum Actinomycetota; class Actinomycetes; order Kitasatosporales; family Streptomycetaceae; genus Streptomyces; species Streptomyces sp. NPDC093568. Next base: position 533,828 of record NZ_JBIWJD010000005.1, on the reverse strand, counting down.
ACGCACGTGGAGTGCGGTGGATTGTTATCGGCGACCGGCCGAGGACGGCAAGGCAGGCGGGCCGGTTCACCCGCGGTGCGGCGGTGCCGGCTCAGCCGCGGTACAGCGCCGCCAGCCGCAGCGCGTCGGCCGCGAACCGCTCTCTGAGCTCCGGCGGCTCGAGCACCTCGACCTCCGGCCCGAGCGAGGCGAGCTGGCTGTGGGCGACCTCCTCGGACTCCACCGGGAGCGTCAGGGTCACCCAGCCGTCCCCGTCCGGCGAGCCCGCCGTCTCCAGCGCCTCCCGCGCGGACTGCGGATCGACGGTGTACGGCAGTCTGCGCACCCCGCCCGGCGACACCCGCACCACCACCTCGGCCCGCAGCAGGGACCGCGCGAACTGCTCGGCCCGCTCCTCCCAGAAGCCCGGCAGATCGAACTCCTCGTCCCGCTCGAACCGCTCGTCACCGGGGTCCACGGCGGTGAACCGGTCGATCCGGTACACCCGGTGCGCCCCGTGCCCCGCGACCCGGGCGCACAGATACCAGACCCCCGCCTTCAGCACGAGCCCGTACGGCTCCAGCTCCCGCTCGACCTCCCCCTCCCCGCGCCGGTAGCGCGCCACGATCCGCCGGTCGTCCCAGACCGCGTCCGCGACGGCCGGCAGCAGCTCGGGGGTCTTCGGCTCCTTGAACCAGCTCGGGGCGTCCAGATGGAAGCGCTGCGAGGCCGTACGGGAGGCGTCGCGCAGGGACGGCATCAGGGCGGCGGACACCTTCAGCCGGGCGGCGGAGGCGGCGTCCTCCAGCCCCATCTCCCGCAGCGCCCCCGGCACCCCGGACAGGAACAACGCCTCGGCCTCGCTCCGCCCGAGCCCCGTCAGCCTGGTCCGGTAACCGCCGATGAGCCGGTAGCCCCCGGCCCGCCCCCGGTCCGCGTACACCGGAACCCCGGCCTCCGAGAGCGCCTGCGCGTCCCGGGTGACGGTCCGCTCGGACACCTCCAGCTCACGAGCCAGCTCGGCGGCGGTCATGGAGGGCCGGGACTGCAGGAGCAGCACCATCTTGATGAGCCGGGCAGCACGCATACGGCCATCATGCCGGGGCCCACCGACAACGAAGGGGCACGGCGGTCGCCGTACCCCCTCGCCGAACGTCAGCTCTTACAGCCCGTACTTCTCCCGGGCCTCCTTGACCGCGGTCGCCTTGACCTCGCCCCGCTTCGCGAGCTGGGCCAGGGCCGCGACGACGATCGACTCCGCGTCCACGCCGAAGTGGCGGCGGGCCGCCTCACGGGTGTCGGAGAGGCCGAAGCCGTCGGCGCCGAGGGAGGAGTAGTCCTGCTCGACCCACTGCGCGATCTGGTCCGGGACCTGGCGCATGTAGTCGGAGACCGCCAGCACCGGACCCTCGGCACCCTGGAGCACCTGACGGACGTACGGCACCCGCTCCTCGCCGCGCAGCAGCGCCGCGTCGGCCTCCAGCGCGTCCCGGCGCAGCTCCGTCCAGGACGTCGCCGACCAGACGTCGGCCGCCACGCCCCACTCCTCGGCGAGCAGCTTCTGCGCCTGGAGCGTCCAGTGGATCGCCGTGCCGGAGCCGAGGAGCTGGATGCGCGGGGCGTTCGCCACCGGGGACAGGCCCGCCGACTCCGCCGTGTTGAAGCGGTACAGGCCCTTGACGATGCCCTCGTCGACCCCGTCCGCCGCCGGCTTCGCGGGCTGCGGCAGCGGCTCGTTGTAGACGGTCAGGTAGTAGAAGACGTTCTGGTCCTCGCCCGGGGCCGCCTCGCCGTACATCCGGCGCAGACCGTCCTTGACGATCGCCGCGACCTCGTAGGCGAACGCCGGGTCGTACGTCAGCGCGGCCGGGTTCGTCGCGGCGATGACGGGGGAGTGACCGTCGGCGTGCTGCAGGCCCTCGCCCGTCAGCGTCGTGCGGCCCGCGGTCGCGCCGACCAGGAAGCCGCGGCCGAGCTGGTCGCCGAGCTGCCACATCTGGTCGGCCGTGCGCTGCCAGCCGAACATCGAGTAGAAGATGTAGAACGGGATCATCGCCTCGCCGTGCGTCGCGTACGCGGTGGACGCGGCGATGAAGTCGGCCATCGAACCGGCCTCGGTGATCCCCTCGTTGAGGATCTGGCCGTTCTTGGCCTCCTTGTAGTACATCAGCTGGTCGCGGTCGACCGGCTCGTACGTCTGGCCCTTGGGGGAGTAGATCCCGAGGGACGGGAAGAGCGACTCCATACCGAAGGTGCGCGCCTCGTCGGGGACGATCGGCACCCAGCGCTTGCCCGACTCCTTGTCGCGGACCAGGTCCTTGATCAGGCGGACGAAGGCCATGGTGGTGGCCACGTTCTGGGAGCCGGAGCCCTTGTCGAAGGAGGCGAAGGCCTTCTCGGCGGGGGCCGGCAGCGGGGCCACCGGGTGGACGCGGCGGGCCGGGGCCGGGCCGCCGAGGGCCGCGCGGCGCTCCTGGAGGTAGCGGACCTCGGGGGAGTCGGCGCCGGGGTGGCCGTAGGGGACGACCCCGTCGACGAACTGCGCGTCGGAGATCGGCAGCTCCAGCAGGTCACGCATGTTCTTGAACTCGTCCACCGTCAGCTTCTTCATCTGGTGGTTGGCGTTCTTGGAGGCGAAGCCCTCGCCCAGCGTGAAGCCCTTGACCGTCTGGGCCAGGATGACCGTCGGGGCACCCTTGAACTCGACGGCCGCCTTGTAGGCCGCGTGGACCTTGCGGGCCTCGTGACCGCCGCGCGACAGGTGGAAGCACTCGAGGATCTTGTCGTCGCTCAGCAGCTTCGCCATCTCGACGAGCGCCGGGTCCTTGCCGAAGAAGTCCTCGCGGATGTAGGCCGCGTCGCGCGTCTGGTACGTCTGCACCTGCGCGTCCGGTACCTCGCGCAGCCGGCGTACGAGCGCGCCGGTGGTGTCCAGCTGGAACAGCTCGTCCCACGCCGTGCCCCACAGCGTCTTCACGACGTTCCAGCCGGCGCCGCGGAACTGGGCCTCCAGCTCCTGCACGATCTTGAAGTTGGCACGGACCGGGCCGTCGAGGCGCTGCAGGTTGCAGTTGATGACGAAGGTCAGGTTGTCCAGGCCCTCGCGGGAGGCCAGGGCGAGGGCCGCCGTGGACTCCGGCTCGTCCATCTCGCCGTCGCCGAGGAAGGCCCAGACGTGCGAGTTCGAGACGTCCTTGATGCCGCGCGCCGTCAGGTAGCGGTTGAAGCGCGCCTGGTAGATCGCCGACAGCGGGCCGAGGCCCATGGACACCGTCGGGAACTCCCACAGCCAGGGCAGGCGGCGCGGGTGCGGGTACGACGGGAGGCCGTTGCCGCCGGCTTCCTGGCGGAAGTTGTCCAGGTGCTGCTCGGTGAGGCGGCCGTCGAGGAAGGCGCGGGCGTAGATGCCGGGGGAGGCGTGGCCCTGGATGTAGAGCTGGTCGCCGGAGCCGTCGGCCTCCTTGCCCTTGAAGAAGTGGTTGAAGCCGGTCTCGTACAGCCAGGCGGCGGAGGCGAAGGTGGCGATGTGGCCGCCCACGCCGTGCTTGCTGCCCCGGGTCACCATCGCGGCCGCGTTCCAGCGGTTCCACGCGGTGATCCGGCGCTCCATCGCCTCGTCACCGGGCACGGACGGCTCGGCGGAGGTCGGGATGCTGTTGACGTAGTCGGTCTCGAGGAGCTTCGGCAGCGCGATGCCGTTGCCCTCCGCGCGCTCCAGCGTGCGGCGCATCAGGTACGCGGCACGGTGCGGGCCGGCCGCCTTGGTGACCGCGTCCAGGGAGGCCTGCCATTCGGCGGTCTCCTCCGGGTCGCGGTCCGGGAGCTGGTCGAGCTCGCTGGGCTGGATGGCGCTGGGGTCGGTCATGTCGCCGCCTTCCTCAGTCGAAGGGGGTTCCCTCATGGGTAAGGGTTCGGGTTGCCCTAGGTCTTTGGCAGGACAGGGCGGGCGGACTTCGGTGCGGTGTCGATGTGCGACCCCGTCGCGTGTCCGTCGGCGACTGTAACTCCCTGATCGATGATCGATCAAAGGGTGGAAGGCGAAAAAGCACTCCCGACCGAAAATTGGCATCCGGTGCCGGGGATTCGGGCACGCCGTGCCGTGTTTTCCCTGCTCACCTGAGTTGTGACCGGCTAGCTTGGGCGGCTCGCGCCGGCCCGGCCGGGCTCAGCTCATCGCCGGGGTCTCCCTCTCGGTGCGCTCCCGGTCCATGCTCTCGTGCTGCTCGCGGTGGTGTGCGCCCTGCTCGCGGGTGATCACCTCGGTGGCGGCGCCGACGGCGAACGCGACCGGCCAGGCCATGGCTCCGGCGGCCGACATGCCGCCGAGAATGCCGTAGAAGGCCAGCCTGCGAGGGCTGGGGAGCAGTGACGTGGCCGTGGCCGCGGCTGTCGACGCCATGGAGGACGTGGCCTTGCGGGCGCCCGTGAACATGTCGCCCGGTGTCACATACGGGATGGGCACCCGGGGGTGCGCGGTGTGCATGTGCACGACCTTGCCGCCGTCCGGCCTCTGCTCGGTCCGGGCGCCTGCCTGGGGTGGTGCCGGTTGCTGTGTTTGCTGTGCTTGCTGGGTCTGCGGCTGGGTCTGCGGCTTTGGGGAAGTCATCGCCGTCCTCCCCTGGTGGAAGTGTGGGGTGCGGTGTCTTTCCAGCCGCCTTCCATGGCCTTTCCCGGCTAAACCCGACCTGACCGGACAAATCGGTCAGGTCGGGGCGGGGGGCGTCAGGCGTGAGCCGCCGCCGGACGGCCGCTCGTGGCGAACGCCTTCCAGAGCTGGACGGCCAGGCGCACCAGGACGGCCTCGAGGAGGGCGACCGCCACCTGGGTCAGGATCGTGCTGAGGATGTGCGGCATGATCAGCCGCCTTTCGTGTGCGTCGTGCTCGGTACGACTCCTTTGTCCGGGCCGATGTCATCCGGCGGGCTGCATCCGGGTGTCCTGTGGGTGAACTTTCCCCAGCGTGTCGACGGCTCCCGTGGCCGCCGCGGGCACCAGCACCGACCCCGCCGCCGTCGCCAGCGCGATCGTCCAGCCCACCGGCCCGAGCGGCCGGCTGCCGAAGAAGTGGCTGAGCCCCGGCACGGTCACCACCGTCCCCAGCACCGCCAGCGACCCCACCACGGCGACGGCGACCACCGGATCGCGGCCCGCGTCCTGGAGCGTCTGGAACAGCTGGGACGTCACGAGGGCGACCAGGGCGACGGTGTCTGCGTGCGCCCGGGTGCCGGTCATCCGGGCCGCGATCCAGGCGGTGCCGGCCGCGAGCGTGGTGACCGTGGCGCGCAGCCGGATGTGCCGGGTCAGGGCCCGGCCGAGAGAGGCCTCCGGGCCCTCGGCGAGCAACTGGTCGCGGTCGGCGGCGGGCGGCCGGGCGGCGATGGCCATGGCCGGCAGCATGTCGGTCAGCAGGTTGACCAGGAGCAGCTGACGGGCGCCCAGCGCGCTGCGTCCGGTGAGCAGCGTGGTCGCCAGGGTGAACGCGATCTCCCCGAGGTTGCCGCCGAGCAGGATGCCCAGCGCCTTGCGCACCGACGCCCACATGGCCCGGCCCTCGACGAACGCGTCGACGATGGTCTCGAGCCGGTCGTCGGTGACGACCATGTCGGCCGCGGCGCGGGCCGCCGGCGTCGCCCGGGACCCCAGCGCGATGCCGACGTCGGCGATCCGGATGGCGGGTGCGTCGTTGGCGCCGTCGCCGGTGACGGCGACGATCCGGCCCGCCGAGCGCAGCGCAGCGACGATCCGGACCTTGTGCGCCGGGGTGGTCCGCGCGAACACGGTGATCTCCGGCAGCGTCCTCGCCAGCTCCGCGTCGTCCAGGGCGTCCAGTTCCGCGCCCGTCATCAGGCGCGGCTCCTCGTCGGGGCGCAGCTCCCGGGCGATCGCGGCGGCCGTGCTCGGGTGGTCGCCGGTGAGCATCACGATGCGCACCCCGGCCCGCGACAGCCGGTCCACGCTCTCGGCGGCGGTGGCCCGCACCGGATCCGCGAGACCCAGCAGGCCCAGCAGACACAGCCCGTCGACCTCCTCGTCGTCCAGCTCGGTGTCTTCCGGCGACGCGCCCCCGGGCAACACGCGCTCGGCCACCGCGAGCACCCTGAGCCCGCGCCTGGCCAGCCGGTCGACCTCCGCCTCGGTCCGCGCGCGCAGCCCCTCGTCGAAGGGCTCGGCGTTCTCCCCGCGGCGCATCCGGTCACAGCGCGCCAGGACCACCTCCGGCGCGCCCTTGACGACGATCCGCGCCTCGCCGTCCGACCGCCCCCGCACCGCGTGAAAGCCACGCCCCGGCTCGAACGGCAGCTCCGCGAGCCGCTCCCAGGTGTCCGTACCGAGCCCGGCGGCCCGCGCCGGGGCGGCGCCCAGCAGCTCGGCGCCGGCCGCGATGGCCCGGTCGGTGGGATGGGTGAGGTCCGCGGCCGTGCCCGGGGGACCGGCGAGGGCGGCCGTGGCGACGACGCGGCGCAGCGCCGGGGTGAGCCGGTCGGGCGCACCGCGCTCCCGGCCGTCGGAGACCTGCTGGAGGCTGATCCGGCCCTCGGTGAGCGTGCCGGTCTTGTCGAAGCACAGCACGTCGGTGCGGCCCAGGGCCTCGATGGTGGAGGCGCCGCGGACCAGGGTGTCGCGGGTGGACAGCCGGCGGGCCGCCGCCAGCTCCGCGACCGTGGCGACGAACGGCAGCCCCTCCGGTACGGCCGCCACGCACAGGCTGACCGCGGAGCCCAGGGCGGCGCCCAGCGGGCGTCCGCGCACCATGTCGACGGCGAACAGGACGACGCCCGCGCCGACGGACAGCGGCAGGAACCACCGGCCCAGCGCCTTCAGCCGCCGCTCCACCCCGCTCTCCGGCGGTCCGCCCTCCGGACCCGCCTCGCTCGCGCTGCCCGCTTCGGTGGCGGTGCCGGTGGCGACGACCACGGCGATCGCGTGGCCGGCCGCCACCGTGGTGCCCTCGTAGAGCATCGACGTGCGGTCCGCGACCGTGCGGGCCGAGGTCGGCGCGGCGCTCTTCGTGACGGGCAGCGACTCGCCGGTCAGGCTGGATTCGTCCACCTCCAGGCCGTGCGCCCGCACCACCCGGCAGTCCGCCGGCACCGAGTCACCTGCCCGCAGTTCGACCACGTCGCCGCGCACCAGGTGCTCACCGGCCGTCTCCACCGCCTCCTCGCGGCCGGGCCGCAGCACCCGCACCCGTACCGAGGTGGCCTCGACGAGCCGCTCGGCCGCGTCGTCGGCCTGCTGCCGCTGCACCCCGCCGACCAGCGCGTCCACCCCGAGCACCCCTCCGATCAGCACCGCGTCCAGCACGGAGCCGAGCGCCGCCGAGATCCCGCCGCCGACCGCGAGGATCGGGGTGAGCGGATTGGCCAGCTCCTCGGCGACCCGGCCGATCAGGGTGACGGCGCCGTCATGGTGGTCGTCGCCCTCGAACTGGCGGCGCCGGGCGGCCTCGGTCTCGTCGAGGCCCCGGGACGAGGTGCCGAGCCGGGCCATCACCTGCCGTACCGCCATGGCGTGCCAGGGCGTGTGACCGGTGGCGGCCGGGGCCGGCCGGCCGTGCAGCCGCCACCCGGCCCAGAAGCCCGCCGCGACCCCGGCGGCCGTCACCCCGTCGGTCACCAGACGGGCCCGCTCCCAGGCCCGCGGACGGGGCACCAGCAGGGCGAGCGCCGAACCCGCCACGGTCCCGGCGCCGTCCAGCCGAGCGCACAGCCGGCTGATCCGCCGGGCCTCCGGCAGGGCCGTCAGCAACAGGTGGATGACATCGGGCGGGGCGGCGACGTCGGCGTCCCAGGGCACGTGCCGGGGGTCCGAGATCGACCCGAGGCCCAGGTCGGCGCGGACCAGCGCACGCCGGGTCCGCGCCGAGACCACGGCGACCCCGCGCCCCTCCGCCTGGAGGGACCGCACCAGGGCGGCCGTACGCCGGTGGCCGGTGGGCACGGCCTCCTCCAGCCCGAACCGCAGATGCAGTCCGGGCGGCCCGCCCACCAGCCGCACCCGGCCGCACTCCCGCGCCGCGCTCACCAAGTGGTGGGCCAGCGGATGCAGTTGGGGCACCAGGGCGGCCACGGCCACCGGCGTCCCCTGCCGCAGCACGAGCACGACCCGCGCTCCCCGCTCACCCCACTGCCGGGCCCGCGCGGCCGCGTCCGGGGGCAGCACACCGCCGTCGAACGGCCGCAGCTCCCACCCGTCCCGCACCTGCGGCTCGGCCGTGCCGGTGCCCTGCCGGCGGCGCCTGCCGGCCGCGCCCTCCGCCTCGATCAACTCGTGGATACGTACGTGGATCTCGTCCTCGTCCGCCCCGCCGTCAGCGGGCTCTTCCGGGAGAACTCCGGGGCCGGCGCCGGGCGGTGGCAGGCGCAGGACGCCGTCGAGCGTCCAGTCATGGCCGGCCAGTACCCGGGCGTCGAGGACGACGGTGTCGATCCGGTCCAGCCGCCGCAGCACCTCCGGGCGCAGCACCAGCGCACCCCGGTCGGACGCGGCCCGGCCCATGGCGGAGGCGAACGCCTCGCGGCCGGACTGGGGGCCGCGCGGTGTTCCCGAGATCAGCAGGGCCAGCCCCCGGTCGTGGCTGAACGTGCCGAGCGTGGTCAGCCCGTACGCCGCGAGCGACAGGGGCGCCGCCACGTTCGCGTACCGGTCGCCCGGGCCCGGCGGCAGCGGCGCGGGGCGCTCGTGGGCCGGTACCGCGTCGTGGCGGTACGTTCCCTCGTGCACGGCCAGCCTGCCCGCCCACTGCTCCCACGCCGAGCGCCGGGCCCGTACCTCCGCGTACCGGGCGGTGGCCAGCACGGCGGCCACCGTGGCCCCGAGCGGCCGGAAGGTGAACGCCGTCGCCAGCATGTTCGCCGTGGTGAGCCCGCGTTCCGTGGCCGTCTCGCCGATCTTGCGGGCGAGGCCCTCGCGCAGCGGCGGGGTGGACTCCACGAACTGGATCACCGACAGCACCAGCGGATGCAGTCCGCGCAGCCGCAGCGCGTCACCCACCGCCGCGACTCCCACGCCCAGCACCCCCGCCCCGAGCCGCACGGCCGCACCGACCTGTGCCCCCTGAGCCCCCGGGTAACCGACCGCGGGCCGCCCACGGTCGGCGCCACCCCGCCGCTTCACCGCAACCCGCGGCGTGCCCTGTGGTGCCGCCTCGTCGTGTTCCGCCGCTTGTGCCTCGACCGCGCCGGCGTCCGCCGCCGCGACCATGCCCGCGACGCTCACCAGGTCGGTCTCCGGCCCGCAGCCGACGTAGACACAGCCCAGCGTGCCGTTCACCTCGGCACGGCTCACCCCCGGTACCCGGCGCAGCGCCGCCTCCAGAGCGCGGGCCTCGGCGACCGTACCGGGACGGCCCAGCCGCCGGAGCTCGATCTGCACGCCTCCGGACGTGGGCCACAGACCGGGCGTACGAGGCCGCACCAGCGGCCCGATCACCGGCAGCACGGCGGGGACGGCGCTCAGGCTCCCCGCCACGGTCCGCACCGCCGAGGCGGTCGACGCCACTGCGCTGAGCGTCGCCGGCAGCACGGATCCGGCGAGCACGGAGGAGAGCTGTGTCCACATCACGCGGCCTCCACCTCGGCGACGGGGGTCGTGGGTGCCGCCTCGGGGGGAGACACGGCTCCCACCAGTATTGATGCGCCTCAACAGCCCCGCTCGTCACAGCCGCTCAAGCTGGGCCGGGTGGACGAGTCACCCCGGCGCGGCCCTGACGCGGACGCCCCGCGAGCCCGGCCTACTCGCCCTCGTGCCGCGGCGCGCACCCGAGCACATGCGCCTTGACGATCTCGGCGATCCGCGGGTCCTGGCGCTGGAACGCGGCGACCAGCTCCTCGTGCTCCTCCGCGTACGACTGCTGCACGGTCCCCAGCCACCGGATGGACAGGGCCGTGAACACCTCGATGCCGAGGCCCTCCCAGGTGTGCAGCAGCACGGAGTTGCCCGCCGCGCGGACCAGTTCGCGGTGGAAGGCGACGGTGTGCCGCACCTGGGCCGTGCCGTCGGACTTGCGGTCCGCCTCGTAGAGGGCGCTGACATGGGGTTCGAGGGCTGAGCAGTCCTCGGCGAGGCGGTCGGCCGCCAGCTCGGCGGCGATGGCCTCAAGACCGGCCCGGACCGGGTAGCTCTCCTCCAGGTCGGCCGCGGTCAGGTTCCGCACCCGTACGCCCTTGTTCGGCGCGGACTCGATCAGCCGCAGCGACTCCAGCTCACGCAGGGCCTCGCGCACCGGCGTCTGGCTGACCTCCAGCTCGGTGGCGATCCGCCGCTCCACGATCCGCTCGCCCGGCTGCCAGCGACCGCTGATGATCCCCTCCAGGATGTGCTCGCGGATCTGTTCGCGCAGCGAGTGGATGACGGGGGCGGTCATGAGGGCTCCTTAGGGCGGGGCCCACAAGGCCCCGGGGGCGTTTTGACGTTTAGACAATACGGCCGGGACGCCACGCGGGAAGGGCGCACGGGGGCGCTTTTGCGCAGGTGAGACGAGACTTACACACCGACATGGCAGTGCCCCCGCCCGGAAGCATCCGGACGGGGGCAGCAACAGCCGTACCCAGAGGGTGTTACAGGCCGAGCTCGACCTCGAACTCGCCCGCCTCCAGGATCGCCTTGACCGCCGTCAGGTAACGGGCCGCGTCGGCGCCGTCCACCAGGCGGTGGTCGTAGGAGAGGGTCAGGTACGTCATGTCGCGGACGCCGATGACCGTGCCCTCCTCGGTCTCGATGACCGCCGGGCGCTTGACCGTGGCACCGATGCCGAGGATCGCGACCTGGCCCGGCGGCACGATGATCGTGTCGAAGAGCGCACCGCGCGAACCGGTGTTGGAGATGGTGAAGGTCGCGCCGGACAGCTCGTCGGGCGTGATCTTGTTGGCGCGGACCTTGCCGGCCAGCTCCGCCGTGGCCTTCGCGATGCCGGCGATGTTCAGGTCGCCCGCGTGCTTGATGACCGGGGTCATCAGGCCCTTCTCGGAGTCCACCGCGATACCGATGTTCTCGGTGTCGAAGTAGGTGATCGTGCCCTCGGCCTCGTTGATCTTGGCGTTGATGGGCGCGTGCGCCTTCAGCGCCTGGGCCGCGGCCTTGACGAAGAACGGCATCGGGGAGAGCTTGACGCCCTCACGGGCCGCGAACGCGTCCTTGGCCCGGGCGCGCAGCTTCATCAGACGCGTGACGTCGACCTCGACGACCGACGACAGCTGCGCCTGCTCGTGCAGTGCCTTGACCATGTTGTCGCCGATGACCTTGCGGATGCGCGGCATCTTGACGGTCTGGCCACGGAGGGGGGAGGCCTCCAGGGACGGCGCCTTCTTGGCGGCGGGGGCCGGAGCGGCAGCGGCCGGCGCCGGAGCGGCAGCGGCGGCCTTCGCGGCCTCGGCGGCGGCGATGACGTCCTGCTTGCGGATACGGCCGCCGACGCCGGTGCCCTTGACGCTGGCCAGGTCGACGCCGTTCTCGGCGGCGAGCTTGCGCACCAGCGGGGTGACGTAGGCGCCCTCGTCGGTCGGCTGGGCGGCGGCCGGAGCGGCCGGAGCCGGGGTGACCGGGGCAGGCGCGGGAGCCGGAGCCGCGGGGGCGGCCGGGGCCGGGGCGGCGGCGGCCGGGGCGGGCGCGGCCGGAGCGGCGGGGGCAGCCGGAGCCGCGGGCGCGGCCGGGGCGGCCGGAGCCGGGGCAGCGGCGGCGGGGGCCGGAGCCGCCGGGGCCGGGGCGGCCGCCGGAGCGGCACCCGCGGCGCCGATGACGGCCAGCTTGGCGCCGACCTCGGCCGTCTCGTCCTCGCCGACCACGATCTCCAGCAGCGTGCCGGAGGTGGGGGCCGGGATCTCGGTGTCGACCTTGTCCGTCGACACCTCCAGCAGCGGCTCGTCGGCCTCGACGCTGTCACCGACCGACTTCAGCCAGCGGGTGACGGTGCCCTCGGTGACGGACTCGCCGAGCGCGGGCAGGACGACGTCCGTGCCCTCGGCGGAGCCGGCGCCGGCGGCGGCCTCGGCGGTGGGAGCCGGCGCCGGGGCGGCCTGCTCGGTGGAGGGGGCGGCGGCCTGCGGGGCCGGCTCCGGCTCGGCGGCCGGGGCGGGCTCGGCGGCGGGGGCCGGGGCAGCGGCGGGCGCGCCGGAGCCGTCGTCGATCAGGGCCAGCTCGGCGCCGACCTCGACCGTCTCGTCCTCGGCGACCTTGATGGAGGCCAGGACACCGGCGGCGGGCGAGGGGATCTCGGTGTCGACCTTGTCGGTGGAGACCTCGAGCAGCGGCTCGTCGGCCTCGACGCGCTCACCCTCGGCCTTCAGCCAGCGGGTGACAGTGCCCTCGGTGACGCTCTCGCCGAGCGCCGGAAGGGTTACGGAAACCGCCATGGTTTCGGTTGCTCCTAACGAATTGCGGAAGTCTGTGTCGTCGCTTCGTCGACCGAGGGTCAGTCGTGCGAGTGCAGCGGCTTGCCGGCCAGGGCCAGGTGGGCCTCGCCGAGCGCCTCGTTCTGCGTCGGGTGGGCGTGGATGAGCTGGGCGACCTCGGCCGGCAGCGCCTCCCAGTTGTAGATCAGCTGGGCCTCGCCGACCTGCTCGCCCATGCGGTCGCCGACCATGTGGACGCCGACCACGGCGCCGTCCTTGACCTGGACGAGCTTGATCTCGCCCGCGGTGTTCAGGATCTTGCTCTTGCCGTTGCCCGCCAGGTTGTACTTCAGAGCGACGACCTTGTCCGCACCGTAGATCTCCTTGGCCTTGGCCTCGGTGATGCCGACGGAGGCGACCTCCGGGTGGCAGTAGGTCACGCGGGGGACACCGTCGTAGTCGATCGGGACGGTCTTCAGGCCGGCCAGACGCTCCGCAACCAGGATGCCCTCGGCGAAGCCGACGTGCGCGAGCTGGAGCGTGGGCACCAGGTCACCGACGGCGGAGATGGTCGGGACGTTGGTGCGCATGTACTCGTCGACGAGGACGTAGCCGCGGTCCATGGCGACGCCCTGCTCCTCGTAGCCGAGGCCGGCGGAGACCGGGCCGCGGCCGACGGCGACCAGCAGGACCTCGGCCTCGAACTCCTTGCCGTCGGCGAGGGTGACCTTGACGCCGTCGGCGGTGTACTCGGCCTTCTGGAAGAAGGTGCCCAGGTTGAACTTGATGCCGCGCTTGCGGAACGCGCGCTCAAGAAGCTTGGAGGAGTTCTCGTCCTCGACCGGGACGAGGTGCTTCAGGCCCTCGATGACGGTGACGTCGGAGCCGAAGGACTTCCACGCCGAGGCGAACTCGACGCCGATGACGCCGCCGCCCAGGATGATCGCGGACTTGGGCACGCGGTCCAGGACGAGGGCGTGGTCGGAGGAGATGATCCGGTTGCCGTCGATCTCCAGGCCCGGCAGCGACTTCGGCACGGAGCCGGTCGCCAGCAGGACGTGGCGGCCCTGGACGCGCTGTCCGCCCACGTCGACGGAGGTCGGGGAGGACAGGCGGCCCTCACCCTCGATGTACGTCACCTTGCGGGAGGCGACGAGACCCTGGAGGCCCTTGTACAGGCCGGCGATCACGCCGTCCTTGTACTTGTGCACACCGGCGATGTCGATGCCCTCGAAGGTGGCCTTCACGCCGAACTGCTCGCTCTCGCGGGCCTGGTCGGCGATCTCGCCCGCGTGCAGCAGGGCCTTGGTGGGGATGCATCCCCGGTGCAGGCAGGTGCCGCCGACCTTGTCCTTCTCGATCAGGGCGACGTCCAGGCCCAGCTGCGCCCCGCGCAGGGCCGCGGCGTAACCACCGCTACCACCGCCGAGGATCACTAGGTCGAAAACGGTGCTGGCGTCGTTCGCCACGTCACGTCCTCCATGCATGTGCGCCGTACGCCGGTCAGCGTTGACCGGGCGGCGGCTGGTGTCCGGCCGCTCTTTCTTCGGCCCTGTGGTGGGGGCCCTGTCCTGCCGAGCCCCATCTTCGCACTTGTCCACACCGAACGAGACGCCGGGCCGGTGTGTGAGACGTCCCACGTTCAGCCGAGCGGGCATGGAAGAGGGGGCTCCGCCCTACCCGCGCGCGGAGCCCCCTCACCGTGATCTACGTCAGCCGAGGTCCCCGGCCGCGGTCAGCTCGGCCAGCCTGACCAGCGTGCGCACGGCGGAACCCGTACCGCCCTTGGGCGTGTACCCGAAGGGCCCGCCCTCGTTGAACGCGGGACCCGCGATGTCCAGGTGCGCCCAGGTGATCCCCTCGCCCACGAACTCCTGGAGGAAGAGACCGGCGACCAGGCCGCCGCCCATCCGCTCACCCATGTTGGCGATGTCGGCGGTGGACGAGTCCATGCCCTTGCGCAGGTGCTCGGGCAGCGGCATCGGCCACGACGGCTCGCCGACCTCCTCGGCCGCCTCCACGACCGCGGAGCGGAACGCGTCGTCGTTGGCCATCACGCCGAACGTGCGGCTGCCGAGCGCCAGCACCATCGCGCCGGTCAGCGTCGCCACGTCGACGATCGCGTCCGGCTTCTCCTGGGAGGCCGCCCACAGCGCGTCCGCCAGCACCAGCCGGCCCTCCGCGTCGGTGTTGAGCACCTCCACGGTCTTGCCGCTGTACATGCGCAGCACGTCCCCGGGGCGGGTGGCGGTTCCCGAGGGCATGTTCTCGGCCAGCGCCAGCCAGCCGGTGATGTTCACCCGCAGCCCGAGCCGTGCGGCGGCGACCACGCTGGCGAACACGGCGGCCGCACCGCTCATGTCGCACTTCATCGTCTCGTTGTGCCCGGCGGGCTTCAGCGAGATGCCGCCCGAGTCGTAGGTGATGCCCTTGCCGACGAGGGCGAGGTGCTTGTCCGCCTTGGAGTGCGTGTACGACAGCTTCACCAGCCGCGGGCCGGACGCGGAGCCCGAGCCGACGCCCAGGATGCCGCCGTAGCCGCCCTTGACCAGCGCCTTCTCGTCGAGCACCTGCACCTTGATGCCGTGCTCCTTGCCCGCCGCCGTCGCGATCGCGGCGAACGCCTCGGGGTTGAGGTCGTTGGGCGGGGTGTTGATCAGGTCACGGGCGCGGTTGAGCTCCTCGGTGACGGCGGTGGCGCGCTCGAGCGCGGCCTTGTGCTCCTTGTCGCGGGGCTTGGCGCCGAGCAGCGCGGCCTCGGCGAGGGGGGCCTTGCCGTTCTTCCTGCCGCCCTGGGCGGCCTTGCCGTTGTCCTTGTACGCGTCGAAGGAGTACGCCCCGAGGAGCACGCCCTCGGCGACGGCGCCGAGGTCACCGGCGTCCCTCAGCGGCAGCGCGAACGCGGCCTTCTTGGTGCCGGCGAGGGCACGGGCGGCGACGCCGGCGGCCTTGCGCAGCGCCTCGCCGTCGTAGTCGGCGTCCTTTTCGGGCTCGGCGCCCAGCCCCACCGCCACCACGAGCGGGGCCTTGAAGCCGGCGGGTGCGGGGAGCTTCGTCACCTCGCCCTCGGCGCCGGAGGCACCGAGGGTCTCCAGGACGCCGGCGAGCCTGCCGTCGTAGGCCTTGTCCACGGCTTCGGCGCCGGGTGCGACGACCAGTCCGCCGGACTTGGACACGGCGCCCTTGGCGACACCGATCACGATCGCGTCGGCTCGCAGGCCGGGCGCCGCGGCGGTGCTGAGAGTGAGAGCAGTCACGGTGGTGAAATCTCGCTTCCGATGTGAAGTTGCGATGGCCGAAAAGTGTGGGTCGACCGGGCCCGACGGCCGACCCTAGTTCCGACCTGCGGGTGCGGTGGCAGCGGGGCCTTCCCCGGTACGGCGAACACTCGGGACGAGCCTACGCTCGCGTGAGCGTTCGCTCATTCTTTCGGGCGTTCACCTGACGGTGGCGTCGCGGTCATTTCTTGATCCTCGCCGCCGGTGAGCTGAGTCACACTCGTCTGGTTCCGGTGAGCCACTCGCTTGCCGCTTTGCATGATTTCCACGGATCCTCCGCCGATTCACCGCAAGCGGCCACAAGGGGATCTTCTGGGGGGAAGGGACCACCAATGGCGCACACCGCGCGCAGCTGGAGAAACCACAGAAACGCCGCCGCCGTTCTGGCGGCCACCGGTCTGCTGACACTGGGCCTGTCGGTGCCCGGCGCCGCGGCCGCCGGGGAACCGCGCATCGATCTCAGGGTGCTGGTCGTGGACAACGGCGACAGCCCCGTCAAGGCCATCACCGCTCAGCTCAAGAGCACCGGCATCCCGTACACCACTGTCGACCTGAACGACGCGAACCGTCCGACCATCACGGACGCGTTCCTCAGCGACACCGTCAACGGCACGCCCCGCGCCAAGTTCCAGGGCGTCGTCCTGCCCAACGAGGCTCCCTTCGGGGCGGGTTCGGCCGAGCAGACCGCGCTGGAGGGCTACGAGCGGACCTACGGGATCCCGCAGGTCGACGCCTACACCTGGGCCCACCCGGGCGTCGGCCTCGACTACACCAGCCAGGGCGGCTGGGCCGGCAGCCTCGACGGGCGTGAGGCGTCCGTCACGACCGAGGGCAGGGCGGGGTATTTCGGCTATATCGACGGCGCCTTCACCTTCGAGGACAACGACCCGGCCGTACAGGAGAGTTACGGCTATGTCGCCCGGCCCCGAACCGGCTTCACCAGCTACGTCGACCTTCCCGTGCCGGCCGGCTCCGGGCGCGGCAGCCTGGTCGGCGAATACAGCCACGACGGCCGCCGCGAGCTGGTCGTGACCTTCGCCTACAACGAGTACCAGCAGCAGTTCCGGCTGCTGGCGCGCGGCATCGTCGAATGGCTGACTCAGGGCGTGCACCTGGGTCAGGCGCGCAACTATTTTGCGGTGCATGTCGACGACGTCTTCGCGCCCGACAGCCGCTGGGACACCGAGCGCAACTGCACGCCCGGTGACTTCGACTGCGTGGGCGGTGACGGCGAGGGGACCACGCCGATCCGGATGACCGCGGACGACGCGGTGTTCGCCGCTCAGTGGCAGCGGGAGCGCGCCTTCAAGCTGGACATGGTCTACAACGCCGGCTCCGGCGAGGAGTGGAAGGCCGAGAACGGCGGCACCGACGCGCTCGCCGACCGGCTCCTCGCGGACAAGGCGCAGTACCGCTGGGTCAACCACACCTACACGCACCCCTTCCTCGGCTGTGTGCAGGACACCTCCACCGTCCCGTGGAGCTGTGCGAAGAACGCCGACGGCTCCACGCGGTACATGAGCCGTTCGGACATCTCCGCGGAGATCAGGAACAACTACAACTGGGGCCTCGGCAAGGGGCTCCCGCTCGACCGCACCGAACTCGTGACCGGCGAGCACTCGGGCCTGAGGACCCTGCCGCAGCAGCCCGACGACAACCCGAACCTGGCCGGCGCGCTCTCCGACAACGGCGTCAGGTGGATCGCCTCCGACAACTCCCGTGAGCCCGCCCAGCGTTCGGTCGGCGCCGCGCTCACCGTGCCCCGGTACCCGATGAACGTGTACTACAACACGGGCACCGACGAGGAGATGGCCGACGAGTACAACTGGATCTACACCTCCGCGGCCGACGGCGGCAGCGGCGTCTGCGAGACCAACCCCGCCTCCACCTGCCTGGACGAGCCGCTGGACACCGCCACCGGCTACGCGCAGTACATCGTCCCGCAGGAGGCCCGTATCGCCCTCGGGCACGTGATCGGCAACGACCCGCGCCCGCACTACGCCCACCAGTCCAACCTGGCCGAGGACCGGACGCTGTACCCGGTCCTGGACAAGGTGCTCGCCGACTACGGCGCGCTGTTCGCCGACAACACCCCGGTGCAGAACCTCGCCCAGAGCGCCATCGGCACCGAACTCCAGCGCCGCGCCGCCTGGCAGACCGCGCTCGCGAACGGCTCCGTCACGGCGTACCGCATCGGCAAAGCCGTCACCGTCAAAGCCCCGTCCGGGACCCAGATCCCGGTGACCGCACCGGAGGGCACCACAAAGCGACTCCTGCTCGGAACCTCCGCGTTCGGGACGCCGTACGCGGGAAGACGCTCCGCCTGGACCAAGCCGGAGCTTCTGCAAAGCGCCGTCACGTTGAACCTGCCGTAGGGGCAGCGCCCCCGCAGGGGCGTGGGGAACTGCGCGACCAGCCACGACGAACCCGCAGCCGGGGTCGGGGCCGCAGTTCCCCTCACAGAATCCGCAACAGGGGGGAGCGGCGCAGCCATGCGCACTGGCCGTCATGTCACCATGCTCACCGAAGGAACGTATCCGCATGTCCACGGCGGGGTCAGCACCTGGTGCGACCAGCTCGTCAAGGGCATGCCGGAGGTCGACTTCCACATCGTGTCCCTCACCGGGACCGGCCGGGAACCCGTCACCTGGGAGCTGCCGCCCAATGTCCGCCGGCACACCTCCGTACCCACGTGGGGCCCGCGTCCGGGGCGCAAACGAGCGCCGCACGGCCGGGCCCGTCGCCGTTTCACCGACTCCTATGAGCGTTTCCTGCTCTCCTTCCTCGACCCCGAGGCGCCCTGCGACTTCGGCGAGGCCTTGGACGAGCTGGCCGGGGTCGCCCGCGACGGACGGCTGTCGGCGGCGCTGCGCAGCGAGGCGGCGCTGCGGTCCCTGATGTGGATCTGGACGATGCCGCACCTGCCGACCGCGGCCGCCCGCCCCACCGTCCACGACGCCCTGACCGCCACCGACCTGCTGGAACACGCGCTGCGCCCGCTCGGCGTCCGCGTCCCCGAGGACTCGGTCGCGCACGCCGTCAGCAGCGGCCTCGCGACCCTGCCGGCCCTGGCCGCCCGCAGGCTGGACGGCGTGCCCTTTCTCCTCACCGAGCACGGCATCTATCTGCGCGAGCGCTACCTCGGCTACCGCAGCGACGCCCAGCGCTGGCCGGTGAAGGCGTTCATGCTCGGCTTCTACCGCGAGCTGAACTCGCACGGGTACCGCACGGCCGACCTGATCACCCCCTGCAACCAGTACAACCGGCGCTGGGAGGAGCGCGGCGGCGCCGACGCCGACAAGATCCGCACCGTCTACAACGGCGTCGACCCGCACGCCTTCCCGCACGCCGGCCCCGAGCCCGAGGTCCCCACCCTCACCTGGTGCGGCCGGGTCGACCCCATCAAGGACCTGGAGACGCTGCTGCGGGCCTACGCCATGGTCCGCGCCGAACTCCCCGAGACCCGGCTGCGGTTGTTCGGCCCGGTCCCGGCCGGCGGCGAGGCCTACCGCACCAAGCTGGAGAAGCTCGCCGCCGAACTCGGCGTGGCGGACGGCCTGACCTTCGAGGGCCGCATCACCGAGGTCTGGCGCGCCTACGCGGCCGGGCACGTCGTGATGCTGTCGTCCATCTCCGAGGGCTTCCCGTTCTCCATCATCGAGGCCATGTCCTGCGGCCGTACGACCGTCTCGACCGACGTCGGGGGAGTGCGTGAGGCCGTCGGCGACACCGGCCTCGTCGTCCCGCCGCGCGAGCCGGAGAAGATGGCCGCCGCCGCCCTGACCCTGCTCCGTGACGACGAACGACGCCTGAAACTGGGTGAGTTGTCCCGTCAGCGCGTGATCGACCGCTTTACACTGCGCCGCTCCGTGGACAATTTCCGGACGATTTACCAGGAGCTCGCGGGCAGCTCCGAGGTGTACGAGCCCACGCTGGAGACGGTCGCCGACTGGACCGTCGAACTGCGCGACCCCTGGTACGAGAAGGTCGCGACGGACGGAACCGGCTGGTGAGCGGAAGCATCTGGATGCCGCCCGGATCCCGCCCCGACACCCTGCCCGCCATCCCGCGCCAGCGCACCACACCCAGCTGGGCGCAGCCCGACCCCCTCGACGAACTCGCCCTGCGCCTCGACGACTTCATAGCCGCGGCCGTCCACCCGGACGAGATAGCCGCGCTGCTGGAGTCCGACGGCCTGTCCGACGACCAGATACGCGAACGCTACGGCGTCAAGAACTCCTTCGCCCTCGCCGAGGAGCTCTACGAGCGCGTAGGCCGCCGCTATCCCGAGCCGGAGGGGCCGCTCCAGGACCCCTGGCGGACCGGCCTGCTGGGCTGTCTGCTGCGCGGCGTGGTCTTCGCGCTCCCGGGCTTCGGCTACGTCCTCGGCGCCCCGCTGCTCGCCGGCCCGCACGACGACTACGGCCTCCCGGCGGGCACGGTCCCGCTGCTGGCCGGAGCCCTGGTCGGCTGGACCTGGAACCAGGGCCTCGCGCATCGGGCGTACTCCTGGCTGGGGTTGGGCGACCGATCGGCCGCCCGCCGCTCCCTGCTCCTGGGCGCACCGGTCGGCGCGTTGCTCGGCGCCCTGGTCGCGCTGGCCGTGGCGGGCTCGGCCCACCCCGTCGCCGTGGCCTTCGCGGCCGGACAGTCCGTCTACCTGGGCGCGGCCACCGTCCTGCTGGTGATGGGCCGTGAACGCGCGCTGCTCCTCGCCCTGTTGCCCATGGCGGCGGCCGCCGTCGTGGCCCTCGTCCACTCCATGCCGGACGCGGCGAGGGCCGCCTTGCTGCTGGGCTCCCTGGTGGCGGTGGCGGTCCTGGGGCTACGGGAGGTCGCCTTCGCCGGAAACGCACCCAAGGGGCACGGGCCGACCTCCGGCCCCCGACTCCTCGCCTCCCTCCCCTACGCCCTGTTCGGCCTGGCCACCGGCGTCCTGGTCCTGTACGCGGCCCTCGGGGACGCCCTCGCCGACGACACCACCGGCGTGGTCGCGGCCCCGGCCGCAGTCGCCCTCACCCTCAGCATGGGCCCCGCCGAATGGCTGCTGCACCGCTTCCGCAGCGGCAGCCTCGCGGGCCTGCGCTCCAGTCACACCCCGAGGGCGTTCCGGCGGACGACGGTGCTCACCGCCGTGCGGTGCCTGGCCGCCTATCTGGCCGCGCTGCTCGCGCTCAGCCTCGCCACCTCGGCCCTGTGGCCGGACGCCCCCGGCATCGCCGGGGTCCGGCTCGCCGGCCTCCTCCTGCTCGGCGTGGTGCTGTGGACGGGGCTGCTGCTCCAGTCCTTCGGCGCGGTGTCCGGCGCGGCGGCGGTCTGCGGTGCGGCGGCCCTCGCCCAGACGCTCGCCCTGCTGACGCACGCGGCCGGCCCGCACTGGGTCGCCCTGGCCGTCCACGGGACGGCGGCGGCGGCCCAGGCCGTCCTGGTCTGCGGCCTGCTCGGGAGAGTGACGGCCCACCGATGACCGACCTGCTGATCCCCTACTACGAGCACCCGTCCGCCCGCCCCGCCGAGTGGGACGCGATCGTCGCGGCCGCGCCCCGCCTCTACGGCGTCGTCCTCAACCCGGCCAGCGGCGCCGGCGAAACCCCCGACCCGGCCTTCGCGACGGTCGCCGCCCGGCTGCGGGACGCGGGCGTGCGCGTGCTCGGCTACGCCGACACCGGCTACGGCCGCCGGCCCCACGCCGACGTCGTACGCGACATCGCCCGTCACCGCGCCTGGTACCGCGCCGACGGAATCTTCCTCGACCAAGTCGCGGCGGGCCGCGAGGAGTTCGCGTACTACCAGCGGCTCGCGACGGCGGCCTGGGGCGCCGGCTGCGGCACCGTCGCCCTGAACCACGGCACGGCACCGCACCCGTCGTACGCCAGGATCGCGGACCTGCTGGTCACCTTCGAGGGCCCTTGGGAGTCGTACCTGGGTCTCGGCCCGCAGGAGTGGCGCGGCGGCGGGGGAGTGCGGCTGTGCCACCTGGTGTACGGCGTCCCGCCCGACGTCGATCTGACGGACCGGGCCCGCGCCCGCGGCGCCTCGGTGCACTGCGCGGTGCCGGGCACGGGTGGCCACCCCTGGGGCACGCTGCCCCACGCGCTGGCGCCCGCCCGGTGAGAGGCCGCGGCCTCAGCCCAGGGACAGCACGACCAGCGCGGTGGTCGCCGCCGTCTCCGCGAGCCCGCCGAAGACATCGCCGGTGACCCCGCCGAAGCGGCGGACACAGTGCCGCAGGAGCAGCTCGGCCACGGCCGGCGCGGCGAGGACCGCGAGGGCGGTGCGGACGACGTCGTCCGTCCCGAGCAGCGCCCCCGCCGCTGCGGCGACGCCGGTCACGGCCAGGGCTGCGGCCACCGCGCCCCGTACCGGGACGACCCCGGCGACCGCGGCTCCCAGCCCCTCCGGGCGAGCCGCCGGTACGCCGGTCCGGGCGGCGAGGGTGAGGGCGAGGCGGGCGGCGACGGCCGCGACGACGGTGGCGAGGGCGCCCCGGGCCCACGAGTCGTCGTACAGCCGTGACAACGCGGCCACCTGAGCCAGCAGCACGAACAGGAGTGCGATCACCCCGAACGGCCCGATGTCCGACTGCTTCATGATCCGCAGCGCGTCCTCGGCGGGCTTGCCGCTGCCCAGCCCGTCGGCGGTGTCGGCGAGCCCGTCGAGATGCAGCCCCCGGGTGAGCGCGGCGGGGACGGCGGCCGCCGCGACGGCGGCGAGCAGGGAGCCGGAGCCGAGGAGGAGCAGCAGCAGGGCGGCGAGGGCGGCACCGCAGCCCAGCACCACCCCGACCAGCGGGGCGCAGAGCATTCCGCCGCGCGCCGCCTCCCGGTCCCAGCGGCTCACCTTGACGGGCAGCACGCTCAGGGTGCCGAAGGCGAAACGGAGGCCGTGCAGCGGCGGGCGGGTCATGGACACGACCGCAGACTAGCCGGGACCTCCGCGGACCGGCCCGGACGCCCTCCTCGCCAGGCAGCCCACCCGGGTCGGGAAGACACTGAGAGCATGGGTGACTGGTGGACGCGCAACATCATCGAACCGGGCAAACTCCCCCTGCTCCTTGCCCTGACCGCCTTCGTGGTCACCTTCGTGGTCACCCGCGTCATCACCCGCATGATCCGCGCGGGCAAAGGGCCCTTCCGCAACATCGAGACCGGCGCCGTCCACGTCCATCACGTCGTCCCGGGAATCCTCCTGACCGTCATCGGCGGCTTCTGCGCGGTCGCCGGCGGACAGCGCGGCTTCGGCTCGGCGACCGCCGCCGTGATCTTCGGGATCGGCGCGGGCCTGGTCATGGACGAGTTCGCGCTGATCCTGCACCTCGACGACGTGTACTGGTCCGAGGCCGGCCGCAAGAGCGTCGAGATGGTCGTGCTCACCGCCGCGCTGGTCGGCCTGCTCCTCCTCGGCTTCGCGCCCTTCGGGGTCAACGACCTCAGTGACGACGAGATGCAGAGCCGCGGAACCGTGCTCACCACGATCGGCGGGAACTTCCTGCTCGCCCTGATCGCCCTGTTCAAGGGCAAGGCGCGGGTCGCGCTCTTCGGGGTGATCATCCCCTTCGTGGCCCTGTTCGGCGCCATCCGCCTGGCCCGCCCCACCTCTCCCTGGGCGAAACGGTTCTACCGCCGGCGCCCGCGTGCCCGCGCCAAGGCCCAGCTGCGCGCCTACCACCACGACCGGCGCTGGCTGGGCCCCAGCCGCAAATTTCAGGACTGGATCGGCGGCACGCCCGACGTGGACCCGGCCCGGGCCCTGGAACGCCGCTGACGCACCGCCGCGACCGCGCACAGCACGAGGACCGCCGCGATCGCCGCGAGGTGTTCCCGGCCCGCGAGGTTGTCCTCCAGCACGACCTCGACGATCATCGCCGCGATCACCCCTGCGGCCGTGGCGTACGCCCCGTAGCGCCACCCCAGGAACACGGCGAGGCCCACCACGGCGGCCGACGGTCCCGTGTCCACGACCCGCGCGTCCGAGGCGGGCAGCCCGAACGGGGTGTCCGGGCCGAGCGCGATGCCCACGCGGGCGTACAGGGTTCCGGTGAGGGTGGCGACGTAGGCGACGACGAGGGTCCGCCACCAGCCCAGACAGACCTCGGCGATCCCGAACACGATCAGAATCTGTGCGAGCGCACCCCACACCGGCAGATCGAGGGCGGGCACGAACAGCGACAGCGGCGTGCGCAGAAGGGCCGGCCACAAGGGGTCCTCGGCCCGTACGGCCCCGAGGTTCTGGACCGGCCGGTATCCCCAGGGCTGGTTCTGCACGACCTGGATGAGCCCGGTCAGACAGACGGCCCCGAGGGTCAGCGGCAGGGCCCTCCACCGCCGCGCCACCAGGGGGCCCCGCACGGCGAGATACAACGCCCCCCACTCCGCCCGGGCCCAGCGGCCGAGGGTGCTCATCATGAGGGCCGATCATATGGGCATGATCGTTAAGAATGCCCCTTTTGTGGCGACGGGCGGGAGCGGGGCCGGCGGGGCCGGCGGGGGTGGGGGGCGAACCGCCCCCGCTCCCTACTCGACCTCGGCCGCCTCCGAGTCCACCGAGTCCACCGAATCAGCGGAGTCCACCGCGTCCGCCGGCTTCTCGGCGTCCTCCGGCCTCTCCGGCAGTTCCGCGGCCAGCGCCGCCGCGGCCTGCACCAGCGGCAGCGCCAGCAGCCCCCCGGCCCCCTCGCCGACCCGCACACCCTGGTCGAGCACCGGCTCCAGGGCCATCCGGTCCAGCGCCTTCGTCTGTCCCGGCTCCCCGCTGTCGTGCGCGGCCAGCCACCAGTCCGGCGCCCGGAACGCGATCCGCTGCCCCACCAGCGCGCAGGCGGCGGCCACGACCCCGTCCAGTACCACCGGCACCTTGCGCACCGCGCTCTGCAGCAGGAACCCGGTGATCGCCGCCAGGTCGGCACCGCCCACCGTCGCGAGCAACTGGAGCTGGTCCCCGAGCACCGGCCGCGCCCGGCGCAGGGCGTCCCGGATCGCCGCGCACTTGCGCATCCACGCGAGGTCGTCGATGGCGACCCCGCCGCGCCCGGTGACCACGGACGCGTCCGTCCCGCACAGCGCGGCGACCAGCACCCCGGCCGCCGTCGTCCCGCCGACGCTCACATCGCCGAGCACCACCAGATCCGTACCGGAGTCGGCCTCCTCGTCGGCCACTGCCATCCCGGTCCGGAAGGCCGCCTCGGCCTCCTCCGCCGTCAACGCGTCCTCGACGTCGATACGACCGCTGCCGCGCCGCACCCGATGCCGTACGACCGCCTCCGGCAGCGTCTCCGGGTCGCAGTCCAGCGCCATGTCGACGACCCGCACCCCGACCCCGAGCCGCCGCGCGAGCACGGACACCGGACGGCCGCCCTCCAGGATCTCCCGCACCAAATCCCCGGCACCGCCCGCCGGCCGCGCCGACACGCCCAGCTCGGCGACACCGTGGTCTCCGGCGAACAGAACGACCCGCGGCTGTTCGATCGGCCGCACCGGCACCGCGGACTGCGCCGCCGCCAGCCACTCGCCCAGTTCGTCGAGGCGGCCCAGCGCCCCGGGCGGCACGATCTGCCGCTCACGGCGCGCCTCGGCGTCACGGCGCACCCCACCGTCGGGGCGCTCGATCAGATCAGTGAAGTCGTCGAGATTAAGCGAGCTCATTCGCCGAACAGTACCGGCACCGGTCGAACAGAGCGGTGCCACATGGCCACCACCGGCTTCGCCACGTCACACCCGCATCCGCGCGACGTCGTTGCACCCAAGATCGTCATCCCATACGTTCCGTTTTGCAGTGGATTGTCGGGGCATGCTCGCACCGTCTCGCACCGCCTTCGCCGTACGCCCCAGCCGTACGCCCCCCCACGCCCGGAGCCGCTCATGACCGCGACCGCACCCGCCGAACGCCCCCAGGCGGACTGCCCGTTCACGCTCACCCCCTGCCGGGAGCACAGCTACGTCCCCCGTCACCTGGGACTCACCCGAAGAGGGCCGCGCCGGCTGAGAGCCGCGGCCCGCCTGGCGCTCGCCTTCCCGGAGCCGGAGAGCTGGCTGGATGTCGGCACCGGGTACGCCCGGTTCCCGGAGACGGCGAAGGAACTGTTCCCCTACACCGCGTTCGACGGCCTGGACCCGACCTACCGCGTCCTGCACGCGCGCGTGGCCGAACGCGTGGAGGAGGCCCACGTCGGCAGCCTCACCGACCGGCGCGTCACGGCCCGGCTGCGCGGCCGCTACGACGTCGTCAGCATGTTCCGGCACCTGGAACACGCCCGCGACCCCAGCGCGGAACTCCGCGCGGCCCTCACGGTCCTGCGCCCGGGCGGCCACCTCGTCCTCGAACTCCCCAACCCGCGGTGCCTGTTCGCCGGACTGCTCGGCCGCCTCTGGGTCCCGCACAGCCCCCCGGGCCATCTCCACCTGCTGCCCATGGACGCCCTGTGCGAGGAACTGCGGGCCCAGGGCTGCACGATCGTCCGCACCGACCACCGCACCGCGCACATCCCCTACGACCTGGCGGCCACGACCTCACTGATGCTGTCCCACCTGCTGCCGTCCCTGCTGCTGGGCCTTGGCGCGCCGCTGGTGGCCGTGGCCTGGGCCGTGGACCACCTCCTGTCCCCGCTGCTGCGGCACACCCGCTTCGCGAACGCGTACCGGGTCATCGCCCGCAAGGAGCCGAGCTGAAGCACCCTCAGCCGCGCAGCACGACCGCCTGCCCCGCCACCACCAGAACCACCTGCTCGCACTCACTCGCGAACGCGGCGTTCAGCCGCCCGAGCTCATCGCGGTACCGCCGCCCGGAAGCCGTGGCCGGCACGATTCCCGACCCCACCTCATTGGACACGGCGACCACGGTCCGCAAAGTCGCCCGCACCGCCTGCGTGAGCTCGCGCACCCGCTCCCGCAGCGCCCGCTCCCCACCGTCCGCCCACACCGCGTCGTCCCAGGCCCCGACCGAGTCCATCGCATCCGTCAGCCACAGCGACAGACAGTCGATCAGCAGCGGCGCCCCCTCCTCGGCCAACAACGGAACCAGGTCGCACGTCTCGGCCGTACGCCACGACCCCGGCCGCCGCTCCCGGTGCAGGGCGACCCGCGCCGCCCACTCGCTGTCCCCGCCCCGGGTGCCGCCGGTCGCGACGTACAGCACGTCGGGAAAGGCCTCCAGCCGCCGCTCCGCCTCGACCGACTTCCCGGAGCGGGCACCGCCCAGCACCAGGGTCCGCCGCGGTACGTCCGGCACGTCCTCGTACGCCCCCACCTCCAGCGTCACCCCGTCCGGCACCGCCCGCGCCCCGAGCGCGGCCAGCCGCCGCCGCAGCTCCGCACCCGGCGGCGCGTCATGGTCCAGATGCACGGCGATCACATCCGTCGTCGGCCCGATCGCCCCCACCGCCCGCAGCTTGGCCAGGGCGTCCGGCCGCCCCACGACATCGGCGACCACCATGTCGTACATCCCGACGGCCCCGTTCTCCAGCCCGGCCGGCGCGCCCCCCGGCGGCAGATACAGCAGGCGTTGCCCGTCCGGCCCGGTCACCGCGTACCCGGTGCCCGGCGCGTCCATCGCCACCGCCCGCACCCGATGCCCCGTCAGCAGCGCCAACTCCCGCCCGTCCGGCACCCGCCCGGGCTGCGGCACCCCCGCCGGCACCTCGACGGCGGGCCCGTTGTGCGGATGGGAGAGCAGCACCTGCCGTACGTTGCCCAGCGAACGCCCCGCCCGCGCCGCCGCGAACGCCGCCCCTGGCGTCAGATCGAGCAGCAGGGCCCCGTCCACGAGCAGCGCGGTGGCCGCCCGCGCGTCGTTGCCGAGCGCACTGGCACACGCCGCGCACGGACAGTCGGGGCGGGGGAGTCCCGCGGGGGCACCGGTGCCGAGGAGAGTAAGTTCCACGCCTCCGATTTTCACCGGTCACCGCTGTACGTGCGTGATGGAGACGCCCCGAGGGGCGCGGGGCCGGATCGATCCGCGGCTCCGCCGTGTGGGCGCGACCAGCCCCCACCTGCCCGGAGCCGCACACGAACCGCATACGCTGGTGCACTCAACGTGCTGACATCTTGGAGGCGTACATGGCGGCATGGACGTGGCGGTTCGAGAAGACCGACGGTGCGGAGGTCCAGCCCGCGGTGCAGCCCGAGGAGTTCACCACCCAGGGCGACGCCGAGTCCTGGATCGGGGAGCACTGGAAGGCTCTGCGGGAGGGCGGCGCGGACCAGGTGCGGCTGTTCGAGGACGCCACGGAGATCTACGGCCCGATGAGCCTGCACGCCGAGGCGTGAGCGAACGGGGGCGGGGGCCGTGCACCCTCGCCCCCGTCACTGCTCGCCCAGCGTCACATCCGCCTTCTGCTCATTGCCGTCACGGGTGAACGTCACCGTCGTCCGGTCCCCCGGCTGCTCGCCGGCCAGCGCCTCGGACAGCGAGGTGATGGTGGTGATGTCCGTGTCGCCCAGCCGGGTGATGATGTCCCCGGGCTTCATCCCGGCCTTGTCGGCCGCCCCACCCGACTGCACCTCGACGACGGCCACGCCCGCGGCCTGGAACTCGTCGTTCACGACCGTACGGCCCGTGATGCCGAGCGCCGCCCGGCCCGAGTCGGTGACCCGGCCGTCCTCGATGATCTGGTCGGCGATCTTTTGCACCGTCGACGCCGGGATCGCGAACCCGATGCCGGGCGCCGCGCTGTCCCCGACGTCGGGGTCGACGGCGGCGAGGGTCGGGACGCCGATGACCTCGCTGTCGAGGTTCACCAGCGCGCCCCCGCTGTTGCCGGGGTTGATGGCCGCCGACGTCTGCACCATGTTGGCGATCGTCGCGCCCGTACCGCCGTCGTCACTGCCCTCGGTGACGGTCCGTCCGGTCGCCGAGACGATGCCCTGCGTCACGCTGGACGACAGCCCGAGCGGCGAGCCCATCGCCAGCACGATCTGCCCCACCTCGACCTTGCCGGAGTCCCCGAACCTCGCCGCCTTCAGCCCGTCCGGCGGGTCGTCCAGCTTGATGACGGCGAGGTCCTGCTGCGGATAGGAGGAGACCAGCTCCGCGGTGAGTTCGTTCTCGCTGTTGGCGGTCGTCACCCGGAACGTCTTCTCGTCCCCGACGACATGCGCGTTGGTGACGATGTGGCCCTGGTCGTCGTAGACCACGCCCGAGCCGAGATCGCGCCGGCCCTGGATCTGCACGACCGACGGCAGCACATCCTTGATCACCTTCAGATAGCCGTCCTGAAGGTCGTCGACCGCGCCGAGCGCCTTCGGCACGGCGGCCTGCGTCGTCGAGTCCTCCTTCTCACGCGTGGCGGAGGAGGCCGAACAGGCGGACAGCAGACCGAGGCAGCAGACGAGGGCGGCGGCCGCGACGGCCGGCCACCGGGCGCGGAAACGGCGAGCATCCATGCCCCGAGTCTCACCGCGGGGCCGGGGTCCGGCGCGCGCTGCTCACCCGAACGGGATCAGCCGCGCACCCCGCACAGATGCAGCAGCGCCGCCACCCCGCGATAGGGGTCGGTCTTCCCGGCCCGCTCCTCGACGGCCAGCAAGCCGTCCAGGTCCGCCGGGATCTCCGCGCCGTCGGCCGCCGTGTCGGTGAAGGCCCGCACCCCGTACCAGGCGTGCAGCGGCGCCCCGATCCCCGCGAGCGTCGCCGTCAGGTCCGACAGCCGGTCCGCCCGGACGTCGAGGCCCAGACGGTTGCGGTAGGTGATCGTGTCGAACGCGGCCAGCGCGCCCGCCCAGTCGCCGGACAGCCCGGGCCGCATGGCGAGCGCGTCGCCGTTGCGCACGAGGAGGGAGAGCAGTCCGCCCGGGGCGAGCATCCGGGCCAGCCCGGCCAGCATCGGATCGGGCTCGTCGATGTACATCAGCACGCCGTGGCACAGCACCAGGTCGAAGCTGCCCGGCAGGAAGTGCACACCGGTGTCCCGCCCGTCGCTCTGGACCAGGCGCACCCGCTCCCGGATCCCCTCGGGCTCGCCGGCCAGCTCCTCACGGGCGGCCGCGATCATCTTCGGGTCCTGCTCGACACCGGTCACCTGATGCCCGGCCCGGGCCAGGCGCAGCGCCTGGGTGCCCTGGCCCATCCCCACGTCGAGCACCCGCAGCCGCTGCCCGACCGGGAACCGCCCGGCTATCTGCTCGTCGAGCTGTCGGGCGACCAGCTCCTGCCGTACGACATCACGCAGACCGCCGAGCCCGCTCAGCCACGCGTCGGCCGCACCCCCCGAGAAAGCCGCAGCGCTCAGGGCCGCTCTCCACGCTTGACCTGAGGCTTGGGCAGCCGGAGCCGGCGCATCTGGAGCGAGCGCATCAGCGCGTAGGCGACGGCGCCGCGCCTGTTGTCGTCGGGGAAGCGCTCGGCGAGCCGCTTCTTCAACCGGAAGCCGGTGACGACCGAGTCGAGCACGATGAGCACGATCACGACCAGCCACAGCAGCAACGCGATGTTCTGCAGCGCCGGCACCCGGACCAGGCTCAGCACGAGGATGACCACGGCCATCGGCAGGAAGAACTCGGCGATGTTGAAGCGCGAGTCGATGAAGTCACGCGCGAACTTGCGGACCGGACCCTTGTCACGGGCCGGCAGATACCGCTCGTCGCCTCCGGCCAGCGCCTGACGCTGCTTCTCCAGAGCGGCCCGGCGCTCCTCACGGCCACGCTTGGCGGCGTCCTTGCGCGTCATCGACGTATTGGCGACGCTGCGACGCTGCGACTGGGCCTCACTGCGCTTGGGCGTGGGGCGGCCCTTCGGGGCCTCGGGGTGACGGGTCTCGTTGGAGTCGGTCACCAGGGCCTTGTCGGCGGCCTGGGCCTTCTCATCCTTCGCACGGCTACGGAACACAAAACCCAAGGGTACGGGGTGCCCGGGGTTGGACCCCAGCCCCGTGGGGAACGATCCGGCAACACCAGTCGTCGTAGGGGGACAGAGGGGACGTTGCAGACGGTTCGTCCGGCGGTCACGGGGGCGGCACGCGGGCGGCACCCGGTGGTCACCCATGAGACCACCCGGGAGTCACCTACTCCTTACGCCGGAGCGCGAGCGTCAGCAGTCGTCCTTGGGGATGAGCGCATCCGTCCCCGAACAGTGCGGTAATGGATGCAGGGCCCGTACTGTGGGTTCTGTCGCAGGTGCTGGAGTGGAGTCCGTCAGAAGGGGGCGCGCGAAGCCCATGAGCGGTGTCATGAAGCGTATGGGGATGATCTTCCGCGCGAAGGCGAACAAGGCCCTTGACCGGGCCGAGGACCCGCGCGAGACCCTCGACTACTCGTACCAGAAGCAGCTGGAGCTGCTCCAGAAGGTACGCCGGGGCGTGGCCGACGTCGCCACGTCGCGCAAGCGGCTGGAGCTCCAGCTGAACCAGCTCCAGCAGCAGTCCTCCAAACTGGAGGACCAGGGCCGCAAGGCGCTCGCGCTGGGTCGCGAGGACCTGGCCCGTGAGGCGCTGTCCCGCCGCGCCGCCCTCCAGCAGCAGGTGACGGATCTGGAGACCCAGCACGCCACCCTCCAGGGCGAGGAGGAGAAGCTCACCCTCGCGGCGCAGCGCCTCCAGGCCAAGGTCGACGCCTTCCGCACCAAGAAGGAGACCATCAAGGCCACGTACACCGCGGCCCAGGCCCAGACCCGCATCGGCGAGGCCTTCTCCGGCATCTCCGAGGAGATGGGCGACGTCGGCCTGGCGATCCAGCGCGCGGAGGACAAGACGGCCCAGCTCCAGGCGAGGGCGGGAGCCATCGACGAACTGCTGGCCTCGGGTGCCCTGGACGACCAGTCCGGCATGCACAAGGACGACATCCAGGCCGAGCTGGACCGGCTCTCCGGTGGTACGGATGTAGAGCTGGAGCTGCAGCGCATGAAGGCGGAGCTGGCGGGCGGCTCGTCGAGCGGCCAGCAGGCCATCGAGGGCGGCAACGGCGCGCAGCAGTCCCAGCAGCAGCCGCAGGACACCCCGCGCTTCGACAAGCAGTAGCCGACGGCCGGGGCCCACGCCGAGGAGGGCGAGATGGGCGACATGATCGTCCGGATCATGGGTGAGGGGCAGGTGCGGCTGTCCGACAGCCACCTGCCCGAGCTGAACAAGCTCGACGACGAGCTCCTGGCGGAAATGGAGAACGGCGACGGCCCCGGCTTCCGCCGCACCCTCACCGCTCTCCTGGCCAAGGTCCGCGAACTGGGCACGCCCCTGCCCGACGACTCCCTGGAACCGTCGGAGCTGATCCTGCCGTCGCCGGACGCGACGCTGGAGGAGGTCCGGGAACTGCTGAGCGACGACGGACTGATCCCGGGCTGAGCGGCGGGGGTCCGGGGGGCGGCAGCCCCCGGGCGTCGGCGACATCGGGCACCTGACGTGAGAAACCTCCAGTTCGACCCGGTTCCAAGCCCCGCGGGGACGCCGTACCGTAATCCAGCGTGAGCACCCTCGACCGCGCCCGCCGACACCTCAAGGCGCACCCCCTGGCACTGGACGCGGCGCTGGCGGTGGGCGTGCTCGCGTGCATGGTGGCCGGCTCGTTCGTGGACCCCCACGGTGAGGCCGGCGTCACCTGGGCCCTGCGCACCCCGGACGCGCTCAGCCTGGTGCTCATCACCCTCGGCTCCGCGGCCCTGGTCTTCCGCCGCATCGCCCCCATCACGGTGCTCGCCCTCACCGGAGCCGTCTCCCTCGTGGAGTCCGTCACCGGCGACCCGCGCGCCCCGGTCGCCATGTCCGCGGTGATCGCCCTCTACACCGTCGCCTCCACCACCGACCGCACCACCACCTGGCGCGTCGGCCTGCTCACCATCACCGTCCTGACCGGCTCGGCGATGCTCGCCGGCCCCCTGCCCTGGTACGCCCAGGAGAACCTCGCCATCTTCGCCTGGACCGGCATCGGCGCCACCGCCGGCGACGCCGTCCGCAGCCGCCGCGCCGTCGTCCAGGCCATCCGCGAGCGCGCCGAGCGAGCGGAACGCACCCGCGAGGAGGAGGCCCGCCGCCGCGTCGCCGAGGAACGCCTGCGGATCGCCCGGGACCTGCACGACGTCGTCGCCCACCACATCGCCCTGGTCAACGTCCAGGCGGGCGTCGCCGCGCACGTCATGGACAAGCGCCCCGACCAGGCCAAGGAGGCCCTCGCCCACGTCCGCGAGGCCAGCCGCTCCGCGCTCAACGAACTGCGCGCCACCGTCGGCCTGCTGAGGCAGTCCGGCGACCCCGAGGCCCCCACCGAACCGGCCCCCGGCCTCGACCGCCTCGACGAACTCGCCGGCACCTTCCGCAGCGCGGGCCTGCGGGTCGAGGTGGCCCGTGCCGACCAGGGCACCACGCTCCCGGCGGCCGTGGACCTCGCCGCCTACCGCGTCATCCAGGAGGCCCTGACCAACGTGCAGAAGCACGCCGGCGCCGAGGCCAAGGCCGAGGTCAGTGTCGTCCGCGTCGGCCCGAACGTCGAGATCACCGTCCTCGACGACGGTGCCGGCGAGGACGACACGGGCGACGGCGGCGGCCACGGTCTGCTCGGCATGCGCGAGCGCGTCACCGCCCTGCGCGGCACCCTCACCACGGGCCCCCGCTACGGAGGCGGCTTCCGCGTCCATGCGATCCTGCCGGTCAAGAGCCGTACGCGCGCCGCGGAAGAGGCCGTATGACCACCGAGGGCGCGTTGGGCCAGCCGACAGACGAGGACCCCGCATGAGCATCCGTGTCCTGCTCGCCGACGACCAGGCCCTGCTGCGCAGCGCCTTCCGGGTACTGGTCGACTCCGAGCCCGACATGGAGGTCGTCGGCGAGGCGTCCGACGGGGCGGAGGCGGTGCGGCTGGCCAAGGAGCAGCGGGCGGACGTCGTGCTGATGGACATCCGGATGCCCGGCACGGACGGCCTCGCGGCGACCCGCATGATCAGCGCCGACCCGGCCCTCGCCCAGGTCCGCGTCGTCATACTGACCACGTTCGAGGTCGACGACTACGTGGTGCAGTCGCTGCGCGCCGGCGCCTCCGGCTTCCTCGGCAAGGGTTCCGAACCCGACGAACTCTTGAACGCCATCCGTATCGCGGCCGGCGGTGAGGCCCTGCTCTCCCCGGCCGCCACCAAGGGCCTGATCGCCCGCTTCCTCGCCCAGGGCGACGGCGCGGACGCCGACCGCGACCCGGCCCGCGCCGAGCGGCTCGGCGCCCTCACCGTGCGCGAGCGCGAGGTCCTCGTCCAGGTCGCCGCGGGGCACTCCAACGACGAGATCGCCGAGCGGCTGGAGGTCAGCCCGCTGACCGTGAAGACGCACGTCAACCGGGCGATGTCCAAGCTCGGCGCCCGTGACCGGGCCCAGCTCGTGGTGATCGCCTACGAGTCGGGGCTGGTACGTCCAAGGGTGGAGTGAGCTCGAGGGCGCGTACTGCGCCCGGAGTATGCGCCGTATAAGGAAATGGACCTGGGGTCTAGGAAATCCCGGGTCTCGATGGATCAGGGTGTTAGGGCGGGCGCTCACCTGTGTGCGGCGCTCATAGGTGTGCCACAGACACAGACGCCCTTGCCACTTCTGCCGCTCACAGAAGAGAGACCCTGACCCATGTCCTGGCTGTCCCGATTCAGCCTCGCCCAACGTGCCCTGATTGGCCTGATGTCGATCATCGCGATCGCCTTCGGAGCCATCGCGATACCCCAGCTCAAGCAGCAGCTGCTGCCCTCCATCGAGCTTCCCATGGTGTCCGTCCTCGCCCCTTACCAGGGCGCGTCGCCGGACGTCGTCGAGAAGCAGGTCGTCGAGCCGATCGAGGACAGCCTCGAGGCCGTCGACGGCATCACCGGCGTCACCTCCACCGCCAGCGAGGGCAACGCCGTGATCATGGCGTCCTTCGACTACGGCCCCGACACCCAGCAGCTCGTCGCCGATGTCCAGCAGGCCGTCAACCGGGCCCGCGTGCAGCTGCCCGACGACGTGGACCCGCAGGTCATCGCCGGTTCCACCGACGACATCCCGACCGTCGTCCTCGCCGTCACCTCCACCAAGGACCAGCAGGCCCTCGCCGACCAGCTCGACCGGACCCTGGTGCCGGACCTGAAGGACATCGACGGCGTCGGACAGGTCACCGTCGACGGTGTGCGCGACCTCCAGGTCACCGTCACGCCCAATGACGCCAAGCTGGCCAAGGCCGGCCTGACCTCGGCGGCGATCTCCCAGGCCCTCCAGGCCGGCGGCGCCACCGTGCCGGCCGGCTCCTTCGACGAGGACGGCAGCAACCGCACCGTCCAGGTCGGCGGCGGCTTCACCTCGGTCCAGCAGATCGAGGACCTGATGGTGACCGGTGAGCCCGGCTCCGGCAAGCCGGTCCGCCTCGGCTCCGTTGCCTCCGTGAAGCAGGAGCAGGCCCCGGCCGACTCCCTCACCCGCACCGACGGCAAGCCGTCCCTCGCCGTCGCCGTCACGATGGACCGCGACGGCAGCGCGGTCGCCATCTCCGACGCCGTCGAGGACAAGCTTCCGGAGATGCGCAAGGACCTGGGCTCGGACGCCACGGTCACCGTGGTCAGCGACCAGGGCCCGGCCGTGAAGAAGTCCATCGACGGTCTGACGACGGAGGGCGCGCTCGGCCTGCTCTTCGCGGTCCTGGTCATCCTGGTCTTCCTGGCGTCGATCCGCTCGACGCTGGTGACGGCGGTGAGCATCCCGCTGTCGGTCGTCCTCGCCCTGATCGTCCTGTGGACAAGGGACCTCTCCCTCAACATGCTGACGCTCGGCGCACTCACCATCGCCATCGGCCGGGTCGTCGACGACTCGATCGTGGTCCTGGAGAACATCAAGCGGCACCTCGGCTACGGCGAGGAGCGCCAGGCCGCCATCCTCAAGGCGGTCCGCGAGGTCGCCGGCGCGGTGACGTCCTCGACGCTCACCACGGTCGCGGTGTTCCTGCCGATCGGCCTGGTCGGCGGCATGGTGGGCGAGCTGTTCGGCTCGTTCAGCCTGACCGTGACGGCCGCGCTGCTGGCATCGCTGCTGGTGTCGCTGACGGTCGTCCCCGTCCTGTCGTACTGGTTCCTGCGCGCCCCGAAGGGCACCCCCGAGGACGCCGACGAGGCGCGCCGGATCGCCGAGGAGAAGGAGGCGAAGAGCAGGCTCCAGCGCCTCTACGTCCCCGTCCTGCGGTTCGCGACGCGGCGCAGGCTGACCAGCGTGCTGCTCGCGATCGTCGTGCTCGTCGGCACGTTCGGCATGGCGCCGCTGCTGAAGACGAACTTCTTCGACCAGGGCGAGCAGGAAGTCCTCACCGTCAAGCAGGAGTTGAAGCCGGGCACCAGCCTGGCCGCGACCGACGAGCAGGCGAAGAAGGTCGAGCGGCTGCTCGCCGACACCAAGGGCGTCAAGGACTACCAGGTCACCATCGGCTCGTCCGGCTTCATGGCGGCCTTCGGCGGCGGCACCGACACCAACCAGGCGTCGTACCAGGTGATGCTGGAGGACTCCGCGTCCTTCGACGACGTGCAGGACCGCATCGAGGCCGGCCTGAAGAAGCTGGACGGCGTCGGCACCACCACGATCGCCGCCGGCGACGGCTTCGGCGCCCAGGACCTGAGCGTCGTCGTGAAGGCGGCCGACGGGGATGTGCTGCGCAAGGCGTCCGAGCAGGTCCGTGAGGCGGTCGCGGGGCTGGACGACGTCACCGACGTCACCAGCGACCTGTCGCAGAGCGTGCCGCGCATCTCGGTCAAGGCCAACGACAAGGCGGCCGCGGCGGGCTTCGACGACCAGACCCTCGGCATGGCCGTCGCCCAGGCGGTCCGCGGCAACACGGCGGCCCGGGCGACCCTCGACGACACCGAGCGGGACGTGGTCATCAGGTCGGCGAAGCCGGCGACGACCCTGAAGCAGCTTCGGGACCTGCGTCTTGGCCCGGTGAAGCTGCGTGACATCGCGGACGTGAAGCTGGTGGACGGCCCGGTCTCGATGACCCGGATCGACGGCCAGCGCGCGGCCACGATCAGCGCGAAGCCGACCGGTGACAACACCGGCGCCGTGAGCGCGGACCTCCAGTCGAAGATCAACCAGCTGACGCTCCCGGCGGGCGCGACGGCCTCGATCGGCGGTGTCTCCGAGGACCAGGACGAGGCGTTCGTCAACCTGGGCCTGGCGATGCTCGCGGCCATCGCGATCGTCTTCATGCTGCTGGTGGCGACCTTCCGTTCGCTCGTCCAGCCGCTGATCCTGCTGGTCTCGATCCCGTTCGCCGCGACCGGTGCGATCGGCCTCCTGATCGCCACCGGCACCCCGATGGGCGTCCCCGCGATGATCGGCATGCTGATGCTGATCGGCATCGTGGTGACGAACGCGATCGTGCTGATCGACCTCATCAACCAGTACCGCGGGCAGGGTTACGGCGTCGTCGAGGCCGTGATCGAGGGCGGCCGCCACCGGCTGCGCCCGATCCTCATGACGGCCCTGGCGACGATCTTCGCCCTGCTGCCCATGGCCCTGGGCGTCACCGGCGAGGGCGGGTTCATCGCCCAGCCGCTGGCGGTCGTGGTGATCGGCGGCCTGATCACGTCCACCCTGCTGACCCTGCTCCTCGTCCCGACCCTCTACGCGATGCTGGAGCTCCGCAAGGAGCGCCGGGCGAAGAAGCGGGCGGCGAAGCGGGCGAAGAAGGCGGGCGAGAAGGCCGAGCCGGACTCGGCCTCGGACGAACCGGAGCCCGCGTCGGTCTGAATCGCGCCATCCCTGGCCGAATGACCACGGCGGCCGGGTCCCTAACCGGAAAGCACGGTTCGGGACCCGGCCGCCGCCGTTTTCCCGTTACGTATCCTGAGCCCCGGACTGCATCACGGGGGAGGGGATTCGGGCGTGCCGCTGCACAGGGACGATCCGAAGTCGATCGGCGGCTACAAGCTGGTCGACCGGCTCGGGTCCGGGGGCATGGGGATCGTCTACCGGGGCAGGTCGCGCTCCGGGCGTGAGGTCGCCGTCAAGGTGGTGCACGGTCAGTACGCCGAGGACCCGGTCTTCCGCGCCCGTTTCCGCCAGGAGATCGAGGCCGTCCGCAAGGTGAGCGGCGCCTTCACCGCGCCGGTCGTGGACGCCGACCCGGAGGCGGTACGGCCCTGGATGGCGACCCAGTACGTGCCCGGACCCTCGCTCGCCGCGCTGATCCGCGACCGGGGCCCGCTGAAGGGCACCGAACTGCGGAGGCTGGCCCTCGGGTTGGTGGAGGCGCTGCGGGACATCCACCGGGCGGGGGTGGTCCACCGGGACCTCAAGCCCGCGAACGTCCTGATGGCCGACGACGGTCCGCGCGTCATCGACTTCGGCATCTCCCGCGCGGCCGAGAACCACCACACCCTGACCGAGACCGGCCAGATGATCGGCACCCCGCCCTTCATGTCCCCGGAACAGCTCACCGACGCCCGCTCGGTGGGCCAGGCCTCCGACGTCTTCTCCGTGGGCGCCCTGCTCGTCTACACGATCACGGGCCGGGGCCCCTTCGACGCGGACAGCCCCTATCTGACGGCGTATCAGGTGGTGCACGACGCCCCCGTCCTGGACGGTGTGCCGCAGCCCCTCCAGGGGGTCCTGGAACGCTGCTTGGCCAAGGAACCAGCGGAGCGGCCCGGACTGGACGAACTGGCGCGGGAGTTCGTGGCCGTGCTGCCGGAGCCGGGCGAGGACGACGGGCCCACCGTGACGTTGCGCACGGACGATGTCGCCGTGGTCCGCACCCGGCCCGCCGCGGTCGACGAGCCCGTGGCTCCCGTTCGACGCCGCAGACGAGTACGCCCGTGGGCCGCGGCCGGCACGATCGGCGCCCTGGCGCTCGGGCTGACGGGATACCTGCTGATGGGGCCCGAGTTGGGGGACGACGCCGCCCGCAGGGGCGCCGACACCGCCGCCCCCTCCCGTTGGGCGGCGCTGCCGTCCGGCTGGAAGCCCTGGCAGACGACGGTGGACGCCACCGCCGTGCGCGGTGTGAAGCAGGGCACAGGCAGTGGAAGCGGGCTCGGCGGCGGTCCTCAGTGCCGACTGTACGAGGGTGCCCTCTACTGTGCGGGTGACAGTGTCCTGCCCATGCGCCTCGACGGGCCGACCGGACGGACCGCCTGGCGGGCCGACGCGTTGCCGTCCGGCCGGCGCCAGGGCACGTACACCTTCTCGGTCCTCGGTGTCGTGGACGACGCGATGCTGGTCCAGCAGGAATACACCCCCGTCGCGGGGGGCGACTCCGGCACCACGGTCGCCGCCCTCGACACCGGGACCGGTGAGCCGCTCTGGCATCGCACCCTGACCGCCGGTTCCATGGGCGCGACGGTCTCCGGCGGTCTCGTGGTCATGCCGACCGGCAGCGAGGGCGCGGTGGCCGCCCGCTCGCCGCGCACCGGCGCCGTGCGCTGGACGGCGGCGCTGCCGGCCGGGCAGTACTGCGACCCGACAGGCGTCGGTGCGGACCTCCTCCTGCGGTGCGTCCCGGAGATGACACCCTCCAAGGACGCGCTGCTCCTGACACTGGACCGGGCGGACGGCACGGCACGGCGCCTGACGGTGCCCAATCGCGGCAGCCTCGTCGGGACGTACGAGGGCCGCCTGCTCTTCCTCGACTTCGCCGAGGACGAACAGGGGAACGTGTCCGCGGGCGGCCTCCAGGGGCCGTTCTCCCGGATCCGGCTGGTCGACCCGGACACCGGTGAAAGCAGGTCGACGGAGCTGGCGGAGGAGTTCGAGGGCCGTGTCACGCTGGCGGGCGGCACGCTGTGGTTCGCCTCGTCGTCCGGCCAGGTGACGGCCGCTTCGGCTCGGACGGGCGAGCGGCTGTGGCAGACCCGGACCAGCCTGGAGCAGCCGAGCGCCGTGACGTACGACTCGCGCGCCCGCGTGGTCTACCTGGCCAGCGCGAGCGGCCGGGTCGCCGCCCTCGACACGAAGAAGGGCACGCCGTTGTGGGAGACCCTGCCGCGTGCCCGGCGAGTGACGAGTCAGGGAGCTCTCTCGCATGCCAGGTTGCTGCTCCACGAGGGCGCCCTGATCGCCGCCACTCCGGACGGCGACATCTTCACCCTCGACCCCGCTCACCCCGACCGGAAGCCCGTATCGGGGTGAGCGCTTCCGGCGCCGGCTACGGCAGCGCCAGCATCCGCTCCAGCGCCAGCTTCGCGAACGCCTCGGTCTCCTTGTCGACCTCGATCCGGTTGACCAGGTTGCCCTCGGCCAGCGACTCCAGGGCCCACACCAGGTGGGGCAGGTCGATGCGGTTCATGGTCGAGCAGAAGCAGACCGTCTTGTCGAGGAAGACGATCTCCTTGCCCTCCGGCGCGAAACGGTTCGCCAGCCGGCGTACGAGATTGAGCTCGGTGCCGATGGCCCACTTGGAGCCGGCCGGGGCGGCCTCCAGGGCCTTGATGATGTACTCGGTCGACCCGACGTAGTCCGCCGCGGCCACGACCTCGTGCTTGCACTCGGGGTGGACCAGGACGTTCACGCCCGGGATGCGCTCGCGCACGTCGTTGACCGAGTCGAGGCTGAAGCGGCCGTGCACCGAGCAGTGGCCGCGCCACAGGATCATCTTCGCCGCGCGCAGCTCGTCGGCCGTCAGCCCGCCGTTCGGCTTGTGCGGGTTGTAGACGACGCAGTCCTCAAGGGACATGCCCATGTCCCGGACGGCGGTGTTGCGGCCGAGGTGCTGGTCCGGCAGGAAGAGCACCTTCTCGCCCTGCTCGAAGGCCCAGTCCAGCGCGCGCTTGGCGTTGGAGGAGGTGCAGATCGTGCCGCCGTGCTTGCCCGTGAACGCCTTGATGTCCGCGGACGAGTTCATGTACGACACCGGCACGACCTGCTCGGCTATCCCGGCCTCGGTCAGCACGTCCCAGCACTCGGCGACCTGCTCGGCCGTGGCCATGTCGGCCATCGAGCAGCCGGCGGCGAGGTCGGGCAGGACGACCTTCTGGTCGTCGGACGTCAGGATGTCCGCCGACTCGGCCATGAAGTGCACACCGCAGAACACGATGTACTCGGCCTCCGGGCGCGCGGCGGCGTCCCGGGCCAGCTTGAACGAGTCACCGGTCACGTCCGCGAACTGGATGACCTCGTCGCGCTGGTAGTGGTGGCCGAGCACGAAGACCTTGCTGCCGAGCTTCTCCTTGGCCGCGCGGGCGCGCTC
Source organism: Streptomyces sp. NPDC093568 (assembly GCF_044764945.1). Taxonomy (NCBI): domain Bacteria; kingdom Bacillati; phylum Actinomycetota; class Actinomycetes; order Kitasatosporales; family Streptomycetaceae; genus Streptomyces; species Streptomyces sp. NPDC093568. Next base: position 493,157 of record NZ_JBIWJD010000005.1, on the reverse strand, counting down.
CACCAGGTCCGGGTCGGACGGCGAGGGAAGGTCGCCGGGGCACTCGACGCCGCGCTCGCTCCTGGGGTCGGCCTCACGGCCGAGGAGCAGCAGGGCGAGGGGCGTCGGCTGTACGTCGAGCTCCTGGGTCTGGGCGGTGGTCACGACACGCACCCTTTCTGTTCTGCGGCTCGCCGGCCCCGTGGATCCGGGTCCGGCGGGTCAAGCGGGACACCTTCTTCGACTTCTCGTCGAATTGACGCTATCTATCATAACTGGTTCACGTCAGTTTGACGATGGCCATCGTGTCGATGTGACGTGAATCCCGACACCTGGACGTCGATCCGCGTTACCGGGGTGTCGGCGGGCGTTGTCAGGTTGTCCACAGGGCGCTGTCCGCTCTGCCACGCATGTGCGAGCATGAAGACGACGAGCACGATGACGACAAGCATGAAGGCGACGAGTGTGAGTGCGCCGAGTGTGAAGGCGCCGAGCGTGAGGCATAGGCAATTCACGTGCCCGGCCCGGAATGAATCCGCGGCCCGGCCGGTTGCACTCGTCGGCAAGCAGTCTCCGTACAACCCGGGAGAGATGTAGATGTCCGTATCGGACGAGACCAGCACCGCCACCGACGGCATCATCCTGAGCGACGCCGCCGCGGCCAAGGTCAAGGCCCTGCTCGACCAGGAAGGCCGTGACGACCTCGCCCTGCGTGTCGCCGTTCAGCCGGGTGGCTGCTCGGGCCTGCGCTACCAGCTCTTCTTCGACGAGCGCTCGCTCGACGGCGACGTCGTCAAGGACTTCGGCGGCGTCAAGGTCGTGACCGACCGCATGAGCGCTCCGTACCTGGGCGGCGCGTCCATCGACTTCGTCGACACCATTGAGAAGCAGGGCTTCACGATCGACAACCCGAACGCGACGGGCTCCTGCGCCTGCGGCGACTCCTTCAGCTGAGTCCCGCTCACCCGCAGAAAGGCGGCGACCCCCTCCGACGGGGCCGCCGCCTTCCCGTGTCCATGGGCCCTTACCGGGCCCCGGACGTCTGCGGTTCGTCCGGGAGCCGCGTCCCGGGCTTCTCCAGCGGGACCTGCCGACCGTCCGAGCCCACGACCTCACGGTCGCCGAGCGGCTCGTCCAGCTGCACGGTCTTGTGGAACACCTTGGCGATCTGGATGCAGATCGTCTCCGGCTCCGTGGTCGAGGTCACCCGGACCGTCACCCGGTCCCCGCTCTCGCTCGCCGTCACCTCGTACTCGGAGCACACACCGCCCGTGAAGGCCACGGTCAGCTCCTTGCCGTCGGCGGTGTAGGCATCCACCGGCACGTTCTCCGTGATCGGCGACGACGTCGGCTCGTCCTTCGGTCCGGTCGGCCGCGGAGACGGCTGGTCCGTCGGCTCCGCAGGGGGCGTGGGCGCGGCCAGGTACTTCGGGTCGACCGCCGGATAGGTCACCGTGAAGCTGTCCTGCGCGCCCTGCGCCTTCACCTCGAACAGCCAGGACGGCACCAGCGCCTGCCGCGCGTTCACATAGTGCGCGGCCAGCCCGAACACCGCCTTCTCCACCGTGATGACCTCCCGCGGCGGCGCACTGGCCGAGGCCGCGGTGTCCGGCGAGGTCTCCGCACCGGTCGACGCCTGGTCACCACAGGGCGCCTCCAGGCGGTCCTTCAGCGGTACGGGGCTGGCGCAGCCGCCGATCCCCATGCGGTGGTCGGTCCCCGGCGCCGCGTTCATCAGATCGAGCGTCTTCTCGGCGTCCAGCACGGGGTACGTGTCCCCCTTCACCGGCGCCTTCAACTGGCCGCTTCCGCCCACCACTTCACCCTGGGCGTTCACGGTCACGCCGGTCGTCCAGCCGTACGTGGGCAGCCCGTCGACCACGGGGCTCGCGTTGACCACCCGCTGGGCGCCCATGACCTGGCTCGCGTCGAGCTTCGCGTCGTCCTGACCCACCGCCTTGAGCACCGGCGCGGCGGCCTTGCGCGCGACGGCCTCGCTCACCGGGTCGCCGGCCGGGTCGGCGGTCTTCGCGCAGACGGTGGTGCTCTGGCAGGCGTCGGGGCCGGCCGCGTACCGGTAGAACGTCCAGGTCCCCGGCGCCTGCTTGTTCACCTGCAGGCTGGGCCCCGACCCGTCGTTGGCCCCGACCTTCCAGGTCTGCCCCTGCGCCACCGGCTTCCCGTCCACGCCGAGCGCCTCGGCCAGCCGGGCCACCTCGGCCGCGCCGACCTCGCCCCCGGCCCGGTAGACCGGCGCCGACCCGGGCCCGTCCGGCAGGTCGCCGTCGGCCTTGTAGGTGACGCCGTAGGGGTTGGGCTCCCCGGGCGCGATGCCGTTCGTACCGCCGCCGCTCTCGGAGTAGCCGTCCAGCCGGAGCGGCGGGGGAGTGTCGTCGCCGGCCGCCCCGGACGACGTGTCGCCGCCGGACCCACCGGACGCGGTCGTGGCGAGGTAGGCACCTCCACCACCGACGAGCAGCACGGCGGCGGCGACGGAGGCGATGATCGCCGGCGACCGGCGCCGGGATCCGCCATGGGCGTCGTCCGGGCCGTCGTGCCGGACGCCGTGCCGGGCGCCGTGTCGGCCATCGTGCCGCTCGTCGTCCGGAGCGTCGTGACGGGCGCCGGTCTCGGGCAGCGCGCCGGAGGCGGGCTCCGGTTCGGCCGTCGTGTCGGAAGCGGCCTTCGGCCCGGCGGTCGTGTCGGGAGCCTGTTCGGGTGCGGCCGCGGTGTCGGAGGCCTGCTCCGGTTCGGCCGTCGTGTCGGAAGCGGCCTTCGGCCCGGCGGTCGTGTCGGGAGTCTGCTCGGGTGCGGCCCTCGTGTCGGGGGCCTGCTCCGGTTCGGCCGCCGTGTCGGAGGCGGCCTTCGGTTCGGCCGCCGCGTCAGGAGCACGCTCCGATCCGGCCCCCGCGTCGGAGGCCGGCTCCGATTCGGCCCCCGCGCCGGAGGCCCGCTCCGGCTCACCCGCCGCCTCCGGGGCCTGCTCCGGCTCCGGCCCGTCCTTCTCGGCGTCCGGTGCCTTCTCCGCCACGGGCTCGCGGGCTTCAGCGGCTTCGTCGGCCCCGGCGGAGTCGGGGGCGGACTCGGCGTCCTGCTCCGCCCGTGCCTCCTCCGGGTCCCTGCCGGAGGCGCCCGCGTCGTCGTTGTCGGGTCGCTCGGTGTTCACCGCATCGCTCCTTCGGCTGCGCACATGTCCCATGACCCTGACCCGGCCCTGTCAAAAAGCCGCCCATTGGGTCGTATCCCGCATCCCCTTTACGGGGGACAGCGATGGGACGCAGCGGGGGAGCGCACGGTTCCCTCAACGGCGCCGATTCGGCCGGACCGCGCCGGTCCGGCCGCCGGAGTTCACTCGATCGCCGGAATCAGATCGCCGGAATCGGATCGCTGGAATCAGTCGCCGTAGTCGGACATCGCGTCCAGCAGCCGCGCCGACTTCGACGGCACCGTCACTCCGTGGATGCGTGACGGGGAGACCGGACGGGAAAGGACCCGGTCAGGAGCGGCCCAGTGCGGAGCCATCCGCGCGCAGTCGCCGAGCAGTGACGCCAGGTCGACCTCCAGGTCGGCCGGAGCGGGCGCGCGGACCTCGAATTTCGTCATGGCGGCACCGTACGCACGCCGGAGCCCGCGAAGAAAGATCTACTATCGGGTAGTTTTGGCCACTTCTGCGTCCCGGTCACGAACGGTAGCGTGGAATGTCAATTCAACCTCCCCGCAGGAGACTCCACGCCGTGCGCATCGCAGTCACCGGCTCCATCGCCACCGACCACCTCATGACCTTCCCCGGCCGCTTCGCCGACCAGTTCGTCGCGGACCAGCTGCACACGGTCTCGCTCTCCTTCCTGGTCGACAATCTGGACGTACGCCGGGGCGGCGTAGGCGCGAACATCGCCTTCGGCATGGGCCAGCTGGGCACGAACCCGATCCTGGTCGGCGCCGCGGGCTCCGACTTCGACGAGTACCGGGCCTGGCTGGACCGGCACGGCGTCGACACCGGCTCGGTCCGTATCTCCGAGACCCTGCACACCGCCCGCTTCGTCTGCACCACCGACGCCGACCACAACCAGATCGGCTCGTTCTACACGGGTGCGATGAGTGAGGCCCGGCTGATCGAGCTGAAGACCGTCGCGGACCGCGTGGGCGGCCTCGACCTGGTCCTCATCGGCGCCGACGACCCGGAGGGCATGCTCCGCCACACCGAGGAGTGCCGCTCCCGCTCGATCCCCTTCGCCGCCGACTTCTCCCAGCAGATCGCACGGATGAACGGCGACGAGATCCGGATACTGCTGGACGGGGCGACCTACCTCTTCTCCAACGAGTACGAGAAGGGGCTCATCGAGTCCAAGACCGGCTGGAGCGACGAGGAGATCCTCGCCAGGGTCGGCCACCGGGTCACGACCCTCGGCTCGCGGGGCGTGCGGATCGAGCGCAAGGGCGAGGACCCGATCGAGGTCGGCTGCCCCGAGGAGGAGCGCAAGGCCGACCCCACGGGCGTCGGCGACGCCTTCCGCGCCGGGTTCCTGTCGGGTCTCGCGTGGGGCGTCTCCCTGGAGCGGGCCGCGCAGGTCGGCTGCATGCTGGCGACGCTCGTCATCGAGACGGTCGGCACCCAGGAGTACCAGCTGCGCCGGGCGCACTTCATGGACCGGTTCACCAAGGCGTACGGGCATGACGCGGGCGAAGAGGTCCGGGCTCACCTGAGCTGACGTCCGCCCCGGCGGATTCGCCGTCGGTAGGGGGCGCGTGGGAGCTGTTCGCACTCCCCGCGCCCCTGATCGCGTTCAGCTCACCCGGCGCACCAGGTACGCGGTCCCCCGCTCCGCCGCCTCCTCACCCACGTACTCCTGCCCCCGCATCGCGCACCACGCCGGGATGTCGAGGCGGGCCGCCTCGTCGTCGGCGAGGACCCGGACCAGTCCGCCCACCGGCACCTCGCCGATGACCTTGGCGAGTTCGATGACGGGGATCGGGCAGAGCTTGCCGAGGGAGTCGACGACCAGGACGTCGTCGCGTACGACCGTCTCGGCGACCGGCGCGCCCAGCTTCTCCCGCACCCCGGCCACCGCACCCGGCAGCACCTCGAGGAACCGCTCGACATCCGCCGCCGCCGTCCCGGCCGGCAGGGACACACGCACGTTCCCCTCGCTCAGCACCCCCATCGCCTTCAGCACATGGCTGGGCGTCAGCGTGCTGCTCGTACAGGACGAACCGGACGAGACCGAGAACCCGGCGCGGTCCAGCTCATGCAGCAGTGTCTCCCCGTCGACATAGAGACAGGAGAAGGTGACGACGCCGGGCAGCCGGCGCACCGGGTCGCCCACGACCTCCACATCCGGCACCAGCTCCGGCACCCGTGCCCGGATCCGCTCCGTCAGCTCCCGCAGCCGTACCGCCTCTTGGGCCGCCTCGGCCTGGACGGCCCGCAGCGAGGCCGCCGCCGCCACGATCGCCGGGATGTTCTCGAACCCGGCCGCCCGCCCCGACTCCCGCTCGTCCGAGGGCCCTTGCGCGGCGAACCGCACACCCTTGCGCACGACGAGCAGCCCGATGCCCGCCGGCCCGCCCCATTTGTGCGCACTCCCGGTCAACACCGACCAGTCGCCCTCTACACGCCCCCACCCGAGCGACTGCGCCGCGTCCACCAGCAGCGGCACCCCGGCCTCCCGGCACACGGCGGCCACCTCGGCCACCGGCTGTTCGGTACCCACCTCGTGGTTGGCCGACTGAAGGCAGGCGAGCGCGGTGTCCGGGCGAAGGGCATCCGCGTACGCCCCCACGGCCACCGCCCCGCCCCGGTCCACCGCCACCTGAGTGACCGAACCCCCGCCGGCCTCGTGCGCGTCAGCCGCATGGAGCACAGAGGAGTGTTCGACGGCGGACACGATCAGGTGGCTTCCGATCCGGCGACGGCCCGCCAACACGCCCGCGATGCCCGAGTGCACGGCCCGCGTGCCGGACGACGTGAAGGTCAGCTCGTCCGGTCGGCTGCCCACGGCCTCGGCAGCCGCTTCCCGAGCCGCGTCCAGCAACAACCGCGCCCGCCGTCCCTCCTGATAGAGGCGCGCGGGATCGGCCCACCCCTCGTCGAGGGAGGCCAGGAGCGCCTGCCGGGCAACGGGATGAAGAGGAGCACTGGAAGCAGCGTCGAAGTAGCCCACACGGCAACGCTAGACCGCCGCCGACTGCAACGCCCCAAAAGGGGCGCGGGGAACTGCGCGACCAGCCACGAACAACCCGCAGCCGCCAATTCAGCGAACCCCCCACCCCACTAGGCACCCCTCCCCGCGAACCCCCGGAGGGCGTCGGCTAGGGTTTGGTCCGCATAAACATCCAAACCCCTGCCCGACGCAGGGCGGCGACCGACCAGCGAGAAGGCCAGGCCGCAGCCGATCCGCGCGGGCGAGACTCTCGGGAAGGCGCTACGTGAGTCCCAACGGCTCCGACCGCTCGCCGCGGCGCCCGATGCGGCGGAAGCTGCTGCAAGGCATGACCGCGGGCCTGGTCCTGGCGACAGCCACCGGTTGCTCGTACAACTGGGAAGACTTCCCCCGCCTTGGTATGCCCACCCCGACCACGGAAGAGGCTCCGCGGATCCTCTCCCTGTGGCAGGGTTCCTGGGCGGCTGCGCTCGCCGTCGGCGTGCTGGTGTGGGGTCTGATCCTGTGGAGCGCCATGTTCCACCGGCGCAGCCGCACCAAGGTCGAGGTACCTCCGCAGACCCGGTACAACATGCCCATCGAGGCGCTGTACACGGTGGTCCCGCTCATCATCGTCTCGGTCCTGTTCTACTTCACGGCCCGCGACGAGTCGAAGCTCCTCAGCCTCAAGGACAAGCCCGACGTCACCGTCAACGTCGTCGGCTTCCAGTGGAGCTGGTGCTTCAACATGATCGCCGACGTGGAGGGCTCCACCGGCGACGCCAAGACCTCCAAGGAACTGTCGGCGATTCCGAACCGGTTCAAGGAGGACTTCCCGGCGAACGCCGGCGGTGTGTACGACTGCGGCACCCCCGGCACCCGGAACCCCCAGACGGGCAACCCGGGCCCGACCCTGTGGCTGCCCAAGGGCAAGACGGTCCGCTTCGTCCTCACCTCGCGTGACGTCATCCACTCCTTCTGGGTGGTGCCGTTCCTGATGAAGCAGGACGTCATCCCGGGCCACACCAACGCCTTCGAGGTGACCCCCAACCGGGAGGGCACCTTCCTGGGCAAGTGCGCCGAGCTGTGCGGCGTCGACCACTCCCGGATGCTGTTCAACGTGAAGGTCGTCTCCCCCGAGCGGTACGAGCAGCACCTCAAGGACCTCGCCAAGAAGGGGCAGACCGGTTACGTTCCCGCCGGCATCGCGCAGACGAGCCACGAGAAGAACCGGGAGACGACAAACCTGTGAGCATCCTCAACGAACCCCAGGGTGCCGCGGCAGCTGAGGACTCGTACGAGAACGAGCTGCCGGTCCGGCGCAGGCAACCCGGCAACGTCGTGGTCAAGTGGCTCACCACCACCGACCACAAGACGATCGGCACGCTGTACCTCGTCACGTCGTTCGCGTTCTTCGTGATCGGTGGCGTGATGGCGCTCCTGATGCGCGCCGAGCTCGCCCGGCCCGGTCTGCAGATCATGTCGAACGAGCAGTTCAACCAGGCGTTCACGATGCACGGCACGATCATGCTGCTGATGTTCGCGACGCCGCTGTTCGCCGGCTTCGCGAACTGGATCATGCCGCTGCAGATCGGCGCGCCCGACGTGGCCTTCCCGCGGCTGAACATGTTCGCCTACTGGCTCTACCTGTTCGGCTCGCTCATCGCGGTCGGTGGCTTCCTCACCCCGGACGGCGCGGCCGACTTCGGCTGGTTCGCCTACTCCCCGCTGTCGGACGCGGTCCGCTCGCCGGGCGTCGGCGCCGACATGTGGATCATGGGTCTGGCCTTCTCCGGCTTCGGCACCATCCTCGGCTCGGTCAACTTCATCACCACGATCATCTGCATGCGTGCCCCCGGCATGACGATGTTCCGCATGCCGATCTTCGTGTGGAACGTGCTGCTGACCGCGGTGCTGGTCCTGCTCGCCTTCCCCGTCCTCGCGGCGGCGCTCTTCGCGCTGGAGGCGGACCGCAAGTTCGGCGCCCATGTCTTCGATGCCGCGAACGGTGGAGCCTTGCTGTGGCAACACCTGTTCTGGTTCTTCGGGCATCCAGAGGTGTACATCATCGCGCTGCCGTTCTTCGGCATCATCAGTGAGGTCATCCCGGTCTTCTCCCGCAAGCCGATGTTCGGCTACATGGGTCTGATCGCGGCGACCATCGCGATCGCGGGTCTGTCCGTGACGGTGTGGGCCCACCACATGTACGTCACCGGCGGTGTACTGCTCCCGTTCTTCTCCTTCATGACGTTCCTCATCGCCGTCCCCACCGGCGTGAAGTTCTTCAACTGGATCGGAACGATGTGGAAGGGCTCGTTGTCCTTCGAGACACCGATGCTCTGGGCGGTCGGCTTCCTCATCACCTTCACCTTCGGCGGTCTGACGGGCGTCATCCTGGCCTCGCCGCCGATGGACTTCCACGTGTCCGACTCGTACTTCGTGGTGGCGCACTTCCACTACGTCGTCTTCGGCACCGTCGTCTTCGCGATGTTCTCCGGCTTCCACTTCTGGTGGCCGAAGATGACCGGCAAGATGCTCGACGAGCGCCTCGGCAAGATGACCTTCTGGACGCTGTTCGTCGGCTTCCACGGCACGTTCCTGGTCCAGCACTGGCTGGGCGCCGAGGGCATGCCGCGTCGTTACGCCGACTACCTCGCGGCCGACGGCTTCACCGCCCTGAACACGATCTCGACGATCAGCTCGTTCGTGCTCGGCGCGTCGCTGCTGCCGTTCTTCTACAACGTGTGGAAGACGGCGAAGTACGGCAAGAAGGTCGAGGTCGACGACCCGTGGGGCTACGGCCGCTCGCTGGAGTGGGCCACGTCCTGCCCGCCGCCGCGGCACAACTTCCTCACCCTGCCGCGGATCCGTTCCGAATCCCCGGCGTTCGACCTGCACCACCCTGAGATCGCCGCTCTCGACGAGCTCGAGAACGCGCCTCACGGTGACAAGGCTCTGGCTGGTGGCAAGGAGGTCGGCAAGTGAAGACTCAGGGCACGATGTTCACCTGGCTGAGCGTCTTCATCCTCGCCATGGCGGTCGTCTACGGCGTCTGGTCGAAGGAGCCCGCCGGTACCACGGCGCTCTTCCTGGCCTTCGCCCTGTGCATCATGATCGGCTTCTACCTGGGCTTCACCGCCCGGCGGGTCGACGCGGGCGCGCAGGACAACAAGGAAGCGGACGTCGCGGACGACGCCGGCGAGGTCGGGTTCTTCAGCCCGCACAGCTGGCAGCCGCTCTCCCTCGCCATCGGAGGAGCGCTCGCCTTCCTGGCGATCGCGGTCGGCTGGTGGCTGCTGTACTTCTCGTTCCCGCTGATGCTGGTCGGCATCTGGGGCTGGGTCTTCGAGTACTACCGCGGTGAGAACCGCACCCAGTAACACGAGCTGAGCTCACAGCGGAGCCCGGACACTCCATAGGAGGTCCGGGCTCCCTCGTTTGCAGCAACAGGCATCACCCGTACGTACCACTCGGCGCGCCGCCGCCGACGCCGCTTCCTAGCGTGAAGCCATGAGCAAAACACCGCGCACGAGCACCGTCATAGGCTGCACGCTCCTGCTGATCGCGCTCGGCGCGACCGCCGTCGGGTGCAGCAGCGACGGCAACCCGCTGGCCGCCGACCCGTACGACGCGGCCGACCAGATCGCCTTCAACGGCCCCTCGGGCGACGGCAAGAAGGCCGACCCCGACAAGCCCCTCGAGATCACCGCCGAGGACTCCGACGGCCGCATCACGGACGTCACCGCCAGGGACGCCGCAGGACGCTATGTCGCGGGCGAACTCTCCGCCGACGGCACCCGGTGGCACAGCACCTCTCCGCTGGCCGCCAACGCCCGCTACACGGTCCGCGTGAGCACCGAGGACGAGGACGGCGCCCCCGGCCGCAAGGTCCTCACCTTCGAGACCAGCAAGCCGACCTCCAAGAAGCACCTGACGGTGAAGTTCGGTCCCAAGGCGGGCAAGTACGGCGTCGGCCAGCCCATCACGGCCGAGCTGAGCCGCCCCGTCAAGGAGAGGAATCAACGCGCGACAGTCGAGCGGGCCCTCAAGGTCGAGTCCATACCCGCGGTCGACGGCGCCTGGCACTGGGTGGACGACAAGGAACTCCACTACCGGCCCAAGGAGTACTGGCCGGCCGGAGCGACCATTCAGGCCCGCAGCAACCTGGACGGCATCAAGATCGGCGACCGTCTGTGGGGCGGCAAGGTCAAGCCCCTGAAGATAACCATCGGCGACCAGGTCATCGCCGTCACCGACGCCTCGTCCCACCAGCTGACGCTCTACCGCAACGGCGAGGAGGTCCGGTCGATACCGGTCACCACCGGCAAGGCCGGCTTCGAGACCCGCAACGGAGTCAAGGTCGTACTGGGCAAGGAGTACTTCGTACGCATGCGCGGCACGAGCATAGGCATAGCGGAAGGCTCCTCCGAGTCCTACGACCTACCGGTCTACTACGCCACCCGGGTGACCTGGAGCGGCGAGTACGTCCACGCGGCCCCCTGGTCGGTCGGCTCCCAGGGCTCCGCCAACGTCAGCCACGGCTGCACCGGCATGAGCACCGCCAACGCCGAGTGGTTCTTCGACAACGTCCGCGAGGGCGACATCGTGAAGGTCATCAACTCGTACGGCAACACGATGGAACCGTTCGGCAACGGCTTCGGCGACTGGAACCTCGACTGGAAGAAGTGGCGAGGCGGCAGCGCCCTGGTGGCCGGCACGCCGGACGGCCCCGCACCGGAAGAGGCGGCACGGCTGAGGCCACGGGCCGTCTGAGCGACCCGCGGCTGCCCCACAACCCTCGGGATGGGCTCCTAGGCGCTCTGCAGCCTCTTCGTCCGCAGCAGGGAGGCCAGCGCCGCCGCGAACTCCACCGGCTCCACAGGCAGCGTCACAGCCGCCTCGGCCCGGCTCCAGGTCGCCAGCCACGCATCCTGCGGCCGCCCGATCAGCAGCAGCACCGGCGGGCAGTTGAACACCTCGTCCTTGATCTGCCGGCAGACCCCCATGCCCCCCATGGGCACGGCCTCACCGTCGAGCACGCAGACGTCGATCCCGCCCCTGTCCAGCTCCTTGATGACGGCGGCAGGCGTCGCGCACTCCACGAACTCCACCACAGGGACGTCCGGAGCAGGCCTCCGGCCCGTCGCCAACCTCACCTGCTCGCGGGTGTTGGAGTCGTCGCTGTAGACCAGCACCGTGGCGGTCGGCTGCATTGTTCCTCCGTGACGTCAGCGTCGTAAGGACAGGCCTGTTGGGCCGGATGCTACTCCCTTGAACACCACGTCAACACCGGTATGAACGGCCAAGACACTCCGAACGGCACCCCCCGGAGTGAGGGCGGGATAAGCGACCGACATAATGTCGGTCGTGGCGACAGCAACGACAGTAGAAACCGGGCACGCGCACCCGTCGGTCAACCGGCCGAACCTCACCAGCGTCGGAACCATCATCTGGTTGAGTTCCGAGCTGATGTTCTTCGCGGCCCTCTTCGCGATGTACTTCACCCTGCGATCGGTGACGGGCCCCGAGTTCTGGAGTGAGAAGGCCGAGGCCTTGAACTTCCCGTTCTCGGCGACGAACACCACGATCCTGGTGCTCTCCTCCCTCACCTGCCAGCTCGGCGTCTTCGCCGCCGAGCGCGGTGACGTGAAGAAGCTCCGGGGCTGGTTCATCGTCACCTTCATCATGGGTGCGATCTTCATCGGCGGTCAGGTGTACGAGTACACCGAGCTGGTCCGGCACGAGGGCATCTCGCTCTCGTCCGATCCGTACGGCTCGGTCTTCTACCTGACCACCGGCTTCCACGGCCTGCACGTGACGGGCGGTCTCATCGCCTTCCTGCTGGTCCTCGGCCGCACCTACGCGGCCCGGAGGTTCACACACGAGCAGGCGACCGCCGCGATCGTCGTGTCCTACTACTGGCACTTCGTCGATGTCGTCTGGATCGGCCTCTTCGCCACGATCTACATGATCAAGTAGTCGGGCCCGATCCCGCGCGTTCAACAAACGCACATACCAGAAGCATCGACGCAGAAGATCCTGACACCGGGGTAATCCGTGAAAAAGCTCTCCGCACGACGACGCCATCCGCTGGCGGCGGTCGTCGTCCTACTCCTCGCGCTGGCGTGCACGGGGGGGCTGTACGCCGTGTTCGCTCCCGCGGACAAGGCGCAGGCCGAGGAAACCGCCCAGTCCCTCACCATCGAGGAGGGCAAGAAGCTCTACACCGTCGGCTGCGCCAGCTGCCACGGAACCGATGGTCAGGGCACCTCTGACGGTCCGAGCCTGGTGGGCGTCGGCGCCGCCGCCGTCGACTTCCAGGTCTCGACGGGCCGTATGCCGGCCGCCACCTCCCAGGGCGCCCAGGTCCCGAAGAAGAAGAACATCTACTCGCAGGCCGAGATCGACCAGCTGGCGGCGTACATCGCCTCGCTGGGTGCCGGTCCGTCCGTCCCGACCGAGGAGCAGTACGGCCCCGAGGGAGCGGACATCGGCAAGGGCGGCGAGCTCTTCCGCAACAACTGCGCCCAGTGCCACAACTTCACCGGCAAGGGCGGCGCGCTGACGAAGGGCAAGTACGCACCGAGCCTCGAGGGCGTCGACCCCAAGCACATCTACGAGGCCATGCAGACCGGCCCGCAGAACATGCCGTCCTTCCCCGACACCACGCTGTCGGAGCAGAACAAGAAGGACATCATCGCGTACCTGCACGCGGTCAACAGTGACGAGACGGTCAACCCGGGTGGGCTGGAGCTGGGCGGCCTCGGGCCGGTCAGCGAGGGCCTGTTCTCCTGGATCTTCGGTCTCGGCGCCCTGATCGCGGTCGCCATCTGGGTCGCCGCTCGGACCGCAAAGGCCAAGAAGTCATGAGTAGCCAAGACATTCCAGAAGAGAACCTGCCCGCTGAGCAGGACGCCCGCGTAGCGGTAGCCGACGAGAAGCACCCCTTCGCCGACCCCGGCCTGCCGCCGCACGAGCACCGGATCCAGGACATCGACGAGCGGGCCGCCCGGCGGTCCGAGCGCACGGTCGCCCTGCTGTTCACGGTGTCGATGCTGGCCACCGTCGGTTTCATCGCGTCGTACGTCGCGATCCCGCACGACAAGGCGATCTTCGTCTTCCCGATCGGTCACCTCAACGCGCTGAACTTCGCGCTGGGCCTGACCCTCGGCGCGGCGCTGTTCTGCATCGGCGCGGGCGCGGTCCACTGGGCCCGCACCCTGATGTCCGACGTGGAGGTCGCCGACGACCGGCACCCGATCGCGGCGGAGCCCGAGGTCAAGGCCAAGGTCATGGCCGACTTCAAGCAGGGCGCCAAGGAGTCCGCGCTGGGTCGCCGCAAGCTGATCCGCAACACGATGTTCGGTGCGCTGGCCCTGTTCCCGCTCTCCGGCGTCGTCCTGCTGCGCGACCTCGGCCCGCTGCCCGGGACCAAGCTCCGCCACACGCTGTGGTCCAAGGGCAAGCTGCTCGTCAACATGAACACCAACGAGCCGCTGCGTCCCTCGGACGTCGCGGTCGGCTCCCTCACCTTCGCCAAGCCGGAGGGCCTCGAGGAGCACGACCACGACTTCCAGAACGAGATCGCCAAGGCCGCCCTGATGATCGTCCGGCTCCAGCCCGACGACATCAAGGACAAGCAAGAGCTCGACTGGTCCTACCAGGGCATCGTCGCGTACTCGAAGATCTGCACCCACGTCGGTTGCCCGATCTCCCTGTACGAGCAGCAGACGCACCACGTGCTCTGCCCCTGCCACCAGTCCACCTTCGACCTCTCCGACGGTGCCCGAGTGATCTTCGGTCCCGCCGGTCACGCCCTGCCGCAGCTGCGCATCGGTGTGAACGACGAGGGCTACCTCGAGGCGCTCGGCGACTTCGAAGAGCCCGTCGGTCCTGCATTCTGGGAGCGCGGATGAGCACCACAGAGACCACAGAGTCCCGCTCGCGCGGGAAGGCACCGGCCGGCGAGCGCGTCGCCGACTGGGCGGACGGCCGGCTCGGGATCTACTCCCTGGCCAAGGCCAACATGCGCAAGATCTTCCCCGACCACTGGTCGTTCATGTTGGGTGAGGTCTGCCTCTACAGCTTCATCATCATCATCCTCACGGGTGTGTACCTGACGCTGTTCTTCCACCCGTCGATGAACGAGGTGGAGTACCACGGCTCCTACGTCCCGCTCCAGGGACAGCTCATGTCGGAGGCGTTCAGCTCCACGCTGCACATCTCCTTCGACGTGCGCGGTGGTCTGCTCATCCGGCAGATCCACCACTGGGCCGCGCTGATCTTCCTCGCGGGCATGTTCGTGCACATGATGCGCGTGTTCTTCACGGGCGCGTTCCGCAAGCCGCGTGAGATCAACTGGCTGTTCGGCTTCCTGCTGTTCGTCCTGGGCATGTTCACCGGTTTCACCGGCTACTCGCTCCCGGACGACCTGCTCTCCGGCACCGGTGTCCGCTTCACCGAGGGCGCGATCCTGTCCATGCCGATCGTCGGCACGTACATCTCGTTCTTCCTCTTCGGCGGCGAGTTCCCGGGCACCGACTTCGTGGCCCGCTTCTACTCGATCCACATCCTGCTGCTGCCGGGCATCATGCTCGGCCTGGTGGTCGGCCACCTGATCCTGGTCTTCTACCACAAGCACACGCAGTTCGCGGGTCCCGGAAAGACCAACAAGAACGTCGTCGGCATGCCGCTGCTGCCGGTCTACATGGCCAAGGCCGGAGGCTTCTTCTTCCTGGTCTTCGGTGTCATCGCGGTGATCGCGGCGATCGCGCAGATCAACCCGATCTGGGCCATGGGCCCCTACCGGCCGGACCAGGTGTCCACGGGCGCCCAGCCCGACTGGTACATGGGCTTCGCCGAGGGTCTGGTCCGGTACATGCCGGGCTGGGAGGTCAACTTCTGGGGTCACACGCTCGTCCTGGGCGTGTTCATCCCGCTGGTGCTCTTCGGCCTGGTCCTGATGGCGATCGCGGTCTACCCGTTCATCGAGTCCTGGGTCACCGGCGACAAGCGCGAGCACCACATCCTGGACCGCCCGCGCAACGCCCCGACGCGTACCGCGTTCGGCGTCGCCTGGGTCACGGTGTACATGATCGGCCTGGTCGGCGGTGGCAACGACCTGTGGGCCACCCACTTCCACCTGTCGATCAACGCGGTCACCTGGTTCGTCCGGATCGGGTTCTTCGCCGGACCGGTCCTCGCGTTCATCATCACCAAGCGGATCTGCCTCGGCCTGCAGCGCCGGGACAAGGACAAGGTGCTGCACGGCCGCGAGTCGGGCATCATCAAGCGCCTGCCGCACGGTGAGTTCATCGAGGTCCACGAGCCGCTCAGCCAGGACGCGCTGTACACGCTCACCGCGCACGAGCAGTACCAGCCGGCCGAGATCGGCCCGACGGTCGACGAGAACGGCGTCGAGCGCAAGGTGAAGGGCTCCGAGAAGCTGCGCGCCAAGCTCAGCAAGTCGTACTTCGGCGAGGACGGCCAGATCCCCAAGCCGACCGTCGAGGAGTACAAGGAGATCACGAGCGGCCACGGCCACCACTGATCGCCTGCCACGCCACGGTTGAGGGCCCCGTCCGTTGTACGGACGGGGCCCTTCGCCGTGCCCGGGGCTGGATAGGGTGGACCTCGTTGAGACTCATGTCCCGCAGTGCGGGACACCTGACCCTGGAGCGGCTTATGAGCGCTGTGACCCCCGCCGGAGGCGACACCGCGGCGGCCCGCTCCTGGCCCCTGCTGCTGAACGGCCTGCTGAACGGCTCCGACCTGTCCGCCGACGACACCGCCTGGGCGATGGACCTGATCATGCGCGGCGAGGCGACGGACGCGCAGATCGCCGGCTTCGTCGTGGCGCTGCGTGCCAAGGGCGAGACGGTGGAGGAGATCACCGGGCTGGTCCGGACGATGTACGCGCACGCGAACGTGATCGAGGTGCCGGGGGAGACCGTCGACATCGTCGGCACCGGCGGCGACGGCGCGAAGACCGTCAACATCTCCACGATGTCGGCGATCGTCATCGCCGGCACGGGCGCGAAGGTCGTCAAGCACGGCAACCGGGCGGCGTCCTCGGCGTCGGGTGCCTCGGACGTGCTGGAGAAGCTCGGCGTCAATCTGGAACTGCCGGTCGGGCGGGTGGCCGAGGTCGCCGAGGAGGCCGGGATCACCTTCTGCTTCGCGGTGAAGTTCCACCCCGCGCTGCGGCATGTGGCGGCGGCCCGCGGCCAGTTGGGCATCCGGACCACCTTCAACGTGCTCGGTCCGCTGACCAACCCGGCGAAGGTGAAGGCCCAGGCGGTCGGCGTGGCCGACCCGCGCATGGCGCCGATCGTCGCGGGTGTCTTCGCCGAGCGCGGCAACTCCTCGCTGGTGTTCCGCGGCGACGACGGGCTCGACGAGCTCACCACCACCGCCACGTCCCGGGTATGGGTCGTGCGCGACGGCAAGGTGACCGAGGAGGCCTTCGACCCGCGCGACGTCGGCATCGAGTTGGTGCCGGTGGAGGCGCTGCGCGGCGCCGACGCGTCCTACAACGCGGAGGTCGCCCGCCGTCTGCTGGACGGCGAGACGGGCCCGGTGCGGGACGCCGTCCTGCTGAACTCGGCGGCGGCGCTGGTGGCGCTGGAGCCCGGCGACGCGCCGCTGACGGAGCAGATCCGCGCCGGCATGGCGAAGGCGGCGGAGTCGATCGACTCGGGGTCCGCGAAGCGGACGCTGGAGCGTTGGGTCGCTGCGAGCAACCGCTAGCGCGCGAGATCGTCCCGCGATCCGGACACGGGTTGCGGGACGACGATCATTTCACGTACGTTCCTGTACCAGGTCATGAGTGACAGTCATGAGGCCCCGGCCGACTGTCCGGCAACCCTCCGTCCGTGGCGGGGTGCCCCGGGTGAAGACCAGGCCGTAGGCAGCGAAGTCTGCGGCAAGCGCGGGCCCCTCTCGAAACCAGGGGTCCTGGTCGTTCGAGGGAGTCTTCCGTGAGCAAGCGAATGCGATAGGGCTGCTGAGCCCCGCCTCCGCGCACCCTTTTCTCTTTCCCGCATGTCTTCAACCGGCATGCCCTTCACGGGAGTTCCCCCATGTCTGTCTCCACCGCTGCCGCCGCCCAGACCATTTGCGCCCCCCTGCCCGTTCTGGGCCGGGATGTCACCGTCCCGCTCGTCACCGGCGGCGAGGTCACCTACGCCGCGCTCGACTACGCCGCCAGCGCCCCCGCCCTCCAGCGTGTCTGGGACGACGTCGCCGCCTACGCGCCGTACTACGGCAGCGTTCACCGCGGCGCCGGGTACCTCTCGCAGCTCTCCACCGACCTGTTCGAGAACGCCCGCCGGACGGTCGCCGAGTTCCTGGACTGCCGCGACGACGACCAGCTGGTCTTCACCCGGTCCACCACCGACTCGCTCAACCTCCTCGCCGCCGCCCTCCCGGCCGACTGCCAGGTCTTCGTCTTCGAGACCGAGCACCACGCCTCCCTGCTGCCCTGGCGCGACGCCCGCGTCACCTACCTCAACGCGCCCCGCACCCCCCGCCAGGCCGTCGAGACCCTGGAGCGCGCCCTCGCCGACCGCGACCCCTACGGCCCGGCCCTGGTCTGCGTCACCGGCGCCTCGAACGTCACCGGCGAGCTGTGGCCGGTACGGGAACTGGCGGCGGCCGCGCACGCACACGGCGCCCGGATCGTCCTGGACGCCGCCCAGCTGGCCCCCCACCACCCGGTCTCCGTCCGCGACCTCGACGTCGACTGGATCGCCTTCTCCGGCCACAAGCTGTACGCCCCGTTCGGCTCGGGCGTCCTGGCCGGCCGTGCCGACTGGCTGCGCGAGGCGGAGCCGTACCTCGCGGGCGGCGGTGCCAGCCGCAAGGTCACCCGGCGTGAGGACGGGGGAGTGGACGTCGACTGGCACGACAGCGCCGCCCGCCACGAGGCCGGCTCCCCGAACGTCATCGGCGCCTACTCCATCGCCTCCGCCTGCAAGGCCCTCACCGAGGCCGGGTTCGACGACCTCGTCGCCCGCGAGCAGTACCTGATCGAGAAGGTGCGGGCCGGTCTCGCCGAGGTGCCGGACGTCCGCGTCCTCTCCCTCTTCGGCGACGACGCCCCGCGCGTCGGCGTGATCTCCTTCGTCGTCGACGGCTGGAACAGCTCCCACTTCGCCGCCGCCCTCTCCGCCGAGTACGGCATCGGAGTGCGGGACGGGCTGTTCTGCGCCCACCCGCTGGTGCGGACCCTGCTGGGCAGCGACCCGCAGGCCCAGGGCGAGTGCGGGGCCCCGGAGGCGGCGCCGGGCGAGAAGTCCCTCAACGCGATCCGGGTGAGCTTCGGCGCCGGTACGCCCGACGAGCACGTCGAGCGGTTCGTGAACGCCGTGCAGGAGCTCGTCACGGACGGCGCCCGCTGGAACTACCGCACCGAGGACGGCCGTTGCGTGCCGGACACCTCCGCGTGAGCCGGTAGCCGGGCGCCCAGCAGATTCATCCGCAGGGCGCGTTCGGTCCCGTCCGTGAGGAGTTCGGAGGCCCGCACCAGGGCCTCCGCCAGGGCCATCGGCGCCGGCAGGATGCCGCTGAACGCGTCGACGCCGGGAACGCCCTGCGCGCCCTCGCCCAGCGTGCCCGCCGGCACGAGCACCGGGCGGCCGCGGAGCTTGGCCCGGCGGGCCACCTCGGCCGGGACCTTGCCCTTGGGCGTGTGGTGGTCCAGGGCGCCCTCGGCGGTGACGATGAGGTCGGCACGGGCGAGGCGGGCCTCGAGGCCGAGGTGGTCGAGCAGGACGTCGAAGCGGGGGAAGAGCCGGGCGCCGAGCGCGGCGAGGCCCGCGCCC
The DNA here is from genome assembly GCF_044764945.1 of Streptomyces sp. NPDC093568. Lineage (NCBI taxonomy): Bacteria > Bacillati > Actinomycetota > Actinomycetes > Kitasatosporales > Streptomycetaceae > Streptomyces > Streptomyces sp. NPDC093568. The sequence continues at coordinate 474,214 of NZ_JBIWJD010000005.1, read as the reverse complement.
AGGCCGCCGGACGCTCCGGTGCCGGGGCCGTGGTGCAGGTCGGTGCCCACGGCCCCAGGTCGCGGGTGAGGGCGTCCGCCCAGTTCACCAGCCCGGCCGATAGTTGCTCGACCTGCGCGGGCGTCGCCCCCTTCTGCGGGCCGAAGACGCGCGCCACGCCGCATGCGCCGCACAGCCAGTCGCGGGGCTGTCGGTCACCGGCGGGCGGGAGACGACCTCGTCGTTCGGCGCGGGTGCGGGCCGGGCGGGCGTCGGTGTGGGGGAGCCGCTGTCCAGCTCCACCCTGGGCGGGCCCCCGGGCGACTTCGGCTGGTCGGTGAGGGCGAAGCTGGTCGCGGCGATGTCCAGGGGGATCGCCACTACGGCGGCCAGTGCCGCGATCCGGTGCGAGAAGGCCGTACGGGAGGCCCGCCAGCGCTGCGCCATGCCGTGCCGCACCGCCTCCGACGATCCTGCCCGGGTCGCCCGGCGGCGACGACGAGCTCAGGACGAGGAACTCCTCATCCTGAGCCGTGCACCGGGTCTCAGCTGTCCAGGCCGATGGCGAAGGCCGCCTCGATGTCGTGCTGCGAGTACGTACGGAACGCCACGTGCGTGTCCGTCCCCTCGACGCCGGGGATCTTGCTGATCCGCCCGGGGATGACCTCGGCCAGGTCCTCGTGCTCCTTCACGCGCACCATCGCGATCAGGTCGTAGGTGCCGGTGACGGAGAAGACCTCGGTCACGCTCTCCAGCGAAGCGATCCGCTCCGCGATCTCGGGGATCCGGTCCACGCTGGTCTTGATCAGGACGATCGCGGTGATCACGGCTGGTTCTCTCCCTCGGGGGCCGGAGCTGGGGCGGCTTTCACTCTAGTCGGCCGCCCGAAGCGGGCCCACGCGTAGCCGAAGCCCAGTCCGAAGCCCACCAGGTGCGCCAGATACGCCACCCCCGGCCCCTGGCCCGCACGCCCCGCGGCCACCCACTGCAGCGCCACCCAGAAGGGCAGCACGACCCAGGCCGGGAAGCGCAGCGGCAGGAAGAACAGGAACGGCAGCAGGCTTGTCACCCGCGCCGCGGGGAAGAGGAACAGCAGGGCGCCGAGGACCGCCGAGATCGCCCCGGACGCGCCGACCAGGGACTGGGTGGAGTCGTCGTTGGCTGCGGCGTAGCCCAGCAGGGCCAGATAGCCGCACCCGAGGTAGAAGAGCGTGAACTGGACGCGGCCCATCCGTTCCTCGGTCATCACGCCGAAGACGTAGAGGAAGAGCATGTTGCCGAGCAGGTGCACCCAGCTGCCGTGCACGAAGAGGGCCGTCGCGGGGGTGAGGGCGGCCCGCGCCGAGCCCTCGAAGAGCTCCTCGGGCACGACGCCCCAGCGGTGGAAGTAGGCCCGCTGTGCGGCCGCCAGCCCCTCGCCGGAGCCGTACACCGGATTGAGCCCCGCCGCCGGGCCCACCAGGAACAGCAGGCAGCACAGGACGATCAGCCCGTACGTCACCGGCGTCGACGAGCGCAGGACGGCTCGGACCGATCGGCCCGCTCTGCCGCACCGGGCTCCGAAACACGCCACGCTCCAGTTGCCGATCATGAACACAGAGCATGACGTAACGGGACGCAGCCGCGCAGAGCGCCTCGCCGCCGGGGACGGACGGGCGGCGAGTACCCGCCAGGCCGTAGGGTTACGAGCCACACGCACCGGGGACTCCGGTCACGGACACTGGAAGGAAGTGGACGGTCACGATGACGGTTCCCCTGCCGACCGCCACGACGCGGTGGCGCTGCACCCTCTGTGGCAATCTCACGCGGTTCGACGTGACGCGTTCGTCCAAGGTCGTGGAGTACGTCCACCTCGATCTGGCCGGCGAGCCGAAGGTCGAGGAGCGCGAGGTGCTCAGTGAGACGATCGAGTCGGTGCGCTGCCGCTGGTGCAACGCGGTGGACAAGGTGGAACTCGTGGACAGGCCGGGCGCCGGCTCCTGACGAGGGGGGACGGCCCCCGCACGGATAGTGGGGTGTGACGGATGGTGGAGACACAAGGCGGGGGGCCGGGCGACGGCGCCGCTGAGGTGCTCGACCGTCCGCTGCCCGACGGCGTGCGGCGCAGGGTCGTCCAGATCGTGTCCGACGGCTTCGGCGGGCTGACCGTCGGCGAACTGCCCGCGCAGCTTCGGCAGTACGCCAGATTCGCGCCGAACCGGCGGGCCAAGTTCGCCGGCAACGCGATGGCCGCCGCGATGGAGACGGATCCGCTGTTCCGCCAGCGCATCGGGGAGAAGCTCAGAGAGGCCCAGCCGGAGCTGACCGGCGCCCTCGACTCCGGCTCGGCGCCTGCGGCCGCGGACCCGCTCGACGTGGCGGCCGCGGCCTATGTTCTGCGGCCCACCGGCTGGGTCAAGCTGGTCACGGCGGCCGGCGAGGAGGCCCAGCGCGCCGACGCCGAGCGCGCCGACGAGGAGACCCGGGCCGAGCTGGAGCGGCTGCGCGAGGAGCTGGCGCACGCCCGGGAGCACACCCGGGACGAGACCGAGCGGCTGCGCACCGAGCTGGACGCGGCGAAGAAGGAAGCCGAATCGCTTCACCGGAAGCTGCGCTCCGCCCTCAGCGACGTCAAGCGCGGCGAGGCCGCCCTGCGCAAGGTCCAGGGCGAGATCGAGGGCGTGCGCGCCGAGGGCCACGCGCAGGTCTCCGCGGCCGAGAGCGAGACCCGGCGGCTCAAGGCGCGGCTCGGGGAGGCCGAGGCCGCCCTGGAGGCCACGCGCAGAGCGGCACGCGAGGGGCGCAGTGTCGAGGACATGCGCGTCCGGCTGCTTCTGGACACCCTTCTGGACGCCACTCAAGGGCTGCGCCGGGAACTGGCGTTGCCGCCGGTGTCCGTACGACCCGCCGAGACGGTGGACGCGGTCGAACCGGGACGAATGACCCCGAAGGACATCGCCGCGCGGGCGCTGTCCGAGGACGACCCCGCGATCCTCGACCAGCTCCTCGCCCTGCCCCAGGCGCACTTGGTGGTCGACGGCTACAACGTCACCAAGACCGGCTATCCCCAGATGCCGCTGGAGAAGCAGCGCCTGCGGCTCCTCGGCCAGCTCTCGCAGCTCGCCGCGCAGACCGGCGCCGAGGTCACCTGTGTCTTCGACGGGGCCGAACTCGCCGCGCCGGTCCTGCTCGCGCCGCCGCGCGGGGTGCGGGTGCTGTTCTCCAAGCCCGGTGTGACCGCCGACGAGCTGATCCGCCAGCTGGTGCGCGCCGAGCCGCCGGGCCGGCCGGTCATCGTCGCCTCGACCGACCGCGAGGTCGCCGACGGGGTGGCCAAGGCCGGCGCCCGACCGGTGGCTTCTGCGGTGCTTCTGAAGCGCCTGTCCTAGATAGGCCAACGTACGGACCCAATGCCCGAATTGGCAGGTCCGTCACGCAACGTAGCGTCAACCGCGCATCACGCCATGTGAGTTGTGTGTAAAGAATGATGTGTGTGACGAGATTTTTCCTGTGAGGATTTGATCTGATCACAAGAGGGTCACTAGGGTCTGGCGTCGAACCTCCGAGCGGGTGATCACTCACAAGAAGGGTTTCACCTCAGTGGCGTCCCACCGTCGACCGAAGCAGCCGAGCCGAGCGCGCGTGACCGTGCTCACCACCGCGGCGGCTGCAGCCGTGGCCATCAGTTCGCAGGCGGCCAACGCGGCCCCCAGCGAGAAGCCGAGCAAGGACGAGGTCAAGGCCAAGGTCGACAAGCTCTACGAGCAGGCCGAGCAGGCCACCGAGAAGTACAACGGGGCCAAGGAGAAGCAGGAGAAGCTCCAGAAGGAGATCTCCACCATCCAGGACAACGTCGCGCGCGGTCAGGAAGACCTGAACGAGCTGCGCGACTCGATGGGCCTGGCGGCCGCCGCCCAGTACCGCACGGGCAGCATCGACTCCTCCGTCCAGCTGTTCCTGTCGTCCGACCCGGACGACTACCTGGACAAGGCCTCCACGATGGACCAGCTGAGCGCCCAGCAGGTCGACCAGCTGAAGAAGGTCCAGGACAAGCAGCGCGAACTCGCCCAGCAGCGCGCCGAGGCCGCCGACAAGCTCAAGGACCTCTCCTCTACCCGGACCGAACTGGGCAAGAAGAAGAAGGAAGTCCAGGCCAAGCTCGCCGAGGCCCAGAAGCTGCTCAACAGCCTCACGGCCGCCGAGAAGGCCGCCCTCGCCGCGCAGGAGGAGCGCGCCAGCCGCTCCTCCGCCGACCGCGTCGACCTCGGCAACACCGGCTCCGCCTCCGGCCGCGCCATGGCCGCCTTCCAGGCCGCCCAGAGCCAGCTCGGCAAGCCGTACGTCTACGGCGCCACCGGCACCGCCTCCTACGACTGCTCGGGCCTGACCTCCTGGGCCTACGCCCAGGCCGGTGTCTCCATCCCCCGCACCTCGCAGGCCCAGGCAAGCGCCGGCACGCACCTGTCGATGAGCGAGCTCAAGGTCGGTGACCTGGTCATCTTCTACGGCGACCTGCACCACGTCGGCCTCTACGCCGGCAACGGCCAGATCATCCACGCCCCGCGCAGCGGCACGGTCGTCCGCTACGAGTCGATCAACAACATGCCGTTCCAGTTCGGCGTCCGCATCTGATCCCGGCCGAGCGCCCGCAAGATCAACACAGCGTGCCGCCCGAACGAGGGAATTACGGCACCGCCGACTGACCCCACGCCCCGCCCATGACCTGCGTCAGAGGCGGGGCGTCACTTTGTGTGCTCACGGCGGTCGTTGGTCGCGGCCCCCGCACGGAGCTACTGTCTGCCGCGTTTCCCCGTCGCCGGTGTTCCGGCCACCGGGGAAGGTCCCTGTCCGCCAGCGGAAGGAGAGCGGCTTCCCGTGGTGTCCCATCGTCGTCTTGCATCGCCCGGGTTCGACCGGGGCGCGGGCGCAGCGCTCTGCGTCATGTCGGCCGCCGCCGCGGCCCTCGGGGTCACGTCGGCCACGGCCGCGCCACAGGACGACACCCGGGCCAAGGTGGACCGTCTCTACGAGGACGCCGAGAAAGCCACCGAGGCCTACAACAGGGCCGACGAGCGCGCCGACCAGCTCCGTGAGCAGGTGAGCCGGGCGCAGGACCGGATCGCGCGCAAGCAGGAGGACATCAACTCCATGCGGGAGGTGCTCGGTTCGCTGGCCGGCGCGCAGTACCGCTCCGGCGGCCTCGACCCCTCCCTAGCGCTGCTGCTCTCCGACAACCCCGAGGACTACCTCGACAAGGCCGCCGCGCTCGCCCGGATCAGCGCCCACCAGGCCGGCGAGCTGAAGAAGCTCCAGCACGCCATGCGCCAACTCGCCCAGGAGCGCGGCGAGGCGGCCGGCAAGCTCGTCGAGCTGGAGAAGAGCCGCAAGGCCGTCGCCGGTCACAAGCGGACCGTGGAGCGCAAGCTCGCCGAGGCGCGCCGGCTGCTGAACTCCCTCACCGCGAGCGACCGCGCCGCCTACGACCGCGCCTCCCGCTCCGGCCGCTCCGGCATGCCGGGCTTCGAGGGCTTCGGCGGCGCCGTCCCCGCCTCGGGCCGCGCGGCGGCCGCCGTCGCCGCCGCCCAGTCGGCGCTGGGCAGACCGTACATCTGGGGCGCCAACGGGCCCTCCGGCTTCGACTGTTCGGGCCTGGTCCAGTGGTCGTACGCCCAGGCCGGCGTCTCCCTGCCCCGCACCTCGCAGGGGCAGCGGTACGCCGGGCGGCAGGTCCCGATCTCCGAGGCCCAGCCCGGCGACATCGTCACCTACCGCTCCGACGCCAGCCATGTCGGGATGTACATGGGCAACGGCCAGGTCATCCACGCGCCCTACCCGGGAGCGCCCGTGCGCTACGACCCGGTGGGCATGATCCCCGGAGCGACGGTCACCAGGGTCTGACCCGAAAGCCGCTGCCGCCGTACGATCGGGAAGTGGCTGGTCGATGGGCGTCGGGAACGCGGGTCGTCGTGGCGCTGTGCCTGCTGCTCGTCGGCCTGGTGGGCTGCGGCGGGCGGCCCGCGACCGACAGCGCCAAGGCCGACGTCCAGAGCCTGCTCGACCGGCGGGCCGCCGCGACGGTCGGCCGTGACGAGGCGGCGTATCTGCGCACGGGCGCACGGGACCGGTTCGACAACCTGCGGGCGGTGCCCCTCGCCGCCTGGTCGTACCACCTGACCGGCCTGCGCCGCACCGGCGACACCGCCCTCGCCGACGTCGAGCTGCGCTATCGGGTCGAGGGCTACGACCGCTCCCCGGTCCGGGTCGGCCGCACGCTGAGCCTGGCGCTGGACGCGCAGGGCCACTGGTACGTCGAGTCCGAGCGGCCCGCGAAGGGCTCCGCGCAGCAGCTGTGGGACCAGGGCGAGGTGAGCGTCGTACGCGGCGCGGACAGCCTCGTCCTGGGCGTCGGACAGCCCGCCGACCGGCTGCGCCGCTACGCGCGGCTGGCCGATCACGCGGTGCCGGCCGTGTCCCAGGCGTGGGGCCCGGACTGGGCCCGGCACGTCGTCGTCCTCGTACCGGATTCGCTGACCGGCATGGCGGGGCTGCTCGGCGCGCCCGCCTCCTCCTACCGCGGGATCGCCGCGGTCACCACCGGCGAGACCGGCGCCCCCGCGACGGCCCCCGCGGACCGGATCATCCTCAACCCCGACGCGTACGGCGTCCTCGGCGAGACCGGCAAGCAGGTCGTCCTCACCCACGAGACCACCCATGTCGCCACCCGCGCCCACACCACCGCCGCCACCCCGCTGTGGCTCTCGGAGGGCTACGCCGACTGGATCGGCTACCTCGGCAGCGGCCGCTCCGCGTCCGAGGCGGCCCCCGAACTGCACCGCGCGGTGTCCGACGGCGAGACACCGCTGGGCCTCCCGTCCGACGCGGACTTCGGCTTCGCGGGCGACGCGACCAGGCTGGCGCGGGCCTACGAGGGCGGCTGGATGGCCTGCCGCATGATCGCCGACCACTGGGGCGAGGTCAGGCTCGCCGAGTTCTACCGCGCGGTGGGCGCCCACGAGCGGCGGGCCGGGGCGGTCGAGGGGGCGCTGAAGGACGTGCTCGGGACATCGCTGGAGGAGTTCACCGGGCAGTGGCGGCAGTACCTGCTCGCGCAGCTCGGCTGAACCGGGACCGTGCGCTCTCAGGAGGGCAGGGACGTTTCCCTGGCGCGGGTGGGCTGGGCCGGCACGAGGACCGGGGCCGCTCGGACCGCCGTCGCGCGCCAGAGCACGCGGGCCGCGAGGACGGTCGCGAGGACCAGCAGGCCGTTGCGCGCGAACAGGAGGCTCACCCCGAGGGCGTCGCTCGCGACGACGTGCGCGAACCAGACCGGGAACTCCAGGACCGTGACGAGGCACGCCGCGAGGACGAGGGCGACCGGGATTCTCATCCGGCTCTCGCGGAAGCACAGGCACACCGCCGCGAGACCGACCAGCCACACCAGGTACTGCGGGCTGATCACCCGGCTGGTGGTCACGAACATCAGCACGGCCACGAACGCCGCGTCCGCGAGCGTGTGCGGCTGGAAGCGGCGGGCCCGCAGCCGCCACAGCACCAGCCACCCGAAGGCGAGCCCGCTCAGGGCGAGGGCGGCGGTGCTGACGACGTCGACGTACGGGCCGAGGAACTCCACCGAGCCGTAGTTCAGCAGCACCTGGCCCTCCCAGCCGTACTGCCGGGCCACATGGAAGACCAGCGCGCCCAGGGACTCCACCTCGGTGCCCCGGTCGCGCTGAAAGGTCAGGAAGGTGAAGGCGCCGGGCATGGCGAGGGCGAAGCCGGCCGACACCGCGCCGGCGGTCAGTACGGCGGACACCCAGGCGCGGCGCCCACGGGCCGCCACCAGCAGCAGCACCGGCCACACCTTCAGCATCGCCCCGAACGCCGCCAGCGCCCCCAACAGCCGGGGATGGCGGGCACCCGCGAGCAGCGCGGCCACGGCGACCGCGGTGACCATCACGTCGTAGCGCGCGTACACGGTCGGTCCGAGCAGCGGTACGCCCGCCACCCACACCCAGGCCCCGCGCGGGGTGAGGCCGGGGCGCAGGCCCGCGTACAGCAGGAGCAGCAGGACCGCCAGGTCGGCGGTGAAGGCCAGGACGAAGAAGGCGGACGGGTAGTCCAGCCAGAACACCAGCGCGGGGGAGAGCACCGGCAGGGCCGCGGCGGGCGGGTACTGCCAGGTGACGTCGTGCAGCGGGAACGTTCCGGTGCGCAGCACCTCGTACCAGCCCTGGTAGATCACCGACACGTCACTGGTGACGTCCGGGCCGGGGAAGACGTACACCTTGAACACGAACAGCAGCAGGGCCACCCTGGTCAGCGCCCAGACGCCCAGAAGCCACGCCAGGGACAGCCGCGTGCCCGTCGTCTCCACCGGATCCCCTGCCGTTCGCTTCCCGCCTTGAAAGGAACATGATGTCGTGTCCAGCTGTGTGCGGGCCACAGACGTGGCCGGGCCCGGGCTGTGAACAGCGGCTTCGGTAAGGTTCGCGGCGATGCACAAGACCCTGATCGTCACCAACGACTTCCCGCCCCGCCCCGGCGGCATCCAGGCGTTCCTGCACAACATGGCGCTGCGGCTCGACCCCGAGCGGCTGGTCGTCTACGCCTCCACCTGGAAGCGCGGCCGCGAGGGCGCCGAGGCCACGGCCGCCTTCGACGCCGAGCAGCCCTCCACGGTCGTACGGGACCGTACGACGATGCTGCTGCCGACGCCCGGGGCGACCCGGCGCGCGGTCGGGCTGCTGCGCGAGCACGGCTGTACGTCGGTGTGGTTCGGGGCCGCCGCACCGCTCGGCCTGATGGCCCCGGCGCTGCGCAAGGCGGGCGCCGAGCGGCTGGTGGCCACGACCCACGGTCACGAGGCGGGGTGGGCCCAGCTGCCCGCGGCCCGGCAGCTGCTGAGGCGGATCGGGGAGTCGACGGACACCATCACCTACCTCGGCGAGTACACGCGCTCGCGGATCGCGACCGCGCTGACGCCGGACGCCGCCTCGCGGATGGTGCAGTTGCCGCCGGGGGTCGACGAGAAGACGTTCCATCCGGGATCGGGCGGCGACGAGGTGAGGGCGCGGCTCGGGCTGACCGACCGGCCGGTGATCGTGTGCGTGTCCCGGCTGGTGCCGCGCAAGGGGCAGGACACGCTGATCCTGGCCATGCCCCGCATCCTGGCCGCCGAGCCGGAGGCCGTGCTGCTGATCGTCGGGGGCGGGCCCTACGAGAGCGAGCTGCGCAAGCTGGCGGCCGAGACCCGGGTGGCCGGCTCCGTGCGCTTCACCGGCGCCGTGCCGTGGTCCGAACTGCCCGCCCATTTCGGCGCCGGCGACGTCTTCGCGATGCCGTGCCGTACCCGCCGGGGCGGCCTCGACGTCGAGGGTCTCGGCATCGTCTACCTGGAGGCCTCGGCGACAGGGCTGCCGGTCGTCGCGGGCGACTCGGGCGGGGCGCCGGACGCGGTGCTGGACGGGGAGACCGGCTGGGTGGTGCGGGGCGGCTCCGTGGAGGACACCGCCGAGCGGGTCGTCGCCCTGCTCGGCGACGCCGAGCTGCGCCGCAGGATGGGGGAGCGGGGCCGGGAGTGGGTCGAGGAGAAGTGGCGCTGGGACCTGCTGGCGGAGAAGCTCAAAGCTCTGCTGTGACGCAGGTTCCCGGCAGCTGACCGGACGTCACACGAAGGCGCGGGCCCTCGTCGAGGACCCGCGCCGTGAACTCGTGTGCCAGCGGGGCTACTTCTGGTAGATCGCCTCGATCTCGTCCGCGTAGTCCTTCGCCACGACGTTGCGCTTGAGCTTCAGCGACGGCGTCAGGTGACCCGAGTCCTCGGTGAACTGGGCGGGCAGAATGCGGAACTTGCGCACCGACTCCGCCTTCGACACCGCGGCGTTGCCGTCGTCGACCGCCGACTGGATCGCGGCGAGCAGGTCCGCGTCCTCGCGCAGCGAGACCGCGGTGGAACCGGCCGGCTTGCCGTGGTCGGCGCACCAGCGCTCCAGGAACTCCTCGTCGATGGTGACCAGCGCGCCGACGAACGGCCGCCCGTCGCCGACCACCATGCACTCCGCGACCAGCGCGTGCGCCCGGATGCGGTCCTCGATCACGGCCGGGGCGACGTTCTTGCCGCCCGCGGTGACGATGATCTCCTTCTTGCGGCCGGTAATCCGGAGGTAGCCGTCCTCGTCGAGGGTGCCGATGTCACCGGTGTGGAACCAGCCGTCGGCCAGCGCCTCCTCGGTCGCGCCCGGGTTGTTCCAGTACTCCTTGAACAGGTGCTCGCCGTGCAGCAGCACCTCCCCGTCGTCCGCGATCCGCACGACCGAGCCCGGCAGCGGCTGGCCGACCGTGCCGATCTTCTGGCGGTCCCAGGGGTTGAAGGCGGTCGCGGCGCACGACTCGGTCAGGCCGTAGCCCTCCAGGACCGTGAAGCCGATGCCGCGGAAGAAGTGCCCGAGCCGCTCGCCCAGCGGGGCGCCGCCGGAGATGGCGTACTCGCCCTTGCCGCCGAGCACCGCGCGCAGCTTGCTGTAGACCAGCTTGTCGAAGACCTTGTGCTTGATCTTCAGACCGACGGCCGGGCCGGACGGGGTGTCCAGCGCCTTGCTGTAGGCGATCGCCGTGTCCGCGGCCTTGTCGAAGATCTTGCCCTTGCCGTCGGCCTGCGCCTTGGCGCGCGCCGAGTTGTAGACCTTCTCGAAGACCCGCGGGACGCCCAGGATCAGCGTCGGGCGGAACGAGGCCAGCTCGTCGGTGAGGTTCTTGATGTCCGGGACGGTGCCCAGCTTGATCGGCGCCATCATCGGCGCGACCTGCACGAGGCGGCCGAAGACGTGCGCGAGCGGCAGGAAGAGCAGGACCGAGCACTCGCCGGTGCGGAACAGGGGCCGCAGCCGCTCGACGATGTTGCCGCACTCCGCGAAGAAGCTGCGGTGGGTCAGCACACAGCCCTTCGGGCGGCCGGTGGTGCCCGAGGTGTAGACGATGGTCGCCGGGTCGTCGGCCTTCGCCCGCGAGCTGCGCTCCTCGACGGCCGCGTCGCTGATGTCCTGGCCGAGCCGGCCCAGCTCCTCGACGCCGCCGCCGTCGATCTGCCACACGTGCTTGAGCGCGGGCAGCCGGTCGCGCACCGACTCGACGGCGGCGGTGTGCCCGTCCAGCTCCGTGATCATGGCGGTCGCGCCCGAGTCGCCGAGGATCCACTGCACCTGCTCCGGCGAGCTGGTCTCGTACACCGGGACGGTGACCGCGCCCGCGGACCAGATCGCGAAGTCCAGCAGGGTCCACTCGTAGCGGGTGCGGGACATCAGGCCCACCCGGTCGCCCGGCTGGACCCCGGCGGCGATGAGCCCCTTCGCGGCCGCGCGCACCTCGGCGAGGAAGGTGGTGGCAGAGACGTCCTGCCAGGCACCGCCGACCTTGCGGGCGATGACGGCCACGTCCGGGTGCTGCGCGGCGTTTCTGCGGACGATGTCGGTCAGATTCCCGTCCGCAGGGACCTCGTACAAAGCCGGAAGGCTGAACTCGCGCAAGACTGCTGCTCCTCATAGGGCGCCGGCGCCACGACGTTGTGTGATGCGACGGTGCGGTCCAAGGCTCGGGCAAGTGCTCGCGGATTCACATGTTGAAATCCAGAGCACGACTGGACCGACCGGACGTTACCCGCCGGTATGGCTTCTTCGACAGGGGGTCCCGGCGAGATGTTCGCTGCGTCACACGGCTGGTGCTTCACGAATTGGTGCTTCTGCGCGCACAGTAGTCGAGCGGTCTGACAACTGGCCAGTAACCGTCGGTTCGGCCGCCACTGTTCACGTATGCCGCACACGCCTACCCTTGATCGTCATGGCACCGACACCGACGGGAAACAGCAGGACGCGCGTCCATGTGGTCAGCGATGTGCACGGCAACGCCCGCGACCTGGCCAGGGCCGGTGAGGGCGCGGACGCCCTGATCTGCCTGGGCGACCTGGTGCTGTTCCTGGACTACGCCGATCACTCGCGCGGCATCTTCCCCGACCTGTTCGGGGTGGAGAACGCCGACCGCATCGTGGAACTGCGCACCGCCCGGCGCTTCGAGGAGGCGCGGGCGTTCGGGGCGCGGTTGTGGGCCGGGATCGGCTCGGACCGGCGGGCCGCGATCGAGAAGGCGGTGCGCAAGCAGTACGCCGAGTTGTTCGCCGCGTTCCCGACGCCGACGTACGCCACCTACGGCAATGTCGACATGCCGCCGTTGTGGCCGGAGTACGCCGGGCCGGGCACCACCGTGCTGGACGGGCAGCGGGTCGAGATCGGCGGCTGGACCTTCGGCTTCGTCGGCGGCGGCCTGCGCACCCCGATGCGCACGCCGTACGAGATCGGCGACGAGGAGTACGCGGCGAAGATCGAGGCCGTCGGGGAGGTGGACGTGCTGTGCACGCACATCCCACCGGAGGTCCCGGAGCTGGTCTACGACACGGTCGCGCGGCGTTTCGAGCGGGGGAGCAAGGCGCTGCTGGCGGCGATTCGCCGGACGCGTCCCCGTTACTCCCTGTTCGGCCATGTCCACCAGCCGCTCGCCCCGCGGATGCGGATCGGGGCGACCGAGTGCGTGAACGTGGGGCACTTCGCCGCCTCGGGCAAGCCGTGGGCGCTGGAATGGTGAGCGGCGCACCGGGTTCCGGACAGCTGCGCAGGTGGGGGTGAACTCGGCCGGCCGGGCGCGCGGTAGCCTTCACGCTGCGCACGCGTGCGCACCATGACTTCCTACCGGCCCGCATCTGGAGGAGCCACAGCGATGGCGGAACACACCAGCTCGAGCATCACGATCGAGGCGGCACCGGCCGATGTGATGGGGGTGATCGCCGACTTCGCCCGCTACCCGGACTGGACCGGCGAGGTGAAGGAGGCGGAGGTCCTCAAGACCGACGACCAGGGCCGCGCCGAGCAGGTCCGGCTCGTCATGGACGCCGGGGCGATCAAGGACGACCAGGTGCTGGGGTACACCTGGACCGGTGAGAACGAGGTCTCCTGGACCCTGGTGAAGTCCCAGATGCTGCGCTCCCTGGACGGCTCGTACCTCCTGAAGCCGGCGGGCGCGGGGTCGACCGAGGTCACCTACCAGCTCACGGTCGACGTCAAGATCCCGATGCTCGGCATGATCAAGCGCAAGGCCGAGAAGGTCATCATCGACCGGGCGCTGGCGGGGCTGAAGAAGCGGGTGGAGTCGGGTAAGTAACGGTTCGCGGCGGTACGTGGGGGTACGCGAAACCGGCCCGAACTCCGACGTCCGTTACGGTTCACCCCCATGCGCACCATCCTGATCACCGGCCCCGGCGGCAGCGGCCGTACCACCGTCGCCGCCGCCACCGCGCTCGCCGCCGCCCGTGAAGGCACCCGCACCCTCGTCCTCGGCGCCGACCGCACCGACACCCTGGGCGCGGCGCTCGGCGTGAGCACGGGACCGGCGCCGACCGCGGTCACCGAGAACCTCACCGCCTGGCGCCCCGACGCCGCCGGTGGGTTCCGGGACGACCTCGAGGCCTTCCAGGAGCGTGCCACCGCCGCCCTCGACCTCCTCGGAGCCTCCCGGCTCGACCCGGAGGAGGTCACCCCGCTCCCCGGCGCCGAGGAGCTCTCGCTGCTCCGCGCCCTGCGGGACGCGGCGCTCGCCGAGGCCCACGACCTCCTCGTCGTCGACCTGCCCGCCACCTCGCACGCCCTCGCCCTGCTCTCCCTCCCCGAGGAACTGCGCCGCTATCTGCGCCGGCTGCTCCCGCCCGAGCGGCAGGCGGCCCGCGCGCTGCGCCCCGTCCTCGGGCGGCTGGCCGGCGTCCCGATGCCCGCGGAGTGGCTGTACGAGACCGCCGCCCGCTGGGACGTGGAGCTGGCCGCCGTGGAGGCCGTGGTCGCCGACCGGCACACCGTGGTACGGCTCGTCGCCGAACCCGGACCGGGCGGCGCCGACGCCGTGCGCGCCGCCGGCCTCGCCCTCGCCCTGCGCGGTCTGCGCCCCGACCTGCTGATCGCCAACCGCGTCCTGCCGGAGACGGAAGCCGCGCCCGGCAGCTGGCTCGCCGGGCCCGTCGCCCAGCAGCGCAAGGTCCTGGAGGAGTGGCGGGCGGAGGGCTACGACGTCCACGGCGTCGCCCACCTCGGACGGGACCCGCGCGGCGCCGACGACCTCGCCGCGCTCGCCGTCCCCGCCGTCAACGCCACGTCGTCCACCGTCGAGTGGCCCGTCACCGACCGGCTCGCCGAGGACGGCGTCCTCGTCTGGCACCTGCCGCTGCCCGGCGCCGCCCGCGACGAGCTCGACCTCGTCCGGCGCGGCGGCGAACTCGTCGTCACCGCCGGGCAGTTCCGGCGCATCGTGCCGCTGCCGTCCGCCCTGCGCCGGTGCGCCGTGGACGGGGCCGCGCTGCGTGACGGCGAGCTGCGGATCCGGTTCGCGCCGGATCCGGATCTGTGGCCCCGGACCCGGTGAAGCAGCTACGCCCGTTCGGGTAACGTCGTAGAGACGAACCGTAGTCAGGAGTCCGTCATGAGCGAAGAGCTCCCCCCGTCCGAGGGCACCCAGCACGAGCCCGTCGACGAGGTACGGGCGACCGACGCCGACGCCTGGGCGACGGCGTGCGCCGAGGACCTCGCGGAGGAGAAGGCCCGCCGCCGCACCCAGTACGGGCCGCCCCCGGGCTCGGCCGCAGAGGAACTGCGCAAGCTCGTCGACACCGTCGCGGACAAGCTGTCGACCCTGCAGTCCCCGCTGCTCGGCGCGGTCGCCGGACCCGCCGCCCAGCAGGTGGTCAAGCAGGTCGTGCAGCAGGCCAAGGCCGCCGTCGAGCCCGTCATCGACCGCAACCCGGACGTCTTCGACCACCTCGCCGCGGCCGGCAACGAACTCCTCGCCGCCTACCGCTCCGCGGTCCAGAACCAGGAACGGCGCTGGACGACCGGCCAGGCCGGCACCCAGGAACTGGACGAGCTCGACGACGACAAGCGCGACCCGGGCGAGGGCACCGGTCCCGGCCAACGCATCGATTTGGACTGAACACCGTCGGTGGCGGCGCCTCGGGTACGGTTGCCCATAGCGGGGCTCGACCGAAACTGAGGGATTCATGGGACTCACCATCGGCGTCGACATCGGCGGTACCAAGATCGCGGCCGGTGTGGTCGACGAGGAAGGCAACATCCTCTCGACCCACAAGGTGCCGACCCCGGGCACGCCCGACGGGATCGTGGACGCCATCGCCTCCGCCGTCGAGGGAGCACGGGCCGGGCACGAGATCGTGGGAGTGGGCATCGGTGCGGCCGGTTACGTGAACCGGCAGCGCTCCGAGGTCTACTTCGCGCCGAACATCGACTGGCGCAACGAGCCGCTGAAGGAGAAGGTCGAGACCCGCGTCGGCCTCCCGGTCGTCGTGGAGAACGACGCCAACGCGGCCGCGTGGGGCGAGTACAAGTTCGGCGCCGGCAAGGGCCACCGCAACGTCATCTGCATCACGCTGGGCACCGGCCTCGGCGGCGGCATCATCATCGGCAACAAGCTCCGCCGCGGGCACTACGGCGTCGCCGCCGAGTTCGGCCACATCCGGATGGTCCCAGACGGCCTGCTCTGCGGCTGCGGCTCGCAGGGCTGCTGGGAGCAGTACGCCTCCGGCCGCGCCCTGGTCCGTTACGCCAAGCAGCGCGCCAACGCCACCCCGGAGAACGCCGAGATCCTGCTGGGCCTCGGCGACGGCAGCCCCGAGGGCATCGAGGGCAAGCACATCTCCATGGCCGCCCGCCAGGGCGATCCGGTCGCCGTCGACTCCTACCGCGAGCTCGCCCGCTGGGCCGGCGCCGGCCTCGCCGACCTGGCCTCCCTGTTCGACCCGTCCGCCTTCATCGTCGGCGGCGGCCTCTCGGACGAGGGCGAACTGGTCCTCGACCCGATCCGCAAGTCCTACAAGCGCTGGCTGGTCGGCGGCAACTGGCGCCCGGTCGCCGACGTCATCGCCGCCCAACTGGGCAACGACGCTGGCCTGGTGGGCGCGGCGGACCTGGCCCGGGAGCCCGACCCGATCATGTAAGCGTGGTCGACCGGTCCTGCTCAGGGGCGCGGGGAGGTGCGCGACCAGCCACGACGAACCGGCAGTCGCACACGAGCCTCGCGCCCCGAGCCATTGGGCGTACATTGATCGGCATGGCGCTGCTGCCCGACTCCCGTACCGAGCCCGACGGATCAGCCCTCATCCGCGTCCTCAGCTACAACATCCGCTCCATGCGCGACGACACCGACGCCCTCGCCCGCGTCATCACCGCCTGCGACCCCGACCTGGTCCTCATCCAGGAAGCCCCCCGCTTCTTCCGCTGGCGCAAGAAGCTCGCCCGCCTGGCCCGCGCCGCGAACCTCGTCGTCCTCACCGGCGGCGCCACGGCCGCGGGCCCGGCGATCCTGTGCAATCTCAGGGCCACCGTGGAACGCAGCGAGGACGTACTCCTCCCGCTCACCCCCGGACTGCACCGGCGCGGCTTCGCCACGGCGGTGGTCCGCTTCGGCGGCGCCCGCCTCGGCGTGCTCTGCTGCCACCTCTCCCTGCAGCAGGACGAACGCTACGAACAGGGCGGCATGCTGCTCGACCGCCTCGCCGCTCTGGGCGTGGAACACGCGATCGCGGGCGGCGACCTCAACGACCGCCCCACCGGCCGCACCTTCAGCCGCCTCGCCGACAGCCTCCAGGACTGCTGGGCCACCGCCCCCTGGGGCAGCGAGTACACCTGGACCCCGTCCGACCCCTACCAGCGCATCGACGCGATCTTCGCGACCAAGGGCATCGAGGTGCTCGGCTGCGGGGTCCCCGTCGACCAGCCCGGCATCACACAGACAGACCTGAGGGCGGCCACGGACCACTTTCCGGTCCTCGCCGCCCTCAGAATCCCCGCGTCCTAGACGACGGCTCCGCGCCCGGGATCGTCGTCGTCCTCGTCGTCCGTCCGCATCCGCGTCACCAGCGTGGCGAACCCGCCCAGGAACCCGCCGATGCCGAGCGTGGCCAGCCACCACGTCATGTCCCAGCCCAGCAGCACGGCGAGCAGCAGCAGGATCGGCCCGCCGATCACCGCGAGCCAGGCGAACTTCGCGGTCGCGTCGGCGGCCGGCAGGGGCGGCGGCTCCGGCGGGACGAAGTGCCCCTCGTCGTCGCTGTCGAAGTCGTCCTCGGACGGCTCGGGCACGCTGTAGTCGCGCGGGCCGACGCCGGGCGCGAAGGCCACCGAGCTGCCCAGCGGCTTGGCCGGCTTGTCCGCGCCGGACTCCTCGTCCTTCCGCGCCGCCGCGCCCTCGTCGTCGGGGGAGTCCTTCGACTCCTCCGGGTTCTCGGCCGCCGGGGCGCCCGCCTCGTCGTTCGGCTCGGGTGCCGGCAGCGCCAGGTCCTCGACCGACTTGAAGGGCCTCGAGCCCGGAGGGTCCTTCGGCTCCTCGCCGTACCCGGCGACGATCGCCGCCCAGGCGGCGTCCTCGTCGAACGGGACGTGCTGCTCTTCCGGCTCGCGATCGTCGCGGTCCTCGCGCCTCTCACGGTCGGAGTCGTGCTCAGCCACGTGCAGTCGTCCCTTCTCTGCCGACGCCGGTCGCGACCCGGCCGATGAATCCGAGGCTCTCCTCGAAGATCCGGTCCGCGTCATGGTCCAACGTCGCCACGTGATAACTCTGTTCCAGCACGATCTCCGTTACGTCCGTGGAAGACACCCGGCTCAGGATCCGCTCCGAATCCACCGCCGGCACGGTGTGGTCCTGCCGGCTGCGCAGGAGCAGCAGCGGCTGGGTGACCTGCGGCAGCTCGCGGTCGACCTGCCCGAAAAATTTCCGCAGGGAGTGGGCCGAGTGCAGCGGCACCCGGGCGTAGCCCAGCTCGACCGGGCCCTCCTTCGCGATGTCACTGACGATCCCCGGCGCCGTACGGACGAAGTGGCGGGAGACCGGGAGGGTGTACGCGGCGAGGCCGTGCACCTTGTTCGCCGGGTTGACCAGCAGCACGCCCGCCACGCCCTCGCCGTGCTTGGCGGCGAGCCTGAGCGCCAGCGCGCCGCCCATGGACAGTCCGCCCACGAAGACCCGCTCGCAGCGGTCGCGCAGGTTGCGCAGCTCGCGGTCCACCTCGGCGTACCAGTCCTGCCAGCCGGTGAGCCGCATGTCCTCCCAGCGCGTGCCGTGCCCCGGGAGCAGCGGCAGCGAGACGGTGTGCCCGTGCTCGGCGAGGTGCTCCGCCCAGGGGCGCAGCGACTGGGGGGAACCGGTGAAGCCGTGGCAGAGCAGGACCCCGATCTCCCCGCCCTCGTGGCGGTACGGCTCGGCTCCAGGAAGGACCGGCACCTTACGGTCTCCTGTTCTTGAGAGTGACGACACAGCCAGGTGTGCTTCACCGTACGCGACCGCACTGACACCGACCAGGGCCGTCGGGCTCATTGACAGTGCTCCGGGTTAAGGTCTGATCGACACAAACAGGAGGCACTCGGTTGTTGTACGGCGCGATGAAGGTGACCATCGGGGGACCGCTGAAGGTCGCCTTCAGGCCCTGGGTGGAAGGCCTGGAGAATGTCCCCGCCGAGGGCCCCGCGATTCTGGCGAGCAACCACCTCTCGTTCTCCGACTCGTTCTTCCTGCCCGCGGTCCTCGACCGCAAGGTGACCTTCATCGCGAAGGCCGAGTACTTCACCACCCCCGGCGTCAAGGGCAGATTGACGGCCGCCTTCTTCAAGGGCGTCGGCCAGCTGCCCGTGGACCGCTCGGGGGCGCGCGGCGCGGGTGAGGCCGCCGTCAAGAGCGGCATAGACGTCCTGGAGCGCGGTGAGCTGTTCGGCATCTATCCCGAGGGCACCCGCTCGCCCGACGGCCGGCTCTACCGGGGCAAGCCCGGCGGCCTCGCGCGCGTGGCGCTCGCCACCGGAGCTCCGGTCATTCCGGTCGCGATGATCGACACGGAGAAGATCCAGCCGCCGGGCAAGGTCATGCCCAAGCTGATGCGGCCGGGCATCCGGATCGGCAAGCCCCTGGACTTCAGCCGGTACCAGGGCATGGAGCACGACCGCTTCGTGCTCCGGGCGGTGACCGACGAGGTCATGTACGAGATCATGAAGCTCTCCGGCCAGGAGTACGTCGACATGTACGCGACCGCTGCCAAGCGGCAGATCGCGGACGCGGCGAAGGCCGAGAAGGAACAGTCGAAGAAGACGAAGTAGGTCGCGGCACAGGCGGGGTTCACAACAGGGGGGTGGGGGCATGGCCAGGCGTGAGCGGGTCATGAGGATGTCCGTGGAGCAGCCGCTGTGGCGCGCGCTCACCGGCTACCGGGTGCTGACCATGGTGTACGCCATCGGTCTCTTCGTCAGCGCCTACGACGAGGTCGCCCGCCCCTGGGTCGCCATCGCCTACTACGCCGTACTGGCCGTGTGGACGCTGGCCACCCTGCCGCGCGTCGCGAACGCCGCGAGCTGCACCAAGCGCTTCCTGACCGCCGACCTCACCATCGCCCTGGCCGGCATCCTGCTGACCCGCATCGCCGAGTCGCCCGAGCGGATCGAGGCCGGGGCGCCGACCCTGCCGTCGATATGGACGGCGGGGTCCGTACTCGCGTTCGCCATCAAGGGCGGCTGGCGCTGGGCCGCGTTCGCCTCGACGCTGGTCGCCGCCGCCAACCTGGTGCACCGCTCCGGCGTACCGACCCGCGACACCGTCCACATGGTGCTGCTGGTCTGGATCGCCTCCATCGCCATCGGGTACGTCGTCGAGGTAGCCCGCGCCTCCGAGCGCACCCTCGCCCGCGCCCTGGAGATCGAGGCGGCGACCCGCGAGCGCGAACGCCTCGCCCGGGACATCCACGACAGCGTCCTGCAGGTGCTGGCGATGGTGCAGCGGCGCGGCGCCGTCATCGGCGGTGAGGCGGCCGAGCTGGGCCGGATGGCCGGCGAGCAGGAGGTGGCGCTGCGCACGCTGGTCTCGGGCGGACTGGTGCCCGTCTCGCGGGTGTCGGAGGACGCCGCCGAGGGAGCCGTGGTCCGGGCCGTGGAGGAGCCGGACGACTCCGCCGGGAGCGTCGACATCCGCGCGCTGCTCGCCCCGTACGCCGGGGCGAAGGTGAGCCTCGCGGAGCCGGGCGCGCCGGTGGCGCTGAGCCCGGTCGCCGCGCGGGAGCTGGCCGCCGCCGTCGGGGCCGCGCTGGACAACGTCCGCAGGCACGCGGGGGAGCAGGCGCGCGCGTGGATCCTCGTCGAGGACGAGCCCGGCGAGGTGATCGTCACCGTGCGGGACGACGGCCCCGGCATCCCCGCGGGCCGGCTCGCCCAGGCCGAGGGCGAGGGACGGCTCGGAGTCGCCCTGTCGATCCGGGGGCGGCTGCGCGACCTCGGCGGCACCGCCGAGCTGATCTCGGTGCCGGGACAGGGCACCGAGGTGGAACTGAAGGTACCGAAGGACAGCGACGCTGCCCGGGGGAAGGCGGAACGGCGATGACGGACACCACGGGCGCGGAGCAGGCCCCCATAAAGGTGATGGTGGTCGACGACCACCCCATGTGGCGCGACGCGGTCGCCCGTGACCTGGCCGAGTCGGGCTTCGACGTGGTCGCCACGGCCGGGGACGGCGAGCAGGCGGTACGCCGTGCCAAGGCCGCAGCTCCTGACGTCCTCGTGCTCGACCTGAACCTGCCCGCCAAGCCCGGCGTCCAGGTCTGCAAGGAGCTCGTCGGCCACAACCCGGCGCTGCGCGTCCTCGTCCTGTCCGCGAGCGGGGAGCACGCCGACGTGCTGGAGGCCGTGAAGTCGGGCGCGACCGGGTACCTGCTGAAGTCGGCGTCCACGGAGGAGCTGCTGGACGCGGTGCGCCGCACCGCCGTCGGCGACCCCGTGTTCACGCCCGGTCTCGCCGGCCTGGTCCTCGGCGAGTACCGCCGCCTCGCCTCCGAACCGGCTCCCGCCGCCCAGGACACCGACCAGCCGGGCGCCCCGCAGCTCACCGACCGTGAGACGGAGGTGCTGCGCCTGGTCGCCAAGGGCCTGAGCTACAAGCAGATCGCCGAACGCCTGGTCATCTCCCACCGCACGGTCCAGAACCACGTGCAGAACACCCTCGGCAAGCTCCAGCTGCACAACCGCGTGGAGCTGGTGCGGTACGCGATCGAGCGCGGGCTCGACGACGAGTGATCCGGTGCCACCGGCTTGACGCCGCGTAAACCGAATACCCGGCGGTTCACCGGAATTGCCGTTCCTACCCATCCCGTTGTGACCTGGCTCACCATTAGCGTGGCCTCACCAGGCAACCGCGGCGAAGGGACATTTCCATGCGGGTCGGAGTACTGACCGGAGGCGGCGACTGCCCCGGTCTCAACGCCGTCATCCGGGCCGTCGTCCGCAAGGGCGTACAGGAGTACGGCTACGACTTCGTCGGCTTCCGGGACGGCTGGCGAGGTCCGCTCGAGAACGACACCGTCCGTCTCGACATCCCCGCCGTGCGCGGCATCCTGCCCCGCGGCGGCACCATCCTCGGCTCCTCGCGCACCAACCCCCTCAAGCAGGAGGACGGCATCCGGCGCATCAAGGAGAACCTCGCCAAGCAGGAGGTCGAGGCGCTCATCGCCATCGGCGGCGAGGACACCCTCGGCGTCGCCGCCCGCCTCTCCGACGAGTACGGCGTGCCCTGCGTGGGTGTGCCCAAGACGATCGACAACGACCTGTCCGCCACCGACTACACCTTCGGCTTCGACACCGCCGTCGGCATCGCGACGGAGGCCATCGACCGGCTGCACACCACCGCCGAGTCCCACATGCGTGTCCTGGTCTGCGAGGTGATGGGCCGTCACGCCGGCTGGATCGCCATCCACTCCGGGCTGGCCGGCGGCGCCAACGTCATCCTGATCCCCGAACAGCGCTTCGACGTCGACAAGGTCTGCGCCTGGATCACCTCCCGCTTCAAGGCGTCGTACGCCCCGATCGTGGTCGTCGCCGAGGGCGCGATGCCGAAGGACGGCGACATGGTGCTGAAGGACGAGTCGCTGGACTCCTTCGGACACGTCCGGCTCTCCGGGGTCGGCGAATGGCTGGCCAAGGAGATCGAGAAGCGCACGGGCAAGGAAGCCCGCACGACGGTCCTCGGGCACATCCAGCGCGGCGGCACCCCGAGCGCCTTCGACCGCTGGCTGGCCACCCGGTTCGGGCTGCACGCCATCGAGGCGGTCCGCGACGGCGACTTCGGCAAGATGGTCGCCCTGCGCGGCACGGACATCGTCCGCGTCCCGATCGCGGAGGCCACGGCCAAGCTGAAGACGGTGGACCCGAAGCTGTACGAGGAGGTCGGGGTCTTCTTCGGCTGAGCGGACCGGCCGCCGCCCGCCCGGCGGCAGGGGGCCGTGGGCCGTATATTCGGCCCATGGCCCCAGGAACGGGAGCAGCCTCGGAGATTCTCGCCTTCGGCGTGCAGGCGGACGAGAAGCCCATGATCGAACGGGCCTTCCAGGGCCATCACGAGGTCCGCTGCCTGGACGTCTTCCTCAACGAGGACACCGCCCCCATCGCCACCGGCCACGAGATCGTCTGCACCAGCGTCAACTGCGACCTCGGCAGCCACGTCCTGCAGACCCTGGCGGCCGGCGGCACCCGCATGGTCGCGCAGCGCTCCACGGGCTTCAACAACATCGACCTCAAGGTCGCCCAGCGCCTGGCGATGACCGTGTCCCGCGTCTCGTACTACTCGCCCCACTCCGTGGCCGAGTTCGCCTGGACCCTCGCCATGGCGGTCAACCGCCGGATCGTGCGCGCCTCCACGCGCACCCGCGATTTCGACTTCCGCCTCGACGGCCTGATGGGCCGCGACATGCACGGCCGCACCGCGGGCGTCCTCGGCACCGGGAAGATCGGCGAGGCCTTCGCCCGCATCGCCCACGGCTTCGGCATGAAACTGCTCGGCTGGGACATCGCCGAGAACCCCGCCTGCATGCAGCTCGGCATGCGCTACGTCCCCAAGGAACGCCTGCTCGCCGAGTCCGACCTGGTCAGCCTGCACGTCCCGCTGATGCCCGAGACCAGCCGGCTGATCGACGCCTACGCACTGAGGTCGATGAAGGACGACGCGATCCTGGTCAACTCCAGCCGCGGCGGCCTCATCGACACCGCGGCCCTCGTCGCCGAACTGCGCGAGGGCCGCTTCACGGGCGTCGGCCTCGACGTCTACGAGGCGGAGGCCGGGCTCTTCTTCCTCGACAAGTCCCTCCACGCCGTCGAGGACGACACCCTGGCCCGCCTCGTCACCTTCCCGAACGTCCTGGTCACCTCGCACCAGGCGTACTACACCGAGGACGCGGTCGGTCAGATCGTCGAGGCCACGCTGAAGAACGTCCTCGACTACACGGCGGGCCGCCGTTCGGAGAACGTGCTCGTGCCGCGCAACTGAGCCATCAGATCGCGTACGACGCCGGCGCCGTTCAGCGTCAGGACCGACTCGGGGTGGAACTGCACGCCGGCGAACCCGGGGCCGCGCACCGCGTGCACCTCGCCGTTGCCGGACCGGCTGACCTCGACGCCGTGCTCGGCGAGTTCCGCGCGCGCCTCGTCGTCGCAGCGCGCCACGAAGCTGTTGTAGAAGCCGACCGTCTCCGGCCGCCCGAACAGGTCGATCGTGGTCTGGGCGCCCTGGTAGGGCACTTCCTTGCGCACGATGTCCAGCCCGAGCTCGACCGCGATCAGCTCATGGCCGAGGCAGACACCGAGGACGCCGTGCCGGTGGTTGCGGATCACCTCGGCGGCGAGGTCGCGCAGGAAGCCCATCTTCGGGTCGGTGAGGTCGCGCGGGTCCCCGGGCCCGGGACCGAGCACCACCGGGCCCTCGTGCGCGAGCACGGCGTCCCGCAGTCCGGGCTCGTCGTAGCGCCGCACGGTGACGTCGAGGCCGCTCGACCGCAGCACATGGGCCAGCATCGCGGTGAAGGTGTCCTCACCGTCGACGACCAGGGCGTGTCCGGCGAGCTCTCCGGACCGCTCCTGCATCCGCAGCCAGAACGGGGCCAGGGAGGCCCGGCGCCCGTCGAGCGCGGCCCGCACGCGCGGGTCGTCGGCCAGACGTGCGCGCGCGTGCTCGTCCCGGGGCCGGGACGGCCGTACGCCCAGGGCCGCCAGCACTCCCGCCGCCTTGGCGTGGGTCTCCGCGACCTCGCTCTCCGGGTCCGAGCCGCGCACCAGCGTGGCGCCGACCGGCACCCGCAGCCCGCCGGCCGCGTCGATGTCGGCCGTGCGGATCAGGATGGGTGAGTCGAGGGTCTGGGCACCGCCCGCATCCCGGCCGATCAGCGCCAGCGCGCCCGCGTAGTACCCACGCCCGCCGACTTCGTGCCGTTCGATGACCCGGCACGCGTTCTGCACCGGCGAGCCGGTGACGGTGGCCGCGAACATGGTCTCCCGCAGCACCTCCCGCACGTCCAGCGAGGACTTCCCGCGCAGCTCGTACTCGGTGTGCGCGAGGTGCGCCATCTCCTTCAGCCGGGGCCCGACGACGACCCCGCCCATGTCGCCGACGGTGCACATCATCTTGAGCTCCTCGTCGACGACCATCGACAGCTCCTCGATCTCCTTGCCGTCGGCCAGGAAGCCGAGCAGGTGCTCGGGCGTCGGTCCCTCGGCGGGATAGCGGTACGTCCCGCTGATCGGGTTCATGACGACGGTCCCGCCGGACATCCGCACGTGCACCTCCGGGCTCGCCCCGACCAGCGTCCGTTCCCCGGTGTGCACCACGAACGTCCAGTACGCGCCCCGCTCACCCTCCAGCAGCCGCCTGAACAGCGCCAGCGCGTCGGCACGGGAGAACCCCGGGATCGCGCCCTCGTACGTCCTCCGGATCACGAAGTTCGCGCCCTCGCCCTGCCCGATCTCCTCCCGCAGCACGCGCCCGACGATCTCCGCGTACTCCTCGTCGCCGACGTCGAAGCCACCGCCCTCGACCCGCACGTCGTGCGCCGGCAACAGCTCCAGGGCCTCGGCCAGCGGGATGCCGTACGACTCCTCGGGGGTCAGCACCGTCAACGGTGTGCCGTCGTCGCGTACGTCGAAGCCGCGTTCGCGGATCTGCCGGAAGGGGACGAGCGCGAGGCCCTCCTCCGGGAGGCCGGCGAGGCGGTCGTGGTCGGTGACCGGGCCGATCAGGACCTCGATCAGGTCGTGGTCGTGGCCCGGGGTGCGGCGGCGCAGCAGCGCGAAGGGGCGGGGGTCGTGCAGGAGCTGTGCCAGGTCCATGGTTCCTCTTCCTCGATGTCCATCGATGTCGGTCGATGTCGGTGAGGAACGGACCCCGGAAACGCCGAAGGCCGCCCCTCGGGCGGCCTTCGCGAAGTCTTTCGTACGCGCAGTCAGCGGGCCGCCGGATGAGCGGTCCACCACCAGTTCTGGGTCGAGTGCGCGAACATGCGAGGCACCCTACCCCATGTCCGAGTCGTGTACCTCGTGTCTCAATTGATGGGCATGGGGCAGGACGCCCGACACGACCCCGTAATGTTGAGGTCGTGACCGTGAACGCTAAGCCCAGCGCGAGCGCTGGCAACACCTGGCGAAACCTGCCCGCGGCGCAGCAGCCCGAGTACCCCGACACCGAGGCTCTGCGCGCAGTCGTTGCGGACCTCGAGTCGTATCCGCCGCTCGTCTTCGCGGGCGAGTGCGATCAGCTGCGCGCCCGGATGGCGGCCGTCGCCAAGGGAGAGGCGTTCCTCCTCCAAGGCGGCGACTGCGCCGAGGCCTTCGACGCGGTGTCCGCGGACCAGATCCGCAACAAGCTCAAGACGCTGCTCCAGATGGGCGCCGTGCTGACGTACGCCGCCTCGGTGCCGGTCGTGAAGGTCGGCCGCATCGCCGGCCAGTACTCCAAGCCGCGCTCCAAGCCGACCGAGACCCGCGACGGCGTGACGCTGCCGACCTACCGCGGCGACTCCGTCAACGGCTTCGACTTCACCGAGGCCGCCCGCGTCCCGGACCCCGAGCGGCTGAAGCGGATGTACAACGCCTCCGCGTCCACGCTCAACCTGGTCCGCGCGTTCACCACCGGCGGCTACGCCGACCTGCGTCAGGTGCACGCCTGGAACCAGGACTTCGTGAAGTCCTCGCCGTCCGGCCAGCGCTACGAGCAGCTCGCGCGCGAGATCGACAACGCGCTGAACTTCATGCACGCCTGCGGGGCCGACCCGGAGGAGTTCAAGACGGTCGAGTTCTACTCCTCGCACGAGGCGCTGCTCCTCGACTACGAGTCGGCGCTGACCAGGGTCGACTCCCGCACCGGCCAGCTGTACGACGTCTCCGGGCACATGGTGTGGATCGGTGAGCGCACCCGGCAGCTGGACGGCGCGCACATCGAGTTCGCCTCGAAGATCCGCAACCCGATCGGCATCAAGCTCGGCCCGACGACGACGGCCGAGGAGGCGCTGCAGTACATCGAGCGCCTGGACCCGGAGCGCGAGCCGGGCCGGCTGACCTTCATCGTCCGCATGGGCGCCGACAAGATCCGCGACCGGCTTCCCGAGCTGGTCGAGAAGGTCACGGCGTCCGGCGCGACGGTGGCCTGGGTGACCGACCCGATGCACGGCAACACCTTCGAGGCGGCCTCCGGTCACAAGACCCGCCGCTTCGACGACGTGCTCGACGAGGTCAAGGGCTTCTTCGAGGTCCACAAGGGCCTCGGCACCCACCCGGGCGGCATCCACGTGGAGCTCACCGGCGACGACGTCACCGAGTGCGTGGGCGGCGGCGACGAGATCTTCGTCGACGATCTGCACCAGCGTTACGAGACGGCCTGCGACCCGCGTCTGAACCGCAGCCAGTCGCTTGACCTGGCGTTCCTCGTCGCGGAGATGTACAGGGACCAGTAACGGGTTCGCCTGTTACGAAGAGGTGCAGTGGGGCGCGGATCACATACGATCCGCGCCCCGCCCCACTTTTACGGCTCCTGCGTGGCGGGTAAGGTTAGGTTAGCCTCACCGATCAAGGGGATGGCACATCGATCCCACCGGGAGGTGAACCGCGTGTACGTCTGCAGTTGCTTCGGCATCACCGAGCAGCAGGTCAAGAAGCACGCGGAGGACGGTGCCTGCACCCCCCGCCAGATAGCCTCGGCCTGCAAGGCGGGCACCGACTGCGGATCGTGTGTGCGGCGCATTCAGGCGCTTCTCGGCAGGGACACATGCCCCCGGCGTGAGCTGGCCGACCGGGGCAAGCCGGTGCTCGCGGAGCTCGAGGACGCGGCCTAGCCAGGCCCTGTCGTCCGGATCAGCTGGGCTGCTCGATCTGCTGCGCGAGGTAGAGCGCCTCGCCGAGCTTCTCGATGAGCTCCAGCTGGGTGTCCAGGTAGTCGATGTGGTGCTCCTCGTCCTCGAGGATCGACTCGAAGAGATTCGCGGACGTGATGTCACCCTTGCTGCGCATGACCTCGATGCCGCGCTTGAGGCGGTCGATCGCCTCCACCTCGACCTGCCGGTCGGCCTGGAACATCTCGGTCACCGTCTGGCCGACGCGCACATGGAACAGCCGCTGGTAGTTGGGCAGGCCGTCCAGCATGAGGATGCGTTCGGTGAGCTTGTCCGCGTGCTTCATCTCGTCGATGGACTCTTCACGCGTGTACTTGGCGAGCTTCGTCCAACCCTTGTTGTCCTGGATGCGGTAGTGCAGCCAGTACTGGTTGATCGCGGTGAGCTCGCCGGTCAGCTGCTCGTTCAGGAATTCGAGGACCTCGGGGTCGCCCTGCATCGCAGAGGCTCCTTCCAAGCGGGGGAACTGGCAGGTTGCGCCGCATGATTGCACCGGCGAGAAAGATCGTCCAGTAAGTCTTCACTTAGTAAGTAAGTGCATGCTTAGTCCGTTTTGAAATGGATTGCGGAGGGTGCGGTCAGGTGCACTGCTTCGGGTCTGTCAGGATGGAGTCATGGGTCAGCCGGTGGAGCGCGAAGGTGGAGCAGCAGCACACTCCGAGCTTCCGCCGGGACAGCGGCTGCAGCGCGGCTGGCCGGTCACGCACTACGGCCCGGTCCCGAAGTTCCGGCCCGAGCGCTGGGAGTTCAGGGTCTTCGGGTCCACCGCCGACGGCGAGAAGCACTGCTGGACCCATGAGGAGTTCACGGCTCTGCCGTACACCACCGTCGTCGCCGATCTGCACTGCGTCACGAAGTTCAGCATGCTCGGTGCGGAGTGGGGCGGCATCCCGGCCCGGACGATCCTGGAGATCGCGCCGCCCGCGCCCGCTGTCACCCATGTGATGGTCTGGGCGGAGTACGGCTTCAGCTCCAACCTCCGGCTGGACGACTTCGCCGCCGAGCGCACGATCTTCGCCACCCACAAGGACGGCGAGCTGCTCACGGCGGAGCACGGCTTCCCGCTCCGCCTCGTCGTCCCCCATCTGTACGCCTGGAAGGGGCCCAAGTGGGTCCGCGGCGTGGAGTACATGACCGCCGACCGCCGCGGCTTCTGGGAGGAGCGCGGCTACCACAACATCGGCGACCCCTGGAAGGAACAGCGGTACAGCTACCAGGAGGAGCCCGGGGACGGCCCCGAGCTCTGACTCCTGATCCTTCCGGTGGCCGTCAGTGGTACTGGTGCACCACCGCGTGCCCCTTGCCCCGGCCGATCATCCACTTGTTGACCGGCGTCGTCAGGACGAAGGCGACCGCCAGCGCGATGGCCAGCACCCACCAGAACAGAGGGTCGGTGAGCTCGGCGTCCATGGCGCCCGGCCACAGCACGATCACACCGTTGTCGACCAGCTCCATCACGGCGATGGACAGGGTGTCCGCGGCCAGTGCCACCTTGAGCGCCGGGCGCAGGCCGACGCCGGCCTTGAGCACGCCGCGCAGGGTGAGGGCGTAGCCGAAGAAGAAGGCCAGGACGATCGCCAGCACCAGGGTCGGCACGTTGCCCCAGCCGAGCGCGGTGCCGATGATCATGCCCAGCACCTCGCCGATGGCGCAGCCGGTGAGGCAGTGCAGGGTCGCCCGGACGGCCATCGCCCAGCTGCTGGTCGCGGCCACCTCGTGGTGGTGCGCGTGTGCCGCGTGTGATTCGTGCTGCATGAGAGCCCCCAATGCCAGGTCACGGTTCCTGCACCGACAGGAACCGTATACCCCCCTGGGGTATTCCGTCACGGGTTATGCGTCCCGGAGTTTCTTCAGCCGCTCCACATCCGCCGCGTGCCCTTCCTTGCCGCCGGGTGTCTCGATGATCAGCGGTACGCCCTCGGTGGCCGGGTGCGTCATCAGCGCCCGGAAGGGGTCCTCGCCGATGTGACCGGCGCCGATGTTCTCGTGCCGGTCCTTGTGGGCGCCGACGACGTCCTTGGAGTCATTGGCGTGGATCAGCTTCAGCCTGCCCTCGCCGACGGTGTCCACCAGCAGGTCGAGCGTCTGGTGCATGCCGGACGGGCCGGTCAGGTCGTGGCCGGCGGCGAAGATGTGGCAGGTGTCCAGGCACACGCCCAGCTTCGGATGGGCGTCCAGCGCCTCGAAGTACGGACCGAAGTCCCAGGTGCGCGAGCACAGCGAGAAGCCCTGGCCCGCCGTCGACTCCAGCAGCAGGAACGGGTCGTCGTCGTGGGTCAGCTCGTCCAGCAGCGGAAGCATGTACTCGCGTACCTGCTTCAGAGCCACCGAACGCTCCCGGCCGCCGGTCGCGCTGCCCGTGTGCACGACCACGCCGAGCGCGCCGATCTCCCGCCCGCGCCGCAGCGAGTGCCGCAGCGACTCCACCGACCTCTCGACCGTCGCCTCGGTGTGCGAACCGAAGTTGATCAGATACGGGGCATGGACGTACGCCGGGATCGACTCCGCCTCGCACACCGCGCGGAACTCCTCGTCCTGCCGCGGATTCCCGGCGGGCGTGGCCCAGCCGCGCGGGTTGGCCACGAAGACCTGGACGGTCTCCGCCTTGAGGTCGTGGGCGTAGGTGAGCCCGACGGAGCTGAGGCCGCCGGCCACGGGGACATGACCGCCGACGGGGTTGCGGGACGGGCCCGTGAGGGCGGGGCCGGACTGCTGATCTCTCACCCGTTCAGGGTGTCATGCGGTCCGGCACGGCCGGTCACCGGCCGGTGAGGGGTGACTCACCGGATGGTGATCGTGATCGTCGATCCCTTGGGCGCGGTCTCGCCGCCCTTCACGGACTGTTTCTTGACCGTGTCGCCGAACAGGCCCAGCAGACCGCGGTCCTCGTCGACCCCGAAGCCGGCGGCCTCCAGCTCGGCCCTGGCGTCGTCGACGTTGTCCCCGACCACGTCCGGGACCTCGATCATCTCGGGACCCTTGGACAGCGTCAGAGTCACGGTGTCGCCCTCGGCGGCCTGGCGGCCCTCCGCCGGCGACTGCTGCGCGACCTGGCCCGCATCGAACTCGGAGTTGACCCGCGCGGCGGCGATCTTCACCTTCAGGCCGGCCTCCTCCAGCTCGGCCCTGGCGTCGGCCGGGTCCTCGCCGGTGACGTCGGGGACGTCCACCGGGCGGCCCTTGCTCACGGTCAGCGCGACCGCGGAACCGGAGCGGACCTTGGTGCCGTCACCGGGCTCCGAGGAGATGACGGAACCCCGGCTGACGTCGTCGTTGAACTCCCGGGTCACCATGCCCGGTTGGAGACCGCTCTCCTTCAGCTCGCTTCGCGCCTTCGCCAGCGGATAGCCCTGGAGGTCGGGCACCTTCACCGTCTCCGGGCCGGCCGAGATGACCAGCGCCACGGAGTCGTTGTGACGTATGCGGGCACCGGTCTCCGGGTCCGTGCTGATGACGGTGCCGCGCCTGACGGTGTCGCTGTAGGAGCGCTCCACCTTGCCGACGTCGAGCCCGGCCTCCTCCAGCCGGTCCCGGGCCTGCGCCTCGGTCTTGGACAGCAGTGGCGGGACCTGGGTGAACTGGCCGGAGTTGATGTACCAGATGCCGACACCGAGGCCCAGGACCAGCAGGACGGCGGCGACGACGAGGAGCGGTCCGCGCGGCGCGCGCGAGCCCGACCGGCGCCGGGGCGGCGGGGGCGGCGGCGTCTGGAGCCGGCTGGTCCGGTTGAGGACGGCCTCGGGCTCGTCCCCGTTCACGGGGAGCGGACGCTGGATGTTCAGTGCGCGGGGGATCACGCTCGTGCGGTCGTCGGCGTTGCTGTGCTGCGCCGAGAGCGCCTGCGGCGGCACCGCGTCCAGCTGGTCCTCGCTCAGCGCGGCGCGCGTCTGGCGGGTCTGCGCGAGCAGTGCCACGGCGTCGTAGGGGCGGATGTCCGGGGTGCGCGCGGTGGCCGACGCGACCAGCTCGTCGAGCTCGTACGCCAGCCCCGGCACGATCGCCGAGGGCGGCGGGACGTCCTCGTGCAGGTGCTTGTAGAGCACCACGGCGGGGGAGTCCCCGTCGTGCGGCTTCTCGCCGGTCAGCATCTCGTAGAGGACGACACCGCACGCGTACACGTCGACCCGGGCGTCGGCGGTGCCGGGCTGCTCTATCTGCTCGGGGGCGAGATAGGAGACGGTGCCGAGGACGGCGCCGGTGGTGCTGGTCACGGTGTCCACGGACCGCACGAGCCCGAAGTCGGCGACCTTGACCCGCCCGTCGTCCCCTATCAACACGTTCTCGGGCTTCATGTCGCGGTGCACGAAACCGGCCCGGTGCGCGGCGCCGAGCGCGGCGAGCACCGGCTCCAGGATGTCCAGGGCGGCCCGCGGCTGCAGCGCCCCGCGGTCGCGCAGCACGTCACGCAGGGTGCAGCCCGCGACGTACTCCATGGCGAGATAGACGTACGACCCGTCGGTGCCCTGGTCGAAGACCTGCACCACGTTCGGATGCGCCAGACGGGCGACGGACTTCGCCTCCCGGATGAACCGGTCGACGAACGCACCGTCCACCGCCAGCGCGGGATGCATCACCTTGAGCGCGAGCACGCGGTCCAGGCGGGTGTCCAGGGCCCGGTAGACCGTGGCCATCCCGCCGACCGCGATCCGCGCGTCCACGCGATACCGGCCGTCGAGCACCTGCCCGACCAGAGGGTCCTGAAGGGTCGTATCCACGCAGGTGAGTGTACGAGCAGACACTGACACGCCGTCCGGTTCGGCCGGGATCGGAGCGGGACTGAAGCTGACCTGTGACGGACGCCTCACTGGCCGAAGACTTTCCCTCGAACGCGCGTTCAGAACGCGGGGCGTTCCGGGTCCAGCCGTGCGAGGCCCGCCACCGGCGACGACGCCTCCGCGAAGTGCCGCCGCGGGATCCGCCCCGCCCGGTACGCCAGCCGTCCCGCGTCCACCGCGTGCCTCATCGCGTCGGCCATCAGCACCGGCTCCTGCGCCCGCGTCACCGCCGAGGCGAGCATCACACCCGCGCACCCCAGCTCCATCGCGAGCGCCGCGTCCGACGCCGTACCGGCACCCGCGTCCAGGATCACCGGCACGCGCGCGTGCTCGACGATCAGCTGGAAGTTGTGCGGATTGCGGATGCCGAGCCCGGAACCGATCGGCGACCCGAGCGGCATGATCGCCGCGCAGCCGACGTCCTCCAGCCTCCGCGCCAGCACGGGGTCGTCATTGGTGTACGGCAGCACGGTGAAACCGTCGTCCACCAGCGTCTCGGCCGCGTCCAGCAGCTCGATCGGATCCGGCAGCAGCGTCCGCTCGTCGGCGATGACCTCCAGCTTGATCAGCTCGGTGCCGAGCGCCTCGCGCGCGAGGCGGGCCGTCAGCACGGCCTCCCCGGCGGTGAAGCAGCCCGCCGTGTTCGGCAGCACCCGGATCCCGAGCTTCTCCAGCACGGACAGCACCGAACCGTGCACCGACGGGTCCACCCGCCGCATCGCGACCGTCGTCAGCTCCGTACCGGACGCCACCAGCGCCCGCTCCAGCACGTCCAGGCTGGGCGCTCCGCCGGTGCCCATGATCAGGCGGGACGTGAAGGACGTACCGCCGAGGACGAAGGGATCGTCGGCCATGGTTCAGCCTCCTTGGACGGCGGTCAGGACCTCGACGCGATCACCCTCGGTCAGGGGCGTCGACGGCCACTGCGTGCGCGGGACGACGGTTTCGTTGAGGGCGGCGGCCACTCCGGAGGGCGCCGCGGTGAGCAGCTGTACGGCGCCGTCGAGCGCCGTACCGGGAGCGATCTCTCGTCGCTCCCCGTTGAGGGAGATGTTCATGCCGGCTGCTCCGTGAGGACGGCGGCGGTGAACCGCCGGGGTGTGAAGTCGCGGGCCTCTTGAGGGAGTTCACCGGTGGCCAGCACATGCGCCATGACGTCTCCGGTGACCGGTGTGAGCAGCACGCCGTTGCGGTAGTGCCCGGTCGCCAGCGACAGTCCCGCAAGCTCGGTCGGGCCGAGCAGCGGCGCGTTGTCGGGGGAGCCGGGGCGCAGGCCGGCCCGGGTCTCGGTGAGCGGCAGTTCCGTGATGCCCGGCACCAGCTCATGGGCGTCGCGCAGCAGTTCGTACACCCCGCCCGCGGTCACCGTGGTGTCCCAGCCCTGCTCCTCGCTCGTCGCCCCCACGACCAGCTCCCCGTTCTCGCGCGGCACCAGATACACGTGGCTGCCGCGCACCACGGCCCGCACGGTCCGGCTCAGGAACGGCGCGTACCGCCGCGGCACGGTGAGCCGCAGCACCTGCCCCTTCACGGGCCGCACGGGCGGCAGTACCTCGTCCGGGACACCCGCGAGCCGCCCGCTGAGGCTGCCGCCCGCGAGGACCACCTGGTCCGCGCCCAGCTCGGTGCCGTCCGTGGTGGTGACGCCGGCCGCCCGGTCCCGGACGACATCGAGGCGCTCGGCCCACGACCGGTGGAAGACCACGCCGGCCCGCTCGCACGCGGCCACCAGCGCCCCGGCCAGCCGCCGCGGGTCGATCTGATGGTCGCCGTCCACCCGCAGCCCGCCGCGCACACCCGGCGCGAGCATCGGCTCCAGGCGCCGGCACTCGCGCCCCGACAGCCACTCGGAGTCCAGCCCCGACCGGTGCTGCAGGGCGTGCAGTTCGCGCAGGTGCGCGCGGTCGTCGGCGTCCAGCGCGACGGCGAGCGTGCCGCAGCGGCGGTAACCGAGGTCGTGGCCGGTGAGGTCGGTGAGCTCGGCCGCGAAGTCCGGATAGCGGCGGGCCGAGGCGAGGTTCAGCCCCAGCAGGGTCTGCTCGCCGTAGTGCAGTTCCGTGACGGCGGCCAGCATCCCGGCCGCCACCTGGGCGGCGCCGCCACCCGGCTCCGGGTCCACGACGGCCGTCGTGAACCCGCGCTGCGCGGCCCGCCACGCCGTGACCAGGCCGATGATTCCGCCCCCTACGACGAGGACGTCTGACGTTCGCGTACGCGACATGGGCGTCCAGCCCCTCCCTTCGCCGGCATGACCCGGATCAGGTTCGTACGGTCGGAGGCCGCCAGCCTCCCTCTCAGCCCGGTGCGTCCGGGCTCCCGCGAGTGCTCTACTTGGGCCACCCTAGCCCGCTGCCGTATGTCTCAGTAAGGGAGCCTCAGCCCATGGCCCGCTCGCTCGACGGTCTCGTCCTCGCCCCCGTCGCGGACCAAGCCCCAGGTCAGGTGGGTACCCGGACCCGGTTCACGTACCACGAGAAGGACGGCGAGATCTGGGCCGAGTACGCGGGCGGCGACGTCGTACGCGGGTATCTCGTGGGCGTCCGGGAAGGCGACCGGCTGGACTTCCGGTACGTGCAGCTCAAGCGGGACGGGACCACGTCCTCGGGGCACTGCGTGTCCACGGTGGTCGACCTGCCCGACGGGCGGGTGCGGCTGGAGGAGAGCTGGGAGTGGGAGTCGCAGCCGGGCAGCGGCACCAGCGTTGTGGAGCAGGTCACTGAGCACGACTCCTGACTGACAAATTGTCAGTTGTCTATGGTGATCAGGTGAGCGAGCAGACGACGCAGTCGCAGCGGTCCGTGGTCGTCGCCGGCGCCGGCATGGCCGGCGTGCAGACGGCGGTCGCCCTGCGGGAACAGGGCTTCACCGGCACCATCACCCTGATCGGCGCCGAGCCCCATCAGCCCTACGACCGGCCGCCCCTGTCCAAGGCCGTGCTGCTCGGCAAGGCCGAGGGCTCCGCCTTCGACGTCGACTTCGACGCGCTCGGCATCGACCTGCGGCTCGGGCGCGAGGTGCTCGGCGTGCGCGTCGCCGACCGGGAACTGGACACCGAGGCCGGGCCCGTCCCGTACGACGTCCTCGTGCTCGCCACCGGCGCCGAACCGATCCGGCTGCCCGGCGCCGAGGGCGTGCCCGGCGTGCATCTGCTGCGCACCCTGGACGACGCCGAGCGGCTGCGGCCGGTGCTCGCCCGCCAGCACGACATCGTGGTCGTCGGGGCGGGCTGGATCGGCGCCGAGTTCGCCACGGCCGCGCGCGAGGCGGGCTGCGCGGTGACGGTCGTGGAGGCCGCCGACCGGCCGCTCGCGGGTGCGCTGCCCGCGGAGGTGGCCGCGCGGATGACCGCCTGGTACGAGGACAGCGGCACGGAGCTGCGCACCCGCGCGCGCGTGGCGCGCGTCGAGCCCGGCGCGGTGATCCTCGACGACGGCTCGCGGCTGGCCGCGGGCGCCGTCGTGGTCGGCATCGGAGCGCGGCCCGCCACGGCCTGGCTGGCCGGCTCGGGCATCGAGCTCGGCGCGCACGGCGACGTCGTCGCCGACGACCGGCTGCGCACCTCCGCGCCGGACGTCTACGCGGTCGGCGACTGCGCGTCCTTCCCGTCGGCCAGGTACGGCGAGCGCCTGCTCGTGCACCACTGGGACAACGCCCTCCAGGGCCCGCGCACGGTCGCCGCGAACATCCTCGGCGAGACCGCCGCCGTCTACGACCCCGTGCCGTACTTCTGGTCGGAGCAGTTCGGCCGTTTCGTCCAGTACGCCGGTCATCACGCCGCCGCCGACACGACCCTGTGGCGCGGCGATCCCTCGGGCCCGGCGTGGAGCGTCTGCTGGCTGCGGGAGGGGCGCCTCGTCGCCCTGCTGGCGGTGGGCCGGCCGAGGGACCTCGCGCAGGGGCGGCGGCTGATCGAGTCGGGCACGCCGATGGACGCGCGGCTGCTGACGGACCCGGCCCGGCCGCTGAAGGCGGCGACGGCTTAGCGCGTTGAGGCGATGGCTCCTCCCAGGTGGACCGGCCTGACTTCCGACTGTCAGTGGCAGATGGCAGGCTTGTTTCCGTGACCGAGATTGACGCAAAGATCGATGCTCTCGTCCCCGCCTGGCTCACCCTGCCCGACATCGCCGAACAACTCGATGTCGAGGTGACCCGCGTCCGGCAGCTGGTCAAGGAGGGCCAGCTCATCGCCGTACGCCGTGGTGAGAACCGCGCGCTGCACGTCCCTGCCGCCTTCATCGACGGCGACAAGGTCGTCAAGGGCCTGTCCGGGACCCTGACGCTGCTGCGGGACGACGGCTTCACGGACGAAGAGATGCTGGAGTGGCTCTTCACTCCCGACGAGAGCCTGCCCGGCACCCCCGCGCAGGCCCTCAGCGAGAACCGCGGCACGGAGGTGAAGCGCCGCGCCCAGGCGCTCGCCGTCTGAGCCGAACACCGGGATCCGAACAACGTCCGGCGTCCGGGCCGGGGCCGTGCGGGCCCCGGCCGCGGGCCGGCACGACCCCGGCGCCGATCGATCGCCGTCGGCGACGGGCGTGGTTCCGCGCCGCCGTACACGAGGACACCGCCGGGCCGCATACGACGGCACCGCCGGGGCCGCCCGCCGACCGGCGCCGCCCCGCCCGCTCCGCTCCGGCTACCGTGCCTGCGTCCGGCACCCGCCCGACCTCACCCGACCGGCAGTCCGACCCCAGGGGGCACCGCATGTCCGAAACCGTCACCGCAGGCAGCGTCCGCAGTCAGCTCGCCGACGCCCGGCTCTACCTCTGCACGGACGCCCGTAAGCGGCAGGGCGACCTCGCGGAGTTCCTGGACGCCGCGCTGGCCGGTGGCGTCGACATCGTGCAGCTGCGCGACAAGGGCATG
Source organism: Streptomyces sp. NPDC093568 (assembly GCF_044764945.1). Lineage (NCBI taxonomy): Bacteria > Bacillati > Actinomycetota > Actinomycetes > Kitasatosporales > Streptomycetaceae > Streptomyces > Streptomyces sp. NPDC093568. The sequence continues at coordinate 437,344 of NZ_JBIWJD010000005.1, read as the reverse complement.
GAGGCCGCCGAGGAACTGGAACACCTGAAGGTCTTCGCCGACGCCTGCGCCCGGCACGGCAAGCTGCTCGCGGTCAACGACCGCGCGGATGTGGCGCACGCCGCCGGCGCCGACGTCCTGCACCTGGGTCAGGGCGACCTCCCGGTTCCCGCCGCCCGCGCGATCCTCGGGGACGACATCCTGATCGGCCGCTCCACGCACGCCGACACCGAGGCCGACGCGGCCGCCGCCCAGGACGGCGTGGACTACTTCTGCACGGGCCCCTGCTGGCCCACCCCCACCAAGCCCGGCCGCCACGCGCCCGGCCTCGACCTGGTCCGGCACACCGGCTCCCTCGCTACCGACCGCCCCTGGTTCGCCATCGGCGGCATCGACCTCGGCAACCTCGATGAGGTGCTGGAGGCCGGCGCCCGGCGCGTCGTGGTCGTACGGGCGATCACGGAGGCGGACGACCCGGGCGCGGCGGCGGCGGAGTTCGCCAAGCGACTGCGGCAGGCCTAGGCGCGTGCTCTCGGCGTGCCGGGCGACGGCGACCTAGGCCGACCGGAGGCGGGTTCGGCCCCGCCGACGTCTCAGCCTGTGGTCAGCGCGGCCGCGTTCCCGTGGGCTTGGGGCGCTGTTCGGCCGTCGTTTGTCCAAGGAGTGGACAACAGGCCGACAAATCGGGCAAATGTCCGGCGTCCGGTTGGGGGACCGGGGACCCCTGGCTAACCTGCGGGTATGGCCCTCGGCAGCGCATCCATCAGATCGGACCACGCTCGCACCGTGCGCGAGATGCTCGCGACCGGCAAGACGACGTATTCCTTCGAGTTCTACGCCCCCAAGACCCCGAAGGGCGAGCGGAACCTGTGGAACGCGCTGCGCCGGGTCGAGGCCGTCGGCCCTGACTTCGTCTCCGTGACCTACGGCGCGGGTGGCTCCACCCGCGCCGGCACCGTCAAGGCGACCGAGGCGATCGCCTCGGACACCACGCTCACCCCGATCGCCCACCTCACCGCCGTCGACCACTCGGTGGCCGACCTGCGCAACATCATCGGCCAGTACGCCGACGCCGGGATCCGCAACATGCTGGCGCTGCGCGGCGACCCGCCCGGCGACCCGCTGGGCGAGTGGGTGCGCCACCCCCAGGGCCTGACGTACGCCGCCGAGCTCGTCGAACTGATCAAGGCGTCCGGCGATTTCTGCGTGGGCGTCGCGGCCTTCCCCGCGATGCACCCGCGCTCCGCGGACCGGGAGCTCGACGTCCGGCACTTCGTCGACAAGTGCCGCGCGGGCGCGGACTACGCGATCACGCAGATGTTCTTCGATCCGGAGGACTACCTGCGGCTGCGCGACCGCGTCTCGGCCGCCGGCTGCGACACCCCGATCATCCCCGAGATCATGCCCATCGCCAGCACGAGGACCCTGGACCGGATCCCGTCCCTCACCAACGCCGCCTTCCCGGCCGCCCTGAAAGAGCGGATCCTCACAGCGAAGGACGATCCGGCGGCTGTACGCTCGATCGGGATCGACTTCGCCACGGAGTTCTGCGCACGGCTGCTGGCCGAGGGAGTGCCCGGACTGCACTTCATCACGCTCAACAACTCCACGGCGACGCTGGAAATCTACGAGAACCTGGGCCTGCACCATCCCCCGCAGGCCTAGACCGGCCGTCCTGACATACGTCACACTGCGTAGGCGGCCACTGGGAGAGGGGCGTACATGGGCTGGACGGTCCTCTACATCGCGTTCGGCATCGTCGCGCTGTGGCTGTTGGGCGAGGTGCTGCTGCAGTACAAGGCACGGCTGCGCTGGCGGCTGCTCGCCTTCGCCGGATTCCTCGGCGTCGTGGTCGGGGTGCTGATCCCGTCCGTCATCGTCATCGGTCTGGGCGCGGCGGCGTTCGCGGTCGGCCAGACCTACGTCACGCTGTCTTTCCGCCGCGGCTTCTCGGCGGGCTGGGCGGTCTCCGCGCCGGCCCTGGGCCCGCTGGCCGCCGCCAAGCGCCGCCGCGGTGAACCGGAGCGCCAGGAGCCGACCCTGGAGGTCTCCGGCCTGGAGGAGTCCGAGGACGGATTCGCTGGCGCCGCGGCCCCCTACGGCCAGGAGACCGCCGGCTACGGCGACGACTACGACCGCGACGACGTCTTCACCCCGGCGCGCGGCCAGCACAACGCCGCGGAGACGACGGCGGTCTACGAGCCGCAGCCGATGCCGGACGACACCGGCTCGTACGGCATATACGGCGACCCCGCCTACGCCGGCGCCGACCAGAACTACGCGGCCGCGGGCCAGCAGCAGCCCCAGGACCAGTACGCGACGGCCGACCAGAGCTACGGGTACGACGCCTACGCCGGCTACGACCAGCAGAATTACGGCTACGACCCCAGCGGCCAGCAGCAGTACGCCGCCTACTCCGACCCGTACATCGGCGCCCAGACCTACGGCGGCGCCTCCTACGACGCCTACGGCCAGCAGCAGTACGGCCAGCAGGGCTACGGCCAGGACCAGTACGCCACCGGCGGCTACGGCGAGACGACCCCGCCCGGCGGCGTCTGGGTCCCGCAGCAGCGCACCGACGAGGCGTACGGCGGCGAACTCCCGCCGGAGCAGCAGTACCCGTACCAGGGCAACGGCCAGGAGAACGGGCAGGGGTACGACGAGCAGTACCGTTTCTGACGGCCCCCCGCGACACCCCTCACCCGCTCACCCGCGGATCACTGAGAGCCGCGGAACTCCGGCCCCTCCACGATCAGCCCCGCCACCAGCGCGCCCGACATCCCGGCGTGCGGCAGCCCGCCGCCCGGGTGGGACCAGCCGCCGACCGTGAACAGCCCCGCTACGGCCGTGCTGTTGGACGGGTGCAGCAGACGTCCCCGCGCCGCGGCCAGCGCGGGTGCCGGAACCGCTCCGCCCCGCACCCCGGTCACCTCCGCGATGTCGGCGGGAGTGCGCACCTCGTGCCAGAGCAGCCGGTCGCGCAGGTCCGGCACGGCACGCTCGGCGACCGTGATCAGGTGCTCGGCCTGCCGGTCGAAGATCTCAGGTCGCGCCCCGCTCCCGTCGGGCTGTGCCGGAACCGTCGACGAGAGCGTGACCGCCTCATGGCCGGCGTCCGGAACCAGCGCCGGGTCGTCCGGCCGCAGGACGGTCACCGTGGGACGCGCGGCAGGGGCGCCCGCCCCGAACAGAGCGTCCAACTCGGCCGCACGGTCCTGCGCGTGCACCACCGTGCGGTGCGCCGCGCCTTCCGGGCGGCCGCCGCGCAGCGCCAGCAGCACGGTCAGCCGGCTCGCCGCCGCGCGCTGGGGCGCGACCCCGCCCTCGCCGCGCACCGCCGTGCCCCGCAGGAGGTGGTCGAGCACGCCCGGCGCGACCCCGGAGACCACGAAGTCGGCTTCGACCACCGATCCATCGGCCAGCTCGAGTCCCGCCGCCCGGCCGTCCTTCTCCAGGATCGCGGAGACCTCCGCGCCGAAGCTGAACTCGACCTTCCGGGCCACACACCGCTCGTGGACCGCCCGCGCCAACTCCCTTGTGCCGCCCCGCACATACCAGGTGCCGAAGGCGTGCTCCAGATACGGCAGCACCGCCGCGCTCGCCGGAGCGGCGCCGGGGTCCAGGCCGTAGGCGAGGGCGTGGCTCTCCAGCAGGGCGACGAGCCGGGGGTCGCGCAGCTCCCAGGCGCCGACCTCGGCGAGCGTGCCCGCGCGGCGGGTGCGCAACAGCCGCTTGTGGGGGACCGACGGATACGGCTCGCGCTCGGCCAGCACCTGCCAGTTGGGCCACAGGGGCTCCTCCAGCAGCGGTCTGCGCGTGCGGTCCCAGGCCTCGCGGGCGCGGACCAGGAAGTCGCCCCAGCGTCCGCCCGTGCCGGCGCCCAAGGCCTCGTCCAGGGCGGCCACGACACCCGCGCGCGAGGCGTTCGGCAGCGAGACCTCGGTGCCGTCCGCGAAGACGTGCCGCGCGGACGGGTCGACCTGGACCAGCTCGACGCAGGCCTCCAGCGGCTCCTTGCCGGTCTTGATGAACAGATCGCGGTACACGGCGGGGAGCGGGAGCAGTCCGGGTCCCGTGTCGAAGCCGAAGCCGTCCCGCTCGAAGCGGCGCACCGCTCCGCCGTACGTCTCCGCACGCTCGTACACCGCCACCCGGTGGCCCGCGACGGCCAGCCGGGCGGCGGCCGCCATGGCGCCCATGCCGGCGCCGATCACCGCAATCCTTGCCATGTCAGGGACTTTATCGGCCGTCACCGACAACGGCGGCCGGGCCTCGGGGCGGCGGCCCGGCTGAGCCGGCGGCGGCTCAGCCGGGCCGCTGGGCCACCGCGTGCGCGAGCCGCTTCTCCGCCCGGCGCTCGGCCCTGCGGCGCAGGAAGCGGCGGATCCGCGAGATCATGAAGTAGAGCAGGAACAGCCCGGCGAGCAGCAGCGCGCCCGCGACGCAGGCCGCCGCGACGGGATGGAAGATCGCGAAGGTGATGATCGCGGCCACCCCGAGATCCTCGGCGAGGCTCACCACGACGTTGCTGAACGGCTCGGGCGAGGTGTTGACCGCCATCCGCGTCCCGGCCTTGACCAGATGGCTCAGCAGCGCCGTGGAACCGCCGACGGCCCCCGCCGCCAGCTCCGGCACCGATCCGCTCTGCCCGGCGAGCAGCGCCGCGACGACCGCGCCCGACACCGGCCGGATCACCGTGTGCACCGAGTCCCACGCCGAGTCGACGTACGGGATCTTGTCGGCGACGGCCTCGCACAGGAACAGCACGCCGGCCGCGATCAGGACGTCGGGCCGTTGCAGTGCGTCGGGCACCTCGTCGCTCAGCCCCGTCGCCCCGAACATGCCGAGCAGCAGCACGACGGCGTAGGCGTTGATGCCGCTGGCCCAGCCGCTTGTGAACACCAGAGGGAGTACAGACACGGGGGCGATCGTAACCAGTCGGCGACACCCGGTCCTGGGGGTGAGTGCGCAGCTCTGAGTACGCGTACCTAGCCGGTGAGATGAGTACGCGCGCGGATGGGTCGCGACCTGCGTGAACGAGAGAGTGGAGGCACGGAGAAGGGGAACGGCTCCGGCACCGGCGACACGGGGCGCCGGAACGGAGCGTCCCCGGATCCGCTCCTTCCGCCGGCCTGGTGTCGGCGGGAGTGAGACCGGGGGACCCGGGGGAACGACCGAACGGGGGTCCAGGGGGACACGGGGGAGTACGGGGGAACGGGGGAGCGCCGGTTCGAGTGTGGCCCGCGGGGGACGCGGCCACACCCGGACCGGCGCTTTCGTGTGCGCGCGTGCGCCGGGCGCCTCAGCGGCGTCCGCTCACCCGGCCCTGCAACAGCCGGGACAGCGCCGCGTGCACGTCGTCCAGGGACCGCTCCGGCTGGAAGGACTGCCAGTCCAGGGCGGCCACCAGGACCATGCCCACCAGAGCCGCGGCGGTCAGCGGGACGTCGATCTCGTCGCTGAACTCGCCGCTCTCCACGCCCTCGCGCAGCACGCCCTCGACGACCGCCACGGCCTGCTGCCGGACCACCATCAGCGTGGACTGCCAGGCCCGGTTGGTCCGCCACAGCTCGGCGACGTACAGCTGGGTGAAGGACGGGTAGCGCTCGATGAAGACCAGCCCCGCGCGGATCATCGCGTCCAGGGCGTCCACCTTGTCGCCGCCCTGCCGTGCGGTCTGCTCGGCGGCCTCGCGCAGGGAGACGGTGAGCAGGCCCACTCCGTGCCGCAGCAGCTCCTCGAAGAGGACCGACTTGCTCGCGAAGTTGTAGTAGACCGTGCCCTTCGCCACCCCGGCCCGCTCGGCGATCTCGTCGACCGTGGTGGCGGAGAAGCCCTGCTCGGCGATGAGGGTGACGGCCGCCTCGTAGAGCTTCTGCCGGGTGGCCTCACGGCGTGTGCTGCCGCCCGACGCGGCGTTGCTGCTTTCCATGCGCCTGATTGTCCCGCGCCCGCTCACAGGCTCAGCTCCGGGTGCAGCCGGTCGAGCGTCCACACCTGGCGGCGACGGGCCGACACCGCGGTCAGCGCGAGGGCGCCCGCGGTGAAGGCGACGAGCACCGCGCACGCCTGCCACACCGGTCCCAGACCGCCGCCCGTGATGAGCCTCCTGAGGGCCTCCACGACGTAGCTCATCGGGAGGAAGGGGTGCAGCGCGTTGAAGAAGCCCGGGCTGGTCTGCACCGGGTAGGTGCCGCCCGCGGAGGTCAACTGGAGCATCAGCAAGGCCAGGACCAGGATCCGGCCCGCCGCCCCGAAGCGCGCGTTGAGCCACTGCACGATCGCCGCGAAGCACGCGGTCACCAGGAACAGGAAGCCGACCGTCCCGGCCGCCCGCGCCATCTGGAGCCCGACGGCCCAGTGGAGCACCGACATCAGGGCGATGGTCTGGAGCACCCCGATCGCCACCACGGGCAGCCATCCGGCCAGCGCGATCCGCCACGCCGGGGCGCCCGCGGCGAGCGCGCGCCGGTTCATGGGCGCGATCAGCATGTACGCCACCATCGCGCCGACCCACAGGGACAGCGGGATGAAGTACGGGGCGAACCCGGTGCCGTAGTTGGGCGCCTTGTGCAGATCGCTGGAGAGGAGCTGGACCGGGTCGGCCATCACCTCGGTGCGCTGGTCGCGGTCCTTCTTGTCGTAGTCCGGGATCCGTCCCGCACCGTCGTGCAGCCCGTCCGAGAGCTTCCCGGAGCCGTCGACGAGCTTGTAGATGCCGCCGTTGAGGTCGTACGCCCCCGTCTTCAACTCGCCCACACCGCTGTCCAGGTCGGCCGCGCCGCCCTTCGCGTCGCCGAGCCCCGTGTGCAGCTTCCTGGCGCCGGCGGCGACCTTCGCGGCTCCCTGGTTCAGCTTGTTGATCCGGCTGACGGCGTCGTCGAGGTCCTCGGAGAGCCGGGGCGCGCGGTCGGCGAGCGCCTGGGACTGCTTCTGGAGGGTGGCGAGGTGCTTGTCGAGCTTCTTCAGGTCGCCGTTCTGGTCGGCGATCAGCGTGTTGAGGTCGTCGGCGATCGTCGCCACGTCCGCGGCCGACTGCCGGGCCTTCTTCAGGTCGGCGCAGGCCGGGTCGGGCAGGACGGCGTCCTCGCAGCGCGCCCGGTAGACGGTGTCCAGCACGTCGGACGCCGTGTGGGCCTTCCTGGCGGCGCCCGGAGCCCGCTCCACCAGGTCGTCGAGGTTGTCGCGGATCGCCGCAGAGGTGTGGGCGACCAACTGGGCGGTGTCCCCAATGGTCTTCTCGTTGTCCTTGAGGAACGGGCCGATCTTCCCGTTGATGCCGTTGACCTTGTCGGCCAGCGTCTGCGTGCCCTGCGCGACCTGCCGGGAGCCGTCCTCCAGGTCGCCCGCGCCCTTGTTGAGCTTGCGCAGACCGGTGGACAGCTTGCCGCTGCCCGCCTTGGCGTCCTTCAGCCCGTCGGCGAGGTCCTTGGAGCCCTTCTCCGCCTTCCCGATGCCGCCTTCGAGCCGGTCGGCCCCATTGGCGGCCTTGACCGTGGCGCCGTGGATGTCGGAGAACGACACGAAGATCCGGTCCAGGAACGACCGCGACGCCTTCGTGGACGCGGCCTCGCGCACCTCGCCGAAAACCGTCCGCGAGATCTGCCCGACGATGTAGTTGTTCGCGTCGTTCGTACGGACCTGAAGGGCGCCCGTCTCCGGCGTGTTCCCCGCGCTGGAGGCGATCCGCTCGCTGAAGTCGGCCGGCATGGTCAGCGACAGGTAGTAAGTGCCGTCCTCGACGCCCTTCTCGGCCTCGGCGGCGCTCACCTCGCGCCAGTCGAAGACGTCGCTCTCGCGCAGCCCCTTGGTGATGTCGTCGCCGGCCGTCAGCTTCTCGCCCTCGACGGCCGCCCCCTTGTCGTCGTTCACGAGCGCCACGGGGATCTTGTCGAGACGGCCGTACGGGTCCCAGAACGACCACAGGTACAGGGCGCCGTACAGCAGCGGGAGCACCAGCAGCGCGACCAGGGCGGCACGCGGCAGCTTCCCCCGGCCGAAGCGCCTCAGCTCAAGCGCGGCCAGCCTCGGCGAGCGCATCGGCGGCCTCCTTTCCGTCGGTCTTTCCGTCGGTTCCGTCGGTTCCGTCGGTTTCCGAGTCGTCCTGGGTCTCTTCGGCGTCGTCGGCCGTGGCCTGCGTGGACACCTTTACCGTGCCGTCCGGGGCTTCGCTGCACACCGCCACGACCGTGGTCCCGGCCTCGGCGAGCGACTTCAACAGCGCCCAGATGTCGGCCCGTTCGGCGTCCGAGAGCTTCAGGTCGGTGTCGTCCACGCCGAGCAGCCGCGGGCGGGCGATCAGGGCCAGCGCGAGCGACAGCCGCAGCGCCTCCGAACGCTCCAGATCCCGTACGGCCGTACGGCCGCCTTTGGGCAGCGACTCCAGGTCGAGGCCGGCCGCCGTCAGCGCGGCGTCGATCCGCAGCCTCTCCTCGGTCCGCCGCTCGGCGCGCGGGCCGAACAGGGCGCGCAGCGAGTCGCCGAACCGCCGCTGGAGCAGCGCCCGTTCGCGCAGGTGCTCGGCGACGGTCAGGGCCTGGTCCAGGTCGGTCACACCCGGGACGTGGGCCAGCGCGCTGACGCGCCGGACGGCCGCCATGCGCTTGGGCAGTGCCGCTCCGTCCACGGACGCGGTGCCCTCGGTGGGCTTCATCCGTCCCGTGAGCGCCAGCAGCAGGGACGTACGGCCGGTGCCGGACGGCCCCTCGATCGTGATCAGCGAGCCGGGCTCCGCCTCGAAGGAGACCCCGCGGAACGCCCATCCGCGGGGTCCTTCGAGCCCGAGGCCCTGGGCCGTGACGCCGACTCCGGTCACGGTTCCCCCCATCCCTGCCCCTCCAATATTTGAACTGACTGGTCAGTGCAAAAACTAGTCCGAACTCGCGCTCGAAGCAAAGTCGCAGGTCAGAACGGATTGTCAGTGCCATACCTCACGATGGGCACATACGGCATCCCGTATCGGGCATGCCGTCACACAGACGACAGGAGGTTCGTCATGGCCAGCTATCACGCAGCAGCCGCCCGCCGGCGCCGCGCCACCGGCCCTGCCCCCTCACTGACCGGCCCGGCGAGCGACGTGCACCCCGTGCTCCGCCGGACCACGGCCCCGCCCGCCGCCCTCGACCTGCTCGCCCAGGCCCGTGCAGGACTGGACGAGGCAGCCGTGCTGGAAACGTCGAACGAGCGCTACGCCACCGCCCACCTCGCCGCCCTGCGCACCGCCGCCGCCGTGCTCGCCGCGCGGGGCCGCCCGGAGCCCACGTCCAGGCGCCGGGCCCGCATCCGGAGCGCCTGGGAAGTGCTCCCCGAAATAGCGCCCGAACTCACCGAGTGGAGCGCCCTGTTCGCCTCGGGTGCCCGGCGCCGCGCCCGGGCCGAGGCCGGCATCCAGGGCGCGGCCAGCCGCCGGGACGCCGACGACCTGATACGCGACGTGGCGATGTTCCTGCGCCTCGTCGAGCGGATGCTGGTGCTCCAGCCCGTCCTGCCCCAGCCCCGCGCGGACGCGGACAGGGGGGAGGCGGACGGCACGGGCCACGCACGCGACGACATGCCGGACGCGGGCTGACCGGGCGGGTTCCCGGACGGCGTTCACGGACGGCGTTCACGAGGTGAGACGGTCGGCGTCGCCTGGCACCGCGATGGCCGGTCGGGGCGTCGTAGGCAATAGGGTGGAAGGCGCCTGAAGCCTTCCACCCCGTGACCCGGGGGAGGCAGCCCGTTCGCTCCGCCGCGCAGACGGCGGTGCCGCGCCGAGGAGTCAAATCGCCGTGTCGGACCCGATGCGCCCGCCCGTCGCCCACCAGCACCCTCAAGCGACGTCGCTGCGCTCCGACCCCTCCCGCCCCCGCGCGGCTCTCCGTACCGCCGTGGTCTGGGAGGTCCTCCAGGACGCCCTCGACCGCCGGGTCAAGGCCACGGGCCGTCAGGCGCTGGACGTACTCGACACCGGAGGCGGCAGCGGCAACTTCGCCGTACCCCTGGCCCGCCTCGGCCACCGCGTCACCGTCGTAGACCCCAGCCCGAACGCGCTCTTCGCCCTTGAGCGGCGCGCCGCCGAGGCCGAGGTCGCCGACCGGGTGAAGGGCGTCCAGGGCGACGCCCACGGCCTGTTCGACGTGGTCGAGCGCGGCGGGTACGACGTCGTGCTGTGCCACGGCGTCCTGGAGTACGTCGACGACCCCGCCGAGGGCGTTCGCAACGCGGTGGCCGCCCTGCGCTCCGAGGGCGTCCTCAGCCTGCTCGCCGCCGGCCTCGGTGGTGCCGTGCTGGCGCGGGCCCTCGCCGGTCACTTCAAGGAGGCCAAGCAGGCCCTCGAGGACCCGGACGGCCGCTGGGGCCAGGGCGACCCGATGCCGCGCCGGTTCACGGCCGAGCAGCTCACCGAGCTGGTCGAGCGGGCCGGTCTGCGCGTCGGCGCCGTGCACGGGGTGCGGATCTTCGCCGACCTGGTCCCCGGGGTGCTGGTGGACACCGAGCCCGGGGCGCTGGAGGCACTGCTGAAGCTGGAGGAGGCCGCGGCCGAGCTGTCCGCGTTCCACTCGGTGGCCACCCAGCTCCATGTGCTCGGTGAGACGGGGGAGACCGCCGAGGCCTGAGCCGCCCGCTGTGAGCGTGCCGCGGGGGTGCGCCTTGATCAGGGCCTTGGCTGCACATGGAGTACACCACAGGCCCCCCGATCGGGCGCTCGTCGCCGTATGATCGAGGGAGACCGTTCCGGCATGACGGGTCGGCTGCTGGGGAATGAAGATCTCAGCGAGCCGGGCGTCCATGCCGGAGCCCGGTTGGCCAATTGGCGTAGAGGGGCGGGTTTCACGGGGGCGATTCCCTGCCTATCCTGAAGGGACCCCCCGGGTCGCCCCGGCGACTGCACGATGAGGAGGACTCCGTGCCGCTCTCGGAGCACGAGCAGCGAATGCTCGAGCAGATGGAGCGAGCGCTGTACGCCGAAGATCCCAAGTTCGCGACAGCGCTTGAGGGAAGCGGGCTGCGTACGTACACCCGGCGACGGGTCTACCAGGCGGTCGCGGGCTTCCTCGTAGGTATCGCGCTCCTCATGGCTGGAATGGTCGCCAAGCAGGTGTGGCTCAGTGTGGTGGGCTTCCTCGTCATGCTGGGCTGTGCGGTACTCGCGGTGACCGGCTGGCGCAAGGCCCCCAAGCCGGGCGAACAGCCCGCGGGCGGCCCGCAGGCACGTCGCCAGCCACGCCAGAAGCGCTCCATGATGGACCGTATCGAACAGCGCTGGCAGCGCCGCCGTGACGAACAGGGCGGCCATTAGCTCGACGAGCAGCTCCTGAACACACGCAGGGGGTGACCACCGACCGGGTGGTCACCCCCTGACGTATGCCTCGGTGACGTCGCCTCGGTGACGTATGCCCCGGTGACGTATGCCCCGGTCCGGGAGTGGCTCGCGGAGCCGCTCCCGGACCGGGGAACCGTCACCCCTGCTGCTGTCCGGGCGACGAAGGCCTCCGCAGCGTCGGCCGGGCCGCCGCCGCGCGCCGCTTGATGTCGGCCCACCGGTCGGTCAGCGCCCACACCACCCGCACGCTGGACCGAGGCGCCAGCAGAGCCCGCAGTTTCGTCGACCAGCCGGCCTTGGACCGCAGGTCGGACGCGACGCCGCGCACGTCCTGAGCGAGGCCGGCCGTCGGCCGGGGGCTCGGGGCGTAGAGGACCTGTTCCACCGCGTCGGCGACCCGGTGCACCGAGTCCGCCGCCGGTGGATCGAGCAGACCCAGGCGGACGATGCGGGCGGCCGTCTTGCGGGGCGTCTGGGAGTCGTCCGGCGGGATGCCGAAGTCCCAGGCGGTGTCCGTCAGTTCCTGCCAGACCGCCAGCGTGTGGAGCGACACCTCCGCCTCCGTACGCCCGTGCGCTCCCAGCCGCCTCGCTCTCGTCCGCAGCCGCCACAGCATCGGCGCCGACGGGATCAGCAGCGCGGCCGCCCCGCCCAGCACCCAGGCCACGAGGACGTACCACCGCGGGCCGTCACCGCCGACGGCCACCGCGGCCTGCGGGGACTCACTGGCGCACAGCTCGGGCTTCTGCCCGGCGCAGCTCTCGCTCGTCGAGGGGGTCGCGGACGGCCCCGTGCTCGTCGACTGCGAGGGCCGGGCCACGTCCGGGAGGGTGGAGCCCGGGGTGTCCGACTGCGTGTACGACGGCACCGAGCCACGGGTCGGCGTCGGCTCGAAACGGGTCCAGCCCACGCCCTCGAAGTACAGCTCCGGCCAGGCGTGCGCGTCCCGCAGCCCCACCGAGACCGAGCCGTCGCCCTGCGGGGTGCCGGGCGCGAAGCCCACCGCGACCCGGGCCGGTATGTCCAGCGAGCGGGCCATCGCCGCCATCGCGAAGGAGAAGTGGACGCAGAATCCCTGCTTGTCCTTCAGGAAGCGGGCGATGGCCTGCGGGCCGCTGCCGACCTTCACGTCGGTGTCGTACTGGAACCCGCCGTTGACGGCGAAGTACTCCTGAAGCTTGACCGCCTGCTCGTAGTGACTGCTGGCGCCCTCCGTGACCTCACGTGCGGTCCTGCGGACCGCCGACGGCAGCGAGTCGGGCAGCTCGGTGAACTCACGCTTCAGCGCGGCAGGCGGCTCCGGCGCCTCGGCGAGCTGCTCCGCCGTCGGCTGCACGTCCAGGCTGCGCACGGTGTACGTCTCCCCGCGCGTGGTCTGACGCCGGTCGCCGACGACCGTCATCCCGAGCGGTTCGTACCGCCAGTTGCCGATGATGTCCACGCCGCTCGGCGGGTACGGCATCGGCAGCCAGTTCTGCGCGTACCAGTCCGCCGCCGAGACGGTCGTCACGACCTCCGCGCGCCGGACCTCCGCGCCGAGGCCGAAGGGCGTGGGGAACTTGTCCGGCACGGCCTCGATGCTGCGCTTGGACGGCTGCCAGGTGGTGCCGTCGAAGTCGTCCAGGGACACGATCCGCAGGTACAGGTTCGACAGGTCCGCCGTGTTGGTCTTCAGGGACAGGACCTCGCGGTCCTCGTCCACGTTCAGACTGTCGCGCAGCGACACCAGCGGGTTCACCGCGGATATCGTGCCCCCGCCGCCACGGCCCGAGCCCACCCCGGTGCCCGCGGCGTCCAGCAGGCCGCCGTTCATGGCGGGCAGGGCGAGCGGCACCACCAGGGCGACGCCCAGCGCGACCATGCCGATGCGCCGCCCGGTGCGGACCGGCGCCACCGCGCCGCCGCCGGGCTCACCGCCGGGCGTCCGTGGCGCTCCGCCGAAGACCCGGCCCCACTGCGAGAGCCGGTCGCGACCCTCGGCCAGGAGCAGCATCAGATAGCCCGCTGCGGCGACCAGGAACCACAGCCAGTCCGCGCCGCCCTCGGACAGCCCCGCCGCCACCGAGTACAGCGCCAGCAGCGGCAGCCCGGCCGGCGCGGCGCTGCGGAACGTCACCGCGAGGGTGTCCACCGCCAGACCTATGATCAGCACGCCGCCGATGAGCATCAGCCGGATGCCGTCCGACAGCGGCGCCGGGATCGAGTACCGGCTGACGTCGTCCGCGCCGGCCTGCAGCAGGTCGCCGAAGTGACGGAAGGCCTCCGGGCCGGGGATCACACCGATGATCGCCTGCTGGTGGGCGAAGGTCAGGGTCAGCAGCATCAGCGCGGCGAGCGCCTGCGCCGCCACCGTCAGCGGCCGGGCCAGCGGCACCCGCCGGGTCGCCATGCCGACGCCCGTCTGGACCGCCAGCAGGAAGATCGCCTGCATCAGCCAGGTGACCGGCGAGACCAGCGGCAGCAGGGCGCACGAGGCCATCAGCGTCGCCGCCGCGGCGCACAGCGCCATCCGTGTCCGCCCGCTCATGCCGCTCCCCCCTCGCCGCGCAGGCCACCGGCCGCGGCGGCGTCCGTGCGCGCGCGGTCGGCCTGGCGCCACAGCTCGTTCAGCGAGGCGCTCCGCGGCACGCTCAGGGCCGTCCAGCCCGCCTCCCGCAGCATCCGCAGCCGCTCCTCGCTCCTGTCCAACGCGCCGGGCACATCGCTCGGTTCCCGCACCCAGGACCCGCTGTCCAGGACGAACGCCACCGCGCCGCCGCTGCGCTGACGCATCTTGGCGGCCACCGCCGCCTGCTCCTCGTCGAGGTCGCCGAAGAAGGCGACCAGCAGCCCCTCGTTGCCGCCGCGCAGCACGTCGTACGCGCGCGACAGGCCCGTACCGTCGGAGTGGTCGATCACCGCGAGGGTGTCCATCATCAGCCCGGCCGCGTCCGCCGACTCCTGGCTGGCGCCCGCGAACCCGTCGGTGCCCTCGCCGGGCACCGAGCTGCCCGTGTCGGTCAGCAGCCGTACGGAGAAGCCCCGCTCCAGCATGTGGACCAGCACCGACGCCGTGCCCGACACGGCCCACTCGAAGGCCGAGTCGGGGCCCGCGCCCTGGAAGGCCAGGCCGCGGGTGTCCAGCAGCACCGTGCAGCGGGCGCGCTGCGGCTGCTCCTCGCGGCGCACCATCAGCTCGCCGTAGCGGGCGGTGGAGCGCCAGTGGACGCGGCGCAGGTCGTCGCCGTAGCGATAGCCGCGCGGGATCACGTCGTCCTCGCCGGCCAGTGCCAGCGAGCGCTGCCGGCCGTCGCCGTATCCCTTCGCCTCCCCGCTGAAGCGCACCGGCGGCAGCGGCTCCACCCGCGGGATGACCGTGAGGGTGTCGTACGACGAGAACGAGCGGGTCAGCTCGCACATGCCGAACGGGTCGCTCAGCCGCAGCTGCAAGGGGCCCAGCGGGTAGCGGCCGCGCAGGTCGGAACGGACCCGGTAGGACACCTCGCGGCGGCCGCCCGGCTCGACGCGGTCCAGCACGAAGCGCGGTCGCGGGCCGAGGACGTACGGCACCCGGTCCTGGAGCATCAGCAGGCCGGTGGGCAGCCGGGAGACGTTGTCCATCCGCAGGTGCACCCGGGCCTCGCTGCCGGCGGGCACGCGCGCGGGGGAGAGCCGGCGGCTGCCCGCGACCCGGTAGCGGGTGCGGTACAGCACCGTCGCGCAGACCAGGGGCAGCACCGCGAGCAGCAGTCCGACACGCAGCAGATCGCTCTGGCCGAGTACGTAGGCGCAGACGGCGGCCGCGACACCGGCGGCCAGGAACGAGCGGCCGCGCGTGGTCAGACCGGCCAGTGCCGTGCGGACCCCGCTCTTGTCGCCCTGGTCCGGCTCGGCCTGGCCGGTACTGCCGGAGGTCATCCGAGCCTCCGCGGCGGCTGCTGGCCGTACGCGGTGGCGCCGCGGCCGAGACCGCCGAAGCCGCTCTGCTGGTGCGGAGCCGCGGGCACCGGGGTGCGCTGGAGGATCTCCTGGACGACCTGCTCGGACGTCCGGCGGTTGAGCTGGGCCTGCGCGGTGGGCAGCAGGCGGTGGGCGAGGACGGCGACCGCGAGGGCCTGCACGTCGTCCGGCAGCGCGTACTCCCGGCCGCTGAGGGCCGCCGACGCCTTCGCCGCGCGCAGCAGGTGCAGCGTCGCGCGCGGGGAGGCGCCGAGTCTGAGGTCGGGGTGGTTGCGCGTGGCCGAGACCAGGTCCACCGCGTACCGGCGGACCGGCTCGGCGACGTGCACGCCGCGCACCGCGTCGATCAGCTTCACGATGTCGTGCGCGTGCGCCACCGGCTGAAGGTCCTCCAGCGGCGAGGCGCCGCCGTGCACGTCCAGCATCTGCAGTTCGGCCTCCACGCTGGGGTAGCCGACGGAGACGCGGGCCATGAAGCGGTCGCGCTGGGCCTCGGGCAGCGGGTAGGTGCCCTCCATCTCGACCGGGTTCTGCGTCGCCACCACCATGAAGGGGCTCGGCAGCTCGTAGGTCTGCCCGTCGATCGTGACCTGGCGCTCCTCCATGGACTCCAGCAGCGCGGACTGCGTCTTCGGCGAGGCGCGGTTGATCTCGTCGCCGATCACGATCTGCGCGAAGATCGCACCGGGCTTGAACTCGAAGTCCTTGCGCTGCTGGTCCCAGATGGACACACCCGTGATGTCCGACGGCAGCAGGTCCGGCGTGAACTGGATGCGCCGCACCGAGCAGTCGATGGACCGCGCCAGTGCCTTCGCGAGCATGGTCTTGCCCACGCCGGGGACATCCTCGATCAGAAGATGCCCCTCGGCGAGCAGTACGGTCAGCGAAAGCCGTACGACCTCGGGCTTGCCCTCGATCACACCCTCCACGGAACTGCGGACCCGCTCCACAGTCGCGGTCAGATCAGTGAGGCTCGCTCGATCGTCATAGGTCGTCACCCGGCCCTCCTCGGCCCGTTCTTTCCGGGCCGACGCTTATCCACGCGGACCGGCCCACCCCTGGAACACGGACACCACGCGTGAAACGTTCCGCGTGCTGCCACCCTCGCATTCTTGCTGCCGTTACCGATTCGTGTCACTCGCCTGTGGACAACTGCCTGCGATATGTCGCGTCTTACGGCCTTTTGGGCACGCCCGAGCGCAAATTGACAGCCAAACGACAGCTACCAGGGAAGGTTACGCGGGTCCGAGGCGGCGCCTACGCGGGGTCGATCTCGCGCAGCAGACCCGTCTTCACGTC
Source organism: Streptomyces sp. NPDC093568 (assembly GCF_044764945.1). Lineage (NCBI taxonomy): Bacteria > Bacillati > Actinomycetota > Actinomycetes > Kitasatosporales > Streptomycetaceae > Streptomyces > Streptomyces sp. NPDC093568. The sequence goes on along the minus strand of NZ_JBIWJD010000005.1, from coordinate 420,822 downwards.
GAAGACGAAGCCCCGCACCTCGTCGGTGTGCAGCAGGAACGGCGAGGTCCGCACGCGCTGCATCGACTGCCGTACGTCCTGGTCGACGTCCCGGAAGGCCTCCACCGCCCAGGCCGGACGCTGGCCGACCTCCAGCTCCAGCTCGTTGCGGAAGTCCTCGGTGATGCTCTCCAGGCCGCAGCCCGTGTGGTGGATCAGGACGATGCTGCGGGTGCCGAGCTTGCGCTGGCTGATCGTCAGCGAGCGGATCACGTCGTCCGTGACCACCCCGCCCGCGTTGCGGATGGTGTGGCAGTCGCCCAGCTGCAGACCGAGCGCGGCGTGCAGGTCGAGGCGGGCGTCCATGCAGGCCACGACGGCGACGTGCAGGACGGGACGGGCGTCCATGCCCGGGTCGGTGAAGGCGGCGGCGTAGCGCTCGTTGGCGTCGACGAGACGGTCGGTGACCGTGCCGCTGCGGACTATCGCACTGTCGGGGCCGGTGGGAACCGATGCAGAAGTCGTCATACCCATGACGTTACTGGTCACGTCCAGGCCGGTCCTGTTGTGAGAGGGGACAAAGAACGTCATTGAGGCTTGTTGTGAGCTAACCCACGGGGGTGGCGTGAGTGCGCCCATACGAGCCATTTTCCGGGCCGGGCGTCCTCGGGGGAACCCGAAGCGGCGACGCGCAGGCCGGTTGATTGACCGCGCGACACCGTGGACTAAAGTGACGCGAAGCGGGAGGCGAGACTCCCTGCTGGACTGTTTACCCCGGAGACCCCGGCGATTTTTCCGGAGATCTCCCCGCGTGCGCGGCGCGTACGTACGGCTCGGCCTCCTCCCGCTCCCGGCCGGCTGACGCTTTTGGCGCCGGCAGGCCTCCCCTTCACGAGCGGGCGGGGACCCGGCGGTGCGTACGGCGTCGGATCAGAGAGGGCCCCTTGAGTCACAGTCGACACGTCCCGGTGATGCTCCAGCGGTGCCTGGACCTGTTGGCCCCCGCCCTCAGACGCCCGGGAGCGGTCGTCGTCGACTGCACGCTCGGGCTCGGCGGCCACAGCGAGGCGCTCCTGACGCAGTTCCCCGAGGCCCGGCTCGTCGCCCTCGACCGCGACAAGGAGGCCCTGCGGCTGTCCGGAGAGCGGCTCGCCCCGTACGGGGAGCGCGCGACCCTGGTGCACGCGGTCTACGACGAGCTCCCGGAGGTGCTGGCCAGGCTCGGCCTCCCGCGCGTGCAGGGCGTCCTGTTCGACCTGGGCGTCTCGTCCATGCAGCTCGACGAGGCCGACCGCGGCTTCGCCTACGCCCAGGACGCCCCCCTCGACATGCGCATGGACCAGACGACCGGCATCAGCGCCGCCGAGGTCCTCAACACCTACCCGCCCGGTGAGCTGGTGCGGATCCTGCGCGCGTACGGCGAGGAGAAGCAGGCCAAGCGGATCGTCGGCGCGATCGTGCGGGAGCGCGAGAAGGAGCCGTTCAGCAACAGCGCCCGGCTGGTGGAACTGATCCGGGACGCGCTGCCCCAGGCGGCCAAGCGCACCGGCGGCAATCCGGCCAAGCGCACCTTCCAGGCGCTGCGCATCGAGGTCAACGGCGAGCTCTCCGTGCTGGAGCGGGCGATCCCGGCGGCGGTGGAGGCCCTCGACGTCGGCGGGCGGATCGCCGTGCTGTCGTACCACTCGCTGGAGGACCGCCTGGTCAAGCAGGTGTTCGCGGCCGGAGCCGCCAGCACCGCACCGCCCGGACTCCCCGTCGTCCCCGAGCGTTACCAGCCGCGGCTCAAGCTGCTGACGCGCGGTGCCGAACTTCCCACGGAGGAAGAGGTCGCCGAGAACCGGCGCGCGGCACCCGCGCGTCTGCGTGGGGCCGAGCGGATCAGGGAGTCCATCGAATGAGAGGCGCGAGGCGGGGGCGGGCGCCCGGGACCAGGACTCGGACCCGGGAGTTGGAAAACCGGACTCAGGGGAGGGTGAGTGAGTAGGAAACCCGAACTGAGGGGGCGGGCCGCCCGGCTCGCGCGGCTCTTCCCTCCAGGCGCCGCACAGGCCGCCCGCGCCCCCTTCGTCCTTCTCGTCGTCCTGCTCCTCGGAGGCGGACTCATCGGCCTCCTCGTGCTGAACTCCGCCCTCAGCGAGGGCGCGTTCAAGCTCGACGACATCCAGCGGGAGACGAAGTCCCTCACCGACGAGGAACAGTCCCTCCAGCGGGACATCGACGCCTACTCCGCACCGGACGCCCTGCAGCGCCGGGCCCGCGAACTGGGCATGGTCCCGGGCGGCGACCCCGCCTTCCTCAACCCGGACGGCACGGTCAAGGGCGTCCCCAGCGCCGCGCCCAGCGCCCAGACCGGCGGCCTCAGCCCCCTCGTCGTCGCCCCCGAGGCCCTCGCCGGCGACCCGGCGACGCCGGTCACCTCCGGCTCCTCCACCACGCCGGCCGGGGCCACGCCCGAGCCCGCGACCCCCGAGGGCGCGCCGCAGTACGTACCCGCCCAGCAGCCCACCGCGTCCGCCCCGTCCGCCCAGTCCTCCACGTACCCGACCCCCGGCAGGTGACGGAAGTGTCCGACAGGGAACCGCCACGCCGCCGCGTGCCCGGACCCGCCAAGCCCGCCCGCGCCGGCGGCGCCCAGCGGCGGCCCGGCCCCGGCGCCCGCCCGGCCCGCCGCCCGGGACGGCCCCGCCCCGGGGCCGCCGGCACCATCCGGCTCGGCAGCCCCCGTCCCCGGCTGCGCATGGTCGGAGTGGCCCTGACCCTCGTCCTGATCGCCTTCGTCGTACGGCTGCTCCAGGTGCAGGGCGTCGACGCGAGCACCTACGCCGCCAAAGCCCAGAAGAACCGCTACGTCGGCTACACCCTGGCCGCCGAGCGCGGCGGCATCATCGACCGCAACGGCGTGGCCCTCGCGGCCAGCGTGGACGCGTACGACATCACCGCCGACCCCACGCTCTTCTCCCGCCGGCAGCTGAAGATCGACGACGGCCCCGAGCAGGCGGCCGCCCTCCTCGCGCCGATCCTCGGCCAGGACCAGGAGAAGATCGTCAACAAGCTCCGGCCCGCCAACAAGAACCTGCGCTACACCCTGCTGGCCAGCCGTCAGACCCCGCAGGTCTGGAAGCAGATCAAGGACCTGAAGAACGCGCTGGCCACGAAGGCGGAGAAGGACAAGAGCACGGCCAACGTCCTCGCGGGCGTCCTGTCGGTCGCCAGCAGCAAGCGCGTGTACCCCAACGGCGACCTCGCCGCCGGGATACTGGGCTGGGTCAACGCCGACGGCAAGGGCGGCGGCGGGATCGAGCAGCAGCTGAACGAGGAGCTGTCCGGCAAGGACGGCGAGATCCGCTACGCCCAGTCCGGCGGCCGGCAGGTGCCGACCGTGGGCTCCACCGAGACGCCCGCCGTGCCCGGCAGCGACGTCGAGCTCACCATCGACCGCGACATCCAGTGGGCCGCGCAGAACGCGATCACCAAGCAGGTGCAGGAGTCCCGGGCCGACCGCGGCTATGTGATCGTCCAGGACACCCGCACCGGCGAGATCCTCGCCATGGCCAACTCGCCCGGCTTCGACCCGAACGACCTCTCCGAGGCCAGCAGCGCCAACATGGGGAACGCCGCCCTCCAGGACGCCTACGAGCCCGGCTCCACCGCGAAGGTCATGTCGATGGCCGCCGTGCTGGAGGAGGGGGTGGCCACGCCCGGCACGCATGTCATCGTGCCCAACCGGCTGCACCGCGGCGACCGGCTCTTCAAGGACGACATCGACCACGACACCTGGTACCTCACGCTCAACGGCGTGCTCGCCAAGTCCAGCAACATCGGCACGATCCTCGCCACCGGCCAGCTCGGCAAGACCCAGCAGACGTCCAACAAGGTCCTCTACGACTACCTGCGCAAGTTCGGCCTCGGCAGCTACACCGGCCTCGGCTTCCCCGGCGAGACCCGGGGCATCCTCGCCGCCCCGGACAAGTGGTCGACCTCGCAGCAGTACACGATTCCTTTCGGCCAGGGCCTGTCCCTCAACGCGATGCAGGCGGCCTCGATCTACTCGACGATCGCCAACGGCGGCGTACGGGTCGAGCCGACGCTCGTGCGCGGCATCGAGGGGCCCGACGGGCAGTTCACCGAGGCGGAGAAGCCCAAGAAGTCGCGGGTCATCAGCGCCAAGACGGCGAAGACCCTCGCCCAGATGCTGGAGTCCGTGGTGGACGACGAGGAGGGCACCGGCAACAAGGCGCGCATCCCCGGCTACCGGGTCGCGGGCAAGACGGGTACGGCGAACCGCGTGGATCCGGCCACCGGAAAGTACCGCGGCTACACCTCCTCCTTCGCCGGTTTCGCGCCCGCCGACAACCCCCGGATCACGGTCTACTGCGCCATCCAGAACGCCACCCAGGGCAACTACTTCGGCGGCCAGATCTGCGGCCCGATCTACAAGCAGGTGATGGAGTTCGCGCTGAAGACCCTCCAGGTCCCGCCGACCGGGGCCAAGCCCGCCAAGCTCCCGGTCGCCTACAAACCCTGACAACCCTGATCAGCACCGAGCAGCCAGGAACCACCTCGTGACAACGATCACCCCGGACCCCGGGAACCAGCCTCCGCCCCGCCCCTCACTTCGCTCCGAGGCGGGTACGCCCGGTACGCTCACCGCCGTGCCACACGCTGATCAGTCCCAAACCACCCAGAAGGGGCAGCCCGTGACATATCCGGGACCGCCCAGGCCGGCCCACGTCTCCGCCACACCCCTCGCGGAGCTCGCCGATCAGCTGGGTGCCCCCGCGCCTGCGGGCACCGACGGCGCCGCCGAGGTCACGGGCATCACCCACGACTCGCGCGCCGTCCGCCCCGGCGACCTGTACGCCGCCCTCCCGGGCGCCCGCCTGCACGGCGCCGACTTCGTCACGCAGGCCGCAGGCCTCGGCGCGGCCGCCGTCCTGACCGACGCGACCGGCGCCGAACGCGCCGCGGAGACCGGCCTGCCGGTCCTGGTGGTCGAGGACCCGCGCGGGCAGATGGGCGAGCTGGCGGCCACGATCTACGGCCATCCGGGCCGCGATCTGCTCCAGATCGGCATCACCGGCACCTCCGGCAAGACCACCACGGCCTACCTCGTCGAGGGCGGCCTGAAGACGCTCAGGTCGACCGGCCTGATCGGCACGGTCGAGATGCGCATCGGCGACGAGCGCATCAAGTCCGAGCGCACCACCCCCGAAGCGACCGACCTGCAAGCCCTGTTCGCCGTCATGCGCGAGCGCGGCGTCGACGCGGTCGCGATGGAGGTCTCCAGCCACGCGCTGGTCCTCGGCCGGGTCGACGGCTGCGTCTTCGACATCGCGGTGTTCACCAACCTCAGCCCGGAACACATGGAGTTCCACTCCGACATGGAGGACTACTTCCGGGCCAAGGCGCAGCTGTTCACGCCGAAACGCAGCAGGCTCGGCGTCGTCAATCTCGACGACGAGTACGGCCGCAGGCTCGCCGAGGAGGCGACCGTCCCGGTCGTCACCTACTCCGCCGAGGGCCACCCCGACGCCGACTGGCGCGCCGAGGACGTCCAGGTCGGCCCGATGGACGCGACGTTCACGGTGATCGGCCCCAAGGGCGAGCGGATCGCCGCCACTTCGCCGCTGCCGGGCCCCTTCAACGTGGCGAACACCCTCGCCGCCGTCGTCGCCCTGGCCGCCGCCGGCATCGACGCGCAGACCGCGGCCGACGGCGTCGCCGCCGTGCCGGGCGTGCCGGGCCGCCTGGAGCGCGTGGACGCCGGGCAGCCGTATCTCGCGGTCGTGGACTACGCCCACAAGACCGACGCCGTCGAGTCGGTCCTCAAGGCGCTGCGCAAGGTCACCGAGGGCAAGGTGCACATCGTGCTCGGCTGCGGCGGGGACCGCGACAGGACCAAGCGGGAGCCCATGGGCGCCGCCGCGGCCAGGCTCGCCGACACCGCCGTACTGACCTCCGACAACCCCCGCTCCGAGGACCCCCTCGCGATCCTCGCGACCATGCTCCAGGGCGCGGCGTCCGTGCCGGCGCACGAGCGTGGCGAGGTCCAGGTCTTCGAGGACCGGGCCGCCGCGATCGCCGCCGCCGTCGCGCGCGCCCGGCCCGGGGACACCGTGCTGGTCGCGGGCAAGGGCCATGAGCAGGGCCAGGACATCGCCGGAGTGGTCCGTCCCTTCGACGACCGCCAGGTGCTTCGCGAAGCTATCCAGAAGACCCAGGGATGAACTTGTGATCGCCCTCTCTCTCGCCGAGATCGCAGAAGTCGTCGGCGGGCAGACGCACGACATACCGGATCCGTCGGTCCAGGTCACCGGATCCGTCGTCCGGGACTCCCGTGAGGTGGAGCCCGGCAGCCTCTTCGTCGCCTTCGTCGGTGAGCGGGTGGACGGCCACGACTTCGCCGAGGCCGTCGTCGCGGCCGGCGCGGTGGCCGTCCTGGGCTCCCGGCCCGTGGGCGTGCCCGCGATCGTCGTGGCGGATGTCCAAAAGGCCCTCGGCGCCCTCGCCCGCCATGTCGTCCAGCGGCTCGGCGCGACCCTCGTGGCGCTGACCGGCTCGGCCGGCAAGACCAGCACCAAGGACCTGATCGCCCAGGTGCTCCAGAGCAAGGCGCCCACCGTGTTCACGCCGGGCTCGCTCAACAACGAGATCGGGCTGCCGCTGACCGCCCTCAGCGCCACCGACGAGACGAGGTTCCTCGTCCTGGAGATGGGCGCCCGCGGCATCGGCCACATCCGCTACCTCGCCGACCTGACGCCCCCGAAGATCGGCCTGGTGCTGAACGTCGGCACCGCCCACATCGGCGAGTTCGGCGGCCGCGAGCAGATCGCCCAGGCGAAGGGCGAGCTCGTCGAGGCGCTGCCGGCCGACGGTGCCGCGATCCTCAACGCAGACGATCCCCTCGTACGGGCCATGGCCTCCCGTACGAAGGCGAAGGTGATCCTTTTCGGAGAGTCCGGCGAAGCGGACGTTCGCGCCGAGAACGTGCGACTCACGGACAGCGGACAGCCTTCCTTCATGCTTCACACACCCTCCGGGTGCAGCGATGTGACCATGCGCCTGTACGGTGAGCACCACGTGTCGAACGCGCTCGCCGCGGCCGCCGTCGCCCATGAGCTGGGCATGTCCGCAAGTGAGATCGCCACCGCGCTCTCCGAGGCGGGCTCCCTCTCCCGCTGGCGTATGGAGGTCACCGAGCGCCCGGACGGCGTGACAGTCGTCAACGACGCCTACAACGCGAACCCCGAGTCCATGCGGGCCGCCCTCAGGGCGCTGGCGGCCATGGGCGCCGGGCGCCGTACGTGGGCGGTGCTCGGCAAGATGGCCGAGCTCGGGGACGAGGCGCTCGCCGAGCACGACGCGGTCGGACGGCTCGCCGTCCGGCTCAACGTCAGCAAGCTCGTCGCGGTCGGGGGCAGGGAAGCGTCCTGGCTGCAACTGGGCGCATATAACGAGGGTTCGTGGGGTGAGGAGTCGGTGCACGTGTCCGACGCACAGGCGGCGGTCGACCTGTTGCGCAGCGAGTTGCGCCCAGGGGACGTCGTGCTCGTGAAGGCGTCCCGTTCGGTCGGTCTGGAGAGTGTCGCCGAGGCGCTGCTCGCGGGCGGTACCCAGGGTGAGGTTGCCGCCCGATGATGAATCAGATCCTGTTCTCAGGAGTCATTGGCCTCTTCCTCACCCTGATCGGCACCCCGCTGCTGATCAAGCTGCTGGCCCGCAAGGGCTACGGCCAGTACATCCGGGACGACGGCCCGCGCGAGCACCACAGCAAGCGCGGTACGCCGACCATGGGCGGTATCGCCTTCATCCTGGCCACGATCGCCGCGTACTTCCTGTCCAAGCTGATCACCGGCAAGCCGCCGACGTTCTCCGGCGTCCTGGTGCTCGGCCTGATGGCCGGCATGGGTCTGGTCGGCTTCCTGGACGACTACATCAAGATCGTCAAGCGTCGTTCGCTGGGTCTGCGGGCCAAGGCCAAGATGGCCGGCCAGCTGCTCGGCGGTATCGCCTTCGCGGTGCTCTCGCTCCAGTTCGCGGACAACCGGGGCAACACCCCGGCCTCCACCAAGCTCTCCTTCGTGCAGGACTTCGGCTGGTCCATCGGCCCGGTGCTGTTCGTCATCTGGGCGCTGTTCATGATCCTCGCCATGTCGAACGGCGTGAACCTGACGGACGGCCTGGACGGCCTCGCCACCGGCGCCTCCGTGCTGGTCTTCGGCGCCTACACCTTCATCGGCGTCTGGCAGTTCCAGGAGTCCTGCGCCAACGCCCAGACGCTCGCCAACCCGGGTGCCTGTTACGAAGTGCGAGATCCACTCGACCTCGCCGTCGTCTCCTCGGCGCTGATGGGTGCCTGCCTCGGCTTCCTGTGGTGGAACACGTCCCCCGCCAAGATCTTCATGGGTGACACCGGCTCGCTGGCCCTCGGCGGCGCGCTCGCCGGCCTCGCCATCTGCTCGCGCACCGAGCTGCTGCTCGCCATCCTCGGCGGCCTGTTCGTACTGATCACCATGTCGGTGGTCATCCAGGTCGGCTCCTTCCGCCTCACCGGCAAGCGCGTCTTCCGGATGGCGCCACTCCAGCACCACTTCGAACTCAAGGGCTGGTCCGAAGTCCTTGTGGTGGTCCGCTTCTGGATCATTCAGGGCATCTGTGTGATCGTCGGACTGGGCCTCTTCTACGCGGGATGGGCAGCGGACAAGTGACCGACTGGCAGGGTAAGAGCGTCACCGTCGCCGGGCTCGGCGTCTCCGGGATCCCGGCGGCCAAGGTGCTGCACGGCCTCGGCGCGAAGGTCACCGTCGTCAACGACGGCGACGACGCACGCGCGCGGGCCCAGGCGGCCGAACTCGAGGCGCTGGGCATCGCCGTACGCCTCGGTGACGGGGCGACCCTGCCCGAAGGCACCGAACTGATCGTCACCGCGCCCGGCTGGAAGCCGGACAAGCCGCTGTTCGCGGCGGCTCGTGACGCGGGCGTCGAGATCTGGGGCGACGTCGAGCTCGCCTGGCGGCTGCGCGGCCCGGACGCCGCGCCCTGGCTGGCCGTCACCGGCACCAACGGCAAGACCACGACCGTCCAGATGCTGGCCTCCATCCTGAAGGCGGCGGGCCTGCGCACCGCCGCCGTCGGCAACATCGGCGTCTCCCTGCTGGACGCGGTGCTCGGCGAGGAGCAGTACGACGTCCTCGCCGTCGAGTTGTCCAGCTACCAGCTCCACTGGGCGCCCTCGCTGCGCGCCCACTCGGCCGCCGTGCTGAACCTCGCGCCCGACCACCTCGACTGGCACGGCTCCATGGAGGCGTACGCCGCCGACAAGGGCCGTATCTACGAGGGCAATCGCGTCGCCTGCGTCTACAACGTCGCCGAGAAGGCGACCGAGGACCTGGTGCGCGAGGCGGACGTCGAGGAGGGCTGCCGGGCCATCGGGTTCACGCTGGGCACCCCCGGCCCGTCCCAACTGGGTGTCGTCGAGGGCATCCTCGTCGACCGCGCCTTCGTCGAGAACCGGCAGCAGAACGCCCAGGAGCTCGCCGAGGTCTCCGACGTCAACCCGCCGGCCCCGCACAACATCGCCAACGCCCTTGCGGCGGCGGCCCTCGCCCGCGCCTTCGGGGTGCCCCCGCAGGCCGTACGGGACGGGCTGCGGGCCTTCACGCCGGACGCCCACCGCATCGCGCACGTGGCCGACGTGGACGAGGTCGCCTACGTCGACGACTCCAAGGCCACCAACACCCACGCGGCGGAAGCGTCGTTGGCGGCGTACGAGTCGATCGTCTGGATCGCGGGCGGGCTCGCCAAGGGAGCCGTCTTCGACGAACTGGTCGCCAAGTCCGCCGAGCGGCTGCGCGGGGTCGTCCTGATCGGTGCCGATCGTGGCCTGATCCGTGAAGCCCTCGCGCGACACGCGCCGGAAGTACCCGTCGTCGACCTCGACCGGACCGACACTGGGGCGATGCTCGCGGCAGTCCAGGAGGCCCGGCGACTCGCTGTCGCCGGAGACACGGTGCTCTTGGCACCTGCCTGTGCCTCGATGGACATGTTCGCCAACTACAACCAGCGCGGTGACGCGTTCGCGGAGGCGGTCCGCGAACTCGGCGCGGGCGCCTGACGGCGGGTCTCGGCCACAGCGGGTGCTTCGGGACCCTTGGAGGGACGCGTGACTCGGATGTGGCCGGACGGTTCGTACGCCCACGGCGAGGCGGTGAGCGCCGATGCCCGGTAGCCGTACGGGACGGCCGCCCGTGCAGCGAGCCGTTCGCCGGCCCGTCGCCGCCGGATCGGCGCGAGAGAGCGCCGTACGGCGGCTCCACACGCGCCTGCGCCGCGCGTGGGACCGGCCGCTGACCGCGTACTACCTGATCCTCGGCGGCAGTCTGCTGATCACCGTGCTGGGACTGGTGATGGTCTACTCGGCCTCCCAGATCACCGCGCTCCAGCTGTCCAAGCCGGGGTCGTACTTCTTCCGCAAGCAACTCCTGGCCGCCGTGATCGGCAGCCTGCTGCTGTTCGCGGCCTCCCGGATGCCGTTGAAGCTGCACCGGGCGCTGGCCTACCCCATCCTCGCGGGCGCCGTCTTCCTGATGGCGCTGGTGCAGGTGCCCGGGATAGGAGTCGCGGTCAACGGCAACCAGAACTGGATCGCCCTCGGCGGCTCCTTCCAGATCCAGCCCAGCGAGTTCGGCAAGCTCGCGCTGGTGCTGTGGGGCGCCGACCTGATCGCCCGCAAGCAGGACAAGAAGCTGCTGACCCAGTGGAAGCACATGCTGGTGCCGCTCGTGCCGGTCGCCTTCATGCTGCTCGGGCTGATCATGCTGGGCGGCGACATGGGTACGGCGATCATCCTGTCGGCGATCCTGTTCGGCCTGCTGTGGCTGGCCGGGGCGCCGACCCGGCTCTTCGTGGGCGTGCTGTCGGTCGCCGGTCTTATCGGGCTCGTCCTGATCAAGACCAGCGCGAACCGCATGGCCCGCCTCCAGTGCCTCGGTGCCACCGAACCGCGCGGCGGCGCCGTCGACTGCTGGCAGGCCGTGCACGGCATCTACGCGCTCGCGTCCGGCGGAATCTTCGGTTCCGGGCTGGGTGCGAGTGTGGAGAAATGGGGGCAACTCCCCGAAGCCCACACCGACTTCATCTTCGCCGTCACCGGTGAGGAACTGGGCCTCGCGGGGACGCTGTCGGTGCTCGCCCTCTTCGCGGCTCTAGGCTATGCGGGTATCCGCGTGGCCGGACGCACGGAGGACCCCTTCGTGAGATATGCCGCGGGGGGCGTGACCACCTGGATCACCGCGCAAGCCGTGATCAACATCGGTGCGGTGCTCGGCCTGCTGCCGATCGCCGGTGTCCCCCTCCCGCTGTTCTCGTACGGAGGGTCCGCCTTGCTGCCGACCATGTTCGCCATCGGGCTGCTGATCGCCTTCGCGCGCGACGAGCCCGCTGCGCGGGCGGCGCTTTCTATGCGGCAACCCCGCTTTGGTAGAAAGCGTGCGGGAGGCGCCGCGCAGAGCCGGGGGCCTCGGAGATGGAACACGATGCGACGGCGTGCCTCGGCGGCGCGTACGTCCGGAGAGCGGTGAATTTCGGTGCATGTCGTACTCGCCGGTGGGGGGACCGCCGGCCACATCGAGCCCGCGCTCGCCCTCGCGGACGCCCTGCGCAGGCAGGATCCGACCGTGGGGATCACGGCCCTGGGCACGGAGCGCGGCCTGGAGACCAAGCTCGTTCCGCAGCGGGGCTATGAGCTCGCGCTGATCCCGGCGGTACCGCTGCCGCGCAAGCCCACCCCCGAGCTGATCACCGTCCCGGGCCGGCTGCGCGGCACGATCAAGGCGACCGAGCAGATCCTGGAGCGCACCAAGGCGGACGCCGTGGTCGGCTTCGGCGGCTATGTCGCCCTGCCCGGGTACCTCGCCGCCAAGCGCCTCGGCGTGCCGATCATCATCCACGAGGCCAACGCCCGTCCCGGCCTCGCCAACAAGATCGGCTCGCGCTACGCCGCCCAGGTCGCCGTCGCCACCCCGGACAGCAAGCTGCGCAACTCCCGCTACATCGGCATCCCGCTGCGCCACACCATCGCCACCCTGGACCGGGCCGCCGCCCGCCCCGAGGCGCGCGCGATGTTCGGGCTCGACCCGAACCTGCCGACGCTGCTGGTCTCCGGCGGCTCGCAGGGCGCACGCCGGCTGAACGAGGTCGTCCAGCAGGTCGCGCCCTGGCTCCAGCAGGCCGGAATCCAGATCCTGCACGCGGTCGGTCCGAAGAACGAACTGCCGCAGGTGCATCAGATGCCGGGGATGCCCCCCTACATCCCGGTAAGTTACTTGGACCGGATGGACCTCGCGTACGCCGCGGCCGACATGATGCTCTGCCGCGCGGGCGCGATGACCGTCGCCGAACTCTCCGCCGTCGGACTCCCGGCCGCCTACGTCCCGCTGCCCATCGGCAACGGCGAACAGCGGCTGAACGCCCAGCCGGTGGTCAAGGCCGGCGGCGGGCTGCTGGTCGACGACGCGGAACTGACCCCCGAGTGGGTCCAGCAGAACGTCCTGCCCGTGCTCGCCGATCCGCACCGGCTGTACGAGATGTCCCGCGCCGCAAGCGAGTTCGGCCGCCGGGACGCCGACGACCTGCTCGTCGGCATGGTGTACGAGGCGATCGCCTCGCAGCGCCGCCAGTAACCGTACGACGGAGGGCAGGGAGCGTGGCCGGACCGACGACCGCCGAGCGCGGTGAACGCCAGCAGAAGTCGTCCGACCCGCCCCTCGCCCGGCGGCGGTTGAGACTGTCCCGCCTTCGTACGATCATCATCCTTACGGTCGTCCTGGTGCTCCTCGGCGCCGGCTCCGTCTGGGCGTTGTACGGCTCCCAGTGGCTGCGCGTGGAGCGGGTATCGGTGGCCGGGACCCGGGTGCTGACCACCGAGCAGGTTCTCGAGGCGGCCGAGGCGCCCGTCGGAGCGCCGCTGATTTCCGTCGACACCGCCGCGATTGAGACGCGACTGCGCCGGAAATTGCCCCGAATTGACGAAGTCGACGTGGTGCGATCCTGGCCTCATGGAATCGGGCTGAAAGTGATTGAGCGCACTCCGGTTCTGGTCGTTCAAAACGGCGGAAAGTTCATCGAAGTGGACGATGAAGGTGTCCGTTTCGCCACGGTTTCCGCGGCCCCGAAAGGCGTTCCGGCACTGGAATTGACGGTGTCCCGGTCGAGCTCCGCCGCCGCGAGCCTGCGCCGTTTCGGCGAGACCCGCCTCGCACGGGAGGCCGTGCGGGTCGCCGGCGCCCTTCCGGCCGCCGTCGCGCGTGACACCCAGGTCGTCAAGGTCCGTTCCTACGACGACATCTCGCTCGTGTTGGCAGGCGGTACGACCGTCGCCTGGGGAAGCGGCGAGAACGGCGCCGCGAAGGCTCGCGCACTCACCGCTCTCATGAAAGCCTCGCCGGATGCGCGGCACTTCGACGTCAGCGTTCCCACCGCCCCTGCGTCAGCCGGGAGTTGACGCACATCTGCGCAGGCCAGCACCCTGGTTGGGCAGCGACATGGCTGATCACATAGGGTGAAAAGAAAAACGGGAGGTTCGGCGTGTTCGTTGAACGTGCGCCACTTGTCGACTTAGTGTCCTGTTCAGAAGACTTCAAGGAACAGACACACTGGTAACCCTAAACTTCAGGGTTAGGGTTCGGGTCGGCGCTACGGACCGTCCCATTCGGCATCAGTCGCCGGTTCACGAAGCGGAGCGCTTCCCGTGATCCGGTGACCCGTAACTCGAGGCGAGAGGCCTTCGACGTGGCAGCACCGCAGAACTACCTCGCAGTCATCAAAGTCATCGGTGTCGGCGGCGGTGGTGTCAATGCCATCAACCGGATGATCGAGGTCGGTCTCAAGGGCGTCGAGTTCATCGCCATCAACACCGACGCGCAAGCTCTGTTGATGAGCGACGCCGACGTCAAGCTCGACGTCGGCCGTGAACTCACCCGCGGACTCGGCGCCGGAGCCAACCCGGCCGTCGGCCGCAAGGCCGCCGAGGACCACCGCGAGGAGATCGAGGAGGTCCTCAAGGGGGCCGACATGGTCTTCGTGACGGCCGGTGAAGGCGGCGGCACCGGCACCGGCGGCGCGCCCGTCGTGGCCAACATCGCCCGCTCGCTGGGCGCCCTCACCATCGGCGTGGTCACCCGCCCGTTCACCTTCGAGGGACGGCGCCGCGCCAACCAGGCCGAGGACGGCATCGCCGAGCTCCGCGAAGAGGTCGACACCCTCATCGTCATCCCGAACGACCGGCTGCTGTCCATCTCGGACCGCCAGGTCTCGGTGCTCGACGCCTTCAAGTCGGCCGACCAGGTCCTCCTCTCCGGTGTCCAGGGCATCACCGACCTCATCACCACCCCCGGTCTCATCAACCTCGACTTCGCCGACGTCAAGTCGGTCATGTCCGAGGCCGGTTCGGCCCTCATGGGCATCGGCTCGGCCCGCGGCGACGACCGCGCGGTGGCGGCGGCCGAGATGGCGATCTCCTCGCCGCTCCTGGAGGCGTCCATCGACGGCGCCCGGGGCGTGCTGCTCTCCATCTCCGGCGGCTCGGACCTCGGTCTGTTCGAGATCAACGAGGCCGCCCAGCTGGTCAGCGAGGCCGCCCACCCCGAGGCCAACATCATCTTCGGCGCGGTCATCGACGACGCCCTCGGCGACGAGGTCCGGGTCACCGTGATCGCGGCCGGCTTCGACGGCGGCCAGCCGCCGGCCCGCCGGGACAACGTCCTCGGCTCGACCTCGTCCTCGGCCCGCCGCGAGGAGCCCACTCCGGTACGGCAGCCCGAGTCCCGCCCGTCCTTCGGCTCGCTCGGCAGCGTCACGCCGAAGGAGGAGCCGGAGCCCGCGCCGGAGCCGGTCGCCGACATCCCGGTCGCCCCGCCGGTCCCGCCGTCGCGGACTTACGCGGACAGCGCGGCCGAGGAGCTGGACGTCCCGGACTTCCTTAAGTGATCCTTCTGACGTGATAGGACAGCGCGACACCGTGAGCGGCGCGCACTTCGCTTTCACCGACCGGTGGGGCGGGGTGAGCGCCGCTCCGTATGAGGAGCTCAACCTCGGCGGAGCCGTCGGCGACGACCCCGAGGCGGTACGGACCAACCGGGAGCTGGCCGCCAAGTCGCTCGGGCTCACCGCGGGCGACGTGGTCTGGATGAACCAGGTGCACGGCAACGACGTCGTCGTGGTCGACGGACCGTGGCGTGATCGTCCGGTGCCCGAGGTCGACGCGATCGTCACGACGCGGCGGGGTCTCGCCCTCGCCGTCCTCACGGCCGACTGCGTGCCGGTCCTGCTGACCGACCCGGTCGCCGGGATCGCCGCCGCGGCCCACGCGGGACGGCCCGGCATGATCGCCGGGGTCGTCCCGGCCGCGCTACGCGCGATGACCGAGCTGGGCGCCGATCCCGCCCGGATCGTCGCCCGCACCGGACCGGTCGTCTGCGGCCGGTGCTACGAGGTTCCGGAGGCGATGCGCGCCGAGGTGGCCGCCGAGGAGCCGACCGCGTACGCCGAGACGAGCTGGGGCACACCCGCGGTGGACGTGGCCGCCGGAGTGCACGCCCAGCTCGCGCGACTCGGGGTGCGCGATCGGGCGCAGTCCCCGGTGTGCACGCTGGAGTCGGGCGATCACTTCTCGTACCGCCGCGAGCGCACCACAGGGCGACTCGCGGGATATGTCTGGTTGGACTGAGAGAGCATGACGGACCGTAAGGGCGAACTCGCCGCGAACCTGGCGCAGGTGGAGGAACGAATCACCGCCGCCTGCGTCGCCGCCGGACGCAAGCGCGAGGAAGTGACCCTCATCGTGGTCACCAAGACCTACCCGGCGAGCGATGTCCGGCTCCTGTCGGAACTCGGTGTGCGCCATGTCGCCGAGAACCGCGACCAGGACGCGGCACCGAAGGCCGCCGCCTGCTCGGACCTGCCGCTCGCCTGGCACTTCGTCGGCCAGTTGCAGACCAACAAGGTGCGGTCCGTGGTCGGTTACGCGGATCTCGTGCAGTCCGTCGACCGTTCCAAGCTGGTGACGGCCCTGTCCAAGGAGGCCGAGCGGCAGGAGCGCGAGGTCGGCTGCCTCATCCAGGTGGCCCTGGACGCGGGGACGAGCGAGCGGGGTGAGCGCGGTGGCGTGGCGCCCGGCGGGGTCGAGGAGTTGGCCGGTCGGATCGCGTCCGCCCCGGGGCTGCGGCTCGACGGGCTCATGACCGTCGCCCCGCTCGCCGGGGAGTACGCGGGGCGCCAACAGGCGGCGTTCGAGCGGTTGATGGATTTGTCGACCGACCTGCGCCGAGACCATCCGGCTGCGAACATGGTCTCGGCAGGGATGAGTGCGGATCTCGAAGAGGCGGTGGCGGCGGGTGCGACACATGTGCGCGTCGGCACTGCGGTACTCGGAGTCCGCCCCAGGCTCGGGTAACGTCGCCAAGAAGTCGGACCACAGCAGAAAATATGGTCAATGTCGCCGAAAGGCGGGCGTAACGACCGTGTGGATCGCAGGCACTTGGCAGTCGCCGATCCACCACAGAGCGGAGGACTCAGAGAATGGCCGGCGCGATGCGCAAGATGGCGGTCTACCTCGGCCTCGTGGAGGACGATGGGTACGACGGCCGGGGGTTCGACCCCGATGACGACTTCGAGCCCGAACTGGACCCGGAGCCCGAGCGGGACCACCGACGGCACGAGCCGTCGCATCAGTCACACAGCGCACATCAGTCCCAAAGGGACGAAGAGGTGCGAATCGTTCAGCCGCCCGCTCCGCGTGAGCCTGTGGCCCGTGCGACTTCGCTACCCGCGGAATCCGGCCGTCCGGCGCGCATCGCGCCCGTGGCGTCCATCACACAAGAACGCGCAAGCCTGGAGAAGAACGCACCGGTGATCATGCCCAAGGTCGTGTCGGAACGAGAGCCGTACCGGATCACCACACTTCACCCGCGGACCTACAACGAGGCCCGTACCATCGGGGAACACTTCCGTGAAGGCACCCCGGTGATCATGAATCTGACTGAGATGGATGACACAGACGCGAAGCGACTTGTCGACTTTGCGGCCGGTTTGGTGTTTGGTCTTCACGGCAGCATCGAGCGGGTGACCCAGAAGGTGTTCCTGTTGTCTCCTGCTAACGTCGATGTCACGGCGGAGGACAAGGCCCGCATCGCAGAGGGCGGGTTCTTCAACCAGAGCTGAGACGCACCACCGGAAGAACAGCACGGAACAGGGGAGAGGGAAGCACCAGACATGAGCGTGGTCATGCAGGTTCTCTATATCGCGCTGATGGTGTTCCTCATCGTGCTCATCTTCCGGTTGGTCATGGACTACGTCTTCCAGTTCGCCCGCTCATGGCAACCCGGCAAGGCGATGGTGGTCGTTCTGGAGGCCACCTACACTGTCACTGATCCACCGCTGAAGCTTCTGCGGCGGTTCATCCCGCCGCTGCGTCTCGGGGGCGTGGCGCTCGACCTGTCCTTCTTCGTACTGATGATCATCGTCTACATCCTGATCACCCTTGTACGGAGCGCGATGTGAACGATGTGACAGATACGGTCTTGCCGACTGCCGACGACTACGTTGAGGTGAAGAGATGCCGTTGACCCCCGAGGACGTGCGGAACAAGCAGTTCACGACCGTCCGCCTCCGAGAAGGCTATGACGAGGACGAGGTCGATGCCTTCCTCGATGAGGTCGAAGCCGAACTGACGCGCCTGCTCCGCGAGAACGAGGACCTGCGCGCCAAGCTGGCCGCGGCCACGCGTGCTGCTGCCCAGAACCAGCAGAACATGCGCAAGCCCCCGGAGGGTCCCGGCGGTCCCCAGGACCAGCAGGGCGGTATGCCCCAGCAGGGTGGAATGCCTCAGGGCGGCATGCCTCAGCAGGGCATGCGCGGTCCCGGGGCTCCCGTACCCGCCGGCATATCGGGCCCGCCGCAGCAGCAGATGGGTGGCCCCATGGGTGGTCCGCCCCAGCTGCCGAGCGGTGCCCCGCAGCTGCCCGCCGGTCCCGGCGGTCAGGGTGGCCCTCAGGGTCCCGGTCCGATGGGCCAGGGTCCGGGGCCGATGGGCCAGCCCCCCATGCAGCAGATGGGCGGCCCCATGGGCGGTCCTATGGGTGGCCCGATGGGCGGTCCCGGTCAGGGCGGCCCCGGCGGCGACAGCGCCGCACGCGTTCTGTCGCTCGCGCAGCAGACCGCCGACCAGGCGATCGCCGAGGCCCGTTCCGAGGCCAACAAGATCGTCGGCGAGGCGCGTTCGCGTGCCGAGGGTCTCGAGCGGGACGCCCGTGCCAAGGCTGACGCCCTGGAGCGGGACGCGCAGGAGAAGCACCGCGTCGCGATGGGCTCCCTGGAGTCCGCTCGCGCCACGCTGGAGCGCAAGGTCGAGGACCTGCGCGGCTTCGAGCGCGAGTACCGCACGCGACTGAAGTCCTACCTCGAGTCCCAGCTGCGCCAGCTGGAGACCCAGGCGGACGACTCGCTCGCCCCGCCGCGCACTCCGGCGACCGCGTCGCTCCCGCCGTCCCCGGCGCCCTCCATGGCACCGGCCGGCGCGAGTGCCCCGTCCTACGGAGGCAACCAGGGCATGGGCGGCGCCCCGTCCCCGGCTGCTCCGTCCTACGGCGGTCAGCAGCAGATGTCCCCGGCGATGACCCAGCCGATGGCTCCGGTCCGGCCGCAGGGTCCGGGCCCCATGGGTCAGGCCCCGTCGCCGATGCGCGGGTTCCTCATCGACGAGGACGACAACTGACGGTTGGTAGTACGCCGTAGGCGTCGGCAGCGTTCAGGGCGGGGCCCCGGATTTGATCCGGGGCCCCGCCCTTTTGCTCTGTGTGCGCCCGGAGTTTGCGGTGCTTGTTCGGCGTTGGGTGGGGTGTCCGACGTACGCAACGCCGAAGGCCCGGTACCACCAAGATTCTTTGGCGGTACCGGGCCTTCGGCGTGCGGTGCCCTTCGGGCTACACCTTGCGCAGGCGGAAGGTGAGGGTCAGGCCCTCGTCCGTGAAGGCGGAGCCGTAGGTGTCGTCCGCCTCGCCCTGGGCGAAGTCCGTCGCCAGGACCTCGTCGGCGATGAGCTCGCTGTGCCCGGTCAGGGCCGCGATCGTCGCCGGGTCCGTCGCCGTCCAGCGCAGGGCGATCCGGTCGGCCACGTCGAGGCCGCTGTTCTTGCGGGCCTCCTGGATCAGGCGGATCGCGTCACGGGCGAGGCCCGCCCGGCGCAGCTCCTCCGTGATCTCCAGGTCGAGGGCGACCGTCGCGCCCGAGTCGGAGGCGACCGACCAACCCTCGCGCGGGGTCTCGGTGATGATCACCTCGTCCGGGGCGAGCGTGACCGTCTCACCGTCGACCTCCACCGACGCCGTGCCCTCGCGCAGGGCCAGGGACAGGGCCGCCGCGTCCGCGTTCGCGACGGCCTTCGCCACGTCCTGGACGCGCTTGCCGAACCGCTTGCCCAGGGCGCGGAAGTTGGCCTTGGCGGTGGTGTCCACCAGGCTGCCGCCGACCTCGGACAGGGAGGCGAGCGCGCTGACGTTCAGCTCCTCCGTGATCTGCGTGTGCAACTCGGGGTCGAGGGCGGCGAAGCCCGTCGCCGCGATGAGCGCCCGGGACAGCGGCTGGCGGGTCTTCACGCCGGACTCCGCGCGCGTGGCGCGGCCCAGCTCGACCAGCCGGCGCACGAGGACCATCTGCTTCGACAGCTCCGGGTCGATCGCCGCCAGGTCCGCCTCCGGCCAGGACGCGAGGTGCACCGACTCCGGGGCGCCCGGGGACACCGGCACGATCAGGTCCTGCCAGACCCGCTCGGTGATGAACGGGGTCAGCGGGGCCATCAGCTTCGTGACCGTCTCGACGACCTCGTGCAGCGTGCGCAGCGCCGCCTTGTCGCCCTGCCAGAAGCGGCGACGCGACCGGCGGACGTACCAGTTGGACAGGTCGTCGACGAACGCCGAGAGGAGCTTGCCGGCGCGCTGGGTGTCGTAGGCGTCCAGGGCCTGTGTCACCTGGTCGGTGAGCGCGTGCAGTTCGGACAGCAGCCAGCGGTCCAGGACCGGGCGGTCGGCCGGGGCCGGGTCGGCCGCGGACGGCGCCCAGTTCGACGTACGGGCGTACAGGGCCTGGAAGGCCACCGTGTTCCAGTACGTCAGGAGCGTCTTGCGGACGACCTCCTGGATCGTGCCGTGGCCCACGCGGCGTGCCGCCCACGGGGAGCCGCCGGCCGCCATGAACCAGCGCACCGCGTCGGCGCCGTGCTGGTCCATCAGCGGGATCGGCTGGAGGATGTTGCCCAGGTGCTTGGACATCTTGCGGCCGTCCTCGGCGAGGATGTGGCCGAGGCAGACGACGTTCTCGTACGACGACTTGTCGAAGACCAGGGTGCCGATCGCCATCAGCGTGTAGAACCAGCCGCGGGTCTGGTCGATGGCCTCGCAGATGAACTGCGCCGGGTAGCGGGCCTCGAACAGTTCCTTGTTCTTGTACGGGTAGCCCCACTGCGCGAACGGCATGGAACCCGAGTCGTACCAGGCGTCGATGACCTCCGGCACGCGGGTGGCCGTCTGGGCGCACTGCGGGCAGTCGAAGGTGACGTCGTCGATGTACGGGCGGTGCGGGTCCAGGCCCGACTGGTCGGTGCCGGTCAGCTCGGTGAGCTCCGCGCGGGAGCCGACGACCGTGAGGTGGTCGTCCTCGCAGCGCCAGATCGGCAGCGGGGTGCCCCAGTAGCGGTTGCGGGACAGCGCCCAGTCGATGTTGTTGTTCAGCCAGTCGCCGTAGCGGCCGTGCTTGACCGTCTCCGGGAACCAGTTGGTGTCCTCGTTCTCCTGGAGGAGGCGGTCCTTGATGGCCGTGGTGCGGATGTACCAGGACGGCTGCGCGTAGTAGAGGAGCGCGGTGTGGCAGCGCCAGCAGTGCGGGTAGCTGTGCTCGTACGGGATGTGCCGGAAGAGGAGGCCGCGCTGCTGGAGGTCCTCGGTGAGCTTTTCGTCCGCCTTCTTGAAGAAGACGCCGCCGACGAGGGGGACGTCCTCCTCGAAGGTGCCGTCCGGGCGGACAGGGTTCACGACAGGCAGGCCGTACGCGCGGCAGACCTTGAGGTCGTCCTCACCGAAGGCGGGGGACTGGTGGACCAGACCCGTGCCGTCCTCGGTGGTGACGTACTCGGCGTTGACCACGTAGTGGGTGCCGCCCTCGGTCTCCGGGAACTCCACGAGCTCGAAGGGGCGTTGATACGTCCAGCGCTCCATCTCGGCGCCGGTGAAGGACTGCCCGGTGGTCTCCCAGCCCTCGCCGAGCGCCTTGGCGACCAGCGGCTCGGCGACGACGAGCTTCTCCTCGCCGTTGGTCGCGACGACGTAGGTGACCTCGGGGTGGGCGGCCACGGCCGTGTTGGAGACGAGCGTCCAGGGCGTGGTCGTCCAGACCAGGAGCGCGGCCTCGCCGGCCAGCGGACCGGAGGTGAGCGGGAAACGGACGTACACGGACGGGTCGACGACCGTCTCGTAGCCCTGCGCCAGCTCGTGGTCGGACAGGCCGGTGCCGCAGCGCGGGCACCACGGGGCGACGCGGTGGTCCTGGACCAGCAGGCCCTTGTTGAAGATCTCCTTCAGCGACCACCAGACGGACTCGATGTACTCGGGCTCCATCGTGACGTAGGCGTCGTCGAGGTCGACCCAGTAGCCCATGCGGGTCGTCAGGTCGGAGAAGGCGTCGGTGTGGCGCAGCACGGACTCGCGGCACTTGGCGTTGAACTCGGCGATGCCGTACGCCTCGATGTCCTTCTTGCCGGAGAAGCCGAGCTCCTTCTCGACCGCCAGCTCCACCGGGAGGCCGTGGCAGTCCCAGCCGGCCTTGCGGGCCACGTGGTAGCCGCGCATGGTGCGGAAGCGGGGGAAGACGTCCTTGAAGACGCGGGCCTCGATGTGGTGGGCGCCGGGCATGCCGTTGGCGGTGGGCGGGCCCTCGTAGAACACCCACTCGGGGCGGCCCTCGGACTGCTCCAGGCTCTTGGCGAAGATCTTCTGCTCGCGCCAGAATTCGAGCACCGCGTGCTCGAGCGCGGGCAGGTCGACCTGGGCGGGCACCTGGCGGTACGTCGGCGTTGTCATCAGCGAGCTTCCTCCGGCGGACTTGCTGCCTTCCGTCCGGAGGGACGAGAGCCGAGTCTTTCGGTACGCCGGTTTCGGCGCGCTCCCGCGGTACCACCCTCCTTGGCCCTCCGACGCGGGGTGTGCGTCGGCGAGCCCCCTCATTGGGGTCGCGATGCCGGCTCTACTCGCCGCTGCGCTTCGGCTGCGGCTTTCTTCCGGCGGCTCCGGGGTGATCTTCACGTCGCGCTCGCCCCCGGGCTCACACCGTCCCCGGGTCGCTCTGGGCTGCGTACGCCGCTACTCGTCCCCATCCACGCTTTTCGCTCCGCCCAGTGTACGGCGCCGCGCGGACAGCGGCCGACCGTATTTCCGAGGGGTGAGGGCGGAGGGAGGGCCTGGCTCGCGGTGACTCGAATGGTCCGGTACGCGTGTTCGGATTCTGGGACGTCCGGCTCGGTTGCATACCCCGCGGGGAGCTGGGCACAACGCATGCAGGTCGGCCGCGCGACGTGCGCGAGGCGGGCGAATCGGGCGGTGTGCCCCGTTGCCGCGGGACTCAAGTCGATTTATCGTCCCAGCACGATTCGCGTGCAAGATCACAATATGTGAAGGGGCCGCGGCATGGTGGCGAAGAAGCCCGCCGTACAGCAGTCGGCGTCGAGCAGGTCCACACATGCGGATGCCTCCGGCGGTGCGGCCAAGGACGTGGGTGGGAAGAAGGGTGCGCAGGGGGGTGTGCGGGGCGGGAAGCCGGTGAAGACGGTCCGGGGGGCCGCCGGGGGAGAGGTGGCGGCGAAGAAGGCCGGGAAGGAGAAGGGCGGGGGCGTGCGGGGCGCGCAGGGCGCCGGGAAGACGGCTGGGAAGGCGGTCGGCAGGACGGTCGGTAAGAAAGCGGTCGCTGCCAAGGCGGAGGCTTCTGCGGCGGCCGGGAAGAAGGCCGTCGTATCGAAGACGGCACCGAAGGAAACCGCTGCCAGGAAGGGCGGTGCCGAGAAGGCCCGTGCTGAGAAGGGCGGTGCCGAGAAGGCCAGTGCTGAGAAGGGTGGAGCCGGGAAGGCCCGTGCTGAGAAGGGTGGAGCCGGGAAGGCCGGTGCTGAGAAGGGTGGAGCCGGGAAGGCCGGTGCCGACAAGGGCGGAGCCGGGAAGGCCGGTGCCGACAAGGCCGCGGTCAAGAAGGCGTCCGCTTCCAAGGCACGCGCGGCCGGGAAGAAGACCGCGGCTGCGCAGGCGGTGGCCGACGAGGCGGTCGCCGCGAGGAGCGTCGTAGAGGGCAAGGCCGGCAGGCCGGACAAGGAGGCCGCGGGAAGCGTCGCCAAGAAGAGCACAGCGAAGAAGAGCGCCTCCAGGAAGAGCGCGGCCAAGCGGAGCGTGGGCGCGCAGGGGGCGGCCGGGAAAGGTGCGGTCGCCGAGAGCAGGGTCAAGAAGGTGGGCGCGGCGCAGGCCGCGGAGCAGACGGGAGCCACGACGGTGGTTGCGAAGAAGACCCCTGGCACGGCCACGGCGGCCAAGACCGCCGTTCCCAAGGCACGCATCTCCGCCGCGGCGGAGCCCGGCGAGCTCGCGGTACGCCCCGGTGAGGACCCCTGGACCCCGGAGGAGGTCGAGGAGGCACGGGCCGAGCTGATGGCCGAGGTGATGCGGCTGCGCGAGGAGATCACGTCCTCCGAGCAGTCCCTGGTCGGCCTGATGCGGGACTCCGGGGACGGCGCGGGCGACGACCAGGCCGACACCGGCGCCAAGAACATCACGCGCGAGCACGAGCTGGCGCTCGCCGCCAACGCGCAGGAGATGCTCATCCAGACCGAGCGGGCCCTGGAGCGGCTCGACGCCGGCACCTACGGACTGTGCGAGAACTGCGGCAACCCGATCGGCAAGGCCCGCATGCAGGCCTTCCCGCGCGCGACCCTGTGCGTGGAGTGCAAGCAGAAGCAGGAACGGCGGTACTGACCGGTCAGCGGGTGCCTCGGGGCGTGCCGTACTCTCGTCCTCAGTCAGGTACCTAGGTTGAGGGACTCACGTGGCAGAGGCGGAGCGCATCATCGGTACGCCGGATACCCCAGAGCCGGCGGGAACCGAGCCGGAGCAGTCCGACGCGGGCGCGAAGGCCGCCGGCGACGCCGGGACCACGGCCGAGCGGCCCCGGGGCAGGCGCCGGATCGCCGTGCTGTTCGGCGTCGCCGCGTTCGCGTACGCCCTCGACCTGATCAGCAAGATGATCGTCGTCGCCAAGCTGGAGCACCACCCGCCGATCGAGATCATCGGGGACTGGCTGAAGTTCGAGGCGATCCGCAACGCGGGCGCGGCCTTCGGCTTCGGCGAGGCCTTCACCGTGATCTTCACGGTGATCGCGGCGGCCGTGATCGTGGTGATCGCCCGGCTCGCCCGCAAGCTGTACAGCCTGCCCTGGGCGATCGCGCTCGGCCTGCTGCTCGGCGGCGCGCTCGGCAACCTCACCGACCGGATCTTCCGCTCGCCGGGCGTCTTCGAGGGCGCGGTCGTGGACTTCATCGCGCCCAAGCACTTCGCCGTGTTCAACCTCGCCGACTCGGCGATCGTGTGCGGCGGCATCCTGATCGTGCTGCTGTCGTTCCGGGGGCTGGACCCCGACGGCACCGTGCACAAGGACTGAGCGCACAGACCGGCGGACGGTGTTGTCGGACCCGTCCGGCATACTCGTCGGGTGAGCACGATTCCCGAGATCCGTACCCTGCCCGTGCCGGACGGCCTGGAGGGCGAGCGCGTCGACGCCGCCATCTCCCGCATGTTCGGCTTCTCCAGGACCAAGGCGGCCGAGCTGGCCGCGGCGGGCAAGGTCCAGGTGGACGGCACCGTGGTCGGCAAGTCCGAGCGCGTGCACGGCGGGGCCTGGCTGGAGGTCGAGATGCCGGGCGCGCCCGCCCCGGTGCAGATCGTCGCCGAGCCGGTCGAGGGCATGGAGATCGTGCACGACGACGATGACGTGGTCGTGATCGTCAAGCCGGTCGGCGTCGCGGCCCACCCGAGCCCCGGCTGGTCCGGGCCGACGGTCATCGGCGGGCTCGCCGCCGCCGGGTACCGGATCTCGACGTCCGGGGCCGCCGAGCGCCAGGGCATCGTGCACCGGCTCGACGTGGGCACTTCGGGACTCATGGCCGTCGCCAAGTCCGAGCGCGCGTACACCTCGCTCAAGCGCCAGTTCAAGGAGCGCACGGTCGACAAGCGCTACCACACGCTCGTCCAGGGCCACCCCGACCCGACCAGCGGAACCATCGACGCCCCCATCGGCCGTCACCCCAACCACGACTACAAGTGGGCGGTCACGGCCGACGGCAAGCCGTCCGTCACGCACTACGACCTCATCGAGGCCTTCCGTGCGGCCTCGCTGCTCGACGTGAAGCTGGAGACGGGCCGCACCCACCAGATCCGTGTGCACATGGCGGCCCACCGCCACCCCTGCGTGGGCGACCTCACCTACGGCGCCGACCCGACGCTCGCCAAGCGGCTCCGGCTGACCCGCCAGTGGCTGCACGCCGTGCGGCTCGGCTTCGAGCACCCGGGGGACGGGGCGTGGGTCGAGTTCGAGAGCGACTACCCGGCCGACCTGCAGAAGGCCCTGGACCAGGTCCGCGAGGAGACGTGGGCATGACCTCCGCGTCCGCCGAGTCCTCCGCGTCCGCTGTCCCGCCGTATGCCGTGCGGGTCGCCGAAGACCCCGCCGACCGCGAGGCGTGCTTCGCGGTGCGCAAGGAGGTCTTCGTCGTCGAGCAGGGCGTCCCGCAGGAGATCGAGTACGACGCCTACGACGCCGACGCGGTGCATGTGCTGGCGGTCCGGGACGACGGGCTGCCGCTCGGGACCGGGCGGCTGCTGTACGGCGAGGCGGCCGCGGCCAAGGTCGACGGCGATCCCTCGGTGGGGTCGCTGGGGCGGCTCGCGGTGAACCGGGCGGCGCGGGGGCTCGGCGTCGGCGCGGCCCTGGTGCGGGCGATCGAGGAGGCGGCACGCGCGCGTGGGCTGGCGGCCGTGGACCTGCACGCGCAGACGCATGCGATGGGGTTCTACGAGCGGCTGGGGTACGTGGCGTACGGGCCGGAGTTCCCGGACGCGGGGATACCGCACCGGGCGATGCGGCGCGCTCTGTAGCCGAGGGCCCGTAAGCGCTGGTGGAAAGGGCGGCGTGGCAGGCTTGAGGTCTGCCTTGTGGATGCCGATGTCACCGGAGCGCTGACCGTGGATCAGTTGGCCCTGTTGTTCCTGCTGTTGCTCGGGGCCGTGGTGAGTGTCCCGGTGGGGGACCGGTTCGGGTTGCCGGCGCCGGTGCTGATGACCCTGCTCGGGATCGTCCTCGCGCTGCTCGACTTCGTGCCGAACGTCGACGTACCGCCGGATCTCATCCTTCCGCTGCTGTTGCCGCCGTTGCTGTACGCGGCCGTGCGGCGCACCTCGTGGCGCCAGTTCGCGGCGAACGTGCGGCCCATCTTCCTGCTGGCCGTGGCTTTGGTCTTCGTCACGACGCTGTGCGTGGCCGCGGTCGCCCACGCGATCGTGCCGGGGCTGCCGCTGGCGGCCGCCGTGGCGCTGGGCGCGCTCGTCGCGCCGCCCGATCCGGTCGCCGCCACCGCCGTCGCCGGGCAACTCGGGCTGCCGAGGCGACTGGTGTCCATCCTGGAGGGCGAGGGGCTCTTCAACGACGTCACCGCCATCGTGCTGTACCACGTGGCCATCGCGGCCGCCGTCAGCGGCAGCTTCACCGCGTGGGAGGCGGGGCTCGATCTCGTTCTCTCCGCCGTCGTCGCACTGGCCGTCGGGCTCGCCCTCGGCTGGGGCGCCTACAAGCTGATGGACCTGCTGGGGGACGCGACCCTGCAGATCGGGCTCTCGCTGCTCGTGCCGTACGCCTCGTACGTGCTGGCGGAGGAGCTGCACGGCTCCGGTGTGCTCGCCGTGCTGGTCACCGCCATGTTCCTCGCCGAGTACGCCACCGACGCCGACGACGTGATGACGCGGCTCGCCGGGCACACCTTCTGGGACATCGTCGACACGCTGGTCACCGGCGTGGCGTTCGGGCTGATCGGGCTCGAACTGCACATCGCGGTGAGCACGGCGTCCGGTCGCTGGCAGGAGATGCTCGGCTGGGCGGCCACGGTGGTCGGGGTCGTCGTGGCGGTGCGGCTGCTGTGGCTGCTGCCGGCCACCTGGCTCACCAAGCGGCTGCACGCCAAGCGGGACGTCGACGAGGAGATCCCGGTCAGCTGGCGGGAGACCGTCGTGATGTGGTGGTCGGGGATGCGCGGTGTGGCGTCCGTCGCCCTGGCGCTGGCCATCCCCCTGGAGACCGACGCGGGCGACCCCTTCCCCAACCGCAACGAGATCATCTTCATCGCCTTCGGGGTGATCATGGCGACGCTGGTGGTGCAGGGGCTGACCCTGCCGTGGCTGGTGCGGCGGCTCGGGGTGCGCGCCGACAGCGCGCGGGAGAAGGAGTTCGAGAAGCAGCTGGCGGTGCGTGCGGCGAAGGCCGCCAAGCGCCGGCTCAGGGAGATCGAGACCGTCGAGGAGCTGCCGGAGGAACTCTCCGAGCAGATGCTGCGGCGGGCGTTCGACATCGGGCTGCGGATCAGCCCGGACATGGGGGAGGAGGAGCGGCGCGAGGCCCATCACCAGCGGGCGCGGCGGCTGAAGCGGGTGCGGCGGATCCAGGGCGAGATGCTGAGCGCCGCGCGCCACGAGGTGCTGGCGGCGCGCAGCGAGCCGGGGGCCGACCCCGAGGTGGTGGACCGGGTGCTGCGGCATTTGGACGTGCGCAGTCTGAGGTGATCGCGCCGCCGGGGCTCGTCGTTTCGTACGATCTGATCATGGCTCGCAACGTGGTGATCAGTGGTGGCGGTACGGGGATCGGGCTCGCGGCGGCGCAGCTGTTCGCGGCGGACGGGGACCGGGTGCTGCTGCTCGGCAGACGCGCCGAGGTGCTGGAGGAGGCCGGGGTGCCCGGGGCCCTCACCTACGCGGCGGATCTGAGCAGGCCGCGCGGGGTGCGGGGCGTCGAGCGGTTCGTGGCGGCGGAGCTCGGCACCGTGGACGTGCTGATCCACAGTGCCGGCGGCTCCGGGTACCTGGAGCCCAAGGTGGACAGCGACGAGCCCCTCGACGTCGTCCTGCACAACTGGACCCTCAACTTCGGCCTCAACACCCTGACGGCCGCCCTGCTCACCGAGGCGCTGAAGGACCGGCTCGCCGACCCCGGCGGGCGGGTGCTGTTCCTCAGCTCCATCGCGGCTTTCCGGGGGTCCGGCAGCGGGGCGTACGCGGCGTCCAAGGCCGCGCTGCACCCGTACGCCCATGATCTGGCGCGGCAGTTGGGGCCGCGCGGGATCACCGTGAACGTGGTCGCGCCCGGCTACGTCGAGGACACGGAGTTCTTCGGCGACGGCATGGACGAGGAGCGGCGCGCCCGGCTCGTCGGGGAGACCTCGACCGGGCGCGCCGGCACGCCGGGGGACGTCGCCGCCACCCTGCACTGGCTGGCGTCCCACGGCGCCGGGCACATCACCTCGCAGATCATCCAGGTGAACGGCGGGGCCGAACGCGGTCACTGAGCGCGGCGGGCGCGGTCACAGGCGGTCCGGGCGGGCCGCCGGCTGGTGGTCGTGCTGGTGGGTGCGGCGGGCCGTCGGTATCCGGCTGGGGACCGGGTAGCCGGGCGGCAGGGCCGCGTCCGCCGCGTTGACGCGGGGCAGCGCGTACGGGTGCTTCTCGCTCAGCCAGTGGATCAGCTGCTCGCGCACCGCGACCCGCACCGTCCACAGGTCGTCCGCGTCCTTGGCGGTGACCAGCGCCCGCACCTCCATGGTGCTCGGGGTGGAGTCGGTGACGACCAGTCCGTAGTCGCGGCCGTCCCACGCCGGGCACGCGCGCAGGATGTCGCGCAGTTGCTCGCGCATGGCCTCCATCGGCGCCGAGTGGTCGACGTGCAGGAAGACGGTGCCGGTCATCTGGGCGCCGCCGCGCGACCAGTTCTCGAAGGCCTTGGAGGTGAAGTACGACACAGGCATCGTGATCCGGCGCTCGTCCCACGTCCGCACGGTCAGGAACGTCAGCGTGATCTCCTCGACCGTGCCCCACTCGCCGTCCACGACGACCGTGTCCCCGATGCGCACCATGTCGCCGAAGGCGATCTGCAGCCCCGCGAACATGTTGCTCAGCGTGGACTGCGCCGCCACACCGGCGACGATGCCGAGGATGCCGGCCGAGGCCAGCAGCGAGGCGCCGGCCGCGCGGAACGCCGGGAACGTCAGCAGCATCGCGGCGACCGCCACCACGCCGACGACGGCCGAGACGACCCGCATGATCAGCGTCACCTGGGTGCGCACCCGGCGGACCCGGGCGGCGTCCCGGTGGACGCGGGCATAGCGGCTGTACGAGGTCTCCACGACCGCCGCCACGATCCGTATCGCGAGCCAGGCGGCCGCCCCGATCAGTACCAGCGTCAGCACCCGGCCGATGGCGACCTTGTGCTCCTCCAGCAGCTGTGCCTCGTCGTACGACCCTCTCAGCAGGGCCGCGCACAGCACGAGCTGCCAGGGCACGCGGGCGCGGCGCAGCAGACCCCACAGGGGCGTCTCACTGTGCCGTTCGTCGGCCTTGCGCATCAGACGGTCGGTGGCCCACCCGATGACAAGGGTGAGCAGAACCGAGCCGCCGACCACGATCAGCGGGCGGAGTATGTTCTCCATGCCTTCGAACGTAACCAGCGAAGGGGGGTCATGAACATGTGCGTCGGTGAGGCGGTCGTCACGGCGCTGTCGTACCCGGCTGGCACCATGGCCTCATGAACATCATGCTGTTTCACTCGACCTACGGCCTCAGGCCCGCGGTGCGCCAGGCCGCGGACCGGCTGCGTGCCGCCGGACACGAGGTGTGGACGCCGGACCTCTTCGAGGGGCACACCTTCGAGACGGTCGAGGAGGGCATGGAGTTCAACGAGCGGATCGGCAAGGACGAGCTGCTGAAGCGGGCCGTGCTCGCCGCCGCGCCCTACTCGGAGCGAGGCCTCGTGTACGCCGGGTTCTCGCTCGGCGCCTCCGTCGCCCAGACGCTCGCGCTCGGCGACGAGAAGGCACGCGGACTGCTGCTCCTGCACGGCACCTCGGACATCGCGGCGGGCGTCGAGGTGGACGACCTGCCGGTGCAGCTCCATGTCGCCGAGCCCGACCCGTTCGAGACTGACGACTGGCTGAGCGCCTGGTATCTCCAGATGGGCAGGGCGGGCGCCGACGTCGAGGTGTACAGATACGCCGGGGCCGGCCACATCTACACCGACCCCGACCTGCCGGACTACGACGAGGAGGCCGCCGAGGCCACCTGGCGGGTGGCGCTCGGCTTCCTGGAGTCCCTCTAGGCTCAGCCCGCCGCCCGGTACGCCGCCCAGTTCTGCTGCATGCGGGTCACCTGGCCCGCGGTGAACTGGTACATGCAGACGTCGTACGTGTAGTCCATGAAGTTGGGGATCGGGTCCGCGCCCGCCTTGCGGGTGCAGGTGTCCCGTCCCTCCGGGCACTCGTACGCGGCGCTCTTCTCGGCCGGGGTGTCCTCGACGTAGTCGCCGTTGCCGTTACAGCCGCCCTGGAAGGTGTGGTACAGGCCCATCCAGTGGCCGACCTCGTGGGTCGCGGTGTCGCCCTCGTCGTAGTGGGTGGCCGAGCCGCCCGGCAGTGAGGCGTCGAGGAGGACCACGCCGTCCATGGACGGGCTCGACTTGTAGGAGCTGGGGAAGGTCGCCCAGCCGAGGAGACCGTCGCCGAGGTTGGCGGTGTAGACGTTGAGCGCGCCCGCGCCGCCCTTGCGCAGGGCGGACTTCATCGCCTTCTCCTCCGGCGAGCCGTAACCGACGCCGTACCAGGCCGCGTTGTCGGTGTAGTCGGTGCCGGCCAGGGTGAACTGGTAGCCGGAGTCGACGTTTCCGGTGCCCTGGCCGGCGTAGGCCGCGTTCAGGACGTTGATCTGGGCGTTGATGTCGGCGGCGTCGAGCTGTCCGGTCGCGCCGTCGTGGATGACGTGGAAGTAGACCGGGATGGTGGTCGAGGCGGCCGCCGCGAGGCTGCGGTTGCCGGTGGCGGGCAGCTTGTCGAGCTTCTTCCGCAGATCGGCGTCCATCGCCTGGGCCTTGGCCGCGCTGACCTCGTTGGGCTCGGCGACGGCCTCGCCGGCGTGTCCGGGGTGGGCCTCGCGGGCCGCGGCGTGGCCGGTCTCCTCGGCGCAGTCGGCGGCCGGAGCCTGGGCCGCCGCGACTGTGGTGGGGGCCGACAGCGGAGTGAGCATCAAGGTTCCGGCCACCGCGGTCGTGGCGAGAACACGTCTGCGCGTAAGGGGGGATATTCGGGCAAGCACACGCATGCTGACTCCTGGCTGATGCGTTGGGGAGAGGGCGCAGGGGTCTTCCTGGCCGCCGCCCGGACATTACGTGGACATGCCCATGTCCGAAGAGAATCGATCAGGCCCAATCAAATGCCCGGCAGATAGGGGTATTTGGGGTAAGTGAATGATCAACTGTCCGGAGTGCGAGATCGCGGTGTAACGGGTTCCGCTGCCCGGGCGGGTGGTGTGTCCGTATTCGGGACGCGACTCGCACCACCCGCCGTAGCGATGTGATCTCCGGTTAACGGCCCGCAAACGGGCCAGGAGTGGCCGAAAATCGACCTTGAGGCACAGGGCTTACACAGGGTCGTAGGTGCGCTCGACCTTCTGCGTGCCGCTGCGGGTGCGGTACGAACGCGCCCAGGAAGCGCCGGAGTCCTGCTTGGTCTTGTCGGCCAGGACGTAGTAGTCCATCTGCGCGCGGTCGGCCGTGATGTCCAGGATTCCGTAGCCGTGGCGGTCGGTGTCGACCCAGTGGACGTGCCGGTTGGCGGCCCGGATGAGCGGCGAGGCGATCGCGGAGACGGTGCCCTCGGGGACCTTCACGATGTCGTCGAGGTTGTCGGAGGTGACCGACGTGACGACGAACTCCGTGGCCGCGGACGCGGACAGCGGGTAGGTGCCGGCGTTCACCGGTACGTCGTTGGCCCACGCCATGTGGATGTCGCCGGTCAGGAACACGGTGTTGCGGATCGCGTTCGAGCGCAGATGGGCGAGCAGCTCGCGGCGGTCGTCCGTGTAGCCGTCCCACTGGTCGGTGTTGAGGGCGAGGCCCTCCTGCGGCAGGCCGAGCAGCTTGGCCAGCGGCTTGAGCAGGTCCGCGGAGAGGGAGCCGATCGCGAACGGCGCGATCATCACCGAGTTGCCGACCAGCCGCCAGGTGGTGTCGGAGGACTTCAGGCCCGCCTTCAGCCAGTCCAGTTGGGCGCGCCCGGTGAGCGTGCGGTCCGGGTCGTCGACGTCGCCGTTGCCGACCTTGACCTGCTCGGAGCGGAAGGAGCGCAGGTCCAGCAGGGACAGGTCGGCGAGCTTGCCGAAGCGCAGCCGGCGGTATGTGGTGCCGGCGACGGCCGGACGCACCGGCATCCACTCGAAGTACGCCTGCTTGGCGGCGGCCTGGCGCGCGGCCCACGCGCCCTCGGCGCCCTCGGTG
>NZ_JBIWJD010000005.1:0-388090 GCF_044764945.1 Streptomyces sp. NPDC093568 | reverse complement strand
CGTTGGCGATCTCGTGGTCGTCCCAGATCGCGATGACGGGCGCCTTCGCGTGCAGGGCCTGGAGATCGGGGTCCGTCTTGTACTTGCCGTGCCGGCGACGGCCGGACGCACCGGCATCCACTCGAAGTACGCCTGCTTGGCGGCGGCCTGGCGCGCGGCCCACGCGCCCTCGGCGCCCTCGGTGTGGTTCTCCGCGCCGCCCGACCAGGCGTCGTTGGCGATCTCGTGGTCGTCCCAGATCGCGATGACGGGCGCCTTCGCGTGCAGGGCCTGGAGATCGGGGTCCGTCTTGTACTTGCCGTGCCGGCCGCGGTAGTCGGCGAGAGTAAGTGTCTCGTTGGCAGGCTCCGTCTTCCGTACGACGGTGCCGCGCGTGCCGTACTGGCCGGTGCCGTACTCGTAGATGTAGTCGCCGAGGTGCAGCCAGGCGTCCAGGTCGCCGCGGGCGGCGAGGTGGCGGTACGACGCGAAGTAGCCGGCCTCCCAGTTGGCGCAGGAGGCCACGCCGAAGCGCAGGCCGGAGACGGCGGCGTTGGCCGCCGGCGCGGTGCGGGTACGCGCCACCGGGGACTCCGTGCCGCCCGCCGAGAAGCGGAACCAGTAGTCGGTGGCCGGCTCCAGGCCCCGTATGTCCGCCTTCACCGTGTGGTCGGAGTCGGCGGTCGCGGTGGTCGAGCCCTTGGCGACTATGTTCATCAGCGCCTTGTCCCGGGCCACGACCCAGCTGACCTCGACGGGGCGCCCGAGCCCGGAGCCGGGCGTCGCCTCGGGGGCCGGGGTCACCCGGGTCCACAGCAGGACGCCGTCGGGCAGCGGGTCACCGGAGGCGACGCCGTGCAGGAAGGAGGGGCCCGCTTCGGCGGCGCCGGCGGGCAGCGCCGCGGCGACAGGCCCGGCCAGGACAGCCGTCGCCGCCGCGGCCTTGACGACCGTACGGCGGCGAGGGGAGAGGGAGTTGATGGCCTCGGACGATGTGGAGGCTCTGTATCTACTGGTCACGGCGCATCAGGTTACTGATCGGTATGTCATGCGCGCCAGTGAACTCCCCAGACATGCCCTTTGTTTGGTTTGAGTTCCCGAGGATTCCAGGTCGACTAAACCCCGGGGATCACGGCCGGGCGGGGGCCTGTCGCCGGGAGGGCGGACGGGCGTGGCGGGACCGGGATCCAGTCGGCCCTGTCGGCTTCCGCCTTTCCGCGCCCCGCCCCGCCGTCGGTCCTCCCATGAAGCGGAACGTGGAATACCTCACGGTTCGCATTCGCCGTTCGGCGCCGCCCTCATCACAACAAAAAGCCCCCTCGGACCTGTTGAAGGAATTCCGAGGGGGCGTTTCAAGTAATCGCGGAACCGGCCGGATGCCAGCCGATCCGGACGCCGGTCAGCAGTGCTTCACCGTGCCCGACTTGAGAGCCAGGTGTCCGCTGTAGATCCATCCCTCGTTCACGCGGACCCACTGGTTGCCGTATTTGTTGACGGTGAAGCACCAGGCGTTCAGGTCGTGGCCCGGCGCCATGCTCCTCAGCGCCGTGCACTCCGACGCGGGTTCCTTGTACGCCTTCGCGCCGCCCACCACCACGACAACCCCGTTGGATATGTTGCTCGCCGACACGTGATCGCAGGCTGCGGCAGCCGCCGTGCCCGCGGTCGCCACGTTCACCGCGATGCCGCTCACGGCCAGCGCGGTCGCCCCCAGTGCCCCCGCCAGCTTCTTGTGGAATCCCATGGTCATCCTTGCTTTCTTGCCAAAACGATCTTGCAAACCCTGATTCAACCGGGCTGCCGATGGAGCCCACCACAGGGTTTCCGGAAAACATCTGGCCGAAATGTCCCCCCCCGGCGGGGGCGCGATTTCAGCGCCGCGCTTCCCGCCGGGAAGCGACTTCGTCGTCCCGAGGGGGGCTGCCCGGGACGGTCAGAGCCCCGGAACGCGGCCGTTGCGGAAGAGGTCGACGAAGATCTGGTGGTCGCCGCGGGCGCGGGCGCCGTAGGAGTGGGCGCCGTAGGAGTGGGCGCCGTAGGAGTGGGCGAACTCCACCAGTTCCGCGGCGGAGCCGCCCTCGTCGCGGGCGATGGCGGCGTCGATGGCGTCCTCGGTGGAGAACGGCACCAGCGAGTGGCCGCTCTCGTCGTCCGCCGCCGCGTGCATGACGGCGGTGGCGAGGAGCTTCCCCGAAACCGACGACCGGCGGGAGGGCCTCTGATCATGACGGGTCGGTCACCACGGCGGACCAGGCGGAGGGAGGTTACGCGCACTTATCGCGAACGCTGCCAAGCTCGCCTTCTGCGATCGCAGCGCGGATGGAATGCGTGCAGTGGCGCGAATCGGCTTGCCCCCTGGACAGCGAAATGGGAAGTGTCACGGGCCTGAAGTCGGTCCGTGACACTTCCCATTTCCGTGGGGCTGCGGAACTAAGAGTTGAGAGCCTTCTGTATTGCGGTGTTGAAGTCGGTGACCGACATGGGGGTGTTCTTGCCGTCGCTGCCGGTGACCTTCTTCTCGTCCATGAGCAGCGTCGGCGTGCCCTGGAACTGGTACTTCTCGCCGTCGGTGTCGAACTTCTCACTCATGACCAGCGCCCACTTGTCGTAGGTGCCGTTCTTCACGGCCGTCTGGAACTGCTTGTTGCCCTTCAGGCCATCGACCGAGTTGGCCACCTCGATCAGGTAGTCGTCATCCTTGAACTTGTCCTCGGTCTCGTTGGGGTGGTACTTCGTCGAGTAGAGCGCCGTCTTGTACTTGAGGAAGGCCTCGGGGCTGACATTCAGGGCGGCACCCAACGCGCTGAGTGCGTTCTTGGAGCCCACTCCTGGAACGTTGTTGTCGATGAAAGTCGCGCCGACGAACTGGATCTTGTACTTGCCGTCCTCGACGTCCTTGTCGACCGTCGAGCCGACGGTCTGCTCGAACTGGGCGCATGCGGGGCAGCGCGGGTCCTCGTACATGACCAGGGTCTTCTTGGCGCTGTCCTTGCCGATGACGACGGTCGTGCCGTCCTTGCCCGAGCTGTTGGCCGGCTTGACGAGCTTCTCGTTCTTCGCGGCCTCCCAGCCATCGGGCTTGTTGGCCTGGACGATCGCGTAACCCACGCCGCCCGCCGCCGCCAGGACGCCGACCACCGACGCCGCGACGATGATCTGCCGCTTGGCCTTCGCCCGCTTCGCCTCGCGCTCGCGCTCCGCGCGCAGTCGCTCCCGGGCCGCCGTCTTCGCGGACTGGCTGTTGCGCTTGCTCATCTTGATGCTCTCCATGGGGACGCGCACACGTCGTGTGCGGAATACGTAAAGGTGGGCTGTGGTGCTCAGATGCTGTTCACGCGCAGGTGAAGGCGGGTGAGCACGGTGGTCCACGGCGTCCCAGGGAGTGCACGAGGAGGCGGCTGCGGGCGGCGGCCGTACGGTCGGTGGTGCGCGGCAGGCCGCGGGAGGGGGCGGTGGGCGGGACGGTCACCGCCGTGACCGCCAGCAGCAGCGGCCGGAACGTGGTGGCCGCCACCGCGCGCAGAAGCTGCGCCAGCGCCCGCTCGCCGCGGCGCAGCCAGGCCGCGGCGAGGAGGCCGACGCCGATATGGGCGCCCAGCAGCAGCCAGGCGGTGGCCGGGTCGACGTGGGCGAGCAGACCGCCGAGGCGGTCGGGGTCGGCGCCGGCGACCTGGGCCAGCGGGGCGCCGACCTGGGTGCCCTCGCCGCACAGCACGTCCCAGCCGACCGAGGCCAGCGGCCCGGCGACCGGACCGCCCGCCCTGCCGTAGCAGACGTGCTGGCCGGTGGTGAGGATCGTGTCGGCGGCCAGCTCCAGCGGGATCAGCAGCGCGGCGATCCGCCCGAAGGTCCGCTCACGGCCGGCCAGGGCGTAGGCGAGGACGAACACGGCGGCCGTGAGCAGGGCCACCGTGTTCAGCGGCAGGGGCGCGCGGGACAGCAGCACGTGCGACGCGGTGCTGAGCGTCACGACGAGTGACGTGAACAGCGCCGCGCGTACGGCTCGCAGCTGGGTCCCGGATATGTCCATAGCGCAGGAGAGTGTGTCACGTGGTCCTGTAAAAGACCCCTAAAGGGTGCCTGTGCGCGGGCGCGGAGTGCCCGGGTGCGGCCCTTTCGTCACAGACCCGGGATCCGGCCGTTGCGGAACAGGTCCACGAAGATGTGGTGGTCGGCACGCGCGCGTGCGCCGTAGGTGTGCGCGAAGTCGACCAGGAGCTCCTCGAAGCCGTCCTCGTCGGCGGCGATCGCCGCGTCGATGGCCCGCTCGGTGGAGAACGGCACCAGGGACTCGCCGGAGGTGTCGTCCGCCGCCGCGTGCATCGTGGCCGTGGCCCGCCCGAGGTCGGCGACGACCGCCGCGATCTCCTCCGGGTCGTCGATGTCGCCCCAGTCCAGGTCCACGGCGTACGGCGAGACCTCGGCGACCAGCTGCCCCGCGCCGTCCAGCTCGGTCCAGCCCAGCCACGGGTCGGCGTTCGCCTGGAGGGCGCGCTGGGAGATCACCGTGCGGTGGCCCTCGTGCTGGAAGTAGTCGCGCAGGGCCTGGTCCGTGACGTGCCGGGAGACGGCCGGGGTCTGGGCCTGCTTGATGTAGATCACCACATCGTTCTCGAGGGCGTCGGTGTGGCCCTCCAGC
This sequence comes from Streptomyces sp. NPDC093568, assembly GCF_044764945.1. NCBI lineage: Bacteria > Bacillati > Actinomycetota > Actinomycetes > Kitasatosporales > Streptomycetaceae > Streptomyces > Streptomyces sp. NPDC093568. The sequence continues at coordinate 383,472 of NZ_JBIWJD010000005.1, read as the reverse complement.
AGGATGTTGTACGACGGCAGCCCGGCCGAGCCGATGCCGATGCCACGCCGGCCGACGACGTCCTTCACGCGGTAGGAGTCCGGGCGGGCCAGGGACGCGTCCGGCAGGGTCTCCAGGTAGCCGTCGAAGGCCGCCAGCACCTTGTAGCGCGTGGCCGCGTCCAGCTCGATGGAGCCGCCGCCCGGGGCGAAGCGGCGCTCGAACTCGCGGATCTCCGTCATCGACTCCAGCAGGCCGAAGCGGGTCAGCGCGCGGGCGTCGCGCAGCGCGTCCAGGAGCGGACCCTGGGCGGTGTCCAGCGTGAAGGGCGGGACCTCGTCGCTCTTGGCGCCGGTCGCCAGCGCGTGCACGCGCTCGCGGTACGCGGCCGCGTAGATCCGCACCAGCTCGGTGATCTGGTCGTCGCTGAGAGCCTTCGCGTAGCCGATGAGGGCGATCGAGGCGGCGAAGCGCTTGAGGTCCCAGGTGAAGGGGCCGACGTAGGCCTCGTCGAAGTCGTTGACGTTGAAGACCAGGCGGCCGTTGGCGTCCATGTACGTGCCGAAGTTCTCCGCGTGCAGGTCGCCGTGGATCCACACGCGCGAGGTGCGCTCGTCCAGGTACGGGCCGCCGCGCTTCTCCGTGTCGAGGTCGTGGTAGAAGAGGCACGCCGTGCCGCGGTAGAACGCGAAGGCCGAGGCCGCCATCTTCCGGAACTTCACGCGGAACGCGGCCGGATCGGCGGCCAGGAGCTCGCCGAAGGCGGTGTCGAAGACGGCGAGGATCTCGTCGCCGCGCTGCTCGTCGTTGAGCTGGGGGACCGACATCGCTGGGTGCCTCCTGGTGCATGTGTACGACAGCGTTTCTGTCGTATCCAACGGGTGGGCCCATCGGAAAGTGCCCGCGGCCCTCGCTGTGAAGGTACGCGGGGCAGCCCCGTGAGTGTCAGTGCCGAGGCATAGACTTCGACGCTGTCCCCAGAAGTGTCCGTCCGCCTTTCACCGGGCGTCCACCCGTCGCCCGACCACCGCCCCTCAACGAGGCGCTTCGCGCCGCAGCGTTACATCCATGGAGGCCAAGCCGTGTCAAAGCCGCCGTTCACGCACTTGCACGTCCACACCCAGTACTCCCTGCTGGACGGCGCCGCGCGGCTGAAGGACATGTTCAACGCGTGCAACGAGATGGGCATGACGCACATCGCCATGTCCGACCACGGCAACCTCCACGGGGCGTACGACTTCTTCCACACCGCGCAGAAGGCCGGGGTCACCCCGATCATCGGGATCGAGGCCTATGTCGCGCCCGAGTCCCGGCGTAACAAGCGCAAGATCCAGTGGGGCCAGCCGCACCAGAAGCGGGACGACGTCTCCGGTTCCGGCGGTTACACCCACAAGACGATGTGGGCCGTGAACAAGACGGGCCTGCACAACCTCTTCCGGCTGTCCTCGGACGCGTACGCCGAGGGCTGGCTCCAGAAGTGGCCCCGGATGGACAAGGAGACGATCTCCCAGTGGTCCGAGGGGATCGTGGCCTCCACCGGCTGCCCCTCCGGCGAACTTCAGACCAGGTTGCGCCTGGGGCAGTACGACGAGGCCCTGAAGGCGGCGGCCGACTACCAGGACATCTTCGGCAAGGACCGCTACTTCCTGGAGCTGATGGACCACGGCATCGAGATCGAGCACCGGGTCCGCGACGGCCTGCTGGAGATCGGCAAGAAGCTCGGCATCCCCCCGCTGGTGACGAACGACTCGCACTACACGTACGCGCACGAGGCGACCGCCCACGACGCCCTGCTGTGCATCCAGACCGGCAAGAACCTCTCCGACCCGGACCGCTTCAAGTTCGACGGCACCGGCTACTACCTGAAGTCCACGGACGAGATGTACGCCATCGACTCCTCGGACGCCTGGCAGGAGGGGTGCGCCAACACGCTCCTCGTGGCCGAGATGGTCGACACCACGGGCATGTTCGAGAAGCGCGACCTCATGCCCAAGTTCGACATCCCCGAGGGCTACACCGAGATCACCTGGTTCAAGGAGGAAGTGCGCCGCGGCATGGAGCGCCGCTTCCCCGGCGGCATCCCCGAGGACCGCCAGAAGCAGGTCGAGTACGAGATGGACGTCATCATCCAGATGGGGTTCCCGGGCTACTTCCTCGTCGTCGCCGACTTCATCATGTGGGCGAAGAACAACGGCATCGCGGTCGGCCCCGGCCGAGGCTCCGCGGCCGGCTCGATCGTCGCCTACGCCATGGGCATCACCGACCTCGACCCGATCCCGCACGGCCTGATCTTCGAGCGGTTCCTCAACCCCGAGCGCGTCTCCATGCCCGATGTCGACATCGACTTCGACGAGCGCAGGCGCGTCGAGGTGATCAGGTACGTGACGGAGAAGTACGGCGCCGACAAGGTCGCCATGATCGGCACCTACGGCAAGATCAAGGCGAAGAACGCCATCAAGGACGCCGCGCGCGTGCTGGGCTACCCGTACGCGATGGGCGACCGCCTCACCAAGGCGATGCCCGCTGACGTCCTGGGCAAGGGCATCGACCTCGACGGCATCACCAACCCCTCGCACCCGCGCTACAGCGAGGCGGGCGAGATCCGCGGGATGTACGAGAACGAGCCGGACGTCAAGAAGGTCATCGACACCGCCAAGGGCGTCGAGGGCCTGGTGCGGCAGATGGGCGTGCACGCCGCCGGCGTGATCATGTCCAGCGAGCCCATCGTCGACCACGCCCCGATCTGGGTGCGGCACACCGACGGCGTCACCATCACGCAGTGGGACTACCCCCAGTGCGAGTCGCTCGGCCTGCTGAAGATGGACTTCCTCGGCCTGCGCAACCTGACGATCATGGACGACGCCGTCAAGATGGTGAAGTCCAACAAGGGCATCGAACTCGACCTGCTCTCCCTGCCGCTCGACGACCCGAAGACCTTCGAACTACTCCAGCGCGGCGACACCCTGGGCGTCTTCCAGTTCGACGGCGGCCCGATGCGCTCGCTGCTGCGGCTGATGAAGCCCGACAACTTCGAGGACATCTCCGCCGTCTCCGCGCTGTACCGTCCGGGCCCGATGGGCATGGACTCGCACACCAACTACGCCCTGCGCAAGAACAAGCTCCAGGAGATCACCCCGATCCACAAGGAGCTGGAGGAGCCCCTCGAAGAGGTCCTGGCCGTCACCTACGGCCTGATCGTCTACCAGGAGCAGGTGCAGAAGGCCGCCCAGATCATCGCCGGGTACTCGCTCGGCGAGGCCGACATCCTGCGCCGCGTGATGGGCAAGAAGAAGCCCGACGAACTGGCGAAGAACTTCGTCCTCTTCCAGAAGGGCGCCCGCGACAAGGGCTACAGCGACGAGGCCATCCAGGCCCTGTGGGACGTGCTGGTCCCCTTCGCCGGCTACGCGTTCAACAAGGCGCACTCCGCCGCGTACGGCCTGGTGTCGTACTGGACGGCCTACCTCAAGGCCAACCACCCCGCCGAGTACATGGCCGCGCTGCTGACGTCCGTCAAGGACGACAAGGACAAGTCGGCGGTCTACCTCAACGAGTGCCGCCGCATGGGCATTCGCGTGCTCCCGCCGAACGTCAACGAGTCGCTGCACAACTTCGCCGCCCAGGGCGACGACGTGATCCTCTTCGGCCTCGAAGCGGTCCGCAACGTCGGCACGAACGTCGTCGAGTCGATCATCAAGAGCCGCAAGGCGAAGGGGAAGTACGCCTCCTTCCCGGACTACCTCGACAAGGTCGACGCGACCGCGTGCAACAAGCGCACCACCGAATCACTGATCAAGGCGGGCGCGTTCGACAGTCTGGGCCACACCCGCAAGGGCCTCACCGCGCACTTCGAGCCGATGATCGACAACGTGGTCGCGGTCAAGCGCAAGGAGGCGGAGGGCCAGTTCGACCTCTTCGGCGGCATGGGCGAGGAGCAGAGCGACGAGCCCGGCTTCGGACTCGACGTCGTCTTCACCGACGAGGAGTGGGACAAGACCTATCTGCTCGCCCAGGAGCGGGAGATGCTCGGTCTGTACGTCTCCGACCACCCGCTCTTCGGCCTGGAGCACGTGCTGTCCGACAAGGCCGACGCGGGCATCGCCCAGCTCACCGGCGGTGAGCACGCGGACGGCGCGGTGGTCACCATCGGCGGCATCATCTCGGGCCTGCAGCGCAAGATGACCAAGCAGGGCAACGCCTGGGCGATCGCCACCGTCGAGGACCTCGCCGGCTCCATCGAGTGCATGTTCTTCCCGGCGACCTACCAGCTCGTGTCGACCCAACTCGTCGAGGACGCCGTCGTGTTCGTCAAGGGCCGCCTCGACAAGCGTGAGGACGTGCCGCGGCTGGTCGCGATGGAGCTCCAGGTCCCCGACCTGTCCAACGCCGGTACCAACGCGCCCGTGATCCTCACCATCCCGGCCACCCGGGTCACCCCGCCCATGGTCAGCCGCCTCGGCGAGATCCTCACCCATCACAAGGGCGAGAGCGAGGTCCGCATCAAGCTCCAGGGCCCGACCAAGACGACCGTGCTCCGGCTCGACCGCCACCGGGTGAAGCCCGACCCGGCGCTGTTCGGTGACCTCAAGGTGCTGCTCGGCCCGTCCTGCCTGGCCGGCTGAGCCCTCATACGAGAGGGGCGCACCTCGCGCGTCGGGTGCGCCCCTCATCGTGTGCCTGGGCCGCAACGGCCCTTCACGCAGATGTCAGTTGTGGCCGAAGCGCTTCTGCTTGCCCTTGCGTGCCATGTCGGCGGGGGTCACCTGCGGCATGTGCTGCTCGGTCTGCGCCTCCATCGAGGAGCCCTGCGCCTGCTGCTGACCACGCTCGGACTGCGGCTGCTTGCGGTCCTGCTTCTTGTTCTTGGCCATGGTGATCTGCCTCCTGTGGGGGATCTAGGGGCCAGGGCCGCGACCAGATTCACATAGGCTGATAAAGAACGCATTTCGGATAATTACCGTGTGTAACAGCGGTTGTCGGGGCGTGAGGCGTGGCGCGCCGTCGAGCCGATGCCCCGAAACGCCACGCCGAAGATCGAGTTCGCCCCGTTAACCCCCGCGTGGTCGGGCAGACTCGAAGGAAGCCTGAAGCAAACCTCCCGGGAAGAGGGTGAGTCGTGTGGACCGCTGCATCGTCCTGGTGGACGCCGGGTATCTGCTGGGGGCCGCAGCCAGCCTGCTCGCCGGGGAACCCTCCCGGTCCCGGATCACCGTCGATCACACCGCCCTCATCCAGGGGCTGCGCGAGCGTGCCGAGTCCGACACGGAACGACCCCTGCTGCGCATCTACTGGTTCGACGGCGCCCCCGACCGCGTCCCGCAGCCCGAGCACCGCCGGCTGCGCGTCATGCCCCGGGTCACCGTCCGGCTCGGCGCCCTGACCCGAAGCGACGGCCGCTGGGCGCAGAAGGGCGTGGACGCCGCGATGCACGCCGAGCTGACCGAGCTGGCCCGCAACCGCGCCTGCTCCGACATCGTGCTGGTGACCGGCGACGGCGACCTGCTGCCGGGCATGATGGCAGCGAAGGAGCACGGGGTCGCCGTACACCTGTGGGCCGTGCAGGCCGCCGACGGTGACTACAACCAGTCCGAGGACCTGGTCGCCGAGGCCGACGAACGACGCGTGCTCGACCGTACGTGGATCACCAAGGCCGTACGCGCCAAGGAGCTCACCGGCGTGTGCGCCCCGCCGCCCGTGCCGCGGCCCGAGATCGCCGCGATCCTGTCCGCGCCGCTGCCCGACTCCGCGCTCGGCGCGACGGCCGAGCGCACCGCCGAGGAGACCGAGCACGCCCCGGCGGTCGCCCCCTCGGAGAACGGCACGCAGGAGCGGGTGCCGGCCCCCAAGGGCGTGCCCACGCCCAAGGACCTCGCCGCCCTGCGCGCGCCAGGCGTCCAGCCGACCCAGCATCCGACGAGCGCGACGCTGCGCTGGTCCTCCGACAAGGGGTGGGTCGACCGCCCCGGCGTCGCGGCCGAGCCGGCCGACGTCGCCTCGATGCCGACGCTCGCGCAGCTGACCACGGCGGAGCAGCGGTGGGCCGACCGGGAGGAGGACATCACCACCGTCGGCGGGGATCCGTACGAGGTGGGGCAGGTGTTCGCCCGGCGGTGGATGGGGCGGCTGGGCGACCAGAGCCATCTGCACAAGCTGTCCGCGATGTATCCCCGCATTCCGCATCGGATCGACGGGGAGCTGCTGCGGTACGCGGCCCGGTTCGGGCTGCTCGCACACAAGGACGATCAGATCGACGAGCACGACCGGTACGCGATCCGGGCCGGGTTCTGGCGGGAGATCGATGTGCGGACGGCCGCGGAGCACGCGCCCGCGGGGGAGTGACCGGGCGGCGCGCCCCGTCGTCGTCGGGCGCCGTTGCGGCTGATTTATGGGCACAGGTGGATTACGGGCTGCGAGCAGGGGATTTGTGGCGAGTGGCCGACCCGGGAGCGGAGCAGGGGTCCGGACCCCGTAGGCTCGTCCCTTGTGAGTACGCGCGTGGGACAGGCACTTCGGCACCGTGGGGATGTCGTGTGCGCCGTGCGCGGGCTGACGAAGACCTATCCGGCGGTGCGGGGGCGGCGCGGAGCGCCCGGTACGCCCGAGGTGCGGGCCACCGATGACGTGCGGCTGGACATCCGGGGCGGCGAGATCTTCGGGCTGCTCGGCCCGAACGGCGCCGGCAAGACCACTCTCGTACGCCAGCTCACCGGGCTGATGCGGCCCGACGCAGGCAGCGTGGAGATCTTCGGACACGACGTCGTGCGCCACCCGGAGCGCGCCGCGCGCATCCTCGCCTACCTCGGGCAGGAGTCGACCGCCCTCGACGAGCTCACCGTGTCGCTCGCCGCCGAGACGACCGGACGGCTGCGCGGACTGGACGCGCGGCAGGCGCGGGACGAGCGGGACGCCGTACTGGACGAGCTGGGGCTCACGCCGCTCGCCGGGCGGCCGCTGAAGAAGCTGTCCGGCGGGCAGCGGCGGCTGGCCTGTGTCGCCGCCGCGCTGGTCGGGGAGCGGCCGCTGCTCGTACTGGACGAGCCGACCACCGCGATGGACCCGGTGGCGCGGCGGGCCGTGTGGTCGGCCGTGGACCGGCGGCGGGCCGAGCGCGGTACGACCGTGCTGCTCGTCACCCACAACGTCATCGAGGCCGAGACGGTGCTCGACCGGGTCGCCGTCCTCGACCGGGGCCGGGTGATCGCCTGCGACACGCCGTCCGGGCTCAAGGAACGGGTCGCCGGCGAGGTGCGCGTCGAGCTGCTGTGGCGCGAGCGGGCACCCCTGGACGTGCCCGAGGTCGCCGCGCTCCAGGACCGGGCCGTGGAGTCCGGGCGGCGCTGGACCCTGCGGCTCGCGCCCGAGGAGGCCCGCGCGGTCGTCGCCACCGTCACCGGCGGAGCCGCCTTCGCCGCGCTCGACGACTTCACGCTCGCCACGCCCAGCCTGGAGGACGTGTATCTGGCGCTGGGCGGAGCCGCGCAGACGGGGTTGGTGAAGGCTTGAGCACACAGACCGTCGTATCCGTACGGAACAGGGCCACCTCCCGAGTGATCCCCTGTGCGAAAGGGAGCAGCGCCACGTGAGTGTCGTACCCGCCGAGGTTCTGCCGGGGAGCGCCCTGGCCGTTGACGAGACGGCCCCCGAGGCCGCGGTCGAGCTCGGGCCGCGCGCGCGGCTGTGGCCCTCGCTGTGCGCCGTGTACCGGGCCCAGCTGTCCCGGGCGCGGGTCGCGCGCATCCCGCTGCTGTTCGTGGCGACCTTCCAGTCGATCGGGATCATGGTCCTGATGCGGGGGGTCGTCGACGGCGGGGCCGAGGCCCAGGCCGTGGTGGCCGGGTCGGCCGTCCTCGTGGTCGCCTTCGTCGCGCTGAACCTGCTCGCGCAGTACTTCGGGCAGCTGCGGGCCAGCGGCGGGCTCGACCACTACGCCACGCTGCCGGTGCCGCCCGCCGCGGTGGTGCTCGGGGCGGCGGGGGCGTACGCCTCCTTCACCGTGCCGGGGACCGTGGTGACGGCCGTCTTCGGCTGTGTGCTGTTCGGGCTGCCGATGGCGCATCTGTGGGTGCTGGTCGCGGTGATCCCGCTGGCGGGGGCCGCGCTCGCCGGGCTGGGCGCGGCACTCGGGCTGCTCGCGCCGCGCCCCGAACTGGCCACGCTGCTCGGCCAGTTGGGGATGTCCGCGGCGCTGCTGCTGGGGGTGCTGCCGGCCGACCGGATGCCGGAGGCGGTGCGGTTCGCACGGGATCTGCTGCCCTCGACGTACGGCGTGGAGGCGTTCGCGCGGACCTTCGGGGAGCGGCCGGACTGGGCGTTCGTGCTCGGCGACCTGGCCGTGTGCGGGGTCGTCGGCGTGGTCTCGCTGGGCGTCGCCACCTGGGCGTACCGTCGGGCGGCCGTCCGGTGACGCGCCGCACAGGACGGCCTGGCACGATGGCAGGGTGACCGCTCCGCTGACTCCGCCACCGCCGCCGCGTGAACCGTCCCCCAACGGGGGGTGGCAGCCGCCCGCTGCCGGGCACGCGGCCGCCCTTCCGCATGACGCCATATCCAGCGCCCCGCCCGGGGCACAGGGGCCGTACGGCTCTCCTGGCCCGTACGGCATATATGGCTCGTACGAACAGGACGGTCCCGGAATGAAGACCGAAGTGCGCGAGGCCGGCCTGGTCGCGGTGGTGGTGGCGCTGTTCGGAGCGCTGCTCGGGGTGTTGTGGTGGCAGCTGGCGCCGAGCGTGCCGCTGGTCGGGGACGTCGTCGACAACAGCTGGGTGGTCTACTTCAAGGACTCCGAGGGGGAGCAGGCCGTCGGGGTCGACGGAACGTTCACTCTGCTCGCGCTCGCGTTCGGTCTGGTCAGCGCGGTGGCCGTGTTTCTGTGGCGGCGGCGCGGGGGCGTGCCGCTGGTGGTCGCGCTGGCCGTCGGCGGGTTTCTCGGGTCGCTGCTGGCCTGGCGGGTCGGGGTGTGGCTCGGGCCCACCGAGGACGTGATCGCCCACGCGAAGGAGGCGGGCAAGGGCGTCTCGTTCGCGGCGCCGCTGAAGCTGGGGGCCAAGGGGGTGTGGCTGGCGTGGCCGCTCGCGGCGCTGGTGGTGCATCTGGCGCTCACGGCGCTGTTCGGGCCGCGCGACGCGGACCCGTACGGACAGCAGGGAGAGGCGGCTCAGGGGCCGTACGGAGTGCCGCCGGCGTAGGTCGTCCGGGGCGCGCCCAAGGGTTCTCGCCCCCGCCGCCCCTACCCGTCCCATCCTCAAGGAGCGCTGCCCCTTCGACCCCGGACACTGGGGGCCTGCGGCCCCCAGACCCCCGCTGTCGGCCCTGAACGGGCCTCGTCCTCAAACGCCGGACGGGCTGAATTGCTCCTACGCCGGGCGACGCCCGTGGTTCGAGCGGCCCTTCTTGACGCGCCACTTGCGTTTCCGCGTTTTCTTCGACATGTCCCTCGTACTTAACCGAGAAGACGGATCCCGTCGAGGGGTCACGCACGCCCGATGGGAGCGACCACCGCCTGGGTGAGGTGGGTGAGGTCCTCGGGGGAGAGCTCGACCTCCAGGCCGCGGCGGCCCGCCGAGACGCAGATCGTGGGGTGGGTGGCGGCCGAGGCGTCCAGGACCGTCGGGAGCTTCTTGCGCTGGCCGAGGGGGGAGATGCCGCCCCGGACGTAGCCCGTGGTGCGTTCCGCCAGGGCCGGGTCGGCCATCGTCGCGCGCTTGCCGCCGACCGCCGAGGCCAGCGCCTTGAGGTCCAGTTGCCCCGCCACCGGGACCACGGCCACGGTCAGGTTCCCGTCCACGTCCGCCACCAGCGTCTTGAAGACCCGGGCGGGGGACACGCCCATGGCCTCCGCGGCCTCCTCGCCGTAGGACGGGTGGGAGGGGTCGTGGTCGTAGGAGTGGACCGTGTACTCGACGCCGGCCGCCGTGAGCGACACCGTCGCGGGCGTGCCGCCCGACTGCTGTTGGTTCTTCTTCGGCTTCTTCGCCATTGGTGGCCGGTTCCCCAGATGTCGTGCGTCGGTGTCGTGCGGTCCGTGCGGTCCGCGGCGTCGCGCGTCAGTTCAGGCTCGTCGGGCCGCGCGTCAGGTCCGACGCCGGCAGCGAGGGCAGCGTACGGATGATCGAGGTCTCGGCGCGAAGGACTTTCAGCTCGTCGCGCAGGCGGGACGCGGTGTCCGGGGCCTGGAGCAGGCGCTGCTTCGTCGGCGTGTCCAGCATCATCGCGGCCGCCACCAGGTAGGACACCACCCCGGGCTGGTCCGGCAGTTCGGACGTCGTGGACAGTGAGCGTTCACGGGCGCCCGCCAGGCGCTTCTGGTACTGCCGGAACGCGCGCAGCACCCCTTCCGCGAGCGCCCCCGCCTCGTCGCCCGGCTCCTCCTCCAGTTCCTCCAGCTCCGCCGTGAGGAACGGGCCCGAGGTGTCCACGGAGAGCAGCCGGACCCTGGTCGTTCCCGTCGCCAGCACCTCGAACGTGCCGTCGGCCCGCTCCCGGATCGTCGCCGCGTCCGCCACACAGCCCACGCCGTGGAAGGACTTCATCGGGTCGGGGCCGAAGCCCGCCGCCGGCCCGCGGTCGGGCTGGGCCGTCGGGTCGGGCATACCGGGGGCGCTCGGAGCCACCTCGTGGCCGTCGCGGATCGCCACGACGGCGAAACGGCGCGGTTCCTCCTCGGGGGTCTTCAGCAAGTCGCGCATCATGGCGCGATACCGCTCCTCGAAGACGTTGAGCGGCAGCACGAGTCCCGGGAAGAGCACCGAGTTCAGGGGGAAGAGCGGAAGGCGGACGGTCACGGCGCCAAAGCCTAGTGGTCGCCGGGATGAACGCGTTCGGCGAGCCCACTGAGTGGATGCCCGCCCCGCGTCCCACGCGCCGTACCGGTGCCGGTGGCCGCCCGCAGCCGTACCTCCTCGCGGACCTCCAGGAAGCGGCCCAGCGGGTCGTCCGAGGACCGGCTCCAGGGGAAGGAAGTGGCGTGCGGCCCGATCAGACGCAGCTGCTCCAGGGCGTCCTCCCAGCGGCCCAGCCGTACCAGGACGTACGTCAGCTTGTTGCGGATCGCCGCCGGCCACAGGTCGGCCGCCGGGAACCGGGCCGACAGCGCGAGGGCCCGGTCGGCCGCCGCGTCCAGCCGCTCGGGCGGCACGCCCGGACCGCAGCCGTCGTCCAGGTAGGCGAGGGCGGCCCGGGTCGGCAGGGCCTGGACCAGGGAGTCGGCCGGCGCGTCCTGGGCCGCCCGGTCGGCGAAGTCGAGGCACTCGCGGTGCGAGCCGTGCCAGGCGGAGCCCAGATAGCGCAGGGCGGCCACGTGGCAGCCGTAGTGGCGCGGGGCGCGGCGCAGCGCCGCCTCCCACAGTTCGCCGAAGTAGGTGTGCCCGGCGCGGGAGCCGCGCGCGTGGTCCAGGGCGATCCGCCAGGGCACCGGGTCGCCGTCGTCGGCCCGTGCGGCGGCGGTGATCAGCGGGCTCACCCCGCGCAGCACCTCGGCCCGCGCCGGGGAGCGCCAGGCGTGGTCCACCGCGACCTGCGCCCTGATCAGCAGCGCGTCCGGATCGTGCGGGGCCGCCGCGTGCCAGTCCTCCAGCCACTCCGGACGGGAGCGCGCGAAGGCCGCCAGCCGGAGCGTGTAGCGGTCGCGGTACTCCCACTCGGCCTGCTGCCGGGTGTGGGCGAGCAGTTCGGCGGCGGCCTCGTAACTGCCCTGGCCGGCCGCGACCAGGGCGGGACCGAGGCGGTCGTCGGGCGCGTCGAGCAGCACCTCGTCGTCGGCGGGGAGTCCGACGGCGGGGTGCTGCGTGGTCCTCGCGGTCCGGGACGCCCGGCCGAACGGCAACATGAGAGCCATGGTGTCGACCATTGAAGGACCGCAGGTCACGACCGCGCCAGAGGGAACGGCGAAGACGTCGAAAGTTGTACGCGGTTCGGTCAAGAACCGGTAAAGGTCCACTGTTCAACAACTATCGGATATCCAGGAAATCGCCTCAGTTGTCACATGGTCCTCATGGATCTCAGAGACCTCATGGACCCTATGGTTCTCGTGGTCCTCATCGGCCTCCGGAGGCCCGGATACCGGCGATGGGGTCAGTTCCGGCGCAGCAGGCGCGTCGCGCCCGTGGCCACCGTCGTCGCCAGGATCCAGCCCAGCAGGATCATCGCCGCCGCCAGCCACTGCCAGGCGCCGCTCAGCTGCCAGAACCCGACCTGGCCCAGCTCGATGACCGGCAGCAGCAGGTCGAGGGCGAACAGGGGAGGGTTCCAGGCCGGATGCTCGGCGCCCTTGATCGGCGGTGGGTCGGCGTACGCGAAGGCCACCGAGCCGGCCGCCCACAGCACCGCCATCCACACCGCCGCCCGGCCCGGCCGATAGCCGTAGGCGACCATCCAGTCCTGCGCGTACCCCCACAGCTTGGCCGCGGGCGGCAGCGTCTCGCGGCGCCGGCGCTGCTTGGCGAGCAGCACCTCGCGCGCGTCCTCGTCCTCGCCCCCGGCGCGCAGCACGGAGGCCAGCCGCTCGTACGGCTCCGGGTTGTACTCGGCGGTCGCCGCGGCCACCCACTCCAGCCGCCGCTCCAGCGGGAACGGGCCGCGCGGCACGAGGTTCTCGTAGGTGAAACCGCCCATGTGGAGCAGCCCCGGGCCCGGCCAGGCGTCCGCCCGGTCCATCAGGTTGACGACGCGCGCGCCCGACAGCACCACCCCGCCGCGCTCCGGTCCCTCGCCGAGGAAGCGCAGCTCGGGCGTCTGGATGCGGCGCAGCGACAGCTCCTGTTCGTCCGTGAAGGTGAACCGGGCCCGCTCCAGGTCGACCGCGTCCCCGAACCGCCCGTCGTCCAGCCGCACCCCGCCCTGGCACGCGAACCGCTGGATGCGCGTCCCGCGCGCGGGCGTACGGCCGCTCAGCATCGGGCTCCCGACGCCCGCCGGGGTCATGTAGAGCGTGCGTCCGACGGTCAGCTGCGGAGCGTTCAGCGCGAGCCGCGTGTACGGGTTGACCAGCCGCGCGCCCCGCAGGCTCAGCGACACGCCGATGCTCGCGCCGCGCAGGCTCAGCTCGCCGTGCGACTCCAGCATCTCCGCCTGGAGGTCCTGGCCGACGCTGATGCCGTCCGCGGCGATCGAGCGGCCGCTGCGGTCGCGGTAGACGATCGCCTGGTTGAGCAGCAGGTCCGTGCCGATGTGGGCGTCGGTGAGCCGGGCGCCGTTGTGGAACCGGCAGCGCGGCAGATGCAGATCGCCCTCGGTGTGCACCCGGGCGGCCTCCAGCCGCGGCACCGCGCAGTCCACCAGCCGTACGGTCGTGAAGCGGGCCTCCGGCAGCAGCACCTCACGGTCGAAGCGGCAGCCGCGCATCTCGACGTAGGGCACGACGGTACCGCCGGCGAGGTCCATCGTGTCGGCGATCCGCACGCCCACCAGCTTCAGCGAGGACACCCGGCCCGCGAGGGCGGGCGGCCCGTCCAGCAGCAGCCAGCAGACGATCCGCGCGCGTACCGTCCGCTCCTCGAGCCAGGGATGCCCGCCGTGCGGATCGTCGACGACCGTGTCGCCGCTGCTCAGGTCGTACACGCTGCCGTTGCGGAAGGCCTGCCACATGCCGATCTCGGCGGCGGTCAGATCGTCCGGCGGGTCCCCGTCCCGGATGCCGGCCCCCTCGGTCACGTCTCTACCATCCCTCTCGGCTACTGGCGGGTTTAGTACAACCGTTCTGCCCGCTGAGTGACGCCCCGAACGCTAGACGTGAAGGTGATCTTCCGGGTTCCCGCGGGGTTCTGTATCAGCCATTGATACGCGCGAACGGCGCCGTACCCGGGTCTGAGAGAATTGAGCCCGTGATCTCCCGAATCGATCTGCGCGGCGACGCCCTTCCCGAGGGACCCGCCCTGCGCGACCTGCTGCCCCGAGCCGACTTCGACGTCTCGGCCGCCCTGGAGAAGGTGCGTCCGATCTGCGAGGCCGTGCATCATCGGGGTGACGCGGCGCTGATCGACTTCGCCGAGAAGTTCGACGGGGTGCGGCTGGATTCCGTACGGGTTCCGGCCGAGGCGATCGAGAAGGCCCTCGAAGAGCTCGACCCGGCCGTGCGCGCGGCCCTGGAGGAGTCCGTCCGCCGCGCCCGTCTCGTCCACCGCGAGCAGCGCCGTACGACGCACACGACCCAGGTCGTGCCAGGCGGTTCCGTGACCGAGAAGTGGGTGCCGGTCGACCGCGTCGGGCTGTACGCACCCGGTGGCCGGTCCGTCTACCCGTCCTCCGTGATCATGAACGTCGTGCCCGCCCAGGAGGCCGGTGTCGAGTCGATCGCGCTCGCCTCCCCGGCCCAGGCCGAGTTCGGGGGCCTTCCGCACCCGACGATCCTCGCGGCCTGCGCGCTGCTCGGCGTCGACGAGGTGTACGCGGCCGGCGGCGCCACGGCCGTCGCGATGTTCGCGTACGGCACCGAGTCCTGCCCGCCCGCCAACATGGTCACCGGCCCCGGCAACATCTGGGTCGCCGCCGCCAAGCGCTACTTCACCGGCAAGATCGGCATCGACGCCGAGGCGGGCCCGACCGAGATCGCGATCCTGGCCGACTCCGGCGCCGACCCGGTGCACGTCGCCTCCGACCTGATCAGCCAGGCCGAGCACGACCCGCTGGCCGCCGCCGTCCTCGTCACCGACTCCGTCGAGCTCGCGGACGCGGTGGAGCGGGAGCTGGAGCCGCAGGTCGCGGCCACCAGGCACATCGACGACCGGATCGTCCCGGCCCTCAAGGGCAGGCAGTCCGCGATCGTCCTGGTCGACGGCGTCGACGAGGGCCTGAAGGTCGTCGACGCGTATGGCGCCGAGCACCTGGAGATCCAGACGGCCGACGCCGCCGCCGTGGCGGACCGCGTGCGCAACGCCGGCGCGATCTTCGTCGGCCCCTGGGCGCCGGTCTCGCTCGGCGACTACGCCGCCGGGTCCAACCACGTCCTGCCCACCGGCGGCTGCGCCTGCCACTCCTCGGGCCTGTCCGTCCAGTCCTTCCTGCGCGGCATCCACATCGTCGACTACACGCGGGACGCGCTGGCCGAGGTCGCGCATCACGTGGTGACGCTGGCGGAGGCGGAGGACCTGCCGGCGCACGGCGCGGCGGTCAAGGCGAGGTTCGGCTGGAAGGTACCCGAGAGCAAGTGACAGGCATCGACGATCTCCCCGTACGGGACGAGCTGCGCGGCAAGTCCCCCTACGGCGCGCCCCAGTTGGACGTCCCCGTACGGCTGAACACCAACGAGAACCCCTACCCGCTGCCCGAGCCGCTGGTCGAACGCATCGCCGAGCGCGTCCGCGAGGCGGCCCGCGACCTCAACCGCTACCCGGACCGGGACGCCGTCGAGCTGCGCACCCGGCTCGCCGAGTACCTCACCGACACCTCCGGCCACGAGGTGGGCCTCGCCAACGTCTGGGCGGCCAACGGCTCCAACGAGGTCATCCAGCAGCTGCTGCAGACCTTCGGCGGACCGGGCCGTACGGCCATCGGCTTCGAGCCGTCGTACTCGATGCACGGTCTGATCTCGCGCGGCACCGGCACCGGCTGGATCTCCGGCCCGCGGGGCGACGACTTCACGATCGACCTCGCGGCCGCCGAGAAGGCGATCGCCGAGAACCGCCCCGACGTCGTCTTCATCACCACGCCCAACAACCCCACGGGCACGGCGGTCCCGCCCGAGACCGTCCTCGCGCTGTACGAGGCCGCGCAGGCGGCGAAGCCGTCGATGGTCGTCGTCGACGAGGCGTACATCGAGTTCAGCCACGGCGACTCGCTGCTGCCACTGCTCGAAGGCCGGCCGAATCTCGTCGTCTCCCGGACGATGTCGAAGGCCTTCGGCGCCGCCGGTCTGCGTCTCGGCTACCTCGCCGCGGATCCCGCGGTGGTGGACGCCGTCCAGCTGGTACGGCTGCCGTACCACCTGTCGGCGGTCACCCAGGCGACCGCGCTGGCGGCCCTGGAGCACACCGACACGCTGCTCGGCTACGTCGAGCAGCTGAAGACGGAGCGGGACCGGCTCGTGAGCGAGCTGCTCGCCATCGGCTACGAAGTCACCGCCTCGGACGCCAACTTCGTGCAGTTCGGACGTTTCGACGACGCGCACGTCGCCTGGCAGCGGATCCTCGACCGGGGCGTCCTGGTCCGGGACAACGGCGTGCCGGGCCGGCTGCGGGTGACCGCCGGAACCCCCGAAGAGAACGACGCGTTCCTCGACGCGGTACGTGAACTGAAGAAGGAGCAGAGCGCATGAACCGCGTAGGCCGCATAGAGCGGGTGACGAAGGAGACCTCGGTCCTCGTCGAGATCGATCTCGACGGATCCGGCAAGGTCGACGTGTCGACCGGCGTCGGCTTCTACGACCACATGCTCGACCAGCTCGGCCGGCACGGTCTGTTCGACCTGACCGTGAAGACCGAGGGCGACCTGCACATCGACTCGCACCACACCATCGAGGACACCGCCCTCGCGCTGGGCGCCGCCTTCAAGCAGGCGCTCGGCGACAAGGTGGGGATTTATCGATTCGGCAACTGCACGGTCCCGCTGGACGAGTCGCTCGCCCAGGTGACCGTCGACCTGTCCGGCCGCCCCTACCTCGTGCACACCGAGCCCGAGAACATGGCGCCGATGATCGGCGAGTACGACACCACGATGACCCGGCACATCCTGGAGTCCTTCGTCGCCCAGGCCCAGATCGCCCTGCACGTGCACGTGCCGTACGGGCGCAACGCGCACCACATCGTGGAGTGCCAGTTCAAGGCGCTGGCGCGGGCCCTGCGCTACGCCTCCGAGCGCGACCCGCGCGCCGCCGGCATCCTCCCCTCGACGAAGGGTGCCCTGTAACCCATGAACGGGCTGTCCACCGTACTGATCGTCGTCGGCCTCTTCCTGGTCGGCGGCATCATCTCCTTCGTCAAGCAGGGGATGCCCAAGAGCCTCGTCACGCTGCTCTCGATAGGCGCCGCGATGTGTCTGCTCGCGGGCGTCCTGAGGCTGGAGGTGTGGAATTGAGCGAGAAGAAGGTCGTGGTCTTCGACTACGGCTTCGGCAATGTGAGGTCGGCCGAGCGCGCCCTCGCGCGCGCGGGCGCCGACGTCGAGATCACCCGTGACTTCGACAAGGCCATGAACGCCGACGGCCTGCTCGTACCGGGCGTCGGCGCGTTCGCGGCCTGCATGAAGGGGCTCACCGAGGCCCGCGGCGACTGGATCATCGACCGCCGGCTGTCCGGCGGGCGGCCCGTGATGGGCATCTGCGTCGGCATGCAGATCCTGTTCGCGCGCGGTATCGAGCACGGCGTCGAGACCGAGGGCCTCGGCGAGTGGCCGGGCTCCGTCGAGCCGTTGCAGGCCGACATCGTGCCCCACATGGGCTGGAACACCGTGGACGCGGCGGCGGGCAGCGAGCTGTTCGCCGGCCTGGACGCGGACGCGCGCTTCTACTTCGTGCACTCCTACGCCGTCCACGACTGGACGCTGGAGGTCCACAACCCGGCGATGACCGCGCCCAAGGTCACCTTCTCGACGCACGGCAAGCCGTTCGTGGCCGCCGTGGAGAACGGCGCCCTGTGGGCCACGCAGTTCCACCCCGAGAAGTCCGGCGACGCCGGAGCGCAGCTGCTCACCAACTGGATCGGAACCCTGTAGAGACATGGCCAAGCT
Organism: Streptomyces sp. NPDC093568; assembly: GCF_044764945.1. Lineage (NCBI taxonomy): Bacteria > Bacillati > Actinomycetota > Actinomycetes > Kitasatosporales > Streptomycetaceae > Streptomyces > Streptomyces sp. NPDC093568. The sequence goes on along the minus strand of NZ_JBIWJD010000005.1, from coordinate 365,836 downwards.
CGAACTCCTCCCCGCCGTCGACGTCCGCGACGGCCAGGCCGTGCGCCTCGTGCACGGCGAGTCCGGCACCGAGACGTCCTACGGCTCCCCGCTGGAGGCGGCCCTCGCCTGGCAGCGTTCGGGTGCCGAGTGGCTGCATCTGGTCGACCTGGACGCCGCGTTCGGCACCGGTGACAACCGCGAGCTGATCGCCGAGGTCGCGAAGGCCATGGACATCAAGGTCGAGCTGTCCGGCGGCATCCGCGACGACGCCTCCCTCGCCGCCGCGCTGGCCACCGGCTGCACCCGCGTCAACCTCGGCACGGCCGCCCTGGAGACCCCCGAGTGGGTCGCCAAGGTCATCGCCGAGCACGGCGACAAGATCGCGGTGGGCCTGGACGTACGGGGCACGACGCTGCGCGGCCGCGGCTGGACCCGCGACGGCGGCGACCTCTACGAGACGCTGGAGCGCCTCAACAGCGAGGGCTGCGCCCGCTATGTCGTCACCGACATCGCCAAGGACGGCACCCTCCAGGGCCCGAACCTGGAGCTGCTGAGGAACGTCTGCGCGGCGACGGACCGCCCGGTGGTCGCCTCCGGCGGCGTGTCGTCGCTGGACGACCTGCGCGCCATCGCCGAGCTCGTTCCGCTCGGTGTCGAGGGCTCCATCGTCGGGAAGGCCCTGTACGCGAAGGCGTTCACTCTCGAAGAGGCCCTGGAGGCTGTGTCGTCATGACGTCCGATGCCGTGCGGCGCGTGCAGAGCGGAAGTCCCTGGGAAGAGTCCTTCGGGTTCGCACGCGCCGTGGCGGCGGGTGATCGCGTCCTGGTGGGAGGCACGACCTCCTTCAAGGGGGATGTGCTCTACGGCGAGGGCGACCCGTACGAGCAGGCCACCGTGGCCTTCACCAGTGCGGTCGAGGCGATCGGGGCGTTCGGACTCGGCGTCGAGTCCGTGATCCGGACCCGGATGTACCTGACCCACGCACGGGACGTGGACGCCGTGGGCCGGGCCCACAAGGAGTTCTTCGACTCGGTGCGCCCGGTCTCGACGCTGCTCGTCGTGGAGGGCTTCGTGGATTCGCGCATCCTGGTCGAAGTAGAGCTAGAGGCATACAGAGGAGCCGTGGATTCATGACCCTGGCGGTCCGAGTCATCCCCTGCCTGGACGTGGACAACGGCCGGGTCGTCAAGGGCGTCAACTTCCAGAACCTGCGCGACGCGGGCGACCCCGTCGAGATGGCCAAGGTGTATGACGCCGAGGGCGCCGACGAGCTGACGTTCCTGGACATCACCGCCTCGTCGGGCGACCGCGAGACCACGTACGACGTGGTGCGCCGCACCGCCGAGCAGGTGTTCATCCCGCTGACGGTCGGCGGTGGCGTCCGCACGGCCGAGGACGTGGACAAGCTGCTGCGCGCGGGCGCGGACAAGGTGGGCGTCAACACGGCGGCCATCGCGCGCCCCGACCTCATCCGGGAGATCGCCGAGCGCTTCGGCCGGCAGGTGCTGGTCCTCTCCGTCGACGCGCGGCGCACCCCCGAGGGCACCTTCGAGGTCACCACCCACGGCGGTCGCAAGGGCACCGGCATCGACGCCGTCGAGTGGGCGCACCGGGCGGCCGAGCTGGGAGCGGGCGAGATCCTGCTCAACTCGATGGACGCCGACGGCACCAAGGACGGCTACGACCTGGAGATGATCCAGGCCGTCCGGGGGCACGTGACGGTCCCGGTGATCGCCTCCGGCGGCGCCGGCCGGCTCGCGGACTTCTCGCCGGCCATCGAGGCGGGGGCCGACGCGGTGCTGGCGGCGTCCGTGTTCCACTTCGGGGATCTGCGGATCGGCGAGGTGAAGGACGCGCTGCGGGGGGCCGGGCACCCCGTTCGCTGACGCACGACTGAGCCCCGGTCGTCCTCCCTTGAAGCGGCCGGGGCTTTCGCATGCCTACTCGCGCCTCCCCACCGGGAGATACGAAAGGAAAGTTGCGCAAAATATGTTGTGCAATTTTTCTTTCGCATCTACGGTCGAGGCATGACGGACAAGGAGAGAGACCGCAGGATCACGGACCTGGGCACGCTCAAGGCGCTCGCCCACCCCCTGCGCATGAACCTGCTCAGAGCGCTGACGATCGCCCAGGTCGCCACCGCCTCACAGCTCGCCGAGCGGGTCGACGAGGCGGTCTCGCTGGTCAGCTACCACCTGCGCAAGCTCGCCGAGCACGGGCTCATCGAGGAGGCCGAGCCGCAGCGCGCGGACGGCCGCGAGCGCTGGTGGCGGCCGGCCTCGGACGGCGTGAGCATCCGCGACGAGGACTTCCGGGACGCTCCCGAGAAGGCCGCCGCGCACACGGCGGCGAGCCGGCTCTTCGCCGAGCAGCGCACGGACCTCTACCGCCGCTGGCTCGACGAGCGGGCCCACTGGGGCCCCGAGTGGAACCGCGCCGCCGAGTCCTCCGAGTCCAACCTGCGGCTCACGGCGGACGAACTGACCGAGCTGAACCGGGAGTTGCTCGCCCTCCTGCGCCGCTACGACGAGCAGGGCCGGGCGGCCGACGCCGCCGGCGACACCGAGGGCCGCGAGAACGTCGCGGTGCACACGTACGCCTTCCCGTTCCGGCCCTGAGAGGACCCGACGTGCCTTCGACGTCCACCGCCCCGCAGCGTCTGTCCGCCGGGGAGCGCGCCGCCCACCGTGACCCCAACGTCCTGCGCTGGCTCGGCGGTTACACGTCGTCCGCGCTCGGCGACAACGTCTACTACCTAGCCCTGTCCTGGGCCGCCGTCCAGGCCGGGACGCCCGCCCAGGCCGGGCTCGTGACCGCGGTCAGCGCCGTGCCGCGCGCGCTGCTGATGCTCGGCGGGGGAGTGGTGGCCGACCGCTACGGCCCCTGGCGCGTCGTCGTCGGCAGCACCGCGGTGCGCTGCGCGCTCGTCCTCGTCGCCGCCGTCCTCCTCCTCGCGACCAGCCCGGGGCTGTGGGCCCTGGGCGCGGTGGCGGTCCTCTTCGGGGTCGTCGACGCCGTCTTCCTGCCCGCCGGAGGCGCCCTCCCCGCACGGATCGCCGACCGGAGCCAGCTCGCCCGGGTCCAGGGCCTGCGGGGGCTCGCCGTCCGCCTCGCCCTCGTCCTCGGCGGCCCGCTCGGCGGCCTCGGCATCGCGCTCGGCGGCACGGCGGGGGCCTTCGGGCTCTCCGCGCTGCTGATCGGAGCGTCCCTGCCGGCCCTGCTCGCCGTACGGGTCCGGGACCTCCCGCCGGACGACGTGAAACCGCGCGAGCCCGCCCTCGCCGAACTCCGGGACGGGTTCCGCCACATCCGGCACAGCCCCGTGCTCCGCCCGCTGATGCTCGCCATCGCCCTGGGCGACCTGGGGTTCGTCGGGCCGATGAACCTCGGCCTGAACCTGCTCGCCGAGGAACGCGGCTGGGGACCGTCCGGCATGGGCTGGGTCCTCGCCGGATTCGGCGTCGGCGCCGCGGCCGCCTCGCTGCTCCTCGCCTGGCGCGGGCGGGTGGCGCGCGCCGGACGCGTCACCGCGGTGACCGCCCTCGCGGGGGCCGGGGCCATCTCGCTCCTCGCGCAGGCGCCGTCCGTCGCCACCGCGGTCGGCGCGGCCCTGTTCATCGGGCTGTTCGCCGGGCTGGCCGGCGCCCTGTGCGGGGCACTGCTGCAGTGCCACGCGGGCCCCGCCTACGTAGGCCGGGTCACCTCGGTCTCCACCCTGGTCAGCTTCGGGCTGGCACCGCTCACCTTCCCGCTGGTCGGCGGGGCCGTCGACCTCTGGGGCACCGGCCCGGTCTTCACGGCCTGCGCCACGATCAGCGCGCTGAGCGGCGTCGTCATCCTGGCCTCCCGCGCGCTGCGAGGCGCGGAACTGCCCCGCTGACCGGCCTCAGATCCCCAGCTGCTTGGCCGCGTTCAGCTTGGCGATGGCGTCCTGGTCGCCGTCCAGCTCCACCTTGGCGGCGTTCTGCCGGCCGTAGGAGAACAGCAGCAGCTCCGACGGCTCGCCCGTCGCCGTCACGACCGGAGTGCCGCGATGGGCCACCGCCGTCTGGCCGTCGGGGCGGCGCAGCACCAGGCCGGTGGGGGCGCTGCGGCCCATCAGGCGGGCGGAGCGCTCCAGACGGGACCACAGGGCGTCCTGGAAGACCGGGTCGAGCTCGCGGGGCGTCCAGTCCGGCTGGGCGCGCCGGACGTCCTCGGTGTGGACGTAGAACTCGATCGTGTTCGACGCCTCGTCGACGGGCTTGAACTGGAACGGCGAGAAGCGCGGCGGACCGGTGCGGATGAGCTGGATCAGCTCCTCGTAGGGCTTCGCCGCGAACTCCGCCATCGCCTTCTCCAGGCGCGGGGCGAGCTGCTTGATCAGCAGCGCGGCGGCGGCGTCCGGGCGCCGCTCGCGCACCACCACGTGGGCGGCGAGGTCACGGGTCGTCCAGCCCTCGCAGAGGGTGGGGGCATCGGGTCCCTCGGCCTCCAAGAGGTCGGCGAGGAGAAGTCGTTCACGCTGGGCGAAGGTCGACATGCAGTCAGCGTACGACCGCGCCGGACGTCCGCCCAGTGGACATCGGACGGTCACTGTCAGTTGCGCGCGGCACAATGGCAGGCATGACCACCAGCACGCCCGGCCGGCCCAGCCGCCTGGACCCCGAGATCGCCGCGCGCCTCAGGCGCAGCGCGGACGGGCTCCTGCCCGCCATCGCCCAGCAGTACGACACCGGAGAGGTGCTCATGCTCGGCTGGATGGACGACGAGGCGCTGCATCGCACCCTGACCACCGGCCGCTGCACCTACTGGTCGCGCAGCCGCCAGGAGTACTGGGTCAAGGGCGACACCTCCGGCCACTTCCAATGGGTCAGGTCGGTCGCGCTCGACTGCGACGCCGACACCGTGCTCGTCAAGGTCGACCAGGTCGGCGCGGCCTGCCACACCGGGGCCCGGACGTGCTTCGACGAGGACGTCCTGCTGAAGGACGCCGATTCCGGCACAGCCGCCTCGGATCAGTAAGGTCAGCCGCCATGGACCTCGAGACGTTCCGCAAGCTGGCCACCGACCGCCGCGTCATTCCGGTCACCCGCAAGCTCCTCGCCGACGGCGACACCCCGGTCGCGCTCTACCGCAAGCTCGCCGCCGAGCGCCCCGGCACGTTCCTGCTGGAGTCCGCGGAGAACGGCCGCACCGCGTTTCAATGGTCTCGCTACTCCTTCGTGGGAGTCCGCTCCGCCGCGACGCTCACCGCACGCGACGGTCAGGCCCACTGGCTCGGCACCCCGCCCGTCGGCGTCCCCGTCGAGGGCGACCCGCTCGCCGCCCTGCGCGCCACCATCGAGGCCCTGCACACCCCGCGCGACCTCGCCCACGACCTGAACCTGCCGCCCTTCACCGGCGGCATGGTCGGCTACCTCGGCTACGACATCGTGCGCCGCCTGGAGAAGATCGGCCCCGGCGAGCGGGACGACCTGCAGCTGCCCGAGCTGACCATGCTGCTCACCAGCGACCTCGCCGTCATGGACCACTGGGAGGGCTCGGTCCTGCTGATCGCCAACGCGATCAACCACAACGACCTCGACACCGGCGTCGACGAGGCCTACGCCGACGCCGTCGCCCGTCTCGACGCCATGGAGGCCGACCTCTCGCGCGCGGTTGCCCAGCCGCCGGCCGTCCTGCCGCCCTCGGAGCTGCCCGAGTACACCGCGCTGTGGGGCGGCGAGGACTTCCAGGAAGCCGTCGAGGACATCAAGGAGCGCATCCGGGCCGGGGAGGCGTTCCAGGTCGTCCCCTCCCAGCGCTTCGAGACGCCGTGCACGGCGAGCGCGCTGGACGTCTACCGGGTGCTGCGGGCGACCAATCCCTCGCCGTACATGTACCTCTTCCGCTTCGACGGCTTCGACGTCGTCGGCTCGTCCCCCGAGGCCCTGGTCAAGGTCGAGGACGGGCGGGCCATGGTCCACCCCATCGCCGGCACCCGGTGGCGCGGGGCGACCCCGCAGGAGGACCAGGCCCTCGCCGACGAGCTGCTCGCGGACCCCAAGGAGCGCGCCGAGCACCTGATGCTGGTCGACCTGGGCCGCAACGACCTGGGGCGGGTCTGCGAGCCGGGCTCCGTGGAGGTCGTGGACTTCATGTCCATCGAGCGCTACTCCCACGTGATGCACATCGTCTCGACGGTGACGGGACGGGTCGCGCCCGATCGCACGGCCTTCGACGTCCTGACGGCCTGCTTCCCGGCCGGCACCCTCTCCGGCGCCCCCAAGCCCCGCGCGATGCAGATCATCGACGAACTCGAACCGTCCAGGCGCGGTCTGTACGGCGGCTGCGTCGGCTACCTCGACTTCGCCGGCGACTCCGACACCGCCATCGCCATCCGTACGGCCCTGCTGCGCGGCGGCACGGCGTACGTCCAGGCGGGCGCGGGCATCGTCGCCGACTCGGACCCGGTCGCCGAGGACACCGAATGCCGCAACAAGGCGGCGGCGGTCCTGCGGGCGGTGCACACGGCGAACCGGCTCGGGTGAACCCCGGTGGCCGCCTCACCCGAACCCCGGGTGACTGATCGCCGGGGGTTCGGGTGATAGTGGAGTACGTGACTGCCGTACCGCACCCCCGTTCCGAAGCCCCCGCCGCCGCCCGGGCCGGCCGGATGAGCCTCGCCCTCGCCCTGCTGTGCGGGGCGCTCGGCGCCGCCGTGGCGCTCCTCGCCACCCGGCAGCGCTGGTCCGAGGGCACCGTGACGGTGGCCGGCGGCCCGTTCCCCCTGATCGCCAAGGGCAGTGACGTCACCGGCGTCCCCGCGGCCCTGGCCATAGTGGGGCTCGCCGCGCTCGTCGCCGTCTTCGCCGTCCGCCGGGCCGGCCGGCTCATGGTCGCCGCCCTGCTCGCGCTCTCCGGCGCCGGCACCGTCGCCGCCGCCCTGCTCGGCGCTTCCGACAGCGCCGCGCTCGACGAGAAGGCCGCCCAGGCCTCCGGCGACACCGCGGCCACCGTCGACGCCCTCAGCCACACCGCCTGGCCGTACGTCGCGGCCGTGGGCGGCGGCCTGATCCTGCTCGCCGGACTGCTGGCCCTGCGCTACGGCAAGCTGTGGCCCGGCATGTCCGGCCGCTACGAGCGCGGCGGCGCCCCGAGGCCGCGCCGCACCGCCAGGGCCGCCGACCCCGACCGGCCCGAGGAGATCTGGAAGGCCCTGGACCGGGGCGAGGACCCGACGGGCGCGTAGCCCACGCCGCGTCGTGACCCCCCATCACCGCACCCGCACGCGTGCGGGACAATGACAGCGAGCGACCGGCTCACCCACGTACGACACGTACACAGCAACGAGGAGCAAGCAATGGCGGGCAGCAGCCACGGTCACACCCCGGCCGCCTGGACCGGTGTCACGATCGCCTTCATCGGGTTCTGCGTCTCGGGCGCTTTCATGGTGCTGGCCGAGCCCGCGGGCTTCTGGGCCGGCTTGGGCGTCGTGGTGCTCGGCGGCATCGTCGGCTGGATCATGAGCTCGATGGGGCTCGGCCAGCCCAAGGACGCGCACAAGGGGCTGCTGATGTCGCAGGAGCACGCGCCGGCGAGCGCCAAGAGCTGAGACGCCCACCACCTCGCTGAGGGGCGACCCGGCACCGATGGGTGCCAGGGGACGCCCCTCACGCGTGTGCGGGGGCACAATGCCTGACGTGAACCCCGACAGCCCGCGGGCGACCGACAGCCACGGAGCGACCCGGCCCGGCGCCGTACCGGCCAGGCTGGCCGTCCCGGCGGGAGTGCTCGCGGCCGTCGCCGGCGCCTTCGCCTACGTGGGCGCCGTGGACCCGAACGAGCCCGGCCACTACCCCGCCTGTCCGCTCCTGCGGTTCACCGGCATCTACTGCCCCGGCTGCGGCGGCCTGCGCAGCGCGCACGCGGTGATCCACGGTGACCTCCCGGCGGCGCTCCAGGCCAACGCGCTCGCCGTCGGGGGCTACGCGCTCTTCGCCGTGCTGTTGACCGTCTGGCTGATCCGGTCGGCGCGCGGGCGGCCCTTCAGGCTCGAACTGTCGTCGGTGCAACTGTGGGCGGCGGGGGCCCTGCTGCTGGTTTTCACCGTTGTCCGGAACCTGCCCTTCGGTGGCTGGCTGCACCCTTGATCAAATGGTGAACGTCCAGGTAGTGGGACCGGCGTCAACCGGATGCGAGGCCTGCGCCTACCTCCGGATACCATCGCAGTGACACCGTTTCCGTACGGCTTTCACAGGCCACCGTCCGAAAGGGGGCCGCTCGCGTGAGTGTGCTCGACGAGATCATCGACGGAGTCCGTGCCGACCTCGCGGAGCGGCAGGCGCGCGTCAGCCTCGACGAGCTCAAGGAGCGCGCGGCGAAGGCCCCGGCGGCCAAGGACGGGGTCGCCGCCCTCAGGGGCGACGGCGTCAAGGTCATCTGCGAGGTCAAGCGCTCCAGCCCCTCCAAGGGCGCGCTGGCCGCGATCGCCGACCCGGCCGGACTGGCCGCCGACTATGAGGCGGGCGGCGCGGCGGTCGTCTCCGTCCTCACCGAGCAGCGCCGCTTCGGCGGCTCGCTGGCCGACCTGGAGGCGGTCCGCGCGCGCGTGGACATCCCGGTCCTGCGCAAGGACTTCATCGTCACGTCGTACCAGCTCTGGGAGGCGCGGGCCTACGGCGCCGACGTCGTCCTGCTGATCGTCGCGGCCCTGGAGCAGCCCGCCCTCGAGTCCCTCATCGAGCGCGCGGTGTCCATCGGACTCACCCCGTTGGTCGAGGTGCACGACGAGGACGAGGTCGAGCGTGCCGTGGACGCGGGAGCGAAGATCATCGGCGTCAACGCCCGCAACCTGAAGACGCTCGAGGTCGACCGCGGCACCTTCGAGCGCGTCGCCCCGGAGATCCCCGACCACATCGTCAAGGTCGCCGAGTCCGGCGTCCGCGGCCCGCACGACCTCATCGCCTACGCCAACGCCGGCGCCGACGCGGTCCTGGTCGGCGAGTCCCTGGTCACCGGCAAGGACCCGAAGACGGCGGTCGCCGACCTGGTCGCGGCGGGCGAGCACCCGGCACTCCGGCACGGCCGCGGCTGATCACCCGCTAGGCTGACAGCGATGAACCGCACCGTGACGACCGTGGACAGGTACGCCCGCCTCGCGCGCGGCTGCCGCCCTCGTGGTTGCCGTGCGCCCGCACGCCGGGTGCACGGTCGTCGCGTGCGATACGTCATCGGAGACGAACCCGGGCAAGTGAACGGACGGCGATGGCAGCGCCCCTCCAGGGGCGCGGGGAACTGCGCGACCAGCCACTGACGGCCCGCCGTCGACAAACACATCCCCGCCCCCACGGCGAATAGTGTCCTTTTTACGCACTCACCGTGAGGTATCCGCATGCCCAGCGAGTTCTTCATCCCCGACCCCGAGGGTCAACTCCCCAGCCCCGAAGGCTACTTCGGGGCGTTCGGCGGCAAGTTCATCCCGGAGGCCCTCGTCGCCGCCGTGGACGAGGTCGCCGTCGAGTACGACAAGGCCAAGCACGACCCCGAGTTCGCCCGCGAACTCGACGACCTGCTGGTCAATTACACCGGCCGCCCCAGCTCCCTCACCGAGGTGCCGAGGTTCGCCGAACACGCCGGTGGCGCCCGGGTCTTCCTCAAGCGGGAGGACCTCAACCACACCGGCTCCCACAAGATCAACAACGTCCTCGGCCAGGCCCTGCTCACCAAGCGCATGGGCAAGACCCGCGTGATCGCCGAGACCGGCGCCGGCCAGCACGGCGTGGCCACGGCGACCGCCTGCGCGCTCTTCGGCCTCGACTGCACGATCTACATGGGCGAGATCGACACCCGGCGCCAGGCCCTCAACGTGGCCCGCATGCGCATGCTCGGCGCCGAGGTCATCGCCGTGAAGTCCGGCTCGCGCACCCTCAAGGACGCCATCAACGAGGCGTTCCGCGACTGGGTCGCCAACGTCGACCACACCCACTACCTCTTCGGTACGGTCGCCGGCCCGCACCCCTTCCCCGCCATGGTCCGCGACTTCCACCGCGTGATCGGCGTCGAGGCCCGCCGCCAGCTCCTCGAGCGCGCCGGACGCCTCCCCGACGCGGCCGTCGCCTGCGTCGGCGGCGGCTCCAACGCCATCGGCCTCTTCCACGCCTTCATCCCGGACGCCTCCGTCCGCCTCATCGGCTGCGAGCCGGCGGGCCACGGCGTGGAGAGCGGCGAGCACGCGGCCACCCTCACCGCCGGCGAGCCCGGCATCCTGCACGGCTCCCGCTCCTACGTCCTGCAGGACGACGAGGGCCAGATCACCGAGCCGTACTCCATCTCGGCCGGCCTGGACTACCCCGGCATCGGCCCGGAGCACTCCTACCTCAAGGACAGCGGCCGCGGCGAGTACCGCGCGGTCACCGACGACGCCGCCATGCAGGCACTGCGCCTGCTGTCGCGCACCGAGGGCATCATCCCGGCGATCGAGAGCGCCCACGCCCTCGCCGGCGCCCTGGAGGTCGGCCGGGAACTGGGCAAGGACGGCCTGATCGTCGTCAACCTGTCCGGCCGCGGCGACAAGGACATGGACACGGCCGCGCGCTACTTCGGCCTGTACGACACCGACGCCGAGGTCGCCGCCGACGCGGACGCCGAGGCCGCCGAGATCGAGGGGGACGCCAAGTGAGCGGGAACATCCAGCTGTTGACGGACACCCTCCAGGCAGCCAGGGCCGAGGGGCGCTCCGCCCTCATCGCCTACCTGCCGGCCGGGTTCCCGACCGTGGACGGCGGCATCGAGGCGATCAAGGCCGTGTTCGACGGCGGCGCGGACGTCGTGGAGGTCGGGCTGCCGCACAGCGACCCCGTCCTCGACGGCCCGGTCATCCAGACCGCCGACGACATCGCCCTGCGCGGCGGCGTCAGGATCGCGGACGTGATGCGCACGGTCCGCGAGGCGCACGCGGCCACCGGGAAGCCGGTCCTCGTCATGACGTACTGGAACCCCATCGACCGCTACGGCGTCGAGCGCTTCACCGCCGAGCTGGCCGAAGCGGGCGGCGCGGGCTGCATCCTGCCCGACCTGCCCGTGCAGGAGGCGGGGCTGTGGCGGGAGCACGCCGAGAAGCACGGCCTCGCGACGGTCTTCGTCGTGGCGCCGAGCAGCAAGGACGAGCGGCTCGCGCAGATCACCGCGGCGGGCAGCGGCTTCGTCTACGCCGCCTCGCTGATGGGCGTCACGGGCACCCGCGCGTCGGTGGGCGCGCAGGCGCAGGACCTGGTCGAGCGCACCCGCGCCACCGGCACCGCGCTGCCCGTCTGCGTCGGGCTCGGCGTCTCCGATGCCGCGCAGGCCGCCGAGGTCGCCGGCTTCGCCGACGGCGTGATCGTCGGCTCGGCCTTCGTCAAGCGGATGCTGGACGCGCCGGACGACGCGGCCGGCGTCGAGGCCGTGCGCGCGCTCGCCGGTGAGCTGGCGAAGGGCGTGCGCGGACAGGCGTAACACCTTCAGGGGTGAAAGATCTTCTGAAGAAGGGCCTTCCGTACGAGTCGCTCGAACGGGTGGACCTGGGGCCGGGGAGGCGCGCTGCGCCTCCCCGGTTCGTTCTGCGGGTGTGAGCGAAAAGAATCGTGACGGAAAGCGGACCGCCCGGGAGCGGCTGGCGGTCGAGCGTGAGAAGCAGAAGGCGGCCGACAAGCGGCGCCGCGCGCTGATCGTGGGCGCGAGCGTGGTCTGCGTGCTGGGACTCGCGGCGGTGATCGGAGTCGTCGCGGCGAACGCCGGCAAGGACGACAGCAGTGACGCGGGACCGGTCGTGGGGCCCTCGGGCGCGCAGGGCAAGGACGGCCTCGCGATCCCGGTGGGCGAGGAGAACGCCAAGTCCACGCTCACGGTCTGGGAGGACTTCCGCTGCCCGGCCTGCAAGTCCTTCGAGGACGCGTACCGCTCGACGATCCACGAGCTGACGGACGCCGGACAGCTCAGGGTCGAGTACCACCTGGCCACGATCATCGACGGCAACATGGGCGGCACCGGCTCGCGCAACGCCGCGAACGCCGCGGCCTGCGCCCAGGACGCCGGGAAGTTCGTGCCGTACCACGACGTGCTGTACCAGAACCAGCCGCCGGAGATCGACGACGCCTTCGCCAAGGACGGCAAGCTCCTGGAGCTCGCGGCCAAGGTGAAGGGCCTGGACACGCCCGCCTTCCGCAAGTGCGTCGAGAACGGCACGCACAACAGCTGGGTGGAGAAGTCCAACGACGCGTTCAAGAGCGGCGGCTTCAGCGGCACGCCGACGGTCCTGCTCAACGGCAAGAACATCTACCAGGACCAGACGATGACTCCGGCCAAGCTGAAGCAGATGGTGCAGGAAGCCGCCAAGGGCTGAGCACCGGCGCCTGTTATGGACCCGTAGCCGGGCTGCCTGACATCGGTGCCGCCCGGCAGGGTAGCGTCGACCTTGCCATGGAACTTGCCTACATTCCCAGCCCGTCGCGCGGGGTGATCCACCTCGGTCCCATTCCGCTGCGCGGCTACGCCTTCTGCATCATCATCGGTGTCTTCGTAGCCGTCTGGCTCGGCAACAAACGCTGGATCGCCCGGGGCGGGCGGTCCGGCACGGTGGCCGACATCGCGGTCTGGGCCGTGCCGTTCGGGCTGGTCGGCGGACGCCTCTACCACGTGATCACGGACTACGAGCTGTACTTCAGCGAGGGCCGCGACTGGGTGGACGCGTTCAAGATCTGGGAGGGCGGCCTCGGTATCTGGGGCGCCATCGCGCTCGGCGCGCTGGGCGCGTGGATCGGCTGCCGCCGCCGTGGCATCCCGCTGCCCGCGTACGCCGACGCCGTCGCCCCCGGTATCGCCTTCGCCCAGGCCATCGGGCGCTGGGGCAACTGGTTCAACCAGGAGCTGTACGGTCGGCCGACCGATCTGCCCTGGGCCCTGAAGATCACGTCCTCGACGGACGGACGCGTGCCGGGCACGTACCACCCGACGTTCCTGTACGAGTCGCTGTGGTGCATCGGTGTCGCGGTGCTGGTGATCTGGGCCGACCGCCGCTTCAAGCTGGGCCACGGGCGGGCGTTCGCGCTGTACGTCGCCGCGTACTGCGTGGGCCGGTTCTGGGTCGAGTACATGCGCGTCGACGACGCCCACCACATCCTGGGCCTGCGGCTGAACAACTGGACCGCGCTGATCGTCTTCCTGCTGGCGGTCGCCTACATCGTGGTGTCGGCGAAGAAGCGGCCCGGCCGGGAGGCTGTGGTGGAGCCGGGTGCCTCCGACGGTGAACCCGACGGTGAACCCGAGGGTGCGGTCGAGGGCGGTGGCGAGGCCGACGGTGAGCAGTCCGAGGAGGACTCCTCGGACTCCCCGCAGGCCACGGACGCGGAGAGCGAGAAGGAACCGAGCGACGAGCCGGAGTCGGCCAAGAAGAGCTGACACCCGCCGATACGTCGATGAGGGCGCCCGGGTCACCGGGCGCCCTCATCGTGTTTCAGGTCCGGCGTGCCAGCGACAGGGTCCGCTGGGCCGCTGCCACGACCGCCGCGTCGATGAAGCTTCCGTCCGGCAGCGCCTGGGCGCCCTGTTCCGTTGCCGCTGCCTTGATGATCGTCTCCGCCTGCTGAAGTTCCTGCTCCGTGGGGAGGTAGGCGCGTTCGATCACCGCGAGCTGGCGGGGATGGATGGCCGCCCGGCCCAGGAAGCCCAGGGTGCGGCCGTGGGCGCAGGACGCGGCCAGGCCCTCCAGGTCGCGGATGTCGGGGTGGATCGACTGCGACGGCGGGGGCAGGCCGGCCGCCCGTGCGGCCACGACGACGCGGGAGCGGGCCCAGTCGAGGCCCGCGTCGCCGCGTACGCCCAGATCGGCGCGGAGGTCCGCCTCGCCCAGTGAGATGCCGTGGAGCGAGGGGTGGGCGGAGGCGATCGCGTGGGCGCGCTCGATGCCCAGGGCCGATTCCAGGAGGGCGTGCAGCGGGGTCGTGCCCGGTGCGCAGGGCGGGGTCGTCTGGGCGAGATGGATGATCTGCTCGGCCGAGATCACCTTCGGGAGGCGCAGTGCGGACAGACCGGGGAGGGCGGCCAGGGCCGTGAGGTCCCTGACGCCGGCCGGGGTGTCCAGGGCGTTCACCCGGACCTGGACCGGGACCGGGTGGCCCGGCTCGGAGAGCAGGTCGGCGGTGGCGGCGCGGGCGTAGTCCTTGCGGTCCGGGGCGACCGCGTCCTCCAGATCGACGATGACGACGTCGGCGCCCGAGGACAGCGCCTTGGCCACCACGTGCGGGCGGTCGCCGGGGGCGTACAGCCAGGTCAGAGGGTACGGAGTCACAGTGCGCCCTCCTCGCGCAGGGCGGCCAGCTCGGCGGGGGTGAGGCCCAGGCCGGTGAGGATCTCGTCCGTGTCCGCGCCGTGCGGGCGGCCGGTCCAGCGGATCGTGCCGGGGGTGGCGGACAGGCGGAAGAGGACGTTCTGCATGCGCAGCGGACCCAGCTCGGGGTCGTCGACGGTGGTGATCGTGTCCAGGGCCGCGTACTGCGGGTCCGTCATCACCTCCCGCACGTCCTGGATCGGGGCCACCGCGGCCTCCGCCTTCTCGAAGGCGGCGAGGACGTCGGCGCGGGTGTGGCGGGCGATCCAGTCGCCGACCGCCCGGTCCAGGACATCGGCGTGGCGGGCCCGGTCGGCGCCGGTCGCGAACCAGGGTTCGTCGATCAGTTCGGGGCGCCCCACCAGGTGCATCACGCGCTCGGCGACCGACTGGGCGGAGGTGGAGACGGCGACCCAGGTGCCGTCGGCGGTGCGGTAGGTGTTGCGCGGGGCGTTGTTGGCGGAGCGGTTGCCGGTGCGTTCCTGGACGTAGCCGAGCTGGTCGTACCAGGTCGCCTGGGGGCCGAGCGCCAGCAGCATCGGCTCGATGAGCGCCATGTCGACGACCTGGCCCTCGCCGGTGCGCTCGCGCGCGGCCAGGGCCGTCATCACCGCGTACGCGGTCGCGAGGCCCGCGATCGAGTCGGCCAGGCCGAACGGCGGGAGCGTCGGGGGCGCCTGCGGTTCGCCGGTGAGCGCCGCGAAGCCGCTCATCGCCTCGGCGAGCGTGCCGAACCCGGGGCGGTGGGCGTAGGGGCCGAACTGGCCGAAGCCGGTGACGCGGGTGAGCACCAGGCGGGGGTTGGCGGCGGAGAGCTCGGGCCAGCCGAGGTCCCACTTCTCCAGGGTGCCGGGGCGGAAGTTCTCGACGACGACGTCCGCGGTCGCGGCGAGGCGCAGCAGGGTGGCGCGCCCACCGGGGCGCGAGAGGTTCAGGGTGATGGTGCGCTTGTTGCGGCCGAGAACCTTCCACCACAGGCCCACGCCGTCCTTCGACGGGCCGTGGCCGCGGGAGGGGTCCGGCTTCTCCGGGTGCTCGACCTTGATGACCTCCGCGCCGAAGTCACCGAGCATCGTGGCGGCGAGGGGGCCGGCGAACAGGGTCGCCAGGTCGAGGACGCGGATGCCGGTCAGGGGGGCCTTGGCTGCGTCGGTCATGAGGCGTACCCCTCGTCGATCTCGGGGCGGTACGGCATCGACACGGTGGCGCCCTCCCGCTGGACCGACAGCGCCGCCGCCGCGGACGCCCAGGTCAGCGCGTCCGGCATCGGGCGTCCCTCACCGAGGGCCACCGCGAGGGCGCCGACGAAGGTGTCGCCGGCGCCGGTGGAGTCGACGGCGGTGACCTTCGGGGCGGGGACGGCCAGCGGTTCGGCGCCGCGGGTGGCGTACAGGCTGCCGGCCGCGCCCAGGGTGACGACCACCTCGGGCACCCGGTCGAGCAGTGCGGTGGCCGCCTCGCGGGGGTCGGTGCGGCCGGTGAGGGTGGTCGCCTCGTGCTCGTTGGGGACCAACAGGTCGATGGCGGCGAGGAGTTCGTCCGGGAGCTGCTGGGCGGGGGAGGGGGTGAGGACCGTACGGACGTCGTGGCGGTGGGCGGCCTGGGCGCCGGCGAGCACCGCGGCGAGCGGGATCTCCAGCTGGAGCAGCAGGGTGCCGGCGGAGGCGATGACTCCCTCGTCGCCGGGGCTGAGGTGGTCGAGGGTGCCGTTCGCGCCGGGGATCACGACGATCGCGTTGCCGCCCTGGTCGTCCACGACGATGTGCGCGGTGCCGGAGGGGCCCTCGACCGTGCGCAGGTCGTCGGTGTCCACGCCGGAGTGTTCGAGGGTGGAGCGCAGGCGGGTGCCGAAGGCGTCGTTGCCGACGGCGCCGATCATCGAGACGTTGCCGCCCGCGCGGGCCGCCGCGATCGCCTGGTTGGCGCCCTTGCCGCCCGGGATCGTACGGAACTCCCGGCCCGTCACGGTCTCGCCGCGCTGCGGGGCCTTCTCTACGTAGGTGACGAGGTCCATGTTCGTGCTGCCGAGCACGACGATGTCGGTCATGGGCGGGCTGCCTCCAAGGGGGTGAGCCGGTGGGCGAGGTCGTGGGTGAGCTGGGCCAGCGCGTCGAAGCCGATGCCGTTGAAGTCGGCGACCGAGGTGGCGAGGCGGTTCTTGAGCGGGGCCGTCCAGCGCTCGGGGAGGGCGGCCGGGGAGCCGGTGAGCAGGGCGGCGACGCTGCCGGCCGTCGCGCCGTTGGAGTCGGTGTCCCAGCCGCCCGACACCGCACGGCAGACGGAGCCGGTGAAGTCGCCGTCGGCGTGGGTGAGGGCGGCGGCGATCAAAGCCGTGTTGGGGATGGCGTGGACCCAGTGGTGGGTGTCCGCGTGGGTGGCGTGCAGTTCGTCGACGACCGTGTCGAAGTCGTCGTGGGTCCGGGCCAGCCGGACGGCGTGGGTGATCGCGTGGGCCAGCCGGGACCGCGGCGGGACGACCGAGAGGCCGGTGCGCAGGCAGGCGTGGATGTCCTGGGGTGCGGACGCGGTCGCCGCCCGGGCGATGACCGCCGCCGTGAACATCGCCGCGTAGACGCCGTTGGCGGTGTGGGTGAGGGTGGCGTCGCGGTGGGCCTGCTCGGCCGCGGCGGCCGGGTCGCCGGGGTTGGTCCAGCCGTGCACGTCGGCGCGGATGAGGGCGCCGATCCACTCGCGGAAGGGGTTGCGGTGGCGGGCCGTGTGCGGGGGCTCGATGCCGAGCAGGAGGTTGCGGTAGGCGACGCGTTCGGCGGTGAAGGTGCGGCCGGCCGGGAGGTCGTCGAGCCAGAGGCGGGCCAGGTCGGTGGGGGTGAAGCCGCTGCCGTGGCGGCGCAGCAGGAGGAGGTTGAGGAGGGGGTAGTTGAGGTCGTCGTCCTCGGGCATCCCGTCGATGTTCTCGGCGAGGGAGGTGGGGGCCGAGCGGCGGTTCCAGGGGTGGGCCGTGAGGAGTTCCTCGGGTACACCCTTGGCGGTGAAGTAGGTGTTCAGGGGCCAGTTGCCGGTGGCGGCGGCCAGTTGGCGGATGGCTTCGAGGGGGAGCTTCTCGACGGGTTTGCCCAGCAGACAGCCCACCGCGCGGCCCAGCCAGGCGGCCTCGTAGTGCGCGGGGGTGGGCGCGGCCGGGGTAGCCGTGGGCCAGGACGGGCAGCTCGCCTTGATCTTCGCGAGGTCGGTGGGTTCGCTGTCCGCCAAGCGGCTCGGGAGGTCCGCCAGTTCGTCGAGCAGGTCCTCCGCCAGCGTCCGCAGGTAGCGCGACGCGGGTCCGGGTGACGCCCCCGCGCGCGACGGTGCCTGCGCGCCGCCCGCCGCCCTCCAGCGCGCCGCGATCGCCGACGGCTCCCGGCCGTCCAACGCCGCCTGGCGCAGCTCGTGGCCGATCAGGTCCTCCGGCTGGACCCAGGTCAGTCGGAGCATCCTCGGCCCCCCAGCGCGGTGAACGCCGCCTCGTGCGCCCGGCGTCGGCGTACGTCTCTCTCGTGGATCTCCTGCGTGACCCCGGTCAGTGTCCGGGCGGGTTCCCAGAGGTCCAGCCGGCTGGCCTCCGCGACCGTCTTCGCCCAGTCCTGCGGGGCCGGTGAGCCCAGCGCGCCGCACAGGGCGCCGGCCATCGTCGCGATCGAGTCGCAGTCGCGGCCGTAGTTCACCGCGCCCAGCACCGCTTGGCGGTAGTCGCCGCGCGCGACCAGCAACATGCCCAGGGCGACGGGGAGTTCCTCGATGGCGTGCAGCCGCGAGGGGCGGCGCGCGCCGAGGGAGGGCCGGCGGTAGTCGGGGCCGACCGTGTCGTACGGGGTGATCGCCTCGCGCAGCGGGGCCAGCGCCGACTCGAAGGCCTTGTGGGCGCCCGCCACTTCGCAGACCTTCTCGATGGCCGTCCTCGTACCGTCCTTCGCCAGCGCCAGACAGGCGTCGACGACGGTGCCCGGGGTCGCCCCGGGGATGCACGCCGCGGCCACCGCCGCCGCGAAGACGCCCGCCGCCTCACGGCCGTACGACGACTGGTGGGCGCCCGCGACGTCCAGCGCCTCCGCGTACGCGGCCCTCGGGTCGGCCGCGTTGACCAGGCCGACCGGGGCCATGTACATCGCCGCGCCGCAGTTGACGATGTTGCCGACGCCGGCCTCCCGCGGGTCCACGTGGCCGTAGTGCAGACGGGCCACCAGCCACTTCTCCGCCAGGAAGACGCGGTGGAGGGGGAGGGCCTCCGACTCCAGCTCCGGGATCCAGCGGGGGCTCGTCATCAGGTCCGGGACCAGGTGGTCGGCGATCGCGTACGCGTCGAGGTGGTCGCGGACCTGCGCGTAGACCCGGACCAGCGCATGCGTCATCAACGTGTCGTCGGTGACGTGCCCGTCGCCCTTGTGGTACGGCGCGAGGGGGCGGGCCGTGCGCCAGGCGTCGCCGCTCCAGGGTCCGACGATGCCGTGGACCCGGCCGCCGTGGCGCTGCAGGATCTGGTCGGGGGAGTAGCCCTCCACCGGGCCGCCGAGGGCGTCGCCGACCGCCGCGCCGACCAGGGCGCCGGTGATCCGCTCGTCGAGACGCGGACCACTGCTTTCTTGTGCTTTGGGCGTCATGCCCCGAATCATCCTCCTGGTCGGGCCGGTTGCGTGGCTTCCAGGAGTTCGGCGAGTTCCACCAGATCGGTGCCGGTGAGGCGGGGGAGTACGCAGCCGGAGAGGGTGCGGCAGGTGTCGCGCCAGGACGCGGGGATCGACGAACCGCCGCCCAGCGCCCCGGTCAGCGCGCCGGCCAGGGCCGGCGCCGAGTCCGCGACGCGGGAGAGGCAGGCGGCGGCCGGGACCGCCTCCGCGATCCGGCCGTGCGCGGCGACCGTGAGGGCGAGGGCGACCGGGACGGTTTCGGCGGCGGCGATGCCGTAGCTGTAGACGTGGTCGACGATCTGGTGCTCGAGGAGGGGGATGAGGGCGAAGGCGCTGTCCGCGGTGCGCGCGAGGTGCAGGGCGTGGCGGGCGTTGCGGCCGATCTCCGTCTCCGCGGGGAGCTCGGCGAGTGCCGCGGCCACGCAGGTCTCGGCGTCCGCGCCGGTCAGGGCCAGCGCGAGGGCCGCAGCCATCGCCCGCGCGCCGTGCACGCCGTCGCCGTCCTGGGTGTAGCGGGCGTCGAACTCGGCGAGATCGGCGGCGCGGTGGGGGTCGCCGGGGTGGGCGACGGCCAGGACACAGGCGCGGACGCAGGCCGCGTCGTCGAAGTAGTGCGGGTTGTCGTGGCCGGTGGCGGGCGGGCGCAGGCCGGTGGCGAGGTTGCCGAGGCCGGCTCTGACGGAGATGCGGGCGCGCAGCGGGAGGATGGCCGACTCGATCTCCGGGGCGCGGTCGGCCGCGGCGGCGACCTCGCTGGCCACGGCGTTCCAGGTGAGGTCGATGGCGGCTCGGGTGCGGCGCTCCCGGCTGAGGTCGCCGAGGGCGCTGTCGTCGCCGGCGCGGAGCACGGCCTCCGCGGCGAAGGCCGCCCATTCCGCGTCGTCGGAGGGGCCGAGGCGCAGGGGCTCGGGCGGTTGGTTGAGGGCGATGGGGACGGGGAGGGTGGTGGTCGCGTTGTGTTCGGCGAAGGTGTCGAGCTCGCGGGTGAGCCGGCGGGTCCATTCGGGCATGCGGGCGGCACGGTGGCGGGCGGCGGGCCAGCCGGCGGCGTCGCCCGCGGCGAGGCCGAGGAGGAGGCCGAGGATGTGCTGACCGGGTTCGCCGTCGGCCTGGTGTCTCCCGCCGGCACCGCCCGTGCGGCTCTCGTCGTCGGGTGCGGGTGGCTGGGTGAGGAGCGTGGGCTCGGGTTCGGGTTCGGGGGGTGTCGTCGTCGGGGCGCCTTCGTCCCAGGGGGTGGGCGACTTCATCGTCGGGCTCCCGCGTGGGGCGCCGGCGCCTCGGCCGCCGTGAGTCCTCCTGCCACCCACTTCCTGTCCTCCCCCGGCACCAGCAACTCCGCCACGTCCAGCACGTGATGCCCCGCCATCGACGGCAAGCAGCTTCCCCGCGCAGGTCCGATCGCCGCCCCCCACTCCGCCGGGATCGCCGACTCCCCCTGTGTCGCTCCGGCCAGCGCCCCCGCGACCGCCGCCGTCGTGTCCGCGTCGCGGCCCATGTTGACGGCCGTCAGGACCGCCTGGACGAAGTCGCCGTCGGCCGCCGCGTACGCGCCGAAGGCGAGGGCGACCGCCTCGGGGGCCAGGTCGGTCCAGGGATAGCCGCCGATCACGACGGCGGAGCGGACCGCGCGTTCGCCCCGGTGCGCCATCGCCACCGCCCGGCGCAGCGACCTCGCCGTCCAGGAGTCGTCCGGGACCACCGCGAGCGCCGAGGCGACGACCGCGATCGTCGGCGCCCCCGCCATCGCCGCCGCGACCCCGGCCGCGACGGCCTGTCCGCCGTAGATGCCCTCTCCGTCGTGGCTCACCGAGCCGTCGATCGCGACCAGGCGGGCGGCCTCGGCGGGGCGGCCGGCCGCGAGGACGCCGAAGGGGGCCGCCCGCATGGCGAGGCCGTCGCTCCAGGCGTGGCGGTGCTGGGCGGAGATGGGGGCCGCGAGGCCGCGGCGGAGGTTCTCCAGGGTGCCGCGCTCGCTGAATCCGGCGCCCCGGAAGGGGCCTTCCGCGCGGTCCGCGATCCACTCGTGCCAGGCCCCCTCCACATGGGCGGTGGTGAGTGCCGAGCCGTGGCGGGCGAGGAGGAGGCCCGAGAAGATCGCGTACTCGGTGTCGTCGGTGCCGGACGGGTTGTCGGTGACGAAGCCCGTGATGCGGCCCCAGCGGGCGCGGATCTCGGAGGGCTTCATGTTCTCCGCGGGGGCGCCCAGCGCGTCGCCGACCGCCAGGCCCAGCAGGGCGCCGCGCGCCCGTGCGCGGAGTTCGGTGGCGTCACCGGGCGCCGGAACCGAGGGGATGCAGGCGATCGATGGCATGCGCGGCCTCTCCTCCGTGGGCTCCGCCCAGGGCGCGGAGCCCTTTGCGGATGTGTCCCACCGTCGGCGGTTGACCTGAGCCTCGGAGGCCTCGGTGTCACCCGGTCAGCATTTGTGCGGTGCCGTACACGAATGAGCGTTCTAGGGGAAAAGCGCAGGTTAGCCCAGCCTTTCCTTGCTGGCGGGCGGGAATTTCGAGGCGTAGATTTGGGATTGTCAAAGAATAGAATGTGTCTAAAGGCAGCCTTACCTGAGTTCCTGGGGGACCTTCATGGCCATCATCGAGACCGAGGCGCCGCTCCACGAGGCGCACCGCGACAACCACACCCACCGCGATGTGAACGGCGGCTGGCTGCGGCCCGCGGTGTTCGGTGCGATGGACGGGCTGGTCTCCAACCTGGCCCTGATGACCGGTGTCGCCGGTGGCGCGGTCAGTCATCAGACCGTCGTGCTGAGCGGGCTCGCGGGCCTCGCCGCCGGCGCCTTCTCCATGGCCGCCGGTGAGTACACCTCCGTCGCCTCGCAGCGCGAACTCGTCGAGGCCGAGCTGGACGTCGAGCGCCGGGAGCTGAGAAAGCACCCCGAGGACGAGGAGGCCGAGCTCGCGGCCCTCTACGAGGCGCGGGGTGTCGAGCCGCGGCTCGCGAAGGCCGTCGCCGCGCAGCTGTCCCGCGATCCCGAGCTCGCGCTGGAGATACACGCCCGCGAGGAACTCGGCATCGACCCCGGTGATCTGCCGTCGCCGCTGGTCGCGGCCGTCTCCTCGTTCGGTTCGTTCGCGCTGGGCGCCCTGCTGCCCGTGCTGCCGTATCTGCTCGGCGCGACCGCGCTGTGGCCCGCCGTACTGCTGGCGCTGCTCGGCCTGTTCCTGTGCGGTGCCGTCGTGGCCAAGGTGACCGCGCGGACCTGGTGGTACAGCGGGCTGCGGCAGCTCGCGCTCGGTGGTGCCGCGGCCGGTGTGACGTACGCCCTGGGCGGTTTGTTCGGAACGGCCGTAGGATAGCTCGGCTCGGACTTATGCGTTGGGCCGCATAAGTAGCCGTTACTCGCTGGTTTCGGATGCGTGACCACCGGGCATGAGCCGTAAGCGCTGTGGGCAATGACGCCTGTGGCGCACTCGCGGGGTCGGCGACGACGCCTCTCCCGCCTCCTGGATCGTCGGACATAGACCTGTCCTGCTCGGTCCCCACATACTTTGAGCCACGTGCGCGGAACCCCTGCCGTAGCCCGTGGTGTCCGCATGGTGGAACGGATTATCCCGCTTCCCGAGAACCGCCCCATCATGTAACCTGCACGAAATTTTGCACTCACGCAGAGGGCCAACGTCGTCCCTCGGCAATCTGCATATGCCACATGACGACGACGGGAGAGCCGATGCGTACGCCGCGCCAGCCGTCCCAGCACTCCGCGAATGGCCAGAACTGGTCGTTCATGGATGCTCGCCCTGCTGCGCAGGGTATGTACGACCCCCGCAACGAGCACGACGCCTGTGGCGTCGGCTTCGTGGCCACCCTCACCGGCGAGGCGAGCCACGCGCTGGTCGAGCAGGCGCTGACCGTTCTGCGCAACCTCGAACACCGCGGCGCCACCGGCTCCGAGCCCGACTCGGGTGACGGCGCCGGCATCCTCTCCCAGGTGCCCGACGCCTTCTTCCGCGAGGTGACCGGGTTCGAGCTTCCCGAGGCCGGCGCGTATGCGGTCGGCATCGCCTTCCTGCCGGAGGAGGGGACCCAGGACGCCGTCTCGCAGATCGAGACGATCGCGTCCGAGGAGGGCCTCACCGTCCTCGGCTGGCGCGAGGTTCCCGTCGCCCCCGAGCTGCTCGGCGCCACCGCCCGCTCGACGATGCCCGCCTTCCGGCAGATCTTCGTCACCGACGGCGCTTCGGAGGGCATCGCCCTCGACCGCAAGGCCTTCGTGCTGCGCAAGCGCGCCGAGCGCGAGGCCGGCGTCTACTTCCCGTCGCTGTCGGCCCGCACCATCGTTTACAAGGGCATGCTGACCACCGGCCAGCTGGAGCCCTTCTTCCCGGACCTGTCCGACCGCCGCTTCGGCTCGGCCATCGCCCTGGTCCACTCGCGCTTCTCCACGAACACCTTCCCGTCGTGGCCGCTGGCGCACCCGTACCGCTTCGTCGCGCACAACGGTGAGATCAACACCGTCAAGGGCAACCGCAACTGGATGCGGGCCCGTGAGTCGCAGCTCGTCTCCGACCTGTTCGGTTCCGACGGCAAGGCTCTGGAGCGCGTCTTCCCGGTGTGCACCCCGGACGCCTCCGACTCCGCGTCCTTCGACGAGGTGCTCGAACTCCTGCACCTGGGCGGGCGTTCGCTGCCGCACTCCGTGCTGATGATGATTCCGGAGGCGTGGGAGAACCACGACTCCATGGACCCGGCCCGGCGCGCCTTCTACCAGTTCCACTCCACGATGATGGAGCCCTGGGACGGCCCGGCCTGTGTCACCTTCACCGACGGCACCCAGGTCGGCGCCGTGCTCGACCGCAACGGCCTGCGTCCCGGCCGCTACTGGGTCACCGACGACGGCCTCGTCGTCCTCGGCTCCGAGGTCGGCGTCCTCGACATCGACCCCGCGAAGGTCGTCCGCAAGGGTCGCCTGCAGCCCGGCCGTATGTTCCTCGTCGACACCGCCGAGCACCGCATCATCGAGGACGACGAGATCAAGGCCCAGCTCGCCGCCGAGCAGCCCTACGCCGAGTGGCTGGAAGCCGGCGAGATCGAGCTGTCCGACCTGCCCGAGCGTGAGCACATCGTGCACACGCACGCCTCGGTCACCCGCCGCCAGCAGACCTTCGGTTACACCGAGGAGGAGCTGCGCGTCATCCTCGCGCCGATGGCCAAGGCCGGTGCCGAGCCGATCGGTTCGATGGGCACCGACTCTCCGATCGCCGCGCTGAGCGAGCGCCCGCGTCTGCTCTTCGACTACTTCACCCAGCTGTTCGCGCAGGTCACCAACCCGCCGCTGGACGCCATCCGCGAGGAGCTCGTCACCTCGCTGAACTCCTCGCTGGGCCCGCAGGGCAACCTGCTCGACCCGACGGCCGCCTCCTGTCGCTCGGTCACCCTGCCCTTCCCGGTGATCGACAACGACGAGCTGGCCAAGCTCATCCACATCAACGCCGACGGCGACATGCCCGGCTTCAAGGCCGCGACCCTGTCCGGCCTGTACCGGGTGCACGGCGGCGGTGACGCGCTGGCCGCGCGCATCGAGGAGATCTGCGCCGAGGCCGACGCCGCCATCGAGAACGGCGCCCGGCTGATCGTCCTGTCGGACCGCCACTCCGACGCCGAGCACGCGCCGATCCCGTCGCTGCTGCTCACCGCGGCCGTCCACCACCACCTCATCCGCACCAAGCAGCGCACCCACGTGGGCCTGCTGGTCGAGGCCGGCGACGTTCGCGAGGTCCACCACGTCGCGCTGCTCATCGGCTTCGGCGCCGCCGCGGTCAACCCGTACCTGGCCATGGAGTCCGTCGAGGACCTGGTCCGCGCCGGCACCTTCCTGTCCGGCATCGAGGCCGAGAAGGCGATCCGCAACCTGATCTACGCCCTCGGCAAGGGCGTCCTGAAGGTCATGTCCAAGATGGGCATCTCGACCGTCGCCTCCTACCGCGGCGCCCAGGTCTTCGAGGCCGTCGGTCTCGACGAGGCCTTCGTGGAGAAGTACTTCAACGGCACGGCCACCAAGATCGGCGGCGTCGGCATCGACGTCATCGCCAAGGAGGTCGCCGCCCGCCACGCCAAGGCGTACCCGGCGAGCGGCATCGCGCCCGCGCACCGCGCGCTGGAGATAGGCGGCGAGTACCAGTGGCGCCGCGAGGGCGAGCCGCACCTGTTCGACCCGGAGACGGTCTTCCGCCTCCAGCACTCCACGCGCACCGGCCGCTACGACATCTTCAAGAAGTACACGGACCGGGTGAACGAGCAGTCCGAGCGTCTGATGACGCTGCGCGGCCTGTTCGGCTTCAAGTCCGACCGGCAGCCGATCTCCATCGACGAGGTCGAGCCCGCTTCCGAGATCGTCAAGCGCTTCTCCACCGGCGCCATGTCGTACGGCTCCATCTCCAAGGAGGCGCACGAGACCCTCGCCATCGCCATGAACCAGCTGGGCGGCAAGTCCAACACCGGTGAGGGCGGCGAGGACCCGGACCGTCTGTACGACCCGGCGCGCCGGTCCAGCATCAAGCAGGTCGCCTCCGGCCGCTTCGGTGTCACGTCCGAGTACCTGGTCAACGCCGACGACATCCAGATCAAGATGGCCCAGGGCGCCAAGCCCGGCGAGGGCGGCCAGCTGCCCGGCCACAAGGTCTACCCGTGGGTGGCCAAGACCCGTCACTCGACGCCGGGTGTCGGTCTGATCTCCCCGCCGCCGCACCACGACATCTACTCCATCGAGGACCTGGCCCAGCTGATCCACGACCTGAAGAACGCGAACCCGCAGGCGCGGATTCACGTGAAGCTGGTCTCCGAGGTCGGCGTCGGCACGGTCGCGGCCGGTGTGTCCAAGGCACACGCGGACGTGGTCCTGATCTCGGGTCACGACGGTGGTACGGGCGCGTC
Organism: Streptomyces sp. NPDC093568; assembly: GCF_044764945.1. Classification (NCBI taxonomy): domain Bacteria; kingdom Bacillati; phylum Actinomycetota; class Actinomycetes; order Kitasatosporales; family Streptomycetaceae; genus Streptomyces; species Streptomyces sp. NPDC093568. The sequence goes on along the minus strand of NZ_JBIWJD010000005.1, from coordinate 340,018 downwards.
CCCGCTGACGTCGCTCAAGCACGCCGGCGGCCCCTGGGAGCTCGGCCTCGCCGAGACCCAGCAGACCCTGCTGCTCAACGGCCTGCGCGACCGCATCGTCGTGCAGACCGACGGCCAGCTGAAGACCGGCCGTGACGTCGTCATCGCCGCGCTGCTCGGCGCCGAGGAGTTCGGTTTCGCGACCGCGCCGCTCGTCGTCTCCGGCTGCGTCATGATGCGCGTCTGCCACCTGGACACCTGCCCGGTCGGCATCGCCACCCAGAACCCGACGCTGCGCGACCGGTTCACCGGCAAGGCCGAATACGTCGTGAACTTCTTCCAGTTCATCGCCGAGGAGGTCCGCGAGATCCTCGCCGAGCTGGGCTTCCGCTCCATCGAGGAGGCCGTCGGTCACGCCGAGACGCTGGACGTCACGCGTGCCGTCGACCACTGGAAGGCGCAGGGCCTGGACCTGGAGCCGCTGTTCCACGTGCCCGAGCTGCCCGAGGGCGCGGTGCGCCACCAGCTGATCGAGCAGGACCACGGCCTGGAGAAGGCGCTCGACAACGAGCTCATCAAGCTCGCCGCCGACGCGCTCGCCGCGGACTCCGCGACCGACGCCCAGCCGGTGCGCGCCCAGGTCAAGGTCCGCAACATCAACCGCACGGTCGGCACCATGCTCGGCCACGAGGTGACGAAGAAGTTCGGTGGCGCGGGCCTGCCCGACGACACCATCGACATCACCTTCACCGGCTCCGCCGGCCAGTCCTTCGGTGCCTTCCTGCCGCGCGGTGTCACGCTGCGCCTGGAGGGCGACGCCAACGACTACGTCGGCAAGGGCCTCTCCGGCGGCCGGGTGATCGTCCGTCCGGACCGTGGCGCCGACCACCTCGCCGAGTACTCGACCATCGCGGGCAACACCATCGCGTACGGCGCGACCGGCGGTGAGCTGTTCCTGCGCGGTCGTACGGGCGAGCGGTTCTGTGTCCGCAACTCCGGCGCGACGGTCGTCTCCGAGGGCGTGGGCGACCACGGCTGCGAGTACATGACCGGCGGCCACGCGGTCGTCCTGGGCGAGACGGGCCGTAACTTCGCGGCCGGCATGTCCGGCGGCATCGCGTACGTCATCGACCTGGACAAGGACAACGTCAACGTCGGCAACCTCGACGCTGTCGAGGCCCTCGACGACACCGACAAGCAGTGGCTGCACGACGTGGTCCGCCGCCACCAGGAGGAGACCGGCTCCACGGTCGCCGAGAAGCTGCTGGCCGAGTGGGAGACCGCCGTCGAGCGCTTCAGCAAGATCATCCCCAGCACGTACAAGGCAGTGCTCGCCGCCAAGGACGCCGCCGAGCGAGCCGGTCTCTCCGAGACCGAGGTCACCGAGAAGATGATGGAGGCGGCGATCAATGGCTGACCCGAAGGGCTTTCTGAACCACGGCCGCGAGGTCGCCAAGTCCCGCCCGGTCGAAGAGCGCAAGAAGGACTGGAACGAGGTCTACGTCCCCGGCTCCCTGCTGCCGATCATCAGCAAGCAGGCCAGCCGCTGCATGGACTGCGGCATCCCCTTCTGCCACAACGGCTGTCCGCTCGGGAACCTCATCCCCGAGTGGAACGACTACGCCTACCGCGAGGACTGGGCGGCGGCGTCCGAGCGCCTGCACGCGACGAACAACTTCCCGGAGTTCACGGGCCGCCTGTGCCCCGCTCCCTGTGAGTCGGCGTGCGTGCTCGGCATCAACCAGCCGGCCGTCACCATCAAGAACGTCGAGGTCTCCATCATCGACAAGGCGTGGGACAGCGGTGACGTCGAGCCGCAGATCCCGGAGCGCCTGTCGGGCAAGACCGTCGCCGTCATCGGCTCGGGCCCGGCGGGCCTGGCCGCGGCCCAGCAGCTGACCCGGGCCGGTCACACCGTTGCCGTCTACGAGCGCGCGGACCGCATCGGAGGCCTTCTCCGCTACGGCATCCCCGAGTTCAAGATGGAGAAGCGGCACATCAACCGCCGTATCGAGCAGATGCGCGCGGAGGGCACCCGCTTCCGCACCGGCATCGAGATCGGCAAGGACCTCAAGGCCACCGACCTGAAGAAGCGGTACGACGCGGTCGTCATCGCCGCCGGCGCCACGACCGCCCGTGACCTCCCGGTCCCCGGCCGCGAGCTCAAGGGCGTCTACCAGGCGATGGAGTACCTGCCGCTGGCCAACAAGGTCCAGGAGGGCGACTACGTCACCGCCCCGATCTCCGCCGAGGGCAAGCACGTCGTCGTCATCGGCGGTGGCGACACCGGCGCCGACTGCGTGGGCACCGCCCACCGGCAAGGCGCGGCCTCCGTCACGCAGCTGGAGATCATGCCCCGTCCGGGCGAGGACCGGGCGCCGCACCAGCCGTGGCCGACCTTCCCGATGCTGTACAAGGTCACGTCCGCGCACGAGGAGGGCGGTGAGCGGGTCTACTCCGTCTCCACCACCCACTTCGAGGGCGACGAGGACGGCAACGTCCAGTGGCTGCACCTCACCGAGGTGGAGTTCATCGACGGCAAGCTGACCCCGAAGCCGGGCACCGAGCGCAAGATCCCGGCCCAGCTGGTCACCCTCGCCATGGGCTTCACCGGCACCGACCGCGAGAACGGCCTGGTCGAGCAGTTCGGCCTGGACCTCGACGAGCGCGGCAACATCGCCCGCGACGCCGACTTCCAGACCAACGTGCCGGGCGTCTTCGTCGCCGGTGACGCGGGCCGCGGCCAGTCCCTCATCGTGTGGGCCATCGCGGAGGGCCGCTCGGCCGCCCGCGGCTGCGACCGCTTCCTCACCGGCGCGAGCGAACTGCCGGCCCCGATCCGCCCGACGGACCGCGCGCTGATGGTCTGATCCGAGGATCGACAGACGTCCCGTACAAAGGCGTACGGGCGGGATGTCTGGGGGATACCCCCAGATCCCCGCGACGGCGCCTGCCCCTTGTCCCCGACCGGACGAATGGGCAGGCGCCGTCACTTGCTCAGGGCACCTTGTACGTCTCCCCGTACACCTGCCACCGGAGCGGCGTCCGCAGCCCCAGGTTCCCGTCGTACAGGAACTGCCGCTGGGCCGTGTCGATGCGGGTGGTGTCGGTGCCCGGGCGTTTCTCCCGCATGGCCTTGCGACGGACGTCCAGGAAGATGTCCAGGTACGCCTTCTCCGAGCCGCCCTGGGACGGGGAGTTCGCCTCGCGCAGGGCCCGTTCCCGCAGGACGTAGAAGCCGTCGTCGTCGATGCCGGGGCCGTGGAAGACCATCGCGTCGAAGTAGATGAACTGGCCCAGCGTGCCGAGGCCGTCGAGCTTGGCCAGGCGCACCGCCGGGTCGAAGTAGGCGCGGTCCCGCTCGGCCAGCTGGGCCTCCTGGAAGGCCGGCAGCTCGGCCTCCGCCTTCCAGGCCGCCGTGAAGCCGGGGTCGAGGCCCTCGTGGGAGTCCGTGCCGTCGACCGCGCGCAGGGCGGGCAGATACTTGGCGAGCCCGTTGTCCGGGTGGCTGTCGGTGTAGCGCTCGACCAGCGCGAGCAGGTCGTGCGTGCCGGTGCAGAAGCCGATGATGCCGGCCGTGTAGCCCTGGCCGTCCTTGATGTCCTCGATGTAGCCGAAGGCGCTGCGCCAGTTCAGGGTCGAGTTCTCGGCGCTGGACACGAGCCGCTGCGCCAGCTCCTTCCTCGCCGGGTCGGCCAGCCCCGGCGGCAGGCTCGCGATCAGCTTGTCGTCGGCCGACCGCTCCTGCTCGGCGCGGCTCTTGGCGTCCTGGCGGGAGGCCTGCTGCGAGGTGGCGACGGAGGGTTCGGCGGGGCTCTCCGCGGAGTCGGTGGGGACGAGGAAGTAGGCGGCCGCGGTGATGGCGACGGGGACGGCCGCGAAGAGCAGGACTCCGGTACGTCTCACTGGGACAGCCCTCCACTCGTCAGCTCCGACACCTTGGCGAACGCGACCATGGCCAGCAACACCAGCACGCCCGCACATGCGACCGCCTGGACCAGGGTCTGACGCGGCCCGCGCGGGGCGTAAGCGTAGGCGAACGTCACCGCCGCGCCGGTCAGCAGCCCGCCGAGGTGGCCCTGCCAGGAGGTGAGGCCGGCGGACAGCAGCAGCCACAGCAGAAGGAAGACCATGAAGCGGTTGACGGACCGCATGTCGGCGCCGATCCGGCGGGCGAGCACGTAGTACGCGGCGCCGAGGCCGAAGATCGCGCCCGACGCGCCGACCGACTCCACGTTCACGTCGGTGAGCAGCAGCTCGAACACCGAGCCGCCCAGCGTCGCCAGCAGGTACAGGGCGACATAGCGGAGCCGGCCCAGCATGGGCTCCACGACCCGGCCGAGCTGCCACAGCGAGAGCATGTTCATCACGATGTGCAGCAGCCCGAAGGTGCCCTCCGTCGGCGGCAGATGCAGGAAACCGCCGGTGAGCAACCGCTCCCACTGCCCGGCGACGACGCCTTCGGCATGGAAGTCCGAGGGGTACGGGGACTGGTAGACGTAGAAGCCGCCGTCCGGCCCGACCAGCCGGGCGCTGAGCATCGAGAACCGGTCCAGGATCTCCGGGCGCACCACCTCGGCCAGATAGGCGACGACGTTGAGCCCGATGAGCACCGAGGTCACCAGCGGCGTCGTGGCGATCCGGCCGCCGACGAGCGTCCGGGCCTGCCGCACCGACCGCGCGCCCTCCTTCACGCACTCCACGCACTGGTGTCCGACGGCCGCCTCACGCATGCAGTCCGGGCAGATGTACCGGTCGCAGCGGGTGCAGCGGACGTGGGACTCCACCTTGGGATGGCGATAGCAGGTGGTCACGACGGACTCGGTGGACTCGGGCTCCACAGCCGGCTCCTCTGAGGACTGGACGAACGGTGAGCCGGTGGGGACGGCGACGCATCAAAATATCGAACACCTGTGGGTGGCGGGAGGGGCGGGGCCGGTGGTGTCGTAGTCTCGGCATCCTGTGTGGTGCGCTAGGGGGAGAACGTATGGCGGCGATCAGTCTGAGCAAGGTGGAAGAGCGCGCGCCCGCGCTGGTCAGTCTGTACAAGAGCGCCGGGGTGTCGCTCCGCAAGCACGGGCTGGACGGGGTGCGGGCCGCCGTCTATCTGGTGGTCGACTACTCCGGTTCGATGAAGCCGTACTACAAGGACGGCAGCGTGCAGGCGCTCGCCGACCGGGTGCTCGGGATGTCGGCGCACTTCGACGACGACGGCACGGTGCCGGTGGTGTTCTTCTCCACCGACGTGGACGCCGTCACCGACATCGCGCTGGCCGACCACCGGGGCCGGATCGAGCGGATCGTGTCCGGGCTCGGGCACATGGGCAAGACCAGCTACCACCTGGCCATGGACGCCGTCATCGACCACTACCTGGACAGCGGCTCGACGGACCCCGCCCTGGTCGTGTTCCAGACCGACGGCGGCCCCATCAACAAGCTCGCCGCCGAGCGGTACCTGTGCAAGGCGGCCAGGCTCCCGCTGTTCTGGCAGTTCATCGGGTTCGGGGACGCCACCAGCAAGCAGTTCGACTTCCTGCGCAAGCTCGACGAGCTGGCGGTGCCGGACAAGCGGGTGGTCGACAACGCGGGGTTCTTCCACGCCGGTTCGGATCCGCGGACCGTCTCCGACGCCGAGCTGTACGACCGCCTGGTCGAGGAGTTCCCGAAGTGGCTGGTGGCGGCGCGGGCGCAGGGGATCGTACGGCCGCGCTGACGGGCGAGCCGGGCCGCCCGCCCCGTTGGCTCAGCCCGTACCGCCGTGTCACTCTGAGGTGATCCGGCGGGAAGGCGACGACGTATGGACGGCGCACGATCGGAGCACGAGACGGCGGCGACGCGGCGGTCCGCGCCGCCGGGCAGGGGCGAGCGGATCGCGGACTGGGCCGACGGGCGGCTCGGGCTGTACGCGCTCGCCAAGGCCAATATGCGCAAGGTCTTCCCGGACCACTGGTCCTTCATGCTGGGCGAGGTCTGCCTCTACAGCTTCCTCGTGCTGATCCTCACCGGCGTCTATCTCACCCTGTTCTTCGACCCGAGCACCAACGAGGTCGTCTACAACGGCTCCTACGAGCCCCTCAACGGCGTCCTGATGACCCGGGCGTACGAGTCGACGGTCGACATCAGCTTCGACGTGCGCGGCGGGCTGCTCATCCGGCAGATCCACCACTGGGCGGCCCTGGTCTTCGTCACGGGCATGCTGGTGCACATGATGCGGGTGTTCTTCACCGGCGCCTTCCGCAAGCCCCGCGAGCTGAACTGGGTGTTCGGCTGGACCCTGCTGATGCTCGGCATCATCACCGGCCTGACCGGCTACTCCCTCCCCGACGACCTGCTGTCCGGCACGGGCCTGCGGTTCGCCCACGGCGCGATCCTGTCGATCCCGATCGTGGGGACGTACGTGGCGTTCTTCCTCTTCGGCGGGGAGTTCCCCGGGGAGGACTTCATCGCGCGCCTCTACCCGATCCACATCCTGCTGCTGCCCGGGATCATGCTCGGGCTGGTGGTCGCCCATCTGATCCTGGTCTTCTACCACAAGCACACGCAGTACCCGGGCCCCGGCCGCGACCAGAAGTCGGTCGTGGGCATGCCCTTCCTGCCGGTGTACACGGCCAAGGCGGGCGGCTTCTTCTTCCTCGTCTTCGGCGTGCTGGCGCTCATGGGCGGCGTCGCCAGCATCAACCCGGTGTGGGCCTTCGGGCCCTACCGACCGGACCTGGTGACCACGGGTGCGCAGCCCGACTGGTATCTCGGCTTCTCCGAGGGCCTGATCCGGGTGATGCCGGGATGGGAGCTCAACGCCTGGGGCCACACCCTGGAACTGGGCGTCTTCATCCCCTTCTCGCTCTTCCCGCTGATCCTGCTCGCGCTGGGCCTGTACCCCTTCGTCGAGGCGTGGATCACCGGCGACAAACGCGAGCACCACATCCTCGACCGGCCCCGCAACATGCCCGTGCGCACCGGGCTCGGCGCGGCCTGGCTGAGCCTGTACGCGGTGCTGCTGATCGGCGGTGGCAACGACATCGTGGCCACGCATCTGCATCTGTCCATCAACTCGATCACCTGGTTCGTGCGGATCGCGGTCTTCGTGGCGCCGGTCGTCACCTACATGGTCACCAAGCGCGTCTGTCTCGGACTCCAGCGCCGGGACCGGGACAAGGTGCTGCACGGCAGGGAGACCGGCACCATCAAACGGCTGCCGCAGGGCGAGTACATCGAGGTCCACGAGCCGCTCTCCCAGGGGCAGCTGTTCACCCTCACCCAGCACGAGGAGCATCCGCCGTACGAGATCGGCCCGCGCGTCGACGCGAACGGCGTCCGGCGCCGGGTCACCGTCTCCGAGCGGGTGCGGGCGAGGCTGGCGGAGGCGATGTTCGGTCCCCGGTCGCGGATCCCGAAACCGACGGTGGAGGAGTACCAGGAGATCACCAGCGGCGATCACCACCACTGAGCACCGCGTCCCTGCACACGTCCGGGGCTCCCCAGGCGGTGCGCAGCACGCGGGCCTTGGTCAGCCACAGCGACAGGTCGTACTCCGCCGTGTAGCCGATCGCGCCGTGCGACTGCAGTGCGGTACGGGCCGTCGCGTACGCGGCCTCGCAGGCGGCGACCTTGGCGGCGGCGACATCGGCCGGGTCCATGGTGAGCGCGGCGCCGAGGACGAGGGGCCGGGCGAACTCGAGGCCGATCCGCGCGTCGGCCAGGCGGTGCTTCACGGCCTGGAAGGAGCCGATGGGGACGCCGAACTGGGTGCGCTGCTTGACGTACGCGACCGTCCTGTCGAGCAGGGCGAGTCCGACGCCGAGGGCCTGCGCGGCGGTGGTGAGGCGGGCGAGGGCGAGGGCGTGGGCGGTGGGCGGGTCGGGGCTGAGCAGTTCGCCGCCCGGCCGAAGGGGGGTCAGGCGGCGGGCCGGGTCCAGGGAGGGGCGCACCGGGCCGGGGCCGGGGGAGAGGCGCAGACCGTCACGGGTGAGGGCGAGGCGGGTCGTGGCCGCGTCTCCGTCCAGGGCGTACGGCGCCGTCCACGCCAGCGTCGCCATCGCCTCCCCGGACGCCAGCGCCGGCAGGAGCCGCTTCGCCGGGCCCGGGTCGGGCAGCCCGGCGAGCAGGGCCGCCGCCGCGACCGTCTCCACCAGCGGCCCGGGAACCGCGTGCCGCCCCAACTCCACGAAGGCGACGGCGAGTTCGACCGGCCGGCAGCCCACCCCCTCGTAAGCCTCGGGAACCGCCAGTGCGAACACGCCCGCCTCAGCGATACGGCTCCACAGCGCCCGGCCCCTCGCCCGCTCGCCCCGGCTCCAGTCCCGTACGGCCGACGGCGTGTCCGCCGCCGTCAGCATCGCGTCCAGCGAGCCGGCGAACGCGCGCTGCTCGGCGTCGAGGAGGAACCTCATCAGCGGCGCCCCTTCGGCAGGCCGAGCAGTCGTTCGGCGATGATGTCGCGCTGGATCTCGTTCGTCCCGGCGTAGACGGGGCCGGCCAGGGCGAAGACATAGCGCTCGGACCAGTCGGTGTCGGCCGCTTCGCCCTCGGCGCCGAGCAGGTCGAGGGCCGTCTCGTGCAGGGCGATGTCGTACTCCGACCAGAAGACCTTGTTCAGGCTGGACTCCGGGCCGATCGACTCACCGTCGAGGACGCGGGAGGCGGCCGCGTAGGTGAAGAGCTGGTAGGCGCGGGCGCCGATCAGGGCGTCGGCCACGCGGGCCCGCGCGCTCTCCGGGCTGCCCCGGTCCAGCCACAGGCGACGCAGGCGGTCGGCGCTCGCGAGGAAGCGGCCGGGGGAGCGGAGCATCAGACCGCGTTCGTTGCCCGCCGTCGACATCGCGATCCGCCAGCCCTGGCCCGGTGCGCCGATCATGTCCTCGTCCGGCACGAACACCTCGTCCAGGAACAGCTCGGCGAAGGCGGGCTTGCCGTCGAGGCGGGCGACGGGGCGGACCGTGACGCCGGGGGCGCGCAGGTCGAACATCAGGTAGCTCAGGCCCTGGTGGGGCTTGGGGGCCTCCGGGTCGGTGCGGAACAGGCCGAACGCGCGGTCGGCGAAGGCGGCACGCGAGGACCAGGTCTTCTGGCCGCGGAGCAGCCAGCCGCCGTCCGTGCGCACGGCCCGCGACCGGAGCGAGGCCAGATCCGAGCCCGCCTCCGGCTCCGACCAGGCCTGCGCCCAGATCACCTCGCCGGTGGCCATGGGCGGGAGCACCCGGGCGCGCTGCTCCTCGGTGCCGTGGTCGAGGAGGGTCGGGGCCAGCAGGCTGATGCCGTTCTGCCCGACGCGGCCCGGTGCGCCCGCCGCGTAGTACTCCTCCTCGAACAGCAGCCACCGCAGGAGTGAGGCGTCCCGGCCGCCGTACGCCGCGGGCCAGTTCACCACCGACCAGCGGTCCGCGGCCAGCTCGGCCTCCCACGCGCGGTGCGCCGCGAAGCCCTCCTCGGTCTCCAGCGAAGGGAGCGGATCGGGCGGCACATGCGCGCGGAGCCAGGCGCGGGCCTCGGCGCGGAACTCCTCGTCGGCCGCAGAGTGCGTCAGGTCCACCGTCACCATCCTTCCCTAACAAGTGTTTGGTAGGTTAGCGTGCTGCCATGACAAACGTCGAGGCGCCGACGTACGTTCCCGGGCACGGACTGCTCCGCGGACGCACCGCCGTGGTCACCGCCGCGGCCGGCGCGGGCATCGGCGGCGCGACCGCCCGCCGCCTGCTGGAGGAAGGCGCGCGCGTACTCATCAGCGACGCGCACGCGCGGCGGCTGAAGGAGCACGAGGCGGAGCTGGCCCGGGAGTTCGGGGACGCGGTGACGTCCGCGGTGTGCGACGTCACCGACGAGGCTCAGGTACGGGCCCTGTTCGAGGCCGCCGTACAGGAGCACGGACGGCTCGACGTGGTCGTCAACAACGCAGGCCTCGGCGGGACTTCACCACTCGTGGACATGACCGACGAACAGTGGTCGAAGGTCCTCGACGTGACCTTGAACGGCACGTTCCGGTGCACCAGGGCCGCCCTGCGCCGGATGCGGGACACCGGCGGCGGTGTGATCGTCAACAACGCCTCCGTCGTCGGCTGGCGCGCCCAGGCCGGACAGGCGCACTACGCGGCCGCGAAGGCGGGCGTGATGGCCCTGACCCGGTGCGCGGCGATGGAGGCCGCCGAGTACGGGGTGCGGGTGAACGCCGTGGCGCCGAGCCTCGCCATGCACCCCCACCTGGTCAGGGTGACGACCCCCGAACTGCTGGCGGAACTGACCGCGCGCGAGGCCTTCGGGCGGTACGCCGAGCCCTGGGAGGTGGCCAACGTGATCGTCTTTTTGGCCTCGGACTACTCCTCGTACATGACCGGCGAGATCGTCTCCGTCAGCAGCCGGCACGCCTGAGACGACAATGGACCCGTGCCGACCAAGAAGACGCCCCAGGTGACCGCCGCAGCCGCCAGGCGGCGCGAACTCCTCGACACCGCCGCCGAGGTATTCGCCGAGCAGGGCTACAACGCCACCACCGTACGCAAGATCGCCGACCACGCGGGCATGCTCGCGGGCAGCCTCTACTACCACTTCGACTCCAAGGAGTCGATGCTCGAAGAGATCCTGCGGTCCTTCCTCGACGAGCTGTGGAGCGGCTACGACTCCGTCCTGGAGGCCGGGCTGGGCCCGCGCGAGACGCTGGAGGCGCTGGTCACCGAGTCGTTCCGGGAGATCGACCGGCACCGGGCCGCCGTCGCGATCTACCAGAAGGAGAACCGGCAGCTCGTCGCGCAGGAGCGGTTCGCGTTCCTCGCCGAGTCGCAGCGCAAGTTCGAGAAGGCGTGGCTGTCCACGCTGGAGCGCGGGGTCGCCGCCGGGGTGTTCCGGTCCGACCTCGACGTCCGGCTCACCTACCGGTTCGTGCGCGACACCGTGTGGGTCGCCGCGTCCTGGTACCGGCCCGGCGGACAGCACAGCCCCGAGGAGATCGCCCGGCAGTACCTGTCGATGGTGCTGGACGGGATCGCCGTACGCACATAACCCACTGTTCCCACCGGGGAGTTGCCATGGCCGAGGCCTACATCGTCGAAGCGGTCCGTACGCCCGTCGGGCGGCGCGGAGGAGGACTCAGCGGGGTCCATCCGGCCGACCTGGGCGCGCATGTCCTCAAGGCGCTCGTGGAGCGCGCGGGCATGGACCCGGCGGCCGTCGAGGACGTCGTCTTCGGCTGCCTGGACGCCGTCGGGCCGCAGGCCGGGGACATCGCCCGGACCTGCTGGCTGGCGGCCGGGCTGCCCGAGGAGGTGCCGGGCGTGACCGTGGACCGCCAGTGCGGCTCCTCGCAGCAGGCCGTGCACTTCGCCGCGCAGGGCGTGCTGTCCGGCACCCAGGACCTGGTGGTCGCGGGCGGCGTGCAGAACATGTCGATGATCCCCATCGCCTTCGCCACCCGGCAGGCCGCCGAGCCGCTCGGACTGACCGCGGGCCCCTTCGCGGGCAGCGAGGGCTGGCGGGCACGGTACGGGGACAAGGCGGTCAACCAGTTCGTCGGCGCCGAGATGATCGCCGCCAAGTGGGGGATCAGCCGGCAGGACCAGGAGGAGTTCGCGCTGCGCTCGCACCGGCGGGCGCTGCGGGCCGTCGACGAGGGCCGATTCGAGCGCGAGACCGTGGCTTACGGCCCGGTCGGCGTGGACGAGGGGCCGCGCCGGGACACCTCCCTGGAGAAGATGGCCGGGCTGAAGCCGGTCATCGACGGCGGCACGATCACGGCGGCCTGTTCCTCACAGGTCTCCGACGGCGCTGCGGCGATGCTGCTGGCCTCGGAGCGGGCGGTGCGCGAGCATGGCCTCACGCCCCGGGCCCGGGTGCACCACCTCTCGGTGCGCGGTGAGGATCCCATCCGCATGCTCACCGCGCCGATCCCGGCCACTGCCCACGCCCTGAAGAAGACCGGCCTGTCCATCGCCGACATCGACCTCGTCGAGATCAACGAGGCGTTCGCGCCGGTCGTCCTGGCCTGGTTGAAGGAGACCGGCGCGGATCCGGACAAGGTCAACGTCAACGGAGGCGCGATCGCCCTGGGGCATCCGCTGGGGGCCACGGGTGTGAAGCTGATGACGACCCTGCTGCACGAACTGGAGCGCACCGGCGGCCGGTTCGGGCTGCAGACGATGTGCGAGGGCGGCGGACAGGCGAACGTGACGATCATCGAGCGGGTGTGAGTCAGCCGTTCCCGAGGGCCGTGAGGCGCTCCTGGGCCTCCGCCGCCTCCTTCATGATCCGCTCCACCAGCTCCGCGCACGACGGCAGGTCGTCGATCAGGCCGGCGACCTGTCCGGACGCCATCACGCCCAGATCCGTACGGCCGTCCACCATGGACGCCCTCAGCAGCATCGGTGTGTTCGCGGCGAGCAGGACCTGGCTCCACGCCAGGTCCTTGCCGTGCCGGAGCGCGCGGCCGTCCTGGATCATCCGGCGCCAGGTCGTGCCCGACAGCTTCCGGTAGCCGGCCGCTCTGCGGATCGCCCGCACCAGAGCCCTGGTCCGGCCCGAGCGCTCCAGGGCGTCGACCAGGTCCGTGCGCAGCATGCGGTGGGGCAGGCCGTCCACGGCCGTGGTGACCGTGACGTCCCGTACCGTCGCCGCCAGGTACCGCGCCTTCACCGCGTCCGGCACCGTCGAGTCCGACGTCAGCAGGAACCGCGTGCCCATGGCGATGCCCGCCGCCCCGTAGGCCAGCGCCGCGACCAGCCCCCGCCCGTCGAAGAAGCCGCCCGCCGCCACGACCGGGATGTCGACGGCGTCGACCACCTGCGGCAGCAGCACCGTCGTCGCCACCTCACCGGTGTGCCCGCCGCCCTCCCCGCCCTGCACGATCACCGCGTCCGCACCCCAGGCGGCGACCTTCTCGGCGTGCCGCCGGGCGCCTATCGAGGGGATGACGGCCACGCCCGCGTCCTTGAGCTCGGCCATCAGCTCCCGGGAGGGCGCGAGGGCGAAGGAGGCGACCCGCACCCCCTCGGCGATCATCACACTCACCCGGTCGCCGGCGTCCGACGCGTCCGCCCGGAGGTTCACCCCGAACGGCGCGTCGGTACGGGACTTGACCTCCCGGATCGCCTCGCGCAGCCGGTCGACCGACATCGTCGCCGAGGCGAGGATGCCGAGCGCTCCCGCGTTCGCCGTGGCCGAGACCAGCCGGGGGCCCGCCACCCAGCCCATGCCGGTCTGCACCACTGGATGCCGGACCCCGACCAGTCGGGTCAGCGCGGTCTCCATCAGAGCGGGACCTCCCGTGCCCGGCTGTTCCCCGGGTCGATCACCTGCCGGATCAGACGCAGCTCACCGGCGGTCGGCTCGCGGGTGAACGGCACCTCGTCGGGGACCGCGAGCGCGAACCCCGTGGCCTCGCGCACCTCGTCGACGCTCACCCCGGGGTGCAGCGCGGCCAGCCGCATGCTGTGGTCGGGGGTCGCGAAGTCGAAGACGCCCAGGTCGGACACGACCCGGGGAATGCGGTGGTGGCGGGCCCCGGCCTCGGCCGCGCGGTCGTACCCGACGCCGCACACCATGTCGACCCGCTCCACGAACACCCGCCGGGAGTGCTTCGGGATCCAGTAACTCGTCGGGTTGTTGAGCGTGTTGACCGGCGCCCCGCGCACCCCGAGCAGCTGCCGCTTCGGCCGCGCCCAGTCGCCGATGCAGGAGATGTTCTGGTTGCCGTACCGGTCGATCTGGCTCGCGCCCATCATCACGTGCCGCCGGCCGCTCGTGACCAGGCTCAGGTGCTGCCGGTAGGGCAGCCAGCCCTCGGCGGTGCCGTCCGGGCGGACGATCGTCGCCTCGCCGTCGGTCAGCAGCAGCTCCGGTGCGAAGGTGAGCCGCGCCAGCCGGGCGCCCACGGACGGGATCAGACCCATCGGGCTCGCCAGGATCTCGCCGCCGTCGCGCCAGGCCTCGGCGCAGGCGATCACGCAGTACTCGGCACGTGTCGTCATGAGTCCTCCCGGGCCGCCGACCGGTACGCCTGCTCGTCCCCGGCGAGGTAGCGCGCCGCGAACTCCGGCCACGGTGTGGTCGCGTACCGCTTCTGCAACGCCTCGTCCCGGCCGTAGTCAGGGGCGCAGGACGTGAAGTGCGCGCCGCCCGGCGCCTCCACGACCCCCGTCACCACATGCCGTTTGACCAGCAGGGTCTGCGGCGCCGCGTCCTTCGTCAGCTCGGCGGTGTCGACGATCCGCTCGCAGGACAGGTACGCGGTGTCGGCCGCCTCGCAGAACAGGTCGTCGAAGTAGGGGTCCGGGCCCAGATACTGCCCGTTGCCCAGCCGGTCCGCCCGGTTGACGTGCACCAGGGCCGCGTCCAGGCGCAGGGCCGGCATCGCGACGAACGTCTCGCCGTCGTCGTAGGGCGACGTCACCGTGCGCAGGCCGGGGTTGACCCGCATCACGTCCGAGCCGAGGCCCGCCCGGACCGGCAGGAAGGGCAGCCGGTTCGCCGCGGCCCGCAGGCCCCACATGAACATCGCCTCGTCGATCTCCGTCAGCTCGAAGGCGCCCCGCTCGCGGGCCGCGCGGTAGTGCGGCTCCAGCGGGATCGAGTCGAGGGTGACGAAGGGAGCGACCAGCTTGCGGATCCGCCCCGCGGCGGCCAGCATGCCGACGTCGGGGCCGCCGTACGAGACGATCGTGAGGTCGGTGACCTCGGAGCGCAGCAGCGCGCGCACCAGCGCCATCGGTTTGCGGCGTGAGCCCCAGCCGCCGATGCCGAGCGTCATGCCGCTGCGCAGCCGGGCCACCGCCTCGTCCGCCGTCGTCGTCTTGTCGCTCACTCAGCCACCGTCCCTTCCGAAGCCGTCCCGGACCCGGTCGGCCACCCCGCTGAGGCCCGCCTCGAAGGTGAAGCCCTGCTCGAAGCGGTAGCTGCGGCGGACGTCGACCGGGTCGATGCCGTTGATCGCGGCCTTGGCCAGGCGCAGCAACTGCCCGTCCTTCGCGGCGATCTCGCGCGCCAACTCCATGGCCGTAGCGCGCAGTTCCTCACGCGGTACGACCCGCCACACCGAGCCGTGGGCGTGCAGCTCGGCGGCGGTCGCCGTGCGCGAGGTGTAGTACAGGGCGCGCATCAGGTGCTGGGGGACGAGGCGGGCCAGGTGGGTGGCCGCGCCCAGGGCGCCCCGGTCCAGCTCGGGCAGCCCGAACGTCGCGTCGTCGCTCGCCACGATCGCGTCCGCGTTGCCCACCAGGCCGATCCCGCCGCCCAGGCAGAAGCCGTGCACCGCCGCGACGACCGGGACCTCGCAGTCGTACACCGCGGCGAAGGCGTCCGCGCAGGCGTGGTTCACGCCGATCAGTGCGCCGTCGCCGTCGCGCTGCAACTCCTTGATGTCCACGCCCGCGTTGAACCCGCGCCCCTCCGCCGCCAGGACGACGCACCGGATCTCCGGATCGCGGCCCGCCGCCCGCACCGCGTCGGCCAGGGCGGACCAGCCGGCCACCGGCAGCGCGTTCACGGGTGGGAAGTCGACCGTGACGACCGCGATTCCGTTCTGCCCGGGTTCCTTTTCCGGGAACGAGGTGGAGACACCCATGGCCGCATCAGCTACCTTTCCACCAAACGTTTGTTAGGTGAAGGGTAGCCGCGAATGAGGCTGGACGGGAAGGCAGTTGTCGTCACGGGCGGTACCAGGGGCGTCGGCGCCGGCGTGGCGAGGGCCTTCGCCGAGGCGGGTGCCGAGGTCCTGGTCTGTGCCCGCAGGGCGCCCGAAGTCCCTGTCGCGGGGGCTGAGTTCAGACCGCTCGACCTGCGCGACCCCGCCGCCGTCCGGGACTTCTTCGCCGCCCTGCCCCGCCTGGACGTCCTCGTCAACAACGCGGGTGGCACACCGTACCGACGGTTGGCGGACGCGGACGCCGAGCGGCACGCGCGCGTGATCGAGCTGAACCTCGTCGCCCCGCTGACGGCCTCCCTGGCCGCGTACGAGCACCTGCGGCGGTCCCACGG
Organism: Streptomyces sp. NPDC093568; assembly: GCF_044764945.1. NCBI lineage: Bacteria > Bacillati > Actinomycetota > Actinomycetes > Kitasatosporales > Streptomycetaceae > Streptomyces > Streptomyces sp. NPDC093568. Next base: position 324,085 of record NZ_JBIWJD010000005.1, on the reverse strand, counting down.
CTCCGTGGTGATGATCGGCAGCGTCAGCGGCGGCCGGCCCTCGCCCGGATCGGCCGCGTACGGCGCGGCCAAGGCCGGGCTGGAGAGCCTGGCCCGCTCGATGGCGGTCGAGTGGGCACCGGAGGTCAGGGTCAACACGCTGGTCGTCGGCATGGTCCGCACCGAACTGGCCCACCTCCACTACGGCGGCGAGGACGGCATCGCCGGGGTCTCCCGCACCGTCCCGCTCGGCCGCCTCGCCGAACCGGCCGACGTCGGCGCGGCCGCCGTCTTCCTCGCCTCCGAGGCCGCCGCCTACGTCAGCGGGGCGAGCCTGCTCGTGCACGGCGGGGGAGAGCGTCCCGCGTTCCTGGATGCCGCAACGGTCAACAAGGAGGCATGACATGAGCCGGATCTGCGAGGGGCGGGTCGTCGTCGTCACCGGCGCGGGCCGGGGGCTCGGCCGCGCGCACGCGCTGGCGTTCGCGGCCGCGGGGGCGCAGGTCGTCGTCAACGACCTCGGCGTCGGTCTCGACGGCACACCGGCCGCCGACAGCCCCGCCCGGCGGGTGGCCGACGAGATCCGCGCGGCGGGCGGCGAGGCGATCGCGCACGGCGGCGACGTGGCGACGAGCACCGGGGCCGGCTCCCTGGTGGCCGCCGCGGTCGAGACGTACGGCCGCCTCGACACGCTCGTCAACAACGCCGGGTTCCTGCGCGACCGCATGCTGGTCAACCTCGACGAGGACGACTGGGACGCCGTCGTACGCGTCCACCTCAAGGGCCACTTCCTGCCCCTGAAGCACGCGGCCGCGCACTGGCGGGCCGAGGCGAAGGCGGGGCGCACGCCGACCGCCCGGGTCGTCAACACGAGCAGCGGAGCAGGACTGTTGGGCTCGCTCGGACAGGGCAACTACAGCGCCGCGAAGGCCGGGATCGTCGGGCTCACCCTGGTCGCGGCGGCCGAACTGGCCCGCTACGGCGTCCAGGTCAACGCGATCGCCCCGGCGGCGCGCACCCGCATGACGGAGCGCGCCTTCGCGGCCTCCATGGCGGCCCCTGACACCGGCTTCGACGCCATGGCCCCGGAGAACGTCTCCCCGCTGGTCGTGTGGCTGGGCTCGGCGACGAGCGCCGGGGTGACGGGCCGGGTCTTCGAGGCCGAGGGCGGGCGGATCACGGTGATGGAGGGGTGGCGGGCCGGGCCGACGGTGGACAAAGGCGCGCGGTGGACGCCGGAGGAGGCGGGGGAGACGGCGCTGAAGCTGCTGGGGGAGGCGGAGGTGCCGGGGGCGGTGTACGGAGGGTGAGGCAACGCCCCGAAAGGGCGCGGGGAACTGCGCGACCAGCCACATCGCACCCGCACACGCCCGACAGCAAACGGTGCCACCCCATCAGGCGTCACGTGTCACATTCGAGCACCGTCCGGCACAACCCGCACCGCGCGCGGACGCGCCCCCGCACCGGCACCCGAATCCGCTGCTGACACGTAGGACACGGAAACGACACCCTGAGCGGCCCCCGCCCGTCCGGCGTGAACGTGTACGGCTCCCCCGTCGAGGGGCCGGCCCCGGGCCGGTCCTGGGCGTGCCGCCGGTCCCGGGCGTACCGCCGCCGGCCCGCCCAGCCCGCCGCCGTCAGCGGTGGCTGCGTCTCGTCGCGGCGGGCCTCGGCCATGCCCTTCACATACGCCGGGTACGCCTGGGGGCTGGTGAACCACACCGACGGGTCCTCGGCGAAGACCAGCGCCCGCTTGGCGAGGACGTACCCGAACTCCTCCGGCGTCAGATAGCCGAGCTTCTGCGAGGACGCCGAGTCCTCCCGGTAGGCGTCGAGGAGCAGCCAGCCGGCGCCGAGATACGTCGTCGCCGTGTCCGTGAGGATCTCGTTGTCCCGCGTGCCGGGGAAGGCGAGGCCGAGGCGATGCAGGTACACGTGCATCACCTCGTGGGCGAGCGCCGCGCCGATGTCCCTGCGGTGGGTGCGGAAGCGGTCGTTGAGCTCGACGAAGTACTCCGGCCCGGCGGCCAGTTCGACGTTGGCCGCGTGGCTCATCTCCCGGAAGCTGACGATCAGCCGGGCGTCCGGCAGGCGGTAGTGCCGCACCAGCTCGTGGGCCACCCGCTGGGCGCCCAGATACAGGTCGTCCGTGTCGCAGAAGGCCACGTCGGCCGGCGCCACGCTGGTGTCGAACGTCTGGACGGTGTCGTACGACAGCCGCCTGTAGAGCGCGGTGATCGAGGCCCGCACCGTCTCCAGGTGCGGGAAGCCGTGCTGGACCGGTCCGCCGTTCGCCACGCCCTTACCCCCAAGACGCCTGGAAACCGATTCCACTCTACGGGGATGTGAGGGGTTTTTCCCTGGTCGGGTTCCATCGCGGGGGCGTGAGATCCGTCCTTGTCATGCACGCCGTTCGATCTTCATACTCCGGGTCGCTCAACCCCCCACGAAAGGACGAATGTTGAGCCATAACATATCCCGGAGATCTGGCATCTCCCTGGCGAAGAGAGCCGCGGCGGCCGGTGCCGTGGCGCTCGCGGTCGCCTCTCTCCAGCCGGTCAGCGCGCAGGCCGCCTCCACCCGTGTCGTCGGAGGAACGCCCGCCGCGCAGAACGAGTTCCCGTTCATGGTCCATCTGTCGATGGGCTGCGGCGGGGCGCTCTACAAGAAGGACGTGGTGCTGACCGCGGCCCACTGCATGGACGGCTCCGGCAACAACAACCGCATCACCGTCACCGCGGGTGTCAACGACCTGAACTCCTCCGCGGCGATCAAGGTCAAGTCGACCAAGGTCAAGGTGGCGCCGGGTTACAACGGCACCGGCAAGGACTGGGCGCTCATCAAGCTCGCCCGGCCCATCGACAAGCCGACGCTGAAGATCGCCACCACGGACCGGTACAACCGCGGCATGTTCACGATCGCCGGGTGGGGCGACATGGAGGAGGGGGCCAACACGGGCACGACCAAGCTCCGCAAGGCCACCGTTCCCTTCGTCGCCGACCGCGTGTGCAAGCGGCACTACGGAAACCGGCTGGTGTCGAAGGAGGAACTGTGCGCCGGCTGGCAGAGCGGCGGCATCGACACCTGCCAGGGCGACTCCGGCGGCCCCATGTTCCGCAAGGACGACGCGGGCAAGTGGATCCAGGTCGGCATCGTCAGCTGGGGCGACGGTTGCGCCCGCGCCGGTGTGCCGGGCATCTACACCGAGGTCAGCCACTTCGCGAAGGACATCGCCAGGGCGGCGTCCGCGCTGTAGGCGACCGGCGCACCGATGTGCGTCAGACGGCCCGGAGCACCGGGGTGTCCGGCTCGCCGGATCCCCGCCGGGCCGTCCCGGGCCCGCCACCGCGCCGTACACCGAACTCGGCTCGATCGACCGTCGTGCCGCTCTCCGACGCCTCCGGCCCGCGTGCCGTCATCGGGCGCATGGCCCGCGCCGCCCGCCGCGACAACCCGCTCCTGGAGGTGGAGACCGGGGCCGCCGTCCACGAACTCCTCGTCGCCCTGCGCCGCGCGCGTGCCGACCTGGCCCCGGACGGGCACGTTGTCCTCGAGGCCCTCGCCCGCGACGCCTGCCTGCCGCTGACGGTCGCCGAGCACGCCGCCCGGCACGGCATGACCCCCGCCGAACTGCGCGCGGCCGTCCGCAGGGGCGCCGGATGCAGCCCAAGGACTGTCTGCTCGGCATCCGCCTGATCCGTGCCAAGGAACTCCTCGCCGCCATCGAGCTGCCGGTCGCCGCCGTCGCCCGCCGCGTCGGCTACGACGACCCCGCCTACTTCTCCCGCCTGTTCACCCAGCGCGTCGGCATGGCGCAGGTCCGCTTCCGCGCCCAGCAGGGCCGCGCGGTCCCCGGCGGCCGGAGCGAACAGGTCCCCGACCCCGACGACCCGCCCCGGATCGAACGGACGACCGCTCCGGGCGCCCCGTAGGCTGAACCCCCATGACCAGCAACATGTCCCCAGGCGACGTCGACCCCGCTGTGCGCGAGGAGCTCGCCCGGCTGCGCGACAGCATCGACAACATCGACGCGGCCGTCGTCCACATGCTCGCCGAACGCTTCAAGTGCACCCAGCAGGTCGGCCACCTCAAGGCCCGCCACCAGCTCCCGCCGGCCGACCCGGCCCGCGAGTCCCGGCAGATCGCCCGGCTGCGCACCCTCGCCGAGAACGCCAAGCTCGACCCGGCGTTCGCCGAGAAGTTCCTCAACTTCATCATCGCCGAGGTGATCCGGCACCACGAGAGCATCGCCGAGACCGCCGAGACCGCCGAGACCGCCGACTACACGGTCAACGGCGCTGCGCCCACGGCGAACTGACGCCTACTGGCCCTTCCCGGGGAGTGACAGGGCGGCCCGCGCGGGGCATGCTGCGCTGTGCACCGCATGCCAGCTGACACGCACGCTCCGTCAGCGCCCCCGGACATACTCCGGATGTCCACGCGGGAGGGACGTCGGGCCATGCCGTCGGATGCCAAGATCCTCATCGTCGACGACCACGAGGAGACGCTGTACGCGCTGGAGAGCGCCCTGGCCCCGCTGGGCTACCGGCTCGGCCGTGCCACCAGCGGTGACGAGGCGCTCAAGCAGGTGCTCCGCGGCCAGGTCGGGCTGCTCCTCCTGGACGTCCGGATGCCGGGCGTCAGCGGCCTGGACGTGGTGCGGTACATGCGACGCGTGGAGCAGACCCAGCACATTCCGGTCATCCTGCTCACCGGTTTCGGCGCCGATCACGACCTGACGGCCGCCGCTTTCGGACTCGGCGTCGCGGACCTGGTCATGAAGCCCATCGACCCCTGGGCGCTGCGCACCAAGGTCCGCTACCTGTACGACGCCTACCAGCGCCACCGCGCCTTGGAGGAGGAGGTCCGCACCCTGCGCGCCCTGGTCAAGGGCCCCGCCGACGCCCCGGAACCCGAGCCGCGCCCCGCCCTGCCCCACCCCGACGCCCGCGTCCCGCCCCAGCGCGACAGCCCGACGGCCACGTCGACCACAGACCGGACATAGTTCGCTTACTGATCCACCCCTGTGCCATGTCGGTGCCATCAGGCAGCATGTCCTGCATGTCCGTACTCACGCGCGACGAAGCGCAGATCCGTGCCCAGCTCCTCGACGTCCACCGCTACACGATCGAACTCGACCTGACGACCGGGGACGAGACCTTCGACTCCCGCACCGTCATCGCGTTCACCGCGCGCGCGGACGCGGACACCTTCGTCGAGATCAAGCCGGCCGAGCTGCGCTCCGTCACGCTGGACGGTCAGCCCCTGGACCCGCAGACCCTGGACGGGAACCGGCTGCCCCTGAAGAACCTCACCGCCGGTGAGCACGAACTGCGCTTCGACGCGGCCATGCGCTACTCCCGCACCGGCGAGGGCATGCACCGCTTCACCGACCCCACCGACGGCGAGACGTACCTCTACACCCAGCTGTTCATGGAGGACGTCCAGCGCGTCTTCGCCGCCTTCGACCAGCCGGACCTCAAGGCCGTCTTCGCCCTGTCCGTCACCGCCCCCGAGGGCTGGACCGTCCTCGCCAACGGCATCACCGAGCACCTCGGCGAGGGCCGCTGGCAGGCCGCGCCCACCCCGCTGATCTCCACCTACCTCGTCGCCGTGGCCGCCGGCCCCTGGCACTCGGTGCGCACCGAGCACCGCGGCCTGCCCTTCGGCATCCACTGCCGCCGCTCCCTCGCCCCCCACCTGGACGCGGACGCCGACGAGCTGCTGCAGGTCACCCGGCAGTGCTTCGACCGCTTCCACGAGAAGTTCGACGAGCCCTACCCCTTCGACTCCTACGACCAGGCGTTCGTCCCCGAGTTCAACGCCGGCGCCATGGAGAACCCCGGCCTGGTCACCTTCCGCGACGAGTTCGTCTACCGCTCCGCCGTGACCGACACCGAGCGGCAGACCCGCGCCATGGTCATCGCCCACGAGATGGCCCACATGTGGTTCGGCGACCTCGTCACGCTGCGCTGGTGGGACGACATCTGGCTGAACGAGTCCTTCGCCGAGTACATGGGCTACCAGATCTGCGCCGAGGCCACCCGCTTCACCGACACCTGGGTCGACTTCGGCGTCGCCCGCAAGTCCTGGGGCTACGACGCCGACCAGCGGCCCTCCACCCACCCCGTGGCCCCCGAGGCCGTCGACGACACGGCCTCCGCCATGCTCAACTTCGACGGCATCTCCTACGCCAAGGGCGCCTCCGCGCTGCGCCAGCTCGTGACCTGGCTCGGCGAGAAGGACTTCCTGGCCGGCATCAACACCCACTTCGCCCGCCACAAGTTCGCCAACGCCACCCTCGCCGACTTCATCGACTCCCTCGCCGCCAACACCGAGCGCGATGTGCACGCCTGGGCCGACAGCTGGCTGCGCACCACCGGCGTCGACACCCTCACCCCGTCCGTCACCGCCGGCGACAACGGCACGTACACCCTCACCGTCGGCCACGCGGGCAGCCGCCCGCACCGCATCGCCGTCGGCCTGTACGCCCAGGACCTCGGCGACAACGACGGCCACCTCACCCTGCGCGAGCGCGTCGACCTCGACATCCCGCAGTCCGCCCCGCAGCCCATCGGCAAGCGGCCGGCCCTGCTGCTGCTCAACGACGGCGACCTGACCTACGCCAAGGTCCGCTTCGACCCCGAGTCCTTCGAGACGGTCCGGACGGGCCTGGCCGGCCTGCCCGACCCGCTGACCCGTGCGGTCGTCTGGAACGCCCTGCGGGACGCCGTCCGCGACGGCGAACTGGCCGCCACCGCCTATCTGGAGGCCGCCCGCACCCACCTGCCGCGCGAGACCGACCTCGCCGTGGTGCAGGGCGTGCTCGCCTTCGCCACCGGGCAGATCGCCGGCCGCTACCTCACCGCCGAGGAGCGGCCCGCCGCCCTGGCCACCCTGTCCGCCCTGTGCCGCGACCTCATCCGCCGCACCGAGGACGGCGACAACCCCGGCCTGCGCCTCATCGCCGTACGCCACTTCATCGACGTCGCCGCCCACCCCGACACGATCGCCGCCTGGCTCGCCGACGGCACCGTGCCCGGCGGACCCGAGCTCGACCCCGAGCTGCGCTGGCGCGTCCTCGGCCGGCTCGCCGTGCTCGGCGCCGTCGACGAGGCCGCCATCGCCGCCGAGCTCGAGCGTGACCCGAGCGCCACCGGCCAGGAGGGCGCCGCCCGCTGCCGGGCCGCCCTGCCCGACGAGGCGGCCAAGGCGCGGGCATGGGAGGCCATGTTCGCCGCCGACGAGAGCACCGAGCTGTCCAACTACCTCTTCAGCGCGACCGCCCAGGGCTTCTGGCAGCCCGAACAGGCGGACCTGGTACGGCAGTACGTGCCGCGCTACTACAAGGACGCGGTCGCCGTCGCCGCCCGCCGCGGCCCCGCCATCGCCGACGCCGCCGGCCGCTTCGCCTTCCCGGCGTACGCCGACGACACCGAGACCCTGCGTTTGGGCGAGGAATGCCTGCGCGACGGCGATCCGATCCCGGCGCTGCGCCGCAGGCTCGCCGACCAACTCGACGACCTGGCACGGGCGTTGCGGGTGCGGGAGGGCCGGAAGGGCTAGTACCTCCGACGTAGGGGGCGCCGGGCCGGCCGGCCGCCCCCTACTCCGCCGAACTCGGCACACGGCATCCGACACGCTTTCCCCGTACGAAAGTACCCCCTTTCGGGTTCCGCTCATTGGGCTTTTCGGGCGCCATCGTGCATCCGGGTACAAGCTGGAAGTCCCCCTTGTCCAGCGCCCGGGAGGACACGATGAGCACCTCGCCGTCGCTCGCGTCAGGCCCCGAAGGTCCGCACGCCCTGCGGCCGTTGCTGGACACCGTGCTCGACGCGCTCGACGAGGGCGCCAAGGCGCGCGGGGGACCGCTGCCCTCGGGCGGTCCGGCGGCGGTGGCCGCGCGCGTACGGGCCGCGGTCGGGGACGTACTGCCGGACCAGGGCGATCCGAACGCCCTGCACACCGTCGTCCGCGCCCTGGCGGAGGCCGCCGCCGACCCCGCGGACCCCTTCTGCACCGCCCACCTGCACTGCCCGCCCCTCGCCCTCGCCACCGCGGCCGACCTCGCCGTCTGTGTCCTCAACCCCTCCCTGGACTCCTGGGACCAGGCACCGGGCGCGTCGGAGCTGGAGGCGCTGGTGACAGGGGTGCTCGCGAGCGAGGTGTACGGGCGCGCGACTCGGACCGGCCCCGGCCCCGCCGCCCTGATCACCACCGGCGGCACCGAGTCCAACCAGCTCGCCCTCCTCCTCGCCAGGGAGGCACAGGGCGCCGGCGTAAGGCTGGTGCACGGCGCCAACGCCCACCACTCGCTGCCCCGGGCCGCCTGGCTGCTCGGGCTGTCCGAGCCCGTCGTGGTGCCCGCCCCGGCCGGTGCCCTCGACCCCGCCGCCCTCGACGAGGCCCTCACCGAGCTGCCCGGCCCGCATCTGGTCACCGCCACCGCCGGCACCACCGACGCCGGGATCGTCGACCCGCTGCCCGAGATCGCCGCCGTGTGCGCGTCCCACGGCGCCCGGCTGCACATCGACGCCGCCTACGGGGGCGGCCTGCTCTTCAGCGGCCGGTACCGCGATCGGCTCACCGGCCTCGACGCCGCCGACACCGTCACCCTCGACCTGCACAAGCTCGGCTGGCAGCCGGTCGCCGCCGGTGTGCTCGCGGTCCGGGACCGAGGCGACCTCGCCGTGCTGCACCACCGCGCCGACTACCTCAACGCCGACGACGACACCGACGCCGGCCTGCCCGATCTGCTCGGCCTGTCCCTGCGCACCAGCCGCAGGCCCGACGTCCTGAAGATCGCCGTCACCCTCAAGACCCTCGGCCGCACCGGCCTCGGCCGACTGGTCGAGCAAGTCTGCGACCACGCCCGCGAGTTCGCCGCCCTCGTCCACGACCACCCCGGCTTCGAGCTCTACGACCGGCCCACCCTCAGCACGGTCCTGTTCCGGCCCGCACACGCCGCCGACGACACCGTCGCCGCCGTACGCCGCAGGCTTCTCATCGACGGCCGCGCCGTCCTCGGCCGGGCCCGCACGGACGGGCGCCTGTGGTTGAAGGCCACGCTCCTCAACCCCCGCACGCGCCCGGACGACCTGGCCGCCCTCCTGCAACTGGTGGAAGGAAACACCCCCGGATGAGCCCGCAGTCGAACCCCCCTGCCGACGCGCACCCCAACCCCTCGCGCCAGGACCCCGACACCCCCCGCGACCTCGTCGGCATCGGCATCGGCCCGTTCAACCTCTCCCTCGCCGCCCTCGCCCAGCCCCTCGCCGGACTCGACGCCGTCTTCTACGAACAGCGCACCGCCTTCGCCTGGCACCCGGGGCTCCTCATCGACGGCTCCCGGGTCCAGGTCCCCTTCCTCGCCGACCTGGTGACCCTCGCCGACCCCGCCAGCCCCTGGTCCTTCCTCAACTACCTCCGGGCCCGCGACCGGCTCTTCCCCTTCTACTTCGCCGAGCGCTTCCACATCCAGCGCGCCGAGTACGACGCCTACTGCCGCTGGGTCTGCGAGAGCCTCACCGGACTGTGCTTCGGCCACCAGGTCGACGCGGTCCGCTTCAACCCCGAGCGCGACGTCTTCGAGGTCGACTTCACCCGCATCGCGCCCGACGGCGAGGCCGAGGGGCTCGGCCGTACGTACGCGCGCAACATCGTCCTCGGTATCGGCACCGAGCCGTACGTCCCCGACCCGCTGCGGCCCCTCGTCGACGCGCCCGCCGTGCCCGTCATCCACGCCGCGGACTACCTCGACCACCGCGAGCGGCTCCTCGCCGCCGAGCACGTCACTGTCATCGGCTCGGGACAGTCGGGCGCCGAGATCTTCCTGGACCTGCTCCGGCGCCGCCCCGTCGGGCGTGAGAAGCTCCACTGGCTCGGCCGCACCGAGGCCTTCGCGCCCATGGAGTACTCCAAGCTGGGCCTGGAGCACTTCACCCCGGACTACACGCGCTACTTCCACGCCCTCGCCGAACCGGTCCGCGACCAGCTCCTCGCCTCCCAGTGGCAGCTCCACAAGGGCATCGACGCCGCCACCCTCGCCGCCATCCACGACGAGCTCTACCGCCGCACCCTGCACGGCGGCTGGCCCGACGCCGTGCTCACGCCCGGGGTCCGGGTGCGCACCGCCGGCCGTGTCGCCACGACCAAGGTGGAGCTCCACCTGGAGCACGTCCACCAGAACACCCGCTCCCGCATGACCACCGACGCGGTCGTGCTGGCCACCGGCTACCGCGAGCGCTCCCTCGACCGCATCCTCGCGGGCCTCGACCCCTACCTGCGCCGCGACGGCCGGGAACGCCCCCGGATCGACGACCGACACCGCCTGGTCATGGACCCGTCCGTCAGCGGCTCCGGCTGCCACGTCTACGTCCAGAACGCCGAACGCCACACCCACGGCATCGGCACCCCCGACCTGGGCCTCGCGGCCTGGCGCAGCGCGGCCATCCTCAACTCCGTGACCGGCAAGGACACTTACGCCCTCCCCAGCCGTACGGCGTTCACCACCTTCGGTCTGGAACAGCAGCCCCGGATCCCGGCCGCACGCAAGGCGCCGGTGCTCACCCCGCTGGTGGACACCACCTGTGCGACCCCGGTGAAGAATCACGGAAGGGGACGGGGAAAAGGCCACTTGAACATCCCATGACCCTCCCGCCCGAGCGGGCGCGCTGCTACCTTCCGGTTCATGTCGCGGTTACGGGGGCATCTGATCCGGGCGATATTACTTTCGGGGGCCGTCGACGCCCCGTCGGGCACGCTCACCCGCGTCCGGCCCCCTGCCGCCTCCCCTCTCCGCCTTTTCCGACGGCGCGCGTTCGATCAGCGAAACGACCGGCCCCGACCGCATCCCGGTGATGCCCGAGGCCGTCCGCAAGGCGCTCACGAAGGACACCTTCCGAGAGGAGGCACGAAGTCATGACCACTCCGACTCCGCCCCCCGGTCCCGCCGCACCGCCCGCACCCACCCACGCCCCCCTGGTGGCCCCCGAGACGCGGTTCGCCCCGGACATCACCCGGTACCTGTGCACCGCCGTCCACACGGACACCAAGTTCGCCCGCCGAGCCGTCGAGCAGATCGTGGAGGAGCCGCGCCGCGCGGTCGCCTCGTCGCCGGGCGTCGACCTCGGCTGCGTCCTGCGGCACGCCCTGGCGGCCCGCCGTCGTCAGGTCGTCCGGGACGTCCTGCTCGCCGTGCTGCTCCTGATCGTGGTGATCATGCTGCCGGTCACCTTCGGCACGGCCGTCGTCCTCGGCTGGATCGTCGCCTGGATCATCGTCGCCGTCGAGTCGCTGTCCGTGCACTACGGCGTGGTCGCCAAACAGCTCAGCCGGCAGAACTTCGCCCCGGAACGGGCCCCCGAGCCGGCCGGGTCCGAGAACCGGCGGCGCATCGCGGAGATCGAGAAGCGCGACCGCGGCAACGTCGTCGTCTCCTCGCTCTACGCCCCCTTCGTCGGGTACGGGGCGACGACGAGCACCTGGTCGTTCACCCTCGACACCGCGCGTCCCGCCGAGGGCAAGCAGGTCGTGCCGTTCACCGTGCACGAGCTCAACGACCACCTCGCCGCCCGCGTCGGCGACCTGAAGCTGCCCGGCGTCCACGTCGAGAACCTGCTGCTGGTCAACGGCAAGGACCTGCTGTACGAGGTGGACGACCGCACCCGCTCCGAACTGCTGCCGGACCCCGCGGGACCGCCCAGCGCGCGCGTCTCACCGGAGCTCCTGAACGAGCTGCGCGAGGACGGCAAGGGCCGCGCCCGCCCCTACCTGGCGATCCGCGTCACCGGCTGGAGCGGCGAGCTGGCCATCACCTTCTTCGTGCGGTGCGCGCTGCTGTCGGACCGCAAGATGCTCTTCATCGAGGGCAGCAGTTCCCTGCTCGCCCCGGTGCGCGAGCGCTACCGCATCGCCGACCAACTGCTCGACTCCCCGACCTTCCGGCAGTGGTGGGCCCTGGTGGCCCAGGCCGGCCTGCGCGCGCCGGTCCTGCTGGTCGGATCGCCCTTCTCCGTCATCGCGGGCCTGTTCTCGCCGTTCTTCCAGAACGGCAAGCAGCGCCGCCAGGCCCAGGAGATCCGCCACCGCACCTTCGACTACGGAGCGTCCTTCAGCATCAGGGACTCCGCCAGCGACCAGCTCTACTACCGCTACTTCCAGCAGCTCGACCGGGAGTTGTACGCCAAGACGGTCGAACACCGGGTGCTGGACGCCCTGGTGGAGTTCCTGGAGGACCACGACATCGACACAGGCGAACTCATCCAGCGCCAGACCACGATCTTCAACACCGGCCTGTACGCGGGCGGCGACGTGAATCTCAGCGGCTCCGCCGTCGGCATCGGCGGCAGCGTCGCCGGTGTCTTCCGGCGCGGCCAGGCGACGGGAGGTGCCGGACAGCAGGCACCGTCCGCGCCGTCCGCCGCCCCGCAGGCGAGCCGAGGAAGGTGACGACATGACGGGGACCGGCGACAACAGCGGGATCCAGGCCGGCGGCGACATCCGCATCGACGGCAGCGCGGTCGCGGTCAACCGCTCGACGGCGACCACCGGCGCCGCGGCCGCGGCCGACCGCGAGGCCGCCGTGGCCGAACTGCGCGCCGCGGCACGGCTGCTGCTCGACCGGGTACGCGCCCACCAGGACGAGTACGAGGACGGGGAGGAGCTCGTCGAGGCCGCCGAACGCGTCGAGGCCGAGCTCGCCCAGGACGAGCCCCGCCGGGGAGTCCTGCTGCGCTGGCTCGGCTTCCTCGCCCCCGGCGTGGCCGCCACGGCCGCCGTCGCGGGCGACGTGGCCGCCATCCAGGACAGCGTGACGAGCCTGTTCTGAGCGCGGGGGAAGGCCGGCGGCCGGACGGACCGCCGGCCTTCCCCGTCCGGTCCTAGAAGACCGGCGTGCCGTTGCGCGTCAGCTTCCAGTCCACGGACGCGAAGTCCTTCGGGTCCAGCACGCCCTTGGCGGTGACCCACTCCGCGATCCGGGTGCGGATCTCCGTCGACTCCGCCCACAGCTCCTGGGCCGCCGCCACGTGCGGGAACGCGCCGCCGCCGTTGGCCCGGTAGTTGTTCACCGCGAACACGAACTTCTGCGCGTCGTCGAGAGCGGCACCGTTGTAGGTCACGTTCTTGATCCGCGAACCGGCCGCCTGCGCGATGTCGATGTCGTACGACAGCCCGGAGACGTAGTCGTAGTTGTAGTCGGGGCGGTTGTTGGCGTTCGTCAGCTTCTCCACGTCGACGGCCGCGTCGGCGGCGGTCTGCACGAAGTACGCCGCCGAGTACTCCAGGTACGCCTTGAGCTGCGCGCCCGTCATCAGCTTCGCGACCAGCGTGTTGTCGTACACGTACAGGCTCGACAGATCCCGGATCGTCACCTCGCCGGCCGGGATCTCCGAGGTGCGCGAGAAGGGCGACGCCTGGGCGATGACCGGCAGCGAGGCGTACTCGGTGCCCGCCAGCGCCGCCTTGACGACGTCCTCCTGGACCTTGGTGATCAGGTCGATGATCGGGGCGTCCTTGTAGCGGGCCTCGACCGTGGTCAGCGCGTCGGTCGCGGTGCCCACGACCTGGTTGACGTACGCGACGACCTTGTCGTGCTCGTCCTTCAGCAGCTTGGTGATCTTCGGGTCGTCGGCGACCGTGTTGGAGTTCAGCACCGAGGCCGCGACCTTCTCGACCGTCCAGCGGCCCTTGGCGAAGGTCAGCTCGATGTCGAACAGCGACAGCCGCTCGGCGAAGCACAGCGGCTCCGACAGCACGACGGTCTTGCCGGTCTTCGCGTTGACGACCTTCAGCTCCGGGATCTCGACGTGCGCGTGGCCGACCAGAATCGCGTCGATGTCCGGCACCTGCTGCGCCACCAGCGCCGCCGAGTTCTCGATGTACGGCAGCTGGTCACCGTACGACGACGTGCCCGAGGAGCCCGAGTGCGCCGAGACGATCACCACGTCCGCGCCCATCGCCTTCAGCTTCGGCACCCACTTCGCCGCCTGCTCCTCCAGGCCCGGGAACGTCAGCTTGCCCTGCACATAGGCCTTGTCCCAGATCGCGATGCCGGGGTTGGTCAGACCGAGGACGGCGACCTTCACCGGCGGGGCGCCCTGCAGCCGGAAGTTCTTGATGAAGTAGGGCGGGAACGCGGGCTTGAGGGTCTTCGCGTCCAGCGCGTTCGCGCCGAGCAGCGGGAAGCGGCACTGCTCCTCGAACTTGCGCAGCGTCTCGATGCCGTAGTTGAACTCGTGGTTGCCGAGCGCGACCGCGTCGAAGCCGATGGCGTTCATCGCCTGCGCCATCGGGTGCACCGGACCGCCCTCGGCGGTGATCGGGTCGACCTTGGCGTAGTAGTACGTCAGCGGGGTGCCCTGGATCGTGTCGCCGGCGTCGATCAGCAGCGTGTTGCGCCGGCCCCGCTCCTCGCGGATCCGGTTCACCAGCGTCGACACCCGCGCCAGACCCTGCGCGTTGCCCTTGGCGTCGGTGTACTCGGCGTCCTTGAAGTAGTCCCAGTTGAAGACGTGGCCGTGCAGGTCGGTCGTGCCCATGACGGTCAGCGAGTACCGCTTCTCGCACTTCTTCCCCGCCGGCGTGGCCGTGCCGGCCTCGGCGGCCTCCGCCGCCGGAGCCGCCGCACCGGCGAGGGCCACCCCCGCTCCGGTCACGGCGGACTTCTTCAGGAACTTCCGGCGGTTCAACGGCATGAGTGCTTCTCCAGGGCGAGTGGTCGACAACGCGCGTAACGCGCGTAGATTCTGACCTGCGCATGGCGAGCCGGAACAGACCCCGCAGGTTTCGATCTGATGACCCACGGGGGTCCGTAACCAAGCAAGCGATGACAGAGTGGGACGTATGACCGCTCCCTCAGAGGAACTTCAGCCGGCCGTCCCGTACGGCACCCCCGACGCCCCGCGCATCGCCGTGCGCGGCGAGGCCCGTCTGGAGGTCGACCCGGAGATCGCCCGCATCGGCGTCACGGTCGCCTCCCGCGGCAAGGACCGCCGCGCCGCCCTCGACGACCTCAGCCGCCGCAACGCCGCCGTCCTCGACCTCATCAAGACCTACGGCGACGCGGTCGAGCGGCTGGAGACCGGCGCCTTCTCCATCAGCCCGGAGCTCAAGGACAAGGGCCGCGGCGAACGCGTCCACGCCTACCACGGCCGCGTCCACATCACCGCCGTACTCACGGACTTCACCGCGCTGGGCGAACTCACCACGCGACTGGCCGACTCGGACCTCACGCGCGTCGACGGCCCCTGGTGGGCCCTGCGCCCCGACTCGCCGGCCCACCGGGAGGCCCGGCAGCAGGCGGTGCGGGAGGCCGTGCAGCGGGCGCGGGAGTACGCGCAGGCGCTGGGGGCGTCGCTGGCCGCGCTGGTGGAACTCGCCGACATCGGCGCCGAGAACGCCGCGCCGCCCTATCCGCAGTCGTCCGGCGGCCGTATGCGCTCCATGGCCTACGGCGCCGCCGAGGACGCCGCGGCCGCCCCGCTCGATCTCGAACCCCAGCGGCAGCACGTCCACGCCCAGGTCAACGCGCGCTTTACGATGACGCCGCCGCGGCTGTGAATTCACCGTACGGGGTGATTCTCGAACGCTCATCGGAGCGCCCCGCCGCACAATTCAACACTTGTCAATATCCCTTCACGCAACGGTTGTTGAGTGGTCATGCGGGACCAATTCTCTACCCGCCGGTAAGTCATAGAGTCGAAACATGCGCCGAGCGAAAATCGTCTGCACCCTGGGCCCCGCGACCGACTCGTACGACCAGATAAAGGCACTGGTCGACGCCGGAATGGACGTCGCCCGATTCAACCTCAGCCACGGCGGCCACGCCGACCACGAGGAGCGCTACCGGCGCGTGCGGAAGGCCTCCGACGAGACCGGCCGCAGCGTCGGCGTCCTCGCCGACCTTCAAGGCCCGAAGATCCGCCTCGGCCGCTTCACCGAAGGACCTGTACTGCTTGAACGCGGGGACACCTTCACCATCACCGTCGAGGAGGGCGCCGAGGGCGACCGCCACCAGTGCGGCACCACCTACTCCGGTCTCGCCGCCGACGTCACCCCCGGTGAGCGCATCCTCGTCGACGACGGCAAGGTCTGCCTGGAGGTCACCTCCGTCGACGGCCCGCGCGTCAACACCACGGTCGTCGAGGGCGGCATGGTCTCCGACCACAAGGGCCTGAACCTCCCCGGCGTCGCCGTCTCCGTACCCGCCCTCTCCGAGAAGGACGAGGCGGACCTGCGCTGGGCGCTGCGCACCGGCTTCGATGTCATCGCGCTGTCGTTCGTCCGCAGCGGCCGGGACATCGAGGACGTGCACCGGATCATGGACGAGGAGGGCCGCCGCCTCCCGGTGATCGCCAAGGTGGAGAAGCCGCAGGCCGTCGACGCGATCGACGACATCGTGGCCGCGTTCGACGGCATCATGGTCGCCCGCGGCGACCTGGGCGTGGAGATGCCGCTGGAGCAGGTCCCGATCGTCCAGAAGCGCGCGATCAAGCTGGCCAAGCGCAACGCCAAGCCGGTGATCGTGGCGACGCAGATGCTCGACTCGATGATCGAGAACTCGCGTCCGACCAGGGCCGAGGCGTCGGACGTGGCCAACGCGGTCATCGACGGCACCGACGCGGTGATGTTGTCCGGCGAGACCAGCGTGGGCAAGTACCCGATCGAGACGGTCCGCACCATGGCGAAGATCGTCGAAGCGGCCGAGGAGGACATCCTCGCCAAGGGCCTGCCGCCCCTGACCGACCGCAACAAGCCCCGCACCCAGGGCGGCGCGGTCGCCCGCGCGGCCGCCGAGATCGGCGACTTCCTGGGCGCGAGGTTCCTGGTCGCCTTCACCCAGTCCGGCGACACCGCCCGCCGCCTGTCCCGCTACCGCTCGCCGATCCCGCTGCTGGCCTTCACCCCGGAACCGGCGACGCGTTCGCAGCTGAATCTGACCTGGGGCGTGGAGACTTTCCTGGGTCCGCACGTGGACTCGACGGACGCGATGGTCGAACAGGTGGATGAGCTGCTGCTGAAGTACGGGCGCTGCCAAAAGGGCGACACGGTGGTCATCACGGCCGGCTCGCCGCCCGGGGTTTCCGGCTCGACGAACATGGTGCGCGTCCACCACATCGGCGAGGACGACAGTCCCAAGTAGAAAATCCCCGAAAAGCTTGAGGGCCCCTCCGCCGGAGGGGCCCTAATAGCGACCTTGAAATCCAAGGAAAAGTGCCCCGGGTCGGACTCGAACCGACACTGTACGGGTTTTGAATCCGTTGCCTGCTGCCAATTGGGCTACCGGGGCTCGAAGAATCCAAGGTTTCCCCCGACCCTCCGCGCGTCCACCATACCGTAGCTAGGTAGGCTCTTGTCAGCAGCACCCATGCCCCTGAACGAGGAGCCTTCGTGAGCGCCCCCGAGTCGCCCCAGCCCGTAGACGCGCCCGACGACGACAAGTCGCACGTGCCTCCGCTGACGACCCGTGTCGTCATCGCCGAGGACGAGGCGCTGATCCGGCTCGATCTCAAAGAGATGCTCGAGGAGGAGGGGTACACCGTCGTCGGCGAGGCCGGTGACGGTGAGCAGGCCGTGGAGCTGGCCCGCGAGCACAAGCCCGACCTCGTCATCCTCGATGTCAAGATGCCCAAGCTGGACGGCATTTCGGCGGCCGAGAAGATCGCCGAGGAGTCCATCGCCCCGGTGCTGATGCTGACCGCGTTCTCGCAGCGCGACCTCGTCGAGCGCGCCCGGGACGCCGGCGCCATGGCCTACCTGGTCAAGCCGTTCAGCAAGAGTGACGTCGTGCCGGCGATCGAGATGGCGGTGTCGCGCTTCACCGAGCTGAAGGAGCTGGAGAAGGAGGTCGCCGACCTCACCCTCCGCCTGGAGACGCGCAAGCTGGTGGACCGGGCGAAGTCGATCCTGCAGACCGAGTACGGACTGACCGAGCCGGCCGCGTTCCGCTGGATCCAGAAGACCTCCATGGACCGGCGGATGTCGATGCAGCAGGTCGCCGAGGCGGTCATCCAGGACGCCGACGAGAAGAAGGCCGCCAAGGGCTGACGCCCCCGGAACACGAACGAGGCCCGTGCCCCCTGACCGGGGGCACGGGCCTCGTCGTATGGGTGATCAGTCCTCGCCGAGGTAGGCCTTGCGCACCGACTCGTCGTGCAGGAGGTCCTGCCCGGAGCCGGAGAGGACGATCTTGCCGACCTCCATCACGTGGCCGTGGTCGGCCAGGGAGAGCGCGGCCTGGGCGTTCTGCTCGATGAGCAGAATGGTGGTGCCCTGGGACTTGAGCTCCTTGATGGTGGACATGATCTTCTGCATCATGATCGGCGAGAGGCCCATGGAGGGCTCGTCGAGCATGAGCAGCTTCGGCCGGGACATCAACGCCCGCCCCATGGCGAGCATCTGCTGCTCACCGCCGGAGAGGGTGCCCGCCGCCTGCTTCCGGCGCTCCCCGAGGATGGGGAACAGGTCGTAGGCGCGCTGGATGTCCTTCTCGATGCCCTCCTTGTCGGAGCGCAGGAACGCGCCGAGCCGGAGGTTGTCCTCGATCGTCATGCGGGGGAAGATGTGCCGCCCCTCGGGGGAGTGGGCGAGCCCCAGCGCGACGACCTTGTGGGCGGGGACCTTCTTCAGCGACTTGCCTTCGAACCGGATCTGACCGGACAGCGGCTGGAGAAGACCCGACAGGGTCCGCAGGGTCGTGGTCTTGCCGGCGCCGTTGGTGCCGATGAGGGTGACCACCTCGCCCGCGTCCACCTTGAACGAGATGCCCTTGACGGCCTCGATCTTGCCGTAAGCGACCCTGAGGTCCTCGACCTCGAGCAGTGCGGTCACTTGTCATCCCCTTCCGTGGTGCTCTGCGCGTCCGTCTCCGCCGCCTCGACCTCGGCGGCCTCCGCGGTGCCGGGCTCGCCCTCGAAGGGCGTGCCCAGGTAGGCGGCGATGACGCGCTCGTCGGCCTGGACGACCTCGGCGGGGCCCTCGACGATCTTCTCGCCCTGGACCAGCACGGCGACCCGGTCGCAGAGGTTCATGATGAAGCGGATGTCGTGCTCGATGACGAGGACGGCGATGCCCTGGTCCCGGATGGCGAAGATGAGCTCCTCGGCCGCCCGGGTCTCCTGCGGGTTCATACCGGCGGTCGGCTCGTCGAGGAGGAGCAGACCGGGCTCGCTCGCCAGCGCCCGGGCGATCTCCAGCTTGCGCTGCTCGCCGTAGGGCAGGTTGCGGGCGAGGTGGTCGGCCTTGGCGGCCAGACCGGTGAACTCCAGGAGTTCCATGGCGCGGGCCCGGGACGCGTCCTCGGCCTTCTTGAAGCCGGGCAGGCGCAGGAGCGCCGACCAGAGGCCCTCCTTGGTCCGGGTGTGGCGTCCGACCAGGACGTTCTCCAGAACGGTCATGTTGGCGAAGAGCCGGATGTTCTGGAACGTACGGGCGATGCCGGCCTGGGTGACCAGGTGCGGCTTGGGCGGCAGGACGGTGCCCTTGTAGGCGACCTTGCCCTCGGTCGGCACGTACAGGCCGGTGAGGCAGTTGAAGAAGGTCGTCTTGCCGGCGCCGTTGGGGCCGATGAGGCCGACGATCTCGCCGGTGTTCACGGTGAGGTCCACGTCGCGTACGGCGGTCAGACCGCCGAAGCGCATGGTGACACCGCTCGCGTCGAGCACCGTGGTCGTGCTGGGTGCGGTCGTGGTGGTCGTCATGGCGGTCACGCCCCTGCCTTCGCGACGCCGGTCGCGCCTTCGGGCAATGGCTTGTCCTCCGGTACGTCGAGCTGTCCGGTCTCGTGGAATTCGAGCTGCTTCCTGCGGTCGGCGACCAGGCCCTCGGGACGGAAGCGCATCAGCAGCATCAGCGCGACGCCGAAGAGCAGCAGCTGGTACTCCGCCATGAACTGGAGCTTGGCCGGGATCAGGTAGAGCAGCGCGGCGCCGATCAGCGGGCCGCTGATGGTGCCCATACCGCCGAGGATGACGGCGGCGAGCAGGAAGGCCGAGTTCGGCGGCACGGAGCCGGCGAACTGGTACTGCTCGGGGGTGACGCTGTAGGACACGTGCGCCTGGACGGTGCCGGCGAGGCCGGCGAGGGAGGCGCCGAGCGCGAAGGCGAGGAGCTTGAGGCGGAAGCCGTTGATGCCCATCGCGGTCGCGGCCGTCTCGTCCTCGCGGATGGCCACCCACGCGCGGCCGATGCGGGACTCCGCCGAGCGGCGGAAGACCATCACGACGATCGCCGTGAACAGCAGCATCAGCAGGTAGTAGTTGGCCGAGCGGGTCAGCTCGTGGCCGAGGACGTTGTGCGGGACTCCGAGGTTGAACCCGAAGATCTCCAGGTCGGGGATCTGCGGGATGCCGTTGGAGCCGTTGGTGACGTCCGGGCCGCTGTTGCCGTTCAGGTTGTTCATCGTGATGCGGAAGATCTCACCGAAGCCGAGCGTCACGATGGCGAGGTAGTCGCCGCGCAGTCGCAGGGTGGGAGCACCGATCACCACGCCGAAGATCAGCGAGGCGGCGGCGCCGGTGAGAACGGCCGCCCAGAACGGGAACTGCACACCGATGGTCGACGACGGGGAGCCGGAGACCAGGGCGGCGGCGTAGGCGCCGACGCCGAGGAAGGCGACGTAACCGAGGTCGAGCAGACCGGCGAGGCCGACGACGACGTTGAGACCCAGGGCGACCGTGGCGAAGATCAGGATGTTCGCGCCGATGAGGGCGAACTGGTCGTTGGACTGGGTGAACGGGAAGCAGATCGCCGCCGCGAACGCCGCCCCGAGGGTGACGTTGCGGTGCTTGGCGGTCAGCGCCGACAGCCGCTTGAGCAGACCGGCGCGGGTGACGGCGGTGAAGCCGAACGCCGCGACGATCAGGAAGCCGATGAACAGCTCGGAGTACTCGGTGCTGATGCCGTACGCGAAGACGTACAGACCGACGCCGAAGCCGGCGGCGATGATCAGGATCTCCACCCAGGAGGAGAGTTCCTTGGCACGGGCGGGGTCGGGAGCGGTGAGCGAGTGACGGATACGGCCCCAGAGGTTCGGGGTCGGGTCCGACGCGTCGTAGGGCTGGTCGACGGAGAGGCCGAGGGCGCCGATCACGGCGACGAGCGCGCCGATGCCGGAGACCCAGGCGCCGGGCTCCAGGTTGACCAGGCCGCCGAGCTCCTGGGTGATCGCGCCGATCGCGTAGCCCGTGGTGCCGAACACGCCGAGGGCGGCGAGCAGGACGGGGCTGTTCTTGCCGCCGGGGGTGAGCCAGCGCAGGCCGGGGATGCCGTAGCCGGAGAGGGCGAACAGCAGGGTGAGCAGGGAGCCGAAGAGGGTGAGGACCTGAAGGCCGCCCGGGTAGCCGGTGACGGTCAGGTTGCCCGGGAACTCCTCGGTCCAGGTCCAGGCGAGGAACGTGCCTATGAGGGCGAGGGCGGAGCCGCCGACCGCCAGCCCGCGGGCCACGGCCTGCGGCAGCGGGATGATCGGGGTGGCCTCGGCCGCGGACACCTTGGTGGTGTCGGAGGTCTTGTCCATGGGGATCTCGGTGGTCATGGGTATCACGCCCGATCCGCGACGCGTTCGCCGAGCAGACCTTGTGGCCTGAACAGCAGTACGAGGATGAGCAGAGCGAACGCCCACACGTCCTTCCAGGCGCCGCCGCCGAAGAGGTCCATGCCGGGGATGTCGCCGATGTAGCCGGTGGCGAGGGACTCGGCGACGCCGAGCACGATGCCGCCGAGCATGGCGCCGTAGATGTTGCCGATGCCGCCGAGGACGGCCGCCGTGAAGGCCTTGAGGCCCATCAGGAAGCCCATGCG
This sequence comes from Streptomyces sp. NPDC093568, assembly GCF_044764945.1. Taxonomy (NCBI): domain Bacteria; kingdom Bacillati; phylum Actinomycetota; class Actinomycetes; order Kitasatosporales; family Streptomycetaceae; genus Streptomyces; species Streptomyces sp. NPDC093568. Next base: position 302,305 of record NZ_JBIWJD010000005.1, on the reverse strand, counting down.
GAAGCCGACCTGGCCGTTCTTGAGCCCGTAGGCGACGGCGGCGACGGCGGCGAACGCGGCACCGATGGCGAACGCCATGACGATGATGCGGTCGGTGTTGATGCCCATCAGCTTGGCCGTGTCCGGGTCCTGGGCCGTGGCCTGCATGCCGCGGCCGGAGCGCGTCTTCGTGACGAAGAAGCCGAGGGCGAGCATGCACAGCGGGGCGGCTATGAGGACGAAGAGGTCACCGCGCTGGATGTTGGCGCCGAGGATCTCGATGGGACCGCCGTCGAACTGCGGGAAGGGGTGGTCCTTCTTCGCGTCCGGGTACCACATCCACACGGCCTGCTGGAGGACGATGGACAGACCGATGGCGGTGATGAGGGGCGCCAGTCGTGGCGCGGTGCGCAGCGGACGGTAGGCGAACCGTTCCGCCGCCGTGCCGACGGCGACCGAGACGAGGACGCCACCGATGATCATGAGCGGGACTGCGGCCCCGAGGCCGAAGCCCTCGGGGAGTACCAACCAGACGGTGAGGGCCCCGAAGCCCCCGACCATGAAGATCTCGCCGTGGGCGAAGTTGATGAGCTGGACGATGCCGTAGACCATCGTGTAGCCGATCGCGATGAGTCCGTACATCGCGCCGAGGATGAGTCCATTGGCCAGCTGTTGCGGCAGTTCGTTCACCGCAGGGCCTCCGTGGAGTGGTTCGGATATGGCGCCGCGCGGGAGCGCTGATGGGTGCTCCCGCGCGGCCTGGATCAATGTGTGATGGGGGAGGGTTCTTTACTCGTCCTCTGCTAGCCCAGCTTGGGTTCGCCGCTGAACTCCGGCACCCAGGCGTTGCTCTTGACCTTGTAGGCGGTCATCGTGTGGTTCGTGGTGTCACCGAACTCGTCGAAGGAGATCGGGCCGGTGACGCCGTCGAACTTGACCTTGGCCATGGCGTCCAGGACCGCCTTGCGGCCGTCGTCCGGGAGCTTGCCGTCGTTGCCCTCGACCGCCAGCTTGACGGCCTCGATGATGGCCCAGGTGGCGTCGTAGGTGAGGCCGCCGTAGGCCTCGTAGTCGTCCTCGTAGCCGCCGGCCTTGTAGTTCTTGATGAACGTCTGGGCGGAGTCGAGCTTCTCGACGGGCTCGCCGACGGAGGTCGCGAGGTCGCCCTCGGCCTTCTTGTTCAGCTTCGGGAACTCACCGGAGTAGATGCCGTCGCCGCCCATGAGCGGGATGTTCTGGCCGCTGTCCTTGAGCTGCTGGCTCAGCGGGCCGGCGGCCGGGTACTCGCCGCCGTAGTACAGGGCCTCGGCGCCGGTCTTCTTGATCTTGGCGACCACGGCGTTGAAGTCACGGTCGTCGGGGTTGATGTGGTCCGTGCCCACGATCTGGCCGCCGAACTTGGTGAAGTTCGCCTTGAAGGAGGCGGCGAGGCCGGCGCCGTAGGTCTTCTGGTCGTCGATCAGGTAGACCTTCTTCAGCTTCGCCTGGTTGTACAGGTAGTCGGCTGCGAAGGCGCCCTGGATCTCGTCCGTGGTGGCCGTACGGAAGAAGGTCTTGAACTGGCGGACCGAGTTGCCGGTCTTCCAGCCGTCGCCCTGGGTCAGCTCCGTACCGGTGTTGGCGGGGGAGACCTGGGTCAGGCCGGCGTCGTTGAACGGCTTCTGCATCTGCTGCGAGACGCTGGAGTTCAGCGGGCCGACGACGCCGAGGACGTCCTTGTTGCTGATGAACTTCTGGGCGTTCTGCTGGCCCACGGAGGGCTGCGCCTGGTCGTCGAGGGGCTCGATCTTGAACTCGACGCCCTTGACGAACTCCTGCTTGTTGGCCGTCTTGGCGGCCAGGTCGGCGGAGTTCTTGATGCCGAGGCCGAGGGCCGACAGGTCGCCGGTCAGCGGAGCGTCGACACCGATCACCACAGTGGTCTTGTCGCCGTTGCTGCTGCCGCCGTCGTCGTCACGCGACCCACAAGCCGTGAGTGTCAGCGAACCCGCCGCGAGCGCGGCGGTTATGGCGATGATCGAACGTTGACGCACGAATCAGGTCCTTTCCCTGGCACGGCGGCTCCCTGTGGAGCGCGCCGAGTCGAGCGCTGGGTCGAAGTGACTTCGAATCCGGTAGCTCGGTGACTGGCGGTGACTCTAAGCGCGTGCGGGGAACATGGAGGAGGGCCTGACCAAGGCTGTGACGCTCTTGTTATGACACGAGGTAACGCACAGCGGTACTGGCTGGGGGGAAGAGTGAATTTCCGGTTGATTCGCCCTGTCCACATTGTGAGAACTCGCAGCGTTCGCGCGTAGCTTCTTCACGAGCGTTCACACGTTTTGGTGATTACCGGGGTCGTTGCTGGAGGCTACCAGGGGGCCTCTGTCGCCTTGTGCGAAAGGTGGTCACGACAGTCGAAGTGTTGGCTCGTATTGCACCCGTATTACGCTGAGTTACGAATGTGAAAGGTCCCCGGTAAATCCGGCACTTTCGTGTAGGGAGCAACGAAAGCGGATCGGGGAATTGCTCCCTCAGCCCCATGGACCTCCGGTCGGCTCGCCCTTCCGGTACCGCTCTTCGCACAACTCGCGTGCCCTGCGGTCGATAAGTCGCTCGGCCGTCCGCGCGTCGGAGCGCTCGCGCTCGGCCCGTGCGGCGTCCACGACCTTGCGCAGGATCTCGTACTGGCCGTCGGACAGGCCCATCGACTGATAGTCGCCGTAGGTGTCGCCGGTCATTGACCGGCGCGACCAGTACCCGATGATGCCGGCGCACAGCCGCGCGGGCGGAGTCGCCGAAGGGGAGGGCGAGTTGCTGCTCGCCCCCGTGGCGGGCGCACCGCCCCGCGCGTCCGCGTCGCCGCAGCCGGCCGCCAATACGGCGGCCAGCAGCGCGAGTCCCAGCGCGGCCCCCTTCCGGCGGGGTCCTCCCGTCGTCATGGGTCGACGTTATGCCGCCGGGCGCCCGGGTTTCAACGGCGGGCGGACGCAAGGGGGTTGGTGGTCACGGAGGCGTCGTCCGGAGGTCGGCGTCAGTTCGCCGTCCGGAGGTGCTCCCCGTCGCCCGGCCGCACGTCCCGCAGCAGACAGGTCAGCCGCGCGCTGCACACCCGCCGGCCCTGCTCGTCACTGATCACGATCTCGTACGTCGCCGTCGAGCGGCCCTGGTGCAGCGGCGTGGCCACGCCGGTGACGAGGCCGGAACGCACCCCTCGGTGATGGGTGCAGTTCAGGTCGACGCCGACCGCGATCTTGGAGCTGCCGGCGTGCAGCATCGACCCCACCGAACCGAGCGTCTCGGCCAGCACCGCGGAGGCGCCTCCGTGCAGCAGCCCGTAAGGCTGGGTGTTCCCCTCGACCGGCATGGTCCCGACGACCCGCTCGGCGGAGGCTTCCACAATCTGGACACCCATGCGGTTCCCGAGGTGCCCGGCGGAGAACAGGGCGGGCAGGTCGACGCCGAGCGCGGCGTACTCGTCGATGACCTCTTGCGGGAACTTCACGTGCTGCTGCTCGCCCATGGGTCGGCTCCGTTCGGGGTGCTCAGTCGGTACGGGTCGACTGAGCAAACGCTCAGTCGGTCGCCGATTGTTCCAGACGGACGACGACGGACTTGCTGGCCGGGGTGTTGCTGGTGTCCGCGGTGGCGTCCAGCGGGACCAGGACGTTGGTCTCCGGGTAGTAGGCCGCCGCGCAGCCGCGTGCCGTCGGGTAGTGCACGACCCGGAACCCGGGCGCCCGCCGCTCGACGCCGTCCTTCCACTCGCCGACCAGGTCGACGTAGGAGCCGTCGGCGAGGTTCAGCCGCGCCGCGTCCTCGGGGTTGACCATGACGACCCGGCGGCCGTTCCTGATCCCCCGGTAGCGGTCGTCGAGGCCGTAGATCGTGGTGTTGTACTGGTCGTGCGAGCGCAGGGTCTGTAGCAGCAGCCGTCCCTCGGGCAGCTCCGGGTACTCGACCGGGGCCGCGGTGAAGTTGGCCTTGCCGGTCGTCGTCGGGAAGCGGCGCTCGTCGCGCGGGGCGTGCGGGAGGGTGAAGCCGCCGGGGTGGGCCACGCGCGCGTTGAAGTCCTCGAAGCCGGGGATCACCCGCGCGATGCGGTCCCGGATCGTCGCGTAGTCCTTCTCGAACTCCTCCCAGGGCGTCCGGCTGTCCTCGCCCAGCACGCGGCGTGCCAGCCGGCAGACGATGGCCGGCTCCGACAGCAGGTGCGCGCTCGCGGGCTCCAGCCGGCCCCGGGAGGCGTGCACCATGCCCATGGAGTCCTCGACGGTCACGAACTGCGCTGTGCTTTTCCCGTTCGGGCCGACCTGGAGGTCGCGCTCGGTGCGGCCGAGCGTCGGCATGATCAGCGCGCGGGCGCCCGTGACGGCATGACTGCGGTTCAGCTTCGTCGACACGTGCACGGTCAGCCGGGCGCGCCGCACGGCCGCCTCGGTGACGTCGGTGTCCGGCGTCGCGGACACGAAGTTGCCGCCCATCGCGAAGAAGACCTTCGCCTCGCCGTCGCGCAGCGCGCGGATGGCCTGGACGACGTCGAAGCCGTGCTCGCGGGGCGGCGCGAAGCCGAACTCCCGCTCCAGGGCGTCCAGGAAGGCGGGGGCGGGCCGCTCGAAGATGCCCATGGTGCGGTCGCCCTGCACGTTCGAGTGGCCGCGCACCGGGCACACGCCCGCGCCCGGGCGGCCGATGTTCCCGCGCAGCAGAAGGAAGTTGACGACCTCGCGGATGGTCGGCACGGAGTGCTTGTGCTGGGTGAGGCCCATGGCCCAGCAGACGATCGTGCGCCGCGAGGCGAGGACCATCTCCATCGCCTTGTCGATGTCCGCGCGCGAGAGCCCGGTCGCCCTCAGGGTCTCGTCCCAGTCGGCCGCGCGGGCGGCCTCGGCGAACTCCCCGTAGCCGTGCGTGTGCTCGCGCACGAACTCCTCGTCGACCGCTCCCTCCGTCTCCAGGATCAGCTTGTTGAGGAGCCGGAAGAGGGCCTGGTCGCCGCCGATGCGGATCTGCAGGAACAGGTCGGTGAGCGCGGCACCCGTGGTGAGGCCCTTGGGGGTCTGCGGGTTCTTGAAGCGCTCCATGCCCGCCTCGGGCAGCGGGTTCACCGTGATGATCTTCGCGCCGCTCGCCTTGGCCTTCTCCAGGGCGGTGAGCATGCGCGGGTGGTTCGTCCCCGGGTTCTGGCCGGCGACGATGATCAGGTCGGCCTTGTACAGGTCCTCCAGCAGGACGCTGCCCTTGCCGATGCCGATCGTCTCGGTCAGGGCCGAGCCGGACGACTCGTGGCACATGTTCGAGCAGTCGGGCAGGTTGTTGGTGCCCAGCTCGCGCGCGAAGAGCTGGTAGAGGAACGCCGCCTCGTTGCTGGTGCGGCCGGAGGTGTAGAAGACGGCCTCGCCGGGGGAGGCGAGGGCGGTGATCTCCTCGGCGACGATGTCGAAGGCGCGCTCCCAGCTGACCGGCTCGTAGTGCGTGCCGCCCTCGGGGAGGTACATGGGGTGGGTGAGGCGCCCCTGCTGCCCCAGCCAGTAGCCGCTCCTGGTCGCGAGATCGGCCACGGAGTGCGCGGCGAAGAACTCCGGGGTGACCCGGCGCAGGGTCGCCTCCTCGGCCACCGCCTTCGCGCCGTTCTCACAGAACTCCGCCGTGTGCCGGTGGTCCGCCTCGGGCCAGGCGCAGCCCGGGCAGTCGAAGCCGTTCTTCTGGTTGACGCTCAGCAGGGTCAGCATCGTGCGCTTCACGCCCATCTGCTGCTGCGCGATCCGCAGGCTGTGGCCGATCGCCGGCAGCCCCGCCGCCGCGTGCTTCGGCGCGGCGACCTGCGGCGCGTCCTGAACCGGGTCGCCCTTGGGCGGCTTGGTGGCCATCGCGCATTCCCCTTCGTGTACACGTGTGAGGTACGTCGCCGATCCTCGCACGCGGGACCGACAACGGGCCCGGCCCCCTCCGCACTCCCGTCCGGCCCCCTCCGCACTCCCGTCCGGCTCCCTCCGCATTCCCGTCCGGCCCCCTCCGCGCTCCCGCCCGGCACTCCCCGTAGTACCGGCCGCGGCCCCCGACGGGGACCGAGTGTCAGTGGGGCGTGGCAGGATCGGGGGCGTGGCAGAGACAGCATCGAAGAAGACCGACAGCAACTCCGGCGGCAGCCGGCCCCGCCTGATGCTCATGGACGGGCACTCGCTGGCCTACCGGGCGTTCTTCGCGCTCCCCGCGGAGAACTTCACGACCGCGACGGGCCAGCCCACGAACGCGATCTACGGTTTCGCGTCGATGCTGGCCAACACCCTGCGCGACGAGGCGCCCACGCACTTCGCGGTGGCCTTCGACGTGTCCCGCAAGACCTGGCGCTCCGAGGAGTTCACCGAGTACAAGGCGAACCGTTCCAAGACCCCGGACGAGTTCAAGGGGCAGGTCGAGCTGATCGGCGAGCTCCTCGACGCGATGCACGTCTCGCGGTTCGCGGTCGACGGCTTCGAGGCCGACGACGTGATCGCCACCCTCGCCACCCAGGCCGAGGCCGAGGGCTTCGAGGTGCTGATCGTCACCGGCGACCGTGACTCCTTCCAGCTGGTCAGCGAGCACACCACGGTGCTGTACCCGACCAAGGGCGTCTCCGAGCTGACCCGCTTCACCCCCGAGAAGGTCTTCGAGAAGTACGGCCTGACGCCCGCCCAGTACCCCGACTTCGCGGCCCTGCGCGGCGACCCGTCCGACAACCTCCCGGGCATCCCGGGCGTCGGTGAGAAGACCGCCGCGAAGTGGATCAACCAGTTCGGCTCGTTCGCGGAGCTGGTCGAGCGGGTCGAGGAGGTCAAGGGCAAGGCCGGGCAGAACCTCCGCGACCACCTGGAGGCGGTCAAGCTCAACCGCCGGCTGACCGAGCTTGAGCGGGGCGTCGAGCTGTCCAAGACCGTCGCCGACGTCGCGCGCGTGCCGTACGACCGCAAGGCCGTGGCGATGATCCTGGACACCCTGGAGATCCGGAACCCCTCCCTGCGCGAGCGGCTCTTCGGCGTCGACCCCGGCGCCGAGGAGGCCGAGACCACCCCGATCGCGACCGACGGCGTGGAGATCGACGGCTCGGTGCTCGGCACCGGAGAGCTGGCCCCGTGGCTGGCCCGGCACGGCGGCGAGGTGCTCGGCGTGGCCACCGTCGACACCTGGGCGCTCGGCACCGGCTCGGTCGCCGAGGTCGCCCTCGCGGCGGGCGACGGCACGGCCGGCTGGTTCGACCCCGCACAGCTGGACGAGGCCGACGAGAAGGCGTTCGCGGCATGGCTGGCCGACGCCGCGAGGCCGAAGGTCTTCCACAACGCCAAGGGCGCGATGCGGGTCTTCGCCGAGCACGGCTGGAGCATCGAGGGCGTCCGCATGGACACCGCCCTCGCCGCGTACCTGGTCAAGCCGGGCCGGCGTTCCTTCGACCTGGACGCGCTGTCCTTGGAGTACCTGCACCGCGAGCTGGCCCCCGCCGCCGCTGCCGACGGCCAGCTGGCCTTCGGTGCCGACGACGGCGCCGAGGCCGAGGCGCTCATGATCCAGGCCCGCGCGGTCCTCGACCTGGGCGAGGCCTTCGAGAGCCGCCTCGAGGAGGTCGGCGCCGCCGACCTGCTGCGCGACATGGAGCTGCCGACCTCCGCCCTGCTGGCCCGCATGGAGCGGCACGGCATCGCGGCCGACCGGCCCCACCTGGAGGCCATGGAGCAGATGTTCGCCGGCGCCGTCCAGCAGGCGGTGAAGGAGGCGCACGCCGCGGCCGGGCACGAGTTCAACCTGGGCTCGCCCAAGCAGCTCCAGGAGGTCCTCTTCGGCGAGCTCGCCCTGCCCAGGACGAAGAAGACGAAGACCGGCTACACCACGGACGCCGACGCCCTCGCCTGGCTGGCCGGCCAGACCGACAACGAACTGCCGGTGATCATGCTCCGCCACCGCGAGCAGGCGAAGCTGCGTGTCACCGTCGAGGGCCTGATCAAGACGATCGCGGCGGACGGCCGTATCCACACCACCTTCAATCAGACGGTGGCGGCGACGGGCCGGCTGTCCTCGACGGACCCGAACCTGCAGAACATCCCGGTCCGCACCGACGAGGGCCGGGCGATCCGCCGGGGCTTCGTGGTCGGCGAGGGCTTCGAGTCCCTGATGACCGCGGACTACAGCCAGATCGAGCTGCGCGTGATGGCGCACCTCTCCGAGGACGAGGGCCTGATCCAGGCGTTCACCTCGGGCGAGGACCTGCACACCACGGCCGCCTCGCAGGTCTTCGCCGTGGAGCCGGGCGCGGTGGACGCGGAGATGCGCCGCAAGATCAAGGCCATGTCGTACGGCCTGGCGTACGGCCTGTCGGCCTTCGGCCTCTCCCAGCAGCTGAACATCGACGCCGGCGAGGCCCGCGCCCTGATGGACGCCTACTTCGAGCGCTTCGGCGGCGTACGGGACTATCTGCGCCGCGCGGTCGACGAGGCGAGGGCGACGGGCTACACGGCGACGCTGTTCGGCCGCCGCCGCTACCTCCCCGACCTCAACAGCGACAACCGCCAGCGCCGCGAGGCGGCCGAGCGCATGGCCCTCAACGCGCCCATCCAGGGCACGGCGGCGGACATCGTCAAGATCGCCATGCTGAACGTGGACCGGGCCCTGCGCGAGGAGAACCTCACCTCCCGCATGCTCCTCCAGGTCCACGACGAAATCGTCCTGGAGATCGCCCCCGGCGAACGCGAGGCGGCCGAGACGGTGGTCCGCCGCGAAATGTCCAACGCGGTCGACCTCAAGGTCCCCCTGGGCGTCTCGGTAGGCGCGGGCCCGGACTGGGAGTCGGCGGCACACTAGCCTCCGGCGACAGAACCACGCATCGATGCCGGGCCAGCCTTCCAACTGGCCCGGCATCCCGTGTTCCTACGGGGGCCCTCCGCCAAGGGCAACGGCAACGCGCCCCAAGGGGGCGCGGGGAACTGCGCGCCCAGCCAAAGACAGCCCGCGGCCCCAAACCAACACGCACCCGGCAGACGCGAAGGCCCTCGCCCCGGCATGGGGGTGGCCCTCCGCCGAGGGCGACGACAGCGCGCCCCAAGGGGGCGCGGGGAACTGCGCGACCAGCCAAAGACAGCCCGCAGCCCCAAACGAACATTCACCCGGCAGACGCGAAGGCCCTCGCCCCGGCATGGGGTGGCCCTCCGCCAAGGCCGACGACAGCGCGCCCCAAAGGGGCGCGGGGAACTGCGCGACCAGCCAAAGACCACCCGCGGCCCCAAACCAACCCCCACCCGGCAGACGCGAAGGCCCCGCCCCACCCCCGGAGGGCCCCGTCACTCGCGTGGCCCCCGCCAAAGCGCTCCCCCCGCCCAAGGCCCGTAAGGATGCGCTCATGGGTATACGCACGCTCCACCGCCGGACGGCCCCGGCGCCGGCGCAAGCGACCGCCGATCAGCTCCCGCCCCCGGCGCGACCCCCGGTCGCGGCCCTGGCCCCCGGCGCGAGCACCGCCCGCATCCCCACCGACCCGATGAGCACCCTGCGGCACACCACGGCGCACCTCCGGCGCCGCCTGACCCGCATCGTCACGGTGTTCGCCACCGCCGCCCGCACCCTCACCGAGCCGCAGGACGGCTCGGCTCCTTCCCGGTCCCACCCGCACCCGCACCCGCACTGCCAGGAAGCGGAGCCGGACGCCACACCCTGACCCCGACGGCGTACAGCAGCAGCCCGAGCACGAGTCCCGCGCCCGCGCCGAAGCACAGCGTGGGAATCAGCTCCCAGTACTTGGCGGTCGACCCCCAGTACGCCCACCAGCGCGACGCCCGCTGCACCGCCGCCACCACGGCCAACCCGCCGATCACCGCGCCGGCCAGCCAGCGGTCCCGTACCGAGAGCACCGGAACGCCGACGGGCGCGGCCGCGGGAGTCCGCCGTAGCGCCGCCCATACGAACGCGGTGATGACGACCGCCGCCACCGCCGAACCGCCGTACTGGAGGTACCAGTACAGAGGCGAGCCGGCGATCTCCTCGCCCAGTACGGGGAACAGCCGCATGCCCCACCGGTCGAGATGGGTGAAGGCGTCCCACACGACATGGGTCAGCGCGCCGAGCGCCGCCGAGGCGTACCAGCGCAGCGCGAGCGACGGCCGGACACGCGCCCGGGGCGCCCCGCAGCGCAGCAGTGTGGCCGGCCGCGCCCGGCGCCCGGCCGGCAGCAGCGCCACCAGCGGTTCACGCAGCAGGAACCACAGGCCCACCAGCGCCCAGGCGACCACCACGTCGACCGTGAACACGCCCGCGAACGAGTGCGTGACATCGCCGAACTCCATCGCGCCGGGCAGGACACTCGCCGCGTAATAGGTCATGTCGGGAGCGAAGGAACCCGCCACCAGCAGGGCGGGCACGAGCCCGGCCCGGCCGGTTCCGTCCGTGCGCACGGCGGGCAGTACGGCCGCCGCATGGCTGAGCGTGAACGGCAACGGGGCTCCTCGCGTGAGGTCTTGGCGGGACGGGTCGGCCCCGGTGTCGGCGTAGCCAGTATGAGGGGCGTACGACGGACAGCTCTCACATGACCAAGCGGTAAAAATCGGGCACCAACGGGTGACCCTGCAAAGGAAGTTGTCGTAGGGTCGCCTGGGTCGCCGCGGCGGCGGAGCGCGGTCGGACGGAAGAACGTCGACGAAAGCGCGCCGCGAGGGCAACTGTGGCGGCGGGTCGATCGTCACTACAGGGGCGAGCAAGGCGAGCTCGGCAGAAACAGACGGGCGCTCGGGCGTCCACGGGAGGGGTCCACTACATGGCGGCGCAATTCGGCAGGCTCCGCAAGGGCGCGGTGAACACCACCGTCGCCGCGGTCGTCGTAGCGGCACTGGCCGCCTCCCAGGCTCCGGGAGTGACCACCGACGACGCCGGCAGAAGAGTCACCACCGGAACCCAGCCCTCCCCGGACGCGCCCGCCGAGGACAGCGCGACCGGCAACTCGCCGTACTACACGGACCTGCCGCCGCTCAACAGTCCCAACCCCTCGCCGACCACCGGCACCACCCCCGTCACGCCGGGCGAGAGCGAGGCGGGCATCCCCGCGACCGTCCTCGACGCGTACAAGAAGGCCGAGACCGCGCTCCGGCAGGCCAAGCCCGGCTGCAATCTGCCCTGGCAACTGCTGGCCGCCATCGGCAAGGTCGAGTCCGGCCAGGCCCGCGGCGGCCGCGTGGACGCCGACGGCAACACGCTCTCCCCGATCCTCGGCCCCCAGCTCAACGGCAACGGCTTCGCGAGCATCAGCGACACCGACGGCGGCGCCTACGACGGGGACAGCACCTACGACCGCGCCGTGGGCCCGATGCAGTTCATCCCGTCCACCTGGGAGTGGGCGGGCCGCGACGGCAACGGCGACGGCAAGAGCGACCCCAACAACATCTACGACGCCGCTCTCGCCGCCGGGCACTACCTGTGCCGCAACGGCTGGGACCTGTCGACCCAGGGCGACCTCGACCGCGCGATCCTCAGCTACAACAACTCGCGGGACTACCTCAACCTCGTCATGAGGTGGCTGGAGTACTACCGCAAGGGCACCCACGAGATCCCGGACGGCACGGGCTCCCTCCCGAGCGGCCGCAGCGACGCCACGACGGGCGCGAGCCCCTCGCCGACGCCCACGACGCCGAGGACGCCGACGACTCCCGGCACCAAGCCCGGCGGCAACGGCGGCTCCACGAGCCCCACGCCGAAGCCGACGCCTCCCGACACGCCCACCCCGACGCCCACGCCCACCCCCACCCCGACCGACACGGTCCACCACCTGGAGAACGCGGGCACGGGGAAGCTCACCGCGATGGCGGGCGACACCTTCACCGAGCGGATCGGCACCCGCGCCGAGACCAGGGTGGGCACGCCCGTCGCCAAGGTCCGCGTCCGCTTCACGATCGTCGGCGCCACCGACGCCACCTTCAGCAACGGCGAGAAGTACGCGACCGCCGTCACCGGCGCCACCGGCCAGGCCACGGCGCCCGCGCTCGAGGCGGGCGAGACCACCGGCGAATTCGTCGTCCGTGCCACGCTCGTCGGCCGTTCGATCACCTTCGACTTCAGGGCGACCGTCACCGAGCGGGCCGCCGACACCCTGGCCCGCACCAGCGACGCCGCGCTGACCTGCACGGTGGGCGGCGAGTTCGCCGACCAGGTCGAGGTGAAGGCGACCTACAAGGGCGCAGTGGCCGACAAGGTCGCGGCCACCGCCACCCTGATCAAGTCGGCCGACGACCCGGCCGAGAACGACAAGGGCCCCTACTTCAAGGACGCCGACGGCAAGCCCGTTCGCACCCTGACCGACCTCACCACGGACGCGGACGGCCTGCTCAAGCTGCCCAAGCTGTACGCGGACGACACCGCGGGCACCTATCTGCTCCGCATCACCACGGCGGGCGGCGCGACGCTGACCGTGGAGCTCAAGGTGGAGGCGGCGGCCGAGACCTCGCCCAGCCCGACCCCGACGGAGTCGGCTTCCGGCTCGGCCTCGCCGAGCCCGAGCGCGTAGCCACCGAGGCTTCCGCCCGAGGGCGCCCTTCCGCTACGGCGGACAGGGCGCCCTTCGTTGTGTGTGCAACGTGTTCTCATCTCGCCCGCGCGTTGCTACGGTGCCCGGACCTGACGAAGTATCAGATGCGTCGGCTGTGTCGGCTCCGAGATCGCCGGGAGGCCCGTATGCGCGCCCTGATCGCCGCCGCGACCGGTCTCGCGGCCGCGCTCGCTCTCGTCCTCGGGCTGACCGCGATGGGCTCCCCGTCCGGCGAGACGTCCCCGAAGCCGCTGCTGACGACGGTGCCCGCACACCCGTAACCACCCGTCCGGGAGGGAGGCCGAGATGCGCCGCAAGGCCAGTCTGATCCTGCTCGCCCTCGCCGTGTTCTTCGCGGCCCTGTCCCCGCTGCTGCGCTGGTACGCCTTCCCGCGGCTGGCCAAGATCCCGGCCAACCAGTACCAGGACATGGTCCTGGAGGCGAAGGACGCCACCCTCCTCGACTACGGCACCATGAAGGCCCGCAAGGTCTCCAAGGTCACCATCGTGCAGACGCTCAAAGGCGACGTCGAAGCCTCGGAGAAGATCGAGAAGACGGCCGGGAAGGACGTCGTCGTCTGGGACGGCCTGTCGTACGTCGTCGGCCCCGACGGCAAGATGGTCTCCAAGATCCCCGAGCGCTACATCTTCGACGCGCACACCCAGGAGCCCGTGCACGCCACCGGGGAGATGGTCGACGGCGACCCGGTGAAGCGGGAGGGCATCGAGTTCAAGTGGCCCTTCCTGACGGAGAAACGGGACTACGAGTACTTCGACGCCCAGGCACGGATCACCGCCCCCATCCACTACAAGGGCACCCAGGACTTCCGCGGCGTCGAGGTCTACTACTTCGAGCAGACCATCCCGTGGACCAAGGTGACGTTCCCCAGGACGATGCCGGTCCAGGGCATAACGCCGGAGTCCGTCGCCAAGACCGGCACCACCCGCTGGTACACGACCGTCCGCAAGTTCTGGGTCGAACCCCTCACCGGAGCCCCGGTCTACGGCGAGGAGATCCACAAGGAGGAACTGCGCGGCGGCACCCTGCTCGGCGGCCGGGAGAAGGTGACGGCGTTCGCGGGTCACGTGAAGATGCGCGAGGACTACATCGTCTCCACGGTCGACCTGGTGAAGTCCAACCGCACCCTCGTCCTGCTGATGACGTCGTACCTGCCCTGGAGCTTCCTGGCCCTGGGCCTGCTGCTCCTTGCGCTCTCCCTCTACCTGGAGGCACGCGGACGCCGCCCCGGCGACCCGGAGCCGACGAGGGACACCGAACCGGAGCCGGTCACCGCCTGAGCCGGGCGTTGGTGTGCCGGGTCGGCTCGGCGCCCGCGGGGTCCTCGGGCCACGGGTGCTTCGGATAGCGGCCGCGCAGCTCCGCCCGTACGCCCTTGTAGCCGTCCTTCCAGAAGGAGGCCAGGTCGGCGGTGACGGCGGCCGGGCGTCCCGCGGGGGAGAGGAGATGCACCAGGAGCGGGACCCCGGCGACGGCGGGCGACTCGTGCAGTCCGAACATCTCCTGCAACTTCACGGCGAGGACGGGCTGTTCGGGGTTGTCGTAGTCGATCCGGATCCTGGACCCACTCGGCACCTCGATGCGCTCGGGCGCCAACTCGTCGAGCCGGCCCGCCTCCCCGGAGGCCCACGGCAGCAGCCGGGTCAGCGCCTGCCCCGCGTCGATCCGCCCGAGGTCGCCCCGCCGCCGGGCCTGCCCCAGCTCGGGCTCCAGCCACTCGTCCACGCGCGTGTGCAGCGCCTCGTCGGCGACGTCGGGCCAGGGCTCTCCGAGGTGCAGACGCAGGAAGGCGAGCCGCTGCCGCAGTACGACGGCGTCGGGCGCCCACCGCAACAGGCCGAGCCCTTCCTGCCGCAGCCCGTCGAGGAGGGCGTCGCGTACGAGGGCGGGGTCGGCGTCGCGCAACGGCCGCGCCGCCAGCTCGATCGCCCCCAGCCGCTCGACCCGCCGGGCGACGACGTCCCCGTCGGCCCAGTGGACCTCCTGGCTCTCCCGGTACAGCGGGGCCGCCGCCGACCGGGCCGTGTCCTCGTCCACCGCGGCGGCGAGCTGCACGCGCGCGTGCCCCTTGCCGACGGGCCGGTCCGCGACGGCCACGGCGATCCACGGGGCACCCCGCAGCGGACTGCCCTCACGGAGCTCGGCGCGCGTGCCGGAAGCCATGAGATAGGAACCGCCGTCCGCCTTCGCGACACGCTCGGGAAAGGCGAGTGCTGCGACGAGGCCCACGGCGCGGTCGTCCACCGCGTCCGGCGCCGCGCTCTCGCCGGCCGCCCGCAACCGCCGCACCTCCGCACGCCACCGCCCCGCGTAGGCGTCACCGCCGCGCCGGGCCGCCCGCAGCGCGGCGGCCAGGTCGTCCCCGTACTCCCTCGGGGCCTCCTCGCTCAGCAGCGCGACCACCTCGGCACCCGCACCGGAGGTGTCCAGCAGCGCCCGCCCCAGCCGGGGATGCAGCCCCAGCCGTGCCATCGCCGTGCCCCGCGCCGTGGCCCGCCCGTCGGCGTCCACCGCCCCGATGGCCGTCAGTACGCTCCGCGCCGCCGCCATCGCCCCGCCGGGCGGTGCGTCCAGCAGCGCGAGCCCGGCGGCCTCAGGATCGCCCCAGCACGCCGTCTGCAACGCGAACGCCGTCAGGTCGGCCACCTTGATCTCCGGTGACGGGAAGCGCGGCAGCCGCGCGTCCTCCGCCTCGGCCCAGCAGCGGTACACCGCGCCCGGCGCCTCACGCCCGGCCCGCCCCGCGCGCTGGCGCCCGGCGGCCTGCGAGGCCCGTACCGTCGTGAGCGCGCTCAGCCCGCGCGCGTGGTCGACGCGGGGCTCGCGCGCCAGCCCGGAGTCGACGACCGCCCGCACCCCGGGAACGGTCAGCGACGACTCCGCCACGGACGTCGCCAGCACCACCCGGCGCCGCTCCCCGCGGGCCAGCACCGCGTCCTGCACGGCCGCCGGGGCCCGCCCGTGCACCTGGAGCACCTCGACGTCCCCGAGATCACCGAGCTGCCCGGCCACCCGCGCGATCTCGCCGACACCGGGCAGGAAGCACAGCACGTCCCCCGCCCGCTCGGCCAGCGCCCGCCGTACCGTCGACGCCACGTGTGCCAGCAGCGCCGGGTCGACCCGCATGCCGTGCGGCGGCCGTACGGGACGCGTGGGCGGGGCCCACACCACCTCCACGGGGTGCGCGGTGCCCTCGGCCGCGACGACGGGGGCGTCACCCAGCAGCCGTGCCCAGCCCTGCGCGTCCGTCGTCGCAGACGCGGCCACCAGCCGCAGCTCCGGCCGCAGCGCCTGCCGTACGTCCCACAGGAACGCCGCCACCGTGTCCGCGTCCAGATGCCGCTCGTGGCACTCGTCGAGGATCACCGCGTCCACACCCGCGAGCTCCTGGTCGCGCTGCAGGCGCTGGAGCAGCACACCGGTCGTGACGACCTCCACGCGCGCGTGGCGGCCGACGACGCGTTCCCCGCGGACGGTGTAGCCGACGCTCCCGCCGACCTTCTCGCCCAGCAGCCACGCCATCCGCCGCGCGGCGGCCCGTGCCGCGATCCGCCGGGGCTCGGCGACGACGACCCGCCGTGCCGGTCCCTCGCCGAGCAGCCCGGCGAGCGCGAGCGGCACCAGCGTCGTCTTGCCGGTGCCGGGCGGCGCGACGAGCACCGCTGTGCCGTGCCCGGCCAGGGCGTCGGTCAGAGCGGGCAGGGCGCCGCGTACGGGCAGTGCGTCCAGGGCGTCGTAACGGATCACGCTCTCAGTCTCGTACGCAGACGAAGATCGCCGTCCCCGGGATCAGGTTCCCGCGCAGCGGCGACCAGCCGCCCCACTCCGAGGTGTTCCAGGCCGGCCACTCCGGCTCGACCAGGTCCACCAGCCGGAACCCGGCCGCCACGACGTCCCGCACCCGGTCGCCGATCGTGCGGTGGTGCTCGACGTAGACCGCCTCACCCGCCTCGTCCTGCTCGACGTACGGCGTGCGGTCGAAGTAGGAGCCCGAGACGGACAGGCCCTCGGGACCCGGCTCGTCGGGGAAGGCCCAGCGGAGGGGATGGGTGACCGAGAAGACGAAGCGTCCGCCCGGGCGCAGGACGCGGCGCACCTCCTTGAGGACGAGCACCGGGTCGGCCACGAACGGCAGCGCCCCGTACGCCGAGCACGCCAGGTCGAAGGAGGCGTCGGCGAAGGGGAGCGCGCACGCGTCGGCGCACACCAGAGGGAACGCGCCCCCGATGCGCAACGCGTGCTGGAGCTGACGGTGGGAGAGGTCCAGGGCGACCGGGCGGGCGCCCTGCGCGGCCAGCCAGCGCGAGCACTGCGCCGCGCCGGCGCCGATCTCCAGGACCTCCTTGCCCTTGAGCTCCTCCGGCGGACCCAGCAGCTCGGCCTCCACCTCGTCCAGTCCCTCGGGGCCCCACACGAAGCGGTCGTCACCCAGGAAGGTGCCGTGCTCGACCTGGTACTCGTCCGCGTTGCGGTCCCACCAGCCCCGGTTGGCCCGCGAGCTCTCCGCGACGCCGGACTCACGCCGCGTGGCCTCCGGTTCGTACTCTTGGATGATCGGCTCCCTCGTCGTACTCTTCCGTCACCTGAATGGCGCGGCCCCTCGCGGCGGTGTCACGAAAGGGACTGCCCAAGGCCCACGTGGCCTCAAGAGACAGGTTTTGTGCCGGGTATAGGGCGATCCGCCCCGGGTGTGCGGCTTCGCGCATTGACCCTGTCCGGCTGCCCCCGTATGCTACAAGTTGCGCTGCGGGCCTGCGCACCTCAGACGTAGCAGGCTGCGCTCGCATCTGTTGTATGTCCCCTCGGTTCTCGAGGCGCCACGAGCTTTTCGCGTGGCGCTTCCTTGGCTGTCCGGCTTCTTCAGAGCGAAACGGGCTCCCGGCGTAAGCAGTACCTACGACTTCAATGTCCGTACCGGAGCCCTTTCCCACATGACGAGCAGCACCGAGACCACCGCCACCACCCCGCAGGTAGCGGTCAACGACATCGGTAACGAGGAAGCCTTCCTCGCCGCGATCGACGAGACGATCAAGTACTTCAACGACGGCGACATCGTCGACGGCGTCATCGTGAAGGTCGACCGGGACGAGGTCCTGCTCGACATCGGTTACAAGACCGAAGGCGTTATCCCGAGCCGCGAGCTCTCGATCAAGCACGACGTCGACCCCAACGAGGTCGTCGCCGTCGGTGACGAGATCGAAGCCCTTGTTCTCCAGAAGGAGGACAAGGAAGGCCGCCTGATCCTCTCGAAGAAGCGCGCCCAGTACGAGCGTGCCTGGGGCACCATCGAGAAGATCAAGGAAGAGGACGGGATCGTCACCGGTACCGTCATCGAGGTCGTCAAGGGTGGTCTCATCCTCGACATCGGCCTTCGTGGCTTCCTCCCGGCCTCCCTGGTCGAGATGCGCCGCGTCCGCGACCTCCAGCCCTACGTGGGCAAGGAGCTCGAGGCCAAGATCATCGAGCTGGACAAGAACCGCAACAACGTGGTCCTGTCCCGCCGTGCCTGGCTGGAGCAGACCCAGTCCGAGGTCCGCCAGACGTTCCTCACCACCCTCCAGAAGGGTCAGGTCCGTTCCGGCGTCGTCTCCTCGATCGTCAACTTCGGTGCCTTCGTGGACCTGGGTGGCGTCGACGGTCTGGTTCACGTCTCCGAGCTGTCCTGGAAGCACATCGACCACCCCTCCGAGGTTGTCGAGGTCGGCCAGGAGGTCACCGTCGAGGTTCTCGACGTCGACATGGACCGCGAGCGTGTCTCCCTGTCGCTGAAGGCGACCCAGGAAGACCCGTGGCAGCAGTTCGCCCGCACCCACCAGATCGGCCAGGTCGTGCCCGGCAAGGTCACGAAGCTGGTTCCGTTCGGTGCGTTCGTCCGCGTGGACGAGGGCATCGAGGGTCTGGTCCACATCTCCGAGCTGGCCGAGCGCCACGTGGAGATCCCGGAGCAGGTCGTCCAGGTCAACGACGAGATCTTCGTCAAGGTCATCGACATCGACCTCGAGCGCCGTCGCATCAGCCTCTCGCTGAAGCAGGCCAACGAGTCCTTCGGTGCCGACCCGGCCTCGGTCGAGTTCGACCCGACCCTGTACGGCATGGCCGCGTCCTACGACGACCAGGGCAACTACATCTACCCCGAGGGCTTCGACCCCGAGACCAACGACTGGCTCGAGGGCTACGAGAAGCAGCGCGAGGAGTGGGAGCGCCAGTACGCCGAGGCGCAGACCCGCTTCGAGCAGCACCAGCAGCAGGTCATCAAGTCCCGCGAGGCCGACGCGGCGGCTGCCGCCGAGGGCGGCGACGCGGCGGGTGCGGCTCCGGCCGCGTCCGGTGGCTCGTACTCCTCCGAGGGTGCCGACAACAGCGGCGCGCTGGCCTCGGACGAGGCGCTTGCCGCACTGCGCGAGAAGCTGGCCGGTGGTCAGAGCTGAGCTGACGCTCACTGAGCAGTAGCTCTTGGCTGAGGGGCCGCACCTTTCGGGGTGCGGTCCCTTCGTCGTTCGTCCGGCAAGATCATGAACCCCTCCTCCTCGGGAATGCCGCCGCCCGTAAGGGCGTTGTCACATGTGGACACGAGGAGGAGCGGTCATAGTGCTTGATCCGCAGGGTTTGTACGCATGGGAGCCGAAGGGCCTCGCCGTCGTCGACATGGCGCTCGCCCAGGAGTCGGCCGGTCTTGTCATGCTCTACCACTTCGACGGATACATCGACGCGGGTGAGACCGGCGACCAGATCGTCGACGGCCTCCTGGACTCGCTGCCCCACCAGGTCGTCGCACGCTTCGACCACGACCGGCTGGTGGACTACCGCGCCCGCAGGCCCCTGCTGACGTTCAAGCGCGACCGCTGGGCCGGCTACGAGGTGCCCGCCATAGAGGTGCGGCTCGTCCAGGACGCCACCGGCGCGCCCTTCCTGCTGCTGTCCGGACCCGAGCCGGACGTGGAGTGGGAGCGTTTCGCCGCGGCCGTGAAGGAGATCGTCGAGCGGCTCGGCGTCCGGCTGTCGGTGAACTTCCACGGCATCCCGATGGGCGTCCCGCACACCCGCCCGGTCGGCCTCACCCCGCACGGCAACCGCACCGAGCTCGTCCCCGGCCACACCAGCCCCTTCGAGGAGGCGCAGGTGCCCGGCAGCGCCGAGGCCCTCGTGGAGTACCGGCTGATGGAGGCGGGGCACGACGTCCTGGGCGTCGCCGCGCACGTCCCGCACTACATCGCCCGCTCCCCGTACCCGGACGCGGCCCTGACCGTCCTCGAGGCCGTCACGGCGGCGACCGGACTGGTCCTGCCCGCCGTCGCGCACTCCCTGCGCACCGACGCCCATCGCACACAGAACGAGATCGACCGCCAGATCCGCGAGGGCGACGAGGAGCTCACCAACCTCGTCGAAGGGCTCGAGCACCAGTACGACGCGGTCGCCGGCGCCGAGAGCCGGGGCAACATGCTCGCCGAGCCGGTGGACATCCCCTCGGCCGACGAGATCGGCCGGGAGTTCGAGCGCTTCCTGGCGGAGCGCGAGGGCGACGGCTGAGCGGCGACCGGTCCTGCCCGGTGCGCTGTCAGTGGCAGGACCTAAGCTGTCGGTCATGCTGAAGGTGGGCCTGACCGGCGGCATCGGCGCCGGCAAGAGCGAGGTGTCACGGCTGCTCGTGGAGCAGGGAGCCGTGCTGATCGACGCGGACCGGATCGCGCGGGAGGTCGTCGCGCCCGGTACGCCCGGTCTCGCCGCCGTCGTCGAGGCGTTCGGCGAGGACGTGCTCGCCGCCGACGGCTCTCTGGACCGGCCCAGACTCGGGTCGATCGTCTTCGCCGACGCGGACCGGCTCGCCGTGCTGAACTCGATCGTGCACCCCCTGGTGGGCGCCCGCTCCCGCGAGCTGGAGGAGGCCGCCGCCGAGGACGCCGTCGTCGTCCACGACGTCCCGCTCCTCACGGAGAACGGCCTGGCGCCGCTGTACGACGTGGTGGTCGTCGTCGACGCCCGCCCCGAGACCCAGCTCGACCGGCTCGTCGGCCTGCGCGGCATGACCGAGCAGGACGCACGCGCGCGGATGGCCGCGCAGGCGACCCGCGAGAGACGCCGGGAGATCGCGGACATCGTGATCGACAACGACGTACCGCTGGAAGAGCTCCGGCGGCGCGTGAAGGACGTATGGGACGAGCTGGTGCGGCGGGCCCATGGGGCTCCTGAGGGCCGGTAGTCCCCCTCGCCCCAGGAATAGGCGTGTTCCGATCGCGCGTTAATCCTCCCAGTGAGGGAAGGACTCTGCCGTGCCCGAGACCAGCGGTTCGACCGGACGTACTCCGGAGACGCATGTCATCGACTTCCGCGCCGCCGAGCAACTGCTCGCCGCGCGGGACCCGCGGGGCGCGGTGAAGCTGCTCGACGGGGTCATCGACGCGCACCCGGAGAACACCGCCGCGCGGCTGCTGCGTGCGCGGGCGTTTTTCGCGGCGGCCCAACTGAGGCCCGCCGAGCTGGAGTTCACCATCGTCCTGGAGCGTGAGCCGGACAACGCGTTCGCGCACTTCGCGCTCGCCCGCACCTATGAGCGGCAGAGCCGGCACGACCAGGCCAAGCGCCACTTCCGGCTGGCCGCCGCGCTCGACCCGAACCCGCAGTATCTGAAGGCGGCGCGGTTCGACGCGTGAGCGGCGACGGGGTGGGCTGCCCTCGGCGCGATCAGGGGCGGTGGTTGTCCGGCGGGGGCTGCTGCGGTCCGTTCCACGGCGGTGTGCCGTGTGGTCCGCTCCACGGCGGTGGTCCGTGCGGGTGGTAGGAGCGCTCCTCCGGCGGGAGGTACGGCGGAATGTCGCGGCCCGGCTGGTAGTGCGGGCCCTGGTGGATGTGCCTGAGGACCATGGCCAGGTCGATCGTGATCACCAGCCACAGCACCCCGCAGGCGATCGCCCAGCCCGGCCGCCCGGCGAGCGCGAACGCGACGGTGCCGAAGACCGCCCAGACCACGCCCCACACGCACAGCCAGAAGCGGACCCGCAGCGCACTGCGTGCCGTCATCGGCTCACTGCCCGTACGCATCCACATCACCGCTTCTTCTTGCAACGTACTCCTCGTTCTCCAGGCAGGGGGCCCTGTGCTGCCGGACACCGATGAACTGGCCGAGGTGCTGCTCGACCTCTCCGTACCCCACGAGGACGTCAACGACCTGGTGCGGATGGCCCGGCGGGTGACGGACGACCCGGAGCTGCGGCAGTTCCTGCGGCGGTCCGTCGACGAGCTGGTCCGGGGGATCGGCGAGGTCGGCGGCCCGGTCGACCTGCCCGACCTCGACTGGGCCTCGGGTGCCCTGCAGCGCTGCTTCCCCGTGTACGTGTTCGTCGCGGCGCTGCCGTACACCCGTGCCTTTCACCGGGAGCACGGCATCCCGGCCGACGTCTCCCGGCGCACCCTCGCCGACCTCGGGCGGAACATGGCCGTGCACCGCAGGCGGCACGGCCGGGCGGGTCTGCAGGCCCCCTGGTGGCTCATCCATCACTTCCGCGGTGAGCTGTACCAGCTGGGCCGGCTGCAGTTCGAACGGGCACGGCTCGGACAGCGGACCGGGACCGGACTCGCGGCGGCCGGACTCGACGCCGGCCCGGACACACCGTGTCTCAATCTCCACATACCCGACTTCCAGGGGCCGTTGTCCCCGGTCGCCGTCGAGCGGTCCCTGTCGCTGGCCAGGGAGTTCTTCCCGCTGCACTTCCCGCGGGAGCGGTACCGCGTGGCGACCTGCCACTCCTGGCTGCTGGACACACAGCTCGGCGAGTACCTTCCGGAGAACTCCAACATCGTCCGTTTCCAGAAGCGTTTCCGCGTCCTGCGCGAGGACCGGGAACCGGCCGACACCGAGCCTGTCCAATTCGTCTTCGGGGACCCGGAGTTGCCGATCGAGAGCCTGCCCCGCCGGACGGCCGTGGAGCGGGCCGTCGGGGACCATCTGCGGGCGGGCGGGCACTGGTACGTGGGGCACGGGTGGCTGCCGTTCGGCGGGGGCGCGTAGAAATTCCCCTCCTACGGCGATGAGTTCGGGAGCGAGCGCCGGTCTACCTCTGTGACAGCACCACGGACCGCTGAACACAGGAGATCCCCATGTCCGAGACCACCGCCCCCGTCACCACCGCCGCCTCCGCCCCTTCCCGCACCGTCATAGCCGAGTCCGCGACCCCGCGCGGGCGCCGCGCCCGCATCGCCCTGCGCGGTCTGCAGATCGTGCTCGCCCTCTTCTACGGGATCGCCAGCGCCCTGCCCAAGCTGATCGCGCACCCGTCGGCCGCCGAGGGCTTCGACGAGCTCGGCTGGGGCAGCGCGGGGATGTACACCATCGGTGCCCTCGAACTGGCCGGTGCCGTCGCGTTGTTGATCCCGGTGCTGCAGTCGGTGGCCGCGATGGCGCTGAGCGCGCTGATGGTCGGCGCGTTCGTGGTGACGATCACCGCCTTCGGCGGCGAGAACGCGGCGACACCGCTCATCCTGATCGTGCCGCTCACCCTGATCGCCTGGGCGCGGCGGAGCTCGAACGCCGATCTGCTGCGGCTGGTGCGACGGCGGGCGTGAGCCGACGCGGCCGTTGGACGCGCGACGACGACGTACGACACCGACACCCGTCGATGGCGTCCGGCCCGGGCCTGTGCGGCCCGCCGGACGCCGCCGACGTGTGTCAGCGTCCTTGCGGTCGTCCCGCGTCGCCGCCCATGAGTCCGCGCAGGCGTTCCAGCTCGCGCCGGTCCCGCTTGGTGGGGCGGCCCGTGCCGCGGTCGCGGATGCCGGCCGGGGCGACGGCCACGCGCGGCGGCGGAGGGGGCGAGTTGTCGACGTAGCACTGGACCGCGACCGGGGCGCCGACCCGCTTGCGGATCAGCCGCTTGACGATGACCACCCGCTCCCGGTTCTCCTGCCGCAGCCGGACCTCGTCGCCGATGCGCAGGGAGTGGGAAGGCTTCACGCTCTGGCCGTTCACGCGCACGTGCCCGCCCTTGCAGGCGGAGGCGCCCATGGAGCGGGTCTTCACCAGACGCACGGCCCAGATCCAGCTGTCGACCCGCACGGACTCGCCGCTGTGCGGACCGGCCGCCTCGGCCGCGGCCACGGCGGCGGCGAGCTTCGGGTCGTCGGCCTGTTCGGCGTTCGTCGCGTCCGGCCGCTGTTCGTCGGCCGCGCTGCCGCCCTTCTCCTCGTCATCCTGGGAAGCCATGCCTCGACCTTAGTCCTCACCCGGGGCGGCGACGGCCTTACGGCGGAGCCGGCGGTCTGCTGGTGGAGCTGACGGCCGTACGGTGGAGCTGTGGACGCCCTCACCGAACTCGACCTGCGGGTTTCCGGCTGCCGGGCCTGCCCGCGGCTGGTCGGCTGGCGTGAGGAGGTGGCCCGCACCAAGCGCGCCGCCTTCGCCGACCAGACGTACTGGGGCCGGCCGGTGCCCGGATTCGGCCCGGTGGACGCCCGGCTGCTGATCGTCGGGCTCGCCCCGGCGGCCCACGGAGGCAACCGCACCGGCCGGATGTTCACCGGGGACCGCTCCGGTGACGTGCTCTACCAGGCGCTGTACGACGAGGGGCTCGCCTCGCAGCCCACGTCCGTCGCCGTCGACGACGGACTGGAGCTGTACGGCGTCCGCGTCACGGCCCCCGTGCACTGCGCCCCGCCCGACAACAAACCCACCCCGGGCGAGCGCGAGACCTGCCGGCCCTGGCTGCTGCAGGAGCTGCGGCTGCTGCGGCCGACGCTGCGCGCGGTCGTCGTCCTGGGCGCCTTCGGCTGGCAGGCGACCTTGCCCGCGCTGGCGGAGGCGGGATGGCAGGTGCCCAGGCCGCGGCCGGCGTTCGCGCACGGGGCGCGGGTCGCGCTGGACGGGGCCGACGGGGGCGCCCTGGCACTCTTCGGGTGCTTCCACGTCAGTCAGCGCAACACCTTCACCGGCCGGCTCACCCCCGCGATGCTGCGCGAGGTCCTGCGGGCGGCGGCCCGGGCGGCGGAGCTCAGGTAGGGTCCTCGCCGAAGAGGTGCCGGACCGTCGAGCGGTAGTTGGCCTGCACGTGGCTCAGGGTGTGGGCGCGGGCGCGCTCCGGGTCGCCGGATGCGATCGCCTCGTACAAGTCCTTGTGCTCTTCGAGGAGTTGGGGCCACTCCTCGTTCTGCCGGGTGAGCCAGCGCAGGCGGCCGTCGACCGGTTCCATGACCGAGGTCAGCAGGCTGTTGCCGGCCATGGCCAGGATCCTGTTGTGGAACCGGGTGTTGACGTCGGTGATCCGCTCGGCGTCCCCGGCCTCGGTGGCCCGCGCCGCGCCGCGCAGCAGCTCCCGCAGCTCGGCCAGGTCCTCCGCCGTCGCCCGGGACGCGGCGAGTCCGGCCGCGTACACCTCCAACGCCTCGCGCAGCTCGAAGAGTTCCTTGACATCGGCGGGGGTCAGCCGCCGTACGACCGTACGGCGCGGCGTCTCGAAGTGGACGAACCCCTCGGCGACCAGTGCGCGGATCGCCTCGCGGACCGGCACCCGGGAGACGCCGAAGCGGTCGGCCAGCTCGCGCTCGACCAGGCGGTCGCCGGGGCGCAGACGGCCCGCGATGATGTCCTGCCGCAGGGTGGCCAGGACGCGCTCGCGGATCGCTCCGAGCGGTTCGATCTTCGTCATGGGGCCCATCTTCGCCGACCCGGAGCGCGTTTTACGAAGCGTTAACAGCAGCGATATCCGTCCGAACGGTTGACGGGAGGACGATGACGGCAGTTTGGTATACCAAAAGCGCGCGGCAGTCGTAGTTCTCGCCATATCAGTCCTCCTTCGTCCCCTCGCTCCTGGAGGCCCCGTGTCCCTCGCCGACCGTGCCGAAGCCACCGGCACAGCGCCGTTCGTCCCCGACCCCCGGCTCACCAACGAAGACCTCGCGCCCGCCGGCAAGCGCAACTGGAAGGTCTTCGACCTCTTCGCCCTGTGGATGTCCGACGTCCACAACCTCGGCAACTACACGTTCGCGGCCGGTCTGCTGGTCCTCGGCATGAACGTGTGGCAGGTCTTCACCTCCCTGCTCGTCGGCTTCGTGCTCATCTACATCGGCATGAACTGGATGGGGAAGATCGGCCAGCGCCACGGCGTGCCGTTCCCCGTCGTCAGCCGCATCAGCTTCGGTGTCTGGGGCGCCAACATCCCGGCGCTGATCCGGGCCGTGATCGCCATCATGTGGTACGGCATCCAGACCTACCTGGCCTCGGTCGCGGTGAACGTGATGCTGCTGGCCGCCTGGCCGGGGCTGGAGTCCTGGACGCACAGCTCCTTCCTCGGCCTGCACGCGCTCGGCTGGGTCTCCTTCCTCTCCCTCTGGCTCATCCAGGCGCTGATCATCAGCCAGGGCATGGAGTCGGTGCGCAAGTTCCAGGACTTCTGCGGACCGGCGATCTGGGTGGTCATGATCGCGCTGGCGGTGTGGGTGCTGGCGAAGGCCGGCTGGACCATCTCCCTCACCACCACCCCGCACCCGGTCTCCGTCGGCGAGCAGTGGCGGCAGTGGTTCGGCGCGATCGGCCTGATCCTCGCCACGTACGGCACGCTGATGCTCAACTTCTGCGACTTCTCCCGCTTCGCGCCCGACTACCGGACGGTCCGCAAGGGCAACTTCTGGGGCCTGCCCATCAACTCGACGGCGTTCGTGGTCGTCTCGGTGATCGTCACGGCCGGTTCGCTGGAGGTGTTCGGCGAGGCCATCACGGATCCGGCGGAGCTGGTGGCGAAGGTCGGCAACACCTGGGTGCTGGTCCTGGCCGCGCTGACGTTCGCCATCGCCACCATGGGCGTCAACATCGTCGCCAACTTCGTCTCACCGGCGTACGACCTGGCCAACGTCTGGCCGCAGAAGATCACCTTCAAGGTCGGCGGCATGATCAGCACGGTGGCGGCGCTGGTGGTGACACCGTGGAACCTCTTCTCCAACCCCACGGTCGTCAACTACTTCCTGGGCGGCCTCGGCGCCTTCCTCGGTCCGCTGTTCGGCGTGATCATGGTCGACTACTACCTGGTGAAGCGGGGCCGCGTGGACGTGGACGAGCTCTTCTCCGCCGAGCCGGGTTCGCGCTACTACTACCGCAAGGGCGTCAACCCCAAGGCGCTGTGGGCGTTCCTGCCGGCGGCGGGTGTCGCGGCGGTGCTGGCGCTGGTGAAGACGTTCGGCGACGTGGCGCCGTACTCCTGGTTCATCGGTACGGCGCTGGCGGCGGGGCTGTACCTGGTGCTGTGCCGCGACGAGCGCGAGGCCACCGGATCCGTGGTGCGGGAGGTCTGAAGGACGTGCGGATCGTCGTCACCAACTGCAACACCACGCAGGAGATGACCGAGGAGATCGTACGAGGTGCCCGGGCCGCGGCAGGCCCGGGCACCACCGTGACCGGCCTGACCCCGCGGTGGGGGCCGGAGTCGGCGGAGGGCTGGCTGGACAGCTATCTGTCGGCGGCCGCCGTACTGGACGCGTTGCGCACGTACGACGGGCCCGCGTACGACGCGGTCGTCATGGCCGGTTTCGGGGAGCACGGGCGCGAGGGCGTCCGGGAGTTGGTGGACGTCCCCGTCGTCGACATCACCGAGGCGGCGGCCCATCTGGCCTGTCTGCTCGGGCGCCGCTACGGGGTCGTGACCACGCTGGAGCGGTCCCGCGGGCAGATCGAGGACAGCCTGGAGACGGCCGGGGTGGGCCGCAACTGCGCCGCGGTGGTCGGCACGGGACTCGGCGTGCTGGAACTGGAGGACGGCGAGCGCACCGAGTCGGCGTTCCTCGCGGCCGCCGAGCGGGCGCGGGACGCGGGTGCCGAGGTGCTGGTGCTGGGGTGCGCCGGGATGACCGGGCTGCAGCGGACCGTCGGGGAGAAGCTGGGGATTCCGGTGGTCGACGGGGTGGGGGCGGCGGTGAAACTCGCCGAGTCGCTGGTGGAGCTGGGGTTGCGGACGAGCCGGGTCGGCGGGTACGCGCGGCCGTTGGCGAAGCGGCGGGTGTGGGGGCGGGGGCGGCCGTGATCAGGAGCGCCCCGGACGCCACACGTACCGCACATCGGGTTCGCGCTCCTCGTTCCCGCTTCCGTCCGTGTGCTCGACGGCGACGAAGCCGTGGCGCTCGTAGAAGCGATGGGCGGGGCCGTTGACCTGGAAGGTCCACAGGCTCAGCCCGTCCGGGCGGCGCTGCTTGGCGAGCGCGACGAACCGGTCGCCGATGCCGTGCCCGCGCCAGTCGGGGTCGAGGTAGAGCTGGGAGAGCAGTTCGCCGTCGAGGACCATGACCCCGACGAGACGGTCGGCGGCCTCGGCGACCCAGGTCTCCCGCAACAGCACCACGACCTCACGGAAGTACGTGCGGACCTCGTCGTCGGAGCGGGGCCGCACGACGGTCGGCAGGGCGGCGGCGAAGGACCGCAGCCAGACGTCGGCGGCGGCACCGGCGTCGGTGGGAAGGGCGCGGCGCAGCGCGACGGCGGTCATCACCGCGTCGTCCCCGCCGCCTGCTCGGGGACGACGGCCGTGGCCGTGATCTCCACCAACTGGCCGGTGTAACCGAGACAGGCCACCCCGAGCAGCGTCGACGCATGCGGACCGGCACTCAGCCCCGACGCCTCGACGACCTCCCACACGGCCGACAGCACGGCGGTGTCACCGCTCACGACGTACACGTCGGTCGCCAGCACATGCCCCAAGTCACTGCCCACCGCCCGGAGTTGCTCCTCAAGGTTGCGGATCACCTGCTCGGCCTGCCGTACGGGATCCCCTTCCCCGACGAGATTCCCGTCCCCGTCCAGAGGCACGGCCCCGGCGAGAAAGGCGAGCCTGGTGCCGGCCTCTACGACCGAGGCGTGGGAGTAGGTCGGGGGCGGGAAGAGGGCGGGGGAGGTGATGCGACGGATCATGGGGGCTCCTGGCAAGGGCGACGGGTCGTGGCCGCGAAGGTGAGGCCACATGGCGTGCAACTTGCCGATCATCCGCGCCCGCACAGCTGCGCGCATCCGAGTTTCCACCGCACGAGTGGACCGAAGAGGCTCCGTCAGGCGGCCCGCACCGAGGAGGCGAGGGTGACGTGGTCGACGAAGCGGGTCCACGCCGAGGCGGAGAGTCGAAGAGCCGGGCAGGTGGGGTGCTTGGAGTCGCCGACGAGGACGCCGTTGCGCGTGCGCGCGATCTGTACGCAATCTCCCGAGAGGCCGCCGCTGTAGGAGCTTTTGTGCCAGACCGGTGAGGCGCCCACTGAACCCCTCCTCGAACCTTCGCTGAGGGAGGCTCCGGCCTGTGGCGCGGACCGTCCCGCCGGTGTGGTGGCGCTGGTGCAAGGGCGGACAGCACCTTTCCACAGGGTAACAACCGCTGCTGACAAGGTGAATGGGCTGAAATGCGCCAGGTTCGGAGGCGAAGGGGCTCCCCCGGTGGGGGTGCCCGATAGTGGTCCGCGTGTCTGGGCTACTCCTCCGGCGGTGTGTCGAGCAGAGCGGCCAGATCGTCGTCGCCGTTGTCGATGCGCTGGATGAGGCGGTGCATCAGGGTCTCCATGTCGCCGCTGATGCTCAGGTCCTCGAGCTGCCAGAAGAGTTCGAGGTAGCGCCGTGTCTCCTCGGGCTTGTTGGAACCGACGGTGTCACCGCGCGGGTTCTCCAGAAACAGGGAGTCGGGCATCTCGTCGCTGGCGAACTCGAAGAGGGTGAAGGGTCCTTGGAGACCGGGATGGGCGCCCGCGGTGTAGGGGACCACCATGATGGTGACCTTGGGGTGCTTGGACAGCTCGGCGAGACGCTGGAGTTGGGCTCGCATGACGCCCGTGCCGCCGATCTGCCGGTGCAGGATGGCCTCGTCGAGGATGAAGTACAGATCCGGGCAGGCTTCGCTCTGCAGCAGGTCCTGGCGTGAGAGTTGCGCCTCCAACATGCGCTCCTCTGTCTCGGTGAGGGTCACGCCACTGCCGTACGCGGTGGCGATGGCCCGGGTGTACTCCTCGGTCTGCAGCAGGCGGGGCAGTTGGAGGGAGTTGAAGTACCGGGCGGCGGACGCCGAGGCCTCCAGGGCGAGGAACTGGAGGAACTCGGGCTTGAAGACGTCCCGGTACTCGGCGAAGGGCATTTTCCGGCTGCCGCGCGCCAGGTCGAGCAGGCCTTCGATCCGACGCCGGTCGCTGATCCCGTACGTCGTCAGAAGCGGCCTGAGGTCGTTGACCGAGATGCTGACCTCGCCCGACTCGATCCGCAGCAGCTTCGAGGGGGACCACTCCATCTGCTTGGCCACCTGCCGCTGCGTCAGGCCGGCGCTGACGCGTGCCTTGCGCAGCTCCGTCCGTAGCTTGAGACGCTGCTCGGCCGCACTTGGCGCGCTCATGATAGCTATACCTCCTGTTGCGGCATGCGGTCTGCTAGGTAGCAGATGGCCAAGTCCCTGCATGGCAGCTCCCAAAGGGCTGCCGCGCTGAGCATGCCTATGCATGTCAGAGAGCTGGACGGCCGAGCGGGGCAGGGAGTCGGGTGCTGCTTTCTGCTACCTAGCAGATTGCGATGCAGCAAAATGATGGGTCCGGATTGAAGGTTGTTTTATGGGAGCACCCTATACCTGGCCTGGACAACAAGCTACTCTGCGAGTAAGGCCGCACACGCCTCAACACCCTTTCGGCGTAAGGAGGATGGGGATGCGGGAGCGGCCTGATGTGTCGGTTCGTATCCGACCGGAGTCCATCCGTCCTTGATGACGACCGCACCACGGTCGCGGAGTGCCGCGGCGTCCACGACCTACGTGGGCCGGTGTGTCGACAAGGAGAGGAGGACACCGTGGAAGAGGAGCCGGCGCAGGGACGCCGTCGCATCATGCTGCGCAGGGTCGCGTTTACGGCCCAGCTGGCGAGCATCGCCCTGGCGATCATCAGGATCGTGAGGGAGTGGATTCTGCTCAGCGCGTGACAGCAGACGACCCCGACTGAGTGCCGGGGTCGGATGCGCGGGCCCGGAAGGCGGTGCCCCATTCCGAAGTCGCTTGGCCAGCTATCAGGGGTGGGGTTCCGTCGTGGCGAACCTGCAATCCACTCATTGTGCCCGTACTGCGGCCGTGTGGCGAGTGGTCTGCCGGCGAGCTTCCGCATCACCTCGGACCGGTGCGCCCGTGGACGCCGTCCTGCCCCTTGCGTTCATAAAGAACGCGGCGTTTCCAGGCATCGTCACATCCCCGAAACGTCAACGTCCCGTCGCCACCGCGCCGCCCCCCTACCGTGGACACCACCGGCCGCCACCCCAGGGCCGACCCGCTGCCCGGCCACCGTCGCCCGAAGGCACACCCCCGCCCTCGCCCCGACTGGAGCCCCGTGTCCCGCCCCGTACGACCCGTTGTCGCCCTTCCGCCCTGGCTCGCGCACGCGCTGCGTGCGCAGCGGGGGCCCGTGCCCTGGAGTGCGGTCACGCGTGGGGCGTTGGCCGCCGGGCCGTTGCTGCTCGGCGCGGTGCTCGCCGGGCGGACCTCCCTCGGTGTGGTCGCCGCCATCGCCGCCATGCTCGCCGGGATCAACGACCGGCCCGGCAGCCGTCGCGGCTCGGTCAGGCGGCTCGGAGTGCCCGCGTTGGTGGGGGCGGTCGGGCTGTTCGGTGGGACGTATGCCGGGGACCACCTCGGGGCCGTGCCGCTCACCCTCGTGCTCACCGGGCTCGGACTGCTCGCCGGAGGCATCAGTGCCGTCGGGCCCGTCG
This sequence comes from Streptomyces sp. NPDC093568, assembly GCF_044764945.1. Classification (NCBI taxonomy): domain Bacteria; kingdom Bacillati; phylum Actinomycetota; class Actinomycetes; order Kitasatosporales; family Streptomycetaceae; genus Streptomyces; species Streptomyces sp. NPDC093568. The sequence continues at coordinate 271,120 of NZ_JBIWJD010000005.1, read as the reverse complement.
CCTCCGCGGCCGGCACCCAGTTGCTGGTCGCCGCCGCCATCGGGGCTGGGATGCCGCTGCCCGAGAGCGGGTGGGCGCGGGCCGCCGCCTATGTCGCCGGTGCTGTCTGGCTGCTCGCGCTGCGGCTGGCGCTCCCCACGCCCGGGTCGCTCGTCGGTGACTTCCGGTTCGACGGGGAGCGGGACGCGGTGGCCGATGTGTACGACGCCGTCGCCGAGTTGCTCGACGCCGTGGGGACCGACCGTGCCACCGCACGCCGTGCGGCCCTCACCGCCGCCCTCGATCACGCGCAGGACGCCCTCACCGGACCCCGGCTGCGGCGATACGCCTCCTCGTCGAGCGAGCGGCGGCTGCACGCGCAGTACGCCGCCGCCCTGCCGCTCGCCGAGGCCGCCACCGCGCTCGCCTGGGCCGGGGAGACCGTGGCCGCCCGCGCCTCCGAGGGGCCCCGGCGTCTCGCCGCCGCCGTACGCGACAACACCCCTACCGGACCCCTGCCCGCGCCCTCCCGTTCCGCGCCCGCCCTGCGCGCCCTCGACGACGCCCTGCTGCACGCCGCCGAGGCCTTCGACCGGGGCAAGGAGAACAGGGACCTGCACACCCGGCGCCGTACGGTGAAGGACTTGGTCCGGGCCGTGTTCGGGGTCGGCGGGCGGGAGTACGGGCTGCGCGTCGCCCTCTGCTTCGGGGCCAGCGCCGGCATCGCCCAGGCCCTGCACCACGCCCAGTGGTACGGGCAGCACGCGCACTGGTACTGGCTCCCGGCCACCGCCGTCTTCCTCGTCAAGCCCGACCTCGGTCCGCTCGTCTCGCGGGTGCTGTGCCGGGCCGCCGGGACCGTGCTGGGCGCGCTGCTCTTCGCCGGGTTCGCCGCCGTGCTGCCCCGGCCGGAGGGGCTCATCGCGCTCGTCGCCCTCAGCGGCGCCCTGATTCCCGTCGCGACCCGCCACTTCGCCGCCCAGACCGCCGTCGTGACCGTCCTCGTGCTCGCCCTGGTGATGGTCGGCGGCGAGCCGCAGGCGTCCGTCAGCCGGATCGGCGAGACGCTGCTGGCCTGCGCGATCGTGCTCGTCGTCGGGCACCTGCCGATGCCGGGGCAGCGGGGCGGGGGCGTGCGGGCGCGGCTCGGTGCGGCCGGGCGCGCCGCGTACGCGTACCTCGCGCATGTGATGCGCGAGTCCGACGCCCTCGACGGGGGGACGGGCCGAGGCGACCGCGCCCGGCGCTGGACCCTGCGCCGCGAGGCCTACCGCGCGCTCGCCGAAGCCCGTAGCGCCATCGCCCTCGCCGCCGCCGAACTGCCCGCGCTCGCCCGGCACACGAAGGGCGCCGACGAGGTCGTCGCCACCCTCGAACGGCTCGTGGACGCGACGACCGCCTGTGCCGTGCACCTCGACGACTCGGGACGGCTCACGGCCCGGCACACCGCCCAGCTCACCGAGCTGCTCGACGAGCTGGCCGAGGAGCGCGACCGGGCCGGGCTACGGATCCCCGACGCCCCCGAGCTGCGCCTCGCCGGCTGACGCCGGCGGGGCGGTGGCCCGTACGCAGACCAGGGTGCTCCCGACGCCGGTGGTCCCCGTGCGCACCGACGTCAGGAAATCCCGCGCCGCCACGACCGCCTCCACCTGTCCGGCGATCTCCCGCGCGCGCCGCGTCCGACGGCGCCGTAACGCTGCGTGGGTGGCGGCGGGCAGGGCGGTCGTGCGGACGGTGGCCCTGGAGGAGGCCGGCCGACTTCCCCGACGGATCCGTCGACAGGATCCTCACGGTGAACGCAAACCTCTTCCGCGTCCGCCCGCCGGAGCGGGAACTGGCCCGCGCTGAGGCGGTAGCCGGCACTCGGCGACACCCTCTGCCTGTGCCGCGAAGCGCGACGCCGCGGGCGTAGCCGATCTCCATCACGCGGTCCCCGGGGGCGAGACCGGGGTTCTCCACCGCCCAGGTCAGGCGCTCCGGGACCGGCCCCACGACACCTCCTAGCCGCCCGTCCGCACCCACACCGGCGCGTGGTCCGAGCCCGCCGCACCCCGCCGTTCCTGAGGATCCGCCCCGACCGACGGCAGCCCCGGCGCACCGGACCCCGGCACCCCCGTCCCCGCCGCCGTGACCCGCTGGAGCAGACGGTGGCTGCACAGTATGTGGTCGATCAGCTCACGCCGCCCGGAGTTGACGCGGGAGAACCGCTGCTCGGCGGGGATCAGCGGCGCCACGTTCCACAGGCGGCCCCGGTCGCCGTTGTCCCTGACCTTGAAGCCGGGCGTGCCGATCTCCGAGCCGGGCGGGCCCAGCAGGATCTGGGTGGTCGCCGCCTGCACCTCGTCGTTCAGGTCTCCCACGACCGCCACGTCGTGCTCGCGACCGTCACCGTCCAGCAGTACGTCGACCAGCGCCCGCAGGGCCGTCGCCTCGGCCGCCCGCCGGTAGAGGGCGTACGCCCCGTACCGCGCCCGTTCGCCCTCGTCGCGCGGCTGGAAGCGGTCGCCGGGGTACGACAGCAGCTTCGACTTGAGGTGGGCCACCGCCACGCGCAGCGGTCCGGTCCCCGTCTCCGGCTCCGTCTCCACGGCGAGGAAGCCCCGGCCCGACGCGGACGCCGTCCCGCCCTGGTCGTCCGTCTGCACCGGGCGCAGCTTCGCCGGGAAGGCGTTCGTGTCGTGCAGGATCCGCAGCTCCGTACGGCTGAGGAAGCCGACCCTGATGCCCCGTCCGTCCGGGTGCTCGGAGAGCGCGAGGTGCCAGACCCCGCCCAGCATCCCCGCCAGGTCCCGCAGGGCCTGAGGGTCCCCGACCTCCTGCACGCCGAGCAGCGCGGGGTCGAGACCGGTGACGACCGCGGCCAGTGCCGCGAGCTTCGTCTCGTACGCCGCCTTGTCCTTGGGGCCGAACTCGCCGCCGGGCCGGTAGAGGTTCTCCAGGTTCCAGGTGCCGAGGAGCATGCCGGGTTCCTTCCAGAAGCCGTGGGCAGGCCGTCGCGGTGAAGCCCGTCGGGCGGGCCGTGGTGAGGCCAGCGTGCCCGTGCGCCGGCGCCCTGCGACAGCCCCGTGACCGGATGCGCGGTTCACCTCACGCGACCCGACGACCTCGTCGTACGTTGGCGTGATGACGTCTTCTCCCGCAGAAGCTCCCGCCGACCTCGTCATCACCGGCTGCACCGTCCTCACGCACGACGATCAAGAGCGGATCGGGTTCGCGGAGAACGCCGCGATCGTCGTGCGCGGCGGGATCGTCGAGTCCGTCACGACCGTCGACGCCGTGCGCGGGCGGGCCGCCGTCGAGCGGCTCGACGCCGCCGGTCAGGTCGCCCTGCCCGGCCTCGTCAACTGCCATACCCACGCGCCCATGGTGGCCCTGCGCGGTGTCGCCGAGGACCTGCCGACCGAGGAGTGGTTCAACGACGTCGTGTGGCCCGTCGAGTCCAACCTCACCGAGCGGGACGTGGAGTTGGGGGCACGGCTCGCCTGCGCCGAGATGATCCGCGGCGGGGTCACGTGCTTCGCCGACCACTACTTCTCGATGGACGCCGTCGCCGCCGTCGTCGAGGAGTGCGGGATGCGGGCGCACCTGGGGGAGGCGTACTTCTCCTCCCAGGGGGCCGAGGGGCGGGAGCAGTCACTGGACTTCGCGCTGCGCCATCGCGGCGGCGCCGGCGGCCGTATCACCACCGCCCTCGCCCCGCACGCCCCCTACACCGTCGACGACGCCGACCTCGTCGCCACCGCCGAACTCGCCGCCGGCCACGGCCTGCCCGTCCACATCCACGCGGCCGAGAACCGCGACCAGGCCGAGACCAGCCTGCTGCGCCACGGCGCCACCCCCATCGAGATCCTCCGGAACACCGGAATCCTCGACACCGACGTCCTCATCGCGCACGGCACGGGCATCCTGGACCGGGACCTGCCCGTGCTCCGGGACGCCACGGGACGCGTCGCCGTCGCCACCGCCCCCCGCGGCTACCTCAAGTTCGCCTGGCCCACCACCACACCCGTACGGGCCCTGCACGACATCGGCGTCCCCGTCGGCCTCGCCACCGACGGCGCCGCCTCCAACAACTCCCTCGACGTCTGGGAGGCGATGGCCCTCACCGCCCTCGTCCAGAAGTCGGCCACCGGCGATCCCCGCTGGATGACGGCCCGTCAAGCCCTGCACCACGCAACGCTCCAGAGCGCCCGAGCGGTCGGACTCGGCGACACGATCGGCAGCATCGCTCCCGGCCGGCGCGCCGACATCGTTCTGGCCGACCTCTCCGGGCCGCACACCCAGCCCGTGCACGACCTCGCAGCCACGCTCGTGCACAGCGCCCGCTCCTGCGACGTGCGCACGACCGTCGTGGACGGGCGGATCCTGATGCGGGACCGTGAACTGCTGACGATCGATGTGCCCGCCGTCGTGGGGGAGTTGGGCGAGCGGCTGCCCGCACTGCTGGACCGGAGCCACGGCAAACGGATCCAGGAGTACGACACATAGGCTCACCGGCATGGATCTCGCCGACGGCCTCATCGACCACCCGTACGACGTCTACCAACGCCTGCGCGAGGCCGCCCCCGTGCACCGGATCGCCGGTCCGGACGGCAGCCCGGCCTGGCTCGTCACCCGGTACGACGACGTGCGCGAGGCCCTCGCGGACCCCCGGCTGTCCCTGGACAAACGGCATGCGGCACCCGGCGGCTACCGGGGCCTCGTCCTCCCGCCGGCCCTCGACGCCAACCTCCTCAACATGGACCCGCCCGACCACACCCGCATCCGCCGCCTGGTCGGCCGGGCCTTCACCGCACGCCGGGTCGAGCGGCTGCGCACGCCCGTACGACGGACCGCCGACCGGCTCCTCGACGCCCTCGGCCCGCACGGCACCACCGACCTGATCGCCGCCTACGCCGCGCCCCTGCCGGTCACCGTCATCTGCGACCTCCTCGGCGTCCCGGAGGCGCACCGACGGGACTTCAGGGAATGGACCGACGCCCTGGTCGCCCCCGACCCCGCGCGACCGCGGGCCGCCAAGGAGGCGGTCGGCGCGATGCTCGGGTTCTTCACCCGCCTCCTCGCCGACAAGCGGGCGGACCCGGCCGACGACCTGCTCTCCGACCTGGTCGCGGTCCGGGAGGAGGGCGACCGGTTGAGCGAGGACGAGTTGATGTCCCTCGCCTTCCTCATCCTGTTCGCCGGGTACGAGAACACCGTGCAGCTCATCGGGAACGCCGTGCTGGCCCTGCTCCGGCACCCCGACCAGCTCGCCGCCCTGCGCGAGGATCCCGCGCGACTCCCGGCCGCCGTCGCGGAGTTGAGCCGCTACGAGGGCCCCGCGCTGCTCGCCATCCGCCGGTTCCCCACCGAGGACGTCACCCTCGGCGGGGTCACCGTCCCCGCCGGCGAGACCGTCCTGCTGTCCCTGGCCGCCGCCAACCGCGACCCCGCCCGCTTCCCCGACCCCGACCGCCTCGACCTCGCCCGCGACGCCTCCGGCCACCTGGCCCTCGGCCACGGCATCCACCACTGCCTGGGCGCGCCCCTGGCCCGCGCCGAGACAGAGATCGCCCTGGCCGCCCTCCTGGAACGGTTCCCCGCGCTCGCCCTCGCGGACGAGGACGTGCGGTGGCGCCGCTCGCTGCGCGCCCGCGGCCTGACCGCGCTGCGGGTGTCGTACTCCAGCGGGGCGAAGGCCGGTTGAGACCGTCTGCCGGGCGGCCCGTGAAAATTCTCGTGAAATTTCTTCGCGCCCGGCGATGAGTTCGGCCCTCGCCGCCGGTCACCACCCCGAAGGGACCGTTGCACAGGAGGGGCGCCCATGTCGCTTCCGGAGATCGTCTCGCGCGCGCAGTGGCGGGCGGCACGTGAGGAACTGCTGGTCAAGGAGAAGGCGATCACGCGCGCGCGTGACGCGCTCAACGCCGAGCGGCGCAGACTTCCCATGGTCGAGGTGGACGAGGAGTACGTCTTCGAGGGCGGCGACGGCAAGGCCACCCTGCTCGACCTGTTCGAGGGGCGGCACCAACTCGTCGTCTACCACTTCATGTTCGCGCCCGAGTGGGACGCCGGCTGCCGCAGCTGCTCCGGCTTCCTCGACCAGATCGGGCACCTGGCCCACCTGAGGGCCCGCGGCACGACACTGGTCGCCGTCTCCCGGGCGCCGTTCACGAGGATCCTGCCGTTCAAGGCGCGGATGGGCTGGACGCTGCCCTGGTACTCGTCGTACGGCAACGACTTCAACCGTGACTTCGAGGCGACCCTGGAGCACGAGGGCGAGCTGGTGGAGCGGCCCGGGATCAGCTGTTTCCTGCGGGACCGGGACCGCGTCTTCCACACCTACTCGACCTATGAGCGCGGCCTGGACGGACTGGGCTCGACCACCGGCTTCCTCGACCTCACCGCGCTGGGCCGGCAGGAGGAGTGGGAGGAGCCCAAGGGGCGCGCGTCGGCTCTCGGGGCGCCCGCGGGCAGCGAACGCGTCCGATATCACGACGAGTACGAGGACTGACACGGGTCGTCACGGTTGATCATCGAGCGTGAGTGGACGCTCACACATCGCGGTGAACGAGTGTCAACTACGTCTCAGTCCCGTCACCGGGCGAGCCGTTTCCCTCCGGCAGGCGTTAACTCCTACAAGTACGACGCTTAACGGAGGTCAGGATGGTGAACGGGCGAACGGTGCTCGAACGCTTTCCCGCCGGCGGGCCGCGAGGATCGTGGCCGGCGGAGGAGTTCGCGCACGCGCGGCGCATGGAGGGACTGCCCGCCGAGGTCGTCATGGACCTCGCGACGGACGCGTTCCTGGTGATCGTCCGGGGTGACGTCACGGCCGACGCCGTCGCGTGAGACCGGGCCGCCGCCCGCCGGTCAGCCGGCCTCCGGAGTCGGCACCCGTGCCGTGAACTGCTCGGCCTGGAGCGAGTACAGCTCCGCGTAGACACCGCCGGTCGCCAGCAGCTCGTCCGGGGTGCCGGACTCCACGAGCCTGCCCTGGTCGAGGACGTGCACCAGGTCGGCGTGGCGCACGGACGCCAGCCGATGGGTGATGAGGACGACGGTCTGGCCGGTGGAGGCCAGGGCCCGGATCTTCTCGAAGACCTCCAGCTCGGCCCGTGCGTCCAGGGCGGCCGTCGGCTCGTCCACGATGAGGATGCGCCCGCGCCGGTACGCGGCGCGGGCGATGCCCAGCCGCTGCCACTGACCGCCGGACAGTTCGTGCCCGCCGTTGAACTGGCGGGCCAGCAGGGTGTCCAGGCCGCGCGGCAGATCGGCCACCACCTCCTCGGCCCCGGCCTCGGCGAGCGAGTCGCTCAGCCGCTCCTCGGTGAGGGGCGCGGAGGAGCGGCCCACGGCCACATTGACCCGTGCCGTGAACGGCCAGCGCTTGAAGTCCTGGGCCACCATCGCGATGCGCTCGGCGAGTTGGTGCCGGTCGGCGGTGGCCGCGTCGACGTCGTCCCACAGGACGCGGCCCCGGTCCGGTTTGTAGAGCCCGGCGAGCAGCTTGACCAGGGTCGTCTTGCCGGAGCCGTTCTCGCCGACCAGTGCGACGATCCGGCCGAGGGGGAGGGAGAGCGTCACGTCGTCGAGGGCCGGGCGGGCCGACTCGCCCGGGTAGCTGAAGGTGACGTTCTCGAAGCGGATCTCGCGGGGGTCCTCGGGCAGGGCGGCGCCCCCGACCGGAATCGCCCGCTCAGCCGCCTCGACGTACAGCCGCTGCAGATCACCCACGAACAGCGCCTCCTCGTGGAGCGCGTTCACCTCCAGCACGAGGGTGTCCAGGCTCGCCGACCCGGTGCGGATCGCGATGACGGCCGTACCCGCCACGGACAGCGCCATCGCGCCGGCGAGCAGCAGCCCGCCGAGGGTGGCGTACGTCGCGACGGTCGCGAGCCCCGTCCAGGCCGCCGCGATCAGCCCCGTACGCGCCGCGAGCCGCGCCAGCCGGGCCTGCTCGGCCTCCGCGGTCTCCGACATCGCCCGGTAGTGGCGCAGCAGGAACGGGCCCACCCGGTGCACCCGGATCTCCGGCGCCGCGGCGGGCTCGGTCAGCAGCCCGCTGATCAGATGGCCGGCGCGGGCGTGCTGCACCCAGGTGTGGAAGGACTCGTAGCGCCGCCGGGCGTTGGTCAGGGCGCTCCAGGCGCTGGGCAGCGTCATGGTGGCGAGCAGGGGGAGCAGGGCGGGGTGCAGCACGGTGAGCACACCGGCCGCGGCGATCAGTGAGATGGCGGCGTTCACGACGCGGGCGCTGTACGAGATCATGCGGCGGGCGGAGGCGGCGCCGTACTGCGCGGTGTCCAGCAGTTTGTGGAAGGCGTGGTCCTCGATCGCGGCCAGCTCAACCGCGGCGGCCCGCTCCAGATACAGCTCGGTCGCCACGCGCTCCACCTTGGGTTCCAGCCGCCCGGTGGCATACGTCGAGGCGGCCCGCAGCAGCGTGGAGATCACCATGACGGCGGCCATCGTGACGAGCGCCGGCACGGCACCCCGTAACCGCTCCTCCAGCGGCCCGCCCTCGATCAGCCGCCCCAGCACACTGTTCACGGCGAGCAGCGCGACCGCCTGCGCCAGCCCACGCCCCACCTCGGCCACCAGCACGGTCCGCGCGGCCCGACGGTCGGCCTGCCAGGCGAGCCGGAAGCTCGACCCCAGCAGCGACGGCAACCGCGTCACCATGGCCCGGAAGCTCAGCTCCATAAAGGCGTCCCGGTGCTGGTTCCACCCCATGTCGTACCGCAGAGGCCCCCCGAACAGCAGCCGCTCGGACTCCGACACCCGCGCCTCACCGGCACCGCGTTTCTTCCCCACCCTTGTCCTCCCCCGAGGCCGCCTTGTGACGGAGGGCCACTATGGCGGGCCGGGGGCATCGGGGGGAGGGCGCGAGTACGGGTGGCAGGCGCGCGCGGGCGTACGCGTGCGCTCAGCTCGCCCGGCGGAGTTTCACGCGCTGATCTGGCGCGACCAGGTGGGCGTGGTCCCCGTGACCCGGCACAGCGTCAGATACAGCGGAATCGGCGGGGTGTACGGCACCGTCCCCGCCGGCCGGTGGATCAGTCGCGGGACGTCCGTGACTACCGCCCCCGTCAGATACCGCGCGGGCGCCGGCCACTCCAGCGCGTAGTCGGAGTCGGAGGGGACGATCCACCACCAGTGCGTGTCGTCGGCGTACACGCAGCCCACGCGCGGCAGCCGCGGCAGGATCAGGGGACCGAGGCGGGCGGGAACCGCCACCGCGTCGCAGCCCAGGGGCGCTGTCATCCCCTCCGGAACGGGCAGGCGGCGCGGGGCGGCGGATGTGCGCATGCCGCGGCGGAGGCGGACCAGCGTGTCCAGGCTCAGCACCTGACCGCCGCCGGACGCGCCGCTCACAGCCATGCGGATCCCGTTCCCCCGTCGTGCCGGGCCTGTGCTTCGTCCTCGTCGCCCGGAGCGCCGGGCGGGCCCGGCTTGGGCCGAGAGCCCCAGCCGAGATCGTTGTACGGAACCGTGTCGATGCCGGGAAGGTCCGGGAAGCCGGTCCGGCGCGGCAGATCGGCCCAGACCACCAGTCCGGAGCCGTGCTCCTGGGCGCCCCAGGCGTGGCACATCGCGTCGATGAGGAGGAGCCCCCTGCCGTGCTCCTCCTCGGGACGCGCGGGCGACTGATGGGGCTCGCCGGGAGCGCACCCCTCGTCACGCACGGCTATGCGCACCAGATCGGCGCCGTCGTGCAGCTCGCACACTATGTGCTCGCTCGCGGTGTGCACGATCGCGTTGGTGACCAGCTCGGACACGACCAGTGCCGCCGTGTCGCAGGTGTCCTCGCACACCGCCCACCCGTTCAACCGCGCCCGGGTCAGACGTCTGGCCTGCGCGGGAGAACCCGGATGAGCGGCCAGTTCGAAACGGAAGCGACGTTCGGTGCCAGCGCCCCGCTGGGGGCCGACTCCCGTGCTCGCACCGAGGCCGTGGGGGGCTGTGGTGGCGTCTGTTCCTAAGGGCGGGGACGGAATCACGCTTGCCACTATCGCCCCGCCGTGAACACTTGGCAAGAGTCACTCTGAAAAATGCAGAGTGCTGTGTGACTCTCTGGAAGGCCGTGGCACACTGCTCGCAACAGCATGTGGAACGGCGCCAATTGGGATCACCGAAGGTCCACTCCCGCCTTCGAATGGGTCTTCGAATGGCGCCGTCGGCCTGTCGGCGTTCGGTTGGCCCGCCGGGGTGGGGTAGGGCCGTCTGTCACTATTCAGGCGGTCTGTATGGGTGTGTGGGTGTTCATTCGTGGAGGTGGAGCGTGAGCGAACCGCGGTCCGCGCCGACGGTCGGCCAGGTCGTCCTGGGTCGGCGCCTGCTGGACCTGCGAGAACGCGCCGGGCTCAAGCGCGAGGAGGCCGCCCGCGTCCTGCGCGTCGCCCCCGCCACGGTCCGCCGTATGGAGATGGCCGAGGTCGCGCTCAAGATCCCGTACCTCCAGCTGCTCCTGAAGGCCTACGGCGTCTCCGACGAGGAGGCCGAAGGGTTCGTCCAGCTGGCCGAGGACGCCAACAAGCCCGGCTGGTGGCAGCGGTTCCACGACATCCTGCCCGGCTGGTTCTCCATGTACGTCAGCCTGGAGGGCGCCGCCGCCCTCATCAGGTCGTACGAACCCCACTTCGTGCCCGGTCTGCTCCAGACCGAGGACTACGCGCGCGGAGTGCTGAAGTCGGGCGCCATCGGCCAGACCAGCCCCGACGACATCGAGCGCCATGTCGCCCTGCGCATGCAACGCCAGCAACTGCTCACTCGTGAGGACGCGCCCCGGCTGTGGGTCGTGATGGACGAGACCGTGCTGCGCCGCCCGGTGGGCGGCCCGGAGGTGATGCGTGCCCAGGTCGACAGACTGCTCGAGGCCACGAAGCTGCCCAACGTGACGCTGCAGGTGGCCCCGTTCGCGAACGGGCCGCACCCCGGCACGTACGGGCCCTTCGTGCTGTTCCGATTTGCCATGTCAGAACTGCCGGACATGGTCTACAGCGAGTACCTGACCGGCGCCGTCTACCTCGACGCGCGCGCCGAGGTGGCCGCCCATCTCGAGGTCATGGACCGCATGGCGGCGCAGGCCGCTACGGCACATCGCACGAAGGAGATCCTGCGGGATCTCCGCAAGGAGCTGTGAATGGATCGCATCAAGCCGCGCATACGCGTCTACAACGGCATGCCCGCGCGGGACTTGGGCAGTGAGGGGTGGCACAAGCCCTGGAGCGGCGGCAACGGCGGCAACTGTCTGGAGGCGATGAAGCTCGCCGACGGCCGGATCGCCGTGCGCCAGTCGACGGACCCCGACGGGCCGGCGCTGATCTACACCGCGGACGAGATGACGGCGTTCATCGAAGGTGCCAAGGCGGGGGAGGCGGACTTCCTGCTGTCCTGAGCCAGTTGCCCGCTGTCCTGAGCCAGTTGCCTGCCGTCCTGAGTCAGTTGCCTGTCTCTCTCGTACAACATCCTTGATTTGGTGCTTAGTTGATAATTCCTTGCGTCTTACGGAGAGCCTCATGACCGAGATCGACACCAGCAAGCCGCATCCGGCGCGCATGTACGACTGGTACCTCGGCGGGAAGGACAACTATCCCGTCGACGAGGCCATGGGGAAGCAGATGCTCGTCCTCGACCCGCGCGTGCCGGTGATGGCGCGGGTCAACCGGGCGTTCATGCACCGCTCCACCCGCTGGCTCGCCCGGCAGGGCGTACGTCAGTTCCTCGACATCGGCACCGGCATCCCGACCGAGCCGAACCTCCACCAGGTCGCCCAGCGGATCGCCCCCGACGCCCGCGTCGTCTACTGCGACAACGACCCCATCGTGCTGGCCCACGCGGCGGCCCTGCTGCGCGGCACGGAAGAGGGCGCCACCGAGTACCTCCAGGCCGACGTGCGCGATCCCGACGCGATTCTCGAAGGTGCCCGCAAGATCCTGGACTTCAGCCGGCCGGTGGCCCTCTCGCTGGTCGCGCTGCTGCACTTCGTGCCCGACGAGGACGGCGCGCACGACCTCGTCCGCCGGCTGCTGTCGGAACTGCCCTCGGGCAGCTATCTGGTGGTGACCCACGCGACCGCCGACTTCACCCCCGAGGAGTCCCGGGCGGCGGTCGAGAAGCTCAAGGCTGCGGGCGTCACGCTGGCCCTGCGCTCCCGCGAGGAGTTCAGGCGCTTCTTCGACGGCCTCGAACTCGTCCCGCCGGGCGTCGAGGTGCCGCACCAGTGGCACCCCGACCTGGGAGACCCCGTACCCGGACAGGATGACGGGGTCATCCCCGGATACGGGGCGGTGGGGCGCAAGCCGTAGCGTCACGGCCTGCCCGCGAGGGGCTTGGGACCCGGGACCCGGGGGCCGGGGGCCGGGGGCCTGCGGCCTGGGGGCTTGGGGCGCCTCAGAAGTACGACATGATGCGCCGCGGGGCGTCCACCAGGCGGCTGACGACCAGCACCGGCAGCGGCGGCTGCTCCGCCTTGGCCGGGCTGACGTTCAGCCCGTAGTAGATCTGCTCGATCGAGGGCGGGCCGACCGCGAGGTTGCGTCGGACCGCCTGCGACGGTGACTCCTCACCGGTGTTCACGAGGTACGCGGCGACCATCGCGCCCGTCCGGCCGACACCCGCGCCGCAGTGCACGAACACCGGGCCGGACGCCGAGGAGACGACGTCGAGGAAGCGCTGCACCTGCTTCGGCGCCGGCGTCTGGCCGTCACGGATCGGCAGGCGTACGACGTTCAGACCGGCCTCGCCCGGTTCCGCCAGCTGGGCCGAGCTCATGTCCTCGGCACGCAGGTCGACGACGGTGGTGATGCCCATGCCCGCCAGCGCCCGGTAACCGGCCGGGGAGGGGGCGGAGCCACGCCACAGGCGGCCTTCGGAGTCCACGGGCTGGAAGTGGTTCACGCCCTGGACGGCGCGCGTCCCGGCGGGTGCCGGGGTCTCCGCGCGGGTCAGCATCGACAGGCCCAGAATGCCGCCTGCGCCTACTGCCCACAGGACGAAGTAGCCGATCACGATGCCGACGAGGACTCGCAGGGCGCGCTGGGGCAGTGGGCGCTTGCGGAGGGCAGGGCGAGGCAGAGTAGCGGAGAGGACAGCCATGGGCGACCCGGGGGACTAGGGGACGGTGGGCGCCTAGGAAGAGTACCCCGGGTATGGCGATCAATGGGTTATAAGTCCGATTTTGTGTAATAGGTCTCACTTGCCCGACCGGTCACCGTGAGTCGTCGCCCGACTCCATGTCATTGACGGCGACGACCGTGAGGTGGGCGCGCTCCAGGGTCGCGTCCTCCAGGCAACCGCGCAGCCGCATGAGGTTGTGGTCGGTCAGCGCGGGCCGTACGACCCCGGCGAACATGCCGTTCCCGAGGTCACCGAGGGGGGCGTGCCGCAGCGGGGTGGACGTGGAGTCGCGGCAGCCCTCCCAGATCTGCTGCGCGGCCAGGGCCTTGCGGCTCGGTGACACGTCCGGGCCCCGCAGGTCGACCTGGACCAGCACCGAGGTCGCCTGGTGCTCGTTGGCCTCCTCCGGCCGGGTCTGGGTGAGGTCGGCGAGGGCCACGACCAGCGCGGCGACCAGGGCGACGGACAGCACGGTGGCGGTGGTCACGCGTGCGGTACGGCGGCCGGAACCCGCGCCCGGGGCCGGCAGGTCCTCCAGATCGCCGGGAGCGGCCGGATCGGGGGCGGCAAGGACGGACAGCCGCCCGGCCAGGCGTTGCTCGGCGGGTCCGGCCGTGGCCGACGCGACCTTCTGCACCACCCAGGCGAGCCCGGACAGCACCACCCCGGCGATCATCAGCACCGGCACGAACACGTACGACCGGTCCGCCGGGTCCTCCAGCCAGCGGAACCGCGTCTCCTCCCGCGCCATCGCCGGCTCGCGCAGCCGCGTCAGCACGTCCTCGTGGCGGGCGTCGAGCTCCCGCTGCCGCCGGTCGGTGTCGCGCAGCCGCTCCTCGATCCGGCTCAGCCGTCCCAGCATCACCAGGCCGAGCAGCATCACCTCGATGACCAGCAGCAACACCCCGCAGATCAGGGCCCGCTGCCACTGCCACCGGTACAGATAGACGATCAGGTAGGTGCCCGCGCCCGTCGCCGCGAGCAGTCCGAAGACGTACGCGATCTTCCTCATGGCACGCCCCCCAGTCGTACGTCACCGGCGGTCCCGTCGACCGTCAGCCGCGCGCCGGGCGGGAAGCGGCGCACGGCGTCCACGGCGCCGACCACTGCGGGGATCCCGAACTCCCGCGCCAGGACGGCCAGATGCGACAACGGGCTGCCGGTCTGCGCGACCAGACCGGTGAGGCCGGGCAGCAGCGGGGCCAGCGCGGGGTCCAGGCTGCGCACGACCAGCACGGCGTCCGCCGGCCGCTGCCCCGTCCCGTCCCACACGGTCCCGACGGCACGCCCCGCGGACACGCCCTGGACGCCACCGGACCGGCGGGCCCCGCGCCCGGCGACGACCACCTGGCCGTCCGCGAGCCGGAACTCGTCCGGGAGCGGGGGCGAGGCGGGCCGCGGCACGCGCTCGTGCAGGCCGGCGGGCAGGGGGCCGCCGTCCAGTACGTCGGCCAGCTCCGCCCAGCGCAACAGGCTCACGCGCTCGATGCCGATCCCCAGCCGGCGCGACGCCTCGCGGACGAGCCGTACCTGCAGTTCCTGCACCCAGCGGACCCGGAGGCGGAGGGCTTCGCGGGGCGGGAGCGAGGTGACGGGGAGTGGTGTCTGTGGGGTCCTATTGGTCTGGGTGGTCTGGGTGGTCTGGGTGGTGGGGGTGGTGGGAGTGATGTGAGGGGTGGGGGCGAGCGCGTTTGCGTAGATGGACAGGGTCGCGGTCGCCCCGGTGCCGGTCGTTCCATCCCCGGGCGGCAGCGCCGCTTGCGGCAGTCGCCCCCGGCCTCCCAGGCTCGGGGCCGTGAGGGCCAGGACGACCGGGTCGGCGGCGACCACCTCGTCGTCCGGGACGCCCCGGGCGCGGGCGTCCGCGAGGGCGGTCAGGGCGGTGCCGGCCGCCGTGCGGCTCTTGGGCGGTTCGCGGAGGAGGGCGCCCGCGAGGGCCTCCTGGGCGTGCAGCGAGACCAGGACCCGGCGGGTCCAGCGGAGCTCCGCGGCGATGGCCGAGCCGGAGAGCGCGCCGGGCGCCGGGATCTCGGCGAGACGGCGGTCGACGTCGGCGGTGAGGTCCGTGGCCAGTCCCGGCAGCGAGGAGGCCAGGCGCCCCACCCGCCACGCGGCGGTGAGCCGGCGCGCTCCCGGTGCGGGGTTGAGCAGCGCGAGCCAGCGGTGCCGTGGTGGCACGGTGCCGAGGAGGCGCAGGTCGGCCGCCGCGCGTCCGTCGACGGTCCTGACCAGCGGCACCGACCTGAGCAGCCGGCGTGGTGCCGTGCCGCCGATGTCGAGCGCGGCGGCGAGTCCGCGGGCCATCGGCGCCACCCAGAGGTCCTCCTCCAGCGGCGCGAGCTGCCCGGGCAGCGTCTCCGCCACCGGTCCGGGACCCAGCAGCCGTGCGCCGCGCGCCGGCCGGGCCGCCATCGCGGTGATCGGCCGGCTCTGGAACAGCCACAGCCGCCCGTCCGCGTCGAACCCGAACTCGACGTCCTGCGGCCCGCCGAAGACCCGGCGCACCCGGCGCGCCAGCCGCGCCAGGCGGAACAGCTCGGCGCGCGTGAGGGGCGAGTCTGCCGCGGCCGCAGCCTCGGTCAGGCCGTCCTCGGCGGACTCCGTCCGCAGCAGTCGTCCGTGTCCGCTCAGCCAGTAGCTGGTGCCGGTCCGCGTTCCGCCGACCAGGCTGTCCGGCCCGCCGCGCACCGCGCTGACCAGCATCCGGTCGGCCCGCCCCGCCACCGGGTCGGCACCGAACATCACCCCGCCGACCTCGGCGGACAGCATGGGCTGGACCAGGACCGCCATCGGTGCCGTGGAGCCGTCGGGCCGGTGCGCCGAGTCGAGCACGGTCTGCACGGCCGTAAGAAAGTCCCGCCATCCGCGCACGTCCAGCACCGAGGCGAACTGGCCCGCGAGCGACGACTCCTCGGTGTCCTCCTGGGGCGAGGAGGACCGTACGACGAGGGGGAGAGTGCCGCCGTCGGAGAGCTCGTCCCAGGCGCGTCGCAGAGCGATCATGTCGCCGCTGCCGCCGTGCGGGATCACGAATCCGGGGAGTACGGGCAGTCCGGCGCCGGCCGCGCGGGCGAGGTTCGCGGCCTTGGACCCCATGAGCCGGGGAAGCGCGCTGCCGCGCTGGTTCAGGGGGACCACGGTCGGGCCGTGCACCTCGACGCGGCCGAGGGCGACGTCGCCCCGGTGCTCTTCCCTGTCGCGGGCACCTTCTCCATGACGTTCATAGAGCGTCGTCATCGCACACCCTCCAGGACCGACCGTCAACAGGGGGGACGCGCCGGGGTGGCCCTGCGCCTGACGACGGAACGAAGGATGGGGGCGAGCCGCTACCGGCCCGGTCGGGTGCGACTACAGCACGCCTCCTGCTCCGATGATCCCACTCCTGTTCGGCTGCATGTAGCCCAGAAGTCACTTTTCGGACAGATAGGAGAACAAATCCGAGCGCGGCAGTATGCCGGGATCGGGCGATTCATCCAGCTGCGGCAGCTCCGGCTCGTTCGCGGGCAGGATGCGGCGCGGGGCGAGTCCTCCGCGGGCAGGATCCGGGTGCCGGAGGGCTTCCCCCGCAGCGGTGTTCCGCCGTGCGGCTCACCCCGCCGTGCGGCTCACCCCGCCGTGCGGCTCACCCCGCCGTGCGGCTCACCCGCCGTCCGGCGGCAGCACAGCGCACAGGGCCTCCAGCGCTGCCCCGTACGCGTGCTCCGGGGGCGTGGCGTACCCGACGACGACGCCGTCGCGGACCGGCATGCCGGGCTCCGTCGCCGCCGGGTGCCGGAACTCGGCGAGTCCGTCCAGGGCGACGCCCTGCCAGGTGGCCGCCTTGACCGTGGACCGCTCGGTGCCGGGCGGCAGCCGCAGCACCGCGTGGAGTCCGGCGGCGACCCCCGTGACGTCGATGTGCGGCGCGTGCACGGCCAGCGCGGCCACCAGGCGGTCGCGGCGGCTTCGGTAGCGCTGCCGCATGCGCCGTACGTGACGGTCGTAGGACCCGGAGACGATGAAGTCGGCGAGGCTCAGCTGATCGAGGACGCTCGCCCACCCCTCCCGCTCGCCCTTGGCCGCGAGCACATCGCCGACGTACCGCTCCGGCAGCACCATCCACCCGAGCCGCACCGCGGGGGAGAGGCTCTTGCTGACCGAGCCGATGAAGATCACGTGCTCGGGATCGAGGCCCTGGACGGCGCCGACGGGCTTGCGGTCGTAGCGGAACTCCCCGTCGTAGTCGTCCTCCAGGATCACGCCGCCACGCGCGCGTGCCCAGTCGACGACGGCGGCCCGGCGCTCCGGGTGCAGCGGGCCGCCGGTCGGGAACTGGTGCGCCGGCGTCAGCACCACGGCCCGTTCGCGGGCGGTCAGGCGGTCGACGCGGGCGCCGTCGTCGTCGAGGGGGAGCGGGGTGGTCCGTACGCCCTCGGCGGCGAGCAGCTCCCGGTGGAAGCCCAGCCCGTACGCCTCGACGGCCAGCGGTCCGCGCAGCACACCGCCGGCTCCGCCCCTGTCGCGGTGGAACAGCAGCCGCAGGGCGTGCGCGAAGCCGGAGCAGATGACGATCCGGCCCGGCTCGGTGCGCACGCCACGCGCGCGTGCCAGGTACTCGGTGAGCGCCTCCCGCAGTTCCACGCGCCCTGCGGGGTCGCCGGGCCCGAAGGCCTCGTTCGGTGCCTGCTGGAGGGCCCGCCGCGAGGAGGCCAGCCAGGCAGCGCGCGGGAACGCCGACGCGTCCGGCGTGCCCTGCCGGAGGTCGTGCCGGGGGCCACGCGCGCGTGGCGGCGTCTTACGGGGCACCCGCTCGGCGCGCGGCAGGGGTTCGGCCCGCTCGGCCACCTTCGTCCCCGAACCCTGCCGGGAGGTGAGCCAGCCCTCGGCGACCAGCTCCGCGTACGCGTCGGCCACGGTGTTGCGGGCGACTCCGAGGTCGGCGGCGAGCGAACGGTAGGGCGGCAGCCGGGTTCCGGGAGCGAGCCGCCCACTGCGCACGGCTTCGCGCAGCGCACGGATCAGAGTGGCCCGGCGCCCGCCGGGCCCGGACGCCGCCGAGAGGTCCAGATGCAGGTCGGCGCCGATCCGCTGCGCCGAGTCGACCCAGGAATCGAGCGGGGAATCGACCCATGAATTGACCCATGAATCTGCCATGGAAATGCACCCTACAGCCGGTCTTTTCGGCCCGTAGGTTGATCCGCATGACGACGAACACGATCAGCAACGGCAACGGCAACGGCAACGGCAACGGCAACGGAATCGGCACGGGGATCGACACCGGCACAGGCCCCGGCACGGGCATCGACATCGAGTGGGCCATCGGCGAGGCCGAGGCCGCCCGCACCCGGCTGGACTTCGCGAAGTCCGCCCCGAAGGTCTTCCGCGCCATCATCGGCTTCGACGCCGCCGCCCGTGAGGGCATCGACCCGGCGCTCGTGGAGATGATCCAGATCCGCGCGTCGCTCCTCAACCAGTGCGCCTACTGCCTCCACATGCACACCAACGACGCCCGCAAGGCCGGCGAGAGCGAGGACCGGCTGCACCTGGTCGCCGTCTGGCGCGAGGCCCGCCACTTCTTCACCGAGAAGGAACAGGCGGCCCTGGCGCTGACCGAGGCGGTGACCCTGGTGTCCGACGGCGGGGTCCCGGACGAGGTCTACGCCCAGGCGGCGGCCCACTTCGACGACACGGAGCTGGCCCACGTCCTCGCCCTGATCATGACGATCAACACCTGGAACAGGGTGGCCCTGGCCACGGGGAAGGTGGCGGGCACGGACGAGCGGCGCTGAGGAAGGCCGCACGGCGGTGCCGGTGACGCCGGTGCCGCCCCGTCAGACGGTCATGGGACGGTCGTACGGCGAGATCGGCGCCGGCAGCCGCGAACTCCCCGTCAGATGACGGTCGACGGCCGCCGCCACCGCCCGCCCCTCGGCGATCGCCCACACGATGAGGGACTGCCCCCGGGCGGCGTCCCCCGCGGCGAACACCCCGGGCACGTTCGTCGCGAACCCGGCGTCCCGGGTGATCGTCCCGCGTGGCTCCATCTCCAGCCCCAGCTGGTCGATCAGCCCGTCCGTCCGGTCGGGCCCGGAGAAGCCGAGGGCCAGCAGCACGAGGTCGGCGGGCAGCGTCCGCCCGGTGCCCGGCAGCGGCCGGCGCCCCGCGTCCACCTCGACCAGGTGCAGGGACCGCACATGTCCGTCCGCGTCGCCCGTGAAGCGGAGCGTGGACGCCGCGAACAGCCGCGCGTCCGCGTCCGCCGCGGGCGCCGTCTCCAGTTCGCGCGCCTCCTCGTGGGCGGCCGACAGACGGTAGATCTTCGGGTACGTCGGCCAGGGCTCGGCGTCCTCGTCCCGCTCGGCGCCGGGCATGGCGTAGATGTCCAGCTGGGTCACGGACGCGGCGCCGTCCCGCACCGCGGTGCCCAGACAGTCCGCCCCCGTGTCCCCACCGCCGACGATGACGACATGCTTCCCGGCGGCCGACATGGGGGACCTCTCCAGATCCCCCTCGCGCACCCGGTTGGCCAGCGGCAGATACTCCATCGCCTGCCGGATTCCGCTCAACTCCCGCCCCGGAACGGTCAGTTCACGCCAGGCCGTAGCCCCCGTGGCGATCACCACGGCGTCGTAGCGCGACCGCAGCTCGGCCGCTCCGATGTCCCGCCCGACCGCCGTCGAGGTACGGAACTTGGTCCCCTCGGCCCGCATCTGCTCGATCCGCCGCTCCAGATGGTGCTTCTCCATCTTGAACTCGGGGATGCCGTACCGCATCAGCCCGCCGATCCGGTCGTCCTTCTCGTACACCGCGACCGTGTGCCCCGCCCGGGTCAGCTGCTGCGCCGCCGCGAGCCCCGTGGGCCCCGACCCGATCACCGCCACCGTCCGCCCCGACAGCCGGTCTGGCGGCCGAGGCGGAGCGAACCCCTCCGCCCACGCCCGATCGGCGATGGCACATTCGACGTTCTTGATGGTGACGGCCGGCTGGTTGATCGCCAGCACACACCCCGCCTCGCACGGCGCCGGGCACAACCGCCCGGTGAACTCGGGGAAGTTGTTGGTCGCGTGCAGCCGGTCCGCCGCCGCCCGCCAGTCCTCCCGGGACACCAGGTCGTTCCACTCGGGGATCAGATTTCCCAGTGGGCAGGCCTCGTGGCAGAACGGGATCCCGCAGTCCATGCAGCGGTCGGCCTGCTTGCTGATGATGGGCAGCAACGCTCCGGGGACGTACACCTCGTCCCAGTCCCGGACCCGCTCCTCCACGGGCCGGCGGGGCCAGTCCTGGCGGGGGGTGGTCATGAAGCCCTTGGGATCGGCCATGGCCGTCTACCTCGTGCGCGTGTGACGTGCAGGAGCCGTGCGTCATCGGGCGGCACTCTTCCCGCAACGATACGTCCCACCGGCCCCGTGCGCAGAGTGTGCGGACAGCGCTTTCTCGTGCTGTCCGCCCTGGTCTCCGGCGTGGCTCCGGCCTGTGCGCCAGGCTCTGCTCTGCGCTCAGCTGATGCCCAGCACGTACGACACCGTCGCGGCGGCCGACGCGACCGTCCGGACGTGGTTCCACGCCGTCCACTCCCGTACATACGTCGGCCAGTAGTCGGCCGCCTCCTGGGTGCCCGGCTCCAGCTTGAGCAGCGCGTCGTTGCGGGGCACGTTCGCCACCATGGTCACCCCGAACGAGCCGAACAGATAGAGCGCGCTGCCCAGCAGCAGCTCCACCGTCCCCTCGTCCGGCCAGAGCACGAACGTCACCACCGCGATCACCGCGCACAGCACCGCCGTGCCCATGAACACCAGCATGAACGCCGGCATCAACGCGGTCACATTGATCGCCCTCATCGCGGCCACGCCCTGCGCGGGCGGCAGCGAGGCGAGCCCACGCATCACGAAGGTCGAGAAGGCGCAGAAGACTCCGGCCACGAGGCCGGTCCCGACCACACCGACCACGATCAGTACGAAGTACGGCCCATCGATCATGTCAACGTCAGCTCCCGCATCCCGCCGGAATCCTGCCCGGCCCTGTCCGTCACCTCAAGTGAAATCCTGTACGAGAACAGTGACCATGGCCGAGCGGCGCGAGCACATACGTGAGCGTCCAGTGCCGCCCCCTCTCCTCTCTCCACCCCCTCCTCTTCCCTTCCCGGCCCTGGTCAGCCGGCCTCGGACACCTCCGTCCGCCATCCCCGCAACGTCGTCTCCACCACCGCCCCGATCCGCCGCCGAGCCTCGTGCCGTGGCACCCCGCTCATCAGCAACTGGTCGTACGGCGTGTCCACGTGCCGCACGGACGCCACGACCGCCGACGTCACCGCCACCTCGGACAACGCCCGCCCCGCAGCACTCCGCCCCACCCGTCCACTGCCCCGTACCGACGCATGCGCGGCGATCTCCCGCGCACGGTCCGCCGGACACCCCGGGAACAGCCGCCGTATCTCCGCCGCGAACGCCTCCGCGAACCGCACGTCCTCCAGCGCCCGGCGCCGCGCGTCCCGCATCCGGCGCCGCCGCCGGGCCTCCGCGTCCGCCAGGCACCGCTCCTCGGCGCGGGCCAGCCCCGCCTCCTCCACGAGAACGCCCTGCCGCTCGTAACGCCCCTTGCGCCGGTTGAACCGCACGACCACCGCCGACAGCGCACTCTCCTCCCGGGCCCGACGCGTCAGCGCCGTGTCGCCGCGCGGCAGGAACACCAGATGCCCGAGATCAGCACAGTCCAGACACCGAGGCGCCCCGTCCTCCAGCACGAGCATCTGCAACGGCCCCGCATGGCACTCCGCGCAGTGCCGCCGCTTGAGGGGCTGGATGACGAGAAGGCCGGTACGGGGCGGGGGAGTTGCGAGCGGTGCCATAGGGGGTTCATTCCCCGCGGTGTGGGTGCGAGGAACCGCGTGCCGGGCCGCCGCCCGGTAGCCGTACCCGGCCTGCCCGGCACCCCGGGGAACCCCCTCCCCGGAGGCCGCGACAACGCACCTGCAGTGCCAGGAGAACCCCCTCCCGGCAGATCGCGACACCGCACCCCACCCTCCCCTTGTCGCATCATGGGCCGTGTGCGACTGGAAGCGATCACTTGGGACCGGCTCGGCGATCTGCTCGCCGAGCGGCTGCTCGACCTGAAGCCGGCCGACGGCAGCCCTTGGCCGCGCGTCGCCTTCGACGGTGCCCCGGCGGCCCGTCCGGGCGACCTCGCCGAGCGGGTCGGCGAGGCGCTGCGCATACGCGGCCGCCCCTCGCTCGCCGTCGGCACGGAAGGCTTCCTGCGCCCGGCCTCGGTCCGCCTGGAGTACGGCCACCGGGACGTGGAGGCCTACTACAACGGCTGGTTCGACACCGGCGCCCTGTGGCGCGAGGTCTTCGGCCCGCTCGAACCCGATGGCCACGGCCGCGTCCTGCCCGACCTGTGGGACCCGGTCACCGACCGGGCCACCCGCACCCCCTCCGTCCAACTCCCGCCCGGCGGCTTCCTGTTGCTGCACGGCCCCCTCCTGCTGCGCCACTGGTTCCCCTTCGACCTGACCGTCCATGTCCTCCTCTCACCGGGCGCCCTGCGCCGCCGTACCCCTGAGGCCGAGCATTGGACCCTCCCCGCCTTCGAGCGCTACGAGCAGGAGACCGACCCGGCCGGCACCGCCGACGTCCTGGTGCGCGCCGACGACCCCCGGCACCCGGCATGGAGCGGTTGAGATCTGATCCGCCAACCTCTTCTATTGCATGTGCATTTAAATATGCTGGCTCTCATGCAGACCTCCACGACTGATCCGATCTCCTTCGACGACTCCGTCCGCGCCCTGCTCGACGGACGGAACTTCGCCAGCGTCGCCACGCTCGGCCCCGACGGCGGCCCTCAGAACTCGGTGGTCTGGATCAAGCGCGAGGGCGACACAGTGCTCTTCTCCTCCGTCGACGCGCGCCAGAAGGTCCGCAACCTCCGCCGCGACCCCCGTATCAGCGTCTCGGTCTACGACCTCGCCAACCCCTACTCCTCCGTCGAGATCCGCGGCACCGCCGAGATCGTCCCGGACGAGGCCAAGCGGCTGCCGTTCGAGCTCTCGCACAAGTACCTGGGGATCGACCCGCCCGCCGAGAAGGACGACGAGACCCGCGTGATCATCCGTGTCGTGCCGCGGAAGATCGTGCGCTTCTCGGCCTGAGGCGCCGCCTGCCGCCCCTGGCCGTGACCGCTCGGTTCCAGGTGCAGGGGCCGGATGCCACGGCGAGAATGAAGGGCGTCGGGACTAGCGGTGCGTCCCGCGCCGCGCCGGCCGTCCGGCATCGGGAGGTAGTCGATGACCACTGCCGGAGACATCATGCACCGAGGCGCCCAGTGGATCCCGGACCACGAGACCCTGGACCGCGCCGCCCAGTTGATGCGTGAGCTGGGTGTCGGAGCCCTGCCCATCAGCGACAAGAACGAACGGCTCTGCGGCATTCTCACCGACCGTGACATCGTCATCGGCTGCGTGGCCATGGGCCACGACCCGAGCAAGGTCACCGCCGGCGAGATGGCCCAGGGCACCCCGCGCTGGATCGACGCGAGCGCCGACATCAGCGATGTGCTCCGCGAGATGACGGAGCACCGGATCCGCCGGCTTCCCGTCATCGAGAACAAGCGCCTGGTCGGCATGATCAGCGAGGCAGATCTGGCCCGGAGCCTTTCGGAGGACCAGATCGGCCACTGGGCCGAGAGCGTCTACGCCATGGGCGCGACGCCGACGACGCACTGACCCTGGGCTGGTGAACCGTCACTCGCGTCCTGTTCTCGTCCGGCCGGCCGTGCCGGACGAGAACGGGAACGAGAACGGGTACCGGGGGACTGGACGGAGTCGGCCGCCGGCCTTC
This sequence comes from Streptomyces sp. NPDC093568, assembly GCF_044764945.1. Classification (NCBI taxonomy): domain Bacteria; kingdom Bacillati; phylum Actinomycetota; class Actinomycetes; order Kitasatosporales; family Streptomycetaceae; genus Streptomyces; species Streptomyces sp. NPDC093568. The sequence continues at coordinate 247,229 of NZ_JBIWJD010000005.1, read as the reverse complement.
AGCCGCCGCTCGTCAGAGCCACCCGTTGCGCCGGAACCCGCGGTACAGCAGCACACAGGCGACGGATATCACGCCGAGGACCAGCGGGTAGCCGAACGTCCAGCGCAGCTCCGGCATGTAGTCGAAGTTCATGCCGTAGACACCGCACACCATGGTGGGGATGGCGATGATCGCGGCCCACGCCGTGATCTTCCGCATGTCCTCGTTCTGCGCCACGGTGACCTGCGCCAGGTGCGCCTGCAGGATCGAGTTCAACAACTCGTCGAAGGCCGCTATCTGCTCCTTGGCCCGCAGCAGATGGTCGGAGACATCGCGGAAGTAGGCCTGTATCTCCGGCTCGACGACCCTGATCGGTGCTGTGGCCAGCTCCTCCAGCGGGCGGCTCAGCGGGACCACGGCCCGCTTCAGCTCCAGCAGTTCCCGCTTCAGCTGGTAGATCCGCCCGGGGTCCGCACGCGCTCCGTTCTCCGCGAACACGTCCGTCTCCACCTCGTCGATGTCCTCCTGCACCGCGTCGGTGACGTTCAGATACTCGTCCACCACGTGGTCCGCGACGGCGTGCAGCACCGCAGCCGGTCCCTTGGAGAGCTGCTCGGGGCTCGACTCCAACTCCTCGCGCAGCGGGCCCAGTGAGCCGTGCCGCCCGTGGCGCACGGTGATCACGAAGTCCTTGCCGACGAACACCATGATCTCGCCCGTGTTGACGACCTCGCTCGTCGCCGTGAGCTTCTCGTGCTCGACGTAGCAGACCGTCTTGAACACGGCGAACAGCGTCTCGTCGTACCGCTCCAGCTTCGGCCGCTGATGCGCCTCGACCGCGTCCTCGACCGCCAGCGGGTGCAGGTCGAACAGCTCGGCGATGCCCGCGAACTCCTGGTCCGTGGGCTCGTGGAGGCCGAGCCAGACGAAACCGCCACCGCGCTTGCGCACCCGCTGCACGACGTCGACCAGATCACCGCTCTCCGGGACCCGCACGCCGTCCCGGTACGTCACGCAGTTGACCACCGAGGAGCCCAGCGGGGACCTGGCGGGGTGACTGAGGTCGACGCGGGGACGACGTCGACCCAGCCGTGCCACCTTGCGCAGGCCGCCGACCTTGCTGAGGCCGGTGACCTTCCGCAGATTCCCTGCCATGGACATCTGGATCTCCTTGCGTGGACCGCTCGCGCCGCATCCCTGCGCCTTGGCCTGCCAGTTTGCCAGCCGGTGGTGAGGGACGGGTAAGCCTGTGGGAACAGCGGATTCCGCCTTGTTCCCCCCTGTGGACAACCAGTCCCACCCGGCTAGACGCAACGTCTTCCCGGTCGGATGCAGGTCATGCCGGATGTGTGGTCTGTCGTGCCGGGCGCGTTGGTCTGCGGTGCGGGGCGCTTTCGTCTGTCGTGCCGGACGCGTTGGTCTGCCGTGCGGGGCGCTTTCGTCTGTCGTGCCGGACGCGTTGGTCTGCCGTGCGAGGCGCTTTCGTCTGTCGTGCCGGACTCGTTCGTCTGCGGTCCGGGGCGTCCTCGTCTGCCGTCCGGGGCGCTTTCGTCTGCTGTGCCGGACGCATTTCATCCGCCATGCCGGACGCACTCATCTGCCGTTCCGGACGCACTCATCTGCCGCGCCGGGCGCGGCATCTGCCCCGTTCGCCCCAGCCACCTGCCCGAACCGGTGCCTGCCCGTCGCGCGACCGGGCGTCCGCCATCTCGTCGTAGGCGCCGCGTCGCCCCCTCCTCGCGAGCCGGGCAACTGGGATGATCGCGCCATGACGCGAAACGACGGATATCTCCTCGACAATCGGCAGACCGAGGCGGGCGAGCGTTTCGACGCCTTCGCCACCCTCTTCGACCCCACGACCTTCCGGCACCTCGAAGGATTCGGCATCGGACCCGGCTGGCGCTGCTGGGAGGTCGGCGCCGGCGGCGGGTCCGTCGCGTCCTGGATGGCCAAGAAGGTCGGCCCGACCGGACGGGTCGTCGCGACCGACATCGACACCTCGCAGCTCGCCTCCGCCGTCCGGCCGCCGGTGGTGGTCCGCGTCCACGACGTGAGCGCCGACGAACCGCCGGGGGAGGACTTCGATCTCGTGCACGCCCGGCTCGTCCTCGTCCATGTGCCGGACCGGGAACGGGCGTTGCGCTCGATGATCGAGTCCCTGCGTCCCGGCGGCCGGCTCCTGGTCGAGGACGCCGACCCCGCCCTCCAGCCCCTCATCTGCCCCGACGAGCACGGTCCCGAGCAGCAGCTGGCCAACCGGCTGCGCCACGGCTTCCGCAAGCTCCTCGCCGACCGCGGCGCCGACCTCTCCTACGGCCGCAGGCTCCCGAGGCTGCTCCGCGAGGCCGGACTGCGCCAGGTGACGGCCGACGCGTACTTCCCGGTCACCTCGCCCGCCTGTGCCGCCCTGGAGTCCGCCACGATCCGGCAGATCCGCGACCAGCTCGTCACCGAAGGCATCGCCACGGACCAGGACATCGACCGTCACCTCGCGAACGTCGCCTCCGGCACCATGGACCTGGCCACGGCTCCGCTGATCTCGGCGTGGGGACGCAAGGCATAACCGTCGCGGCGCGAGGTCCTTCATGACCGTCACGCCGGTTTCGGCGGCCTCCCCCCGACCCGCTCCACCGCTCGCGCCCCCGCCCGGCACCCCTCCCGGGCCGCCGCCTCCGCCCCGACGCCGGACAGCAGGGCGGCGAGGAAGGCACCGGTGAAGGCGTCTCCCGCCCCGGTCGTGTCCGTCGGTGTCGCCGGTACGGCGGGGACGCGGGCGCTCACAGCGCCGGACCGGGCCACCAGTGCGCCGTCCGCGCCCTGCTTCGCGACCACGAGCGGCACCTGCCGACTCAACTTGGCCGCCGCGTCCTGCGCATCCGGCAACCCCGTGAGCAGGCACGCCTCGTCCCGGCTCGGCAGCAGGACGTCCACACCCTCGGCCAACGCCAGGAAGCGGTCGACACCCAGCTCCACGAGGAATCCGGCCGACGCCGGATCCAGGCTGACCGGCACGCCACGCGCGCGTGCGGAAGCGAGAGTTACCGGCACCAGCGCCCGTCCCTGCTCGGAAAACAGCAGGTAGCCCGACAGGTGCAGCCATACGACACCGTCGAGGAGCGCGTCCGACCAGTCGCCCGGATCCAGCCGCAGCGACGCACCGCTGTCGGTGAGGAACGTCCGCTCGGCCGCCGCGCCGGTGTCGACCAGGCAGATCACCGTCCCGGTCGGCGCCTGCGGATCGACCACGAGGCGGGGCCGCACCCCGCTCGCGATCAGCTCACGCTCGTGCCACTCGACGGCCTCCGCGCCCACCCGGCCCAGCAACCGCACTTCGTCGCAGCCCTGATACGCCGCCCAGCAGGCCACATTGGCGCCCGCACCGCCCGGCAGCGTCCGGACGGCCGCGGCCGTGTCCGTCCCCGAGGCGAGCGGGCCCCGGTGCCGGGCGATGACGTCCGTCACCACATCCCCGACGACGAGCAGCGCGCCGTCGAGGGCCCCGAACGGCTCGCCCCGCGAACCCCCGGACCCGGTCCCGGTCCCGGTCGCGGTCACGCCCCGACCCAGGCCGCCGCGATCCGCCCCGCCAGCCGTACGTTCCCACGCACCGCCGCGAGATTGGCGCTCAGCGAGGCACCGTCCGTGTGCCGGACGAGGTAGTCCAGCAGGAACGGCGTGACGGTCTGACCGGTGACGCCCTCCTCCTCGCACGCGTGCAGCGCGTCGGCGAGCACACGCGCGTGCAGCTCGGGATCCAACTGCTCGTCCTCCGGCACCGGGTTGGCGACGATCAGCGCCGACTCCGGCCCGTCGAGGGCATCCTGAGCGCGCATCACCTCGGCCACCTCCTCCGGTGAGCCGAGCGTCCAGTCCACGGGCTGCCCCGAGTCGGAGAGGTAGAAGCCGGGGAAGTGCTCGGTGCGGTAGCCGGCCACCGCGACGCCCAGCGTCTCCAGCCGTTGCAGGGTCGCCGGGACGTCCAGAATCGACTTCACCCCGGCGCACACCACCGTGATCCGCGTACGCGCGAGCAGCCCCAGGTCGGCCGACTCGTCCTGCGTCACCGTCCACTCCCGGTGCACACCGCCGAGCCCACCCGTCGCGAACACCCGTACGCCCGCGAGTGCCGCCAGCAGAGCCGTCGCGGACACCGTGGTCGCCCCGCTCGCCCCGGAGGCCACCGCGAGCGGCAGATCCCGGTGCCCCAGCTTGCGGACCCCGGCCTCGTTCGCGACCCGCTCCAGCTGCTGTTTGTCCAAGCCGACATGGGGCCGCCCGTCCAGCACGGCGATCGTCGCCGGTACGGCACCCTCCCGCCGTACCGTTTCCTCCAGTTCCAGCGCCACCTGGAGATTGCGCGGGCGCGGCAGCCCGTGCGCGATGATCGTGGACTCCAGGGCCACCACGGGTCGACGCGCGTCGATCGCCTCCCGCACTTCTTCGGACACCACCAGCACCACGCGCCTGCCTCCTGTCAGTCGTCCTCCCTCATCTCTGGCGGGCGACGCGGCGCGTCAAACCCTTGCGGCCTGTGGGAGACGACACCAGCCTTGGCTGCATGACGGACAACACCACACGTCTCGACCACGTCGTCCTCTGGGTGAACGACCCGGTGGCTTCGGCCGACTTCTACGAGAAGGCGGTCGGCCTGGAGCCGGTCAGGCTCACCGAGTTCTCGGAGGGGACGGTCTCGTTCCCCTCCGTGCGCCTCAACGAGGAGTCGATCATCGACCTCATGCCGCTCACCATGGCGGAACGCATGAAGATGCTGCCCGGCGCCGCCGACAGCGCCGGCCACCCGGTCAACCACGTCTGCCTGGCCCTGCCCGGCCAGGACTTCGACGCCCTTCGGGCCCGCCTGGAGGAGCGCGGCGCCCCCGTGTCGGACATCTCCCACGACTCCTTCGGAGCACGCGGCAACGCCCGGCGCAGCTTCTACTTCCGCGACCCCGACGGCAACGTCTTGGAGGCCCGGCACTACGACTGACCTGCCGCGAAAGGGGGCCACGCGCGCGTGGCCCCCTCCCGTCGTCACTGTCGAGAGACGTCAGACCGGCTGTACGCCGGCCAGCGCCCCGTGGGGATTCAGCACGTAGGCGTCAGTCGCCGACCGGAACGCCCTGCGCCCGCCCCCGCCGTGTGAGCAGCGCCAGCGCCGCCAACGGGAGCAGCAGACACGCGGCGGCGAGGTTCAGCCAGCCGTAGCTCGCGCGGGCCACCACGAGGCCCGCGGCCGCCCCGCCGATGCCGGCGGACGCGTTCATGACGAGGTCGGACAGGCCCTGCGCGGCGGCCCGCGCGGGCTGCGGCACGGAGTCCGTGAGCAGCGCGGAACCGGAGACGAGCGCCGCCGACCAGCCGAGCCCCAGCACGAACAGGCCGCCGGCCGTCTGTCCATGGCTGCCGCCGGCCGTCCCGGCGAGGAACACCGCGCACGCCAGCAGCCCCACGGCGAGCCCGATCCCGGACAGCCGCCCCAGCCGGTCCGTCAGCCGTCCCATCAGCGGCGCGAACGCGTACATGCCCGCGATGTGCACGCTGATGACCAGCCCGATCAGGTCGATGCCCGCGCCATGGTGCGCCAGGTCGACCGGGGTCATCGACATCACCGAGACCATCGCCGTGTGGGCCACGGCGACCGTCACCACCGCGAGCCGCGCCCGCGGCGACGCCGCCACGGCCGTCATCCCGGCGCGCAGCGAACGGGCCGCCGGTGACTGCTCCTCGGCCGGCGCGAGCGCACGCGCCGTCAGCAGCGGATCCGGCCGCAGCAGTACGGCGACCACGACCGCGGATATCAGGAAGATCCCGGCCGCCCACAGGAACGGGCCCGCCGTCGCCGGAATCCCGAGACCGGTGACGCTGCGACCGGCGGGCGCGGCGATGTTCGGGCCGAGCACCGCGCCGATGGTGGTCGCCCACACGACGAGGGAGATGGCCTGGGCCCGCCGCTCCGGCTCGGCGAGATCCGCGGCCGCGAACCGTGCCTGGAGATTCGCCGACGACGCCGCTCCGAACGCCGCCATCCCGGCCAGCAGCAGCGGAAAGCTCCCCAGGTGAGCCGCGACCACGGTGACCGCGGCGCCCACAGCGCCGATGATATAGGCCAGGACGAGCCCAGGACGGCGCCCCCGCGCGGTCATCAGCGCGGCCAGCGGCATCGACAGCACCGCTGTGCCGGCGACGGTGGCGGTGGGCGCGAGCCCGGACAGCGACTCGGTGCCGCTCACGTCCTTGGCCAGCACGGACGCGAGCGCGATGCCGGTGGCGACGCCCAGCCCGCCCAGGATCTGCGTCGTGATCAGCACGGCCGAGATACGGCGCCGCAGGGCCGGCAGCCGCTCGGCCGAGACTGGCACGGCGCCCTGCCGATCGAGGGCGGTCACGACGGATTTCCAGGCGTACGTCCCCGCCCGGCCGGAGGGCGACTGCACACCGGACCGGCCGTGTACATGTGGGTGAAAGGTGTCGTCACAGGCGCAGTCTCCCCCCTCTTCTCTCGCCTGCCCATCCCCGTGAAGATGCGGAAAGCCCTCAGAACAGGGGCTCCGGCAGTACCCCCTCCAGCGCCAGCAGCTTCCGCTTGGTCTCCAGACCGCCCCCGAACCCGCCGATGCCGCCGTCGCTCTCCACGACCCGGTGACAGGGCACGACGACCGGCAGCGGATTGGCACCCATCGCCATGCCGACGGCCTGGGCCGCACCCGGCTGCCCGACCCGCCCGGCCAGGTCGCCGTACCCCACGACCGTGCCGAACGGGACGCCGGAGGCCAGCTCGCGCAGCACCTGCCGGTTGAACCCGGAGATCAGCGACCAGTCCAGCGGCAGCTCGAAATCATGCCGGGCACCGGCGAAGTACTCCTTGACCTGACGTATCGCCTCGGCCAGCAGCGGCGAGTCGGGTGCCTCGACAGGCTCGGTGCCCAGCCGCGACGCCAGTCGGTCGAGCATCTGCTCGCACACCTTCCGCGTGGCGTGGAACACGACGCTGACCAGGCCGTCGCGGGTGGCGGCCAGCATCAGCGGACCGATGTCGGTACCGACGACGGTCCACACGACCTGCTGCTCGTACTGCCCATGGCTGTCCATGCGCCCACCGTACGGACCGCCACTGACAACGGCCCCGTCATCGGGCTCGGTACGGCCTCACTCGGCGGGCAGGGCGTCGCGCACCACGTCGGGCGTGTTCGTGATGATCCCGTCGACGCCGTACCCGGCGACCAGCCGGGCGGTGTTCACGTCGTTCACGGTCCAGGCGAAGACCTCCAGCGGCCTGCCGTGCGGTCCCTCGACCGCGTGGACCGCGGCGACGTAGCCCAGGGAGATGGAGGCGTACGAGGTGTTGATCTGGTCGGCGAAGACCGCGTACCGGTCCAGGTCCGCCACGGCCGGCGTACCCAGGAGGCCGGTCTTCACGGCCGGCTTCAGCTCATGGACGGTCCGGACGGTGTCGGCGCGGAAGCTCTGCACGATCAGCCGGTCCGCAAGATGGGGCCCGTCGAGCCACCCCTCGTTCGCCAGGACCTTCAGGGTCTCCGACTCGATGCCCGGGTACAGCTCGGGGTTCTTGATCTCCAGGAGCAGCTTCTGGTGGTGCGTCTCCACACGGTCCACATATTGCTTCAACGTCGGCACGCGCGCGTCCGCGTACTCAGGGCCGAACCAGCTGCCCGCGTCCAGGCGCGCGATCTCGGCGGCCGTGAAGTCCTTCACCTTCCAGGGCGCACGGCCGGGGAAGACCTCCTCCGCGTCGGTCGTCCTTCGGAGGTTGTCGTCGTGAAGGACGACCAGCTCGCCGTCCTTGGTGCGCTGGACGTCGTTCTCGACCCAGTCGATGCCCAGCTCAGCAGCCGTGTCGACCGCGGCCAGCGTGTTCTCGGGGGCATAGGCGGAAGCCCCCCGATGGGCGATGACCGTGGGCCGCTCGGCACCGGCCCGGGCGTCGGTTGCGGGCACGAGCAGGGCCGCGGTTCCCAGGAGTGCGGTCGTCGTGGCGGCCACAGCGCGCGCGTGCATGCGTACTCCTCGCATCGGACGATCACAAACAGCTCAACTGTGACAGCAGTGGGTCAACGGCGGGGGAGTACAGAATGGCCACAGATTGAATGGAGTTGCCCGCGACCGCTCACCTCGGCGGCACAACTGGGGCAAGGCCGTGTTTCTTTGCCGGAAAATCGTTCGACCATTGCGGTGGGCGTTACTCTCGGCCTCAACCTTGACCGTTCGGGCGGTCCTGGGAGGGGGCGCATTTCACGGAGTTCCGGGACGTAAGAGGGCGGGAAAGGCAGTCGCGTATGCAGGGCACGATCGACGGTTTCAGCTACGGACTCGTCACACCGCTGGTGGCTTACGTCATGGCCTGCCTCGGCGGCGCGCTCGGTCTTCGCTGCACCACCAGATCGATGCTCGTCTCGCAGTCATGGCGCCCCGGCTGGCTGGCCCTGGGCTCGGCGGCCATCGGCTCCGGCATATGGACCATGCATTTCGTCGCGATGATGGGGTTCACGGTCAAGGAGACCCCGATCCACTACGACAGGGCGATGACCTTCGCGAGCCTGGCCGTCGCCATCGTCATGGTGGGCGTAGGGATCTTCATAGTCGGTTACAAAGGCGCCAGCGGAGCGGCCCTGTTCACCGGCGGCACCATCACCGGCCTGGGCATCGCCTCCATGCATTACCTGGGCATGGCCGGCATACAGCTCGACGGCAGGCTGGAGTACAACACGCTCACCGTGGCCGTCTCCGTCGTCATAGCCATGGCAGCCGCCACGGCGGCCCTGTGGTCCGCCGGACAGGTCCGAGGGCTCATGTGGAGCGTGGGCGCGAGCCTCGTCATGGGCCTCGCCGTCAGCGGCATGCACTACACCGGCATGGCCGCCCTCAGCGTCCACCTCCACGGCACAGAGGCCCCCGCCACCGGCGACTCGCCCGCCGCCCTGCTGGCGCCGATGCTGATCGGCCCGCTCGCCTTCCTGCTCCTCGCGGGCGTCGTCGTGCTCTTCGACCCGAAGATGGTCATGGGGCGGCCGACGGTGGCCCCCGTCGAGCAGAAACCGGGCGTCCCCGCCCACGCCACCGTCCCGCGTCCGGCCCGCCGCCCCCCGCAGCGGCCGCGCCGCACCGCCGGAAACCGAGGCTCCAGGACCCCGCAGAACCACTGACCGGACCGCGTTGTCAGTGGGGGGTCGTACGGTGGATCCATGCGGCCCGTTTCCAGCATCGAACGCACGGTGGCGCCCTTCGAGGTCGTCAGCCCCTACCAGCCCAGCGGCGACCAGCCGACGGCCATCGCCGAGCTCGCCCGACGCATCGAAGCCGGTGAGAAGGACGTCGTCCTGCTCGGCGCGACCGGCACAGGCAAGTCCGCCACCACCGCGTGGATGATCGAGAAGCTCCAGCGGCCCACCCTGGTGATGGCGCCGAACAAGACTCTGGCCGCCCAGCTGGCGAACGAGTTCCGCGAGCTCCTGCCGAACAACGCCGTCGAATACTTCGTCTCGTACTACGACTACTACCAGCCCGAGGCCTACGTCCCGCAGTCGGACACCTACATCGAGAAGGACTCCTCGATCAACGAGGAGGTCGAGCGCCTGCGCCACTCCGCGACCAACTCGCTGCTCACCCGGCGCGACGTCGTCGTGGTCGCCTCGGTCTCCTGCATCTACGGCCTCGGTACCCCGCAGGAATACGTCGACCGCATGGTCCCCCTCAAGGTCGGCGAGGAGATCGACCGGGACCAGCTGCTGCGCCGTTTCGTGGACATCCAGTACACGCGCAACGACCTGGCCTTCACCCGCGGCACCTTCCGCGTGCGCGGCGACACCATCGAGATCTTCCCGGTCTACGAGGAGCTCGCCGTCCGCATCGAGATGTTCGGCGACGAGATCGAGGCCCTGTCCACGCTGCACCCGCTGACCGGCGAGATCATCAGCGACGACGAGCAGCTGTACGTCTTCCCGGCCTCCCACTACGTCGCCGGCCCCGAGCGCATGGAGCGGGCCGTCAACGACATCGAGAAGGAGCTGGGCGAGCGCCTCGCCGAGCTGGAGAAGCAGGGCAAGCTCCTGGAGGCCCAGCGCCTGCGGATGCGCACGACCTACGACCTCGAGATGCTCCGCCAGATCGGCTCCTGCTCCGGCGTCGAGAACTACTCGATGCACTTCGACGGCCGCTCACCCGGCTCCGCGCCGAACACCCTGCTCGACTACTTCCCCGAGGACTTCCTGCTCGTCATCGACGAGTCGCACGTGACGGTGCCGCAGATCGGCGCCATGTACGAGGGTGACGCCTCCCGCAAGCGCACCCTGGTCGACCACGGCTTCCGGCTGCCCTCCGCCCTCGACAACCGGCCCTTGAAGTGGGAGGAGTTCCAGGGGCGCATCGGGCAGACCGTCTACCTGTCGGCGACCCCCGGCACCTACGAGCTCTCCCGCGGGGACGGCCAGGTCGAGCAGATCATCCGCCCCACCGGCCTCGTCGACCCGGAGGTCGTCGTCAAGCCCACCGAGGGCCAGATCGACGACCTGGTGCACGAGATCCGCACGCGCGTCGAGAAGGACGAGCGCGTCCTCGTCACCACCCTCACCAAGAAGATGGCCGAGGACCTCACGGACTACTTCCTGGAGCTCGGCATCCAGGTGCGCTATCTGCACAGCGACGTCGACACCCTGCGCCGGGTCGAGCTGCTGAGAGAGCTGCGCGCCGGCGAGTTCGACGTCCTCGTGGGCATCAACCTCCTGCGTGAGGGCCTCGACCTGCCCGAGGTGTCTCTGGTGGCGATCCTCGACGCCGACAAGGAGGGCTTCCTGCGCTCCGGTACCTCGCTCATCCAGACCATCGGCCGAGCGGCTCGTAACGTCTCCGGTCAGGTCCACATGTACGCCGACAAGATCACCCCGGCGATGGAGAAGGCCATCGACGAGACCAACCGCCGCCGGGAGAAGCAGGTCGCCTACAACAAGGCGAACGGCATCGACCCCCAGCCGCTGCGCAAGAAGATCAACGACATCGTCGCGCAGATCGCCCGCGAGGACGTCGACACCGAGCAGCTGCTCGGCACCGGCTACCGCGCCAAGAAGGACGGCCGGGGCACCAAGGCCCCCGTACCCTCCCTCGGCGACAAGGCGGCCAAGGGCGCGAAGTCGGCCAAGGGTGCCAAGGGCAAGGGCAAGGCCAAGGAGACGGTCCCGACCGACCGCCCGGCGGCCGATCTCGCCGAGCAGATCGAGGAGTTGACGGAGCGGATGCGCGCCGCCGCCGCGGACCTCCAGTTCGAGATCGCGGCCCGACTGCGCGACGAAGTGTCCGAGATGAAGAAGGAACTGCGCCAGATGAAGGAGGCGGGTCTGGCCTGACGGGCCCGGCCCGAACGGGCGTCGGCGAACTCCCGGCACTCACTGTGTTGCAAGACCGACACAAAGTGGGGACCGGGGTACGTCACTGTCAGTGCCCCTGCGTAGGGTTCTCGTCATCCGCGGGCTCCGCGGCCAACAGGGGAAAGCTCGAGAGGGGAAACAGCACGTGACCGTCAACATGACCAAGGGTCAGGCAATCAGTCTGCAGAAGAACGACGGGGGCAGCCTGACCGCGGTGCGCATGGGTCTCGGCTGGCAGGCGGCTCCCCGGCGCGGCCTGTTCGGCTCGCGCACGCGGGAGGTCGACCTCGACGCCTCGGCCGTCCTGTTCGCGGACAAGCAGCCGGTGGATGTCGTCTTCTTCCGTCACCTGGTGAGCGACGACGGCTCGGTGCGTCACACCGGTGACAACCTCGTCGGCGGTGTCGGCCAGGGCGGCGACGACGAGGCGATCCTCGTCGACCTCGCGCGCATCCCGGTCCACATCGACCAGATCGTCTTCACCGTGAACTCCTTCACGGGCCAGACCTTCCAGGAGGTGGAGAACGCGTTCTGCCGCCTGGTCGACGAGACCAACGGCCAGGAGCTCGCCCGCTACACGCTCGCCGGCGGCGGCGCCTACACCGCCCAGATCATGGCCAAGGTGCACCGCTCGGGCGCGTCCTGGACGATGACGGCTCTCGGCACCCCGGCCAACGGCCGTACGTTCCAGGACCTGATGCCGGCGATCCTGCCGCACCTGTAGGACCTGCAAGGCGCCGGCGAGCGGCACACGACACGACAACTGACACAGGGGGACGAAGGCATGACGGCCGAGCTGGTGCGGGGGCAGAACCACCCGCTCTCCCAGGCCCGTCTGGAGATCCGGGTCTCGGCCGGCGCGCCGATCGTGGCCGGAGCGGCACTCGGCGACGAGCAGGGCAGGATCCACGGCGTCGAATGGGTGGCCCACCCCGGCGCTCCGACCCTGCCCGGCCTCGAGGTCTCCCGGCAGGCGGCCGCCGATCATCGCCTCGCGGTGGATCTGGACGCCATGCCGGAGGCGGTCCACCGTGTCAGTGTGCTGCTCGCCCTGCCGACCGGGGTCGGCGGCCCGACCCGTTTCGGCGCCGTCCCCACCCCCTTCGTCGCCGTCACCGGCCTCGACGGCGACGAGGTGGCCAGCTACACCATCACCGGTCTGGAGGCAGAGTCGGCCGTCGTCGCCCTGGAGCTCTACCGCCGCCAGGGCGCGTGGAAGGTGCGCGCCATCGGCCAGGGCTACGCGGGCGGCCTCGCCGAGCTCTTCACCGACCAGGGCCTGCCCCAGGCACACCAGCTCGCGGGCAGCATCAACGAAGCGGTGGCCCAGGGCGTGGCCCGCTCGATCCCGGCGCCCCCGCCCCGGACGGACGGCGACCGTTCCCGGCAGGCCCCCGCACCGGCGCGCGGCCCGGACCAGGGCGGCACCGCACCGCAGGGCGATCCCGTACCGCCGCAGCCGACGTCGCCGTACGGCACCCAGTCACCCGGCATACCGGGCGGACCCGACCCGCAGCCGTCGTACCAGGGCGGCAGCGGCGCCACCGACCCCTCCCAGCCGTCGTCTCCCACGTCAGGCGGCCCGATCGACTACAGCCACCCGCGCCGGCAGAACGCGGCTCCGCCGCCGCCCCCGCCGACCGCGCCCCCGGCCCAGCCCGGACAGCCCGCGCAGCCCGTCGCGGGTGACGCCACCGGGTGGTCCATGGAGGAGCGGCTCTACAACCAGGTGTGGGGCATGTTCGAGGACCTGGCCCGCACGACCGCCGCCTACCGCAGCGCCGTCGACTTCGCCGACTCCCGTATGGAGAAGGAGCTCGACCAGGTCCTGTCGGACCCGCGCAGCCGGATCGGCGGCCAGGGCGACGCCGCGCGCGAGGCGGCCCAGGCCAAGCACACCCAGCTCGTCAACCAGGCCAGGGCGGCGCTCGACCGGGACCTCGCCCAGCTCACCGCGGAGTCCGACGTCGTCGAGCCGGCGCTGCCGCCCGCGTACGCACGCTGGGACAACCCCGTCTGGCACGGCTACCGCGTGCCGATGGAGATCCCCATGGCCCTGCGCCTGGGCGAGCTGCACCTGCCCGAGAGCGACCGCCTGCGCATCCCGATGCTGATCCGGCTGCCGCTGGAGCGCGGCCTGTGGATCGACAGCGGGCGCGCCGGCTCCCTCGACGGTTCGTTCACCGACTCCCACGACCTGCGCCGCCTCGCGATGGAGACCGCGGTGGCGAACGCCGCCCGGCTGCTCGCCGTCTATCCGGCGGGCGAGTTCACCGTGCACGTGATCGACCCGGCGGGCTCGGGTGCTCAGGCGCTCGCGCCGCTGGTGCAGACCGGCGTGCTCGCGGCGCCGCCCGCGATGGGCGCGGCCGGAGTCGCGGATGTTCTCGCGCGGCTCACTCAGCGGGTCGACCTGGTGCAGATGGCACTGCGGGCCGGCGCGCCCGACTCCCTGCCGCCCGGCTTCGACACCTCCCAGCAACTGCTCATCGTCAACGACTTCCCGCACGGCTTCGACGACCGGGCGGTGACCCAGCTGCGCTACCTGGCGGACGAGGGCCCCGCGGTCGGCGTCCACCTGATGATGGTCGCGGACCGTGAGGAGGCCTCCGGGTACGGCCCGCTGCTCGACCCGCTGTGGCGGGCGCTGCTGCGTCTGACCCCGGTGCCGGACGATCACCTTGCCGACCCCTGGGTGGGGCACGCGTGGACCTACGAACCCTCCCTCGTGCCGCCCGGCAGTCAGGTCCTCCACCAGGTGCTCACCCAGGTGGCGGCAGCTCGGGCCAAGCACTGGTAAAAGGCCTCTGACCAGCTAACTTGGTACTTCTTTTGCCAATCACTTTACCTTTCCTTGGTGATTGGGGTAGTCTTCTTGGCACGGAGGGGAGTACTCCCTGACTGCTGCGACGTACCCGTCAATACGGATCCGGCCAGATCCCGGGGCGTCGGCCCATCGTGGGTGGAAGAGACCTCCGGCGCGCGACGACGCTGACATTTGCCGTTACGACTGCCGGAGGCGCAGTGGAAGTTTCCACGACCCTGTGGGTCCTGACCATCGTGGGCCTTGCCGCCCTGATCGCTGTCGATTTCTTCATCGGCCGCAAGCCGCACGACGTATCCATCAAAGAAGCCGGTGTCTGGACGGTCGTCTGGATCGCCCTGGCCGGCCTCTTCGGGCTCGGCCTGCTGATCTTCGGCGGCGGACAAGCCGGCGGTGAGTTCTTCGCGGGCTTCATCACCGAGAAGTCACTGAGCGTCGACAACCTCTTCGTCTTCGTCCTGATCATGGCGAAGTTCGCGGTGCCGTCCCAGTACCAGCAGCGAGTGCTGCTGGTCGGTGTCCTCATCGCCCTGGTGCTGCGAGCCATCTTCATCGCCGCGGGTGCCGCGATTCTCGCCAGCTTCGCCTGGGTGTTCTACCTCTTCGGCGCCTTCCTGATCTGGACCGCCTGGAAGCTCATCCAGGAGGCCCGAGCCGGTGACGAGGACGAGGAGTTCGAGGAGAACAAGCTGCTGAAGGCCGCCGAGCGCAGGTTCGGCGTCGCCGATCGCTATCACGGCACCAAGCTGTGGATCCAGGAGAACGGCAAGCGGGTCATGACCCCGATGCTGGTCGTGATGCTGGCGATCGGTACGACCGACGTGCTGTTCGCCCTCGACTCCATCCCGGCGATCTTCGGCCTGACGCAGGACCCGTACATCGTCTTCACGGCCAACGCCTTCGCGCTGATGGGTCTGCGGCAGCTGTACTTCCTGATCGGTGGCCTGCTGAAGAAGCTGGTCCACCTCAGCTACGGCCTGTCCATCATCCTCGGCTTCATCGGCGTCAAGCTGGTGCTGCACGCCCTGCACGAGTCGGGTGTCCACGTCCCCGAGATCAGCATTCCGGTCTCGCTCGGCGTGATCTGCTCGGTCCTGATCGTCACCACGATCACCAGCCTGAGGGCCTCCAAGAAGCAGGCGGCGGCCGAGGCGGCGCAGGAGCGGAGCGAAGGCGCTCCGAAGGACAGCATCGACGTCTGACCACGTCGGACGTAGGAAGAACCAACACCGGGGGTGGTGCTCAGCGAATTGCCGAGCACCGCTCCCGGTGCTTCGTTGGGTGCTGTGGGTGTCCCCGGCCGGGGACACCACGGCCGGGTGGAGGCACCTGTGGACGCACCCATGAAGTTCATGCAGATCATCGACTTCGAGACCGAGCGCATCGACGAGATGCGGGAGCTGGCCCGCGAGACGGAAGCGCGGCTGGCGGGCACCAACGGCGGCCCCACGCGCCGTCTCGTCCTCAAGGACCGGGGGCAGCCCAACCACTACCTCGTAGTGGTCGAGTTCGACTCCTACGAGGACGCCATGCGCAACAGCGACGACCCCGAGACGACCAAGTTCGCGGAGCAGATGGCCGCGCTGTGCACCAGGCCGCCGTCCTTCACGGACTGCGACGTACAGGAGACGACCGATTTCGCGTAGCGACATACGACCCGCAGGGGCCCCGCATCCCGAGGGTGCGGGGCCGCCTGACCGCCACACCGACGGGAATGCGAACCCTCAACCCCTCTGCGACGATCGCACCATGATCGCTCGGCTCAGGACGCTCACCACCCGGTGGACGTCGCTGGTACCGGTGCTGGCGGTCGTTCTGCTCGTCTTCACCTGGGGACGGGACCTGCCCGGCGCGGTCGTCGCGTTGGTGGCGCTGGTCCTCGCAGGTGCCGTCCTGGCCGCCGTGCACCACGCCGAAGTGGTCGCGCACCGGGTCGGCGAACCCTTCGGCTCGCTCGTCCTCGCCGTCGCCGTCACGATCATCGAGGTCGCCCTGATCGTGACCCTGATGGCAGACGGCGGCGACAAGAGCTCCACCCTCGCCCGGGACACGGTCTTCGCCGCCGTGATGATCACCTGCAACGGCATCGTCGGCCTGTCCCTGCTGGTCGCCTCCCTGCGACACCGGACGGCCGTCTTCAACCCCGAGGGCACCGGCGCCGCCCTCGCGACCGTCGCCACCCTGGCCACGCTCAGCCTGGTGCTGCCGACGTTCACGACGAGCGAGCCGGGCCCGGAGTTCTCCAGCGTGCAGCTGACGTTCGCCGCACTGTCGTCGCTGATCCTCTACGGGCTGTTCGTGGCGACCCAGACCGTCCGGCACCGTGACTACTTCCTCCCCATCACCCGGCAGGGAGAGGTGATCACCGCGGACGACCACGCCGACGCGCCCTCCGCCCGCACCGCGGCGATCAGCCTCGGGCTGCTGGGTCTGGCGCTGATCGGAGTGGTCGGGCTGGCCAAGGGAGTGTCGCCCACGATCGAGTCCGGAGTGGAGGCCGCAGGCCTGCACCAGGCCGTCGTCGGCGTGATCATCGCCCTGCTCGTGCTGCTTCCGGAGACGATCGCCGCGCTGCGCTCCGCCCGCCGGGACCGCGTGCAGACCAGCCTGAACCTCGCGCTCGGCTCGGCGATGGCCAGCATCGGCCTGACCATCCCCGCGGTCGCCCTGGCCTCCGTCTGGCTCTCGGGCCCGCTGGTCCTGGGCCTCGGCCCCGTCCACATGGTGCTGCTCGCCCTGACGATCGTGGTGAGCTCCCT
Organism: Streptomyces sp. NPDC093568; assembly: GCF_044764945.1. Classification (NCBI taxonomy): domain Bacteria; kingdom Bacillati; phylum Actinomycetota; class Actinomycetes; order Kitasatosporales; family Streptomycetaceae; genus Streptomyces; species Streptomyces sp. NPDC093568. The sequence goes on along the minus strand of NZ_JBIWJD010000005.1, from coordinate 230,292 downwards.
GACGGTGGTGCCGGGACGGGCGACGCCGCTCCAGGGCGGCGTTCACCTGGTGCTGTTCGCGGCGTATCTGGAACTCGCGATCAATCCGTAGCCGCTGTCGCCCCGTTGCACGGCGGCCGAAGGCGGAGCGCGTCACCCCGTGGCGGGCTCCGCCGCCACCGCCGTCACCGGGCGAGTCTCGGGCAGCAGCGCGAAGCACCCCAGGCTGAGCAGCGCGACCCCCGTCAGATACGCCCCCACGCCCCAGGGCACCCGACCGCCCTGTTCGACGAGAGCCGTCGCCACGATCGGCGTGAGCGCGCCGCCGAGGACACCGCCGAGGTTGTAGCCCACCGCGGCGCCCGTGCAGCGCACCCGTGGCTCGTACAGCTCCGGCAGATACGCGGCGATCACGGCGAACATCGTGATGAACGCGAGCATCGCCCCGAGGAAGCCGAGGAACATCAGCAGCGGCTCCGCCGTGGCCAGGAGCGCGACCATCGGGAACATCCACACCGCGCTGGCGGTGCACCCGATCAGGCACAGGGGCCGCCGCCCGTACCGGTCCCCGAGGATCGCCACCACGGGCGTGAGCGAGCCCTTCACGACCACCGCGCCCATGATGCAGGTCAGCATGACTCCGCGGTCCACCCCGAGCCGTTCCGTGGCGTAGGCGAGGGACCAGGTCGTCACGGTGTAGAAGATCGCGTATCCGATCGACAGCGCCCCGGCGGTCAGCAGTACGAGCCGCCAGTGGCCACGGGCGACCTCGGCGAGCGGCACGCGCGCGTGGTCGTCGAGTTCGAGGAACCGGGGACTCTCGGCGAGCGACGACCGCAGCCAGAGCCCCACCACCGCGAGCACACCCGCCGCCCAGAACGGCACCCGCCAGCCCCACGCGGCGAACTGCGCGTCCGTCAGCGTCGCCGACAGCCCCAGCACCACACCGTTGGCGAGCAGGAAGCCCAGCGCCGGCCCGACCTGCGGAAAGCTCGACCACAGACCGCGGCGACCGGGCGGCGCGTGCTCCACCGTCAGCAGCACGGCCCCGCCCCACTCGCCGCCGAGCCCGAGCCCCTGAAGGAAGCGCAGCACGAGCAGCAGCAGGGGAGCGGCCACGCCGATCGTCTCGTACGTCGGCACGCAGCCGACCGCGACCGTGGAGGCCCCGGTCAGCAGCAGTGAGGCGACCAGGACCGGCCGGCGTCCGCGCCGGTCCCCGATGTGCCCGAACAGCACCGACCCCAGCGGCCGGGCCACGAAGCCCACCCCGAACGTCGCGAAGGCGGCCAGGGTTCCCGCCACCGGCGAGAACGTCGGGAAGAACAGCGGCCCCAGAACCAGCGCCGCCGCGGTCCCGTAGACGAAGAAGTCGTAGAACTCGATGGCCGTCCCGGCGAGCGAGGCGGCGGAGAGCCGCAGCATGGAGGGCGTCTTTACTGTGCGTACGTCGTGCATGCTGCGTCAACTACCCACAGTGACAGCGAGTTACGGGGGCGCGCGGGGGCGGCCGGGTGCTTCAGTAGGTGACGGTGATGCGCCGGGCGGGCCCGTCGACGCGCACTACGCCGCCGTACGGGATGACCAGTTGTGGATCGGTGTGGCCGAAGTCCACGTCGAAGACGATCGGGGTGTTGGGCGCATGCATGCGCATGGCCCGCAGCACGGCCTCCCGCTGTTCGGAGGCGTAACGAGCGGCCTCCTCGGGGCTGTTGGGCCGCTCGAAGGACCAGGTCTTCGCCCGGCCCATCAGAAGGGCGGAGAAACGTCGCAGCAGCCCGCGCTCGCCCATGTTCCGAAGCGTCCAGAACACCTCGTTCGCGCTCGGCATCTCCTCCGACGTCTCCAGCAGCAGCACACCACCGTCGTACGTGGAGAGGTCGCGCGCGATCTCCCGGTCGGCCATGAGCAGCCAGCCGACGATCTCCAGGCAGCCGCCCCAACTGCGGCCCTCCACGACCCGGTCGGCGTTGAGCCATGTCCAGCCGTCGGCCGGCCGCATCTCCGGCTCCGCGTCGAAGGTCGCGGGGTCGGCCCAGTCGCGGTTGATGTCGTTCCAGCGCTCGGCGGGCTTCAGTTCGTACTCGCCCGAGGTGAACAGAGCGGCCCGCAGTGAGTCTTCGGTGCGCGGGTTCATGGCGCCGGGGCGGCCGAGCTCGCACATCACGCTCACGCCGTGGTAGCCGACGATCCCTGTGTTGCGCAGGAACATGAGCAGGTTCGTGTTGTCGCTCATCCCGAAGAACGGCTTCGGGTTGGCGCGGATCAACTCCCGGTCCAGCAGCGGCAGCACGGTGATCTGGTCGTCACCGCCGATCGACGCGACGACCGCCTTGATGTCGGGGTCGGCGAAGGCGGCGTGGATGTCGTCGGCACGCTCCTGCGGCGTCGCGCCCATCTTTCGGGTCGCCGGGTACTCGACCGGTTCCAGTTCGAAGTCCTTCCGCAACCGCTCCAGGCCGAGCTCGTACGGGCGCGGGAAGAGGCCGGGCAGGCCGGCGCCGGGCGAAATGACGGCGACGCGATCGCCGGGGGAGGGCTTGAGAGGGTACGAGATGGTGGTCATGAACGGAGGGTATGAGGGATCGCGTGGTCCATGCATCGTGATAAACCGGGGCTGAGCAGCGGTCACCGACGGACCGCCCGACCCCGAACGGACCGGAGGAACCGTGCCCCGCACCCTGGCCAACGCCCCGATCATGATCCTCAACGGCCCCAACCTGAACCTGCTCGGCCAGCGTCAGCCCGAGATCTACGGCTCCGAGACCCTGGCCGATGTCGAGGCCCTGTGCGCGAAGGCGGCGGCCGCACACGGCGGCACGATCGACTTCCGGCAGTCCAACCACGAGGGCGAGCTGGTCGACTGGATCCACGAGGCACGGCAGAACCACTGCGCGATCGTGATCAACCCCGGTGCCTACTCCCACACCTCGGTGGCGATCCTGGATGCGCTCAACACCTGCGACGGCCTTCCGGTGTTGGAGGTCCACATCTCCAACATCCACAAGCGCGAGTCCTTCCGGCACCACTCGTACGTCTCGCTGCGCGCCGACGGGGTCATCGCCGGGTGCGGTGTGCAGGGGTACGTGTTCGGGGTGGAGCGGGTCGCGTCGCTGGCGGGGGCAGGGCAGGCGAACACGTGACGCGGGCGGCGCCCGGAGGTGAGGGGCCGGAGAAGTAAGGACCGCCCGCCCTGGCGAAGCGGTCCTTACAGTCGCTCCTTACAGCCGCCCGGCCTCCACGATCCGCCGCAGGAAGCGTTGCGTACGCTCCTGCTGAGGATCGCCGAAGATCTGCTCGGCAGTTCCGCGCTCCAGCACCACGCCTGCGTCCAGAAAGCAAACCTGGTCGGCGACGTCACGGGCGAACCCCATCTCGTGCGTCGCGAGCACCATCGTCAACCCGTCCGCCTTCAAGTCGCGGACGACGGCGAGGACTTCCCCCACGAGTTCCGGATCGAGGGCGGCGGTGATCTCGTCCAGCAGCAGCAGCCGAGGGCGTACGGCGAGGGCGCGGACGATCGCGACGCGCTGCTGTTGCCCGCCGCTCAGCCGGTCCGGGTACTCACCCGCCTTGCCGGCCAGCCCGAGCCGCTCCAGCAGCTCACGCGCGCGTGCCTCCGCCTCGGTGCGGGCCAGCCCGTGCACGCGGCGCGGGGCGAGCGTGATGTTCTCCAGGACCGTCATGTGCGGGAAGAGGTTGTACGCCTGGAACACCACGCCGATACGGCGGCGTACGGCGTCCTGGTCGACGCGCGGATCGGTGATCTCCTCGCCGTCCAGCCAGATCGCGCCGTCGTCGATCTCCTCCAGGAGGTTCGCGCACCGCAGCAGCGTGGACTTGCCGGAGCCGGAGGCGCCGATCAGGGCGGTCACCGTGTGCGGGGCGACCTCCAGGTCGACGTCCCGGAGCACGACCGAGTCGCCGAAGGCCTTGCGGACGGACTCCATCCGCAGGACAGGCGCGTCGCGCACCGAGGTGTCGGTCACGGACGTGTCGCTCACAGATGCGTCGCTCACAGGGCTCCTCCTTGGGCGCGCCGGCGGTCCATCCGGGCTGTCACCCAGTCCGTGAAGCGGGTCATCGGGATGGTCAACGCCACGAAGACCAGGCCCGCGACGATGTACGGCGTGTAGTTGAGGCTTCGGCCCACGATGATGTCGGCGGCCCGTACGGCGTCCACCGCGCCGCCGATCGAGACGAGGCCGGTGTCCTTCTGCAGCGACACCAGGTCGTTCAGCAGGGGCGGCACCTGACGTCGTACGGCCTGGGGCAGCACGACGTGCCGCAGAGCCTGCCGGTTGGTGAGGCCGAGGGAGCGGGCCGCGGCACGCTGCGAGGGGTGGACGGACTCGATGCCCGCCCGGAACACCTCGGCCACGTACGCCGAATACGTCAGCGTCAGTGCCGTACCGCCCAGCAGCACCGGATCCACGGTCACGCCCTGGAGCCGCAGCGCGGGGACGCCGAGCACGACGATCATGAGGTTAATGATGAGCGGAAGGCCCCGGAAGAAGTCCGTGTACGCGGCGGCCAGCGCGCGCAGCGGGAAGAACACCGGGCCGCGCAGGGTGCGCGCGACGGCGATGAGCATTCCGAGGACCAGCACCGCGGCCCCGCAGATCAGCAGCAGCCGGACGTTGAGCCACAGGCCTTCGAGGACCTTGGGGAACGCCTCACGCGCGTACTCCCCGTTGAAGAAGGTCTCCTTGGTGCGCGGCCAGCCCGGCGCGTTGACCACGACCAGGTAGAGCACCGCTCCGGTGACCAGCGTGGAGACGGCGGCGACGGCCGTGGCACGGCGGGCGCGGGCGCGCTTGTACCGCTCACGGTCGAGACGTCGCCGCGAGGGGACGTAGCCGTCGCCGTCCCCGCCGGGCATGCCTCCGTTGCCGTCCGCGTCCTCCTGGCCGGACTCCTCCTTCACCACCGTCACTTGAGCACCGGTGCGTCGACGGCGTCCGACAGCCACTGCTGCTCGAGCCTGTCCAGGGTGCCGTCCTTGCGCAGGGCGTCCACGGCGCCGGTCACGCACGAGGTGAGCGCGCTGCCCTTGTCGAGCACGAGCCCGAACTGCTCCGACGTACCGCCCTGGTTCTCGAACTGACCGACGATCGTCGCGTCCGTCACCTCGGCCGCGGTGATGTAGAAGGCGGTCGGCAGGTCGACGACGACGGCGTCGACCTGACCGTTCTTCAGCGCCGACTTGGCCTGGTCGTTCTTGGCGTATGCGGCGGCCTCCTGGGTCGGCTTCACCACGTCGTCGATGTAGTCGAGGCTGGTGGTGCCGACCTGCGCGCCCAGCTTGAGGCCCTTGAGGTCCGCGATGCTCTTCGCCTTGGCGGCCTTGTTGTCCTTCAGCGCGATGACGGCCTGACGGACGTCGTAGTAGCCGGACGAGAAGTCCACGGCCTTCTTGCGCTCCTCGCTGATCGACACCTGGTTGATGTCGAAGTCGAAGGTCTTCTCGCCGGGCGCGAAAGCCTTGTTGAACGGGACGCTCTGCCAGACGACCGCGCTCTTGTCGTAGCCGAGCTGCTTGGCCACGGCGTACGCGACCGCCGACTCGAAGCCCTCGCCGTTCGCGGGCTTGTCGTCCTTGAACCAGGGTTCGTACGCCGGCTCGTCGGTGGCGATGGTCAGCTTGCCGGAGGTCTTGGTGCCCAACTCGCCCTTGGCGCAGGTGTTCCCGGCCGGACCCGACGGCGCGTCGGCGGCCTTGTCCTCCGGCTGCGGTGCGCAGCCCAGAGCGGTGGCGAGCAGGGCGGTCGTGGCGACGGCTACGGCGCGGCGCAGCATGCGGGGGGCAGGGTGCATGGCGCGAGATTGACAGTACATCGTCGTCTTTGTCGAGGTCACGACGGTGAATGTCCGCATATTGGGAACGGGTGTTGCAATCCTGTGAACACACCCCGCGGCGGTTCGCCGGGGCCGCCGGTCGAGGGCGGGGATTGAGAGACCGGCGGCCCTTTCCGCGCAGGAGCCGTCTTCCTGAGCGGGGCTGATTCCAGTTGACTGCGCAACAACGCGCGCCGGGAGCGCGCGTATGGCACCAGCGCGTGTGAACGGTTCACACGGGGCGCGTGCGCGGGGGCGCGCAGTTGCCGACCACGCGCCCTGGGTGTCGTCCCGTTCACGAACCTCGCGTGTTCGCGGGGCTGGTGAACGTCCGCGATCACCAGCCCCGCGCGTGCCACTCCGGCAGATGCGGACGCTCGGCGCCCAGCGTCGTGTCGTTGCCGTGGCCCGGGTAGACCCACGTCTCGTCCGGCAGCGCGTCGAAGATCTTGGTCTCGACGTCGTGGATCAGACTGGCGAACGCCTTCGGGTCCTTGCGGGTGTTGCCGACCCCGCCCGGGAACAGGCAGTCCCCGGTGAACACATGAGGATGTCCGTGCGGGTCGTCGTAGACGAGGGCGATCGAACCCGGCGTGTGCCCGACCAGGTGGCGCGCGGTGAGTTCCACGTGACCCACCCGGATGATGTCGCCGTCGTCGACCAGGACGTCGGTCGGCACCGGGATGCCGTCGGCGTCGTCGCGGCCGGCATAGGTGCGCGCGCCGGTGCCCTCGACGACCGCGGCGAGTGCCTGCCAGTGGTCGCCGTGCTGGTGCGTGGTGACGACGGACGCGATGCCGTCGTCACCGATCATGCCGAGCAGGGTGTCCGCGTCGTTGGCGGCGTCGATCAGCAGCTGCTCGTCCGTGGCCCGGCAGCGCAGCAGATAGGCGTTGTTGTCCATCGGGCCGACCGCGATCTTGGTGATCATCAGGTCCTTGAGCTCGTGCACGTCGGCGGGTCCACCGACCGTCACCTGTCCGCTGTACGTCATGGCGGCAGCCTATCGCCGAGGAGTGACACCCGGGCCGTTGAGGCGTTGCGGCGGCGGAAAGTCCGGGCCGCTCAAGCGCCTCGGCCGAGACGGTTCAGAGGCCGGCGCGGGTGAAGGTCAGATGCGTGACTCCGCTGGGTGAGGAGGCGGCTTCGACCGCGTAGTCCTTCTCCAGGCCCTCCAGCGTGTCCCAGAGGCGGACACCTCGGCCGAGCAGGATCGGGACCACTACGACGTGCATGTGGTCGACGAGCCCGGCCGCGAGGAAGTCGCGGATCAGGGTCGCCCCTCCGCCGAGGCGTACGTCCTGGCCGCCCGCGGCCTCACGGGCCGTCTCGAGCGCCTTGGTGGGCGAGGTGTCGAGGAAGTGGAACGTCGTGCCGCCCTCCATCTCGATCGGCGGGCGGGTGTGATGGGTGAGGATGAAGGTCGGTGTGTGGAACGGCGGGTTGGGTCCCCACCATCCCTTCCACTCCGGGTCCTCGTGCCATCCCGGGTAGCCGAACTTCAGGGCGCCCATGATCTCCGCGCCGATTCCGGGGGTGAACTGTCGCACGAAGGCGTCGTCGAGACCGGCCGTACCGCCGGGCTGCCCCATCCTCTCGTGCCACCACCGGGTGCCGAACATCCACTCGTGCAGCCTTTCGCCGGCGTGGCCGAACGGCGCGTCGTGGGTCTGGCCCTCACCGGTGGCGAAGCCGTCGAGCGAGACGGAGAAGTTGTGGACGCGAGTGAGTGACATGGCTGGCGACTCCCTTCCTTCTGCTGGTGCCGACCTTCCTTCTGCTGGTGACAACCTGCCTTCCGCTGGTGACACCTGCCTTCAGTTGCTGATGACCTGCGCAGAGCCTTAGGGCGGCGATTGCGGGCCCGGCGACCGTTCGGGACCCCCGCGGACGCTCCACCGGGGAGCGTCCGAGGGCTCCTCCCGGCTCTAGAGCGGGGGAAGCGACGGTAGCGCGCCGCCCTCCATGGTCAGCCCGGATCCGTCGCGGCGCCCGGCGAGCCACCCGAGCAGGTCGGCCGAGGTGCCCCGGACGGTGACCTCGGGGGCGTCCGCCTCCCGGCCCGTGCTCCACGCGCGCGTGCCGTCGGTGAGACGGGTCGGCGGCACATCGGGGTGCCCGCTGAAACGCTCCGCGAGAAAGACGATCTCCCGCTCCACGAACTCCGTCGGCAGATCCTCCAGCTCGTATCCGATGCCGAGATCCACGTGGTGCAGCTCCACCTCGACCCACCGCCGGAACGGCACCCGGGCCGCCGTGTCGGTGACGCCGTTGCGCAGCTCAACCGTGCGCGACCAGTCGGCGGGCACGGCCCCCAGGTCCTGGAAGCGGGCGCCGCTCTCGCGCACGTCGGCGAGCTGGACGTCGAGGGGGCGCGGGGCGTCCCGCTCGATGTCGGCGTCCCTGGCCTCGGCGGAGGGGTACATCGGGCGCCCTTCGAGGACGTTCACAAGAGCGTCCGCATTGCGGGCGATGTGAGCGAGGACATGGCCGCGGCTCCAGCCGGGAAGCCGTGACGCCTCGGCCACCGCCGCGTTGTCCAGCTTGGCCGCTGCGGTGAGCAGCCGGTCGGTCGCTTCACGTACAGACACCAGGTCACGAGCGTGATCAATCATGGTGCTGACACTAGCCCCGCCACACCTTTGGGTGAAGGTGGTGAACGGGTGCCGTAAATCGAATGCGCGTGCTATAGGGTCGGTCGTGGCGTCGGGCATGCTGGATGGCCGGGGATTGTTATCGCATCCGGGAATCCGACCGGCGTTGTCAGTGGCTCCCCCTAGTCTGAGATTCCACGGGGGCCTAGTCCGAGAACACACGGGGGCCTCGCCCCCCTGTCACTTCTCTCAAGAAAGGTGCGGACCGGCGTGGCCGACCGTCTCATCGTCCGTGGCGCGCGCGAGCACAACCTGAAGAATGTCTCGCTCGACCTGCCGCGCGACTCGCTCATCGTCTTCACGGGCCTGTCGGGGTCGGGCAAGTCCTCGCTGGCCTTCGACACCATCTTCGCCGAGGGACAGCGCCGCTACGTGGAGTCGCTGTCGTCTTACGCCCGGCAGTTCCTCGGTCAGATGGACAAGCCGGACGTCGACTTCATCGAGGGTCTGTCCCCGGCGGTCTCCATCGACCAGAAGTCGACCTCGCGCAACCCGCGCTCGACGGTCGGCACCATCACCGAGGTCTACGACTACCTGCGTCTGCTGTTCGCGCGCATCGGCAAGCCGCACTGCCCGGAGTGCGGCCGCCCGATCTCGCGCCAGTCGCCGCAGGCCATCGTCGACAGGGTCCTGGAGCTGCCGGAGGGGAGCCGCTTCCAGGTGCTGTCGCCGCTGGTGCGCGAGCGCAAGGGCGAGTTCGTCGACCTCTTCGCCGACCTCCAGACCAAGGGCTACTCACGCGCGCGTGTGGACGGCGAGACGATCCAGCTCTCCAGCCCGCCCACGCTGAAGAAGCAGGAGAAGCACACCATCGAGGTGGTCGTCGACCGTCTCACGGTGAAGGACTCCGCCAAGCGCCGCCTCACCGACTCCGTGGAGACCGCCCTCGGCCTCTCCGGCGGCATGGTCGTGCTCGACTTCGTCGACCTCCCCGAGGACGACCCCGAGCGCGAGCGCATGTACTCGGAGCATCTGTACTGCCCGTACGACGACCTCTCCTTCGAGGAGCTGGAGCCGCGCTCCTTCTCCTTCAACTCGCCGTTCGGCGCCTGCCCCGAGTGCACCGGTATCGGTACGCGCATGGAGGTCGACCCCGAGCTGATCGTCCCGGACGAGGACAAGTCCCTCGACGAGGGCGCCATCCACCCCTGGTCGCACGGCCACACCAAGGACTACTTCGGCCGCCTGATCGGCGCCCTCGCGGACGCGCTGGGCTTCCGGACGGACATCCCCTTCGCGGGCCTGCCGCAGCGCGCCAAGAAGGCCCTCCTCTACGGCCACAAGACGCAGATCGAGGTCCGGTACCGCAACCGGTACGGCCGGGAGCGTGTGTACACGACGCCCTTCGAGGGTGCCGTCCCCTTCGTCAAGCGCCGGCACAGCGAGGCCGAGAGCGACGCGAGCCGGGAGCGCTTCGAGGGCTACATGCGCGAGGTGCCCTGCCCCACCTGTGAGGGCACGCGCCTGAAGCCGATCGTCCTCGCGGTCACGATCATGGAGAAGTCGATCGCCGAGGTCTCGGCGATGTCGATCAGCGACTGCGCGGAGTTCCTGGGCGAGCTGAAGCTCAACGCCCGTGACAAGAAGATCGCCGAGCGCGTGCTGAAGGAGGTCAATGAGCGGCTGCGGTTCCTGGTCGACGTCGGCCTGGACTACCTCTCGCTCAACCGCGCGGCAGGCACGCTCTCCGGCGGCGAGGCCCAGCGCATCCGCCTGGCCACCCAGATCGGCTCCGGACTCGTCGGCGTGCTGTACGTCCTCGACGAGCCGTCCATCGGCCTGCACCAGCGCGACAACCACCGGCTGATCGAGACCCTCGTCCGGCTGCGCGACATGGGCAACACGCTCATCGTGGTGGAGCACGACGAGGACACCATCAAGACCGCCGACTGGATCGTCGACATCGGCCCCGGCGCCGGTGAGCACGGCGGCAAGGTCGTGCACAGCGGCTCCCTGAAGGAGCTACTCGCCAACGACGAGTCGCAGACCGGTCAGTACCTCGCCGGCAAGAAGGCGATCCCGCTGCCCGACATCCGGCGCCCGCACGACCCGTCCCGGCTGCTCACGGTGCACGGCGCCCGGGAGAACAACCTCCAGGACATCGACGTCTCGTTCCCGCTGGGCGTCTTCACCGCGGTCACGGGCGTGTCCGGCTCCGGCAAGTCGACCCTGGTCAACGACATCCTTTACACGCACCTGGCCCGCGAGCTCAACGGCGCCCGAAGTGTCCCCGGGCGGCACACGCGCGTGGACGGCGACGACCTCGTCGACAAGGTCGTCCACGTCGACCAGTCGCCCATCGGCCGCACCCCGCGCTCGAACCCGGCGACGTACACGGGCGTCTTCGACCACATCCGCAAGCTGTTCGCCGAGACCACCGAGGCGAAGGTGCGCGGCTACATGCCGGGCCGCTTCTCCTTCAACGTCAAGGGCGGCCGCTGCGAGAACTGCGCGGGCGACGGCACCATCAAGATCGAGATGAACTTCCTCCCGGACGTCTACGTCCCGTGCGAGGTCTGCCACGGCGCCCGGTACAACCGGGAGACCCTGGAGGTCCACTACAAGGGCAAGTCCATCTCCGAGGTCCTGAACATGCCGATCGAAGAGGCCATGGACTTCTTCGAGGCCGTCCCGGCGATCAACCGCCACCTCAAGACCTTGAACGACGTCGGCCTCGGCTACGTCCGGCTCGGTCAGTCCGCGACCACCCTGTCCGGCGGTGAGGCCCAGCGTGTGAAGCTCGCCAGTGAGCTGCAGAAGCGCTCCACCGGCCGCACGGTCTACGTCCTCGACGAGCCGACCACCGGTCTGCACTTCGAGGACATCAGCAAGCTGCTGAAGGTTCTCTCCGGTCTGGTCGACAAGGGCAACACGGTCATCGTCATCGAGCACAACCTCGACGTGATCAAGACCGCCGACTGGGTGGTGGACATGGGCCCCGAGGGCGGTGCCGGCGGTGGTCTCGTGATCGCCGAGGGCACGCCCGAGGCGGTCGCCGCCGTCCCGGCCAGCCACACCGGCAAGTTCCTGCGCGAGATCCTCGACGCCGACCGGATCAGCGACGCGGCCTCGGTGAAGGCCCCGCGCAAGACGGCGGCCAGGAAGACGGTCGCGGCAGGGTCGACGGCGAAGAAGACGGCGACGGCCAGGACCACGAGGGCGGCCAACAACAAGGCCACCGACAAGGCGACCGGAGCCACGAAGAAGGCGGCGGCCGCGAAGAAGGCGACGCCCGCCAAGAAGACGACCCGGGCCCGCAAGGCCTGAGGCCGGCGGGTCACGAGTCCGAACAAAATCTGAAAAAGTGCGGCGCCCCGTGGGAACTCCCCGCGGGGCGCCGTCCGTTGCATGATCAGCCGCATAATCCAGGCGGCCAGGACGGACCTTGACTCCTCAACAGCGAAAAAGCAGCAGAGCAGCACAGCCGTGCAGCGGAAAGGCAACGCCTCCTAGAAGTCCCCCAGTTCGGAGGCGTACGGCGGCTCCGCTCCCGCCCGGGAGCAGGTGATCGCGGCAGCCCGCGCCGCGAACCGCAGCAGCCGTGTCCAGCCGTCGGCGCCGAGTCCCACGAGCGCCTCGGCGGACAGGGCGTCCTGAGCGGCCAGCCCGTGCAGCAGGGCCGCGTTCACGGTGTCGCCCGCACCGATCGTGTCCACGACGTCGACCTCTTCACCCGGCACGGAGTGCACCCCTCCGTCCCGTGTGTAGGCGGTCAGACCGTCACCGCCCTGAGTGATCACCACGGCCGAAGGCCCCGCGGCCAGCCACTCACGCGGTGTGCCGCCCAGCCATACTGCGTCCTCCTCGGACATCTTGAGCAGGGACACCGACGGCAGCCAGCTCTTGAACCGGGCCCGGTAGCCGTCCGGGTCGGGGATCAGACCGGCCCGGATGTTCGGGTCGAGCGCGGTGAACACCCCTTGCGCCGCCGCGCTCCGCATCAGCTCCTCGTAGGCGCTCGCCCCAGGCTCCAGCACGAGGGAACAGGTGCCGAAAGAGACCGCGCGGGCCGTGGCGGGCAGCTTCTCAGGGGCGGTGAAGAGCCGGTCGGCGGTGCCCTCGACGTAGAAGGAGTACGCGGCCGAGCCCTTCTCGTCGATGGTGGCGACCGCGAGTGTGGTCGGCTCCGGGCCGCGCTCCACGGCCGACACGTCCACCCCCGCCTGCCGCAGCCCGTCGAGCAGGGCCTCGCCGAAGGCGTCATGGGAGGTCCGGGAGCAGAAGGCGGTGGGAGAGCCGAGGCGGCCCAGTGCCACGGCGGTGTTGAAGGGGCCCCCGCCGAGCGCCGGCTTCAGGCCCGCCAGGGCGCCAGTGCCCTGCGGTACCAGGTCGATCAGGGCCTCACCGGCGACGACGATCACGAGACGGTTCCTTTCACGGACGTCAGGGACTGTGTAGGGCTGGCAGATGTCGGGGGCTCGGCGGCCTTCTCGGGTTTCCCGGAGCTCACGGCTGTCCGAGGCTTCCTGGACGCCTTGGACGCCTTGGACGCCTTGGACGCCTTGGACGCCTTGGACGCCTTGGACGCCTTGGACGCCTTGGACGCCTCGGACCTCGCGGATCCGGCCGGCCGTCCGGATTGCCCGGCCCGACCCGACCCTCCCGGCCCTCCCGACCGACCCGACTCTCCCGACCGCCCCGGCTGTTCGGCGCACCCGCACGAGGTCCGATGCACGAAGGAGCACGCGAGCCGTACGGTCCGGGCGGGCCGGTCCGGTGAGTCGAGTCGGTCCAGGAGTACCCGGACGGCCTGCGCGCCGATGTCCCTGCTGGGCTGGGCGATCGCGGTGAGCCGGGGCGAGAACAGGTCGGCCCAGGCGAAGTCGTCGAAGCAGCACAGCGCGAGGTCGTCGGGCACGGACAGACCGTGGTCGCGCAGGCTCCGCAGGGCACCCATGGTCATCGCGTTGTTGGCGGTGACGAGCGCCGTCGGCGGCGAGACGAGCGACAGCAGCGCGGCGGTCGCGCGTTCGGCGCCGGCCGACTCGGAGTCGCCGTGCACGACGAGGCGGTCGTCGTACTCGAGCCCGGCGGCCGCCAGGCCCTCCCGGTAGCCGGTGAGTCGCTCGCCGGTGGTGCTGAGCCCGGGCAGACCGGCGACCAGGCCGATCCGCCGGTGGCCGAGCCCGGCGAGGTGGGTGACCAGCCGGGCCATGGGTTCGGCACCGTCGGCGCAGACCTGGTCGAACCGGGGCGAGCCGTCATCCGGGTCGTCGACCACGCGGTCGAGGAGGACGGTCGGCACCTTGTGCCGCCCGAGGTAGGTGAGGAGATCGCGCGGGTCTGCCGAGGGTGCGACGATCATGCCGTCCACGCGGCGCTCGTGCAGGAGCTGAGCGACTTTGCGTTCATGCGCCGGATCGTCGTGCGGGTCGGCGATGAGCAGGCCGTAGCCGTGTTCCAGGGCCGCGGCCTCGACGCCCTGGAGGATCTCCGTGAAGTACGGGTTGCTGATCGCCGACACCGCGAGTCCGATGGACCGGGTGCGGGAGGTCACCAGGGAGCGGGCGAGGGTGTTGGGCGTGTAGCCGAGCTGCTCCATGGCGTCCAGCACGGCTTGACGGGTGTGGGGGAGCACGGGCCGGGTTTCGTTCAGCACATGCGAGACGGTCGCCACAGACACGCCGGCGCTACGCGCGACGTCGGCCATGGTTGCCATCGGCGATCCCCTCCCTGTGCGGCACCTCGGACCACCGGGCGCCTTCTGGCCGGGAAGCTATCCCATTCGGAGCCGGACGTAAACGCTTGCGCAATCGTTTACGTACCGAAGCGGGCTGCCGAAGTGAGCTGCCGAAGGAGATCAAGGCGGACCCAGGTCACCGGAACCGGGATCAAAAGGCGGCGGTCAGCCCCCCAGAGGCCGGCGCAGGCCGGCGCAGGACGGCGGCCCGGTCACTCCCACTCCCAGCCGATGCCCACGATCCCCGTCCGCACGCGAGGCTCGACGAGGTGAACGGAGTGATGCGGCCCGCTGAGGGCCAGCCCCTGACGGCCGCTGCGGGGCGCCGCCGCGGAATGCTGGGCGAAACGGTGGCAGCGGGCCGGGACGGCGTTCTCGGCGAAGCGGACCTGGAGGGCGTATTGGCCACCCGCCAGATGAAAGCGGCGGGCGTACTCGCGGGACACCTCGGCCGTGCCGTCCTCGACGCCGTAGCGGAAGAGGTAGGTGTCGCCGGCCCGCAGGCGCGTGCCGAAGAGCAGCTCGGCGACCAGGACCCCGGTCTCGTGGTGCCAACGGACCCGCCCCGTGCGGCAGTTCTCCAGGGCGCCCACCGCCATGCGCTCCGGCACGCACCCCGGGTCGCCGTGGTGGACGGCCACGAAGCGGTCGACGCCGTCCTTGTGGGCGCGCACTATGTGGTGCGACTCGCGGCCCGCCAGTTTCCGGCGCGCCCCGATCCGCACCTGCTCGTGGTGGGCGAGGGTGTGCAGGCCGCCGTCGACCGGGCAGTCGAGTTCCGCCAGCAGCCGCTCCAGCACACCCGAGGCCTCCATCAGGGAGCGGTAGGAACGGGCGGCCGGCTGCTGAAGGACGGAGTGGTCGTCGGCCTCGGACAGCAGCCGGATCAGTGACTCCTCCGGCAACTGGAGGATCTCCTCCAACGCCCGCACCGCGCGCAGCGACTCGGGACGCTGCGGCCGACGGGCTCCCTGCTGCCAGTAGCTCAGGCTGGTGACGCCGACCTTCACCCCACGACGGGACAGATGGTGCTGCACCCGCTGAAGCGGGAGCCCCCGGGCGGCTATCGCGGCGCGCAGGGCGACGTGGAAGGGACCGCCTCGCAGAGCCGTGTCCAGTTCCGCGGCGGCGACTGGGGCGACGGCGGCGATGTCCGCGTGCTGTGTGGCGTGCGGCATGCAGGGGCCTTTCTGTGGTTGTTCACAACGGCTGGTCAGACCGTTCACGCGAAGGGTCGGGGCCGCCCCGTCGGCGCCGCGCAGGAGTCTTCACATCCGTACGCCGCCGTTCAGGGCCCCGAGTTCCCCGCATTGAAGCGTGTTGACCAAGCCCCGACAACACCTGATGCCCAACAGCCGCGCCTTCCCGGCCGAGTCGCCAGCGGTCCGAGACCGGAGTCTCGTCGCCCGAGAAACCCTGTGAGCATGTCCATGCACCCTCTGCTCATGGATGACAGCACCCGGTGCCGGACCGGCATCGCGCTCCAGCCCCTTACCGGCGGTAGCCCGACGACTTCCCCGAAGAGCCCGCCCAGGCCGCCGGGACCCCCGCTGACCGTGGCCGGTGGTTGTCCACAGGCTCGCCGGACTGTCACCGGGCGCCAGTAGGGTGTGAGACATGGCCGACCCCTCCAGCTACCGCCCCAAGCCGGGACAGATCCCCGACTCTCCCGGGGTGTACAGGTTCCGCGACGAGCACCGCCGGGTGATCTACGTCGGAAAGGCGAAGAGCCTGCGCCAGCGCCTGGCGAACTACTTCCAGGACCTGGCGGGCCTGCACCCGCGCACCCGCACGATGGTGACCACGGCCGCGTCCGTGGAGTGGACCGTGGTGTCCACGGAGGTCGAGGCCCTGCAGCTGGAGTACTCCTGGATCAAGGAGTACGACCCCCGGTTCAACGTCAAGTACCGCGACGACAAGAGCTACCCGTATCTCGCGGTGACGATGAACGAGGAGTTTCCGCGTGTGCAGGTGATGCGCGGTCACAAGAAGAAGGGCGTCCGCTACTTCGGGCCGTACGCGCACGCGTGGGCGATCCGCGACACGGTCGACCTCCTCCTGCGCGTCTTCCCGGTCCGCACCTGCTCGGCCGGCGTGTTCAAGAACGCCTCGCGCACCGGCCGCCCCTGCCTGCTCGGCTACATCGGCAAGTGCTCCGCCCCCTGCGTCGACCGTGTCTCCGCCGAGGAGCACCGGGAACTGGCCGAGGAGTTCTGCGACTTCATGACCGGCCGCACGGGCACATACCTGCGGCGCCTGGAGAAGCAGATGATGGAGGCGGCCGACGAGATGGAGTACGAGCGGGCGGCCCGCCTGCGCGACGACATCGAGGCCCTGAAGAAGGCCATGGAGAAGAACGCGGTCGTGCTCGCCGACGCGACCGACGCCGACCTCATCGCCGTCGCGGAGGACGAGCTGGAGGCGGCCGTGCAGATCTTCCACGTCCGCGGCGGGCGGGTGCGCGGCCAGCGCGGCTGGGTCACCGACAAGGTCGAGGAGATCACCACCGGTGCCCTCGTCGAGCACGCCCTCCAGCAGCTCTACGGCGAGGAGACCGGGGACGCCGTGCCCAAGGAGGTCCTGGTCCCGGCCCTGCCCGACCCGCTGGAGCCCGTCCAGGAGTGGCTGTCGGGGCGCCGCGGCTCCCATGTCTCCCTGCGCATCCCCCAGCGCGGCGACAAGCGCGCCCTCATGGAGACCGTCGAGCGCAACGCCCAGCAGGCGCTCGTCCTGCACAAGACCAAGCGCGCCTCCGACCTGACCACGCGCTCGCGCGCGCTGGAGGAGATCGCGGACGCCCTCGACCTGGACAGCGCCCCGCTCCGGATCGAGTGCTACGACATCTCGCATCTCCAGGGCGACGACGTCGTGGCCTCCATGGTCGTCTTCGAGGACGGCCTGGCCCGCAAGAGCGAGTACCGCCGCTTCCAGATCAAGGGCTTCGAGGGCCAGGACGACGTCCGCTCCATGCACGAGGTGATCACCCGCCGCTTCAAGCGCTATCTCGCCGAGAAGGAGCGCACCGGCGAGTGGACCGACGGCGAGAACCCCCTTGCGGACGCGTCGGACCCCCTCGCCGACACGTCGTCCGAGCCCTTGACCACCACGTCTCCCGAAGCCCTCACCAACAGCCTCAAGGACGACGACGGCCGCCCCAAGCGCTTCGCCTACCCGCCCCAGCTCGTCGTCGTCGACGGCGGGCAGCCGCAGGTCGCGGCGGCCCAGCGTGCCCTGGACGAGCTGGGCATCGACGACATCGCGGTCTGTGGCCTCGCCAAGCGTTTGGAGGAGGTCTGGCTGCCGGGGGAGGACGACCCGGTGGTCCTGCCCCGCACCAGCGAGGGCCTCTACCTGCTCCAGCGCGTCCGGGACGAGGCGCACCGTTTCGCGATCACGTACCAGCGTTCCAAGCGTGCCAAGCGCTTCCGGGCGAGCCCGCTGGACGATGTGCCGGGCCTCGGCGAGACCCGTAAGCAGGCGTTGATCAAGCACTTCGGTTCGGTGAAGAGACTGCGGGCCGCGACCATCGACCAGATCTGCGAGGTTCCGGGCATAGGTCGCAAGACGGCGGAGACCATCGCCGCGGCCTTCGCCCGGGCGGCCCCGGCCGCGCCCGCCGTGAACACGGCGACTGGAGAGATCATGGATGACGAGGAATCCGAGACGACGGCGGAGACCTCGGGGGAGCCCGTGTCCGCGGGCGCCCCGGACGAACGACGGGGGCAGGAGAGATGAGCGAGCACCACACACAGCCCACGGGCGAGCGAGATCAGCAAGCCCAGGAAACGCACAAGAAGACCGGCGAGGATCTCACCCGGCAGGACGCACCCCAGAATGACGGAGCACAGGTGAGTACGGGTAGCGACACAGCCGGGGTGCCCGAGGCGGCCATCCCCGAGCTGGTGATCATCTCCGGCATGTCCGGGGCCGGCCGCTCGACGGCGGCCAAGTGTCTGGAGGACCTCGGCTGGTTCGTCGTCGACAACCTGCCGCCCGCGCTGATCCCCACCATGGTGGAGCTCGGCGCCCGGTCCCAGGGCAACGTGGCGCGGATCGCGGTGGTCGTCGACGTCCGCGGCCGGCGCTTCTTCGACAACCTCCGCGAGTCCCTCTCGGACCTCGACAGCCGGGGTGTCACGCGCCGGATCGTCTTCCTGGAGTCCTCCGACGACGCCCTGGTGCGCCGCTTCGAGTCGGTGCGCCGCCCGCACCCGCTCCAGGGCGACGGCCGGATCGTCGACGGCATCGCCGCCGAACGCGAGCTGCTGCGCGAGCTGCGCGGCGACGCCGACCTGGTGATCGACACCTCCAGCCTCAACGTGCACGAGCTGCGGGCCAAGATGGACGCACAGTTCGCCGGCGAGGAGGAGCCCGAGCTGCGGGCCACGGTCATGTCCTTCGGCTTCAAGTACGGCCTCCCCGTCGACGCCGACCTGGTCGTGGACATGCGCTTCCTGCCCAACCCGCACTGGGTCCCGGAGCTGCGCCCCTTCACCGGCCTCAACGAGGAGGTGTCGGCGTACGTCTTCAACCAGCCCGGCGCGAAGGAGTTCATCGACCGCTACTCCGAGCTGCTCCAGCTGATCGCGGCCGGATACCGCCGTGAGGGCAAGCGGTATGTGACGATCGCGGTCGGCTGCACCGGGGGCAAGCACCGCTCGGTCGCCACATCGGAGAAGCTCGCGGCGCGCCTTGCCTCCCAGGGCGTGGAGACGGTGGTCGTGCACCGGGACATGGGACGGGAATGACGGAACGTACTCCGCGGCTGAGCAGGCTGCGCCGCGCGGTGCCCGAGTCGCGCGCCGGCCGGCCCGCCGAGGCTCGTGGCGCGCGGGCCCGCCGCCGGGGCACCCAGCCCAAGGTCGTCGCCCTCGGCGGCGGCATGGGCCTGTCCGCCTCGCTCGCCGCGCTGCGCCGGATCACCGGCGACCTCACCGCTGTCGTCACCGTGGCCGACGACGGCGGTTCCAGCGGGCGCCTGCGCGACGAGCTGGGCGTGCTGCCGCCCGGGGACCTGCGCAAGGCCCTGGCCGCGCTGTGCGGCGACGACGACTGGGGCCAGACCTGGGCCCGCGTCATCCAGCACCGCTTCCACTCCCAGGGCGACCTGCACGACCACGCGGTCGGCAATCTGCTGATCGTCGCCCTGTGGGAGCAGCTCGGCGACCATGTCCAGGCCCTCGACCTGGTCGGCAAGCTGCTCGGCGCGCACGGGCGGGTGCTGCCCATGTCCGCCGTGCCCCTGGAGCTCCAGGCCCTGGTGAAGGGGCACGACCCCGACCGGCCCGAGGAGGCCGACACCGTCCGCGGCCAGGCCAACGTCGCCCTCACCCCCGGTGAGGTGCAGTCGGTGCACCTCGTGCCTCACGACCCGCCGGCCGTCCCGGAAGCGGTCGCCGCCGTCCTGGACGCCGACTGGGTGGTGCTCGGGCCCGGATCCTGGTTCTCCTCGGTCATCCCGCACCTGCTCGTGCCCGAACTCCTGGAGGCCCTCACCGAGACGAAGGCGCGCCGGGTACTCTCCCTGAACCTCGCCCCGCAGCCGGGAGAAACCGAGGGCTTCTCCCCGCAGCGTCATTTGGAGGTTTTGGGACGACACGCCCCTAAACTCGCCCTGGACGTGGTGTTGGCCGACGAGGCCGCCGTGCCCGACCGCGACGTGCTCACCGAGGCGGCCAAGCGGCTCGGCGCCGCGGTCGAGCTGGCCCCGGTGGCCCGGACGGACGGGACGCCCCGGCACGACCCGGAGCTGCTCGCCGCCGCGTACGACCGTATTTTTCGGATGCATGGAAGGATCGGCCCATGGCGATGACGGCAGCGGTGAAGGATGAGATCTCCCGGCTCCCCGTCACCCGGACCTGCTGCAGGAAGGCGGAGGTCTCCGCCATTCTGCGGTTCGCCGGCGGCCTCCACCTGGTCAGCGGGCGCATCGTGATCGAGGCGGAGCTGGACACCGCGATGGCGGCCCGCAGACTCAAGCGGGACATCCTGGAGATCTTCGGTCACAGCTCCGAACTGATCGTGATGGCGCCGGGCGGGCTGCGCCGCGGTTCGCGTTACGTCGTACGGGTGGTCGCCGGCGGCGACCAGCTGGCCCGCCAGACCGGCCTGGTCGACGGCCGGGGCCGCCCGATCCGTGGTCTGCCGCCGCAGGTGGTCTCCGGCGCGACCTGTGACGCCGAGGCCGCCTGGCGCGGCGCCTTCCTGGCGCACGGCTCGCTCACCGAGCCCGGACGCTCCTCCTCCCTGGAGGTGACCTGCCCGGGCCCCGAGGCCGCCCTCGCCCTGGTCGGAGCGGCCCGCCGCCTGTCGATCGCCGCGAAGGCCCGCGAGGTGCGCGGTGTCGACCGGGTCGTCGTCCGCGACGGCGACGCCATCGGCGCCCTGCTCACCCGCCTCGGCGCGCACGAGTCCGTGCTGGCCTGGGAGGAGCGCCGGATGCGCCGCGAGGTGCGCGCCACGGCGAACCGCCTCGCCAACTTCGACGACGCCAACCTGCGCCGTTCCGCGCGGGCGGCCGTCGCCGCCGGTGCCCGCGTCCAGCGCGCACTGGAGATCCTCGGCGAGGAGGTCCCCGAGCACCTCGCCGCCGCCGGGCGCCTGCGCATGGAGCACAAGCAGGCCTCCCTCGAGGAGCTGGGCGCGCTCGCCGACCCGCCGCTGACCAAGGACGCCGTCGCCGGCCGTATCCGCCGACTGCTGGCCATGGCCGACAAGCGGGCCCAGGACCTCGGCATCCCGGGCACGGAGGCCAACCTCTCCGAGGAACTGGCGGACAACCTCGTGGGGTGACGCAACAGATCGTCAATCCGCCGGTGCCGGCGTCCACTTGGGACGTCGGCACCGGTATTTGTCAGTCTTTGCGGCGCTCTTGACTGGAACATGAAGTGGCATGAGCCTGGCAGTCATTCGTCGCCGTGACGAAACACTGCTAGGGGGGTTCATGAGACCCAGAGCGAGATCGATCCTCGCTGCCGGTGCGCTCCTGATAGGCGGAGCGAGTATTGCACCCATAGCCCAGGCACAACCGGGAAGTCCGCAGGAAACCGACCCGAGCGAAATCAAGGTCTTCCGGGCCGAGGTCACCAAGAAGCAGGTACCCCTGCTGCTGGCGGCCGGTCAGGACGGCCACGAACTCAGTGAGCAGGCGCCCGAGAAGGGCACGGCCACCGTCGAGGTCTACCTGACCGACGACCAGGCCGCGAAGCTGGAGAAACAGGGCGTCGAGCTCACCGAGCACAAGCTCTCCGCCCAGGCCGAGAACCGCACCGAGAAGGCCGCCGAGGGCGTGTACCGCCCGTACAGCGGCAGCGGGGGCCTCAAGGAGGAGATCGTCCGGACCGGGCAGGAGAACCCGGGCCTCACCAAGGTCGTCTCCATCGGCAAGACGGTCAACGACCAGGACATCCTGGCCGTCAAGCTCACCAAGAACGCCAGGACCACCAAGGACGGCTCCAAGCCCTCCGTCCTGTACGCGTCCAACCAGCACGCGCGCGAGTGGATCACGCCGGAGATGACCCGGCGCCTGATGCACTACTACCTGGACAACTACAAGACGGACAAGCGGGTCAAGAAGATCGTCGACTCGACCGAGCTGTGGTTCGTCCTCTCGGCCAACCCCGACGGCTACGACTACACCTT
Organism: Streptomyces sp. NPDC093568; assembly: GCF_044764945.1. Lineage (NCBI taxonomy): Bacteria > Bacillati > Actinomycetota > Actinomycetes > Kitasatosporales > Streptomycetaceae > Streptomyces > Streptomyces sp. NPDC093568. The sequence continues at coordinate 208,500 of NZ_JBIWJD010000005.1, read as the reverse complement.
CCAGGACCCCGCCAACCGCCTGTGGCGCAAGAACCTGCGGGACATCAACGGCGACGGTGCCATCAGCACCGGCGACGGCGTCGACCTCAACCGCAACTTCAGCTACAAGTGGGGCTACGACGACGAGGGTTCGTCCCCCAACCCCACCAGCGACACCTACCGCGGCGCGTCCCCGGGCTCCGAGCCCGAGACCAAGGCGCTGGACGGCCTCGAGCGGCGCATCGGATTCGCGTACGGCATCAACTACCACTCCGCCGCCGAACTTATCCTCTATGGTGTCGGCTGGCAGGTGGCCACCGACACGCCCGACGACGTCCTGTACAAGGCGCTCGCCGGCACCCCGGACAACTCCGCGATCCCCGGCTACCACCCGCAGGTGTCCTCGGAGCTGTACACCACCAACGGCGAGGCGGACGGCCACGCTTCGAACGTCAACGGCATCGCGATGTTCACGCCGGAGATGTCGACCTGCCAGACCGCCTCGAACATCGACCCGAACGACCAGTGGGTCGCGGCCGACTGCCAGTCCGTCTTCAACTTCCCGGACGACGAGAAGCTGATCCAGGACGAGTTCGCCAAGAACGTGCCGTTCGCGCTCTCCGTCGCCGAGAGCGCCGCACGTCCGGACCAGCCCGCGTCCTCGATCGGCGCGAAGGCCGCCGACTTCACGCCGGCGCCGTTCACCACGTCGTACTCCCGCGGCGCCGACCAGGAGGTCTCCGTCGTCGTACGCAAGTCCGTGCGCGACAAGGAGCTCAAGTACCGCGTCAACGGCGGCCGTACGGAGGACATGGCGCTCAGGCCCTGGAAGGGCGGCGAGACGTACGGCGGTGAGGACAACCTCTACTTCGACGAGTACCGCGCCAAGGTCGCCGACGGCGATCCGGGCGACAAGGTCGATGTGTGGTTCACCGGCGAGACCAGGAGCGGCAAGAAGGTCTCCAGCGAGCACTTCACGTACACGGTGGCCGAACGGCCGCGCGCGGACGTCCTCGTGGTCGCCGAGGAAGGCGCCACCGCCACGCACGCGCAGAAGTACGTCGACGCGCTCAAGGCCAACGGCCGCCGCGCGATCGTCTGGGACGTCGCCGCGCAGGGCGCGCCCGACGCGCTCGGCGTGCTGAGCCACTTCGACACCGTCGTGCACTACACGGGCGCGAACGTCCCGGGCAACGCCACCCAGCTCCAGCTGCGCGCCTTCCTCAACGAGGGCGGCAAGCTGATGGAGGCGGGCGAGCAGGCGGGCGGCAACGTCGACCTCGGCGGCGGCACCCTGTCCAACGACTTCAGCCAGTACTACCTGGGCGCCTACTCCCGTACGTCGCTGCCCGGCGCCACCGGCTTCACCGGCTCCGGCAAGCTCGGCGGCGTCACCGGAGCGCTCGGCGACGCGACCGGCAACCCGCTCGACAAGGCCGGGAGTTACAGCGTCACCTCGGACCAGCTGGCCGTCGACAAGTACCCCCAGTTCGCCAGCGCGGGCGCGGGTCAGTTCGCCGGCACGGTCAACCCGTACGGCCCCTACGCGGGTTCGTGGATGGCGGCAGCCGTGCACACCGACGACGCCTACAAGCGGCTCACCAGGACCGTCGACCTCACCGGTGTGACCGCGGCTCAGCAGCCCACCCTGCGCACCCAGTTGCTGTGGGACGTCGAGCCCGGCTACGACAACGTCCTGATCGAGGCCCACACCACCGGCGCCGAGGACTGGACGACACTCCCCGAGAAGGGCGGCGCGACCAGCAACGCCGTTCCGGCGGAGTGCGAGGCCGGCTTCTACATGGCCGAGCACCCCTGGCTCGCGCACTACCTGACGCACTCGACGTCCGCCTGCACCGCGTCCGGCACCAGCGGCCAGTGGAACGCCCTCACCGGCGCCTCCGCGGGCTGGAAGCAGGTCGAGTTCGACCTGAGCGCGTACGCCGGCAAGTCGGTCTCCCTCTCCATCAGCTATGTCAGCGACCCGGGCTTCGGCGGACGCGGCGTACTCGCCGACCAGGCCTCGCTCGTCGTCGGCGGCACGGCCACCGAGACCGAGGGCTTCGAGACGTCGCTCGGCGCCTGGAGCGTGACCGGACCGCCCGCGGGCAGCCCGGCCGTGCTCAAGGACTGGACGCGCACCGGAGCGCTGTTCCAGACGTACGGAGCCATCACCACCGACGACACCGTGCTGCTCGGTTTCGGCCTGGAGCACGTGACCGCGGCGGCCGACCGTACGGCGCTCATCGGAAAGGCCCTCGACTCACTTGACGAGTGACACGCCGAGGTCAACTGCGTACAACGCACAGTGACCGAATCGAGTGATCCGGGCTTCCGGGCCGGGCGGTCCGTACCCCTACTGGCGGGTACGGGCCGCCGTGCCGTGTATGAGGCATCTGGATGTCACCACGGCGGCCACAGAGAGGTAGGGTCGTAGGCGGTCGGGGACATCCCAAACAGAGCTCGCCGGCACCGCATGGCCGGCGTACCAACGAGGAGATCGGTTCGTGACGATCCGCGTAGGCATCAACGGCTTCGGTCGTATCGGTCGCAACTACTTCCGCGCACTGCTGGAGCAGGGTGCAGACATCGAGATCGTGGCTGTCAACGACCTGGGTGACACCGCGACCACCGCCCACCTGCTGAAGTACGACACCATCCTGGGTCGTCTCAAGCAGGAGGTCTCGCACACCGCCGACACCATCACGGTCGACGGCAAGACCATCAAGGTGCTTTCCGAGCGCAACCCCGCCGACATCCCGTGGGGCGAGCTGGGCGTCGACATCGTCATCGAGTCGACCGGCATCTTCACGAAGAAGGCCGACGCCGAGAAGCACATCGCCGGCGGCGCCAAGAAGGTCCTCATCTCGGCTCCGGCCAAGGACGAGGACATCACCATCGTCATGGGCGTCAACCAGGACAAGTACGACCCGGCGAACCACCACGTCATCTCCAACGCCTCCTGCACCACCAACTGTGTGGCGCCGATGGCGAAGGTGCTCGACGAGAACTTCGGCATCGTCAAGGGTCTGATGACGACGGTGCACGCGTACACGAACGACCAGCGCATCCTGGACTTCCCCCACAAGGACCTGCGCCGCGCCCGTGCCGCCGCCGAGAACATCATCCCGACCACCACGGGTGCCGCGAAGGCCACCGCGCTGGTCCTGCCGCAGCTCAAGGGCAAGCTGGACGGCATCGCCATGCGCGTCCCGGTCCCGACCGGCTCGGCCACCGACCTCGTCGTGGAGCTGTCGCGCGAGGTCACCAAGGACGAGGTCAACGCCGCCTTCAAGAAGGCCTCCGAGGGCGAGCTGCAGGGCTACCTGTCCTACACCGAGGACGAGATCGTCTCCTCTGACATCGTCAGCGACCCGTCGTCCTGCACCTTCGACTCCTCCCTGACCATGGTCCAGGAGGGCACGTCGGTGAAGATCCTCGGCTGGTACGACAACGAGTGGGGCTACTCCAACCGCCTCGTCGACCTGACGGTCTTCGTCGGCAACCAGCTCTGATCGGCAGAGCGGCACCTTGATATGAGTTCAGGGCCCGGGCGGCGCAGGGACGCGCCGCCCGGGCCCTGACTCACGTGCAGACCAGGCCTTTTAGGATCACTGGCGATCCGAGCATACGAACCCTCCTCGGGAGTCCCCTTTCATGAAGACGATCGACGAACTCCTCGCTGAAGGAGTCGCGGGCCGGCGGGTCTTCGTCCGCGCCGACCTGAACGTGCCGCTGGACGGCACCACCATCACCGACGACGGCCGCATCCGCGCCGTGCTGCCCACCGTCAAGGCCCTGGCCGAGGCGGGGGCGCGCGTGGTCGTCGCCTCGCACCTGGGCCGCCCCAAGGGCGCCCCGGACCCGGTGTTCTCCCTCGCGCCCGCTGCCGCGCGCCTCGGTGAACTCCTCGGCACCGAGGTGCCGTTCGCCACCGACACGGTCGGCGAGTCCGCCCAGGCCGTCGTGGCCGGCCTCGCCGACGGCCAGGTGGCCGTCGTCGAGAACCTCCGCTTCAACGCCGGTGAGACGAGCAAGGACGACACCGAGCGCGCCGCCTTCGCCGAGCAGCTGGCCGCCCTCGCCGACGTCTACGTCGGTGACGGCTTCGGCGCCGTGCACCGCAAGCACGCCTCCGTGTACGACCTCCCGGCCAAGCTGCCGCACTACGCCGGCTACCTCATCGCGAACGAGGTCGCCGTCCTGAAGAAGCTCACCGAGGACGTCAAGCGGCCGTACGTCGTCGCGCTCGGCGGGGCCAAGGTGTCCGACAAGCTCGCCGTCATCGACCAGCTGCTCGGCAAGGCCGACCGGCTGCTCATCGGCGGCGGCATGGCGTACACCTTCCTCAAGGCCAAGGGCCACGAGGTGGGCATCTCCCTCCTCCAGGAGGACCAGGTCCCGGTCGTCACCGAGTACATGGAGCGCGCCGAGAAGAACGGCGTCGAACTCGTCCTGCCGGTCGACGTCCTGGTCTCCACCGAGTTCCCGGACCTGAAGACCAAGGCTCCGGCCAACCCCACGACCGTCGCCGCGGACGCCATCCCGGCCGACCAGGAGGGTCTGGACATCGGTCCGGAGACCCGCCAGCTGTACGCCTCGAAGCTCGCCGATGCCGGCACCGTCTTCTGGAACGGCCCCATGGGCGTCTTCGAGCACCCCGACTACGCCGAGGGCACCAAGGCGGTCGCCCAGGCCCTCGTCGAGTCCAAGGGCTTCACCGTGGTCGGCGGCGGCGACTCCGCCGCGGCCGTCCGCACCCTGGGCTTCGACGAGAACGCATTCGGCCACATCTCGACCGGTGGCGGCGCCTCCCTCGAATACCTCGAGGGCAAGACGCTCCCCGGCCTCGCCGCACTGGAGGACTGACCTCAATGAGCACGCGCACGCCGCTGATGGCGGGCAACTGGAAGATGAACCTCAACCACCTCGAGGCCATCGCGCACGTCCAGAAGCTCGCCTTCGCCCTGGCCGACAAGGACTACGACGCCGTCGAGGTCGCCGTCCTGCCGCCCTTCACCGACCTGCGCTCCGTGCAGACCCTGGTCGACGGCGACAAGCTGAAGATCAAGTACGGCGCCCAGGACGTCTCGGCGCACGACTCCGGTGCCTACACCGGCGAGATCTCCGGTTCGATGCTGGCCAAGCTGAAGTGCACGTATGTGGCGATCGGCCACTCCGAGCGCCGCCAGTACCACCACGAGACGGACGAGATCGTCAACGCCAAGGTCAAGGCCGCCTACAAGCACGGTCTGACCCCGATCCTGTGCGTCGGCGAGGAACTGGAGGTCCGCGAGGCGGGCAACCACGTCTCCCACACCCTCGCCCAGGTCGAGGGTGGTCTGAAGGACCTCCCGGCCGAGCAGGCCGAGACGGTCGTGATCGCCTACGAGCCCGTCTGGGCCATCGGCACCGGCAAGGTCTGCGGTGCCGGGGACGCCCAGGAGGTCTGCGCCGCGATCCGTGGCAAGATCGCCGAGCTGTACTCGCAGGACCTGGCCGACAAGGTCCGCATCCAGTACGGCGGCTCCGTGAAGGCGGGCAACGTCGCCGAGATCATGGCGCAGGCCGACATCGACGGCGCCCTGGTCGGCGGTGCCTCGCTGGACGCCGACGAGTTCGTCAAGATCGTGCGCTTCCGCGACCAGTGAGTATGCGGTAAGCGAGGAACGTCGTACCCTTGCGGGGGCACAGCCCTGCGGCTGTGCCCCTGTCGTCCATCCAGATCCGAGGAAGTTGGTCCAGCCGTGGTTATGGGGTTCTCGATCGCCCTGATCGTCTTCAGCGGGTTGCTGATGCTGCTGGTGCTGATGCACAAGGGGAAGGGCGGCGGCCTCTCCGACATGTTCGGTGGCGGCATGCAGTCGTCCGTCGGCGGCTCCTCGGTCGCCGAGCGCAACCTCGACCGCATCACCGTCGTGGTCGGTCTGCTGTGGTTCGCGTGCATTGTCGTACTCGGCATCCTGATGAAGGTCAACAACTGACCTACGCACAATCCATACGTAAGGCCCCATGTTCGGTACGCGCAGCTGAGCGCCGCCTATCATGGGGCTTGCGTCTTGGTGTAGGGGCTCTGTAACCACAATCACTGGACGCGCGTTGGGCCTTACGTAGACTGAGGCGCTCGCAGCGAAGCGAAACGCCGACTCGCTTTGCGGCACCATCACGCAGGGAGTTACGACCGTGGCAAGTGGCAACGCGATCCGAGGAAGCCGGGTCGGGGCGGGGCCGATGGGCGAGGCCGAGCGGGGCGAGTCCGCGCCCCGGCTGCGCATCTCCTTCTGGTGCTCCAACGGGCACGAGACGCAGCCCAGCTTCGCCAGCGACGCGCAGGTCCCCGACACCTGGGACTGCCCGCGCTGCGGCTTTCCCGCCGGACAGGACCGGGACAACCCGCCGGACCCGCCGCGCACCGAGCCGTACAAGACGCACCTCGCGTATGTACGGGAGCGGCGCAGCGACGCGGACGGCGAGGCGATCCTCGCCGAGGCGCTCGCCAAACTGCGAGGCGAAATCTAGAAGTTGAGGTCCGGCCGGGCACCCGAGGGTGCCTGGCCGGACCTGTATGACGCCTGGCCGGACTCCCGCTCCGGACCGATTGTCAGTGGCGCCCTCTACGGTTTGTGTATCGATCTTTCGTAGCGAAGGACTGATCGACGGACCGTGAGGGGGAGTCGTGGTGACGGCTGGGACGACGGGGGTGGGCGCGCCCGAGTGGCGCGGCGGATTCGGGCGGCTGTGGAGCGCCGCCGTGCTCTCCAGCTTCGGTGACTCCCTGCGTACGGCCGCCCTGCCGCTCCTCGCCGTGACGCTCACGGACCGGCCGCTGCTGATCGCCGCCGTCACCGCCTGCGGCTATCTGCCGTGGATCCTCTTCGGGCTGCTCGGCGGCGCGGTCGCCGACCGGGTGGACCAGCGCCGCGCGATGTGGACGGTCGATGCGGTACGAGGTCTGCTCGTCGCCGCCTTCGCGGTGGCCGTGGCACTCGGTCACGCCTCGATCGGCCTGCTCATCGCGCTGGCCTTCACCCTGACCGCGCTCCAGACCCTGTTCGACAACGCCTCCACGGCACTGCTGCCGGCCCTGGTGGCCCCGGACGCGCTGGGCAGTGCCAACGCCCGGCTGATGACCGGACAGAAGATCGCCGGCGGGCTGATGGGGGCGCCCGCGGTACCGCTGCTGATCGCCGCGGGCGCCGCCGTTCCCTTCGTGGCCGACGCGGCGACGTTCCTGGTGGCCGCGGCCCTGATCGCCTCGCTGCGGACCGAGCCGCCCGAGCGTGCGCCGAAACCGGCCGGCAGCACCCTGCGCCGAGAGATCGCGGACGGCCTGCGCACCCTGGGGCGCGACCGGGCCCTGCGCGGGCTGTGCGCAGCGACCGCCCTGTGCAACATCGGGATGGGCGCCCTGATCGCCACGCTGGTCGTCCTGGTCACCGGCTGGCTGGACGCGGGCACCACCGGCTTCGCGGTGGCGTCCACCGCCTACACCGTCGGCAGCCTGGCCGGCGGCTTCGGGAACGGGTGGCTCACCGCCCGGCTCGGGGCGACGCGGGCCGTGCTGCTCGCCGGAGTCGTGCAGATCGGCGCCCTCGTCGTCATGGGCGGGGTGCGGAGCCTGACCGCGCTCGCGGCCGCTCTCGCCGTCTTCGGCTTCATGGGCATGGTGTGGAACGTCAACACCACGACCCTGATGCAGCGGCGCGCCCCTGCCGACATGCTGGGCCGGGTCAGCTCCGCCTTCCGCACCCTGGCCGTCGCCGGCGCCCCGCTGGGTGCCCTGCTCGGCGGTGCCGTCGCCACGGCCTGGGGCTCGAACACGCCCGCCCTGCTCGCCGCCGCCTTTTTCGTCCTGTCCGTCATCGCGCTGATACCCGGGCGCAAGCCGGACGTACCTGTTGTTGCGCCGGACGACGACGTCACGACCGCTCACGTCCCGCGCTGATCAATTAGGTTGGAACAGCTGGGACAGGCACGAAAGAAGGCTGAAGTCGGACATGAACGCAGACGGCCGTACCAGGCTCAACCAGACGCCCGAGTGGACCGCGCTGGCCAAGCACCGCGAGGAGCTCGGCGAGGTGCAGCTCCGGGAGCTGTTCGGCGCGGACGCGGGCCGCGGCGCGGGGTACACGCTGCAGGTCGGCGACCTGCACATCGACTACTCCAAGCACCTCGTCACCGACGAGACCCTGCGGCTGCTGCGCGAGCTGGCCGCCGCGACGGACGTCTTCGGCCTGCGGGACGCCATGTTCCGCGGCGAGAAGATCAACACCACCGAGAACCGCGCCGTGCTGCACACCGCCCTGCGCGCGCCGCGCGACGCCGTGATCGAGGTCGACGGGGAGAACGTCGTCCCGGGTGTGCACGCCGTCCTCGACAAGATGGCCGACTTCGCCGAGCGGGTCCGCTCCGGCGCCTGGACCGGCCACACCGGCAAGCGCATCAAGAACGTGGTCAACGTCGGCATCGGCGGCTCCGACCTCGGCCCGGCGATGGCGTACGAGGTGCTGCGCAGCTTCACCGACCGCGACCTCACCGTCCGCTTCGTGTCCAACGTCGACGGCGCCGACCTGCACGAGGCCACCCGCGACCTGGACGCGGCGGAGACGCTGTTCGTCATCGCGTCCAAGACGTTCACCACGATCGAGACGATCACCAACGCCAAGTCCGCGCGCAACTGGCTGCTGGGCGAGCTGAAGGCCGGCCCGGAGGCCGTGGCGAAGCACTTCGTGGCGCTGTCGACGAACGCGGAGAAGGTCGCCGACTTCGGTATCGACACGGCCAACATGTTCGAGTTCTGGGACTGGGTCGGCGGGCGGTACTCCTTCGACTCGGCGATCGGCCTGTCGCTGATGATCGCCATCGGGCCGGACCGCTTCCGGGAGATGCTCGACGGGTTCAGGACCGTCGACGAGCACTTCCGCACCGCGCCCGCCGAGGCCAACGTGCCGCTGCTGCTCGGCCTGCTGGGCATCTGGTACGGCAACTTCCACGACGCCCAGTCGCACGCGGTGCTGCCGTACAGCCACTACCTGTCGAAGTTCACGGCCTATCTCCAGCAGCTGGACATGGAGTCCAACGGCAAGTACGTGGGCCGCGACGGGCGTGAGGTCGACTGGCAGACCGGGCCGGTGGTGTGGGGCACGCCGGGCACCAACGGGCAGCACGCGTACTACCAGCTGATCCACCAGGGCACCAAGCTGATCCCGGCGGACTTCATCGGCTTCGCCGAGCCGGTCGCCGAGCTGAGTGACGAACTGAAGGCGCAGCACGACCTGTTGATGGCGAACTTCTTCGCGCAGACGCAGGCACTGGCGTTCGGCAAGACGTCGCAGGAGGTGCGCGCGGAGGGGGTGCCGGAGGAGCTGGTGGCTCACAAGACCTTCAAGGGCAACCGCCCGACGACCACGATCCTCGCGCGCGAGCTGACCCCGTCCGTGCTCGGCCAGCTGATCGCGCTGTACGAGCACAAGGTGTTCGTGCAGGGCGCGGTGTGGAACATCGACTCTTTCGACCAGTGGGGCGTCGAGCTCGGCAAGGTCCTCGCCAAGCGGGTCGAGCCCGCGCTGACCGAGGGCGCCGAGGTGCCGGGGCTGGACGCGTCTACGACGGCGCTCGTCGCCAAGTACCGGGAGCTGCGCGGGCGGCGGTGACCGCGGACGTCCGTGACGGCTGATGCGGAAAGCGGGCGGCGCGCTGTCGTCCGCTTCCCGTAGAATCCCTCGGTGATCATGGCAACGATCACTCGGGGGAGTGCAAGTTGACGTACCCACAGGGGAGTTGGACCGGCGGCACACTGACCGCCCGGTCGTTCCTGAAGCCTCATCAGGTCGCGCGGGCGGTGTTCCACCCGACCTGGATTCCGCGGTCGCTGGATCCGTCCGTGGACGCCCTCAAGCGTGTGCGGGTCATCGCGGGCGCGGTCGCGGGGTTCGGGGTCTACACCTTCGTCGAGGGCGGCTTCGCCTTCGACGAGATGCTGGACAACGCGGCGACCGCCTGTCTGGTCCTGCTGCTCATCACACCGCTCACGGTGGGCGTGATGCTCTACCTCTGGCGGCGCTCCGGCGCCGGTACGGTGGCGCAGCTGAAGGAGCCGCTCGTCCGGTCGCTTAAGCTGCTGCTGCTGTTCATCGGCTCGGCGCTCGGGACGGTGCTGATCTTCCAGCTGGGCGGCTCGCTCGGCACCGTCGGCAGCCTGCTGTTCAGCCTCGTGGGGCTCTGGATGGCCTGGTTCGTGATCGCCGGTGCCTACCGGATCTCGGGGAACTTCTTCGGCACCGCCGTCGTGCACCGCTGTCTGCCGCCGCTGCTCGCCACGGTGACGACCTGGCTCATGGCCATCCCGGATCTCGTCACGGGTGATCTGCACGGTCTCGGCCTCGCCATGGGCGTGTTCTTCATCCTGGGCGCGCCGGTGACGGTCACGGCGATCGCCGCGCTGGAGATGGGCCGCCTCAAGAGCCGGTACGGCATCCGGCTGCAGGACCACCCGGCCACGCTGCCGACGCCCCCCGGTCCGCCGCCGTCGGCCCCGCCGCCACCGCCGTACGCACCGAACGGCTTCGTGCCGCCGCAGGGCAACCCGTACCAGCCCTACGCGCCGGGCCCGCAGAATCCGTACGCCCCGAGGCCGCCGTACAACCCGCAACCGCCGTACAACCCACAGCCGCCCCACGGGCCCGGGCCCTACGGCGGCTGACCGCGCTCAGGGTGTCCGCGAGGCGAGGGCGGGCAGCGCGGATGCCGGTGCGGCGGTGAGCGCGGCCGCGCCTGTGACCGCTGCTGCGCCGGCCGCTGTACGCCCCGCAGCCGCCCCACGGCCCCGGCCCCCCTACGGCGCCTGACCGCGCGCAGCGGTGGCGTGGTCAGGCGCCGCGCTCAGGGTGTCCGCGAGGCGGGCGGGGGGCCGGTGCGGCGGCGACCGTCTTCCCGCCTGCCGGTTCGTACAGCCAGCCGCCCATCGCGTCGGCCCTTACAGCGGTTGACCGCGCGCTCGCGGCGTTGTGGTCAGGCGACCGCGCTCAGGGTGTCCGCGAGGCGGCGGTGGGCCGCGCGGGAGGCCGGTACGGCGGCGAGTGCGGCCGCGCCGGTGACCGCCGCCGCGCCGAACAGGAGCAGCAGCGCGCCGGACGGGCCCTGGGCGATGCCCGCGCCGATGCCGCTCGATCTGCCCTGCGAGTCGATCAGCCAGTGCCCGAGGGGGAGGCCCAGGGCCGTGCCGACGGCGACCGCGGCCAGCGCGGTGCAGGCGGTGGACGTGACCGTGATCGCGGTGATCTGGCGGGGGGACAGGCCGATGGCCTTGAGGGCCAGCAGGTCGCGCTCGCCCTCGCGGACGGTGCCGCCGATCGCGGTCAGCAGCTCGATCAGCCCGATCAGGGCCAGCACCGCGATCAGGCCCACGACGACTCCGCGCAGGGCGGAGAGCCCGTCGGCGGGGTTCGGTACGGCGTGGATGTCCAGGCGGCCCTGACCGGCGTCGGCCAGGCGGTCGGCGACCTGCCCCGGGTCGGCACCCGGACGAAGGCGCAGCTCGTAGAGGGTGGGGGCGAGGCGCGGGTCGTTCTCGCGGAGGGTGTCGAGCGAGGTGGAGATGACCCGGCCGGCGTTCTCCGGCTCGATGCTGCGGCCCACGATGTGCAGGATCTGCGGCTGGTCGCCGACGGTCATGCGCACCCAGTCGCCGACCTTGACGTCCAGCAGCTCCAGCAGTCCCTGCCCGGCCACCGCCTCGTCGCGGCCCACCGCGGCACGGCCCTCCGCCAGGGCGTAGGGGTAGGGGTCGGCATGGGTGCCGAGGCCGCGCAGGGCGATCGTGGCCGTCTGGCCCGGGACCAGGGCGGCCACCTCCACGCCCGGGTAGGCGGCGGCGACCTGCGTGTCGCGTTCCAGCAGCGTGCGGGCCTCGCCGTCGGCGAGATCGGGGGCGTGGACGGTGAGGGCGGTCGGCAGGCCGACCTGCTCGGGTCTGCTGTCGAACCGGTCGATGGTGGTCCACGCGCTCATCGCCACCACGATCAGCAGCAGCGGCAGCGCGAGCCGGGCGACCGTGGCCAGCGAACGGAAGCGGCGGGTGAAGGCCCGGTGCCAGCCCAGCACCAGCGCGGGCGGCAGCCGCAGCCCGAGCGCCTGCCGGGCCGCACCCGACAGCCGCCCTCCGAGCGGAGCCGCGCGGCGCGGCACCGGCACCGGTGGCACCCGCCCCGCCCGCCAGGCGGCGAGCCCCGTCGTCGCGCCGATGAGCAGCACGGCGCCGACCGGCACGGCGAACAGCGCCACGGTGTGTCCGGGCAGCCCGTGCCACACACCCACCGCGTCCCCGAGCCGTCCCGGTATGCGGCTGCCCAGCGCCTGGATGAGGGCGGCGGCAGCCACGGCGCCCAGCAGCGCGTAGGCGAGGTGCTGGAGCAGGAAGACGCGCACCACCTGACCCGGCGTGAAGCCGATCGCCTTCAGCACCGAGATGTCCCGCAGATGACCGCGGATACGGGTGCCGATCGCCCCGTGCACGGCGAGCCCGGCGGCGACCAGCGCGCCCAGCCCGAACAGCCCCAGCACCTGCCCGAGCAGCCGGTTGTCGCCCTGTGCCTCGGCGCGGGCCTGCTTCCAGGTGGAGACCTCGCTGACCGCGCCGGCGCCCAGCACGGTGACGGCGCGCTGGACGGCGTAGTCCGTGTCGTCGGGGTCGGTCAGGCGCAGCCCGATCACCTGTCCGCCCTGGTTCCGTACGGCGGCCGGAGGTGCCCAGACCAGGCCCGCCCGTTCGCCCGCCCGGTAGCGCGGCTCGGCGCTGTCGGCGACGCCGAGGACCGTCAGGGACCGGCCGGTGCCGGGCAGGGTGAGGGTGTCGCCGGGAGCGGCCAGGAGGGCTCGGGCCAGGTGGCTCTCCAGGACCACGCCGTCGGGGTTCGCGGGGTCCAGCCAGTGGCCGGAGGTCAGCAGCGGGCGCCCGACGGCGGGGCGCTCGGGCGTTCCGCGCAGTTCGACGGAGGCCCGGGTGCCCCGGGAGGCGAGGGTGGTGGACGCGGTGGGGTAGGGGCCCGCGACGGACTCGACGCCGTCGAGGCCGGTCAGCTTCGCGGTGTCGGCGGCGGCGCCGGTGTGCAGCCAGACGTGCGCGCCGCGCGCCTGGGTGAAGACACGCTGCCAGGGGTTGGTGGCGTAGCCGAAGAGGGCCGTGGCCAGCAGCAGGGAGACGACGATCCCGGCCGTGGCCAGCACGAGGAACAGCGCCTCGCCGCGGTGCGTGCGCAGATCGGAGTGCGCCCAGCGCAGGGTGGCTCGCACGGGCCTCAGCCCCTCGGCCCGGCATCGGGGAAGTGCACGTACGCCCGCATCTCAGTCCCTGAGCTCCAGCTCCAGCACACCCGACGTCCCGGCCCGGCGCGGCGGCGGGCCGCCGTCCAGTGCGGCGTCGTCGGCTATCCGGCCGTCGAAGAAGCTGATCACCCGGTCCGCGGCGCTCGCCAGCCGGGCGTCATGCGTGACCAGCACGATCGTCTGGCCGCGCTGGTGGAAGCGGGACAGCAGCCGCATCACCTCACGGGTGCCCTTGCTGTCCAGGCTGCCGGCGGGTTCGTCGGCCAGCAGCAGCGGCGGCCGGTTCACCAGCGCCCGCGCCAGCGCGACCCGCTGCTGCTCACCGCCGGACAGCTCGCCCGGCATACCGCGCTCCTTGCCCGTGAGCCCGAGCTCGTCCAGCAGTTCCGCGCGCTCGGCGCGGGCCCGCTTCGGCGGGACGCCGGCCAGCAGGGCGGGCAGCTCGACGTTGTCGGCGACGGAGAGGTTGGAGACCAGGTTGAAGAACTGGAAGACGATCCCGATGCGCTTCCTGCGCTCCACCGACCAGCGGGCCTCGCTCCACCGGTCCGCGCACTCGCCGTCCAGCCAGATGCTCCCGCTGTCCGGCCGCTGCAGGCCGCCCAGCAGGTGCAGCAGGGTCGACTTGCCGGCTCCGGAGGGCCCGGTGACGGCCACGAACTCGCCCTGCCGGACGGAAAGACCGACGCCCCGCACGGCATGGGCCGGAGCGCCCTCGCCGTGATGCGTCTTGACCAGGGACTCGGCACGCAGCACAGGAGTGGAATCGTCGCTCACTCCAGCTCCTCCAGCTCTTCCTGGCACCGCTCCAGCCAGTCGAGGTCGGCCTGGAGGTGCAGCATCGCGCCCTCGATCAGCAGGTGCGCGATGCGGTTGTCGCGGTTCTCGGCGGCGGCCAGTCTCGACAGTTGGCGCATGGTGTTCAGGTACTGGCGCCGCTGTCGGTTGATGAGGGCGATCTGGTCGGCGAGACCGGTCTGCGGAGCGAGGGCGAGCTTCATGAAGAACTCGTCCCGCACGCGCGGCTCGTCCTCGGTCTCCTCGAACCAGGCGCGCAGCGCCTCACGCCCTGCTTCGGTGAGGTGGTAGACCTTCTTGTTGGGTCGGCTCGACTGCTCGACGTCCTCGCCCTCTATCAGTCCCGATTTCTCGAGACGGCCGAGGGTCACATAGATCTGGCCGACGTTCGGCTGAGGGTACGCGGAGCCCAGCAGTACCTCAAGGTCCTGCTTCAGCTCGTATCCGTGCGCCGGGCCGCGCGCCAGCAGGGCCAGGAGGGGCAGCCGCACTCGTGCTCTCCTCCCACATCCCGAGTAATGTGCCGCAGGCCCTAGTATCGCGCATACCTAACAGGTATACATGGCCTCTGTTCCCCGGGCGAAGACGCCCGGTGCCAGGTGTACAGGGAGGAACCTATGCGGTGGATCCACGCCGCCGGTAGGGGCCTTCTCGTCCTCGTCGTGATCCTGACCGGCTACGTGGCCTCCGGCGCCCGTGCCGGCGAGGGAGCCGCGGGCGGCCGCGGGCCGCTGACCCTCGCCACCGCGGGGGACCTCACCGGCTATCTCGGCTCCGTGCTGGACGGCTGGAACCGCACCCACCCCGACGAGAAGGTCACCCTCGTCGAGCTGCCCGACTCCGCCGACGAGACCCACGCGCAGATGACCACCGACCTGCGCGGCGGTGAACGCAGCCGCTTCGACATCCTGAACATCGACGTCAGCTGGACCTCGGAGTTCGCCGCGCACGGCTGGCTCCGCCCGCTGGCGCGCGAGCGCTTCCCGCTGGACACCTTCCTGCCGCCGGTCGTGGACACGGCGACCTACGACGGACAGCTCTACGCGGTCCCGTACGTCACCAACGCCGGCCTGCTCCTGTACCGCGCGGACATCCTCGCCAAGGAGGGCGTCGACCCCCCGCGCACCTGGGACGAGCTGGAGAAACAGGCCAGGACGATCGCCCCGCGGTACGGCCTCGACGGCTATGCCGGGCAGTTCCTGCCGTACGAGGGCCTCACCGTCAACGCCGCCGAGGCCGTCTATTCGGCGGGCGGATCCATCCTCGGCGACGAGGGCGAGCGGGTCACCGTGAACTCGACGGCGGCCCGCGACGGCATCGACTTCCTCGCCCGGGGCGTGCGCGAGGGCTGGATCCCGAAGCGGGCGTTGACGTTCAAGGAGGAGGAGTCCAAACAGGCCTTCCAGGACGGCCGCCTGCTCTTCCTGCGTAACTGGCCGTACGCCTATGTCGGCGCCTCGGCCAAGGGCTCACCGGTCGCCGGGAAGATCGGGGCCGTACCGCTGCCGGGTCCGCACGGGCCCGGGACGAGCGTGCTCGGCGGCTCCAATCTGGCCGTCAGCACCCACACCGAGCACCCCGACTCGGCCGCGCGCCTGCTCGCGTACCTGACCAGTGAGCGCGTCCAGCGCCAGGTCCTCACGCGCGGCGCGCTGCCACCCGTACGGGCCGACCTGTACGAAGATCCGGAACTGATCCGGGAGTTCCCCTATCTGCCGACCCTGCGCGAGAGCGTGCTGACGGCCGCTCCGCGCCCCAAGAGCCCGCGCTACGACCAGGTCAGCCTGGTGGTGCAGGCGGTCGTGCACGACGCGATGACCGGGCGGGAGACGGCCCAGGCGGCCGTGCGGCGGCTGGCGCGCGAGCTGGCGGACATCTCCAGCCGCTAGTTACTTGTTAGGTAACGGCAGCGTCTCATCTGGCCTTCAAATGACCCAGTAAGTCCATATTTGGCGCCCCAACTCGCCAGTATCGTTTGTTTCTTTCATTGACACCCTCGCGATACGCCTACCTAACATGCATGCATGTTGAGTAAGCACCACTGGTGGCGCGACGCAGTGATCTACCAGGTGTACGTCCGCAGCTTTCTGGACAGCACCGGCGACGGCGTCGGTGACCTGGCCGGAGTCCGCGCCGGCCTTCCGTACCTGAAGAAGCTCGGCGTCGACGGGATCTGGCTGAGCCCCTTCTATCCCTCCCCGCAGCACGACCACGGCTACGACGTCGCCGACTACTGCGGCGTCGACCCGCTCTTCGGCGACCTCGCCGAGTTCGATCTGCTGGTCGCCGCGGCCCGGCGGCTCGGGATCAAGGTGCTGTTGGACATCGTCCCGAACCACTGCTCCAGCGAGCACACCTGGTTCCAGGAGGCGCTGACTGCCGAGCCCGGCAGCGCGGCCCGAGCCCGCTTCCACTTCGCCGACGGCCGCGGCGCCGACGGCGAGGAGCCGCCCAACAACTGGCACTCCATGTTCGGCGGCCCGGCCTGGAGCCGGGTGACCGAGGCGGACGGGCAGGCCGGCCAGTGGTACCTGCACATGTTCGCGCCCGAGCAGCCCGACTGGAACTGGCGCAACCCCGAGATCGGCGCCGAGTTCGACCGGATCCTGCGCTTCTGGCTGGACCGGGGCATCGACGGCTTCCGCATCGATGTCGCCGCCGGCCTCTACAAGCACCCCGAGCTGCCCGACTCCGACGACCCGGAGGCCGACGCCCGCACCCGCGACTCGGTCAACCCGCTCGCCTGGAACCAGCCCGAGGTGCACAAGGTGTGGCGCGGCTGGCGCTCCATCTGCGAGGAGTACACCGCCCGCGACGGCCGTGAGCGCCTCCTCGTCGGCGAGGTGTCCGTGCCGACCGCCCGCGAACACGCCCTGTACGTCCGCTCCGACGAACTCCACCAGGCGTTCTTCTTCGACCTGCTCAGCGCCCCCTGGGAGGCCGACGCCTTCCGCAAGGTCATCTCCGAGGCCATGCAGGACATCGCCGGCACCGGCTCGACGGTCACCTGGGTGCTCAACAACCACGACCAGGTCCGCACGGTCACCCGCTACGGCGAGCCCGCGACCGAGGGCAGCGGTCTGGGCGCCGCCCGCGCCCGCGCCGCCGCGCTGCTGATGCTGGCGCTGCCCGGAGCCGCGTACATCTACCAGGGCGAGGAGCTGGGGCTGCCCGAGGTCGTCGACCTGCCCGACGACGTGCTCACCGACCCGATCTTCCGCCGCACCGGAAGCCGGGCGCGCATACGTGACGGCTGCCGGGTGCCGCTGCCGTGGTCGGGACAGGCCTCGCCGTTCGGATTCACCTCCGGCGTGGAGAGCGCCAAGCCGTGGCTGCCGCAGCCGGAGTACTTCGCCGAGTACGCCACCGACCGCGCCCTCGCCGACACCCGCTCCTTCTGGCACCTGTACCGCGACGGCCTGCAACTGCGCGCCGGGCTGCCCCAGTTGGGCGAGGGCAGCCTGCGCTGGCTGGACAGCCCGCCCGGCGTCCTGGCCTTCGAGCGCGGCGACGGCGTCGTCTGCGCCGTCAACTTCGGTACGGCCCCCACCTCGGCGCCGGTCTCCGGCACCCCGCTGCTGTCCAGCGGTCCCTGCCCGGCCGGGGTGCTGCCCGGTTCCACCGCCGCCTGGTGGATCAACGACCGCTGACCCCCCGAACCGACCTCCGTCAACTTCCCATCCCCGAAGGGACATCAACGATGATGCGACGACGTACCACCCTGCTCACCGGCTGCACCGCCCTCGTCCTGGCGCTCGGCGCCACCGCCTGCGGCGGCGGCCCCGTCTCCGCGGGCGGCGGCGACAAGGCGCTCGACGGCCAGACCGTCACCGTGGCCGGTGTCTGGTCCGGCAGTGAGCAGAAGAACTTCCAGAAGGTGCTGGACGCGTTCACCGAGAAGACCGGCGCCAAGACGCAGTTCACGTCCACCGGCGACAACGTCTCCACCGTCGTCGGCAGCAAGATCGAGGGTGGCAACGCCCCCGACGTGGTGATGGTCCCGCAGGTCGGCGTGCTCCAGCAGTTCGCGAAGAACGGCTGGCTCAAGCAGCTCTCCGGCACCGCCCAGAAGTCCGTGGACAGCAACTTCGCGCCCGTCTGGAAGAACTACGGCAGCGTCGACGGCGCGCTCTACGGCCTCTACTTCAAGGCCGCCCACAAGTCGACCGTCTGGTACAGCCCCGACGCCCTCGCGCAGGCCGGCGTCGAGCCGCCGAAGTCGTACGACGACATGCTGAAGGCCGGGCAGACCGTCTCCGACTCCGGACTCGCCGCCTTCTCGGTCGCCGGGCAGGACGGCTGGACGCTGACCGACTGGTTCGAGAACGTCTACCTCTCCCAGGCCGGACCCGAGAAGTACGACGCCCTCGCCGCGCACAAGCTGAAGTGGACCGACGCCTCCGTGGTCGAGGCGCTCACCACGCTCGGCAAGCTGTTCAAGGACAAGCAGCTGATAGCGGGCGGCCAGAAGGGCGCCCTCAACACCGACTTCCCGGGCTCGGTGGAGAAGGTGTTCGGGCCGAAGCCCGAGGCCGGCATGGTCTACGAGGGCGACTTCGTCGCGGGCGTCGCCAAGGACCAGTTCGGCAGGAAGATCGGCGAGGACGCGAACTTCTTCCCGTTCCCGGCGGTCGGCGGTGGCAAGGAGCCGGTGGTCAGCGGCGGTGACGCGGCCGTTGTCCTGAAGGACGGCAAGAACCAGAAGGCCGGCATGGCACTCCTGGAGTACCTGGCGACGCCGGAGGCCGCCGCGGTGTGGGCGGAGGCGGGCGGCTTCCTGTCCCCGAACAAGAACGTCGACCTCGCCTCCTACGGCGACGAGGTCACCCGTGCGACCGCCAAGTCCCTCATCGACGCGGGCGATTCGGTCCGCTTCGACATGTCCGACCAGGCCCCGGCGGCCTTCGGCGGCACCAAGGGCGCCGGCGAGTGGAAGCTCCTGCAGGACTTCCTGCGCGACCCGTCGGACCCGAAGGGCACCGCCGCGAAGCTGGAGGCCGCGGCCGCCAAGGCGTACGAGGGCCAGGGCTGACCCGACATGACCGCCACACTCGTGAACGAGGCGAGTCCCAAGCCCGCCGCGGGCGTCGGCCAGGCACGCGCCCGGCGCTCGCGGCGGCGCGGCCGGATCATCGCCCTGCTCTTCGTCTTCCCCGCGCTTGTCCTGCTGGGGGCGCTGGTCGTCTACCCGGTGCTGTTCTCCGTCGGACGCAGCTTCTTCGACGCCTCCGGCACCCGTTTCGTGGGCGGCGAGAACTACGCCGAGATGTTCCGCGACCCGGCCACACTCAAGGCCATCCGCAACACCACGATCTGGGTCGTGGTCGCCCCCGCCCTGCTCACCGGCCTCGGCCTGATCATGGCCGTGCTGGTGGAGAAGGTCCGCTGGGCGACGGCGTTCAAACTGCTGCTGTTCATGCCGATGGCGGTGTCCTTCCTCGCGGCCGGCATCATCTTCCGGCTCGCGTACGACGAGGATCCGGACAAGGGTGTGCTCAACGCCGCCGTCGTCTCCGTGCACGACGCCTTCCAGGGCGCGTCGACGTATCCGACGGCACGGGCCCGCGACGGCCAGGGGCTGACGAAGGACCAGGACGGTTCGTACCGCACCGCCACGAGTGTGTCGCCGGGCGACGCGCTGACGCTCGGCCTGGTCGGTGTGCTGCCGGGCGACGTGCCCGACGGCGCCGAACCGGCGTACCCGGCGGCGAGTCGCAAGGCGGGACCCGGTGAGCTGCGCGGCGTCGTCTACCTCGACTTCACCCCCGGTGGGGGAGGGGAGCAGGGCAAGGTCGACCGGCGCGAGAGCGGGCTGCCGGAGATGACGGTCGAGGCGCGGCAGGCCGGGAAGACGGTCGCCACGACGACCACGGCGGCCGACGGCTCCTTCCGCTTCGAAGGGCTGGACGACGGCCCGTACTCGGTGAGCCTGCCGGCCTCCAACTTCGCCGCCCCCTACGAGGGCGTGTCCTGGCTCGGACCCACCCTCGTCACCCCGGCGATCATCGGGGCGTACCTGTGGATCTGGACCGGCTTCGCCATGGTCCTGATCGGCGCCGGCCTGTCGGCCCTCCCGCGGGACGCGCTGGAGGCGGCGCGGATGGACGGCGCGAACGAGTGGCAGATCTTCCGGCGGATCACGGTGCCGCTGCTGGCGCCGGTCCTCACGGTCGTCTTCATCACCCTCGTCATCAACGTCATGAAGGTCTTCGACCTCGTCTACATCATCGCGCCCGGCCCGGTGCAGGAGGACGCGACCGTGCTCGCGACCCAGATGTGGCTGGTGTCGTTCGGCGGCGGCAACAACCAGGGCCTGGGCAGCGCGCTGGGCGTCCTGCTCCTGCTGCTGGTCATCCCCGCCATGGTCTTCAACGTCCGCCGTTTCCGAAGGAGTCAGCGATGAACGCGGTCAGGCGGGGCCTGGGCAACGGAGTCGTCCAGGCGTTCCTCGTGGTGATCGGGCTGGTCTGGCTGACCCCGCTGGCCGGACTGTTCCTGTCGTCCCTGCGGTCCGCCGAGGACACGGCGAACGGCGGCTGGTGGACGGTGTTCACCAGCCCCGGTCAGCTGTCCTTCGACAACTACTCGGCGCTGCTGGGGAACGCCGGGATCAGCCAGGCCTTCTGGAACACCGTGCTGATCTCGGTGCCGACGACCCTGCTGGTCGTGGTCATCGCCGCCCTCGCCGGGTACGCCTTCGCCTGGCTGGACTTCCCCGGCCGTGAGGCGGTCTTCCTGGTCGTGGTCGCGCTGCTGGTGGTGCCCGTGCAGATCGGGCTGCTCCCGGTCGCCAAACTCTTCGGCCAGCTCGGGCTGTTCGGCACGATTCCCGGGGTCGTCCTCTTCCACGTGGCGTACGGGCTGCCCTTCGCGGTGTTCCTGCTGCGCAACTACTTCGCCGAGATGCCGAAGGAGATGCTGGAGGCGGCGCGGATGGACGGGGGCAGTGAGTGGCGGATCTTCACGCGGCTGGTGCTTCCGGTCGGACGCCCGGCGATCGCGTCTTTGGCCATCTTCCAGTTCCTGTGGGTGTGGAACGACATGCTGGTGGCGCTGCTGTTCGCGGACAGTGCGTCACAGCCTCTGACCGTTGAACTCCAATCGCAGATACGGCAGTTCGGCAGCAACATCGATGTGCTGGCGCCCGGTGCGTTCGTGTCCCTGGTGGTGCCGGTGGTCGTGTTCTTCGCCTTCCAGCGGCACTTCGTGCAGGGGGTGATGGCGGGGTCGGTGAAGTAGGGGCGTTCTTTCGCCCCCGCCGCCCCTACCCGTCCCATCCCTCTGGGGCTCCGCCCCAGACCCCGCTCCTCAAACGCCGGAGGGGCTGACTTACTCAGCCCGTCCGGCGTTCGAGGACGAGGTACGTCACGGCGAAGCAGGCGGATAAAGCGACCTCGGCAGCTGCGATGCCGCCGCCGAGTCCAACAGCCACAGCGTCCTGGAACGACCACGCGCCCCCGCCGCCGGCGCCTGAATCTCCCCCGCGCCGGACAGCGCGATCGCCACGGCCTGCGCCTTGTCCTCGCCGGCCGCCAGCAGCCACACCTCACGTGCCGCACGGATCGCGGGAAGCGTGAGAGTGACGCGGGTCGGCGGCGGCTTCGGAGCGCCGTGGACCCCGACGACCGTGCGCTGGGTCTCCCGTACCGCCGGCAGCTCCGGGAACAGGGAGGCCACGTGGGTGTCGGGACCCACGCCCAGCATCAGGACGTCGAAGGTGGGAACCGCACCGTGGTTCTCCGGACCCGCCGCCCGCGCCAGTTCCTCCGCGTACGCGGAAGCCGCCGCCTCCACGTCCGCGCCGAACGGCCCGTCCGAGGCGGGCATCGCGTGCACCCGCTTGGGATCCAGCGGCACCGCGTCCAGCAGGGCCTCACGGGCCTGCGTGACATTGCGCTCCGGGTCGCCCTCGGGCAGGAAGCGCTCGTCGCCCCACCACAGGTCGAGCCGGGCCCAGTCGATGGCGTCCCGGGCCGGGGCGGCCGCCAGCGCGGCCAGCAGGCCGTTGCCGTTGCGGCCGCCCGTGAGGACCACGGACGCCGAGCCCCGGGAGGCCTGGGCGTCCACGATCTTCGTGATCAGCCTGGCCGCCGCGGCCTGAGCCATCAGCTCCTTGTCGTGATGCACGACGAGCTGCGGAGTACTCACTTGGTCGCCGCCTTCTTCAACGCTTCCAGCGCCGACGCTTCCTGCGCAGGGGCTTTGCCGGGAGAGTCCGCCCCTTCTCCTTTGGCCGGAGACACCGGGGATTCCGGGGATTCCGGAGCAGCCTCTTCGGCCGACGGCTCCCCGGCCTTGGCCACGGCGGCCTGGGCCAGCGCCACGGCCTGCTCCGCCTTGGCCACCGCGGCCTCGGCACCGCGCACCGCCGAGGCGGGCACGGCGCTGAGCCGCTCCACCCCGAACCGCAGCGCCGAAGCGTAGGTGTCGTCCGGGTCGAGCCGGCGCAGCTCCTCCGCGATCAGCTCGGCCGTCTCCCGCCGCTTCAGCGCCACCGCACGGTCCGGCTGGCCCTGGATGGAGAGGGTCGCCAGGGAGCCGTCCGCCCGGTCGAGGACTATCGGGCCGCGGTCGGTGGCCATGCGGACCGCCGTCAGGCCGGGGCCCGACGAAAGCGACCGCTTGACGGGCACGTCCAGCCGGTCCGCGAGCCACATCGCCAGCAGCTCACAGCTCGGGTTGAACTCCTCGCCCTCCACCTCGACGGCCTGCACCTCGCAGACCACCTGGTCCAGAGCCGCCGCGAGCATCGAACGCCACGGCGTGATCCGGGTCCAGGACAGGTCGGTGTCGCCCGGCGTGTAGGCGTCGGCGCGGGACGACAGCTCCCGCACCGGCTGCTCGGAGGCGTAGGTGTCGGTCACCCGGCGCTGGGCCAGCGCGCCCAGCGGGTCGTTCGCCGGGTCGAGCGGCGCGTTCACCGGCCACCAGACCACCACCGGGGCGTCCGGCAGCAGCAGCGGGAGGACGACGGACTGCGCGTGCTCGGACACCTCGCCGTAAAGGCGCAGGATCACCGTCTCGCCGGTGCCCGCGTCCGCGCCCACCCGCACCTCGGCGTCCAGCCGGGACGTCGTTCGGTCGCGGGGCGAGCGCGAGACGCGCTTGATGACCACCAGCGTGCGCGAGGGGTGCTCGCGCGAGGCGTCGCCGGCGGACTTCAGGGCGTCGTACGCGTTCTCCTCGTCGGTGACGATGACCAGCGTGAGCACCATGCCGACGGCCGGCGTGCCGATGGCCCGGCGGCCCTGCACCAGAGCCTTGTTGATCTTGCTGGCCGTGGTGTCCGTGAGGTCTATCTTCATGGCCGGCGCCAGCTCCGTCCCTCTCGTGCGAGCATTTCGTCCGCCTCGACGGGGCCCCACGTGCCGGCCGGGTACTGCGCCGGCTTGCCGTGCGTGTCCCAGTACTCCTCGATCGGGTCGAGGATCTTCCAGGACAGCTCGACCTCCTCGGTGCGCGGGAAGAGGTTCGAGTCACCCAGGAGGACGTCCAGGATCAGACGCTCGTACGCCTCCGGGCTGGACTCCGTGAAGGACTCGCCGTACGCGAAGTCCATCGACACGTCCCGGATCTCCATCGAGGTGCCGGGGACCTTGGAGCCGAAGCGGACCGTGACCCCCTCGTCGGGCTGGACGCGGATCACGATCGCGTTCTGGCCCAGCTCCTCGGTGGCCGTCGTGTCGAACGGCGAGTGCGGCGCCCGCTGGAAGACGACCGCGATCTCGGTGACCCGGCGGCCCAGCCGCTTGCCGGTGCGCAGGTAGAAGGGGACGCCCGCCCAGCGGCGGTTGTCGATCCCCAGCTTGATCGCGGCGTACGTGTCCGTCTTGGACTTGGGGTCGATGCCCTCCTCCTGGAGGTAGCCGACCGCCTTCTCGCCGCCCTGCCAGCCGGCCGCGTACTGCCCGAACACCGTGTCCCGGCCCAGGTCCTTCGGCAGCCGTACGGCACCGAGCACCTTGGTCTTCTCGGCGGCCAGCGCGTCCGCGTCGAAGGAGGCGGGCTCCTCCATGGCCGTCAGGGCCATCAGCTGGAGCAGGTGGTTCTGGATGACGTCACGGGCGGCGCCGATGCCGTCGTAGTAGCCGGCCCGGCCGCCGATGCCGATGTCCTCGGCCATGGTGATCTGCACGTGGTCCACGAAGGACCGGTTCCAGATCGGCTCGAACATCGTGTTGGCGAAGCGCAGCGCCAGGATGTTCTGGACGGTCTCCTTGCCCAGGTAGTGGTCGATGCGGAAGACCTGGTCCGGGGCGAAGACCTCGTGGACGACCTTGTTGAGCTCCTCGGCCGACTTCAGGTCGTGGCCGAAGGGCTTCTCGATGACCGCGCGGCGCCAGGAGCCGCCCGTCTGGTCGGCGAGGCCGTGCTTCTTCAGCTGCTGGATGACCACCGGGAAGGAGCGCGGCGGCACCGAGAGGTAGAAGGCGAAGTTGCCGCCCGTGCCCTGTGCCTTGTCCAGTTCCTCGATGGTGCCGCGCAGCCGCTCGAAGGCCTCGTCGTCGTCGAAGGTGCCCTGCACGAAGCGCATGCCCTGGATGAGCTGCTGCCAGACCTCCTCGCGGAAGGGCGTGCGGGCGTGCTCCTTGACCGCGTCGTGGACCTCCTTCGCGAAGTCCTCGTGGGCCCACTCGCGGCGCGCGAAGCCGACCAGCGAGAAGCCCGGCGGCAGCAGACCCCGGTTGGCGAGGTCGTACACCGCGGGCATCAGCTTTTTACGTGACAAATCGCCCGTAACGCCGAAGATCACCAGGCCCGACGGCCCCGCGATACGCGGGAGCCGTCGGTCGGCGGCGTCACGAAGCGGGTTCGCTTCAGTGACGTTGAAGGGTGGCAAGGGATCAGCCCTCCGCGGGGGAGAGGCGCTCCAGCTCCGCCTCGGTCGACTTCAGCAGGTCGTTCCAGGACGCCTCGAACTTCTCGACGCCTTCGTCCTCCAGCAGCTGCACCACGTCGTCGTACGAGATGCCCAGACGCTCGACGGCGTCCAGGTCCGCACGGGCCTGCTCGTACGTGCCGGCGATGGTGTTGCCGGTGATCTCGCCCTTCTCCTCCGTGGCCTGGAGGGTGGCCTCGGGCATGGTGTTGACCGTGTTCGGCGCCACCAGTTCGTCGACGTAGAGGGTCGGCTTGTACGCCGGGTCCTTCACGCCGGTCGAGGCCCACAGCGGACGCTGCTTGTTGGCGCCCGCGTTCTCCAGCGCGCTCCAGCGGTCCGAGGAGAAGACCTCCTCGTACGCCTGGTAGGCGAGCCGGGCGTTGGCGACGGCGGCCTTGCCGCGCAGCGCCTTGGCCTCGTCGGTGCCCAGGTTGTCCAGGCGCTTGTCGATCTCGGTGTCCACGCGGGACACGAAGAAGGACGCCACCGAGCGGATGAGCGACAGGTCGAGCCCGCGCTCCTTGGCCTTCTCCAGGCCGGCCAGGTAGGCGTTCATGACCTCGCGGTAGCGCTCCAGCGAGAAGATCAGCGTGACGTTGACGCTGATGCCGAGGCCGATGACCTCGGTGATCGCCGGGAGGCCCGCCTTGGTGGCCGGGATCTTGATCAGGGTGTTGGGGCGGTCGACCAGCCAGGCCAGCTGCTTGGCCTCGGCGACGGTCGCACGCGTGTTGTGCGCGAGCCGCGGGTCGACCTCGATGGAGACCCGGCCGTCCTGGCCGCCGGTGGCGTCGAAGACCGGGCGCAGGATGTCGGCGGCGTCCCGGACGTCCGCCGTGGTGATCATGCGGATCGCCTCTTCGACCGTCACCTTGCGGGCGGCGAGGTCGGCGACCTGCTGGTCGTAACCGTGGCCTTCGCTGATGGCCTTCTGGAAGATCGTCGGGTTGGTGGTGACACCGACGACATGCTGCTGGTCGATCAGCTCGGCGAGGTTGCCGGACGTGATGCGCTGGCGCGACAGGTCGTCCAGCCAGATCGCGACGCCTTCCTCGGAGAGGCGCTTCAGTGCGTCTGTCATGGAAAATCAAACTCCTACGTCTCGTATATGAGCGTCAGCGCTGGGCCGCTGCGAGGGATTCCCGCGCGACGGCCGCCACGTTCTCGGCAGTGAAGCCGTACTCCCGGAAAAGGACCTTGCCGTCGGCCGAAGCACCGAAGTGCTCCAGGGAAACGATGCGACCCGCGTCCCCGACGTACTTGTGCCAGGTCAGACCGATACCGGCCTCGACCGCCACACGCGCCTTGACGGCCGGCGGCAGGACGCTGTCCCGGTACCCCTGGTCCTGCTCCTCGAACCACTCCACCGAGGGCATGGACACGACCCGCGTCGGCACCCCGTCTGCCTGGAGCCGCTCCCGCGCCTCGACGGCCACGTGCACCTCGGAACCGGTCGCGATGAGGACGACCTCGGGCGCTGCGCTCTGCCCGGAGGGCCCTTCGGCCTCGAACAGGACGTAACCACCGCGCGCGGCGTCGTCGTTGGCCTCGTACACCGGCACGCCCTGACGGGTCAGCGCGAGCCCGTGCGGGGCGCCCTTGCCGAACTCCTTCGTCCAGCGCTTGAGGATCTCGCGCCAGGCGATCGCGGTCTCGTTGGCGTCCGCCGGGCGGACCACGTTGAGACCGGGGATGGCGCGCAGGGACGCCAGGTGCTCGACCGGCTGGTGGGTGGGGCCGTCCTCACCCAGACCGATGGAGTCGTGCGTCCAGACGTACGTCACCGGCAGGTGCATCAGCGCCGAGAGGCGCACGGCGTTGCGCATGTAGTCGGAGAAGACGAGGAACGTACCGCCGTAGACACGGGTGTTGCCGTGCAGGGTGATGCCGTTCATCTCCGCGGCCATGGAGTGCTCGCGGATGCCGAAGTGGATCGTGCGGCCGTACGGGTTCGCCTCCGGCAGCGGGTTGTCCGCCGGCAGGAACGACGAGGTCTTGTCGATCGTCGTGTTGTTGGAACCGGCCAGGTCGGCCGAACCGCCCCACAGCTCCGGGATGACCGCGCCGAGCGCCTGGAGCACCTTGCCGGACGCGGCGCGGGTGGCGACGCCCTTGCCGGGCTCGAAGACCGGGAGCTTCTCCTCCCAGCCGGTGGGCAGCTCGCCCTTGCTGATGCGGTCGAACTTGGCGGCGCGCTCGGGGTGGTTGTCCCGCCACAGCTGGAAGGACTTCTCCCACTCGGCCTTCGCCTCGGCGCCCCGCTCCAGCGCACCACGGGTGTGCGCGATGACCTCGTCGGCGACCTCGAAGGACTGCTCCGGGTCGAAGCCGAGGACGCGCTTGGTGGCCGCGACCTCGTCGTCGCCGAGCGCCGAGCCGTGGGCGGCCTCGGTGTTCTGCGCGTTCGGGGCCGGCCAGGCGATGATCGAGCGCATCGCGATGAAGGACGGCTTGTCCGTCACCTGCTTCGCGGCCTCGATCGCGTTGTAGATGGCGTGCGGGTCCAGGTCGCCGTCCGGCTTCGGGGCGATCCGCTGCACGTGCCAGCCGTACGCCTCGTAGCGCTTGACGGTGTCCTCGGAGACGGCCGTCTCGGTGTCGCCCTCGATCGAGATGTGGTTGTCGTCCCACAGCAGGATCAGGTTGCCGAGCTTCTGGTGGCCGGCCATCGAGGAGGCCTCGGCGGAGATGCCCTCCTGGAGGCAGCCGTCACCGGCGATGCAGTAGACGAAGTGGTCGAAGGGGGAGGTGCCCTCGGCGGCCTCCGGGTCGAACAGACCGCGCTCGTAGCGGGCGGCCATCGCCATGCCGACGGCGTTGGCGACACCCTGGCCCAGCGGGCCGGTCGTCGTCTCGACGCCCGTGGTGTGGCCGTACTCCGGGTGACCCGGGGTCTTGGAACCCCACGTCCGGAACGCCTTCAGGTCGTCCAGCTCCAGGCCGAAGCCGGCCAGGTACAGCTGGGTGTAGAGGGTCAGGGACGAGTGGCCCGCGGACAGCACGAAGCGGTCGCGCCCGACCCACTCGGCGTCCGCCGGGTCGTGCCGCATCACCTTCTGGAAGAGGGTGTAGGCGGCGGGGGCCAGGCTCATCGCCGTACCCGGATGGCCGTTTCCGACCTTCTGTACGGCGTCGGCGGCCAGGACGCGGGCGGTGTCTACGGCCCGCTGGTCCAGCTCGGTCCACTCGAGGTCTGTGGTGGTCGGCTTGGTGCTCACCCTGGGTCAGGGCTCCTCTCCACATGTCGGTTGCCGGTGTGACGGGCGCACGGCCCACCGGCTGCCGGCGTACTCGGCGTCGGCCGGCCGTTGTCGAGCCTACCCCCGGAAGTACGTGCGTTTTTTCGACTCGTTCCAGACTGCCGGGAGTCGCCGGGATGTGCCTCCCGACTGGGACGTTCCGCATTCGGCAAGTGAATACGGAGCCGCTCATCCGGGTGCTCAATCGAGCTTCCGCGTGCCCGTCGGACCGCCCCCTCCAACACGACCCCACCCCCGCGAATGTCCGGGTCTGGGCAACGTCTAGAGTGGCGTGGTACGCGCGAGCCTTTACCGGGACTTCACACGGGGAGGCTTGCTGGGATGTCTCTGTCAGGGGTGTGCGTGACGGCCGTTGAATCCCGTCCAGCGGATGGGGGCACCGCCCATGCCATTAAGGCTATGGGGGATATCGGGACGAGCCAGAGCCCGAGCCGGCGGCCGATCGGGGCCCGGGTCATGGGGTTCGTGGCGCTTACCAAGCCGCGGATCATCGAGCTGCTGCTCATCACCACCGTTCCGGTGATGTTCCTGGCCGAGCAGGGCGTGCCCGACCTCGGTCTGGTGCT
The DNA here is from genome assembly GCF_044764945.1 of Streptomyces sp. NPDC093568. Taxonomy (NCBI): domain Bacteria; kingdom Bacillati; phylum Actinomycetota; class Actinomycetes; order Kitasatosporales; family Streptomycetaceae; genus Streptomyces; species Streptomyces sp. NPDC093568. The sequence continues at coordinate 179,692 of NZ_JBIWJD010000005.1, read as the reverse complement.
GCTCACCTGTGTCGGCGGCTACCTCTCCGCCGGCGGCGCCAACGCGCTCAACATGTACATCGACCGCGACATCGACGCGCTCATGGACCGCACCTCGCAGCGCCCGCTGGTCACCGGGATGGTCAGCCCGCGCGAGTGCCTGGCCTTCGGCATCACCCTGGCGGTCGTGTCGACGCTGCTGTTCGGCCTGACGGTCAACTGGCTCAGCGCCTGGCTCTCCCTCGGCGCGCTCCTCTTCTATGTCGTCGTCTACACGATGATCCTCAAGCGCCGCACCTCGCAGAACATCGTGTGGGGCGGCATCGCGGGCTGCATGCCGGTGCTGATCGGCTGGACGGCCGTCACGAACTCCCTCACCTGGGCGCCGCTCATCCTCTTCCTGGTCATCTTCTTCTGGACGCCGCCGCACTACTGGCCGCTGTCCATGAAGGTCAAGGAGGACTACGCGCGCGTGGGCGTGCCGATGCTCCCGGTCATGGCCTCCAACAAGGTCGTCGCCAAGCAGATCGTCATCTACAGCTGGGTGATGGTGGCGGTCTCGCTGCTGCTGACGCCGCTCGGCTACACGGGCTGGTTCTACACCGCGGTCGCGCTGGGCGCCGGCGGCTGGTGGCTGTGGGAGGCGCACGCGCTGCAGAACCGCGCGAAGGCGGAGGTGACGGGCGCGAAGCTCAAGGAGATGCGCCTGTTCCACTGGTCCATCACCTATGTCTCGCTGCTGTTCGTGGCGGTCGCGGTGGACCCCTTCCTGCGCTGACGCAGGTCACAGGGCCCCGCTCTCGCCAGCCGATCTACTCGCGAGTAGCATCCTGGCCATGGCAGACAAGGTGGCCAAGCTGGCCAAGCAGATCAACTCCTTCGCGAAGTCCCACGGCGGCGCCGAGGCGCAGGTCGCCTACATCGGTGAGCGCGGCGCCCGGATCGCGCTCGTGGGCGAGGACGGCGGCTGGGGAGACCTGGTCGCACCCTCGTTCGAGATCGCGGAGAAGGCCGTGGAGAAGGCCGGGGTCACGCGCCACGAGACCTTCGACGGTGAGTTCGCCGCGAAGGTGACGACGGGCGCGTACGAGTGGAAGCGGATGGCCGGGATCCAGCTCGGCGGCTGAACCGCCCGCCTCTTTCGCAACACCAAGTCACCGGTTCACCCGTTAGGACGTGTAAGAAGCGTCCATCCACGGGGAGAGCCGGATGATCGACACACCGTCCCTCGTGGACCAGTACTGCCACGGCGTCCTGCGCACGGAGCTGGGCCTCGGCACCTTCGAGGCCCAGCTGGCCCGCACCGAGGGCCCACCGGCCCCCGGCACCACGCTCTTCGACACCCAGACCGGTTTCGCCGTACGGCGCTGGTGCCCGCCCCTGCTCGGCCTGGAACCGCACTGCCCGCCCGCCCGCTATCTGGCCCGGCGCCGTGAACTGGGCGTGCTGGAGTCGGGCCGGCGTCTGCTGCGCGGCAGCGGCATCACGACCTATCTGATCGACACCGGCCTGCCCGGCGACCTCACCGGCCCCCCGGAGATGGCCTCCGCCGCCTCCGCCGAGGCCCACGAGATCGTGCGTCTGGAGCTCCTCGCCGAACAGGTCGCCGACACCTCCGGCACCGTCGAGTCCTTCCTCGCCAACCTCGCCGAGTCGGTGCACGGCGCGGCCGTGAACGCGGTGGCCTTCACCTCGGTCGCGGGCGTCCGGCACGGTCTCGCGCTGGCGCCGGAGCCGCCGGGGCCGGGAGAGGTGCGGGGCGCGGCCGGGCGCTGGCTCGCGGCACGCGGCGTCGGGGACGAGCTGAGCGACCCAGTGCTGCTGCGGCACCTGCTGTGGATCGCCGTGGCCTCGGGACTGCCGCTCCAACTGCACGCGGGGCTGGGCGAGCCGGGCCTGCGCATCGACCGCACCGACCCGGTGCTGCTCACGGACTTCGTCCGCGCCACGGCCGGGCTCGGCACCGACCTGATCCTGCTGCACGGCTACCCGTACCACCGCCACGCCGCCCACCTGGCCGGTGTCTTCCCGCACGTCTACGCCGACTCAGGCGCCGCCCTCGTCCGCACCGGTGCCCGCGCGGCCACCATCCTCGCCGAGATCCTGGAACTGGCCCCCTTCGGCAAGATCCTCTTCTCCAGCGGGGCCCAGGGCCTCCCCGAGCTCCACGTGGTCGGCGCCCACCTCTTCCGCGAGGCCCTCGCCCGCGTACTCGGCGGCTGGGTCGCCGAGGGCGCGTGGTCGCTGGCGGACGCGCAACGGGTGGCGGGGATGGTGGCGTCGGGGAACGCGCGCAGGGTGTACGGGCTGGAGTGACGGGGTTTACCGCCTCTGCCCCCTGTACGGACTGGGCGTATGCAGACCGAGGTGTTACTCGACCGCTTTCTCGACGGGCTCGAGCCGCTCGCCCCGCTCGCCGACCGGCTGCACTGCACGTATCTGACGCCCGACACGGTGGGCGACATCGACCGGCGCCACCTGACCTGGGCGCACCGGGAACTGTTCGAACGGCCCGTCACCCCGACCTCGGGCTGATCACCTTCGCCGGGCTTGCGTCACCGCGAGCGAGGGCCGGCTGATCTCCAAGCGCGAGGCGCTGGACCTGCTGCCCGGGCCCGGGGCGCCCGTCGAGGTCGTCGAGGACATCCGCAGGCGTGACGCGGGACTACCTGGGGCCGGCGATCGACGCGCTCGTGGTGTCGTACGCCTGAACAGGCAGGTCCGGCAGGGTCACCTCGGGCCGCTCCCGCAGGGAGAGCAGGACGCGGAGCGTGGCGATCCACACCAGGGCCGAGCCCAGCATGTGCAGGCCGACCAGGATCTCCGGCAGGTCCGTGAAGTACTGGACGTAGCCGATGACGCCCTGGGCGAGGAGGATCAGGAAGAGGTCGCGGGTGCGGTTCAGGGGGCCCTTCGGGGCGTCGACCGCCTTCAGGACGAACCAGAGCGCGAAGGTCAGGGTGACCACGATCCAGGCCAGTACGGCGTGCAGCTTGGTGACGTTCTCCCAGTTCACGGGCATCCGCTCGACCTCGCTGGAGTCGCCCGCGTGCGGACCCGCGCCGGTGACCACCGTGCCCACCAGGATCAGCAGCACCGAGGCCGCGACCAGGACCCACACCAGCTGCCGCACCGCCTTGCCGACCAGTGGACGTGCCTCCGTGTCACCCTCCCGGGCGCGCTGCCACATCACCGTGGCGACCGCGATCAGGGCGGACGTCGCCACGAAGTGGGCCGCGACCGTGTACGGGTTGAGGCCGACCAGGACGACGATGCCGCCGAGCACGGCGTTGCTCATCACGATCCAGAACTGGGCCCAGCCGAGGCGGGTGAGGCTCCGGCGGTAGGGCTTCGTGGCACGCGCGGCGATGATCGCCCAGCCGACGGCCGCGCACAGCACGTACGTCAGCATGCGGTTGCCGAACTCGATGGCGCCGTGCAGGCCCATCTCGCTGGTGGCGGTGAGCGAGTCGTCGGTGCACTTCGGCCAGGTCGGGCAGCCGAGCCCGGACCCGGTGAGGCGTACCGCGCCGCCGGTGACCACGATGAGCACCGACATCACGAGCGCGGCGAGCGCCGCCCGTTGGACCGTCCTCGGGGTGGGGGTCCAGCGTGCGGCGATGAAGGCGAGCGGGTTGCGCACGGCCGCTACGGCGTCGGCGCGGGTCACGTTTGGCACGCGCCCTATCGTAGGCGGCCGCTTGTGCACGCTTTCACGAGGGTCCACCCCGGGTGGGTGAGAGCCCTACTCCCAGCGGAAGAACTTCCCGGCCGCCGCCAGCCCGACGACCGCCCACACGGCCAGGATCCCCAGGTCGCCCCACGGCATCCCGGCCCCGTGCTGGAGCACGTCCCGCAGCCCGTCCGACAGTGCCGAGATCGGCAGCAGGCCGAGCACGTCCTGGGCCGCGGGCGGGAACTTGTCGAGCGGCACGATCACCCCGCCGCCGACCAGCAGCAGCAGGAAGACCAGGTTCGCCGCGGCCAGCGTGGCCTCCGCCTTGAGCGTGCCGGCCATCAGCAGGCCGAGCCCGGAGAAGGCCGCCGTGCCGAGGACCAGCAGCAGGAGCACGGCTGCCGGGTTTCCGTGCGGCGACCAGCCCAGCGCGAAGGCGATCACCGTCAGCAGGACGATCTGGAGCACCTCGGTGACCAGCACCGACACCGTCTTCGCCGCCATCAGGCCCCAGCGCGGCAGCGGGGAGGAGGCCAGCCGCTTCAGCACGCCGTACCGGCGCTCGAAGCCCGTGGCGATCGCCTGCCCCGTGAACGCCGTCGACATCACGGCGAGCGCGAGGATGCCGGGCGCGAGGAAGTCGACGGCCTCGCCGGCGCCCGTGTCGACGATGTCCACCGAGCTGAACAGGACCAGCAGCAGGGTGGGGATCACCACCGTCAGCAGCAGCTGCTCGCCGTTGCGCAGCAGCATCTTCGTCTCCAGGGCCGCCTGCGCCGCGATCATGCGGGGGAGCGGGGCGGCGCCCGGCTTCGGTGTGTACGTACCCGTACCGACGGTGGTCACGAGCGCAGCTCCTTGCCGGTCAGCTCCAGGAAGACGTCCTCCAGAGTGTGCCGCTCCACCGAGATCCGGTCCGGCATCACCCCGTGCTGTGCGCACCACGACGTCACCGTCGCGAGCAACTGGGGGTCGACCTTGCCGGCGACCCGGTACGAACCGGGAGTCAGCTCCGCGGCCGTGCAGTCGGCGGGCAGGGCCTTGAGCAGGGACCCGACGTCGAGGCCGGGGCGGCCGGAGAAGCGCAGGGTGTTCTCGGCGCCGCCGCGGCACAGTTCCTCGGGGGAGCCGTGGGCGATGACCCGGCCGGCGTCGATGATCGCGACGTCGTCGGCGAGCTGCTCGGCCTCGTCCATGTAGTGCGTGGTGAGGACGACCGAGACGCCGTCGGCGCGCAGGTCCCGGACCAGGTCCCAGGTGGCCCGGCGGGCCTGCGGGTCGAGCCCGGCGGTCGGCTCGTCCAGGAACACCAGCTCCGGGCGGCCGACCACGGCCATGGCGAGCGCGAGCCGCTGCTGCTGGCCGCCGGACAGACGGCGGTACGTGGTCCGGCCGCAGCTGCCGAGACCGAGCCGCTCGATGAGGTGGTCCACGTCCAGCGGATGCGCGTGCAGCCTGGCGACATGGCGGAGCATCTCGTCGGCCCGCGCCCCCGAGTAGACGCCGCCGGACTGGAGCATCACGCCGATGCGGGGCCGCAGCTCACCGGACTGTCTCACCGGGTCGAGCCCCAGGACGCGTACCGTGCCGGAATCCGGCTTCCGGTATCCCTCGCAGGTCTCGACGGTGGTCGTCTTGCCCGCGCCATTGGGGCCGAGTACGGCGGTGACGCCCGCCTGGGCCACCAGGTCGAGACCGTTGACCGCGGTTTTGTCGCCGTACCGCTTCACCAGGGCCTGGACCTGGAGCACGGGCTCAGTTCGCATGGCTCCAGAGTCTAGGTAGCCGGTGGGCCTGCCCGACGGCCGGGTTCACATCTCCTTGTCCGGTCTCGTCCGCTGTCCTCATATCTCCTCCGCGCGGGGCCGGTGCGTCTCCAGCCAGCGCGCCGCGTACGCCACCGCGTCGGCCACCGGGAACAGCCGTACGTCGGCCGCGCCGGCCTTCCCGCGGACGACCGGACGGTCGCGCTCGAAGTCGTGGCCCAGCTCGTCGAACCGGTCCGAGCTGATCGACACCTCGGTCAGCACCTCCCAGCCCGCTGGCCCCGGCCGCCCCACCTTCACCAGCGGTGACGCGATCCGGTACTCGGCCAGGTGGAAGCTGGTGCACGAGTCGTAGCCGGCGCCGAGCAGCAGCACGCGCGCGTGCAGCGCCTCCAGGCGGGCCAGCGGGCTGCGCTCACCGAGCCGGCAGTCGGGGGCGTGACCCGCGACGATCTCGCCCGCGCGGGGGCCGACGGCGGCGAAGGACGTCTGTGGATGCGCGCTGCGCAGGGCGCGCGGCCAGGTCCGTACGGTCTCCGGGATGACACCGACGCCCCGCGAGGGCGTGATGACGGGGTCGTAGGCGGGCATGGTGGCCCGGATCGTCTCCCACCACTCCTCGGGCACCGGCGGGCTGATCCAGGCGGCCGGGTCCGAGAGGCCGGCGGTCTGGGTGGGGACCACCAGCGTGCCGTCCGGGCCGAGGACGTCGAGCAGTGCCTGGACGACCGCGACGGGGCCTCCGCAGACCCAGCCGAGGGAGCTGAGCGAGGAGTGCGCGAGGAGCGTTTCACCGGAACGGACGCCGAGCGCGCGCAAATCTGCGGCGAGGGTGTCGCGGGTGACAAGAGGGCCGGTCGGAGGGGGTGTGGGCATGTTTCGGGAGTTTCCCGGAAGGGGTCTCGCGGCGCCACCGGTTTGATCGATCAAAGATCGTTTCCGCAGGTCAGATTAGGTATGCCTAAGTGACGCAGGGCACCATCGAGGCGCCCGGACGCGGCTTGCCTGCCTTTGAGGAATTACGCAACAATGGCGTTGTGAAAAACGTCGGCGAGGCTCAGGAGACCCCCACGGGGGCCCCTCAGGAGGAGCTCGCGGCCGGGATGCGCTCGGACCGTTCCACGCGCAACCGGGTCGCGCGATCCATCCTGGACCACGGCCCGTCGACCGTCGCCGAGCTGGCCGGCCGGCTGGGGCTGACCCAGGCCGCCGTACGCAGGCATCTGGACGCGCTGGTCGCGGACGATGTCGTGGAGGCCAGGGAACAGCGGGTGTACGGCACGCGCACGCGCGGCCGTCCCGCCAAGGTCTTCGCGCTCACCGACTGCGGCCGTGACGCCTTCGACCAGTCGTACGACAAGCTCGCGGCGGACGCCCTGAAGTGGATCGCCGAGAGCGGGGGCGGGAGCGAGGCGGTCGCCGCCTTCGCCCGCGCCCGGATCGCCGCCCAGGCGAGCGCGTACCGCAAGGCGATCGAGGCCGTCACCCCGGACGAACGCACCGAAGCCCTGGCCAAGGCCTTGAGCGTGGACGGGTACGCTGCTACGGCGCGCAGCGCACCCCTCCCTCAAAAGGGCGAGCAGCTCTGCCAGCACCACTGCCCGGTCGCCCATGTGGCGGAGCAGTTCCCCCAGCTGTGCGAGGCGGAGACGGAGATCTTCGCCGAGCTGCTCGGAACGCACGTCCAGAGACTGGCGACCATCGCGCACGGCGACGGCGTCTGCACGACGTTCATCCCGAAGATTTCCCAGAACACCGATAACGCATCTGCAAGCACGGCCGGGAGGAACCCCGCATGACTCTCCCCATCGAGGAGACTGCCCACCCTGAGCTCGAGGGTCTGGGCAAGTACGAATACGGCTGGGCCGACTCCGACGAAGCCGGCGCCTCTGCGAAGCGCGGTCTGAGCGAGGACGTCGTCCGTGACATCTCCGCGAAGAAGAACGAGCCGGAGTGGATGACCAAGCTCCGCCTCAAGGGTCTGCGGCTGTTCGACAAGAAGCCCATGCCGAACTGGGGCTCGGACCTCTCGGGCATCGACTTCGACAACATCAAGTACTTCGTGCGCTCCACGGAGAAGCAGGCGGAGTCCTGGGAGGACCTGCCCGAGGACATCAAGAACACGTACGACAAGCTCGGCATCCCCGAGGCGGAGAAGCAGCGCCTCGTCGCCGGTGTCGCGGCCCAGTACGAGTCCGAGGTCGTCTACCACCAGATCCGTGAGGACCTGGAGGAGCAGGGCGTCATCTTCCTGGACACCGACACCGCCCTGAAAGAGCACCCGGAGCTCTTCAAGGAGTACTTCGGGACCGTCATCCCGGTCGGTGACAACAAGTTCGCGTCGCTGAACACCGCGGTGTGGTCGGGCGGCTCCTTCATCTACGTGCCGCCGGGCGTCCACGTGGAGATCCCGCTCCAGGCCTACTTCCGGATCAACACCGAGAACATGGGCCAGTTCGAGCGGACCCTGATCATCGTCGACGAGGGTGCCTACGTGCACTACGTCGAGGGTTGCACCGCCCCGATCTACAAGTCGGACTCGCTGCACTCCGCGGTCGTCGAGATCATCGTCAAGAAGAACGCCCGCTGCCGCTACACGACCATCCAGAACTGGTCGAACAACGTCTACAACCTGGTCACCAAGCGCGCCGTCGCCTACGAGGGCGCGACCATGGAGTGGATCGACGGCAACATCGGCTCCAAGGTGACGATGAAGTACCCGGCCGTCTACCTGATGGGCGAGCACGCCAAGGGCGAGACCCTCTCCATCGCCTTCGCCGGCGAGGGGCAGCACCAGGACGCCGGCTCCAAGATGGTCCACATGGCGCCGAACACCTCCTCCAACATCGTGTCGAAGTCCGTGGCGCGTGGTGGCGGCCGTACCTCGTACCGCGGTCTGGTCGAGATCGGCGAGGGCGCCCACGGCTCGAAGTCCAACGTGCTGTGCGACGCGCTGCTCGTCGACACCATCTCCCGCTCCGACACGTACCCCTACGTGGACGTCCGCGAGGACGACGTGTCCATGGGCCACGAGGCGACCGTCTCCAAGGTCTCCGAGGACCAGCTCTTCTACCTGATGAGCCGCGGTCTGAGCGAGTTCGAGGCGATGGCGATGATCGTGCGCGGCTTCGTCGAGCCGATCGCCAAGGAACTGCCCATGGAGTACGCCCTCGAGCTCAACCGGCTGATCGAGCTGCAGATGGAGGGCGCGGTCGGTTAAGACCGGTCTCCGTACCAGCAGCTAGCGAAATCTGACGTAGGAAAGAGAGCAGACCGACAGCCATGGCTGAGGCTCAGAACATCCCCGTGGGCTCCACCACCGCGGGACAGATCGCGGTGGCCGCAGAGTCGACCGTCGCCACGCGCATGAGCGCGCCCCCGTCCTTCGACGTGGCGGACTTCCCGGTCCCCCACGGCCGCGAGGAGGAGTGGCGGTTCACCCCGCTGGAGCGCCTGCGCGGGCTGCACGACGGCACCGCCGTGGCGACCGGTGACGGCCTCCAGGTCACCGTCGAGGCCCCCGAGGGCGTCACCGTCGAGACCGTCGGCCGCGACGACGCGCGCATCGGCAAGGCCGGCACCCCCGTGGACCGGGTCGCCGCCCAGGCCTACTCGGCGTTCGAGAAGGCCGGTGTCGTCACCGTCCCCAAGGAGACGGTCCTCACCGAGCCGATCCGCATCGCCGTGCACGGCGAGGGCGGGGTCGCCTACGGTCACCAGGTCGTGGAGCTCGGAGCCTTCGCCGAGGCCGTCGTCGTCATCGACCACACCGGTGACGCGGTGCTCGCCGCCAACGTCGACTACATCCTGGGCGACGGCGCCAAGCTCACCGTCGTCTCCGTCCAGGACTGGGACGACAAGGCCGTGCACGTCGGCCAGCACAACGCGCTGATCGGCCGGGACGCCACCTTCAAGTCGTTCGTGGTCACCTTCGGCGGCGACCTCGTACGCCTGCACCCCCGCGTCGCCTACGCCGGCACCGGCGGCGAGGCCGAGCTGTTCGGCCTCTACTTCACGGACGCCGGCCAGCACCAGGAGCACCGCCTCCTGGTCGACCACAACACCCCGCACTGCAAGTCCAACGTCGCCTACAAGGGCGCGCTCCAGGGCGAGGACGCGCACGCGGTGTGGATCGGCGACGTGCTGATCGAGGCCAAGGCCGAGGGCACGGACACCTACGAGATGAACCGCAACCTGGTTCTGACCGACGGCGCCCGTGTCGACTCCGTGCCGAACCTGGAGATCGAGACCGGCGAGATCGTCGGCGCCGGCCACGCCTCGGCGACCGGCCGCTTCGACGACGAGCAGCTCTTCTACCTGATGGCCCGCGGCATCCCGGCCGACGAGGCCCGTCGCCTGGTGGTGCGCGGCTTCTTCGCCGAGCTCGTGCAGCAGATCGGCGTGGACGACATCGAAGAGCGCCTCCTCGTGAAGATCGACGAGGAGCTGGAGGCCACGGTCTGATGGCTTTCGTACGCGCCTGTGGGCTGAGCGAGCTGGAGGAGGACACCCCCAAGAGGGTGGAACTCGACGGCACGCCGGTCTCGGTCGTGCAGACCGATGGCGAGGTGTTCGCGATCTACGACATCTGCTCCCACGCGAACGTCTCGCTCTCCGAGGGCGAGGTGGAGGACTGCCAGATCGAGTGCTGGCTGCACGGCTCCGCGTTCGACCTCCGCACCGGCAAGCCGTCCGGCCTGCCCGCGACGCGCCCCGTCCCCGTATACCCCGTAAAGATCGAAGGGGGCAGCGTCCTTGTCGACGTCCGCGCCTCCCTCACCCAGGAGTCCTGAGGCACCCATGGCAACGCTTGAAATCCGAGACCTGCACGTCACCGTCGAGGCCGACAACGCCACGAAGGAGATCCTCAAGGGCGTCGACCTCACCGTGAAGCAGGGCGAGACGCACGCCATCATGGGCCCCAACGGCTCCGGCAAGTCGACCCTCGCCTACTCCCTCGCGGGTCACCCGAAGTACACGATCACCGGCGGCTCCGTCACCCTCGACGGCGAGGACGTCCTGGAGATGTCCGTCGACGAGCGCGCCCGCGCCGGCCTGTTCCTCGCGATGCAGTACCCGGTCGAGGTCCCCGGCGTCTCGGTCTCCAACTTCCTGCGCACCTCCGCCACCGCCATCCGCGGCGAGGCCCCCAAGCTGCGCACCTGGGTGAAGGAGGTCAAGGAGGCCATGGAGCGCCTCAACATGGACCCGTCCTTCGCCGAGCGCAACGTCAACGAGGGCTTCTCCGGCGGTGAGAAGAAGCGCCACGAGATCCTTCAGCTGGAGCTGCTCAAGCCGAAGGTCGCGATCCTCGACGAGACCGACTCCGGCCTGGACGTCGACGCCCTGCGCGTCGTCTCCGAGGGTGTGAACCGGGTCCGCGAGACCGGCGAGGTCGGCACCCTGCTGATCACGCACTACACGCGCATCCTGCGCTACATCAAGCCCGACCACGTCCACGTGTTCGCGAACGGCCGTATCGCCGAGTCCGGCGGAGCCGAGCTCGCGGACCAGCTCGAGGCCGAGGGCTACGACAAGTACGTGAAGGGTGGCGCATCCGCGTGACACAGCTGCCGGGCCTCCTCGACACCGAGGCGCTCCGCAAGGACTTCCCGATCCTGGACCGTGTCGTCCACGACGGCAAGAAGCTCGTGTACCTGGACAACGCGGCGACCTCGCAGACGCCGCGCCAGGTGCTCGACGTGCTCTCCGAGTACTACGAGCAGCACAACGCCAACGTCCACCGTGGCGTGCACGTCCTCGCCGAGGAGGCCACGGCGCTGTACGAGGGCGCGCGCGACAAGGTCGCGGAGTTCATCAACGCGCCCTCGCGCGACGAGGTGATCTTCACCAAGAACGCCTCCGAGTCGCTCAACCTCGTGGCCAACATGCTCGGCTGGGCCGACGAGCCCTACCGCGTGGACCACGAGACCGAGATCGTCATCACGGAGATGGAGCACCACTCCAACATCGTGCCGTGGCAGCTGCTCGCGCAGCGCACGGGCGCGAAGCTGAAGTGGTTCGGCCTCACCGACGACGGCCGTCTCGACCTGTCCAACATCGACGAGGTCATCACGGAGAAGACGAAGATCGTCTCCTTCGTGCTGGTGTCGAACATCCTGGGCACCTTCAACCCGGTCGAGGCGATAGTGCGCCGCGCGCAGGAGGTCGGCGCGCTGGTGTGCATCGACGCCTCGCAGGCCGCTCCGCACATGCCGCTGGACGTGCAGTCGCTCCAGGCCGACTTCGTGGCCTTCACCGGCCACAAGATGTGCGGTCCGACCGGCATCGGCGTGCTCTGGGGCCGCCAGGAGCTGCTGGAGGACCTGCCTCCGTTCCTGGGCGGCGGCGAGATGATCGAGACGGTGTCGATGCACTCCTCGACGTACGCTCCCGCCCCGCACAAGTTCGAGGCGGGTACGCCTCCGATCTCGCAGGCGATCGGGCTCGGCGCGGCGATCGACTACCTCAACTCGATCGGCATGGACAAGATCCTCGCCCATGAGCACGCGCTCACCGAGTACGCGGTGAAGCGGCTGACGGAGGTCCCCGACCTCCGGATCATCGGCCCGACCACGGCCGAGGACCGGGGCGCCGCGATCTCCTTCACGCTCGGCGACATCCACCCGCACGACGTGGGCCAGGTCCTCGACGAGCAGGGCATCGCGGTCCGGGTCGGTCACCACTGCGCCCGCCCCGTGTGCCTGCGCTACGGAATTCCTGCGACCACGCGAGCGTCGTTCTATCTGTACTCCACGCCGGCCGAGATCGACGCTCTGGTGGACGGCCTGGAGCACGTACGGAACTTCTTCGGCTGACGGGACGGGACGAGCGATCGCATGAAGCTGGACTCGATGTACCAGGAAGTCATCCTGGACCACTACAAGCACCCGCACGGTCGGGGCTTGCGGGATGGCGACGCCGAGGTGCACCACGTGAACCCGACGTGCGGCGACGAGATCACCCTGCGTGTGAAGTACGACGGCACGACGATCGAGGACGTCTCGTACGAGGGCCAGGGCTGTTCCATCAGCCAGGCCTCGGCGTCCGTGCTGAACGACCTGCTGGTCGGCAAGGAACTGGCGGACGCGCGGAAGATCCAGGAGACCTTCCTGGAGCTGATGCAGTCCAAGGGAAAGATCGAGCCCGACGACGCCATGGAGGAGGTCCTGGAGGACGCGGTCGCGTTCGCCGGGGTCTCCAAGTACCCGGCCCGGGTCAAGTGCGCCCTCCTCAGCTGGATGGCGTGGAAGGACGCGACGGCCCAGGTGCTGGGCGGAGCCGACGCCGAAAGGAAGACGGCATGAGCGACACCGTGGAGATGAAGCCGGCCTCGGAGGAGGAGCTCCGTGAGGCCCTGATGGACGTCGTCGACCCCGAGCTGGGCATCGACGTCGTCAACCTCGGCCTGATCTACGGCATCCACGTCGACGACTCGAACGTGGCGACGGTCGACATGACCCTCACGTCGGCGGCCTGCCCGCTGACGGACGTCATCGAGGACCAGGCCAAGTCCGCCACGGACGGCCTCGTCAGCGAGCTGCGCATCAACTGGGTCTGGATGCCGCCGTGGGGCCCCGACAAGATCACCGACGACGGTCGTGAGCAGCTTCGGGCGCTCGGGTTCAACGTCTGAGACTCCCCGTGCACACGGGAAAGCGGCGGCACCTTCCGGGTGCCGCCGCTTTGCTGTGTGCTCAGGCCAGCCCGCCGACCAGCCGGAACGAGGAGTCCGCCTGGTAGAGCCGACTATGGTCATAGCGTTCGAGGCGCACGACGAAGTTCTTGTGGCGCAGGAAGTAGCCCGGGTAGTTGACCGACTCCAGCATCGTCGCCTCGGAGGAGTACGAGGAGGTGCGGGAGCAGAACGTGGCGTCCTGGGCGAAGAGGGACGAGCCGTCGTTGCGTTCGGCGCGCAGGACGAAGCTCCGGTGGCGCAGGTAGGCGCCGTCGTGGGTGGCGAAGGAGTAACAGGAGCCGTTCGCCAGCCCCTTGACCTGCTTGAACGTCGAGTTCTCACGGGCCTTCGAGCCGTGGACCGGGTCGAGCTTCACGTAGCCGTCGCTCACGTGCCAGTAGCGGTCGGGGTAGTTGACCGAGCGCAGGGATCGCCATGTGGTGGTGGCGGGCGGCCTGGGGGCGGGGGCGGCCGGTGAACTGGCTTGGTGCGAGGGCGACTTGGACGACTCCGGCGCCGGCTTGGAGGCACTGGCATCCTGCTTCCCGGGCGCCTTCGTCGTCTCCCGTTCCGTCGACAGACCGCTCTTGCCCTTGGGGGGCTTGGTCTCCGAGGGGGTGGCGAAGGAGATCAGGCCGGGGACGGTCGTGTCCCCCACGGAGGGAGCGGACTTCGCCGAGTTCCTGTCAGCGTCCTTCTCCGACACGGCGATCGCGGTGGCACACGCGATGACCGTCGCCACCGCCATTCCGCCCGCCAGCCACAGCCGGCGTGTCCCCGGTGCCCGCGAGGTGTCCGGGGCCCAGCCGTTCTCCCAAGGCTGGCCCTGGGACGGCTGGGACTTGTTTTCAGGCATGCGGTGTTCCTCCAGCGGCGTCATGGGAGGACAGCCGCGGCTGCGAAGGACCGGTATGTGAACAGTGAAACACTAGTGGAACCAGTGGCGTTGGAGCACCTGTTTGGAACGGGCCGTATCCACATCGAGTTCTGAGTGTGAAGGGCGTGCGGCGGCCGGCCGCCGTCACCCGCGATACGCCCCCGTCGCCATCCCCACCAACGACCGGACGAGCGCGTTCTGGTCGCCCTCCTTCCACGCCACCAGCACCCGGCTCGGCGCCATGTCGGCGACCGGCACCACGGCCAGCCCGGCGGGCATCTCATGGCCGAGCGGGGCCATTCCGACCGTGCCGTTCCACAGCACGGCCTGCACGCACTCCTGCACGCCGCGCACCACGGGGCCCTCGCGTGGCTCGCCGCCGCTCCAGTACGCCTGCCAGAGCGGGTCGGTGCCGGCCGGGAACCGGAACCAGCTCCGGCCGGCCAGGTCGGCCAGCGACACCTCGGCGCGGCGGGCCAGCGGGTCGTCGGCGCGCAGTACGGCACCCACCGGGTCCGCGCGCAACTCACGTACCGCGAGACCGGTCTCGTCGAACGGCCCCCGGGTCAGGGCGACATCGACGAGACCGCCGCGCAGCCCGCAGGTCGGATCGGTCAGGTCGGCCTCGCGGATCCGCACCTCCACACCGGGGTGGCGTCCGCGGTACGCGGCGGCCAGCCGCGTCGCGCCCCGGTCGGTGCTGTCGCCCAGGAAGCCGACGGTGAGCGTCCTCGCGCCGGCCGCCGTCGCCACGCGCACCCGGACCCGGTCGGCCCGGTCGAGCAGGGCCCGAGCCTCGTCCAGCAGCGTCGCGCCGGCCGGGGTGAGCGTGACGCCGGCGGGGGAGCGGTGCAGCAGCGGGGCGCCGATGTCCGACTCCAGCTGTCTGATCGCCCGGCTCAGCGGGGGCTGGCTCATGTGCAGCCGGGAGGCGGCCCGGCCGAAGTGGAGTTCCTCGGCGACGGCGACGAAGTAGCGCAGCGTTCGCAGCTCCATGAACAGCGATGATACCCGTACGGTATCGGCGCGGCGGGATCGGTCTTGGACGACCGGGACACCCCGGAGGTGGACTGGGGGCATGACTGACGGACCCCTACCCGACGCCCCTCTCCCGGACCCAGCCGTCCGCACCGCACACGTCCAGGAGATCGCCCCGGACCTGCTGGTCGTCCCCAACCGACGCGTCCAACTCGTCCCCAACATCGGCATCATCGGCGGAACGCGGGCCGTGCTCGTCGTGGACACGGGCATGGGCACCGCCAACGCCGAACAGGTGCTCGCCCTGGCCCACGAGGTGGCGAAGGGCCGCCGGCTGTACCTGACCACGACCCACTTCCACCCCGAACACGCCTTCGGCGCCCAGGCCTTCGCCGACGAGGCCACCTACCTGGTCAACCGCGCCCAGGCGGACGACCTCAAGGCCAAGGGGCCGGGCTACCTGGAGATGTTCCGGGGCTTCGGCGGGCCGGTCGCCGACCGCCTCGACGGCGTACGGCCGCCCACGCCCGACCTGGTCTACGACGACGCCCACGACCTCGACCTCGGCGGCCGGACGGTACGGCTGCGGCCCACGGGCCGGGGGCACACGCGGGGCGACCAGGTGATCGAAGTGCCGGACGCCGGGGTGCTGTTCACCGGGGACCTGGCCGAGACGGGGCAGTTCGCCATCTTCCCGTGGTTCCCGCCGTACGACACGGACGTCTCCGGCGTGGGCTGGCTGAGCGTGCTGGAGCGGCTGGCCGCGGGCGAACCCCGGGTGGTGGTCCCGGGCCACGGCGACCTCGGCGGTGCGGAGGTGCTCGCCGACGTCCGGGACTACCTGCGCGAGCTGCGCGACGAGACCTGGCGGCGGCGGGACTCCGCGATGAGCGAGGCCGAGATCGTCACCGAGGTCCGGGAGTTGCTGATCGAACGGCATCCGGAGTGGGAGGGCCGGGAGTGGATCGAGCCGGGGGTGGGGTGCCTGTGCGCCGAGCACAGCGGATGAGCCCCGGAGCGTGTGTCGGGCTTCAGGGCCGGCGCAGGTGAACCGGCGGCGCTGAGCAGGGCATCATGGCCGGGCAGCACCCTTGATCACGCGTCGAACAGGAGCCCCCGGATCATGGTCCCCCGCGTCCTCCGTGCCCGTCGCCGAGCGCAAGCGGCCGTGGCCGTGTGCGGAGCGCTCGTCCTGGCCCTGGGCGGGTGCACGGCGTCCGACGACGGGGACGCCGGCGGACCGGGGGGTTCCAGCGCGTCCTCGACGCCCGGCCCCGGCGGCTCCGCGAAGGTGGTGCCGCCCGAGCCGGGTGCCGACTTCGACTACCAGATCGGCGGTGCCTACCCTCCGCCGGACGGGGTGCGCGTGGTCTCCCGGGACCGCACCGCGAAGCCCGCGCCGGGCGTCTACAACATCTGCTACGTCAACACCTTCCAGGCCCAGCCGGGCGCCGAGAGCTGGTGGGAGGCCCACCACCCCGACCTGCTCCTCCGTGCCGACGGCGGCGGGCTCGTCGTCGACCGGGACTGGGACGAGGCCCTGCTGGACACCTCGACGGCCGCCAAACGCGCACGGCTCGCCGAGGTCGTGGGGGAGTGGATCGACGGCTGCGCGGCGGCCGGCTTCCAGGCCGTCGAGGCCGACAACCTCGACTCGAACGAGCGGTCCGAGGGGCTGCTGACCGCCGGGGACAACCTGGCCTTCGGCAAGCTGCTCACGAGCCGGGCCCACGCCGCCGGCCTGGCCATCGGCCAGAAGAACGCCGCCGGCCTGGCCCGGCAGGGACGCGACGCCGGCTTCGACTTCGCGGTCGCCGAGGAGTGCGGACAGTACGACGAGTGCGGTGCCTACGCGGACGCCTACGACGACCGGGTCCTCGTCATCGAGTACCGCCCGGACGGCCTCACCGCCGCGTGCGCCGACTGGGGCGACCGGTTGTCGGTGGTCCTGCGGGACCTGGACGTCGTACGGGAAGGGGACGGCGGGTACCTGCGCCGTACCTGCTGACCCGCCCCCCGGCCGGGCGCGCCGCGCGCCCGGTCAGTCGAGGACCGCGACGGCCTCGATCTCGACCAGGTGCTCGGGCACGTCCAGCGCGGCGACGCCCAGCAGCGTGGCGGGGGGCGCGGCGGTTACCCCGAGCCTGGCGGCGGCCTTGGCGATGCCCTCCATCAGCTGGGGCATCTTGTCGGGCGTCCAGTCGACGACATGGAAGTTCAGCTTCGCCACGTCGTCGAAGGACGCGCCGGCCGCGGCGAGGGCGGTGCCGACGTTGAGGTAGCTCTGCTCGACCTGGGCGGCGAGGTCGCCGGCCCCGACCGTGGTGCCCTCCGCGTCCCAGGACACCTGCCCGGCGACGAAGACCAGCGTCGATCCGCTCGCGATCGACACCTGCCGGTAGGCATCGATCTCCACCAGTCCGGTCGGGTTCATCAGGGTGATGGCCATGCCGTCCGCCTCCTTGTGCTGCGCTCTCGTAGTCACTTGTGGTTACTCGGAAACCGTAGGAGAGTGAACGCTGACGTGGAAGAACGCACTTTTCAGTGACTGGGGAACCTCATGGGAACCAACCAGTTCAGCGGCCTGCTGGACCAGGCGGATGTGACGCGCGCGGACTCCCTGGCGCGTGAGATCTTCTCGGACATCGCCAACAAGTGGGCCCTCCTGATCATCGAGGCCCTCGGTGAGCGCACCCTGCGCTTCAGCGAGCTGCGCGGCGAGGTCGACGGCATCAGCCACAAGATGCTGACCCAGAACCTGCGCATGCTGGAGCGCAACGGCCTGCTGGAGCGCACCGTGCACCCCACCGTGCCGCCGCGCGTGGAGTACACCCTGACCGAGCCGGGCCAGGCCCTGCGCGTGACCATCGACGGCATGTGCGACTGGACGCACCGGTACATCGGCCACATCGAACAGGCCCGCGACACCTTCGAGGCGGGCAGGCCGTAGCGGACGAGGAGCGGTTTGTGTACGCACGTACGCATCGTTGTGTACGCTCGTACGCATCGTTGTGTACGCTTGTACACATGGGATACCTGCTGCTCGCCGGAGCCATAGCGGCCGAGGTGGCTGCCACGACCGCGATGAAGTACAGCGAAGGCTTCAGCAGGCTGCTGCCGTCGCTGGTGACCGCCCTCGGCTATCTGCTCTCCTTCGCGCTGCTCGCCCAGACGCTGAAGACCGTCTCCGTGGGCACCGCCTACGCGATCTGGGCCGGCGTGGGCACCGCGGCCATCGCCACCATCGGGATCGCGTTCATGGGGGAGGGGCTGACGGCCACCAAGGCCGCCGGCATCGCGCTGATCATCGTCGGCGTGGTCGTCCTGAACCTGGGCGGCGCGCACTGATGGCCCGGCGCCACGACCCCGAGCGACGTCAGCGGATCATCGACGCGGCGATCCGGGTGGTCGGGGAGAAGGGCATCGCCGGGCTGAGCCATCGCACCGTCGCCGCCGAGGCGGACGTACCGCTCGGCTCCACGACGTACCACTTCAAGACCCTCGACGACCTGCTGGTAGCCGCACTGCGCCAGGCCAGCGAGGGCTTCGCCAAGGTGATCGCCGCACGCGGCGCCCTGACGGACCCGCACACCGATCTGGCTGCCGAACTCGCGGGCTGGATCGGCGAATGGTTCGCCGGCGACCGCACCGGCGTCGAGCTCGAGTACGAGCTCTACCTCGCCGCCCTGCGCCGCCCCGCCCTGCGCCCGGTCGCCGCCGAGTGGGCCCAGGACGTCGCCGACCTCCTGTCCCGCCGCACCGACCCGGTCACCGCGCGGGCACTGGTTGCGCTGCTGGACGGGATCTGCCTGCAGGTGCTGCTGACGGAGGTGCCGTACGACGAGGAGTACGCGCGCGAGGTGCTGAGCCGCGTGATCCCCTGAAGTGGCCTGCGAGGCAAGGCCCCTGATCTGTCGTGAACTCTTTGCCGTCCCGCGGGGAACAGGGGGTGACTCGCCACATACGACACAACAGGGGGAGGCCTTGTGAGCGGACCACCGCCGCGGGCGGAAGGCGTGGCCAACGACGCCGAGGTGGTCGCCGGATCGCTGGAACAGCCCGAGCTGTTCGCCCGGCTCTACGACTGGTACGCGCCCGACATCCACCGGTACGCGGCACGGCGACTGGGAGAGGCGGCCGCGGACGACATCACGGCCGACACCTTCCTCACCGCCTTCCGCATCCGCACCCGCTACGACCGCACCCGGTCCAGCGCACGGCCCTGGCTCTACGGCATCGCCGCCAACCTCATCGGCAAGCACCGCCGCGCGGAGGTACGGGCGCTCAGGGCGCTGGCCCGCACCGGGCACGACCCGGTGGCCGCCTCCTGGGTGGAGGACACCGACAGCCGCGTCGCCGCGCAGGGCCCGCTCGCCGACGCCCTCGCCTCCCTCTCGGCCGGCGACCGACATGTGCTGCTGCTCGTGGCCTGGGCCGACCTCACCTACCAGGAGGTCGCCGAGGCGCTGGACCTCCCGGTCGGGACGGTCCGCTCCCGGCTCAACAGAGCCCGGCGCAAGGTGCGTACGGCGCTGGGCGCCGATCCGGCATTCGTGAGCGACACGGCGGAGGTGGCGTGACTGTGGACGAGATGACCCAGGTGCGGGAACTGCGCGCCGACGCACCCGTGGCCGACCGGGCGCGGCTGGCGCCGGGGCGGGCCCGGCTGCTCGAGACGGCACTGACGGGGAAGCGGAGCCGGGTGGCACGGGGACGACGGCGTCCGCTGATGATCGCCGCGGTCTTCGTCGCCGTGACGGCGGTCGTCGCCACCGCGACGCTGCTGATCGACGGGCACCGGGCGGGGCGCGAGGGCACGCCCGCCACGGCGCCGGGCCTCGATCTGAAGGGCATGAGCGCGCCCGAGCTGCTGGAGTTCGCGGCGCGGACGGTTCAGGAGCAGCCGCCGCTCACCGAACCGCGCGCCGACCAGTGGATCTACGCCAAGGAGACACAGGAGGGGGACGACGACGCGGACTTCGCGCTGGAGAAGTGGCTCCGCTACGACGGTGCCGAGCTCGCCTTCCACCCCAGGCCGGGGGCCGAGGACCCGGGCGAACTCGAGACGATCGAGGTGAACCTCGAAGGCCGCGGCGACGAGTACGACGACCGCTCGCCCCGCCAGATGTACCGCTTCCTGTCCACCCTGCCGGCCGACGGCGAGGGCACGCTCGAGGCGCTGCGCGAGGAGAACGCCCTCGTCGACGACAAGAGCCTGACGCAGGCGGAGAACGACTACGCCGAGATCTCGGTCCTGCTCGACGCCTATGTCCAGCCCCCCAAGGGCCTCGCGGGCCTGTACCGCGCGCTGGCGACGATGCCGGGCGGCGAGCTGGTCGACCACCTGGTCGAGGACGAGGCCGGCCAGTACGCCGTCGCCGTCAGGTTCCCCGAGCCCGGACGCAAGGGCGGGAAGCACGCCGACGAGTGGCTGCTCGACCCCGTGACCTTCGAGATCGTCGGCGAGCGCATGATCGAGGACGGCGAGGTGGCCGGCGGCAACGCGTACATCGTGAAGGCGGTGGTGGACGAGGCGGGCCGGCGGGCCTGACACCTGACCCCGGCCAGGCTGGGGCCCGGGGTCTCCACGAACGCGAGGGGACCCCGGCGGCCGTATGTCCGCCGGAACCCGGCGGCTCGCACCCTGAGACGCCGCGCGCCCGAGTTAGCCCCGACGCGCCCCTGCCGGTTAGGTTGCCCTCATGACCGACACGACTGCTCCTCGCACCACCGGCGCCGTGGCCGCCGGCCTCGCCACGATCGCCGCCGACGGCACTGTTCTCGACACCTGGTTCCCCGCGCCCGAGCTCGTCGCCGAGCCTGGCCCGTCCGGCACCGAGCGGCTGTCCGCCGGGCGTGCGGCGGAACTGCTCGGCGGAGGGGCCACCGCGGCCATCGGTCCGGACGCCCGCCGGGGCGTCGAGGTCGTCGCGGTCCGTACGGTCATCGCCTCGATCGACGAGAAGCCGGTCGACGCGCACGACGTCTACCTGCGCCTGCACCTGCTCTCCCACCGCCTGGTCAAGCCGCACGGGCTGAGCCTGGAGGGCCAGTTCGGCTTCCTCGCGAACGTCGCCTGGACGTCGCTGGGCCCGGTCGCGGTGGACGACATCGAGAAGGTGCGGCTGAACGCCCGTGCCGAGGGCCTGCACCTGCAGGTGACGTCGATCGACAAGTTCCCGCGGATGACGGACTACGTGGCCCCCAAGGGCGTCCGGATCGCCGACGCCGACCGGGTCCGCCTCGGCGCGCACCTCGCCGAGGGCACCACCGTCATGCACGAGGGCTTCGTCAACTTCAACGCGGGCACGCTCGGCACCTCCATGGTCGAGGGCCGTATCTCCGCGGGTGTCGTCGTCGGCGACGGTTCCGACATCGGCGGCGGCGCGTCCACGATGGGCACGCTGTCCGGCGGCGGCAACGTGATCATCGCCATCGGCGAGCGCTGCCTGATCGGCGCCGAGGCGGGCGTGGGCATCGCGCTGGGCGACGAGTGCGTGGTCGAGGCGGGCCTGTACGTCACCGCCGGCACCCGCGTCACCATGCCCGACGGCCAGATCGTCAAGGCCCGCGAACTCTCCGGCGCCTCCAACATCCTCTTCCGCCGCAACTCGGTCACCGGCACGGTGGAGGCACGGCCGAACAACGCGGTGTGGGGTGGCCTGAACGAGGTGCTGCACAGCCACAACTGATCACGGGCGGCCGTGAGCTGCGGCCGCCCGCACGATCAGCGTACGGAAGACACCAGGACTGAACGTCTGGGTCACCGCCGCGCGAAAGGCGGCCCGGCCGGAGGAACCGACCGGGCTGCCAGGGGCGGAGGGCGTCGGTGCTCAGGCGCCGCGCTTGAACTGCTGGTTGGTGCCCGTGCCGCAGGTCCACTGGATGAGCTTGGCGCCGTCGGCGGTGGACTCGTCCGCCACGTCGAGGCACTTGCCGCTGAGACGGGAGACGAGGCGCACCCAGCCGTCACCGGCGTCCTGGAGCTGCCACTGCTGGTTGGTTGCGGTGCCGCAGTTCCACTGGATGACCGGGTTGCCGTTGGCGGTGGACCTGTCCGCCACGTCCAGGCACTTGCCGCTGTGCCGGGCGACGAGTTGGACGTATCCGCTGCCCATGTCCTTGAACCACCAGGACTGGTTCATGCCGCCGTTGCAGGTGTACTGGGTGATCTGCGTGCCGTCGTCCACGGACCTGCTGGGGACGTCGAGGCACTTGCTGCTGTGGCGCGCGGTGACCGTCTCCCAGGGGCCGCCGACGCCGTCGACCTTCCCGGCCGCGGTGTCGATGCTGACCTGCGCGTACCAGTCCATGGTCATCGTGGTGTCGGTGGGGAACTCCAGCGGCAGCCAGACGTACTTGGAGGCGTTGACGTTCTGGTTGAAGGAGTTGCCCCACCGGTCGCCCATGTAGAGGTACTCGGTGCCGGCCGTGCCCTGTACGGGCAGGACGTACGTGGTCTGGGAGCCGTAGGCGGTGGAGTCTCCGACGTTGTGCAGGTCGCTCCAGGTGCCGGTGATGCTGGAGGCGATCGCGTACATCTGCTGGTTGGGCCGCCAGCCGGTGGCGCCGGAGGTGAGCAGGAAGTACACGCCGTTGCGCTTGAACAGGGCCGGGGCCTCGCGCAGTTGGCCGGGCCAGAGCAGTTGCACGCGGCTCTCGGCGGTGAGGTAGTCGGGGCTCAGGCGGTAGATGTGCAGGTCGCGGTTCTCGCGTGCGGCGGAGATCATGTAGCCGGTGCCGTCGTCGTCGACGTAGGCGGTGATGTCACGGGACATGTGGCCGAGCGGGCGGAAGCTGCCCTGCCAGGTGTAGTCGCCGTCGACGGTGTCGGAGACGGCGACGGCGGCGCGGGCCTGGGTGTAGTCGGTGGCCAGCTCCTTGTGCATCCACATGACGAACCTGCCGGTGGACGCGTTGTAGATGACCTTGGGCCGCTCGATGTTCGCGGACGCCAGCTCGGGGTCGGTCGCCTGGGTCAGGACATGGCGCCGGAACTCCCAGGTCTTCAGATCGGTCGAGCGGTACGCCGACACGTAGCGGAAGGAGTTGTCCTCGTTGCGGTTCTCGCCGAACCAGTAGTAGTAGGAACCGACCTTGATCACACCGCCGCCGTGGGCATGCACCACCGCTCCGGTGGTGTCGGTGAACTGGGTCCCGTTGGAGATCGCGACGGTTGCCGCGTGCGCGCTGCCGGTCACCAGGGCCTGGGGGACCAGGCTGAGGATCACGGCGAGGAGAAGGAGCCAGGAACGGCGCATCGAGGGTCTTTCCTTCCGTCGGCTGCCTTGGTCGTCCTCCGTGGAGAAAACAAGGCAGATCACAACCGATCAAAAGTTGACTGAACCGAACGATGTCGCACATGAGACTGCCTGTTGTCGCAATGCGTCAAGGGTGTGAACATCCCCTGTCGAACTCGACCGGCAGAAGGTTCTGTTGCGTGCGGGGGCGCGCAGCGTTCGGCCGTTCTTGAACGCGGAGTTCGGACCTCTGCGGGTTGCGTGCCCTCTCCGCTGCGAGAGACTGGCATTTGTACGCATTCGCCAGGAAAGAACCCCAGCCATGAGTACGGAACTCCTCGACCTGGCAATCGCGACGGCCCGGTCTGGGGGCTGTGACACCAAGTTCGCCATCGACCAGCCCAGCCTGCTGTTCGACAGCTACGCCCAACCAGCAAGTCGCCGGGGTCGGCCGGGAGTTCGGAGTTCGACGCACTCCTGGGAAAGCTGATCAAGCTTCTGGGCGGCGACATACCTCCCGAGCTGTGAACCGGAGGGACCTATGAGCAGCTACCGCGTCGCGCAGGTCAACGCCCCGGGCGGCGCCTTCGAGATCGTCGAGCGAGAGGTTCCGCAGCCCGGCCCCGGACACGTCAGGATCGCCGTGGAGGCGTGCGGTATCTGCCACAGCGACGCCAATTTCGTCGACGGCCGGCTACCTGGTGTCACCTTCCCGGACGTGCCCGGGCACGAGATCGCCGGGCGCATCGAGGAACTGGGCGAAGGGGTGCGCGAGCGGGGGTGGCAGGTGGGCGACCGAGTGGCGGTCGGCTGGTTCGGCGGCAGTTGCGGCCACTGCAAACGCTGCCGCCAGGGCGACTTCATCGTCTGCGACAACCTGAAAGTCCCAGGCTGGGCCTACGACGGAGGCTTCGGCGAGAAGATGATCGCGCCCGTCGACGCCCTCGCCGCGATCCCTGACGCGCTCGCGGCAGCCGACGCGGGGCCCATGGCCTGTGCCGGCGTGACCGCCTTCAACGGACTGCGACGCAGTCCCGCTGAGCCCGGCGACCTCGTGGCCGTCCTCGGCCTGGGCGGCCTGGGGCACCTCGGAGTCCAGTACGCGGTCGCCATGGGCTTCGAGACCGTGGGGATCGCCCGCGGCGCCGAGAAGGCCGACGCGGCCAAGCGACTGGGCGCCCACCACTACGTCGACAGCACCTCGGGCGTCCCGGTGGCGGAGGCACTGCAGGCGCTCGGCGGTGCGCGGACCGTGCTCGCGACCGCCGGAAACTCCGAGGCCATCAGCGCGACCGCGGAAGGCCTGACACCGCGGGGCGAGCTGGTGATCATCGGAGCGGATCCCTCACCCATGAGCATCACCCCAACCCAGCTGCTGCTGAGCGGCCGTGTCGTGCGCGGGCATCCGTCCGGCACTTCGCAGGACGTGGAGGACACCATGGCGTTCAGCGTCCTGCACGGCATCCGGCCGGTGACCGAGACCGCACCGCTGGACGACGCCGGCGAGGCCTACCAGAAGATGCTCTCCGGCGCCGCCCGCTTCCGGATGGTGCTCACACCTGGCTGACGCGGGTGGCATCTCGTGGCTTCGGGGTCGGGTTCGCGGACGGCTGCGTCTTGGCTGGCACACGCGGCCCCCCGGCGGCTCGAGAGGCCGGGCGCGCGAACTGCTACGTCGGCAGTTCGGTTCCCGTCCGCTCGCTCACCATGTACTGGGCGTACCAGTCCGGCCAGTTGGGGTCCTCCGCGCCGATGCGTGCCTCGTGTTCGCCGTGCGCGGCCGCGGCGCGACGCAGGGCGCTCGCCAGGTCCTCGGACGAGGTGAACGTCGCCGTCGCGGGGTCGAGGCGGCCGGGAAGGCGGTTCGTGATCTCCTGCAGGAGCCAGCCGTTGCCGTCCGGGTCGCTGAAGGACAGGAACGAGCCGTAGCTGGTGCGCTGCGGAGCGGGACCCGGCACCCGGGCCTCGGTCCCGGCGTGGTGGAAGACGCCGCCGGCGTCGTGGAAGACCTCGCTCGGTTCCGCACCGAGCCGCTTCAGTTCGTCGTGCGCGGCGTTGATGTCGTCCACGATCAGGTGCAGACCCTGGGCCGAGCCCGGCGTCTGGGACGTGACCGAAGCGCCGAAGATGACCGACGCCGGCGAACCCGGCGGTGTCACCTGCACCACCCGGAAGTTCTCGTCCCCGGCGACGTCCGCGTCCAGCCGCCAGCCCAACCGGGTGTAGAAGTCCTTGGCCGTGTCGACGTCGGACACCGGTACCACGACGACTTCGAGCTTCATGTCCATGACTGGCACCTCCAGTGCTCGTACAGGAAGCCGACATCACGAGACTCGCACGGCCGTCGCCCGAGGACCATCCAGAGCGGACGCGGCGGCGGTGACGCCTGAATCGGTCACGAAGAGTTGACGCCGGTCCGGCTCGCGCACGGCGTGTTCTCCGCCCCCTCGTGACCGCGGCACGGCGACGCGCGCTCCCGTACGGGTTACTCGACGTGACCTCGGTGGGCTCCAGGCAGATGAACGGGTGGACGCAGTTTCCGATCACACGCCGAACCGACGAGATGAGGGCCGAAGGCTGATGACGGGTCGAGTGAAGACGAACCAGCGGACCAGGACCGTGCTGCGCCTGGTGGTCGGTGCGCTGGCGGCGGGGGCGGCGTGCTCGCTGCCCGCGGGGGCCGCCCACGCCGACGAGACCAACACGGGCTCGCACAACGGTCCCCGCATCGGGCTGGTCAACGTGGGGCAGGTCGACGATCCGATGGAGGACGTGCTGGAGCACTTCCTGCTCGTCGGCGACGGGTACACCTGGGGCTGAGCACGCCCGACCGGGGCTGGGGCCGGGGTCCGAACCGCAGGCGGAGCGATGCGGTGCGGGCCCCGGCTGTTTCCGGTTTCCGCCCGACACGTGTTCTCACACCCTGGACGGCGCCGAGGTCGCCGCGCCCGCGAACGAGAAGCACCTGCGGTCGGACGTCCCGGCCAGGCTCTCCCGGAGGGCGAGTTCACCGCCCTCGGTCTGGCCAGGGAGGTCGACGGCGACCCGGGCAAGGGGTACTCCTCGATCCGCGATCCCTGGAGCGGCAAGGAGGTCAGCAAGGTGCGCGGCAGCCACCTGCTCGCCTGGGCCGACGACCGTCGGCTCATCGCCTGGGAACGGGTGACCGGCCTGGACGAGCCGTACCGGCCCCGGCTCGTGCTCGTCACGATCGGCAGCGACAGAATCGCACCGCTGAGCGGGGTCCGTGAGCCCGACAAGGACGGCGAGCGGCAGGGGGAGCCCGTCTTCGCCCGCCGGTGATCAGCCGGCGCCGACCGACTCGTACGCCGCCAGCAGCCTGTCGACCGTCTCCCGGTCGGCGGGCCGCAGCGGTGCGCGGACCGGGCCCGCGGGCAGACCGAGTTCGTTGAGTACGGCCTTCGCGGTGACCGCGCCCGGCAGGCCCGCCGACATCATCAACTCGATGAGGAGTGTGGCCAGTTGCTGGCGGCGCGCCGCGTCCGCGGTGTTCCCCGCGTCGAACGCGTCAAGGACCGAGCGGAGATGGCGGGGGACGACGTTCGCGACCGTGCTCACGTATCCCGTCCCGCCCACCGCGTACAGGGCGAGGTTGTGCTCGTCGCAGCCGGCGTAGTACGCCAACTCGGTGCGGGCGAGCACCTTCTGGGTGCCGAGGAAGTCGTAGGAGCAGTCCTTCACCGCGACGATCCGGGGGTGCTCGGCGAGCCGGATCACCGTCGCCGGCTCGATGCGGGTGCCGGTGCGGCCCGGGATGTCGTACAGCGCGAGGGGCAGTCCGGCGGCGTCGGCGACCTCGCGGAAGTGCGCCTCCACGGCGTCCTGCGGGGGTCGGCTGTAGTACGGCGTGACCACCAGCAGGCCGTCGGCGCCGGCCTTCTCGGCCGCCAGGGCCAGCTCCACGGTGTGCCGGGTGTCGGCGGTGCCCACGCCCGCGACGATCGACGCGCGCCCGCCCACCGCCTCCTTCACGGCCCTGACCAGATCCGCCTTCTCGGCGTCGGTGGTGGTCGGCGACTCGCCCGTCGTGCCGGAGAGCACCAGTCCGTCGCAGCCCTCGCCCACCAGGCGGTCCGCGAGCCGCTGGGCGCCGTCGAGATCGAGCGATCCCGACGCGGTGAAGGGCGTGATCATGGCGCACAGGGCTCGGCCGAAGGGAGGGGCGGCGGTGTCGGCAGTCGTCATGGGATCAGTGTCGGCAGGGCGATCGCGTAGCTCCACTTAATTCTTCTACGATGTATCGATAAGGTGCGCTGCGAGGTTGGGGTGCCGGGGGGTGCCGTAGGCCCTATGTCCAAAGTCGGGCGTCATGGGTCACCATGGCCGGGACGGTCAACGACCCCTGGTCATGGGAGGCGTCATGAAGCTCGGCAAGGCACTCGCCACCGGAGTCGCTCAGGAGCGGCCGCAGGACCGCGACGCGGATCTCGAACTCCCCGAGGAACTCCAGGACATCGAGGCGTCCGCGTCCGAAGAGGTCCCGGCCGCCCGATGAGGCTGCGGCTTCCGGAGGAACGTCCGACGGAGCCGCCGACCGGATTCAAGATCGCCCACCCGATGCTGTCCCAGGACGGCACCCGGGCCGGGTTCACCGGTGTGTCGCTGGGCGGCGCGCTGCCGTACGGGGTCCTGGCCGACGCGTCCTGCGTCTACGGCCTGCGGCACCGGGCGCCGAGCCGACGCTGCGACTGCGGCTTCCACTGTGTGCACGACCGCGAGACGGCCGAGGCGCTGCTGTGCACGGCCGAGCACCGGGCGGCCGTACTGCTCGAGGTCACCGTGCTGGGCCGGTACATCCGCTTCGAGCGCGGCTTCCGGCACGCCCGTCAGCGCGTACGCGTCGCCACCGTCGGCCCGTGCGCCTGCGGCACCGTCGCCGCCGCCCTCGCCGACGCCGGGTGGGGCCGCCCCGGCTGGCTGGCGCTCGCCCCCTCCTGCGCGGGCTGCCTGCGCGGCCGTACGTCCGTCTCGCTCGCGGGGTTCGCCCGGCTGGCGGGGGAGGGGCTGCGGGTCGTCGCCGGGAAGGGGGTCGCCGCGGCCGCGGCCGGAGAGCCGGGCGTGCCCGAACTCACCGCCGAGGCCGCGCTGTTGCAGGCCCGCCTCGACTGGTTCCAGGCCCAGCTGGCCCGGCTGGGCGAGCGCGGAGCGGGCGGCGAGGGGAAGGGGTAGCGCGGGCCGGTCCGGGTACCCGGGTGTTCCGAACCGAGAGGAGGCGGAACACCGTGACCGGGACCACGGCCCCCGAGTCGATGCGCCAACAGCGTCACTCGACGGGCGACGAGCACCATTCGACGGGCGAGCTCGTAGCGCAGGCCGGCGAACAGCTCTCCCGACTCGTACGACAGGAAGTCGCCCTCGCCAAGGAGGAACTGGCCGAGAAGGGCCGGCGGGCCGGGCGGGGCGGCGGCCTGCTGGGCGCGGCGGGCGCCGTCGCCTACGCCGGACTTCTCTTCCTGGCCGCGACCGCCACCGCCGCCCTCTCGCTGACGCTGTCCCTGTGGGCCTCGGCGCTCATCGTGACAGGGGTGCTGTTCGCGATGGCGGGCCTGCTGGCGGCGACCGGCCGCGCCCAACTGCGCCGGGCCGCACCTCCCACGCCCGAGGCGGCCCTCGACAGCGTCAGGACGGACGTCGACGAGATCAAAGGAAGGGTGCATCGATGACGGACAGGGCAGCGGGGGGCATGCGCGGCGGGGCCAAGGGGCCCTCCGAGCTGCGTGACCAGATCGAGCGGACGCGCGGTGAACTCGGCGACACCGTGGCCGAGTTGGTGAGCAAGGCCGACGTGAAGGGCCGGGCCATGGCCCGCGCCGCCGACCTCAGGGACAAGGCGGGCGCGATGACCGTGCAGCTGCGCAGCAGCGCCGCCCAGGCCGGGCACGTCGTGCAGGACCGGGCCACGCGTGCCGGGCATGTCGTCCAGGACCGGGCGGCGCGTGCGGGGCACGTGGTGCAGGACCGGGCCACCCAGGCCGGTCACACCGTCCAGGACAGGGCGACGCACGCGGGGCACTCGGTGGAGCACAGTGTTCCGCGTCCCGTGCGCACCGTCGTCCAGGCCGGGGTGCGCCACCCGCGGCCGGTGCTGGTGGTCGGCGCGGCGGTGGCCGCGCTGATCGCGGCCGGAATGGTGCGCAGGCGGCGCGACGGTTGAGGCGCCGGCTGCGACGGTGAACGGCGAGCGGCGCGGGACGGATGGCGGATCACCTGTCATCCGTCCCGCGCCGCCGTGCGTCGTCCTGCCGGCCGGTCCCACTTGACCTCAAGTCCGCTTGAGGTCAAAGGGTGATCGGTGCAGGCATCGATCACCGAGCCCCGGAGGCCCTCATGTCCCGTCGCACCGACGCCCACCCCGACCTCACCCGCCCCGAGGTCGGCGCCCCCTTCTTCAGCACCTGGCGGGTGGGCTCCCCGCTCCGGCAGAAGCAGGCCGTCGAGGCGATCGGCGCCACCTGGGAACGCCGCCCCTGGCCCGCCGGCGGTCTGCTCGGCTACTACGTCTACACGGGGCACGACGGTTCCACCCTGCTGCACCACTCGCAGTGGACGGACGAGCAGGCGTACGAGGCCTTCGTGAAGACGCACCGGCAGGAGCGCGTCGACGAGATCGACACCGCCGTACCGGACATCGAGCGGGTGCGGCTCGACCGCTACCGCCACTACCGCAGTCTGCGCCGGCCGGACGACACCCGCGTCCCCGGCGCCATCGTGATCGTCGACATCGAGTTCGAGGGCCCCGACCCCGCCCGTCAGCGCGCCTGGGTGGACGCGGTCCTGGAAGCGCTGGCGGCCGAACCCCACCCGCACCCCGGCGGCATCTCGGCCCACTTCCACCTCAGCACGGACGGCACCCGCGTCCTCAACTACGCCGAGTGGGAGAGCGCCCAGGCCCACATCGACGCCCTGGCCGCCCCGGGCGAGGGCATCGGCTCGGCGACCGAGCGGTGGGAGCGCGTGCAGAACTGGCCGGGCCTCAAGGGCAGCACGGTCAGCCGCTACGACTACGCCCTCGGCCTCGTCCCCGAGTGAGCCGGCGGGCCCGGCGGACCCGCCGGGCCCCTGACCGAAAACTCGATCCGTCTGGACAAAAAAAGTTTTCGGTGAGACGGTGGTTCCATGCTGGACGTCACCGTGATCGAGGACCCCGAGGCCGCAGCCGTCTCCCTGGACCCCATAAGGGCCCGGCTGCTCGCCGAGCTGGCGGCCGGCCCCGCGTCGGCGGCCATGCTGGCCGGCAAGGTCGGGCTGCCCAGGCAGAAGGTGAACTACCACCTCAAGGCCCTGGAGCGGCACGGCCTGGTCGAGCTGGCCGGTGAGCGCCGCAAGGGCAACGTCACCGAGCGGCTGATGCGGGCGACCGCCGCGTCGTACGTGATCTCGCCGCTCGCGCTCGCCTCCGTGCAGCCGGACCCGGACCGCTTCCGTGACCAGCTCTCGGCCCGCTGGCTGCTCGCCCTCGGGGCCCGGCTGGTCCGGGACGTCGGTTCGCTGATCACCGGCGCGACGAAGGCGCGCAAACGGCTCGCGACCTTCGCGCTGGACGGCGAGGTCCGCTTCGCGTCCGCCGCCGACCGGGCGGCGTTCGTCGAGGAGTTGACGGCCGGAGTGAGCGCGCTGATCCGCAAGTACGACGCGCCCGGCGCCGAGGGCGGCCGCGATCACCGGATCGTCGTCGCCGTCCACCCCACGGTCAAACCCCCGTCGGCCGCCCCGGACACGACAACAACCCCGGAACTGAACCCGTAGGACCCAGGAGCCCACCATGTCCAAGGAATTCGAGATCGTCGGCGAGTTCGAGGTCGATGCCACACCGCAGGAGGTGTGGGAGGCCGTGACCGCCGGCACCGGCGGCTGGCTGTGGCCGATGGAAGCCCCCGAGCCGCGCGTCGGCGGCAAGGGCCCCTTCGGCTCCGAGGTCACCGCCTGGGACCCGCCGCACCACTACACCAACCGCGTCGAGGACGTCGAGGGCATCTCCGAGCAGACCCTCAACCAGCTCGACTACACCATCGAGCCGCGCGACGAGGGCCGCCGCGCCTGGGTGCGCTACGTGCACAGTGGCATCTTCGTCGACGACTGGGACAACCAGTACGACGGCGCCAACCGGCACACCGAGTTCTATCTGCACACCCTGCGCCAGTACCTCACGCGCTTCCGGGGCCGCCCGGTCACCGCCTTCGCGACCTTCGACGGACCCGAGGCGTCCAAGGCGTCCGACGCGTTCGTCACCGTGGGCCGCGCCCTCGGCCTCGCCGACGACACCGCACAGGGCGCGAGCGTGCAGGTGCGCGGACCGAAGGGGCAGCTCCTGGACGCCGTCGTCGACTTCCGCAACCCCTACTTCCTCGGGCTGCGCACCGACGACGCGCTCATCCGCTTCTTCGGCCGCAACCACTGGGGCTACATGGTCGGCATGTCGGTGCACGACTTCGCGCCGGGCGCCGACGCCGAGGCGGACGAGGAGATGTGGAAGGGCTGGCTGAACGGGGTGTTCAGCCAGCCCTGAGCGCCACCGGAGGTTACGGGCGGAAGCGCAGCACCTGCGGGTCGTGGTCGCTGATCTGGTCGTTGAACTCCGAGTTGATGTGCACGCTGTCGTACTCGAAGTCGCAGCCGCGCCGGATCGACGGGCTGACCAGGATCTGGTCCAGCGTCTGGGCGTTGCCCTGGTAGACGTAGGAGTAACGCTCGCTCCGCGGCAGCGACTTGATCGCCGACCACAGCTCGCCGTCGCCCTCGAGGATCTTCACGGTGCCGGAGAACTCGAAGTCGTTGATGTCGCCGAGGGCGATGACGTCCGCGTTCTTCTGCGTGTCCAGGATCTCCTTGACGAAGGTGTGGATCGCCGTGGCCTGCGCGTGGCGCTGCACCTCCGAGCTGCGGCTCGGCGGCTGGTACTGCGCGGTCAGACCCTGGTCGCCACCCTTGGAGTTGAGGTGGTTGGCGATCACGAAGACGGTCTTGCCGCGGAAGACGAACTCGCCGGCCAGCGGCTTGCGGCTGTTCGCGAAGGCGGCGTTCGCCGGGTCGATCCGGCCGGGGGAGGCCGTCAGCGCGGCCTTGCCGTGCACCTTCGTCACGCCGACGGCGGTGGTGGCGTCGCCGCCCGCGCGGTCGGTGAAGGAGACCCGCTCCGGGTTGAACAGGAAGACCTGGCGGATGTTGCCGCCCGGCTCGCCGCCGTCGGTGTTGTTCACCGGGTCGATCGAGCGCCAGTCGTACTTGGGGCCGCCCGCCGCGACGATCGCGTCGGTCAGCTTGGCCAGCGTCCGGTCGGCGGCGACCGTGCCGTCGTTCGTCGCGCCGCTGTTGTCCTGGATCTCCTCCAGGGACACGATGTCGGGCGACTGCAGGTTGTTCACGATCGCGGAGGCGTGCTCCTCGAAGGTGGCGTCGGACGGGTCGAGGTTCTCCACGTTGTACGTGGCGACCGCGAGTTCCCCGCGCGACTGCCGCTGCGTGGTCTCCCTCTCCAGACCGGCGCTCTTCAGGGTGCCGAGCTGGTTGGCGACCAGGGTGTAGCCGCCGAACTGGTTGTAGTCCAGGGGGCCCGCGGTGGCGCCTTCCAGGACGTCACCGACGTTCGCGGTGGGGAATTCGGCGCTCTTGCCCAGGGACTGGATCTGGAGCCGGCCGGTGTTCTGCGAGTCGTAGGAGCCGTAGACCGTGCCGCCGCGGCGGTTGCGGTTCTCCCACGGCTTCACCGTGACCCACAGCTCGGTGTACGGGTCGGTGGCGCCGACCACGCGGGTGTCGGCGACCTGGACGTTCTCGCCCTCCAGGGACTCGTAGTAGTCCAGGGCGTACTTCGTCGGCTGCAGGGTCAGGCCGTTGACCGAGCCGTTCGCGGCGGTGTCGCCCTCGGGGCTGTAGGCGCCCGGCACCGACTTCGCGTCGATCACCTTGGCGGCCGGGACGGCGTTGCCGCTGGAGACGACGGTGATCACCGGCTTGGTGATCTCGGTCAGCGCCTGGTTGCCGGACGAGGCGCCACCCGGGACGTACTCCGAGACCGTGCCCGAGACCAGGACCGAGTCGCCGACGGCGACCTTCGGGTTGGAGCTGGTGAAGACGAACACGCCCTCGCTGGTGGCCGGGTCGGCGTCCGGGTTCGGGTCCTGGATCCAGAAGCCTCTGGACGAACCGTAGGTGCGCACGCCGGTGACGATTCCGGCCACGTCCGCGACCTGCTTGCCGGCGTACGGGGATATTCGGGTGCTGCCCTGGATGTCATGGATGCGCACGGAGTCGGCGTGCGCGGGCGCCGTGAGGGCGATGGTGGACGCCGCGGAACAGACGGCGGCGACGGTGAGCGCGGCGAGACGCGCGGACTTCTTGCTCGGCAACGGGATCCCTCCGGGGGCATGCGTGAGTGCCGGGACGAGAGTGGAACGTGGGCTGAACGTGGAACGTGGGGTCGCGGCCGATAGGTCGGCGGCAACGCGCGTAGAAATCCAGTGAACAGATGTCCGCCAAGTTTCTACGCGCGTAATCTCATTCCTGGTCAGGCCACTTGTCAAGGTTTCGGCCATGTACACCCCCTGACGGGGAGATGAACCGGGCGGCATGGGTGGAAATCCGTCTAGGCTGAGCGACTGAGCCGCGATGTGCAGCGGCTGAGCCGTGCTCTGCACGGCCATGCAAGCGCCCTAGGAGAACCAATCCGATGTCAGACAGCTCCCCCCTGCCACCGGTACGGCTGCACCCCGAAGCGGAGCTGGCGCGCGACGCGTTGTCCACGCCGTTGCTCTCCCGTGCCGCGCGGCTGGCCCGCTGGGCCGGACCCGACACCCGGGTCGACGCCGGGGCAGGGCTCGTCGACGAGCAGCTGCCGGCGGCCGCCGAGGTCCTCGGACTGAGCGGGGACGACGCCGCCGCCTGTGCCAGTGAGGCGTGGCGGGTGGCAGTGGACACCGGACTGGTCGAGGTCGTCGACGAGGAGGCGGGCACCGTCGCGGCCGGCGCCGACCTGGCGCTGCTGACCGGCGGCTCACCGCACGACGTACTCGCGGTGTGGCTCGGCGCGCTGGAGACCGTGCTCGCCGACGCGAGCGTGCCCGACCTCGACGGCCTGGTCGAGGCGATGGACGAGGGCGGCGAGGTCGACCTCTCCACGCTGGACTGGGACCCGGAGGCCGAGGCGGAGTTCCTCGACGGGGTGCTCGGCAACCTCTATCTGCTCACGGCGAGTGAGGAGGGCCCCGGCGAGGGCCCCGTGCCGCTGCCGGCCCTCGCCGCGTCGATGATCGTGCCCAGCGACATGGGCGAGCCCACGAACGACGTCCTGGAGCAGGTCTCCGACGCGATGATGCGCCTGGACGACCAGTTCCGGGTGCTGGAGCCGATCGGCCTGGTGGAGTACCAGCCGGTCGACGAGGCCCTGATGGCGGACGCCGAGAGCGCCGAGGAACCGCCCGCCGGGATCGACGACACCGACGTCTCGCGCTACGGCATGGTGCGGCTCACCCCGCTCGGCCTGTACGGGATGCGGGCGCGGCTGCTGGAGGCCGGGTTCGAGGCGCCCGCGGTCGGCGACCTCGTGGACAAGGGCGCCGACGCGCTCCTCGACGGCACGGCGACCTTCCCGCAGACCGCCGCGCGGACCGAGACCGAGCAGTGGCTGACCCGCCGCGAACCCCTCCCAGCGGCCCGCGAGTTGCTCGCGGCGGCACGCGGCGCGGACGAGGGGGCCCCGGTGCGGCGGCTGCGCTGCCAGCAGGCGCTGTCCCTGCTGGGCGCGGAGGCCGAGCCCGCGCTGCGCGAGGTCCTCGACGACCCGGAGCTGGGCGGCCTCGCCCGGGTGTGGCTGACCGAGGCCGGGTTCCCGGACGTCCCCGCGCCGTCCCAGGACCTGGTGTTCTGGCTGACCGTCGACACGGTGGCCGCGCAACTCGCGGCCGAGGGGAACTCCGAGGAGCTCAGGGCACTGGTGGAGGGACTCGCCGCGCAGCACAGCGGGTTCTTCGCCGCGGCCTGGCGGGTGGATCACCCGGCCACGGCGGATGTGCTGGAGGCGATGGGGCGGCTGCATCCGGACAAGAAGGTCGCCAAGGAGGCGCGGAAGGCCGCGTTCAAGGCGCGGTCGCAGCAGGGGGGATAGCGGCCGGGCGGCCGCGGGTGAGCGGGCGCTGGTCGCGCCACGCGGCGCAGCCGCATATGGACACAGTCCCGCGCCCCTTGGGGTGGTGTTCAACTGGTGTTAAGACGTGAGCGGGACCGTGTCGCCGATCGGAGTCCGCCACCCTCCACGGCAACCTCTGTGACAGGAGACCCCATGTCGCTCACCCGCAGGGACTTCGCCAGAACATCCGCGGTCACCGGTGTCGCGCTGGCGGGCAGCGCCGGCGTCCTTGCCACCGCACCCAACGCGCTCGCCTCCACCGAGTCCGAGATCGCGAGCGAGGAGTCCGCGGACGCCCGCCACGGCGGAGGTGTCGGATACGGGCCGCTCATCCCGGACCCCGCCGGCCTGCTCGCGCTGCCCGCCGGATTCAAATACCGCGTCATCACCTACAGCGGGAAGACCAAGCTGGAGTCGGGCGAGTTCACCCCCTCCAACCACGACGGCACGGCCGCCTTCGACGGCCCGCGCGGCACCACCCTCCTCGTCAACAACCACGAACTCGGCGGCCCCCGCGCCCGGTGGCCGCACCCGGTGCCGCTGACCGAGGGCCTCGTCTACGACCCGGCCGCCTCCGGCGGCTGCACGGTCGTCGAGGTGCGCCCCGACGGCCGGGTCGCCGAGTGGGTCGGCATCGCGGGCACCGCCACCAACTGCGCGGGCGGCAGCACCCCTTGGGACACATGGCTCACCTGCGAGGAGACCGAGGACAAGGCCGGCGCCAACGGCATGACCAAGGACCACGGCTACGTCTTCGAGGTCGACCCCGCCGACCACCGCGCCAACCAGAACCCCAAGCCGATCAAGGCGCTCGGCCGCTACGCCCACGAGGCCGTCGTCATCGACCCCAAGCGGGGCCACGCCTACCTCACCGAGGACGCCTCCAACCCCAACGGCCTGCTCTTCCGCTGGACCCCGCCGGAGCACTTCCGGCACGGCCGCGGCAAGCTGCGCACCCTCGCCGACGACGCGGGCAAGCTCCAGGCGTTCAAGTGCTTCGACTCCGGCGGCAAGTTCGTCGACGACCTCTCGCGCGCCACGAAGATCGGCACCGTGTACGGCGTCGACTGGGTCGACGTGCCCGACCGCGACGCGCGCACGACGTCCGTGCGCAAGCAGTTCACCGCAGGCCAGGTCACCCGCGCCCGCAAGCTCGAGGGCATGTGGTGGGGCGACGGCGGCGCGTACATCGTCTCCTCCTACTCCCGCGCGGAGAGCCCCGGCCAGCCGCACGACGGCTCGGTCTGGTTCTACGACCCCAAGCGCCGCACGCTGACCCTGAAGGTCCTGATCGGCGTCAACCCCGACCCGGCTGATCCGTCGGCGGATGGCGCCTTCGACGGCCCCGACAACATCACCGTCTCCCCCTACGGCGGTCTCGTCATCGCCGAGGACGGCGAGGGCGTCCAGCACCTGTTCGGGGC
Source organism: Streptomyces sp. NPDC093568 (assembly GCF_044764945.1). NCBI lineage: Bacteria > Bacillati > Actinomycetota > Actinomycetes > Kitasatosporales > Streptomycetaceae > Streptomyces > Streptomyces sp. NPDC093568. The sequence goes on along the minus strand of NZ_JBIWJD010000005.1, from coordinate 142,932 downwards.
CACCGACAGCGGCCGCACCTACCCGATCGCCCGCAACGAGCTGAACATCGGCACCGAGGAGGAGCCGGAATACAGCGAGTTCACCGGCGTCACCTTCTCGCCCGACGGCAGGACCCTCTACGCCAGCATCCAGACGCCCGGGATCATGCTCGCCATCACCGGACCCTGGAAGCGGCAGCGGCGGTAATACGCACACAGCGGCCGTTAATTCGTTCGCCCGGCCGGAGCTGCACCTCCTACAGTGAGATCACAACGTCACGCACCTCCCGGTGCGAAGGCAGCGGCTACTTCTTTCCCAGAGAATCCCGTGCCGCCGCCGACTTGATCTCGGGAGGCGCAGCTCATGGTGGGTGCCCGGTGCGCAGGCAACGGTTACTTCATTGGATCTGGCGGTTGCGGGTTCGAATCCCGTCATCGACTTCGGGTCGGTGTAGCTCAATTCGGTAGAGCACCAGGCTAAAGTCCGTCGCCGACTCCTGATCTCGGGCACCCATCTTTTGCTGTGCCTCCCTCCGAAACACCAGCGAATTCGGGGGGAATTCATCATGGCGCGATTCAACACGCGCGCCGCCAAGGCGCGTCCGACCTCGCGGGTCACCTCGACGGGGCGGGTGCTGCGTACGTACGAGGGCGGCCGCGGTCGTGAGCGCGACGCGCGCTCCGAGCTCTTCCTGCTCGCCGTCTCCCACTTCGTCTCGCAGAAGACCTTCTACGAGACCGGCACCGACCGCGACGACCGGTTCGCGCGGCTCGTGCGCGAGCTCGCCGTCACCGACCCCGAGTGGACGGCCGGCCTGCTCGGCTGGCTGCGCGGCGCGGGCAACCTCCGCACCGCCTCGGTCGTGGGCGCCGCCGAGTACGTGAAGGCACGCCTGGATACCGGGGCCACCGACGGCCCGTCGAACCGGCAGGTCGTCGCCTCCGTCCTCCAGCGGCCGGACGAGCCCGGCGAACTGCTCGCGTACTGGACGGCGCTGTACGGCCGTAACGTCCCCAAGCCCGTCAAGCGCGGTGTCGCCGACGCCGTACGGCGGCTGTACAACGGCAGGTCGCTGCTGAAGTACGACACCGCGTCCAGGGGCTACCGCTTCGGCGACATCCTCAACCTGGTGCACGCGGCCCCGGACCCGGACAAGGCGTGGCAGGGCGAGCTGTTCCGGTACGCCCTCGATCGCCGGCACAACCCGGACACCGCGGTGCCGCCCGCCTCGAACCAGATGCTGGTCGCGCACCGCGAGCTGATGGCGCTGCCCGTCGAGCAGCGGCGCGCGGTGGTCACGTCGGACGGCGGCGCCGAGCGGCTCGCCGCGGCCGGGATGACCTGGGAGGCGCTGGCGGGCTGGCTCCAGGGGCCGATGGACAAGGCGGCCTGGGAGGCCGTGATTCCCTCGATGGGCGCCATGGCGCTCGTACGAAATCTTCGGAACTTCGACGAGGCCGGCGTCTCCGACGAGGTCGCGGCCCAGGTCGCGGCCCGGATCAGCGACCCGGCGGAGGTCGTACGGTCGCGGCAGTTCCCCTTCCGGTACCTCGCCGCCTACCAGGCCGCGCCCTCGCTGCGCTGGGCGTACCCGCTGGAGCAGGCACTCGGTCACTCGCTGGCCAATGTGCCGGCGCTGCCGGGCCGCACGCTGGTGCTGGTCGACCGCTCGGGCTCGATGTTCTGGTCGCGCCTTTCGGACCGCTCGGAGCTCACCTGGGCCGACGCGGCGGCGATCTTCGGCACGGCGATCGCCCTGCGGGCGGAGCAGGCGGACCTCGTGCAGTTCGGCTCCGACAGCGCCGAGGTCGCCGTCCGCAAGGGCGAGTCGGTGCTGCGGATCCTGGAGCGCTTCCGGGGCCTCGGCGGCACGAACACCACCGAGGCGGTGCGCCGGCACTACCGGAAGCACGACCGGGTGCTGATCGTCACCGACGAGCAGTACACGGCCGGCCGCCACGGCGACCCGACCGAGCAGGTCCCGGCCGACGTACCGGTCTACACCTGGAACCTCGCCGGGTACCGGGCGGGCCACGGCCCGTCGGGCACGGGCCACCGGCACACCTTCGGCGGCCTCTCCGACGCGGCCTTCCGGATGGTTCCGCTGCTGGAAGGCGCCCGGAACGCCGACTGGCCGTGGGTGGCCTGAGGCGGTAGGCCGGGGACGAGAGCGGCCCGCACCACGTGGGGAGTGCGGGCCGCTCTCTTATGCGCAGCCCTTGCTTGCAGCCCTTGCTTGTATGCCTTGTTCGCATGCCTTGTTCGCATGTCTTGTTCGCGCCCGGGACTGACATCTAACATTTCAGTTCATGGAGGCGATACGACCCGTGGGCCGGACCCTGCTCAGGGACCGGGCCTACGAAGCGATCCGGGACGCCATCGTGGCCGGGGAGATCGAGCCCGGCGCGGTGGTGCGGGACGCCGATCTCGCCGAGCGGCTCGGGCTGTCCCGGGCGCCGGTGCGCGAGGCGTTCTCGCGGCTCGTGGACGAGGGGCTGCTGGAGAGCAAGCCGCAGAGCTACACCCGGGTGACACCGGTCGTCACCGCCGACGTACGGGACGCGGCCGCGGTGGTCGGCGCCATGCACGAACTGGTGACACGGATCGCCGTGCCCCGGCTGATGGCCGCCGACCTGGAGATCATGCGCGCCGCCAACGAACGCTTCGCAGCCGCCGTCACGGCCGGCGAGGTGGACCTCGCGCTGCGGGCCGACGACGAACTGCACGACGTGCTGGTCCGGGTGAGCGGCAACCGCGCGGCCGCCGCCACCGTCGCCCGCTACACCCCGCTCATCCGCCGCCTGGAGCGACGGCGCTTCGGCGAGGGCGGCAACTGCCGTTCGGCCGGACTGCACGAGCGGCTGATCGAGGCCTGCGCATCCGGTGACACGGGCGCGGCTCTCGGCATCACCGCGGAGATCTGGCGGAGCCTCGCCGAGCTCGTGGACCGGCCCGACGACGACTGACCCGGGAGGACCCATGTCCCTTTCCTCGTACGACCGTTACCCCCTCCTCTTCGGCCCGTCACCGGTCCACCCCCTGGAGCGCCTCACCGCCCACCTCGGCGGTGCCGCCCTGTGGGCCAAGCGCGAGGACTGCAACTCCGGTGTCGCCTACGGCGGCAACAAGACCCGCAAGCTGGAGTACCTGGTCGCCGACGCGCTCGCGCAGGGCTGCGACACGCTCGTCTCCATCGGCGGTGTGCAGTCCAACCACACCCGCCAGGTCGCGGCGGTGGCCGCCCGCGCCGGACTCAAGTGCGTTCTGATCCAGGAGAGTTGGGTCGACTGGCCCGACTCCGTCTACGACAAGGTCGGCAACATCCTCGTCAGCCGCCTGGCCGGCGCCGACGTGCGCCTCGTACGGGCCGGTTTCGGGATCGGCTTCAAGGAGAGCTGGGAGCAGGCCCTGCGGGAGGTGGAGGAATCGGGCGGAAAGCCGTACGCCATTCCGGCCGGCGCCTCCGACCATCCGCTCGGCGGCCTCGGCTTCGCCGGATGGGCGTACGAAGTCGCCGAGCAGGAGCGGGAGCTGGGCGTCTTCTTCGACACGGTGGTCGTCTGCTCGGTGACCGGTTCCACCCAGGCGGGCATGGTTGCGGGCTTCGCCGCCCTGGAGGAGGCGGGCGCCCGCCCGCGCCGCGTCCTCGGCGTCGACGCCTCGGCCAAGCCCGTCCCCACCCGTGAGCAGATCGCCCGGATCGCCCACAACACCGGCCGGCTCATCGGCGTCCGGCGCGAGTTGACCGAGGCGGACGTCGAGCTCGAAGAGCGCTATCACGCGGGCACGTACGGCATCCCGGACGAGCCGACCCTGGAGGCGATGCGCCTGGCCGCGCGGACCGAGGGGATGGTCACGGATCCGGTGTACGAGGGCAAGTCGATGGCCGGGATGATCGACCTGGTCTCGCGCGGGGAGATCGACCGGGACTCGACCGTGCTGTACGCCCACCTGGGCGGGCAGCCGGCGCTGAACGCCTACAGCGCGCTGTTCTAGGCCGCCTGGCCCTGCCCGGCGCCCACCTGGCCGGATACAGTGCTGGGCGTGTTGGCGGACGAACATCAGCGGGAGCCGGGTGCCGGCCCGACCGGCGGCCCTCGCCGGCGGGCCACGATCCATGACGTCGCCAAACTGGCCGGAGTGTCCCGTCAGACGGTCTCCCGTGCGGTGAACGACAAGGGTGAGATCGACCCGGGGACGAAGCAGCGGGTCCTTGATGCGGCGCGGCTGCTGGACTACCGGCCCAGCCGCTTCGCCCGCGGACTCGTGCGGAAGGGGACCGTGACGGCGGGGCTGGTGATTCCGGACCTGATGAACCCCTTCTTCCCCGAGGTTGCCGCCGGGGTGCTGGAGGCCGCCGAGCAGCGCGGCTGGCAGGTGGTCGTGTGGGACTCGCGTACCGACGAGGCGCGTGAGCGGGAGGCGCTCGACGTGCTCTCCCACCAGGCGGACGCGGTCGTGGGCTACTTCAGGAACCCCGGCGACGTGCTGGCCCGGCACCTCGGCGGCGTACCGCTGGTGCTGCTGGAACTCGGCCCGCAGCAGACCCGGTTCGCGGCCGTGGGCATCGACGCCGAGGCCGGTCTGGAACAGGGCATGGCCCATCTGGTCCGTGCGGGGCACCGCCGGATCGGCATGCTGGACGGTGTGCACGGCCCCGCGCCGAGGCGGCACGCCTTCCTTGCGGAGGCCAAGCGGCACGGTCTGCCCGTCGACGAGGGGTGGATCGCCATGTGCGCCGAGCACAGTGTGGCGGGCGGTGAGCAGGGCATGGAGCGGCTGCTGGACGAACGGCCCGAGATCACCGCGGTGTTCGGCTTCAACGATCTGATCGCGGTCGGTGCGATGCGCGCGGCCGGGCGGCGGGGGCGGACGGTGCCGGACGACCTGGCCGTGCTCGGCTTCGACGGGCTGTCGCTGGGGGAGCTGGTCCAGCCGGCCCTCACCACCCTGCACATCGACAAGCGCAAGCTCGGGCGGCTGGCCGTGGAGCAGGTGGCGCGGCTGCGGGCGGGCGAGGAGCCGATCGGCGGCACCGACGCCTGGGTGGTCCCCGAGCTGGTGGTGCGGGCCTCCGCCTGAGGCAGGGCGATCGGCACCGGCGATGGGCACCGGCGATCGGCACCGCGCACTCGGGTTCCGCTCGCGCGGGGCGCCCCCACCCGCCGGGGGCGCCCTGGACGTCGTACGGCCGCCTACAGGGCCTGGGCCGCCGGCTTCACCATCCCTCGTACCGTGCGCGACTTCACGAAGTCGCCCATGGCCGTCATCTCCCACTCGCCGGAGAACTGGCGGATCAGCTTGGCCATCATCACGCCCGTCTGGGCCTCGGCGCTGGTGAGGTCGAAGCGGACGAGCTCCTCGCCGGTCGTGGCGTCGAGGAGGCGGCAGTAGGCCTTGGCGACCTCGGTGAACTTCTGGCCGGAGAAGGAGTTGACCGTGAAGACCAGGCCGGTGACCTCCTGGGGCAGGCGTCCGAGGTCGACGGTGATGACCTCGTCGTCGCCGCCGCCCTCACCGGTGAGGTTGTCGCCGGAGTGGCGGATGGCGCCGTTCACGATCTGGAGCTTGCCGAAGTAGCAGCTGTCGATGTGGTTGCGCTGCGGGCCGTAGGCGATGACCGAGGCGTCCAGGTCGATGTCCTTGCCGCGGTAAGCCGGCTCCCAGCCGAGGCCCATCTTGACCTGGGAGAGCAGCGGGCGGCCGCCCTTCATCAGGGAGACGGTCTGGTTCTTCTGGAGGCTGACGCGGCCCTTGTCGAGGTTGATCTTGCCGGCGCCGGGCGCGGGCGCGGGCGGGGCGGGGGGCGCGGCGGGGGCCGGGGGAGCGGCCGGGGTGGTCATGGGCGGGGCCGGCGGGGTGACCGGGGGCTGCATGGTGGGCTGGGGCGGGGTGACCGGGGCGGCCGGGGCCGGTTCCTCGACGGTGACGCCGAAGTCGGTGGCGATGCCGGCCAGGCCGTTGGCGTAGCCCTGGCCGACCGCGCGGGCCTTCCAGGCGCCGTTGCGCAGGTAGATCTCGACGACCACCAGTGCCGTCTCGGTGCCGAGCTGCGGGGGAGTGAACGTGGCCAGGACGCTGTTGTCGTCCGCGCTGCGGATGGTGGCCGTCGGTTCGATGCCCTGGAAGGTCTGGCCGGCGGCGTCCGGGCTGGCGGTGACGACGATCTTCTCGATGCCGGGGGGTACCGCCGCGGTGTCGACCGTGATCGCGTCGGGGGAGGTGCCGCCGCCCGAGCGGTAGGTCACGCCCGGGCCGTTGGGTTGGTTGTAGAAGATGAAGTCGTCGTCCGAGCGCACCTTGCCGTCGGCGGTGAGCAGCAGGCCCGATACGTCGAGCCGCACCGGGGCGGCGACGTCCACCGTCACGCGTGCGGTGGAGAGAGGGATGTTCGAGCCGGGGGTCATAGCTGTCATGACCCGTGAACGAGCGAGGGCGTTTTACCGTTCCCTTACCCGGGGCCATTCGGCGACGGGATGGGTTTCGCCCCCGCCGCCCCTACCCGTCCCATCCTTCTGGGGCTCCGCCCCAGACCCCGCTCCTCAAACGCCGGAGGGGCTGGATTTCCAGCCCGTCCGGCGTTTTGAGGACGAGGCCCTTTCGGGGCCGACAGCGGGGGTCTGGGGGCGGCAGCCCCCAGGGGACGGGACGGGTGGGGGCGGCGGGGGCGAGAAACCTCTACGGCACCACCACGATCTTCCGCCCCACCCCCGACGCGAACTGCTCCAGCGCCTCCGGGTACCGCTCCAGCGGAATGCGGTCGCTGATGAAGATCTCCGGGTCCAGGACACCGTTCGCGAACAACTCCGCCGCACGTTCGAAGCTGTGCAGGACGGCCATGGAGCCCGTGATGGTGATCTCCTGGTTGTAGATGCGGTACGGATCGATCGTCACCCGGGTCGCGTAGTCCGCCACCCCGAACTGCAGGAACGTTCCCGCCTTCGCCACCCGGTCCAGGCCGTCCTGGATGGCCGCCGCGTTGCCCGTGGCGTCGATGACCAGGTCCCAGCCCTGCGGCCGGTCCAGCTCGTCCGGGTTCGCGGCGGAGGCCGAGACGCCCAGGCCGCGGGCGGTCTCCAGGCGGGCCGGGTTCACATCCACCACGTCCACGCTGGCCGCGCCGGTACGCTTCGCCAGCTCCAGCATCATCAGCCCCATCGTGCCGGAGCCGTAGATCAGGACATGGGCGCCGAGGCGGGACTGCAGGACGTCGTAGCCGCGGACCGCGCACGACAGGGGTTCGATCAGGGCGGCGTCCTGGGTGCGGACGTGCTCGGGGAGCTTCACGCAGTTCGCCACCGGCGCGACCGCGTACCGCGCCGCGCCGCCGGCCGTCGTCACACCGATCGCCGCCCAGCGTTCGCAGAGGTTGTTGTGCCCGGTACGGCAGTGGCGGCACTCGTAGCAGTACAGCGACGGGTCGACCGCGACCCGGTCGCCCGCCGACACCTCGGTGACCTGGGTGCCCACGCCGACCACCTCGCCGGCGAACTCGTGACCGGGCACGATCGGCAGCTTCGGCGCGAACTCGCCCTGGAGGATGTGCAGATCGGTGCCGCACAGCCCGCAGGCCGCCACTTCGACGACGACCTCGCGCGGCCCTGGCGTCGGGTCCGGGACCTCGGCGACGACGGCCCTGCCCACGGACTCGATGACGGCGGCCTTCATTTCACGGCTCCCAACGACAGGCCCTGGACCAGCTTGTCCTGGGCGGCGAACCCCGCGGCGAGCACCGGCAGGGAGATGACGAGCGACGCGGCGCACACCTTCGCCAGGAACAGGCCCTGGCTGGTGATGAAGCCGGTCAGGAAGACGGGGGCGGTCTCCGCCACCACGCCGGTCAGCACGCGGGCGAACAGCAGCTCGTTCCAGCTGAAGATGAAGCAGATCAGAGCGGTCGCCGCGATACCGGGGAGGGCGATCGGCGCCACCACCCGCGCGAGGATCGTCGGCAGCTTCGCGCCGTCCACCCGCGCCGCCTCGATGATCGCGACCGGGATCTCGGCGAGGAAGGAGTGCATCATCCACACCGCGATCGGCAGGTTCATGGAGGTGTAGAGGATGACCAGCAGCCATATGTTGTCGAGCATGTCCGTGTTCTTCGCGAACAGGTACAGCGGCAGCAGGCCCGCCACGGCCGGCAGCATCTTCGTCGACAGGAAGAAGAACAGGACGTCCGTCCACTTCTTCACCGGGCGGATCGACAGGGCGTAGGCCGCCGGGAGGGCGAGGACCAGGACGAACAGGGTCGAGGCCACCGACGCCACCGTCGAGTTGATCAGGGCGGGCCAGGGGCTCGCGCCGCCGCTAGCGCCGAAGAACTCGCGGTAGCCGTCCAGCGTCAGCGACGCGGCGAACGATGGCGGGTTGGTCGCCGCGTCCTGCTCGGAGTGGAAGGACGTCAGGGCCATCCACGCGATCGGCAGGAAGAACAGGATCCCGAGCAGCCAGGCCACCAGGCCCAGGCCGGCTCCCTTGCGGCGGCTGCGAAGTCGTACGGCCACTGCACTCATGCGCGCGACACCTCCTCGCGGAACAGGGACGACACCACGCGCAGCGCGAAGGTCGCGATGATGATCGAGCCGATGACCACCAGGACGCCCGCGGCCGAGGCGAGGCCGTTCTCATGGGCCTGGTAGAAGCTCTGGTAGACGGTGTAGGGGAGGTTGGCGGTGCCGAGGCCCCCGGACGTGATCGTGAAGACCGCGTCGAAGTTCTGGACGATGTAGATCGAGCCGAGCAGGGCGCCGAGTTCGAGGTAGCGGCGCAGATGCGGCAGCGTGAGGTGGCGGAAGATCTGCCAGTCGCTCGCGCCGTCGACGCGGGCCGCCTCGATCTGCTCGTGGTCGCGGCTCTGCAGGCCGGCCAGCAGGATCAGCATCATGAACGGCGTCCACTGCCAGACGAGGGATGCCTCCACCGCGAGCAGCGGAGTGTTGGAGATCCAGTCGGGCTGTGGGCCGCCCACATAGTGCAACAACCCATTGAACAGGCCGTATTCGGGGTTGTAGAGCACATGTTTCCAGAGCAGGGCGGCCGCCACCGGGACCACCAGGAACGGGGCGATCAGCAGGGTGCGGACCACACCGCGGCCCTTGAACCTCCGGTCCAGGAGCAGGGCCAGCACCAGGCCGAGCACCAGGCTGGCCAGCACCACCGCGACCGTCAGGAGCACGGTCGTCCACACCGACTGGCGCAGATCGGCGTCGGTGAGGACCTCCTGGTAGTTGTCCAGGCCGGCGAAGTGCCGGGCGTCCGGGTAGAGGGAGTTCCAGTCGAAGAACGAGATCACCAGCGTTGCCACGAACGGCAGCTGGGTCACCACGATCATGAAGACCAGGGCGGGCAGCAGGGGAGCCCGGGTCGCCCAGGCGCGCAGCCGGGCGGACGGTTGGCGGGTCGTACGCACAGGTGTCGTGGCCACGGGGGCCGTTGTCGTCGCTGTCATCGCCCCTCGTACTCCTCGGAGATCTTCTCGGCGAGCTGCTGGGACTTCTTCAGGGCCGAGTCGACGGACTGGCGTCCGGCGATGGCCGCGCTGATCTCCTGGGAGACCTTGGTGCCGAGGTCGGTGAACTCGGGGATACCGACGAACTGGATGCCGGGCGCGGGGCGCGGCTGCACGCCGGGGTCGTTCGGGCGGGCGCCCTCGATGGCTTCCTTCGTCATCTCCTGGAAGGCCGCCGCCTCCTCGCGGTACGCCGGGTTGGCGTAGGTGGAGGCGCGTTTGCCGGCGGGGACGTTGGACCAGCCGATCTCGTCGCCCACCAGCTGCTCGTACTGCTTGCCCGACGCCCAGGAGACGAACTTCCAGGCCTTGTCGGGGTTGCGGGACGCCTGCTGGATGCCCCAGGCCCAGGTGTAGAGCCAGCCGGAGGACTCCGTCTTCTCCACGGGCGCGGGCGCGTAGCCGACCTTGCCCTTGACCGGGCTCTTCGCCGCCTCCAGGGAACCGGCCGCGGAGGTGGCGTCGTACCACATGGCGACCTTGCCCTGGGTCATGTTGTTCAGACACTCGGCGAAGCCGGACTGGGCCGCGCCCGACTCCCCGTGCTCGCGCACCAGGCCGACGTAGAACTTCACCGCCTTCTCCCACTCGGGGGAGTCCAGCCGCGCCTTCCAGCCCTTGTCGAACCAGGTCCCGCCGAAGGTGTTCACGACGGTGGTGAGCGGGGCCATGACCTCACCCCAGCCGGGCAGGCCGCGCAGGCAGATGCCCTTCATGCCCGGCTCGGCGCCGTCCACCTTCGCGGCGAGGTCCGCCACCTGCTGCCAGGTGGGGTGCGCGGGCATCGTCAGGCCCTCCTTCTCGAACACGTCCTTGCGGTACATCAGGAAGGACGACTCGCCGTAGAAGGGCTGGCCGTAGAGCTTGCCGTCGTCGCCGGTCAGGGACTGGCGCATCGGCTTCAGGACGTCCTGCTCGTCGTATCCCGGGTCCTTGGCGACGTAGGAGGTCATCTCCTGGAGCCAGCCGTTGCGGGCGTAGATCGGTATCTCGTAGTTGGAGAGGGTGGCCACGTCGTACTGGCCCGCCTGGTTGGCGAAGTCCTGGCTGATCTTGTCGCGGACGTCGTTCTCGGGCAGGACGGTGAAGTTGACCTTGATGCCGGTCTCTTCGGTGAAGCGGGGCGCGAGCTTTTGCAGCTCGGTCATCTGGGGGTTGTTGACCATGAGGACGTTGATCGAGTTGCCGCCCGACCCCGCCCCGCCGGCGCCGACCCAGCAGCCGGAGAGCAGCGGGGCGAGCAGCGTCCCTGCGGCGGCCATGGCGAGCGTGGCTCGCGGTGGCCGTCGTCGGCTCTGGGTTCGCATGGATCGCTCCTGGACGTTTCTGGGGAGACCTGGACGTTTGGGGAGATAAGGGGCATGCGGAGGCCGGCAGGTGCCCCAGGGGAGTGGATTGCGGTTCTCAGACGCGGATGACCTGGGGTCCCAGCAGTGAGTACCGGTGGGCCTCGGCGGCCGGCAGCAGCGTGCTCGTGACGATCGTCTCCAGCCTGCTGATGTCCGCGAACCGGCAGAAGCTGACCGCGCCGAACTTGGTGTGCACGCCCGCGAACACCGTGCGGCGCGCGGCCCGGATGGCCTGCGCCTTGACCTCGCTGACGGCCGGGTCGGGGGTGGTCAGACCGTGTTCGCGGGAGATGCCGTTGGCGCCGATGAAGGCCAGGTCGATGACGAAGCCGGCCAGCATCTTCGTGGTCCAGTGGTCGACGGTGGCCAGGGTGCCGGGCCGCACCCGCCCGCCGAGCAGCAGCACGGAGACGTGCTCGGTCTCGGCGAGCGCGCCCGCGACCGGCAGGGACGCCGTGACCACGGTCAGCGGCCGGTCGGTGGGCAGGGCCTCGGCGATGAGCTGGGGGGTGAAGCCCTCGTCGACGAAGACCGTCTCGGCGTCCCCGAGCAGTTCGGCCGCGGCGGACGCGATCCGGCGCTTCTCGGGGACATGGCTGGTGGCGCGGAAGGCGAGCGTCGTCTCGAAGCCGGCGCTCTCCACGGGGTAGGCGCCGCCATGGGTGCGGCGGAGCAGACCGTGGTCCTCCAGGACGCGCAGGTCCCGGCGTACGGTCTCCTTGGCCACGCCCAGCTCGCCGGCGAGGGCCGTGACGTCGACGGAGCCGTCGCGGCGTGCGGCCAGCACGATCTCGCGTTGGCGTTCTTCCGCCGTTCTCGTGCTCATGCCGACACCTGCCTTCCGCTTGGCTGCCCGTTCGGGCCCGGTGGGACCCATGGGGGAAGTTCTACAGCGGGTGTCCGGCACTGACCAGGTCTGTTGCAGGTTCGATGCTGCCCGTGTGTGCCCGTTCACCGTGTGGTGTGCCCGTCTCGGACCTGCGTGGTTGTGGTGGGACAGGTGAGATCGGGCGCACCCGGTGCCCGAATGCGGGGGCGGGCGGGCCCGTTCGGTGCCCGCCCGCCCTTTCGCCGCGCCGCGTTTCGGTCAGTACGGCCAGATCGGCGGGTCGCTCACGAAGTGGCCGCCGAGGTAGGCGTGTGCGATGTTCTCCGGGTCGAGCTCGCCCTGCTCGGCGATCAGCTTCTCGGCGTACGGCTCGGAGTCGTCCTGCGGCTCGTAGCCGAGGGCGCGGGCCGAGGTGAGGTCCCACCACAGGCGCGTGTTGGCGGAGGAGCCGTGGACGACGGTGTGCTCGACGTTCTCGGCGGTCAGGGCCGCGTGGAAGAGGCGGGCGCCGTCGGCGGGGCTCATCCACACGGAGAGCATGCGGACGCTGGTCGGCTCGGGGAAGCAGGAGCCGATGCGCACCGACACGGTCTCCAGGCCGTGCTTGTCCCAGTAGAACTGCGCGAGGTCCTCGCCGAAGGACTTGGACACGCCGTAGAAGGTGTCCGGGCGGCGCGGGGTGTCGATGGGGATGAGCGGGTCGTCGCCCCGGGGGCGGGGCGTGAAGCCCACCGCGTGGTTCGAGGAGGCGAAGACGATCCGGGGGACGCCCTCCTCGCGGGCCGCCTCGTACAGGTGGTAGGTGCCCTCGATGTTCGCCTTCAGGATCTTCTCGAACGGGGCTTCCAGGGAGATTCCCGCGAGATGGATGATCGCGTCGACGCCCCGCACGGCCTCGCGCAGCGCCGCCCGGTCGGCGAGGTCGGCGACGATCGCGTCCGGCTCGCCCTCGATCGGACGCAGGTCGAGCAGCCGCAGGTCGTAGCCGTAGGCGGGGAGCAGATCCCGCATCAGGGTGCCGAGTCCGCCGGCGGCGCCGGTGAGCAGAACGGTGCGGGGGGCTGGCATCCTCGGTTCTCCTTGGGTCCAGGGCCGTATGCATGCACGGTATTCACATTCATGGACAAGCTAAGGATCATCGACCTTTCACGTCAAGGGTGGTGCGCCATGCGTTCATAAACGTAAACTTTGATCAGAATGCCGCATGCACTCGGCGGTCGGCACTGTTCTAGGGAGAGCCCGTGACGCCAGCCCCTCTCGCCACACGCCTGAGCATCCCCGGCGGGCCGCTGTTCTTCCCCGTCACCGCCTACGGCCCCGACGGCTCGGTCGACCTGGACACCTACCGCACCCATGTGCGCCGAGGCGTGGCGGGCGGCGCCGCCGCGGTGTTCGCGTGCTGCGGCACCGGCGAGTTCCACGCGCTCACGCCCGAGGAGTACGAGGCGTGCGTGCGGGCGGCCGTGGAGGCGGCGGACGGACGCGTGCCGGTCGTGGCGGGCGCCGGGTACGGCACCGCTCTCGCCATGCGGTTCGCGCGGCTCGCCGAGGCGGCCGGCGCGGACGGGCTGCTCGCCATGCCCCCGTATCTCGTCGTCGCCGGTCAGGAGGGGCTGCTGCGGCACTACAAGGAGATCGCGGCGGCGACCACGCTGCCCGTCATCGTCTACCAGCGCGACAACGCCGTGTTCACCCCGGCCACCGTCGTCGAACTGGCCCGCACGGACGGGATCATCGGCCTCAAGGACGGCCACGGCGACCTGGACCTGATGCAGCGGATCGTCAGCGCCGTACGCACCGAGGTCCCCGGCGAGTTCCTCTACTTCAACGGACTGCCGACCGCCGAGCAGACCCAGCTCGCCTACCGGGCCATCGGTGTCGCGCTCTACTCCTCCGCCGTGTTCTGCTTCGCCCCGGAGATCGCCCTCGCCTTCTACCGGGCGCTGGAGACCGGCGACGACGTGACCGCCACCCGCCTCCTGGACGGCTTCTACCGCCCCTTCGTCGAACTGCGCGCCCAGGGCCGCGGCTACGCCGTCGCCCTCGTCAAGGCAGGTGTACGGCTGCGCGGGCTGGACGTGGGCGAGGTGCGGCCCCCGCTGCACGAGCCGAGCGAGGACCATGTCAAGCAGCTCGCCCAGGTGATCGAGCGCGGCCACGCCCTGCTGGAGAAGGACCCGGAGGAGGCCAAGTGAAGGCGTCGGCATTCGTCTACCCCTGGGACGTCAACGGAGACCCGCAGGCACCCGCGAGGATCGCCGGCCTCGGCGTGCCCCAGGTGACGCTCGCCGCCGCCTACCACTCCACCCGCGCCCTCACCCCCCGCCACCCGCGCCACCGCATCGTCACCGCCGAACACGCCGCCGTGCTGTACCCGGCGGACGACCGGTGGGAGGGGCGTGCTCTGCGCCCGTACCCCGCCGGGGACTGGGCGCCCGGCGACGCCTACGGCGAGGCCGCCGGCGCGCTCGCCGAAGCAGGCCTCGAGGTGCACACCTGGGTGGTCCTCGCGCACAACTCCCGTATGGGCGCCGAGCACCCGGACACCTGCGTCGTCAACGCCTACGGCGACCGCTACCCCTGGGCCCCGTGCATCGCACAGCCCGCCACGCGCGCTTACCTCGCCGACCTGGCCGCCGAGGCCGCCGTACGCCCCGGCGCGGCCGGCACCGAACTGGAGTCCCTCGGCTGGTACGGCCTCCAGCATCTGCACGCCCACGACAAGACGGCCGGGGTGCCGCTCGGGGACGCCGGCCAGTACCTGATGGCGCTCTGCTTCTGCCCGGACTGCGCGGCGGGCTACGGCGCCGAGGGCCTGGACGCCGATGAGCTGGCGGCCGCCGTGCGCGCCGCCCTCGAACCGCTGTGGCGGGGCACGGCCGCCGACGAGGGCTGGGCGGGCGTCGAGAAGCTGCTCGGCTCGCGGACGGCGGCCGCCACGCGCTCGTGGCGCGACGAAACCGCCCGCACGCTCCAGGAGACGGCGATCCGCGCGATCCGCCGGGCCGCCCCCGAGGGCTTCCAGGTGCTGCTGCACGCCGACCCGGTGACGTACCACGTCGGCGCGAACCCGGGCGTCGACCCCGCGCACATCCTGTCCGTCGCGGACGGCGTCGTCGTACCGTGCGCGGGCGGCCCGGGCCTGCTCACGCCCTTCGCCGAACAGGGCCGCGAGGGCGCGGTGATCGCCGCCAACTTCACCGTGGTCTCCGGGATGGGCGGCAGCCCGGGAACCCTCGCGTCGGACGCGGCACGCGCGCGTGAGCTCGGGGCCACGGAAATCCGCCTCTATCACGCGGGGTTGGCGTCGGACGGGGACCTCGCGGAGGTGCGGGACCAGCTCGCCGCGCTCTGAAGCAGCGGCAGCGCGGACAACAGCCACGCCACGCCCAGTACGGCCAACAGCAGCCGTACGTCGACCAGTTCGACCAGAGCGGCGCCCACCGCCAGCCCGACGACGTTCGGCGTGAAGACGAGCGTGTTGGCCGTGGCGGCCGTACGGCCGAGCAGCGCGTCCGGCGTCTCGCGCTGCACGGCCGTCAGCGCGGCGATCAGGACGCAGGGCAGCCCCACGCCGATCGCCGCGCTGCACGCCAGGGCGACGGCGTCGTAAGGGATCGACCGCAGGCCGGCGGCGAGCGCCGTCAGGGCGATGCCGTACGCCGCGAACCGCCGCTCGCCCAGGCGGCGCAGCGCCGGGCCGGACAGCAGCCCGATCGCCACCGAACCGGCGCCCTGGACGGCGTAGAGCACACCGGCGTACGCGGGGGCGTGGCCGAGGCCGTCGACGACGGCGTAGACCAGCGCCCCGCCGAGCCCTGCGAACAGCATGGTGGTGCCGCCGGCCAGGACGAGGGGGCGCAGGCCGGGGTGCGCCCACAGGAACCGGGCGCCTTCGGCGGTCTGCGCCCGCCAGTCCCCGGCCGGCGGTTCGGGCCGGCTCTCGCGCACGCGCAGGCAGGCGTACAGGCCGGCCGCGACCACGAAGGTGACGGCGTCGAGCAGGGCGACGCTCGCGCCGCCGTACGCCGCGTAGACGCCGGCGCCGGTCAGCGGGGCGAGCAGCTTCATGCCCTCGCCGGCCATCATGCGCAGGCCGTTGAAGTCGCCGAGCAGGGAGGTGGGGACGGCGCTCACGACGAGGGCGGACTCGGCGGCGTCATGGACGACGCCCGCGGCGCCGTAGCAGAACATAACCGCGAGGACGAGCCAGACCCGGTCCGCCGAGTCGACCAGGAACAGGGTGGGCAGCAACGCGGCCAGCAGCAGGTTCACGCCGATCAGCAGGGGTTTGCGGCGGGTGCGGTCGGCGAGCGTGCCGAGGACGGGGCCGGCGAGGGTGGGCGCCCACATGGCGAGCATGCACAGCGCGGCCAGGCCGTCGGATCCGGTGAGGTCCTTGACCCAGACGCCGGACACCAGCCACAACGCGGAGGTACCGAAGCCGGAGACCACGACTCCGGCGAGATAGAGGCCGGCGTTGCGATCGCGCAGGACGCGGGGGAGTGGCCAGGTGGTGGAGGTCGTCATGTCGGGCCACTGTGCGGCTAAGGCGGGGGCGGGGGGATCGGGCAAGTGCCCTACGGCGTTCGATCCAATCGGTGCTTCGACTCAGAGGGCCTTGTCGTGAGTGCGAGTTGAGCAAGTTGTCAATGGGCTGCTCGGCCCCCACCGGGAGCCCCCTACTCCGTGCATGTATGGTGCCGATGAGGCTTGGGCGATCAGTTGAAGTCGGCCGGGCCTGACGCATCCAGAGCCGAAGGGGAAGTACCGGCCGTGGGCGACCACTTCAAGACGGACATCGGGCAGCTTGAGCAGTTCCTGTCGAATCTGGAGAGATGCGTCGACGAGCTGAACGAAGCCAGAACGGCCCTCGACCACGTGCGTGCCGATCAGATAGGCACAGCCCGGCTCGACGAAGCTTGTGACAAGTTCCAGCAGGAGTGGAAGTACGGGTCCGACAAGACCAAGGAAATGATCGACGCGATCAAAGAGGGCGTCCAGGCCAACAAGAAGGGCTACCAAGAGGTCGAGGAAGCTCTGGAGAAGGCCCTCAAGCAGATCGCGGAGACGAGCACCTCGGGTGGCGGTAAATAGTGGCCACCAACCCGTACCCCAACATCGGCTGGAACCCTGTACCGGGCATTCCCGCCGAGGTCAGGAAGCTCCAGCAGAAGGTGGCAGCCGCTGCGACCGCACTGGAGAACACTCATCGACAGTTGACGAAGCTGACTGGTGAAAGCAGCTATTGGGAAGGCGACGCGGCGGAGAAGTTCCGCGAAGCCCTCGACGGTGACCTCCCAAAATACATCAAAACCGCTGCGTCCTCTTTGCGTGCTGCCGCGACCCATTTGCATCAGTGGGACGGGCACCTGGCATCCAATCGGGATCTGGCCAAGAAGTATGACGCTGCCATGGCCGAGAAGAAGGCGGCGGCCGACAAGGCCAGGACCGCGTACGATCAGGCCGCCCGGCACCCCGACCTCAAGCTCGCGAACCAGACCTTCCCTTCGCAGGAGGAGGCCGACGCCGCAACTGCGCGGCTGCGCTCCGCCGAGCAGGAGCTGAACGAAGCGAGCGCGGCTCTCTCCAAGGCCAACGGTGAATACGAGTCCCTCGACGGCAAGGTCAAGGCGCTCGAGGCCGAGCACACCAGCGAGGCCGAGACCATTGCCAAGGCCCTGGACGGCTCGACGAAGTCCGCTCCGGACGAGCCGGGCTTCTGGGACAAGGTCGGCGACGTCATCTCAGGTGTCTGGGAGTTCCTCAAGACGCATGCGGGAACGATCGGCGCCATAGCCGGCCTCCTCGCTCTGCTGCCGACCCCGTTGGCCCCCCTGTTCGCAGGAATCGCCATCGGCGCGAGCGCGCTGTCCATGTACAAGAACCTCTCCGACACGGACTTCCTCGGGGATCTGATCGGCCAGGACGGCGGAATGGACATGTTCTCGGCATGGGCGTCGGTGGGGGGCGACATTCTGGGGATGGTGCCGGGTGCGCGCCTGGTCGGCATGGCGGGCAAAGAGCTGCGAGACGGCCTGCAAATGGCGAGTGAGATGGGCGTACAGGTCAGTCGCTGGGAGAAGACTGTCGAGTTCGGCAGGGAGTTCGGCGGGCTCTACAGGAACGCGGCGCGCGAAGGCTCGTACGGCATGTGGGAGGCTGCCGGCGAGAGCTTCAAGGGGTCGGCCCAACTCATGGGTGACCTGACGGCCAACGGGCTCAACGTCGCTGCGAACCTGGTGACTTCGATGGAAGAAGAAGGTCACCTGCCGGACGAAGGCGCGTCACACAATGCCGCGGAAGACACCAAGGCCGGAGTGGGCGCCTACGGCATCGCACGTCTGCGAGGGTTGCTGTGACGGCCGACCACGGGGACTCACCGGTGAGCAGCGTCGTCCCGAGCGAGCCCAAGCCCGACTACTGGTACTTGATCCCACACGGTTACATCCCACTCGACCTGGACCCTCCTGTCGAGCAGATCGAAGCCCTGATCGCGCGCGTTCGTTCGCTGCCGGGTGATCGGCGCGATCAGGCCGAACGGGTGCTGAGGTTCTACGCCGGCATCGTCACCTCCATGAACGCCGAGGGCGTGTCGGCCTGTCTGTTCGGCATGCATCCGGACGAAGAAGGGGCCCCGGTCTTCTCCACCCTCACGTTCTCCACCGTCACGACGCCCGGCAACGCAAAGCTGGCTGTGGCCGGTCTGGCCGCAGCCACACACGGTACGGCCGATTCAGGAGTGATCCCGCTGGAGCTGCCTTGCGGACTCGGCTACCTGTCCGAGGAAAAGCGCGAGATGGCGGCACCGGGCCAACAATCAGCCGCTGGCAGGGCCGATCTGCCCATGGCGGAGGTCTGGCAGGGCACGGTCGGCATCGCCGGGCGTGGATCGGAAGTCGTCGTGATCCAGATGGCGACGCCGGCCGTGGAGTCCGGGGACACCTATCGGGACATTCTGCTGGGCATCGCCCACACCTTCTCGTTCACGGATCCAAACGAGCCGGACGAAGACAGCAGCCAGGGCGGGAATTCCGAACCTGGTTCTGTCGCAGCGGCGATAAGGAGTGATTTCGGATGACTCAAGCGCCCCTGCCGCCGGATGTGGACCAGGTTCTCCGGCGTAACAGAAGGGTCATGGTCAGACACGTCTCGATTCGATTCGGCCTTGGCGCCGCCCTGGTCGCTGTCCCGTTCGTGTTGCAGTCCGCCGGCGTTTCCGTCTCCACCCTCACCGTGCTGCCGATTCTCCCCGGCCTGTTCCTCCTGCTGTTTCTCTATCTCCGGGTAGGTCTCGGGCGACGGCTCAGGGTGTGCGAGAAGGTGCTGCGTGCCTATCCCTTGGAGTACCGCTCTCGGGTGGCCAAGAAGCAGTCGCAGCGATTGCTGCTCGGCGATGTCCACACCGTCAAGCTCTCGGTACGGGGCCAGCACGGCGCACTCTCCATGAGGGCGGTGAGCGCATCGACGGTCCGCCGGTGGCCCGAGAGCGCAGAGGGCGGAGGCGCCTGGTTCGCCGGGGATTCCGCATTCGGCGGAGTCATGATCCTGCCCGGCACGGGCGACCTGTACTTCCTGCAGCCCGCGGACTGGGAGAAGTTCGCCTCGGAACGTGCCCAGGCCGACCCGGAACGACGAGCCAGGGCCGAACAAGCCGGAATCTCCGGCTTGCTGGAGAAGGAGCCCAACCCGATGGCGGGATTGGGTAACTGAGGCCCCCGCCCGCCGGGCGTCCCGACCTCCGGCGGGGCTTCTGTCCCGGAAGAGGTGGCCGGAGAACTGGGCGTGCCGGTTTCCCGGCGGGAACCCGTTGGAAGCTGTCGATTCAGCCGCTGGGACGGGTGGTGTCCCGGTCATAGCGTGGTGAGCGGTTCAAGTCACCCGTTGGAAAAGGCACTTCGCATGCAATACGTCGCGCCCATCGGCGTCGGTCTTCTCTACGCTCATTTGATGTCCCTCGTCCGGGAACCGCACCGGCGGCGTCTCAACGCGGTCATGGTCGCCGGGGCGGGCGCCGCCTATCTGAGCGGCGGCGGTCTCGGTGGCTGGGAATTCGCGTTCACCGCGGTGCTCACCTACGTCGCCTATCGTGGTCTGGATTCCTGGGCCTTCATCGGCGTCGCCTGGCTGCTGCACACAGCGTGGGACATCGTCCACCACGTCAAGGGGAACCCGATCATCCCCTTCGCCCACAGCTCCTCCCTGGGGTGCGCGATCTGTGACCCCGTGATCGCACTGTGGTGCTTCGCGGGCGGGAAGACGCCGAAGGAGCTGCTGGCGTGGGTTCGAAGGGCCGGGCGAGAGGGCGAGAGGCGGGTGGCGGAGCCGGCGGCCGCACTGTCCGACGCCTAGGGCGGGCGGCGAGGGAAAAGCCCGACGATCCTCGCCGTCGGCGATGACTTTCGCCGCCCGGGCCGGTCCACCCTTCAGGAACAGATCTGTGAGGAGCCCGCCCATGACCGACCCGACCATCGACCTCGCCCCGCAGACCCGCGTCGTCGCGCGTCTCGCCGAGGCCGTCACGGACGCACAGCTCTCGGCGCCGACGCCCTGCCCCGAGATGGCCGTGCGCAATCTGCTGGGCCACCTGCTCGGCCTGTCGGTCGCCTTCCGCGACGCCGCACGCAAGGACCTGGGTCCCACGACCGACACCGACCCGGGCTCGGTCGTCCCGGACATCGGCCCCGGCTGGCGCGAGGAACTGCCCAAGGTGCTTGGGGAACTCGGCGAGGTGTGGCGCGCCCCGGACGCGTGGGCCGGCATGACCCGCGCGGGCGGCGTCGACCTGCCCGGTGCCGTCGCCGGCGCGGTGGCCGTGGACGAGCTGGTGATCCACGCCTGGGACCTGGCCGTCGCCACGGGCCAGCCGTACGACCCGGACCCGGCGGCCCTCCGGATGTCCCACGGTTTCCTCCGCGCGGCAGCCGACGCCGGCGACCGGGGAGGCGGCATCTTCGGCCCGGTCGTCCCGGTCCCGGACGAGGCTCCCCTGCTGGCCCGCGCGGTGGGTCTGAGCGGGCGGAATCCCGGCTGGAAGCCTGGTTCGTAAGGCGAAGACCCGCACGCGACGCGTTCACGGGCCCCGTCGGCATCGGCCGCGCGAGGGCCCGATCGAACGTCAGCCCCGGCGCTCGCCAATGAACAGGTGCCCGGCCTGCACGGATCGCCGCTGTCGGTCTACCTGGTCTTCACCCTGATCCCCTTCTACTGGATCCTGCTGTTCTCCCTGCGCCCGGCCGGCTCGACCTCGCTCGTCCCCTGGCCGATGACCTTCGACCACTTCGAGAAGGTCTGGACGGAGCGCAGCTTCGGGACGTACTTCCAGAACAGCCTGTTCGTCGGTGTCGTCACCCTGTTGATGACCACCCTCGTCGCCCTGGCCGGCGGCTACGCCCTCGCGCGGTTCGACTTCAGGATCCCGCGGGCTTTCATGCTCGCCCTGCTGTGCTCGCGGTTCGTGCCGGGCGCGCTGCTCCTGGTGCCGCTGTTCGAGATCTTCGCCGAACTCCGGATGATCAACTCACTGGGCAGCGTCATCATCGCCGAGACGGTGTTCCAACTGCCGCTGTCGATGATCCTGATCAGCAACTTCATCAAGAACGTGCCGTACTCCCTGGAGGAGGCGGCCTGGGTGGACGGCTGCAACCGGATGACGGCGTTCAGGATCGTCGTCCTGCCGCTGCTGCGGCCAGGTCTGATCGCCGTCGGCTCCTTCGCCTTCGTGCACTCCTGGAACCACTTCCTGTTCGCCCTGATGTTCCTCCACAACCAGGAGAAGCAGACCATCCCGGTCGGCCTCAACACCCTGATGGGCGCGGACAGCGTGGACCTCGGCGCGCTCATGGCGGGCGGCATCATCGCGGCCGTACTCGTAGTGATCGTGTTCGCCTTCATCCAGAGTGGCTGTTCACGGGCTTCAGCGCGGAGGCGGTGAAGG
Organism: Streptomyces sp. NPDC093568; assembly: GCF_044764945.1. Taxonomy (NCBI): domain Bacteria; kingdom Bacillati; phylum Actinomycetota; class Actinomycetes; order Kitasatosporales; family Streptomycetaceae; genus Streptomyces; species Streptomyces sp. NPDC093568. The sequence goes on along the minus strand of NZ_JBIWJD010000005.1, from coordinate 121,329 downwards.
GATGAGGCTCCGTCACACAGCCGCGCCGGCCGTCCCGCCGGCACTCCTGTGCGTGCCCGTCCGCGGCACCGCCCTCCACGACGCCCGCAACTCCGGCGGCGAGCGCGACCTCACGGCCGGCGTCGGCCGGACACCTACCCTGCACACAAAGATCGACAGCGCAGAGGCGGCCGACCGAGCGGTGGCACGCGGCGCGGGCGCAGGGAGGATCCCATGAGCACTGCCCTACCCGTCGTGCTGGCCGGCGCGCGCGGCCACGGTCGCTGGCACCTGGACAACATCCGCCGGCTCCAGGACAAGGGGACCGTGCGACTGGCGGGGATCTGCGAGCTGACCCCGCTCACCGCGCAGGAGATCCCCGAAGGGCTGGGCGCACCGGAGCAGTCCGCCGACTTCGGCGCACTCCTCGACTCCACCGGCGCCGGGATCGCCGTGATCTGCACGCCGATCCCGACCCACACCGACCTCGCGCTCACGGCCGCCGGCAAGGGCGTGCACATCCTGCTGGAGAAGCCGCCCGCCCCCTCGTACGCCGAGTTCCGGCGCATGGCCGACGGGATCGCCGAGGCCGGGGTGGCCTGTCAGATCGGCTTCCAGTCGCTGGGCTCGGCCGCCGTGCCCGCGATCCGGGCGCTGATGGCCGAGGGCGCGATCGGCGAGATCGCCGGCATCGGCGGCGCCGGCGCCTGGGCGCGCCCCGAGGCCTACTACCGGCGGGCGCCCTGGGCGGGCAAGCGCAGGCTGAACGGCGTCGACGTGGTCGACGGGGTGCTCACCAACCCGCTCGCACACGCCGTCGCCACCGCGCTCGCGCTCGGCGGCACCGTGCGCGCCGACGACGTCACCGGCATCGAGACCGAGCTGCTGCGCGCCAACGACATCGAGTCCGACGACACCTCCTGCGTCCGCGTCGGCACGAGCGGCCCCGAGATCGTCGTCGGCGCCACCCTCTGCGCCGAGGACCCCGGCGAGCCGTATGTCGTGGTGCACGGCGACCGGGGCCGGATCACCTTCTGGTACAAGCAGGACCGCGTCCTGCTCCAGCGCTCGGGACACGGCCCCGAGGAGTTCGAGTACGGCCGGACCGACCTGCTCGAGAACCTCGTCGAGCATCTCACCGACGGCACCGAGCTGCTGGTCGCGCCCGAGGCGACCGGCGCCTTCATGAGGGTCGTCGAGGCGATTCGGCGGGCCCCCGACCCGGCCCCGCTGCCCGCCGGGGCCTGGCACCTGCTCCCCGACGAGCGGCGTCGGGTCGTGCCCGGCATCGACGGCCTGGTCGCGGCCGCCGCCGACAGCCTCGCCCTCTACTCCGAGCTGGGCGCCCCCTGGGCCCGCCCGGCGAGATCGAAAGAGGTGAGCACCTGATGACCCCCCACGACACCCCGGTGCTGCGCGTCGCGGGCCGACCGGTCGGCGGGTACGTCACCCGGCCGGAACTCCAGGAGCCGCCGGAGGTCTTCACCGCCGGCCGCGAGGGCGAGGCCGCGGTCCACGGCACCCGCGCCGACTGGGTCGCCCTCGCGGGCGGCACCTGGACCCTGGTCTTCGCCGGCGCCACCGAGCGGACCCGGCGGGATCCGTGGTTCGTGCGCGCCGGGGAGTACCGGGGCGTCGGATCCTCGCCGGCGTCCGAGGAGCGGCTGGCCGTCGCGCCGGGCGAGACCGTCGTCCGGCGGATCGTCACCGTCGTCGCCGACGGCCGCCTTCCGCGCATCGGAGCGGCAGCCCTGATCCGCAAGGCGGTGAGCCAGTGACGTACACCAATCCCGTCCTCGACGCCGACTGGTCCGACCCGGACGTCGTCCGCGTCGGCGACGACTTCTACCTCACCGCCTCCGGCTTCGGCCGTGTCCCGGGCCTGCCCCTGCTGCACTCCCGGGACCTGCTCGACTGGACGCTGGTCGGCCACGCCCCGGAACGCCCGGAGCCGGAGGCGGAGTTCCGCTCGTCCCGGCACGACTGCGGTGTCTGGGCCCCGGCGCTGCGGCACCACGACGACCGCTTCTGGATCGAGCTCGGTTGCTTCCGCGCGCGGCCGGCCACGGGTGTTTCGTGGCTGGTCGCGCGGTTCCCCGCGCCCACGGGTGGGGCAACTCGACCCTGCTGAAAGGCACCCCTGTGTCCCGCACCGGCCCCGGCGCGGTGATCACCGTCCCCGCGAACCGTCCCCAACTGACGCCCACGGAAGCCGTGTCGCACACCAGGGCGGTACACACCGGTGACTGGCGGCCGTCTGAGCGGCCCTGAGGTGATTGCGGGCCCCCGCCGGTCGTCACCGGCGGGGGCCTCTCACTGCTGACCGAGGGGGGCTCTGGCCAGCAGGTCCGTTACCAGCGTGCTCACTGGTACGTGATGTGAGATGACGAGAACTCGCGCGAGGTTGCGTCCCGGCCCTACGAGTCCCCGGCCGCCGGGGAGTTGTCGTCGCCCGCCGCGAAGCCGCCCGCCACGGACAGCTGGTCGCCGCCCGCCGTGGCCGTCACCGTGTAGCCGTCTTCCTTCGCGTCCCGGCCGCCGCGCTCATGGTCGTACTGCCCGGCGAACACCCACTCGCCCGCGGGGACCGTACGGCCCTCCTTCAGCACCCAGGTGTAGACGAGGAAGCCGTCCTTCTCCTCGACCGTCAGCGTGAAGTCGTCCTCCGGCAGCGCGCGCCAGGCGCCGGTCGAGGTGACCCCGCCGGTCTGCGCGACCTTCACCCGCACGGTGAGCGCGGTGAGCTGCTCACTCGTGCGCAGGGTCAGATTGCTCTGCGCCCAGAAGTCGTTGCTGTGCGGGTCCACCGAGCCGGCCGACCACAGCGGGCCGTCCTGCGCGCCCTCGGCGGGCGTCGCGGGAGGCGCGGGCGTCTCGGTCGGCTGCCGGGTCGGTGCCTCGCCCGTCTCGCGGGACTCGGGCGTCCCCTCCGGAGTCCGGTCCCCCGACGGGGCGGGCGGGTGCGGAGCGCGGCTCGTGGCGTCCGGGGACGGGGTGGGCGTGGGTGACGTGGCCACCGTCTGCCCCGGGCGGTCCTCGTCCTTCACGGCGGACGCCACCGCGTAACCGCCCAAGGCGAGCACGCCGGCGACCGCCGCCGTGGCCGTCGCCACCCGGACCCAGCCGTACACCGGCGGGCGGGTCGCCCGGTGGGCGGAGCGGGTCTGTCCGGCGGGGTCCGCCATGCCGCGCTCGACGCGGGCCAGGATCCGCTCGCGGTCGGGTCGGTGCGCCTCGGCCGCCTCGTGCAGCCGGGCGCGCAGTTCGTCGTGCACGTCCCGCCGCATCATCGGTTCCTTCCTGCGGTGCCCCCGGTGCGGGCCATCGCCGCGGTGTGCACCTTGAGGGGGGCCTGCTCCGTCCCCAGCAGGCGCTGCAGCTCGGCCATGCCCTTCGAGGTCTGGCTCTTCACCGTACCGACCGATATGCCGAGGGCGAGGGCGGTGTCCTTCTCGGACAGGTCGAACGCGTGCCGCAGCACCACACAGGCACGTTTGCGGAACGGCAGTCTACGCAGAGCCCCCTGGACGTCGACCACGCCCGCGATGTCCGGATTCTCCGTCTTCTCCTCGCGCTGCGACCAGAACAGGGCGACCCGGCGCCGCTCCCGGACGGCGCTGCGGATCCTGGTGCGGGCCAGGTTGGCCACGACACCGCGCGCGTAGGCCACCGGGTGGTCGGCCGCGCGCACCCGGTCCCAGCGGTGCCACAGCGCCAGCAGCGCGTCCGCCGCCAGGTCGTCGGCGGCGTCCGCCTCGCCGGTCAACAGGTGGGCCAGGCGCGCGAGTTCGGCGTAGTGGCGCTCGAAGAAGGCATGGAACTCCACGGAGGCGGCGTCGTCGACGACCGTGCCCACGGGCGACCCCTCCTGCCTGCGCGGTGGCTTGTGAATGACGTGTGGTCGTCCGGCGATCGTTTAGCGATCAACCGGTCGCGGTCCGGAGCGTAGCAGTGATCGAACGCCCGTCTGGTACAGGGTCTCGAACAGCGTGTGGGACCCCGCACGTGAGCAGGTCTGATTCCGTAACACGGAGAAAACCTGAAACACGTTCAACGCGGGAACAATCCAGCCAGCATCCGCACACCGATCCATCAGGCAACAAGGAGTTACCGCCATGTCCGAACCCCAGAAGGTGGCCGACCGGTCAAGTGCTCCGCCACCGGGCGTGAGCAGCGTCGACCGGTTCTTCAAGATCTCCGAACGGGGCTCCAGCCTCGCCCGCGAGATACGGGGCGGATTCGCCACGTTCTTCACGATGGCCTACATCCTTGTCCTGAATCCCATCATCCTCGGCAGCGCGAAGGACAAGTTCGGCGATCAGCTGGACCCGGTCCAACTCACCACCGCCACCGCCCTGGTGGCCGCGGTCATGACGATCATCATGGGCGTCGGCGGCAACCTGCCGCTCGCGCTCGCCGCCGGCCTCGGACTGAACGCCGTCGTCGCCTTCCAGATCGCCCCGCTCATGGCGTGGGACGACGCGATGGGCCTGGTCGTCCTCGAAGGCCTGCTGATCTGCGTGCTGGTGGTCACCGGGCTGCGCGAGGCCGTCATGCACGCCATCCCGCAGCCGCTCAAGCAGGCGATCAGCGTCGGCATCGGCCTGTTCATCGCCTTCATCGGCTTCGTGGACGCCGGGTTCGTCACCCGGATCCCGGACGCCGCGAACACCACCGTGCCGGTTCAGCTGGGCGGCGCCGGGCAGCTCACCGGGTGGCCGATCCTGGTGTTCTGCCTCGGAGTCCTGCTGACGATCGCCCTGCTCGCCCGCAAGACCAAGGGCGCGATACTGATCAGCATCGTGACCATGACGGTCGTCGCGATGATCGTCAACTCGATCGCCGACATCAAGGTCTGGGGGCTGACCACCCCGGCCTGGCCCGACAAGGTGGTCGACACCCCCGACTTCGGACTCGTCGGCGACTTCAGCCTGTTCGGCGCGTTCGGCGAGACCACCGCCATCACCGTCGTGCTGCTGATCTTCACGCTGGTGCTGTCCGACTTCTTCGACACCATGGGCACCGTCGTCGGCATCAGCGCCGAGGCCGGTCTCCTCGACGAGCAGGGCAAGGTGCCCAACCTCGGCCGGGTGCTGCTGATCGACGGCGCGGCGGCGGCCGCGGGCGGCGCGGCGTCGGCGTCCTCCGCCACCTCCTACATCGAGTCGGCGGCCGGCGTCGGCGAGGGCGCCCGCACCGGCTTCTCCAACCTGGTCACCGGCGGCCTGTTCGCCCTGGCCCTGTTCCTGACCCCCCTGCTCACCATCGTCCCGCTCCAGGCCGCCGCGCCCGCCCTGGTCGCCGTCGGCTTCCTGATGATGACCCAGGTCAAGCACATCGACTGGGACAAGTACGAGATCGCGATCCCGGCGTTCCTGACCATCGCGGTCATGCCGTTCACGTACTCGATAACCAATGGCATCGGCGCGGGCTTCGTCGCCTACGTCGTGATCAAGACGGTCCTCGGGAAGGCCAAGGACATCCACTGGCTGATGTGGGGGACCTCGGCGCTGTTCCTGGTGTACTTCGCGATCAACCCGATCGAGCAGATCCTGGGCGTCAAGTGACCCGCTAGGCCGGACACGGACTAGTTCTCGAGTGCCGCCTCCATCACCTTCTTGGCCACGGGGGCGGCCAGCCCGTTGCCGCTGACCTCCGAGCGGGACGCGTTCGACTGTTCGACGATCACCGCCACGGCGACCTCCTTGCCGTCAGCCTTCCCGTAGGACGTGAACCAGGCGTACGGCGTCTTGCTGTTCTTCTCGCCGTGCTGCGCCGTGCCCGTCTTGCCGCCCACCGTCGCGCCCGGAATCCGGGCGTTCGTGCCCGTGCCCTTCTCGACGACCGTCTGCATCGCCGACTGGAGCTGCTCGGCGGTGTCGGAGCTCACGATCTCTGTCGTGTCGGCCTGGTCGTCGTAGTCCTCCAGCACATCGCCGCCGCTGTCGGTGATCTGCGACACCATGTGCGGCGAGACCAGCTTGCCGCCGTTCGCAATGGCCGCCGACACCATGGCTATCTGGAGCGGGGTCGCGGTCACGTCGAACTGGCCGATGCCGGACAGGGCGGTCTGCGGCCGGTCCATGTCCTTCGGGTACACGCTCTCGTAGGCGCGCACCGGCACGTCCTGCTCGGTGTCGTCGAAGCCGAACTTCTCGGCCATCTCCCGGACCTTGTCCTGGCCCAGGTCGACGGCCATCTTCCCGAAGACGTTGTTGCAGGAGTACTGGAGCGCGACCCGGATCGAGGCGTCCTCGCAGGGGGCGTTGGGGTTCTCGTTGCCCAGCTCCCGATTGGTGTCCGGCAGCGGGTAGGGGTCCGGGCTCTCCGTCTTCTCGTCCACCGACGAGTACAGCCCGTCCTCCAGCGCGGCCGCCGCCACGACCAGCTTGAACGTCGAACCCGGCGGCAGCGGCTGGCGCAGCGCGCGGTTCGTCATCGGCTTGTCGGGGTTCTTGGTCAGCTGGTTCCAGACGTCCGAGTCACCCGTGGTGATCCGCGACGGGTCGTACGACGGCGTGGACACCACCGCCAGGATCTTCCCGGTGGTGGGGTCGATCGCGACCGCCGCGCCCTTCTTGTCACCGAGCGCGTCGTACGCCGCCTTCTGCACGTCCGGGTCGATCGTCGTGATCACGTTGCCCGGGTCGGACCGCTTGTTGGTGACCGTGTCCAGCACGCTCTTGAGACGGTTGTCCGTCCCGTCGAGCAGGTCCCGGTAGATGCCCTCCAGCTGGGTCGCCCCGAAGGCCTGCGAGCTGTACCCGGTCACCGCCGCGTACAGCGCGCCGTCCTTGTACGTGCGCTTGTACTTGAGGTCACCCTTCTTCGTGGGCGCGGAGCCGGTGATCGCGTCGCCGCCCACGACGATGTTGCCGAGCGGCTCGCTGTACAGCGCGATCGTGTTCCGCCGGTTGTTCTTGTCGTCCGCGAGGGCCTTGCCGTCGTAGAACTGCACCCAGGTCGCCCTGACCAGCAGAGCGAGCACGAGCAGCAGTGTGAAGACGGACGCCCGCCTGATCGTCTTGTTCATCCCACTCGAGAGGACGACCGGGACGGGGGCGGACGTTCCCGCGGGCCCCGATTTCTCATCGGGCGTTCATGAAGCCCGCCTCGTAGGCGGCGATCACCGCCTGGGTGCGGTCCCGGGTGCCGGTCTTCGCCAGAACGGCCGCCACATGCGATTTCACCGTGGCCGGACCCACGTCCATCCGGCACGCGATCTCCGCGTTGGTCAGGCCCCGCGCCATCAGCCGCAGCACCTCGCTCTCCCGGCCTGTGAGCCGCGCCACCCAGGGCGGCGGCGCCGGGTTCGCGCGCGCGTGCTCGGCCGCGAGGCTGCGCAGGGCCGACGGGAAGAGCAGCGTGTCGGTGCGCGCGACCAGCCGTACGGCCTGGACGAGCGCCTCGGCCTCCGCCCGCTTCAGCAGGAACCCGGCTGCCCCGGCGCGCAGCGCCTCGTACACGTAGGAGTCGTTCTCGAAGGTCGTGACGACCACGATCCGGGGCGGCGCGTCGAGCGTGGCCAGGATCTGCTCGGTGGCCCGGATGCCGTCGATCTCGGGCATCCGTACGTCCATCAGGACCACGTCGGGCCGCCGCTCCCGTACGACGGCCACCGCCTCGGCCCCGGTCGCCGCCTCGCCGACCACCTCCAGGTCGGGCTCGGCGGAGAGGATGGCGCGCAGGGCGGTGCGCACCATGCGTTCGTCGTCGGCGAGGACGATCCGGACGGGCGGGCTGGTCGTCATGCGGGTCCCTTCATGGGCAGTCGTACGTGCAGCCGCCACGCGCCCCGCGCGGCGCCGGCCCGCGCCGTCCCGCCCAGCAGGCGCGCCCGTTCGGCGACGCCCCGCAGACCGTGGCCGCCGCCGGGGCGGCAGGCGGGGGCACCGTCCACCGGGTTCTCGACGGTGATCTCCAGGTGCCCGTCGGCGATCTCGATCCGCAACGTCACCGCGGTCCGGTCACCGGCGTGCTTGAGCGCGTTGCTCAGCCCCTCCTGCACGATGCGGTAGGCCTCACGGGAGAGGACGGGCGGCAGGGCGTCGGGCTCCACCCCCACCGTGGCGGTCACCCGCAGCCCGCTCGCGCGGGTGCGGCGCAGCAGGTCGGCGAGGTCGGCCGCTAGGGTGGGCGCCGGGGCCGTACCGGGAGCGTCGCCGTCCCTCAGCACGCCCAGCACGGCGTCCAGTTCACCGACGGTGCGCCGGGTGGTGTCCTCGATCGCGGCGAGCGCCTCACGGACGAACTCCGGGTCGCTGTCGAGGACTCGGCGCGCCGCGCTCGCCTGGAGGGTGACGGCGCTGAGCGCATGACCCACCGAGTCGTGCAGCTCGCGCGCGAGCCGGTTGCGCACCGCGAGGTCGGCGGCGCGCGCCTCGGCCACCGCCAGCCGGTCCTCCGGCGTCGGCCCGAGCAGCACGGGCGCCCAGCGGGCGAGAAGCGCACCGCAGCCGGCCGCGCAGCCGGCCAGCGCGAGCATCGTCGCCACGCCCGCGACCGGCGCGAGCGCCGGCACCCAGGGACGGTCGAGGGCACCGGGCAGCTCGACGAACTCGCTGCCGCCCGCCCACACCAGCAGCGGCAGCGCGGTGAGGAACCCGGCGAACGGCGGTACCGCCAGCGACATCCCGGAGATGATCCCGCCGAAGCCGAGATGCAGGGTGAACCACGCCGCCGCCCGCCCCCTCGCGGCACGCGACCGGGCCGGCCCGCGCGCCAGCAGGCCCGCCTCCACCCCGCACAGCGACCGCACGGCCCCCGCCTCCAGGGGCCGGGTCAGCGGGAACACGGCCGCGGTGAGGGTGGCGAGCGGCAACCCGACGGCGAAGGACAGGAGTTGCAGGGCGAGGTCGTTGAAGACGTACCGCGAGTCGGTGGCGGGGCCGACGACGAGCTGGCCGACGAAGACGTACGGCATGGCGAGCGCGCCGCCGAGGATCAGATGGATCCAGCGCCGGCGCGCCCGCCGCCCGAACAGAAAGCGGACGAACTCGCTCACCCGGTACGCCACTTCCGGCTCGCGGCGCGCTCCGCGAGGAAGTGGACGCCGAGGCAGGCGACGAGGATACCGACGATCATCTGGCCAGCGTAGGTGAGGCCCAGCAGCGGTGTGGGGCCGTCGGCCACGTCGGTGAGCGGCGCCAGCGACAGCCAGGCCGCCCAGCACGCCGTGGCCGCCGAGCCGACCCAGACCAGGGCCAGCGGCAGCCCGACGGGCAGCGCCCGGCCGCGCCGGAACGCGAGGAGCAGGCCGCCGGTGACGGCCATGGCGAGGAACACGACGGACAGGGCCTCCATGACGTAGAAGCCGCCGGCCCGGTCGGTGACGCGGCTCTCGTCGAGCCCCGCGGTGCCACCGCACGCCCACAGCAGATGGGCCGCCAGCGGCAGCAGCGCGCATCCGGCCGCCGCGACGGCGACCGTGCGCTGGGCCGCCCCGATGAGGCCGACCGGAAGCTCCCACACCCGCCCCTGCCACAGCTGCCCCCAGCGGTCGCGGGCGTACAGCGCGAACAGCGCGCCGAGACCGAGCCCCTGCACGATGAACCCGGTGTAGACGACCCCGAAGACCCAGGCGTCGAGGAACGGCCGGGCGTCCCCGGCGGTGCCGCTCGCCGGGGACCCGCCGAGCACGTCGACGAGAAGCTGGAGCGGAAACCCGGCCATGATGGGCGCGAGCAGCCCGGTGGCAACCCATGCGGGGAGGCCGAGCAGCCACGCGGGCGCCCGCAGCCCCCACGGCCGGGTCAGCACCAGCGCGAGCACGATCACCGCGCCGTCCATGAGGACGGTGACGCCGTTGGCGACGACCATGCTCCCGCGGTGCTCCAGCAGCGGGCTGCCCTGCGGGATCCCGAGGTGACTCCCGGCGATCCAGGCGCCCTTGAGCGCGAGGTACGGCACACAGGAGGCGATCGCGACGGCGCGCAGCAGTCGACGGGGCCGGTCGGCGCCGAGGGCGGGGGCCGGCCGCGGGGAAGCGAGTGTCCGCGTCATGCGTCCACGCTCCCGCGCGAGGGCGTGCGGGCACCTCCTGCGCGGCGACGATCCGTCTCCGCCGCACGGGGGAGAGCCGCTCAGACCCCCAGCGCCAGGACCAGCTCGTCGATCTCCTCGCCCCGCGCGTTGGCGAACCCACGGGTCCGCTCGGTGACCTGGAAACCGCACTTCGTCAGCACCCGCAGCGAGCCCGCGTTGTCCGCCGCCGTCCGCGCGTACAACGGGCGTTCGGGCACCTCGGCGAGCAGCCCGCGCAGCGCGGCCGTGGCCACCCCGCGGCCCCAGTAAGCGCGGTCGACCCAGTAGGTCACCTCCCGCTCGCCGGGATCCCCGTACACGGCCGCGCTCCCCACCACGTCACCGTCGGCCAGGATCGTGCGCAGCACGTGCGAGGAGACCCGGATCCTGCTCCAGTGCGCGTCGAAGGCGGCCCGGTCGGCCGGGTCCTTGGGCGTGAAGGCCGCCATGCTCAGCGCCTCCGGGTCGTTCATCTGCCGGAAGAAGACCGGCAGATCACTGTCGTGCACCGCGCGCAGTTCCACGTTCACGAGGTCGGAATTGATGGCGTCGGAATTCGTGGCGTCGGAATTCATGGGGTCAGAGCCTACGGGTGGCCAGTGTCAGCCGGTCCCGGGCGTCGAACAGGGCGTCCTTCACCATCTGTTCGTGCGCGGGGGTCAGCCGGGCCACCGGGACCGAGCAGCTGATGGCGTCGCGGGCCGGGGTGCGGTACGGGATCGCGACGCCGAAGCAGCGCAGGCCGAGGGTGTTCTCCTCGCGGTCGACGGCGAAGCCCTGCTCACGGACCTGGTGGAGCTCCTCGATGAGCTTCTCCCGGTCGGTGATGGTGTTCTCGGTCAGGGCCGGGAGCGTCTCCGGGAGCATCTTGCGGACCTGCTCGTCCGCGTAAGTGCTGAGCAGCGCCTTGCCCAGGGAGGTGGAGTGGGCGGGCAGCCGGCGGCCGACCCTGGTGAAGGGGCGCAGGTAGTGCTGGGACTGGCGGGTGGCCAGGTAGACGACGTTCGTGCCATCGAGGCGGGCCAGGTGGATCGTCTCGGTGGTGTCGTCCGACAGGCGGTCCAGCGTCGGACGGGCCGCCGCGACCACCTCGTCGCCGTCGATGTACGACGTGCCGACCAGCAGCGCCCGCACGCCGATGCCGTACCGCGTGCCTGTCGCGTCCGTCTCCACCCAGCCCAGCTCCACGAGCGTGCGCAGCAGCATGTAGAGGCTGGACTTGGGATAACCGACGGCCTCCTGGACCGCCGCGAGGGAGTGCATGCCGGGGCGCCCGGCGAAGTATTCGAGCAGCTCAACCGTCCGTACCGCGGACTTGACCTGCGCCCCGCCGCCCGTCTCGCCTGCCGACATCGCCCTTGACCCCTTCGTTGGACGAGAACCAGAGTTATAGTCTCCGACAGCGTATTCATCATCAGAGACAGTGTTCAGTATATCGAACACCCCTGGTGGATGACCCCGTACTGCGGCATTACATGTGGAGGGACCCGCGGTGGCAGCAGCACCAGTCTGGAGTGTCGACCCCCGAACCGGGAAGCAGCGTGAACAGGTTGCGGTGGAGGCCACAGCCCAGGAGGTGGACGCCACCGTACGCGCCGCGCACGAGGCCCGCGGCTCCCTCGCCGACCGCACGGTCCGCTCGGCGTTCCTGCGCACCGCCGCCGACCGGCTCGAGGCCGCCAAGGACCAGCTCGTCGAGGCCGCCGACGCCGAGACCGCGCTCGGCCCGGTCCGCCTCACCGGCGAACTCGCCCGCACCTGCTACCAGTTGAGGGCGTTCGCGGACATAGTCGACGAGGGCGCCTTCCTGGACGTCGTCATCAACCACCCCGACGCCACCGCCACCCCGCCGATCCCGGACCTGCGCCGCTACAAGGTGCCGCTGGGCGTCGTCGCCGTCTACTCGGCCTCCAACTTCCCCTTCGCCTTCTCCGTCGCCGGCGGCGACACCGCGAGCGCGCTCGCCGCGGGCTGCCCGGTCGTCGTCAAGGCCCACCCCGACCACCCGGGGCTGTCGGAGCTGGTCGCGGCCGTCCTGCGGCGGGCCGCCGCCGAGCACGGCATCCCCGCGGGCGTCGTCGGCCTCGTCCACGGCTTCGAGTCCGGCCTGGAGCTGATCAGGCACCCGCTGATCGCGGCGGCCGGCTTCACCGGATCCGTACGAGGGGGCCGCGCCCTCTTCGACGCGGCCGCCGCCCGCCCGGTCCCGATCCCCTTCCACGGCGAGCTGGGTTCCCTGAACCCGGTCGTCGTCACGGAGGCCGCCGCGGGCGAGCGCGGCGAGGCGATCGGCACCGGTCTGGCCGGGTCCATGACGCTGGGCGTCGGGCAGTTCTGTGTGAAGCCGGGCCTCGTCCTGGTGCCGTCCGGCGCGGCCGGCGACGGACTGGTCAAGTCCCTCACGGACGCCGTCAGCGACACCGAGGCCGGTGTCCTGCTGGACCACCGGATGCGCGACAACTTCATCGCCGGTGTCGCCGAGCGCGCCGGACTCGCCGACGTGGAGTCCCCGGTGACCCCGGGCGCGGGCGGCGAGCACACGGTCAGCGCCGGTTTCCTGTCGGTCGCGGCCGAGAAGCTGACCGCCGAGGGGGCGTACGACCTGCTCCTGGAGGAGTGCTTCGGCCCGGTGACCGTGGTGGTCCGCTACGACGACGACACACAGGCGCAGGCCGTGCTGTCCCGGCTGCCCGGCAACCTCACCGCGACCGTCCACCTGTCGGCCGAGGAGGCGGCAGGCGAGGGACGCGGCGCGCAGATCCTCGCGGACCTGACGCCGCTGGCCGGGCGCGTGCTGGTCAACGGCTGGCCGACGGGCGTCGCGGTGGCGCCGGCCCAGCACCACGGCGGTCCCTACCCGGCTACGACCTCGACGTCCACGTCGGTGGGCGGTACGGCCATCGAGCGGTGGCTGCGGCCGGTGGCCTACCAGGGGGCGCCGGCGGCGCTGCTTCCCGCGGAGCTTCGGGACGAGAATCCGCTGGGGCTGCCCCGGCGGTTCAACGGCGCGCTGGAGCGGTAGCGCTCCGCTGTAATGCCGGGTCCTGTCGTCGTACGGCTGCGGCGCCGTCGTGGCTGGTCGCGCGGTTCCCCGCGCCCCTTGCGGGCGTTGCGGAACCGTCAGCCCGCATTCGACTCCAGACCCGCGTCCCTGGCCAGGAGGGCCGCCTGGACCCTGTTGTCGCAGTCGAGCTTGGTCAGGATGCGGCTGACGTACGTCTTCACCGTGGCCTCGCTCATGTGCAACCGGGCGCCCGCGTCCGCGTTGGACAGGCCTTCGCCCAGCAGTGCCAGCACCGCGCGCTCCCGCTCGGTCAGGCCGGCCAGGCGGCGGCGGGCCTCCTCGCCGCGCGCGGTCGCGGCGGGGGAGGCCAGGGTGTCGACGACGTGGCGGGTGGCGGCCGGGGAGAGATAGGCGTTGCCGGCCGCCGCGGCGCGCACCGCGTGGATCAGCTCCTGCGGCGCGGAGTCCTTCAGCAGGAAGCCCGCGCCGCCGTGGCCGAGCGCCCGCAGGACGTTCTCGCGCTCGCCGAACGTGGTCAGGATCAGCACGCGCACCCCCGGCGCGGCCCGGCCGAGTTCGGCCAGCGCGGTCAGCCCGTCCATCACCGGCATCTGGATGTCCAGCAGGGCCACGTCGACCGCGGTGCTCCGGGCGGTCTCCACCGCCTCCCGGCCGTCCGCCGCCTCGGCGACGACGTCGATGTCCTCGGCCGAGGTGAGGATCATCCTGATGCCGGCCCTGATGAGCGGCTCGTCGTCGGCGACGAGGACCCGGATCACGCGGCCTCCTGCACGGTGTCGGTGTGATGAACGGATGGCAGAGCCCCGTCATCATGCCCGATCCGGTCCCGGGGGCGGTCACATGCCGCCGGTCACAGCTTGTCCTTGAAGGTCTCCTTCGCGACCAGCTTCCCGTCGCGGAAGCAGAACCGGTAGACGATGTCGTCGTCGACGTCCAGGTAGTGACGGCACTTGGCGCCCTCGGGCAGCGGCGGGCCCTGCTTCTCCTGGCCGTCGGTGAGCAGCGAACTGCCCTCGGGCAGCTCGGCCTTCACGTCCGCCTCGGCGTCGCCGATCTTCGCGGACTCGTAGACGTCGGCCGATATCGTGCCGCTCTCCATCTCGTCCCACAGCGCCTTCAGCCCCCAGGCCCCGAGGGCGACGACGCCCACGACGAGGACGACGGCGGTGACGGCGCAACCGAGGGCGACCTTCTTCTTGCTGCTCATGATGGCGGCGAACTCCCCTTGCGGATCGGTACGGTCGATGACCGCTCCACCGTCGCCCGCCGCACCCTCGAGGGGCTGCCCCCGAAAGTCTTCGCCCGCCGATACGGAGGTCGCGCCTTCCGGACCGGGCAGGGTCTCGCCACCGCCGTAGGGCAGCACCCCGGCGAGCCGGAAACCGCCGTCGGGCGTGGGACCGGTGTGCACCATGCCGCCGACCAGCCGGGCCCGCTCCCGCAGACCCGCCAGGCCCTGGCCGCCGCTCACCGCGGGCGGGGACGCGGGAGCCCCGGCCGGCACCGGCCCGTTGGCCACCTCGACGACCAGGCTGTCGGGTTCATAGCGCAGCGCCACCGTGATCGGGGCACCGGGCGCGTGCTTGTGCGCGTTGGTCAGCGCCTCCTGGGCGATGCGGTACGCCGCGTGGTCGGCGGCCGGCGCGAGGGGCCGTACGGTCCCGGAACGGTGCAGCTCCACGGCCGCGCCCGCCGCCCGCGACGACTCGACGAGGCCGTCGACGGCGGCCGCCACCCGGGCCGGCGGATGCTCGGCGTCCGCCGGGTCCGGCCCCTGCCCGGCCGCCTCGCCGAGGCCGTCCCGCAGGATGCCCACCGCCTCGCGCAGCTCCCGCATCGCCGTCCGGGACGCCTCGCGCAGGATGCCCACCCCTTCCCGGTGGCGGTCGCCCAGCTCCGGGTCCACCTCCAGCGCCCCGGCGTGCACGGCGATCAGGGCGAGCTGGTGGCCGAGGCTGTCGTGCATGTCCTGGGCGATGCGCTGGCGCTCCAGGAGCCGGGCCTGCCGTGCCACCATCGCCTGCTCGCGCACCAGTTGGGCGTTGTGCCGCCGCAGGGCGTCGAGCAGCGCGTGGCGCTGGGCGCGATAGCGGGAGGCCAGGCCCGGTACGATCACCAGCGCCAGGAACGAGCCCGCCGCCAGCGAGCCGGTGACGACCGGCGAGAAGTGGACCTCCTCGTCGGGCGCCTGGGCGATGCCGACGACCGCGTACAGCACGAACCCGGCGGCGTACGCGGCCAGCGCGCGCGAGGGCCGCATGATCCGGCTGCCCGCCGACCAGCTCGCGCACATCAGCAGCGCCACCGCGCCCGCCACCACCCCGGACATGGCCGAGGCGATGAGCAGCACCGTCGCCGGCAACGAGCGGCGCACCAGCGACAGTACGGCGGCCGACAGGGCCACGACGACGGTCCACGCGCCGAAACCGGGCCGGTCGTCGAACAGGCCCGCCATCCCGGCGAGCACGAGGGCGAGCACGCTCTCCCCGACGATCCGCTTGCGGGGCCAGGGAGAGGCGGCGAGGAGCCGGGAGCGGAGCGGCCGGTCCGTACGGGGTATCTGGCTTACGTCCACGCGCAGACGATAGTCAGCCGTCCGGTGCCGCCCGCATCCCCCCTTCGGCGCGGTCCCGAACGACGAAAGTCGACACCCTCCCCCCGCCGCACCCGTCATCTTTGGTCGCTGCGGACGTCGACTTACGGAGACTGACCCGGGGCGGGGCGCACGGTGACGATGGAGCGATCCAGGGATCACCGGCTCGGGGAGCGGAACAGTGGACACAGCGGACAGCGCGCGAGCGCAGGCGAACGAGCGTTTCACCATCCGGCAGAAGACCACCTTCATGATCAACCGGTACGTCGTGACCGAGGCACTGCCGGACGGCTCCGACGGCAAGGTCGTCGCCTTCGCCGAGCAGAAGCGGATGACGCTCAAGGAGCAGATGACCTTCTACACCGACGAGTCCAGGAACCGCGTCCTGTTCACCGCCAAGGCCCGCCAGGTCCTGGACGTCGGCGCCCTCTACGACGTGCGGGACGCGGCGGGCAACCCCGTCGGCACCTTCCGCAAGAAGTTCGCCGCCTCCCTGCTGCGCTCGACGTGGGAGCTGGACCAGCCGGGCTCGGTCGCCGCCGTCGGCCGGGAGCGCAATCCGGTCGTGGCCGTGCTGCGCCGGGTCTGGGAACTGCTGCCGCTCGACTTCATACCGTTCGTCTGGCCCTACCACTTCGACTTCACCTCGGGCGACCGGCAGGTGATGCGGCTCGACAAGAAGATCGGGCTGCGCGACCGCTATGTGCTCGACGTGGCCTCGCCCGATCTGGACCTGCGCCTCGCCATCGCCCAGGCCGTCGCCCTGGACGCGCTCCAGTCCCGCTGACCGGCACCCCCCTCGGGCACCCGCCGGCGGGGACGGCCTGGAAGAATCCCCGCATGGACCTGAAAATCCCCGAACTCCCCTTCTCCCTGCGCACCTACGGCCCCGACGGCCACTGGTCCTACGAGGACGACGGCATCCTCTCCGGATGGGCCGGCCCCCGGCAGGACCGCTTCGTGCCGCCCACCGGCGAGGGCCTGGACGCCGCCTCCGACGCGCCCCGGCTGCTGGGCGCGCCCGAGGGGGACTTCCAGCTGATCGCCCGGGTCACCGTCGGCTTCGCCGGTGCCTTCGACGCCGGGGTCCTCTACGTCCACGTCGGCGAGCGGGCCTGGGCCAAGCTGTGCCTGGAGTACTCGCCGGACGTGCCCACCGTCTGCACGGTCGTCACCCGGGGCCACTCCGACGACGCCAACTCCTTCACGGTGGAGGGCAGTTCGGTGTGGCTGCGGGTCAGCCGCACCGGCCGCGCCTTCGCCTTCCACGCCTCCCGCGACGGCGAGCGCTGGACCTTCGTCCGGCTGTTCACCCTCGGCGACGAGAAGGAGACCGGCGCGGCCCTCGTCGGCTTCATGACGCAGTCGCCGCTGGGGGAGGGGTGCGTGGTGACGTACGACCACCTCGAGTTCAGGCCCCACTGGCCGAAGGACCTGCGCGACGGAAGCTGAGCGCGAACGTCACCGTGAGCAGGGCCGCGCTGATCACCAGGCTCAGCCGCATCCCGGCCACGAAATCGCCGGAGATCAGGGCCCCGAAGACGGCGATGCCCAGCGCCCCGGCCATCTGCCGCGCCGCGTTGAGGACGCCGGCCGCGAGGCCCGCCCGTTCCGCGGGAACGGCGTCCATCATCGCCGCGGTGAGCGGCGGCACCGTCAGCGCGCAGCCCAGCGCCATGGGGACGAGGAGCAGGGCCACCAGCGTCGCGGGCGTGTCGGCGTCGACGTACAGCATCGCGAGCAGGCCCGCGACGGCCAGGCCCTGCCCCACCAGCATGGGCAGCCGGGCGCCGTGGCGTCCCGCGAGCTTGCCGGCCACCACGTTCGTCACGGCGATCAGACCCGTCATCGGCAGGAACATCAGCCCGGCCTGGAGCGCCGAACGGTCCTGTACCTGCTGGAAGAAGAGCGAGAAGACGAACACCATGCTGTAGAAGGCCACGCTGACCGCCGCTCCGGCGGCGACGGTCACCGCCACGGTCCGGTTGCGGAACAGGCTCAGCGGGACGACCGGGTGCGGGTGACGTGCCTCGACCCGGAGGAACGCCACCACCGCCACCACGGCCACCGCCAGCGCCGCCCGGCCCGCCGTCCCGCCCTCGATCACCGCGAACGTCAGCGCCGTGAGCGCCACCACCGCCGTCACCTGGCCGGGCAGGTCCAGGGGCGCCGGACGGCGTTCCGAACGCGGGGCCCGCACCAGCAGCACGAGAATCAGGGCGCCGACCGGCAGATTGACGAAGAAGATGCCACGCCAGTCCCAGGCCGTCGCGAGCACCCCGCCCAGCACCGGACCCAGTGCCACCGCGGCCGAACCGCCGGCCGCCCACACGGCCACCGCACGGGCGCGGCGCGCCGGATCGGCGTACGCCTGCCGCACCAGCGCCAGCGAGGCCGGCAGCACGACGGCCGCCGCCACGCCCTGCACCACCCGCGCCCCGATCAGCGCCGGTAGGTTCGGCGCCAGGCCGCAGGCCGCCGAGGCGAGCGTGAACACGGCGGCGCCGATCGCGTACGCCCGGCTCGCCCCCACCCGGTCCGAGAACGCACCGGTGGACAGCATCAGCGCCGCGAAGGCCAGGGTGTAGGAGTCCACCACCCACTGGAGGCCGGACAGGCCGCCCCCGAGGGAGGAGCCCATCGCGGGCAGGGCCACGTTCACGATGGACGCGTCGAGGCAGACCAGCGCGAAGCCGAGGAGACCGGCGGTGAGGGTGAGGACGGAGGACGGCTTCCTGGGCCCCAACCCGGCGGCGGAGAGGGCGAGTTCGTCGCCCTTGAGGGTCTGGTTCGTGGACATGCACTCCATGCTGCGGATCCGCGCCGTCGTACAGTAGTGGCCAAAATGCCATGCTCCCGGAGGTTCTGGCCATGCCCCAGCCCCGCGCCCCGCACCGCATCGCCGTCGTCGCGCCGTCGCCCTTGTCGATGTTCAACCTCGCCATCCCGGAGATGCTGTTCGGCAAGGTCGAGGTCGACGGGCGGCCCGGCTACGAGGTGGTCGTCTGCGCGGCCGAGCCGGGACCGGTGCCCACCAGCGGCGGGCTCGACCTGTACGTACGGCACGGACTGGAGGCCGTACGGGAGGCGGACACGGTGCTGGTCGCGGGGACCGGCGAGCCCTTCGAGCCGGAGCCCCGGATCGTGGCCGCGGTACGCGAGGCGGCCGACGCCGGCAAGCGGATCGCGTCCCTGTGCACCGGTGCCTTCCAACTCGCCGAGGCGGGGCTGCTGCACGGACGCCGGGCCACGACGTACTGGGCGCACGCCGAGGAGCTGCGTCGCCGGTACCCGCACGTCGACCTGCGGGGCGACGTGCTCTACGTGCAGGACGGGCCGTACGTCACCTCCTCCGGCTACGCCGCCGGGATCGACCTGTGCCTGCACATCATCCGCACCGACTACGGCGCCGCCGTCGCCAACGAGGTCGCCCGCCGAGCGCTCGTCGCGCCCGTACGGCCGGGCGGCCAGACCCAGTTCACCCAGACCCCGTTGCCGCCCGAGCGCGGCAACGCCTGCGCCGACACCCGGGGCTGGGCCATGCGCAACCTCGACAAGCCGCTCACCCTCACCGACCTGGCCCGCCACGCCGGGGTCAGCGTGCGCACCCTCACCCGCCGGTTCCACGCCGAAAGCGGGGTGAGCCCGCTGCAGTGGCTGCTCCACCAGCGCATCGAGCGCGCCAAGGAGCTGCTGGAGACCACCGCCCTGCCCATGGACCAGGTGGCCCGCGCCTGCGGCCTGGGCACGGCCGACTCCCTGCGGGGGCATCTGGTCCGCCGTGCCGGACTGACGCCGAGCGGCTACCGGGCGCAGTTCAGCCGGCTCGGAACCGGGGCGGCCGAGGGCACGTCCTCCGTTGCATGATCAACGACAGAGCCGCCGGAACCCGCGTGATCCGTACCGTCCTGCCCGCCGAGGCGGAGACGGTGACGGCCCTGCACGCGCGCGCCCGGGCGACCTACTACCCCGAGGGGCTGCCGCAGGACGGCACCGACTGGCTCGCCGCCTGGCGGAGCGCCATCGCGCGGCCGGACGGGCATGTGCTGTGCGTCGTGGAGGACGGCCGCCTCATCGGGCTCGCCTCCTTCCGGACCCCGCAGGGCGCCCCCGCCGACACGGTCAAGCTCTTCCAGTTCCATGTCGATCCCGAGCACTGGGGCCGCGGCGTCGGTACGGCCCTGCACACGGCCTGCGCGGAGGAGTGGCAGGCCGACGGCAAGCTCACGGCCGTGCTCGACGTGCATGTCGACAACCGGCGCGCCCAGGCCTTCTACGCCCGTCAGGGCTGGGTTCCGGATCCGGAGAACCCGGCCGCCGAGGGGGACCACCATCTGAATCTGCGCTTCTCCGTCGCCGGGGAATGAAACGCCGCTGATTGAACGTTCACGCACTTGGCGGAGGGTGTCTCCGCATCCCGTGCGACCCGGAAAGAGCCGAAGACATGCGCGTCGAGATCTGGAGCGACATCGCCTGCCCCTGGTGCTACGTGGGCAAGGCCCGCTTCGAGAAGGCGCTGGAGGCCTTCCCGCACCGCGACCAGGTCGAGGTGGTGCACCGCTCCTTCGAGCTGGACCCCGGACGCGCCAAGGGCGACATCCAGCCCGTGATCACCATGCTCACCAAGAAGTACGGCATGAGCGCGGCGCAGGCCCAGGCCGGTGAGGAGAACCTCGGCGCGCAGGCCGCCGCGGAGGGCCTGGACTACCGCACCGAGGGCCGCGACCATGGCAACACCTTCGACATGCACCGGCTGCTGCACCTCGCCAAGGCGCGGGGCCGGCAGGACGAGCTGATCCAGCTCTTCTACCGGGCGAACTTCGCCGAGGAGCGGTCCGTCTTCTCCGAGGGCGACGAGCGGCTCGTGGAACTGGCCGTGGCCGCCGGGCTCGACGCCGACGAGGTCCGCAAGGTCCTCGCCGACCCCGAGGCCTACGCCGACGACGTCCGCGCCGACGAGCGCGAGGCCGCCCAACTCGGTGCCAACGGCGTGCCCTTCTTCGTCCTCGACCGCACCTACGGCGTCTCCGGCGCGCAGCCCGCCGAGGTCTTCGAGCAGGCACTGACCCAGGCGTGGGGCGACCGGTCCCCGCTGACGCTCATCGACCAGGGTGACGCGCACGCGTGCGGTCCGGACGGGTGCGCGGTGCCGCAGCACTGAGCCGCCGCGCAAACGCGCAGGTCGGAGCCGATCTATAAGCGTTCCTTTGCGAAACCACGTAAGGATTCGCAATGGACCGATAGGTCTCCATGGCTCAGAGTGGGGTCATGGAGACCTTCGAGAGCCTCGTCCGTGCCGAGTTCACATCGAAGAACACCTACCTGAACACGGCCAGCACCGGGCTGCTCCCGGCCCGGACCGTCACCGCCATGCGCACCGCCGTGGAGGCCGCGGCCGCCGGGCGGCCGACCGACATGTTCGCGGACGTGGAGGCGAGCCGCGCCGCCTTCGCGCGGCTCGTCGGGGTGCCCGAGCGCCGCGTGGCGGCCGGCGCCTCCGTCGCGGTCTACAGCGGACTGATCGCCGCCTCCCTCCCGGAGGGCGCCGAAGTCCTCACCGCCGAGGGCGATTTCAGCTCCGTCGTGAACCCCTTCCACGTCCGCCCCGGCCTCAAGGTCCGCAGCGTGCCGCTGGAGCGGATCGCCGAGTCGGTGCGGCCCGGCACCGCCCTGGTCGCGGTCAGCGCCGCCCAGTCCGCGGACGGCCGGGTGGCCGACCTGCCCGCGCTCAGGGCGGCGGCGCACGAGCACGGCGCGCGTACGTACATCGACGCGTCCCAGGCCGCCGGATGGCTGGACCTCGACGCGGACGCATACGACTACTGCGCCTCCGTCGCCTTCAAGTGGCTCTTCTGCCCGCGGGGCGTGGCCTTCCTGGTCGTTCCGGAGGACTTCGGCGGGCTCACCCCGCTCTTCGCCGGCTGGGTGGCCGGCGAGCGGCCCTGGGACGCCTGCTACGGCCCCATCGACGACCTCGCCCACTCCGCACGCCGGTTCGACGAGAGCCCCGCCCTCTTCTCCTACGCCGGCGCCCGCCGTTCCCTCGAACTGCTCGAGGAGCTCGGCGTGGACGCCGTACGCGCCCATGACCTCGCCCTCGCCGACCGCTTCCGCGCCGGCCTGGCCACCCTCGGCCACGAGCCCGTCCCCTCGCCGGGCTCGCCGATCGTCTCCGTGCCCGGGCTCGGCCGCCGCCAGGCCGAGTTGAGCGGCGCCGGAGTGGAGGTCTCCGACCGGGCGGGCAACCTGCGCGCCGCGTTCCACCTCTACAACACGCCCGCCGACGTCGACCGTCTGCTCGACGTCCTCTCTTCTGCCTGAAACCACTGGCGCGGGCCCTGCCAGGACGCTAGGAAGGGCACGTGGAGTCCACGGGCGCTACCTCCGCACCGCCGCCTGCCGACGCGGAGGTGCACCGGCGGCTGGTCTACGGCGACGAGTCCGCGCTGGCCGAGGTGTACGCGGCGTACGGCGGGCTGGTGCGGCGCGTCGCCGTACGGGTCACCCGCTCTCCGGCCGCCGCCGAGGACGTGGCGCAGGAGGTCTTCGCCCACCTGTGGAGCCGGCCGTACACCTACGACGCGCGGCGCGGCTCGCTGCGCACCTGGCTGTCCGTGCTCGCCCACCGGCGGGCCGTGGACTGGGTCCGCAGCGAGGCCCGCCACCGCAAGGACGCCGGCGCCGACGACGGGGCGCTCCAGGCCATCCCCGACGCCGGTCCCGGCCCCGACGAGACGGTCGTCGACCGCGAGCGCTCCCTGCTGCTGCACACCGCCCTCGCCGAACTCCCGCAGCCGCAGCGGGAGGTCGTGCACCTCGCCTACTTCGCCGGCCGCACCTACCGGCAGGCCGCCGTCGAGCTGGGGATACCGGAGGGCACGGCCAAGACCCGGCTGCGCAGCGCCCTGCGCTCCTTGGCGGAAACTTTGGCCGACCCCCCGGACCCGGCGCTCGAAAGGGGCGCATGATGGCGAGAGGGGTACTCGTGGGAGAACGGCACGGGGAAGAGGTGCGCGATGACCGACGATCACGCGGTGGTACGTGACCTGCTGGCCGCCTGGGCCTTCGGCGCCCTGGACGCGGCCGAGGAGGAGACGGTCCGGCCGCACCTCGCCGAGTGCGAGCGCTGCGCGGCGTGGGCGGCACGGCTGAAGGAGACGGTACGGCTGCTGGACGGGCCGGCGCACCCGGCCCCCGCCTCGGCCGACGGCGTGCTCTCCCTCGCCCTGCGGACCCGGCCCGCCGCCGTGCCCGTCGCCGGGCACGCCGCCCCCTATGCCGCCGCGGTCGCCGGGCTCAAGGCGCTGCTGCCCGAGCTCGCGGGCCGCTGGGCCACGCCGGTCGTGCACGACTGGGACGCGCACGCCACCGTCGCCCACCTCCTCGCCGCCGACGAGCACCTGGCGGCACGGCTCGGCATCGACGCGCGCGTGCCGCCCTCGCGGATCACACGGGGCACGCCCTGGGAGGACGCCTGGAACCGCCGTACCGCCGATGTCATCGCCCACGAGCACGGCCGTACGCCAGAGGAGACCGTGGCCGACTGGGCCGCCCAGGCCGGCCGGCTGCTCGCCGCGCCCGAGGCCCGCGACCGTGAACTCGCCGCACGCGCCGTGACGTTGATGGGGATGAGGCTCCCCGTCGCCGACCACTTCCTCGTGCGCGCGTTCGAGACGTGGATCCACACCGACGACCTCGGCCGCGCCCTGGGCCTGCCCGTCCCGCCGCCGCCCCAGGAACACCTGTGGCAGCTGGTCCGCCTCGCCGTGCGTGTCCTCGGTCTGGCCCTGGGCAGCAGCGCGCCCCCGGTGCTGTTCTCGGTCACCGGGGGCGAGGAGTGGGTGCTGGGCTCGGGGGACGAGCCGGTACGGGCCGAACTCACCCTGGAGCCGGTCGACTTCTGCCTGCTGGTCGGCGGACGGTACGCGCCGGAGGCAGTGCCGAGAGGAGCCACGGGCGACGCGGCCGCCGTACGGAACGTACTGGAGCGGGCCGCGTCGCTCGCGTGGCTGTGAGGCTCACTTCACCGGGGTGAAGTCCCGTGCGCCGATGAACTCCGGCCGCCGTACCGGAGCCGAGAAGGGCTCGACGGCCGCGTTCTCCACGCTGTTGAACACGATGAACACGTTGCTGCGCGGGAACGGCGTGATGTTGTCGCCGGAGCCGTGCATGCAGTTGCAGTCGAACCAGGTTGCCGAACCGGCCCTGCCCGTGAAGAGCTTGATGCCGTACTCGGAGGCCATCTTGGTCAGCGCCTCGTCGGACGGGGTGCCCGCGTCCTGCATCTGGAGGGACTTCTTGTAGTTGTCCTTCGGCGTGGCCCCCGCACACCCGAGGAACGTGCGGTGCGAGCCGGGCATGATCATCAGCCCGCCGTTGGTGTCGTAGTTCTCGGTCAGCGCGATCGAGACGGACACCGTCCGCATGTTCGGCAGACCGTCCTCGGCGTGCCAGGTCTCGAAGTCGGAGTGCCAGTAGAAGCCACTGGCCCCGAAGCCCGGCTTGACGTTGATCCGCGACTGGTGGACGTAGACGTCCGAGCCGAGGATCTGCCGCGCCCGGCCGACGACCCGCTCGTCGCGCACGAGAGCGGCGAACACCTCGCTGATCTTGTGCACTTCGAAGACGGACCGGATCTCCTTGGACTTCGGCTCGATGATCGAGCGCTCGTCCGCACGGATCCCGGGGTCGGTGATCAGCCGCTCCAGCTCCTGCGCGTAGACCGCCACCTCGTCCTCGGTGATGAGCTGGTCGATGGCGAGGAAGCCGTCGCGCTCGTAGGAGTGCAGATCACCGGCCGCGATCGGGCCCGGCGTGTCGGGGGAGCCCCACACCACGGGGTCCTGGCGCGGGGTCGACACCTCGGTGGCGCCTCGGCTGGGGTACAGGTCGGTCATCGTGGTCACGATGTCTCACACCTCCTCGGGCTCGGTGAGCAGCGGGTACACGCCGTTCTCGTCGTGGTCCTCCCGGCCGGTCACGGGCGGGTTGAAGACACAGATGCAGCGGAAGTCCTCCTTGACCCGCAACGTGTGCCTCTCGTGCCCGTCCAGGAGGTACATGGTCCCGGGCGTGATCGCGTACGTCCGCCCGGTCTCTTGGTCGGTCAGCTCGGCCTCGCCCTCGACGCAGACGACGGCCTCGACGTGGTTCGCGTACCACATCGACGTCTCCGTACCCGCGTACAGGATCGTCTCGTGCAGGGAGAAGCCGACCTTCTCCTTGGCGAGGACGATGCGCTTGCTCTCCCAGGTGCCGGACGCCGATTTCACATGGCGCTCGGTGCCTTCGATGTCCTTGAACGAACGGACGATCACGGTGCTGCGATGCCTCCTAGGTGGTGGTGTGCACGGTGGATGAGGGGTTTGGTCAGGCACTCTCGCGGACGGCGCGGGCGAGGACGCGCAGGCCCTCGTCGAGCTCCTCGGGAGTGATGGTCAGGGCGGGCAGCAGCTTGACGACCTCGCTCTCCGGGCCGGACGTCTCCACGAGCAGCCCGAGCTCGAAGGCGCGCCGCGCGATCCGGCCGGCCCGCTCCTTGTCGTGGAACTCCATGCCCCACACCAGGCCGCGGCCCCGGTACTCCTTCACGTCGGCCGGGTTCTCCTCGCAGATGGCGATCAGGCCCTGCTCGACCTGCTCGCCGCGCGCCCGGGTCTGCTTCTCCATCGCGCTGCCGTCGGCCCAGTACGACTCCAGGGCGGCGGTGGCCGTGACGAAGGCGGGGTTGTTGCCGCGGAAGGTGCCGTTGTGCTCGCCCGGCTCCCAGATGTCCAGCTCGGGCTTGAACAGGCACAGCGACATGGGCAGTCCGTAGCCGCTGATGGACTTGGACACGGTGACGATGTCGGGGGTGATGCCGGCCTCCTCGAACGAGAAGAAGGCACCCGTACGCCCGCAGCCCATCTGGATGTCGTCGACGATGAGCAGCATGTCCTGGCGCTCGCACAGCTCGGAGAGCGCGCGCAGCCACTCGGGACGGGCGACGTTGATGCCGCCCTCGCCCTGCACGGTCTCGACGATCACGGCGGCGGGCTTGTTGAGCCCGGAGCCCTGGTCCTCCAGCAGCCGCTCGAACCACAGGAAGTCCTCGACCGTGCCGTCGAAGTAGTTGTCGAACGGCATGGGCGTGCCGTGCACCAGCGGGATGCCGGCGCCGGCCCGCTTGAAGGCGTTACCGGTGACGGCGAGCGAGCCGAGGGACATCC
Organism: Streptomyces sp. NPDC093568; assembly: GCF_044764945.1. Lineage (NCBI taxonomy): Bacteria > Bacillati > Actinomycetota > Actinomycetes > Kitasatosporales > Streptomycetaceae > Streptomyces > Streptomyces sp. NPDC093568. Next base: position 95,501 of record NZ_JBIWJD010000005.1, on the reverse strand, counting down.
CGTGGAAGGCGTTGGTGAACGACACGATGGCCTCGCGGCCCTTCACCTTCCGCGCCAGCTTCAGCGCGGACTCCACGGCGTTGGTGCCGGTCGGGCCCGGGAACATGACCTTGTACGGCAGGTCGCGCGGACGCAGCACCAGGTCCTGGAAGGTCTGCAGGAAGGCGCGCTTGGCGCTGGTGGACATGTCGAGCCCGTGCGTGACGCCGTCCCGCTCCAGGTAGTCGATCAACGCCCGTTTCAGGACCGGGTTGTTGTGCCCGTAGTTCAGCGAGCCCGCCCCGGCGAAGAAGTCGAGGTACTCGTGGCCGTCCTCGTCGTACATACGGCTGCCGCGCGCACGGTCGAAGACGGTGGGCCAGCCGCGGCAGTAGCTGCGCACCTCGGACTCCAGGGTCTCGAAGACGCTGAGGTCGGGCTGGGTGATGGTCACGACGAATCGCTCCTCGTTGCGTGGGGGGAGTTCAGAGGGAGAGGGGACCGATGCGGTACAGCACTTCGGGGTCGTGCGGCCCGTCGGGGAACAGGCTGGTGGGGAACAGCACCTCGCGCTCCAGGGCGGCGCCGTGCCGCTCCGCGAAGGAGCCGAACAGCCGCTCGGAGGCGGTGTTGCCGGGCGTGATGGTGGTCTCGAGGCCGGTGACGCCGTACTCGGCGCGGACCCGTGCGACGAGGCCGTCGAGCAGCGAGGCGGCGAGTCCGCGACCGCGGTACGCGTCGTCCACGGCGACCTGCCAGACGAGCAGGGTGTGCGGACGGTCCGGCCGGACGTACCCGGTGACGAAGCCGACCGGCTCCCCGCGCTCGTCGCGCGCGACGGCCGATGTGCCGGCGAAGTCACGGCACCACAGCAGATAGCTGTACGAGGAGTTGAGGTCGAGGGCTTCGGAGTCTTTGGCAATACGCCACAGCGCGGCCCCGTCGGCCACCGCCGGACGGTCGATTCGCAGGTCTGCTTGAGCGGCAGTCATGCAAATTGAATTTACCGAGGGAAATTCGAAATTGCACGGCCGTGCGGGGTTACGTGCGGCGGCTGGATGTGTTATCACGCGGGCGTGAAGGGTGGTGCTGCGACCCCGTGAATCGCCCCATTTTGCCCCCTTAATACCGCACAAACCGGGCACAGTGTGGAACGCGTCACAGGCGTGTAACTCTCACGAGACCTGACCGAATTAGTCCGGTTGGCGTTCGCGAAATCTTTGCGTTTAGGTTCGGAGAAAGCGGGCAGAAGATGATGGGAAGCTACCCGTGAGGGAATTATTAAATTGCGCTGAATTCAGGCGCCGGTAACACCGTCGATGCGTTCTCGCAGAATATCGGCGTGGCCATTGTGTCGTGCGTCCTTCTCGGTCATGTGAGGTAACACCCGGCGCACGCGGCGGGCAACTGTGGGTCACATCCCCGGAGCCGGTGGTCGGCGAAGTCGGCGGAGTTTCCCCTGTCCTCCTTGTTGACGCGTCGTCTCACACAGTGGTTCAGTGGCTCAGTCACTGATCCACTGGCTGGCCGGAGGCCGGGATGGGCGTACTGCCGCGCGAGACCACCGTCGACGTTCTGGAGAGGCGGCTCCGTGAGGACATCCTCGCCGGGCGTCATCCCGCCGGGAGCTATCTGCCTCCCGAACGGGAACTCGCCGACGAGTTCGGAGTCAACCGCACCACGCTCAAGCATGCCTTCGGCCGGCTGGTGCACGCCGGGCTGCTGGAGACCCGGCACGGCGTGGGCACCCGCGTGCGGGACTTCCTGCGGCTCGGCGGGGCCGACCTGCTGCCGATGCTGGTGCGGCACAGCCCCGACTGGATCGGTGAGATCTTCGAAGTGCGCCGCAGCATCGGCGCGTTGATCGCGGAACGCGCCGCCGCCCGCGCCACACCGGCCCAGGTCACCGAACTGCGTGCCCTGGTGGCGGCCGTCAGGGACGCGGACGACGGCGAGGACGTACAGCTCGCGGACGCCGAGGTGCACCGCGCGCTCGCCCGCGCCACCGGCAACCGGGTGTACGTCCTGCTCACCAACACCCTGTTCAACGCCTACCTGCCGGTGCGCGCCGCGCTGGTCGACCCCTTCCTGGACGCCCGGGCCGCCCACGACCGGCTGGCCCCCGTCGTCGACGCCGTGGCCGCCGGCGACCAGGAGGCGGCGCGCGCCGCCGCCGGCACCTATCTGTCGGCCACGGAACGCATCATGCTCGAAGGGCTGGCCCGCACGGCCGGACACCGGGACGGCACCCGGTGACCGCGCGCGGGACGCGGTTCCGGGAGACGATGCTCGGCCGGGTGCGCCTGGGCGACGAGGACCGCGAGCGCCCCGTACGACTGGACCTCGCGGTCCGGGCCGACGCCGTGCTGCTGCCCCACCGCACCACACGGGCACAGGTGACGGGACGAGTGCGGATAGCCGGGCGGGCGGACGACGCCGAGGCGCGCGGCGAGTTGGAGATCTCTCCCCTCGCGCGCCGCAGGATCAGATACCGGATCACCTTCACCCTGGAAGGCCGGCGCCTGCTGCTCGACGGCTGGAAGTCCATGTCACCCGCTCGCCCCGTGACGTCGATGACGGTCCTGCCGTACACCCTGTACGAGGACGGCGAACGCGTCGGCGAGGGCACCCTGCGCTTCCCCCTCGCCACCGGCCTGCTGCCCTTCCTCGCGAGCTTCCGCTTCCCGCGCGCCGAGCCCCCAACCTCCGGCGCCGACCGGCACCTTGCCTCCCGCTGGGACGGCAAGCCGGGGCGCACGGAGGTCTGGTACACCACCCTGACCGACCCGGCGACCGGCACCGGAGTCTGGCTGCACCACGAGGTCGTGGCGCCCACCGACGGCTCCGGCGCCTACGCCCACGGCTGGGTCGCCGTCTTCCCCAAGGAGGGCCCCGCCGAGCACGCCCGCTTCGGCCCCGTCCCGTGGACGGACGGCCAACAGGGCTTCGCCGCCGCCGGCGTCAGCGCCGGGCCCGGCCATCTCCGGGGCACCGCCGGCCCGTTCACCTGGTCGCTCACCGAGACGCCCGGCGGCGAGCCGGTCCACACCTTCCCCCGCTGGTCCTGGCGCCGCCCCTTGCTGCCGGCGAGCCACATGCTGCCGGCAGCCCGCTGCCGCTACACCGGCACCGTCCGCCACGGCGACCACGAGCTGCGCCTCGACGAGGCGGCCGGCGCGAGCGCCCGCATCTACGGCCACGGCAACGCCCGGCGCTGGGCCTGGCTCCACGCGGACCTGGGCGGCGGCGACATCCTGGAGGTCGTCGCGGCGGTGTCCATGCGACCCGGACTCGACCGGCTGCCCCCGCTGGTGTTCCTGCGGCTGCTGCACAACGGACGCACCTGGCCCCGGCGCGCCGAACGCACCGCCGTCGGCTGGGCGGGACTCGGCCGGTTCCGGGCGGACATCGGCCTGCCCGAGTGGCGGGTGAGCGGCCGTGTGGGCCGACGCCGCATCCGGGTGAGGGTGACCCAGCCACCGCAGCGCACCCTGGCACTGGACTACACCGACCCCGACGGCTCGCCCGCGATCTGCCGCAACAGCGAGAGCGCGGACGCGGTGGTCGGCCTGGAGCGCTGGTGGGGCACCTGGCGGCAGGAGGCCGAATGGCGCCTGGCGGGCACCGCCCACGCCGAGGTAGGTGACCGATGAGCCTCTCGACCACCCCCCGTCTGACGGCACTTGTGGCCGCCCTCCTCGCCGACGACGGCACCGCCGAGTGGACCCGGGCCGTCCCGCGACGCGTCGAGACCCTGCTGGACGCCATGCCCGCCCCCGCCCGCGCGGCGGTCCGCAGCGCGGCCACGGCGGTCGACGTCTACGCCCTGGCCCGCACCGGCCGACGGCTGCCCGCGCTCGGCCCCGTGGAACGCGAGGACGTCCTCGCGTCGCTTGCCTCCCACCGGGCGCTGCTGCCGCTCCTGGACGCGGTCAAGGTGCCGGTGCTGCTGGCGGCCGGCACCGAACGCACCCTGCACCACAGCCCCACCGCCGCGCCGCCCGCCCCCGACGACCCCCCGCTCGACTGCACCCCCTCCCGCGACTGGCCCACGCGCTCCACCGCCGACGCCGTGGTCGTCGGCTCGGGCGCGGGCGGCGCGATGGCCGCCCGGACGCTGGCCCGCGCCGGACTGCGCGTCGTCGTGGTCGAGGAGGGCGACCACCACACCACCGCGTCGTTCGGCCGCAGAACACCCCTCGACCGCTTCACCGACCTCTACCGGGACGGCGGCGCCACCCTCGCCCTCGGCAACCCACCGCTGGTCCTGCCCGTCGGCCGCGCGGTCGGCGGCACCACCGTCGTCAACTCCGGCACCTGCTACCGCACCCCGGACGACGTCCGCACCCGCTGGCGCAGCCGCTACGGATTCGCCGTCGCCGAGCACCTCGACGCCCACCTCGACGAGGTGGAACGCACCCTGCGGGTCGCCCGGCAGCCGCTCGACGTCCTCGGCAACAACGGCCGCCTCGCCCTGGCCGGCGCGCAGCGACTCGGCTGGGCCGCCGCACCCCTGCGCCGCAACGCCCCCGGCTGCAAGGGCTCCTGCCAGTGCGTCGTCGGCTGTCCCACCGGCGCCAAACAGAGCGTCCAGCTCTCCGTGCTCCCCGAAGCCTGCGCCGCCGGCGCGCGCATCGTGACGGGCGCCCGCGTCCTGCGGATCCTCACCGACCGCGACCGGCCCGGCGGTCCACGGGCCGCCGGAGTGGCGGTGAGCCGCCCCGACGGCAGCAGGCTGGAGATCCTCAGCCCCCTGGTCGTGGTCGCCGCCGGCGCCCTGCAGACCCCGCAACTGCTGCGCCGCTCCGGCCTCGGCGGACACCCAGGGACCGGCCGCAACCTCAGCGTTCACCCGGCGATCAGCGTCGCGGGCCGCTTCAGGAGCCCGGTCACCGGCTGGCAGGGCGTCCTGCAGAGCGTCGGAGTGGAGGAACTGCACGCCGACGGCATCCTGATCGAAGCCACGGCGGCGCCCCCGGGCATGAGTTCGTTCGTGCTGCCCGGCGTCGGACGCGAACTGCGCCGCGAGGTGGACGGCACGCGGCACCTGGCCACGCTCGGCGCCATGATCGCCGACCGCCCCTCCGGCCGCGTCCTCGGCCGGGACCGCACGCTGCTCCGCTACGACCTCGCACCGCGCGACGCCCGCCGCCTGCTGCGCGCCCAACGGGCCATGGGCCGCCTGCTGTTCGCCGCGGGCGCCGAGGAGGTCCTGACCGGCGTCCCGCACGCCCCGCGGGCCCGCACTCCGCGGCAACTGGACGCGGTACTCGACCAGGTGACGGTACGTCACCTGCATGTCTCCGCGTTCCATCCCACGGGTACGGCCGCCGCCGGGTCGGACCCCGACCGCGCACCGGCCGACCCCGAGGGCCGCCTGCGGGGCGTGCACGGCGTGCTGATCGCCGACGGGTCGGTGCTGCCCAGCTGTCCGGAGGTGAACCCGCAGCTGAGCATCATGGCGGCGGCGCTGGGTGTCGCTCGCGGCGCGGTGCCGGAGGGGTGACGGCGGATACCGGGGCTACGGCGGGGGTGCGTCGGCCAGTTCGGCGATGACCTGCGCGTGGCACGCCTCGGGCACACACCAGCAGCCGAGCCGGCGGCCCCGCAGACCGGGTAGCAGCGCGAGCAGGTCCGGACGGCCCAGCAGATGGGCGCGGTACTTGTCGAGCACCTCCTCCCGGGTGCCGTCGCGGCCCGGCCGGAAGGGACTCGCGAGCGGGGAGCCCGCCAGGTCCCAGCCGCCGCGGTGCAGGGCGCGGCCGACGTAGACGACGTCCGCGTAGTCCGGGTCGTCGCGGTGACCCTTCAGGTTGACGACCGTGGTCCGGCGCATGGCGGTCATCGGCCGTCACTCCGTGCCCGGCATCCGGAAGACGGCGCAGGTGGCCGTCCCGTGCGCGTACAGCTTGCCGTCGTCCGCTCCCACGATCCGCGCCTCCGCGGTCGCCGTCGTCCGGCCGACATGGACCGCGACGCCGGTGCAGCGCAGGGTCGCCGTCGTGGACAGGACGGGCCTGACCAGGTTCACGCCGAGCTGGGCCGTTGTGTAGGCGCGGCCTGCCGGCAGGCCGGTCAGTACGGCGGTGCCGAGGGCGGAGTCGAGGAGGGTGGCCATGAAGCCGCCGTGGACCGTGCCCATGGGGTTGAGGAGGTGCTCGCCGGGCTCGCCCTCGAAGACGGCCCTTCCTTCCTCGACCTCCACGAGCCGGAAGCCGAGCGTCCCGCAGATCGGGGCCTCCGGCAGACGCCCGTCCAGGCTCATACGGGCCAGCTCGATCCCCGGCAGGCCGGTGCTGTGCTGATGGATGGCGGGCTGCGCCATGGTGCTCTTTCCGTAGCAGGGATGGGGTTGGGGGTGCCGGGCGGCGGCGCGGTCCGCGCACCGCCGCCCGGCGCTGTCCTCGTTCTCCCCGTCAGGGGAGCTTGACCGCCAGGAGGTCGACGGGCCGGATGTCCGGTGCCTCGCTGAGCACGGTCTCGGCGGCGTCCATCAGCGCGGCGGCGATCCTGCCCTGGAGGTGGCCCTTGCGGCCGTCCTCGTCGGCGAACGTGTCGAAGACGCCGAAGGTGGTGGCGCCCTGCCGGAACGCGAACCAGGTCACGGTGTGATCCTCCTGCTCCGCGAGCCGCAGGGCGTCGCGCAGCAGGGCTTCGACCTTGTCGGCGTACTCGGGCTTGGCCTCGATCCGGGCCAGCAGTCCGAGGTTGTTCATGGTGATCTCCCGTGAGGTGGGCTTCGTCTGGGTGGGGTGCCGGTACCGGGCACCCGGTCTCGTCCGGACACCACCGAATCTAGGCCGCCCCAGCCGACCGTCCCAGTGTCGGAAACGACGCCTTCGATATCGTTTCCGTCATGGACATAGCTGTGCTCGCGTACGACGGCGTCTTCGACTCCGGGCTCGCCGCCCTTCTCGACGTCATCGAGGGGGCGAACAGCATGCGCGGCGAGCTGCCGGAGCCCCCGCCCGCCTGGAACGTCACCACGGTGGGCTTCAGCCGGCGGATTCGCACGGGCGCGGGGCACCTGGTCGAGGCCGCCCCGGTCGGCGCCGCCGAGGAGGCGGATCTGCTGGTGGTGCCCGCGCTGGCCGAACGGCGGCCGGACGCCCTGGTCGCGCACATCGCGGGCCCGGCCTTCGCCCCGATGCGGCGCCTGGTGGCCGCGACCCGCCGGCGGGGCACACCCCTCGCCTCCGCGTGCACGGGCACGTGGCTGCTGGCCGAGTCGGGAGTCCTCGACGGGCTGGACGCCACGACGAGCTGGTGGCTGGCACCGTACTTCCGGGGGCGATACCCGGCGGTGACGGTCGACCAGTCCCGCATGGTCACCACGTCGGACGGCGTGACGACGGCGGGGGCCGCCTTCGGGCACGTCGACCTGGCCCTCGCGATCGTCCGGATGACCAGCCCGGCGCTCGCCGACCTGGTCGCCCGCTATCTCGTGGTCGACGAGCGCCCCTCACAGGCGGCGTACGCGATCTCCTCGGCACTCGCGCAGACCGACCCGACCCTGGCGGCCTTCGAGCGCTGGGTGCGCGGCCACCTCGACCGGCCGATCTCCATCGCCGACGCGGCCCGCGCCCTCGGCGTCAGCGAACGCACCCTCCAGCGCGCCGTGCGCCGCACCCTGGGCACCTCGCCGGTCGGCTTCGTCCAGGACCTGCGAGTGGAGCGCGCCTCCCACCTCCTGCGCACCACGGACCTCCCCCTGGAGGCCATCGCCCGCAAGGTCGGCTACGAGCACGCCAACACCCTGCGCATCCTCCTGCGCGAACGCACGGGGACGACGGCGGGTGCGCTGCGCGCGCGATAGCTGTTCAGCCGCTCCAGGGGGGCGGCAGCCCCCCGAACCGTTACCGGCCCGCGCCGTCCGCGGCCCGCAGTGCCCCCTCCACGTCCACCTCGAGCCCCCGCTCCGCCAGCGCCGCGCCGACCGCCGCCAGGCTGCCGCGCACCGCCCCCGTCGTCGCGTCCGCCCCGTAGTGGTTGACCCGGATCATCTCCTTGGCCAGCGCGCCCCCGCCCGCGGCCAGCGGCAGCCCCGGATCCGACTCCAGCGCCCGCGCCACCACCTCCGACGCCACCACTCCCGCCGGCACCCGCCACGTCGTCGCGACCGGGGCGGCCTCCCGCACGTCGTAGACGTACGGCTCGAGCCCTCCGCCCAACGCCACGGCCCCCGCACGGGCGGCCAGCGCGGCAGCCCGGTGCCGGCCGATCACCGACTTCAGCCCGTCCCCCTCGATCCGCTCCACGCACGCGTCCAGCGCCAGCATCTCCAGCTGCGCCGGCGCATGCGGCAGCGCTTTGCGGCCGCCGTCGATCCACCGCTCCTTCCAGTCGAGGAGCGACAGATACGACCGCCGCGGCGCCCCGGGGTTCGCGGCCATCCGCGCCCACGCGCGCTCGCTCACCGACACCGCCGAGACCCCGGCCGGCCCGCCCATCGCCTTCTGCGCCCCGATCACGCACAGGTCCACACCCCACGCGTCCGGCAGCACCGGCTCGGCCGCGACCGACGCCACCGCGTCCAGGTAGAACAGCGCCCCGTGCGCCCGCACGACCTCGCCGATCTCGGCGACCGGATTGGTGTTGCCGGTGGCCGCCTCCGCGTGCACCAGCGACACGAAGTCGATCTCGGGGTGCTCGGCGAAGGCCTCCCGGACCTGGTCCGCCGTGACCGCCGTGTGGAAGGGCACCGCCAGATCGATCACGGTCGCGCCGCAGTCCCGCAGCCAGTCCCCGAAGGTCTGCCCGTACGGACCGGTGATCACGTTCAGCGCGGTCGTGCCGGGCCCGGCCGTCCCCCGGATCGCCCCCTCCAGCGGCAGCAGCGCCTCGCCCTGCATGATCACGACGTCCTGCCCGGTCCCGAGCAACCGCGCCACCCGGTCCTCGATCGCGGCGAATCGCGCGGCGCTCAGCGGGGCAAGGTCCAGGAGGGGATGGGTCACGACGGGACTCTCTTCACTCAGGGGTCGACGCCACGATCCTAGGTCGAACGACCGTGGAACCATCGGTTTGGTTTGAGCACCCCAAACCTCTCCTTATAATCGGAACCCAAAGTTCCCTCACAGGAGGCTCCCCGTGAAGACCACCCTCGGGCGTCGGACCCGCGTTCTGGCCGCCACCACCGCGACGGCCGGGCTGGTGCTCGTGGCCGGCTGCTCCTCCAGCGACGACGGCGGCAGCGGCTCGAAGACCGCGGCCGGCGGCGTCGAGCTCGTCAAGGCGGGCCAGCTCACCACCTGCACCCACCTGCCGTACCCGCCGTTCCAGTCGGAGATCGACGGCAAGGTGCAGGGCTTCGACGTCTCGCTCATCGACCTGGTCGCCAAGGACCTGGGCGTGAAGCAGGAGATCCTCGACACCCCCTTCGAGAACTTCAAGACGGGCGCCTTCCTCAACTCCGGCGAGTGCGACCTCGCCGCCGCCGGCATGACCATCACCGACGAGCGCAAGAAGAACGTCGACTTCTCCGACCCGTACTTCGAGGCCACCCAGGCCGTGCTGGTCGACAAGAAGAGCGGCATCTCCTCCTTCGCCGACCTCAAGGGCAAGAAGGTCGGCGCCCAGGCGCAGACCACCGGCGAGGACTACGCCAAGAGCAAGGGCCTGGACCCGGTCTCCTTCGAGTCCTCCGACGCCGTGCTCAACGGCCTGCGCACCGGCCAGGTCCAGGCGGTCGTCATCGACTACCCGGTCGTCCAGGGCTGGCTGAAGGACAAGGCCAACGCGGCCGCGTTCGAGGTCGCCGAGCAGCTCAACACCGGCGAGCAGTACGGCGTCACGGTGAAGAAGGGCAACGACAAGCTCCGCGAGGCCATCAACAAGGCGATCAAGGACGCGAAGGCCGACGGCACGTACAAGAAGCTGTACGAGCAGTGGATCGGCCCGTACGACGAGTCGGCCGCCTCGCCCGCTCCCGCCTCCTCCTGACCGATGACCGACACAGACGCACGACTCCAGCCGAAGAAAAAGGGCCTCACCCGGCGCCAGAAGCGCAGCCTGTCGCGCGGCGTCCAGTACGTCGTCTTCGTCGCGGCCGTGATCGCGTTCGCGTTCGCGGCCGACTGGGGCCGGCTGGCGAACCAGTTCGCCCAGGAGGACGTCGCACGGCAGATGTTCCCGGACGTCATCACGCTGGCGTTGAAGAACACGGTGTTCTACACCGTGTCCGGGTTCGTCTTCGCCCTGGTGCTCGGACTGGTGCTCGCGCTGATGCGCCTGTCGTCAGTCGGACCGTACCGCTGGGTCGCCGGCGTCTACATCGAGATCTTCCGGGGGCTGCCCGCCCTGCTGATCTTCATCTTCATCGGCGTGGCGATCCCTCTGGCCTTCCCGGGCACGGAGATCGTCGGCGGTACCTACGGCAAGGCCGCCCTCGCGCTCGGTCTGGTCGGTGCCGCCTACCTGGCGGAGACCTTCCGGGCCGGCATCCAGGCGGTGCCCAAGGGGCAGATGGAGGCGGCCCGTTCGCTGGGCTTCTCGCCGGCACGGGCCATGATCTCGATCATCATCCCGCAGGCGTTCCGGATCATCCTCCCGCCGATGACGAACGAGTTCATCATCCTCTTCAAGGACTCCTCACTCGTGCTGCTCCTCGGTGTCACGCTCGAGGAGCGCGAACTGTCCAAGTTCGGCCGTGACCTGGCCAGTACCACCGCCAACTCCACGCCGATCCTGGTCGCCGGCCTGTGCTACCTCCTGGTGACCATCCCGCTCGGCTTCGTCGTACGCCGTATGGAGGCCAAGGCCCAGGAGGCCGTGAAATGAGCGAGAGGCCCATCGAGTCCGGCCCGGAGATCGAGGTCCGCGGCCTGCACAAGTCCTTCGGCGACAACGAGGTGCTGCGCGGCATCGACCTGGAGATCGGCCAGGGCGAGGTCGTGTGCGTCATCGGCCCGTCCGGCTCGGGCAAGTCGACGCTGCTGCGCTGCGTGAACCTGCTGGAGGAGCCCACCAAGGGCCAGGTCTTCGTCGGCGGCGCCGAACTCACCGACCCGGACGTCGACATCGACGCCGTACGCCGCCGTATCGGCATGGTCTTCCAGCAGTTCAACCTGTTCCCGCACCTCACGGTGACCGAGAACCTCACGCTGCCCCAGCGCCGGGTCCTGCGGCGGGACAAGGCCGCCGCCGCGAAGGTCGCCGCCGAGAACCTGGAGCGGGTCGGCCTTTCGGAGAAGGCGTCGGCCTACCCGGCCTCCCTCTCCGGCGGTCAGCAGCAGCGCGTCGCCATCGCCCGCGCCCTCGCCATGGGCCCCCAGGTGATGCTCTTCGACGAGCCGACCTCCGCGCTCGACCCCGAGCTGGTCGGGGACGTCCTGGCGGTGATGCGCATGCTCGCGAACGAGGGCATGACGATGATGGTCGTCACCCACGAGATGACCTTCGCGCGCGAGGTCGCCGACCGGGTCGTCTTCATGGACGGCGGGGTGATCGTCGAGGACGGCGCCCCCGACCAGGTCATCGGCAGCCCCCGGCACGAACGCACCCGCCACTTCCTGTCGCGGCTGCTGGATCCCGCGATGGCCGAGGTCGAGGAGGAGACCTCCGACCAGGTGGGCAAGGGCGACTGACGGCTCAGCTGGCAACCGGAGAATGCTCCGGCAGTCAGGCCGGGGAGGAATCCGGCTTCCCGCGTAGCGGGGCAGGGCGGGCCTGATCGCCGCCAGGGCGATCAGGCGTACCGGAAGACGCGGCGGCGAGACCGACCTCAAGCAGGTGCAGGATCTCGGAGTTGATGGACCGCCGGTCCGCAGCCGCCTGAGCGGTGAGCTGGGCGTGGAGGTCTTCGGGAAGACGCAACGCGAAAGACGGACAACTGCACCTGGCGGGCGGGGTCATCCTGACGGTGGTGTGGTCCCGTGACCTTCCTGCCGACCCCTCCAGCGTCCGTGTCTATCAGGACAGCCTCGGCTGCTGGTATGCGTCCTTCGTGGTTCCCGCACCCGTCGAACCACTGCCGCAAACCGGTGCGGTGATCGGCATCGACTGGGGCGTGACGGAGACCGCGACCACACCTCCGACGCCCACGACCTGCCCCATGCCCAGCACGGGAAGAAGGCCAAGGAGAAGCTGACCCGGTACGACCGAATGATGGCCCGCCGCAAACCGAAGAAGGGCCACGCCGAATCGAAGGGCTATCGCGAGGCGAGAACGTGGCGGGCGAAGAGCTACGCGAAGATCGCACGGCAGCGGCAGGACACCGGACGCAAATGGGCCAAGCGCGTTGTGACCGACCACGACACCCTGGCCGTCGAGGACTTCAAGCCGAAGTTCCTTGCCAGAACCACCATGGCCAAGAAGGCCGCTGACGCCGCCATCGGCGCCACAAAAACGGCCCTGATCGAGATGGGCCGCAAGCACGGACGGGCCGTGCACCTGGTACATGCCGCGCACACCACGATGGACTGCGCACAGTGCGGAGCGAGAGCCAAGCACGCACTGCCGCTGGGTGAACGCACCTACACCTGCACCGCATGCGGAACAGTGAGCAAACGAGACAAGAACTCCGCACGTGTGATGCTCATCCGGGCTGGTCTCAACCCGGCTGGTGTCGAGGGCGTAAGTCCTCCGGGAGCGCTGCTCCCGGAGGCTGCCTGAGCCAGGAATCCTCTCCCTTCAGGGAGAGGAGGATTCAATAGGGTGCAGTCATGAGCGAACGCGCGGTGCTGCACGTGAAGGGCCGGGTCCTCGCCGGCCCGGACGACGTCCGGGACGAGCTGTGGGTGGTCGGCGGACGGATCTCGTACGACCGTCCCGTCGGCGCCCGCGACATCCGTACCGTCGAGGGCTGGGCCCTGCCCGGCCTCGTCGACGCGCACTGCCATGTCGGGCTCGGCGCGCACGGCCCCGTCGACGACGACATCGCCGAGAAGCAGGCACTGACCGACCGCGAGGCCGGCACCCTGCTGATCCGTGACGCCGGCTCGCCCTCCGACACCCGCTGGGTCGACGACCGCGAGGACCTGCCGAAGATCATCAGGGCGGGCCGGCACATCGCCCGCACCCGCCGCTACATCCGTGGCTACGCCCACGAGATCGAGCCGGAGGACCTGGTCGCCTACGTCGCCCAGGAGGCCCGGCGCGGCGACGGCTGGGTCAAGCTGGTCGGCGACTGGATCGACCGCGACCTCGGGGACCTGGCGCCCACCTGGCCGCGCGAGGCGGTGGAAGCGGGCATCGCGGAGGCGCACCGGCTGGGTGCCCGGGTCACCGCGCACTGCTTCGCGGAGAGCTCGCTGAGGGACCTGGTCGAGGCGGGCATCGACTGCGTCGAGCACGCGACCGGCCTGACGGACGACCTGATCCCGCTGTTCGCCGAGCGCGGGGTGGCCATCGTCCCCACCCTCGTCAACATCGCGACCTTCCCCAAGCTCGCCGACGGCGGTCAGTCCAAGTTCCCGCGCTGGTCGGACCACATGCGCCGGCTGTACGACCGCCGCTACGACACCGTCCGCTCCGCCTTCGACGCCGGCATCCCCGTCTTCGTCGGCACCGACGCGGGCGGCACCCTGCCGCACGGCCTCGTGGCGGCCGAGGTCGCCGAACTGGTCACCGCCGGCATCCCCGCCACCGACGCCCTCGCGGCGACGACCTGGACGGCCCGCACCTGGCTCGGCCGGCCCGGCCTGGACGAGGGCGCCCCGGCCGACCTCGTCGTCTACGAGTCCGACCCACGCGAGGACGTGCGCGTGCTGGCGGCGCCCCGGCGGATCGTCCTGAACGGGCGGGTGGTCGGCTAGCTGACGGACTGTGACCGTCCGTCAGCGCCGACATGCCGTGCACGCCCGCGTCCGCGCCGCGGTGCCGACGCGGGCGCTCGCACGAATGGGGGTACAGCGGTGGCTTTGAGGAACACCCGTGCCGCCTGAATCGAAAAGATTCACGGGAAAGTCACGTTGGAGTGAAACCCCGACGGACTGCTGACTCTTCACTCTCAGTGCGCGATTCTTGCCGGGTCCCGAGCAAGTCCTCTCTGGGGGTCCCCACCTTGAACGGCAAGAACTTCCGCATGCCCGCACGCCGTCTCGCCACCGTCGCGACGGCCACCGCCCTGACCGCCGCTCCCGCGGTCCTGGGCGTCGCGAGCCCCGCGCACGCGACCGGTGACGAAGGGCGTGCGAGCGCCGTCGTGCTGCGCACCGGGCTCGACGTCTCCCTGCTCAACAAGACCGTGAACGTCCCGCTCGCGGTCTCCCTGAACGAGGTGCAGGCGCCGCAGAGCGCCGAGAAGACCACGCTGGCCGCCCAGTTGAACGGGGTCGACGGCGGCGAGCCGTTCAGCGTGCTGAGCGCCCAGGTCGCCCAGTCCAAGGCGACCGTCGAGGACGGCAAGGCCGAGGGGTACACCAACCTCGCCCACGCCAAGGTCCACGTCCCCGGTCTGCCGCTGCTCTCCCTCATCGAGGTCGGCGAGGTCACCTCCAAGGCGACCTGTGAGGCGGGGAAGGAGCCCACCGCCTCCTCCAACCTGCTCGGTGACATCACCGTGCTGGGCAAGAAGGTCACGCTCACCGCCGGCGGCACCACGAACGTCGACGTGCCCGGCGTGGGCGAGGTGCGGATCGACTACTCCAGGACGGAGCAGACCTCACGCACGGCCGCCGCCACCGCCCTCGAACTCAAGGTCTCCGTCAACCCGTTGAAGCTGAACGTCGCCGAGGTCGAGGGCACCCTGACCCTGGCGGAGGCGACCTGCGAGACCCCGGCCGAGCCAGCGCAGCAGGCCGAGCCGGGCACCGAGCCGGCCGGCGACGTCGAGCCACAGGGCGAGCCCGCCGACGAGGGCCTCGCCGAGACCGGCGGCAACTCCATGACGCCGTACCTCGCGGGCGGCGCCCTCGTCCTGCTCCTCGCGGGCGGCGGGGCGGTGGCCGTCGCGCGGCGCGGCCGGAGCTGACCGAGGGCGCGAGCGCGGACCGGCGCCCGGCTCAGGCCGCCCGGTCCACCGCCTGCCCGAGCGCCCGCAGGAACCGGCCGGTCGTCTCCCGGTCCCGCACCGCCAGCCGCAGCCACTCCTCGCCCAGCCCGGGGAAGGTGTCCCCGCGGCGGACGGCGAAACCGAGCTCGCGCAGATGCCGCCGCACGGCGGTGGCCCCCGGCAGCCGTACGAGGACGAAGGGACCCTCGGCCGGCGCGACGACCCGGAGACCGGCCGGGGCGAACTCGGCCAGCCCGGCGACGAGATGCGCCCGGTCGGCGGCGACGCGGTGGGCCGCGTGAGCGGCCTCCGCGAGCGCCCGCGGGGAGACGCAGGCCTCGGCGGCGGCGAGCGCGGGCGTGGAGACCGGCCACAGGGGCTGGGCGGTCTCCAGGGCGGCGACGGTCTGCGGGTCGGCGAGGACGTAGCCGATCCGCAGACCGGCCAGCCCCCAGGTCTTGGTCAGGCTGCGCAGCACCACCAGGCCGGGCACGTCCGTGCGCCCCGCCAGCGCCTCCCGCTCACCCGGGACCGCGTCCATGAACGCCTCGTCCACCACCAGCGTCCGCCCGGGGCGGGCGAGTTCGACGAGGGACGCGGCCGGGTGCAGCACCGAGGTCGGGTTCGTCGGATTGCCGACCACCACCAGGTCGGCCTCCTCGGGGACCGCCGACGGATCGAGCCGGAAGCCGTCCTCCGCCCGCAGCAGTACCCGGTCGACCGTGTGCCCCGCGTCCCGCAGCGCCGCCTCCGGCTCCGTGAACTGCGGGTGCACGACCACCGGCTGACGCACCTTCAGGGCGCGGGCCAGCAGCACAAAGGCCTCCGCCGCGCCCGCCGTCAGCAACACCCGGTCCACCGGCAGCCCGTGCCGCGCCGCCACCGCCGCCCGCGCGGCCCGCCCGTCCGGGTAGGCCGCGAGGGAGCCCAGCGACGCGGCGACGTGCTCGCGCAGCCACGCGGGCGGTGTGTCCGCGCGGACGTTCACGGCGAGGTCGACCAGCCGCGAGCCGTCGTCGCGGACCTCGGCGTCGCCGTGGTGGCGAAGGTCGGGCGCCTCAGTGGGCATGGGAGTGGGCGCCGTGGTGGTGACCGTGGCCGTGTCCGTGGTGGTGGTCGTCGTCGTCCGGGTGGAAGTGCGGCTGCTGCGGCACGCCGACCTTGTCCTCGAAGCCGGGCAGCGCGATGCGGTACACGCACGAGTCGCAGTTCATCCGCAGATCGCCCTTCACGGCCTCCTCGTACCGCTCCATCACGAGGTCGAGCAGCTCGGGCTCCGGTCCGATGACGTCCGCGGAGAGGACCTCGACCTCCGGGTGGGCCGCCGCCCAGCCCTCCGTCTGGTGCCGCACCCGGTCCGGCAGGATGCCGGTGAACAGGAAGTACGGCAGGACGACGATCTTCCGCGCGCCCAGCCGCACGCACCGGTCGAGCCCGCTCGGCACGTCCGGCGCGGCCAGCGACACGAACGCCGTCTCCACGCCCGCGTATCCGCGGCCCTCCCACAGCAGCCGCGCCGCCTTGTGCACCTCGGCGTTGGCGTCCGGGTCGGTCGAGCCGCGCCCGACCAGGAGCACGGTGACGTCGGCCCGGTCACCGGGCCTGCGCCCCTCGGCGCCCAGCGCCTCGTCCAGCCGCCGCTCCAGGACCGACAGCAGCGACGGATGCGGGCCGAGGGGGCGGCCGTAGGTGTAGGAGATCCCGGGGTGGCGCTCCTTCTCGCGGGCCAGCGCCGCCGGGATGTCGCCCTTGGCGTGCCCGGCGGACACCAGCATCAGCGGCACCGCCGCGAACCGCCGCACCCCGCGCTCGACCAGCTCCGTGACGGCCTCGCCCAGCGGCGGCGGGGACAGCTCGATGAAGCCGCCCGCGACGGGCAGTTCGGGGTGGCGGCGCCCCAGCTCCCGTACGAAGTCGCGGAACGCCTCGGCTCCGGCCTCGTCCCGGGTGCCGTGACCGGCGATGAGCAGGGCGGGCGGCGGGGTGGTCACGATTTCTCCTCGGTGTGGGAAGCGGGGTGGTACGGGTGGTACGGGTGGTACAGCAGAGCGTTGAGCGCGGCGGAGGCGACCGCCGAACCGCCCTTCTCGGACACGTTGCTCACGGCGGGCAGCCCGCTCTCGCGCAGCGCGGCCTTGGACTCGACCGCGCCGACGAAGCCGACGGGCAGGCCGATGACGAGCACCGGGGAGGCGTCCAGGGTGAGCAACTCCTCCAGGGCGGTCGGGGCGTTGCCGATCACCCACAGCGCACCGGGGCCGACCTGCTCGTAGGCGAGCCGGATCGCGTGTGCCGAACGGGTCAGACCCGGGCCGGCCACGGCGTCCCGGAGTCGGCACACGGTCTCCCGCCGGGTGATCCCGGCCGCCACCATCTCGACGTCGACGACCACGGGCGCCCCGGAGTGCAGCGCCGCGTGCGCCTTCTCGAGGGCCTCCTCGTCCATGATGAGGTCGGTGGCGTAGTCGAGGTCGGCGGCGGAGTGGATGACCCGCTCCACCACGGCCCGGGTCAGCGGCGGGAAGTGCGAGGTGTCCAGCCGGGCGCGCAGCCGCCGGTAGGACTCCTCCTCGATCGGATGGACGACGCGGTTCACTTCGCCTCCTCCCGCGATGCCTGCCAGCGGTAGCCGCGCGGCGTCACCATGCGGCCCGCGATGTCCCGGGTCGCCGTGTTGCCGACGGTCACGACCGTCATCATGTCGACCGTCGCCGGGTCCAGGGCGGCCAGTGTCGTGAGCCGACCGGACTCGTCCGGCCGCGACGCGTTGCGTACGACACCGACCGGCGTCGTCGGCGCGCGGTGCTCGGCGAGGATCGCCAGCGCCTTCGGCAACTGCCAGTCGCGGCCCCGGGAACGGGGGTTGTAGAAGGTGACCACGAGGTCCGCCTCCGCCGCCGCGCGCACCCGCCGCTCGATGACCTCCCACGGCGTGTGCAGGTCGGAGAGGCTGATCGACACATGGTCGTGCCCGAGCGGGGCGCCCAGGATCGCGGCGGCCGCGAGGGCCGCCGTCACCCCGGGCACACCGATCACGTCGATGTCGTCGGACGCCTCGGCGAGCGCGGGGGAGGCCATCGCGTACACCCCCGCGTCGCCGCTGCCGATCAGCGCGACCGCCTGGCCCTTGCGGGCCTCCGCCACGGCCGTCCGCGCCCGCTCCTCCTCGGCGCCGAGCCCCGACTCGAGGACCCGCGTCCCGGGCCGCAGCAGATCACGGATCTGGTCGACGTACTGGTCGAGCCCGACGAGCACCGAGGCCCGCCGCAACTCCGCCTTCGCGCGCGGCGTCAGCAGGTCACGGGCACCGGGCCCGAGCCCGACCACCGCGAGCCGCCCGCGCCCAGGCCGCCGTACCACGGCACAGGTCGCCATGGCGGGGTTCGCCGCGGACTTGCGCTTGGGGACGAGGAGTTCACCGCCGCCCACCAGCGCGGCGGCCTCGGCGACCGAGGGGGTGCCCACGGCGGCCAGCGGCGCGGCGGACGGGTTGGGGACCTCGACGGCGGCCAGCGCGGCGGCCGCGTGGGTGACGAGGGGGACGCCCAGGCGTGCCGCGGCCTCGACGATGCCGGGCTCGTCGGCCTTGGCGTCGACGGTGGCGAGTTCCGCGACGGAGCCCGCCGCGAGGCCGGCGTCGGCCAGCGCGCCCTCGATCAGGCCGAGCACCTCGTCGACGGGCGCGCCCTTGGACGCCCCGACGCCGACGACGAGCGACGGCGGACGCAGGACGACCTCGTGCTCGGCGGGCTCGACCAGCCGGTCCGTGAGCCGGACCGTGTACGCGCCGTCGGCGCCGACGCGCAGCGGCGGCAGCGGCCACACCACCTCGGCCCGCAGCGCCACCGGCTCCCCGTCGAGCAGCGCCCGCGAGACCCCGGCGACATCGCCCTCCACCGGCAGCCCGAGCGTGTCCAGACCGGGCACCCCCACGGCGTCGGTGGCCGTCGTCACCACGGGCTGCGCGCCCAGCGACTCGCCGACCTCGCGGGCGAGTTCGTTGGCGCCGCCGCCGTGCCCGCCGACCAGCGACACGGCGAACCGCCCGCCCTCGTCGACGCACACCACACCCGGGTCACTCGCCTTGTCACCCAGCAGCGGGGCGATCAGCCGGACGACCGCCCCCGTCGCCAGGAAGCACACGAGCTGCTCGCACTCCGCGAACGCCCGCCGTACGGCGTCCCCGACGGGCCCGTCGTACACGCGCACGCGGTCCGGCCACGCCGCGGCCAGCCGGTCCCGCGCCGCCGCCCCCGCCGCGGTGGCGGAAATGAGGCCGATCACTGGGCAACTCCCTCTGGGTCCAGGGGCTTTCTGACACCCCACAACAGGAAAACCGGATTGGTCGACGCGAGCCGGGTCACATCCCCGGGCAGGGGAGCGAGCCGGGACGAGTGCAGCAGCACTCCGTCGCAGTCGAACCCGGCGCCGGTCAGCGCCTCCCGCGCCGCCGGCACCCGGTCCAGCGCCGCCATGGCGACGACGACCGAGCGCCGGGCGCGCCGCGCGCACGCCGTGACGATGGCGGGCAGCTCGCGCCCCCCGCCCCCGACGAACACGGCGTCCGGATCGTCGAGGTCGGACAGGACGGTGGGCGCCGCCCCGTGCACGACATGGACGTCGACACCGTGCGCGGCGGCGTTGGCGCGGATCCGCTCGATTCCGTCCCGGGTCTTCTCGACCGCGGTGACGGCGGCACCGAGCCGCGCGCACTCCACGGCCACGGACCCGGAGCCCGCGCCGACGTCCCAGACGAGATCGCCGAGGCGCGGTCCGAGCCGGGCCAGCGCGAGCGCCCGTACCTCGAACTTGGTGATCATCGAGTCCCGGTGGGCGAACTCGCCCTCGTCCAGCGCCCAGCCGGTGGGTCCGACCCCCGCTCCGGCGACCGTACGCACGCCACCGGACGTCCGCGCCGGGTCCAGGCACAGCACGACGCTCACGGCGGCGCCCCAGTCCCGGGCGGCCGCCTCCGCGGGCGTCACCCGCTCGACGCGCTCGTCCGCGGAGCCCAGCGCGGAGGCGACGACGAGGACCCGCGTCCCGTCCTTGCGGGCGAGCGCGGCGCCCAGCTCGGCGGGCCCGGCACCCGGACCGGTCAGCACGGCCACCTTCGGCCGCGCCCGGCACACGTTCACGGCCGTCCGCAGCTCCCGCCCGTGCGCGCTGACGACGACCGCGTCGTCCCAGGTCAGCCCGGCCCGCGCGAACGCCGAGGCGACCGAGGACACCCCCGGCCGCACCTGAAGCAGCTCCGCCCCGAACCGCTCCGCCAGCGCCCGAACGATCCCGAAGAACCCCGGGTCGCCGGAGGCCAGCACGACCACGCGCCGGTCTTTTCCGACGTACTCGGCGATGGCGTCGAGCGCGGGCGCCAGCGCCCCGAGCACGACCGTATCCACACCGTCGGGCAGCCGTACGGCGTCCAGATGCCGCCGTCCGCCGACGACCAGCTCGGCCCCGGCGAGGACCTCCTCGGGAAGCGGCGCTCCCGTCCCCGTGCCGACGACGGTGATCACGTACTGGCTCCCCGCTCGCGCAGCGCCCTGCGCGCCTGCGGGTCCGCCTTGCGGTACCCGTGGAAGTGACCGGGGTGGTACAGGTGCGAGCGCGTGCCTTGGGCGTCGAGCGCCGGCCCGACCAGGAAGAGGGTGTGCTTCCAGAGCTTGTGCTCCTTGACGGTCTCCTCCAGCGTCCCGATGGTGCACCTCACCACCAGCTCCTCCGGCCAGGTCGCCTGGTAGGCGACGACGACCGGCGTGGACGTCGGATACCCGCCCTCCAGCAGCTCGCGCACCAACTGCCCACTGCGGGCGGCCGACAGGAAGATCGCCATGGTCGTGCCGTGCTTGGCGAACTCCCGCACCTCCTCGCCGGGCGGCATCGGCGTCTTGCCGCCACCGAGCCGGGTGAGCACGACGGACTGCGCGACCTCCGGGATGGTCAGCTCCCGCTGCGCCAGCGCGGCGACCGCGGAGAACGCGGAGACACCCGGGACGACCTCCGTGGCGATGCCGAGCGCGGCACACCGGTCGAGCTGCTCCTGGGTGCCGCCCCACAGGGCGGGGTCACCGGAGTGGATACGGGCGACGCGCAGGCCTTCGGCACGGGCCCGCTCGTACACGGCGACCACGTCCTCCAGGGACATCGCCGCCGAGTCGAGGATCTCGGCGTCCTCGCGGGCGTGTTCGAGGACCTCCGCCTGGACCAGGCTGGCCGCCCAGATCACGATGTCTGCCTCGGCGATGGCACGCGCGGCACGGAACGTCAGCAGATCGGCGGCGCCGGGGCCGGCACCGACGAAGGTCACCTTGCCGGTGGGGGCATCGGCCATGGGGATCGGTCCTCTCCTACAGGGGTCGCGGGGGATGGGTGGGTGTGGGGGCGGTGCGTCAGAGCTTGCCGCCGCGCCCGCCGTCGCGCCGGGCGGGTGCGATGAGCGTCGACAGGTAGGGCAGGGGCGCGTCGTCGAGTTCGGCGGCCGGCCGGATGGACTCCTCCGCCAGCCCCAGCGCCGACCCCCACACCGCGCCGTCGATCCGCCCGGTCTCCCGCAGCGCCTCGGCGACCTCGGCCGCCTGCCGCCCGAACTTGTAGGCGACGACGGTGCCGGGCCCGGCGAGCGCGTCCTTGAGCACGGCCGATCCGGCGGTGACGGGCACGAGCGTGAGCGGCTCGGTCCCCTCGGTGAGCACGGCGCCGGAGCGCGCGGCGAGGTCCTGCATCGCGGTGATGCCGGGCACGGTCTCCACGACGGTGCCGGGCGCCAGCTCGCCGATGGTCTGGGCGAGATAGGTGAAGGTCGAATAGACGTTGGGGTCACCGATGGTCGCGAAGGCGACCACGCCATGCTGCGCCAGCAGCTGGGCGACCCGCTCACCCGCCGCGTCCCAGGCGGCCTCGCGCCGACCCCGGTCGGTCCGCTCGTTCAGGGCGAACACCACCCGGACGACCTTCTCCTCGGGCACGTAGTGCAGCACGGTCGCCTCCGCCCGCCCCCGTTCCCCCGTATCCATGACGGGTACGACGACGACATCGGCGGCGCGCAGCGCGTTGACGCCCTTGACGGTCACCAGCTCCGGGTCGCCGGGACCGACACCCACTCCGATCAACCTGCTGCTGCTCATGACGTCCGGCACCTCTCCACGAACCGACGGGCGACACCGGGCTGCGACGCCCAGTGCGTGTGCAGATAACTCGCGTGCACGCCCTGCTGTACGAAACCTTCGACCCGGCGCCGGGGAGTCCTGACCCCCCAGGCGGGAGACGCCCCCGAGCCGGGCTCGACGACCGTCCGATGAAACTCGTGCCCCCGCATGCGCGTCCCGGCGACGGCGAGGGAACTGTCGCCGACGGCGACCGCGTCCCGGTACCCGAGGGTGAGCCGCTCGCTCATCCGGGCGCTCGCGTCGAGCACCCCGCACATGGGCCGCCCGTCCAGCTCACGGCACAGATAGAGCAGCCCGGCACACTCGGCGGCGACGGGAGCGCCGGCCTCCGCGAGGGCGGCGACGGCCTTGCGCAGCGGCTCATTGGCGGACAGCTCGGCGCCGTACACCTCGGGGAAACCGCCGCCGATGACCAACCCGCGTGTGCCGTCGGGGAGTTGTTCGTCGCGCACCGGATCGAAGGGCACGACTTCGGCCCCGGCGGCGGTGAGCAACTCGGCGTGCTCGGCGTAGGAGAAGGTGAAGGCGGGGCCACCGGAAATGGCAACCCGCACTCTTGAGCGCCGGCCGGCGTCATTCGGCCTGTCCGGCGATTGAGGACGAGGCCCGCTCAGGGCCGATGCCTCAGCCGCATCCCAAGCCGCACACGACAACGCACCCGCACTCCGAGCCAGCGCCATCAGCGCATCCAGATCGCACCCGTCGGCAACCTGGGCAGCCATCGCCGCCACGGCCTCCACGGCGGCAGCGCGCCGCTCGGCGACCGGCACCAGCCCGAGATGCCGCGAGGGCGTGTCCACCTGCGCCACCCGCCGCAGCACCCCCAGCACCGGCACCCCGGCCGAGTCCAACGCCTCCCGCAGCAACTCCTCGTGCCGGTCCGAGGCGACCTTGTTCAGGATCACGCCCCCGACCCGCACCTGCGGATCCCAGGAGGCGAACCCGTGCACCAGCGCCGCCACGGACCGCGACTGCGACGAGGCGTCCACGACGAGCACGACCGGCGCCCGCAGCAGCTTGGCGACCTGCGCGGTGGAGGCCAGCTCACCCTCGCCCGCGGCACCGTCGTACAGGCCCATGACCCCCTCGACGACCGCGACATCACATCCACGCGCCCCGTGCAGGAACAACGGCCCGACCAGCCCGGGCCCGCACAGGTACGCGTCGAGATTCCGTCCCACCCGCCCGCTCGCGAGCGCGTGATACCCGGGGTCGATGTAGTCCGGCCCGACCTTGTGCGGGGACACGGCGAGCCCCCGCGCGGCGAACGCGGCCATCAACCCCGTGGCGACGGTGGTCTTGCCGCTGCCGGAGGCCGGCGCGGCGATGACCAGCCGAGGGACGGAAGGCATCACCACTCGATGCCTCTCTGGCCCTTCTGGCCCGCGTCCATCGGATGCTTGACCTTGGACATGTCGGTCACGAGATCGGCGAAGCCGACCAGCTTCTCGGGCGCGTTGCGCCCGGTGATCACCACATGCTGGGTGCCGGGCCGGTCGCGCAGCACGTCGATCACCTCGTCGGTGTCGATCCACCCCCAGTGCATGGGGTACGCGAACTCGTCCAGGACGTACAGACGGTACGTCTCGGCAGCCAGGTCCCGCTTGACCTGCTCCCAGCCCTCCCGGGCCTTCTCCTCGTTGGTCGAGTTGTCACCCTGGATGTCCCGCTGCACCCAGGACCAGCCCTCGCCCATCTTGTGCCAGTCGACGGACCCGCCCTCACCGCTGGCACCGAGCACGCGCAGCGCGTTCTCCTCGCCGACCTTCCACTTGGCCGACTTCACGAACTGGAACACCCCGATGGGCCATCCCTGGTTCCAGGCCCGCAGCGCGAGCCCGAACGCGGCGGTCGACTTGCCCTTCCCGATGCCCGTGTGCACGACCACCAGCGGCCGGTTACGCCGCTGACGAGTCGTCAGCCCGTCGTCCGGTACGACACTCGGCTGTCCCTGAGGCATTACGCGGCCCTCCTCTGTACGTCCTTCACCAGTCCGGCGATCGAGTCCGCCCGCAGCTCGTCCAGCGTCACCGCCGTACCGCCCAGCTCACCCGCGAGCTGCCCCGCGAGCCCCAGCCGCACGGGCCCCGACTCGCAGTCCACCACCACGGAGGCGACCTCCTCGGCCGCCAGCAGCCGGGCCGCCCGCCCCGCGAGCGCCACCGGCTCCGGGCCACCCGTGGCCCGTCCGTCGGTCACCACGACGACGAGCGCCCGCCGGGCCGGGTCCCGCAGCCGCTCGACCCGCAGCACCTCGTGCGCCTTCAACAGCCCCGCCGCGAGCGGCGTGCGCCCACCCGTCGGCAGCGACTCCAGCCGGGCCGCCGCCGCGTCCACGGACGAGGTCGGCGGCAGCGCCACATCGGCGGCCGACCCCCGGAACGTCACCAGGCCCACCTTGTCCCGCCGCTGATAGGCGTCCAGCAGCAGCGACAGCACGGCGCCCTTCACCGCGCTCATCCGCTGCCGGGCCGCCATCGACCCGGACGCGTCCACGACGAACAGCACGAGGTTCCCCTCGCGCCCCTCCCGCACGGCCTGCCGCAGATCGTCCCGGCGCACCACCAGCCCGCGCCCCGACCGGCCCCGGGCCCGCTGATGCGGGGCCGCCGCCTGCACGGTGGCCGCCAGGTGCAGCTTGGTGAGCGCCCCCCGGGGCCGCCGGGCCCCGGTGGTCCGCCCGTGTTCGGTCCGCGCCCGCGAACGCCGCCCGGCGGCACCCTCACCGATGCCCGGCACGCTCAGCACCTTCGTACGAAAGGGTTCGGAGGCCCGCACGGGCGTCTGCTCGCCGGCTCCGGAGGCCTGCGGTTCCCCGTCCTCACCGGCCTCCGGACGCGCACCCGAACCCCCGTCGCCCCGCGGCCCCTCGGACGGCGGCTGTCCGCCACCCCCACCGGGCCCGTCGGGGTCGGGATCCTCGTCGCCCTCACCGTCACCGGAGAACTCCTCCAGCGTCTCGTCGAGCTTGTCCTCGTCGAGGCCCGGCGCGTCGAAGGGGTTGCGGCGCCTGCGGTGCGGCAGCGCGAGCAGCGCCGCCTGCCGGACGTCCTCGGCTAGCACATCGGTCCGCCCGGCCCACGCGGCCAGCGCGGTGGCCGTACGCGCCATCACGATGTCGGCCCGCATGCCGTCCACCTCGAACGCGGCGCAGGTCGCCGCGATCTGCCTGAGCGCCCCGTCACCCAGCCGCACCGACGGCAGCAACTCCCGTGCCGCGACGATGCGTTGACGTACGGCCGTCTCCTCGTCCGCCCACCGGGCCGCGAACCCGGCCGGATCGTCGTCGTAGGCGAGCCTGCGCCGTACGACCTCCACCCGCTGGTCGGGCTCCCGCGAGGCCGCGACCTCGACCGTCAGCCCGAACCGGTCGAGCAACTGCGGCCGCAGCTCACCCTCCTCGGGGTTCATGGTGCCGACGAGCAGGAAGCGGGCGGCGTGCCGGACGGAGACACCCTCGCGTTCGACGTACGACGCGCCCATCGCCGCCGCGTCCAGCAGCAGGTCGACCAGGTGGTCGTGGAGGAGGTTGACCTCGTCGACGTACAGGATGCCGCGGTGGGCGTCGGCGAGGAGACCCGGCTCGAAGGCCTTGACGCCCTCGGCGAGCGCGCGCTCGATGTCCAGGGCGCCGACCAGCCGGTCCTCGGAGGCGCCGACGGGGAGTTCGACCATGCGGGCGGGGCGACGCGAGCCGGCACCCGCCTCGTGCGGCCCGTCGGGGCACGCGGGGTCGGGGGCGCCCGGGTCGCAGGAGAAGCGGCAGCCCGGGACCACCGGGACCTCGGGCATCAGCGCCGAGAGCGCCCGTACGGCCGTCGACTTGGCCGTGCCCTTCTCGCCGCGCACCAGCACACCGCCGACCGCCGGCGACACGGCGTTCAGCAGCAGCGCGAGCCGCAGGTCGTCCTGGCCGACAACGGCCGTAAAGGGGAAGGGGGTGCTCACTTCTCGTCGCCCTCCAAGTCGCCTTCCAGCTCCAGGTAGGTGGCGCGCAGCCGCTCCAGCGTGTCGGCGTCCGGCTCGGCCCACAGCCCGCGGTCGGCGGCCTCCAGGAGCCGCTCGGTGATGCCGCGCAGCGCCCACGGGTTGGACTTCTTCATGAAGTCCCGGTTCTCGGCGTCGAAGACGTACTCCGCGCTGAGCTTCTCGTACATCCAGTCGTCGACCACGCCCGCCGTGGCGTCGTAGCCGAACAGGTAGTCCACGGTCGCCGCCATCTCGAAGGCGCCCTTGTAGCCGTGCCGGCGCATGGCCGCCATCCAGCGCGGGTTGACCACCCGGGCGCGGAAGACGCGGTGGGTCTCCTCGCCGAGCGTGCGCGTCCTCACCTGGTCGGGGGTGGCGCTGTCGCCCACGTACGCCTCGGGGTTGGCGCCCGTCAGGTGCCGCACCATGGCGACCATGCCGCCGTGGTACTGGAAGTAGTCGTCGGCGTCGACGAGGTCGTGCTCGCGGGTGTCGACGTTCTTCGCGGCGACATTGATCCGCTTGAACGCCGTCTCCATGTCACCGCGCGCCGCCCGCCCGTCGAGCCCGCGCCCGTAGGCGTAGCCGCCCCAGACGGCGTACACCTCGGCCAGGTCGGCGTCGCTGCGCCAGTTGCGGGCGTCGATCAGCGGCAGCAGTCCGGCGCCGTAGGCACCCGGCTTCGAGCCGAAGATCCGGGCCGTGGCCCTGCGCCGGTCGCCGTGCCCGGCGGTGTCCTCGTCGGCGTGCGCCTTCACGTAGTTCCGGTCGGCGGGCTCGTCCAGCTCGGCGACCTTGCGCACGGCGTCGTCGATCAGGCCGACCACGTGCGGGAACGCGTCCCGGAAGAAGCCGGAGATGCGGACTGTGACGTCGATGCGGGGACGGCCGAGTTCGGTGAGCGGAACGATCTCGAAACCGGTCACCCGCCGCGACGCCTCGTCCCACACCGGACGGCACCCCAGCAGTGCCAGGATCTCCGCGATGTCGTCGCCCTGCGTACGCATCGCCGACGTACCCCAGACCGTGAGGCCGACGGACTTCGGATACTCACCGGTGTCCTGCAGATACCGCTGCACCAGCGACTCCGCGAGCGACTGCCCGACCTCCCAGCTCAACCGGGACGGAATGGCCTTGGGGTCGACCGAGTAGAAGTTCCGCCCGGTCGGCAGCACGTTGACCAGACCGCGCGTCGGCGAACCCGACGGACCGGCGGGGACGTAACCACCGTTCAGCGCCCGGAGAATGTGGTCGATCTCGTCGGTGGTCCTCGCGAGACGCGGCACCACCTCGGCGCAGGCGAACTCCAGCACGGCGACACCGTCGGGGAGTTCGACACCGAGCACGCCACGCAGCACGGCCGGGACGAGCGAGACATCCCAGTCCCGCGCCTCCATCCCCTCCGCGACCCGCCGGCACAGCTGCTCCAGCAGATCGATCGCGTCGGCGGCGGTACGCGACGGCCCCTCGACGAGGTCGGTCAGCTCCACCGGCACCTTCACCGGCGCCCCCGGCTCGGCGAGCAACTCCTTCTCGACCAGGCCGAAATGGGCCGCGAAGGACGCCCGCAGCCCCGGCAGCGCGTTCGCCTGCCCACCCCACACCTGCGAGGCGCGCAGCACGGCCAGCACGAGATTGACCCGCGCCTCACCGGCCGGCCCGCCGCCCAGGATGTGCAGTCCGTCCCGGATCTGCACGTCCTTGATCTCGCACAGATAGCCGTCGATGTGCATGACGAACTCGTCGAAGTCGTCGTCGTCCGGCTGGTCCTCGACATGCAGGTCGTGATGGAGCTCGGCCGCCTTGACCAGCGTCCAGATCTGCGCGCGCACGGCGGGCGCCTTCGTCGGGTCCAGGTCGGACACGAGCGCGTACTCGTCGAGGAGCTGCTCCAGCTTGGCGAGGTCGCCGTAGGTGTCCGCACGGGCCATCGGCGGCACGAGGTGGTCGACGACCGTGGCGTGCCCGCGCCGCTTGGCCTGGGTGCCCTCGCCGGGGTCGTTGACGATGAACGGGTAGATCAGCGGCAGGTCGCCGAGCACCGCGTCCGGGGCGCAACCGCCGCTCAGACCGAGGCCCTTGCCCGGCAGCCACTCCATCGTGCCGTGCTTGCCCATGTGCACGACGGCGTCCGCGCCGAACGAGTTCTCCAGCCAGCGGTAGGCCGCCATGTAGTGGTGCGACGGCGGCATGTCCGGGTCGTGGTAGATCGCGATCGGGTTCTCGCCGAAGCCGCGCGGCGGCTGGATCATCACGACGACGTTCCCGAACTGCAGGGAGGCCAGCACGATGTCGTCCCCGTCGACGTAGAGCGAGCCCGGCGGCTCGCCCCACGCCTCGGTCATCGCCTCCCGCAGTGCCGGGTCGAGCTTGTCGAACCACGCCTGGTAGTCGGCGAGCGGCACGCGCGCGGGCGCAGACGCCAGCTGGTCCTCGGTCAGCCACTCGACGTCGTGCCCGCCGGCCTCGATGAGCCGGTGGATCAGCTCGTCGCCGTTGTCGGGGTACTCGGTCAGCCCGTACCCGGCCGCCTTCAGCGCGTCCAGCACCCGCACCGCCGACGCCGGCGTGTCCAGGCCGACCGCGTTGCCGACGCGCGAGTGCTTGGTCGGGTAGGCGGTGAACACGAGCGCGAGCTTCTTGTCGGCGTTCGGCTTGTGCCGCAGCCGGGCGTGCCGTACGGCGATCCCGGCGACGCGCCCGGCCCGCTCCGGGTCGGCCACGTACACCGGCACGTCGTCCGGGCCCTGCTCCTTGAAGGAGAACGGCACGGTGATCAGACGGCCGTCGAACTCCGGGATCGCGACCTGCATCGCCGCGTCCATGGGGGAGAGGGCGGCGTCGGACTCGTCCCAGGCGGCCCGGGACGACGTCAGGCAGAGTCCTTGCAGCACCGGCACGTCGAGGTCGGCGAGCGCCCCGATGTCCCACGCCTCCTCGTCGCCGCCCGCCGAGGCCTGTGAGGCGTGCGTGCCGCCGGCGGCGAGCACGGTGGCGACCAGGGCGTCCGCCCGGCCGAGGATCTCGTACAGCTCGGAGTCCGCGCCGCGCAGCGAACCGCAGTACACGGGAAGCGCGTTGGCGCCGTGCGCCTCGATCGCGTCGCACAGGGTGTCCACGAACGCGGTGTTGCCGCTGAGCTCATGGGCCCGGTAGAAGAGCACGCCCACGGTCGGGCGGCCCTCCTGGAGCGTACGGTCGCCGTGGACGCCGTACTCCGGCATCTTCTGCGGCTCGACGAACCCCTCGCCGGTCAGCAGCACGGTGTCGGAGAGGAACCGGGCCAGCTCGGTGAGGTTGGCCGGTCCGCCCTCGACGAGGTACTTCAGCGCCTCGGCGACCACACCGGCCGGGACGGACGACTCGGCCATCAACTCGGCGTCGGGAACGGCCTCGCCGCCCAGCAGGACGGTCGGGACACCGGACGCCTTCAGCGCCGCGAGCCCGTCCTCCCAGGCCCGCTTGCCGCCCAGCAGCCGGACGACGGCGAGGTCGGCTCCGTCGAGCAGCGCGGGCAGCTCGGTCTCGACGTCCACGCGGGTCGGGTTGCCGATGCGGTAGTCGGCCCCGGAGGCGGCCCGGGCCGCCAGCAGGTCCGTGTCGGCGGTCGACAACAACAACACTGTGCTCATGCGGGCGCTCCCGGTGGAATGAAAGGCAGTCCTTGCGGCGCGCCGGACTCGATGAGCCGCCACAGCGCGTCCGTGTCCGCGTGCTGTTCGATCAGATCGCCGAGCCGGTCGAGCTGCTCCTCGCGCAGCGCGGCGAACGACGTGTCCGGCGCCGGCACGAACCGGCGGCCCGCGGCGGCCGCCACCTCGCGCAGGAACGCCCGTCGGAAACCGTCCGACTCCAGTGAGCCGTGCCAGTGCGTGCCCCAGGTCCGGCCGACCCGGCAGCCGTCCAAGAAGGGCTCGCCCCCGGTCACTTCGGCGACGCCGTGGTGGATCTCGTACCCCTCCACCGGCTCCCCGAGCGCCTCGCCGGCCGGCCGGGTGAGGGTCTTCTCCCGGGCGAACCGCACCCGGACGGGCAGCACCCCGAGCCCCTCGACCTGTCCGCGCCGGCTCTCGACGTCGTCCTCGATGTGCTCGCCGAGGACCTGGAAGCCGCCGCAGATGCCGAGGACGGGCCGTCCTTCGGCGGCCCGGCGGACCAGGGCGTCCGCGAGCCCCCGCTCCCGCAGCCACTCCAGCGCCCGAACCGTCCCCCGGGTCCCGGGGACGATGACGAGATCCGCGTCGGCCAGCTCCTCCGGCCGGTCCACGAACCGTACGACGACGCCCGGTTCGGCGGCGAGCGCGTCCACGTCGGTGAAGTTGGACATGAGGGGGACGGCACAGACGGCGACCCGCAGCACGTCCTCGCCGACGGGCGGGGCGACGTTCGACTCCCGTACCGTGCCCCGCAGGGAGACCCGCAGCCCGTCCTCCTCGTCGATGCCGAGCCCGTGCCGGAAGGGCAGGACGCCGTACGTCCGCCGCCCGGTGAGGTCGTGCAGCATGTCGAGGCCGGGTTCGAGGAGCGAGACGTCGCCGCGGAACTTGTTGACGAGGAACCCGGCGATCAGCTCCTGGTCCTGACGGGACAGCAGCGCGACGGTCCCGAAGAACGAGGCGAAGACGCCGCCGCGGTCGATGTCGCCGACGACGAGGACGGGGAGTCCGGCATTGCGGGCGATGCCCATGTTGACGATGTCGGTCCGGCGCAGATTGATCTCGGCCGGAGAGCCGGCCCCCTCACAGATCACCGCGTCATACGTGCCCCGCAACTCGGCGAGACAGTCCAGCACGGTTCCGAGCAGCCGCTGCTGCCGCCCGCCGTGGTACCCGCGTGCGCTCAGCTCACCCACCGGCTTGCCCAGCAGCACGACCTGACTGCTCTGCTCGCCACCGGGCTTGAGCAGCACCGGATTCATGAGCGCGGTCGGCTCGACCCGGCAGGCCTGCGCCTGCATGGCCTGCGCCCGCCCGATCTCCGCGCCCTCGCGCGTGACGAACGAGTTCAGCGACATGTTCTGCGCCTTGAACGGCGCGACCTTCACCCCCTGCCGGACCAGCCAGCGGCAGATCCCGGCCGTGACGACGCTCTTGCCGGCGTCGGAGGTGGTGCCGGCGACGAGAAGCCCCCCGCCCGTCATGACGTACGCCCCTTCGCGATACGGCGCGCGGCGGCACAGACGCCGAGCGCGAGCCAGCCGACGCGCTGCGACAGCCGTACGGCCCGCTCGATGTCGGCGGTTTCGACGGCCCGCCCGGACTTGTTGAGCACGGGCCGGTGCTCGACCCGCCCGCCGTACGACAGGGTCCCCCCGAGCCGCACCCCGAGCGCCCCCGCGAACGAGGCCTCCACGGGACCGGCGTTGGGGCTCGGGTGCTGCGCGGCGTCGGCGCGCCAGGCTCGTACGGCACCCCGGGGATCGCCCCCGGCGACTGCGGCGAGCACGGCGGTCAGCCGGGCCCCCGGCCAGCCGGCCAGGTCGTCGAGCCGGGCGGAAGCCCAGCCGTAGCGGCGGTACTTGGGAGACTTGTGGCCGACCATCGCGTCCAGCGTGTTCACGGCCCGGAACCCGAGGAGTCCCGGCACCCCGCCGACGGCACCCCACACCAGGGCCCCCACGACCGCGTCGGAGGTGTTCTCGGCGACGGACTCCACGACCGCCCGCGCGATCCCGTCCGCGTCCAGCGCCTGCGGATCCCGTCCGCACAGATGCGGCAGCCGGGCCCGTGCCCCCTCGATGTCCCCCGCGTCGAGGGCCCCTCCGATGCTCCGGGCCTCGCGGGCGAGCGAGGTTCCGCCGACGACGGCCCAGCAGGCGGCGCCGGTCAGCGCGACGGAGGCGGCGGGAGAGGTACGTACGGCACGCGCGGCGAGTGCCCCGAGGGCGACGGCGCCACCGGCGCACACGGCGGTGTGCAGCGCACCCCACGCGCGGTCGTCGCGCCACAACACCTTCTCGACGGCGCCGGCGGCCCGCCCGAACGCGGCGACCGGATGCCCCCGGCGGGGATCGCCGAGCAGCAGGTCACCGAGAAGTCCGGCGGCGGCGCCGTACGCGAAAACGCGATCGGCTCGCATCGGGGTCAGCCGACCGTGGGGTCACACGTGGGTCTGTTACTGCGTGTCGATCGGCAGGCGAGCATCGCGTCATGTCCTCACTCAGGGTGTCCACGCCCTGGTTCGACGAGACCGGCGGTGAGAGTTCCTGGCTCCCGGGGCTTTCTACCCCGGTGACAGTGGCGGGACCGCGCCGGATTCACACCGGCTTCCTCTCCTACCGCCGTACTTGGCCCCGGCAGTCCACCATGGGGTTGGAAGGGGCGTCAACTTGCCGTTGACCTGCGACGGGAGAGTGTGCGAAGGCCCACACAACGGTGAGGCGCGGGACGGTCGTCCGTCCCGCGCCTCGGGTGTTTCAGGTGATGCGCGCCGTGTGTCAGGCGACGATCAGATAGATCCCGTACGCCACCGCGGCCGTGCACGCGGCGAAGCAGGCGTACGCGCCCGTGACCGCGAGTGCGGCCGAGTCGCCCTGGGCGACCGCGCGTTCGCGGCGGGACAGGCCGGCGATGCCGAGGGTGAACAGGCCCACCAGGGCCACGGTGACCACGAGGCTGACGCCGAAGACGGAGCCGAGGGCCGCCCAGTCGATCTTCATGGTTCTTCTTTCTGGTTGGTAACCGGGCGGGTCAGACGGTGGCCTGGGAGGAGGCCGGCTCGTTGGACGGGGCCGGGATCGTGGCCGTGAGGTCCTCGGCGGGCGTGCCCGCGGGGGGCGGGGTCACGGCGGCCATGGCGGTGGTGACCACGCCGGGCGCCTCGTCCGTCTCGACGACGTTCGTGTGGTCGATGACCTCGCGGCGGGAGATCTTCCAGATCACGGCGCTGGAGGCGACCAGGAAGACGGCGACCACGGCCGTGCCCCAGGCGCCGAAGCCCGTCACGTACTCCGCGAGCGCGCCGACCAGGGCGGCGGCCGGCAGGGTCAGGCCCCAGGCGACGAACATCCGGGTGGCCGTCGACCAGCGGACGACGCCGCCCTTGCGGCCGAGGCCGGCGCCCATCACCGAACCGGAGACGGAGTGCGTGGTGGAGAGGGAGAAGCCGAGGTGCGAGGAGGCCAGGATGACCGTGGCCGCGCTGGTCTGGGCGGCGAAGCCCTGCTGCGGCTGAAGGTCGGTCAGGCCCTTGCCCATGGTGCGGATGATGCGCCAGCCGCCGAGGTAGGTACCGAGCGCGATGGCCAGGCCCGCGGTGAGGATGACCCACAGGGGCGGGTCGGAGTCGGGGGCGAGGGTGCCGCCGGCGACCAGGGCGAGGGTGATGATGCCCATCGTCTTCTGCGCGTCGTTGGTGCCGTGAGCCAGGGAGACCAGGCCGGCGGAGGCGATCTGCCCGGCGCGGTAGCCCTTCTTGGAGGCGTTGCCGTCGGCCTTCTTGCCGAGGGAGTACGTCAGGCGCGTGGCCAGCAGCGCGGCGATGCCCGCGACCAGCGGGGCGGCGATCGCCGGGATCAGCACCTTGGTGACGAGCACGTCGCCGTGGACGGCGCCGACGCCGGCCGAGGCGATGGTGGCGCCGATCAGGCCGCCCATCAGGGCGTGCGAGGAGCTGGAGGGCAGGCCCACGAGCCAGGTCAGCAGGTTCCAGAGGATCGCGCCGACCAACGCGGCGAATATGACCTCGGGGCGGATGCCGGTCTCGTCGACGAGACCTTTGGAGATCGTGTTGGCGACCTCCACGGAGAGGAAGGCGCCTACAAGGTTCAGTACGGCGGACATGGCCACCGCGACCTTGGGCTTGAGCGCACCGGTCGAGATGGTCGTGGCCATCGCGTTGGCGGTGTCGTGGAAACCGTTCGTGAAATCGAACGCGAGTGCGGTTACCACCACAATCGCGAGGATCAGCGAGAAGTTTTCCATTTACCCAGGCAATCGTTCGAGGTCATTGGCCGGACGAACGTAGGTAACCTGGATGAACGAAAGGTGAACTGGGGTGGGCCGCACGGTGTCTGCGAGCGCCGGAAGCGGAAACCTTCGATCCGCAGGTCGCCGCACGGCCCAGGCGTCGCCGGGCTAGTAGCCCCGGGCGAACCTCCTCAGCTGGTTCATGGAGCCGTTGAAGAGATTTTGGTCACCCGGCAGGCTGCCGCTGTTGTCGTACTGCCAGAAGGTCCAGAACTGCCACCCGGCCGGCATCGAGCCCGCGGTCGACGAGTTGTAGCGGGCTATCCACAGAGCGTGGTTCGAGGCGAAGGCGCGGCTGGCGCCGGTGCAGGTGTTCCACCAGTGCGTGGTCGTGTAGATCACCGGGCGGCGGCCGGTCAGCCGCTTCACCTCGTTGCTGAAGGACTGGATCCAGTCGACCATCTTCGCCTTGCTCAGGCCGTAGCACTTCTGCCTGCCGTACGGGTTGTACTCGATGTCGAGGGCGGGTGGCAGGGTCCAGCCGTCCGACCGCCAGGCGCCGCCGTTGCCGACGAAGAACGCGGCCTGGGTCCTGCCGGACGACTTGTTCGGCACCGCGAAATGGTACGCGCCGCGGACCAGGCCGGCATTGCGGGAGCCGTTGTACTGCTGGCCGAAGTAGGGGTTGCGGTAGGTGTGGGACTCGGTCGCCTTGACGTAGACGAACTTGGCGCCCTTGGTCTTCGAGCTCTGCCAGTTGACGTTCTTCTGGTGGGAAGAGACGTCGTGGCCCTTGGGCTTGCCCGCTGCGGCGGCCGGGATCTCGGCGAGGGCGGTTCCGCTGAGAGTGAGGGCCGCCACGGATATCGCTATGAGGCGGGAGCGGTGACGGGACGGTTTGTGATCACGGGCCATATTTCCCCCCGGAATGGCGACGTGCACGACAAATCAGGCAGACAGTACTGGAAGATCGTTGAATCCTGATCGATCCCCGGCCAAGGGTGGGGCGGGGGTGATTTGCCCCGTGATGCGCCCTTCCCGACGTCCGTCTTCCGCCCTAAAGTGCGCGGCCCCGGCTGCGAGTTGACGCCGGGTGCGGGGCCCGGCTGGCAGGATCGCGGACATGGCTGAGGAGCGGCGGGATCTGCGGGGCGCGCGGGAAGAGCGGGATGGGCGGGAGGGCTCACAGGAAGTGGGGGAGTCGTGGGGCAGGAGTGCCCGGCCCGAGGAGGCGGAGGCCTGGGAGGCCCTCGTGGCGACCGCGCGGCGCACGGTGACCGAGGGGCTGGTCGTCGGCACGTCCGGGAACGTCTCGGTGCGGGTCGGGGAGACCGTGCTGGTCACGCCGTCGGGAGTGCCGTACGACCGGCTCACTCCCGACGATGTGACGGGGGTCGGCCTGGACGGTGCGCAGGTGCTGGGGGCGCTCGTGCCGACGAGTGAGCTGCCCATGCATCTGGCGATCTACCGGGCCACCGACGCCGAGGCGGTCGTCCACACGCACGCGGTCCACGCGACGGCGGTCTCGACCCTCGTTCCCGAACTCCCGCTGATCCACTACATGGCCGCGGCCCTCGGCGGGCCGGTCCGGGTTGCCCCATATGCGACGTACGGCACCCAGGAGTTGGCCGAGAACATGCTCCGAGCCCTGACCGACCGCACCGCCTGCCTCCTCCGGAACCACGGAACGATCGCCCACGGCGCCACCCTGGACCAGGCCTACGACCGCACGGCCCAGCTCGAATGGATGTGCCGCGTGTGGCTGACGGCGTCGTCGGTGCCCGGGCTCGCGCCCTCGTTGCTGTCGGAGGAGCAGGTGGCGGAGGTGGGGGAGCGGCTGCGGGGGTACGGGCAGCGAGGGTGACGGCAGCCGCCGGCCGTCGGAGGGGGGGCTGTCCCGGCGATCCTCACTCGAAGTCGTCCTCCCACTGGCCGCTGCCCCCGTCCGCCCGGACACTGGAGTGGTGCGCACTGTCAAAGCGACGGCCGCTGCCGTCACCGTGGCTCTGGCCGCCGGCGCCGCGAGCGTCGCCGCCGGGCGGTTCGCCAGTGGGGCCGCGCTGACGGCGCCCCCGGGCCGCCCCCTGCCCACCGAACCCCGGCTCACCGTGCACGCCACGGCCGCGGGCCAGATCGCCCTCACCCGCGCCCTCGCCTCGCTGCGCCCCGGCACCTACGGCCTCTCCGGCGACGGCTCGCACGCGGTGGTCGGCCCCGTCCTCGCCGCGGCGAAGCACTCCGCCGACACCGTCGTACGCCGCCTCGAACGCGTCACCCACGGCTCCTTCCAGCCAGGCGACAGCGTCTGGCTCACCCCGAACGTGTACGTCGGCAACCCGAGCGCCGCCCTCGGCCTCGACCACGCCGACATCGACATCCCGGGCGAACTCGGCTCCCTGCCCGCCTGGTTCGTCCCCGGCGCGCGGGACACCTGGGTCATCGCCGTGCACGGCCTCGGCACCACCCGCGAACACGCCATGAACGTCATGGAGTTCCTCAGCGGCCGCCACTTCCCCGTCCTCGCCCTGTCCTACCGCGGCGATCTGGGCGCACCCCGCCCGCCGGACGGCCTGAACCACCTCGGCGAGACCGAGTGGCGCGACCTGGACGCGGCCATGCGCTACGCCGTCCGGTACGGCGCCAAGCAACTCGTGCTGCTCGGCTGGTCCACCGGCGCGACCATGGCGCTGCGCGCCGCCGCGCACTCCGGGCTGCGCGACCGGGTCTCCGGGCTCGTCCTCGACTCCCCGGTCCTCAGCTGGGAGAGCACCCTGCGCGCCCTCGCCACGGCCCGCCACACCCCGAGCGCGCTCCTGCCGCTCGCGGTCCGCGCGGCACAGGGCCGCACCGGGCTGAACACCGACCGCGCCCCCGACCCCGACGCCTTCGAGCACCTCGCCGTGCCGACGCTGGTCTTCCACGGCCCCGACGACCGGGTGGCCCCCTGGGCGCTCTCGCGCCGCCTGGCCGACACCTACCCCAACCTGGTGACCCTCCAGACGGTCGACCGGGCGCCCCACGCGGCCATGTGGAACGCCGACCCCGAGTCGTACGAGGAATCCCTGCGCCGCTTCATGACCCCCCTGATGTGACCC
Organism: Streptomyces sp. NPDC093568; assembly: GCF_044764945.1. Classification (NCBI taxonomy): domain Bacteria; kingdom Bacillati; phylum Actinomycetota; class Actinomycetes; order Kitasatosporales; family Streptomycetaceae; genus Streptomyces; species Streptomyces sp. NPDC093568. Next base: position 58,450 of record NZ_JBIWJD010000005.1, on the reverse strand, counting down.
AAGGGCCGGCCGGGCCGGCCCCCCTTCCGGCACCGGTCGCGCGGATTCCGTTTAAGCCCGTACCAGTGGCCTGTTATCGGCCCTGAGCCGCTCGCAGAACCCCGTGCGTTGGCCATCCCCGTCGCCCCTGGTGACATTCCGTTTGGGTTTTCGGACCGTCAACCGGAAGACTGCACCCGTGACGTCCCGTATCCCGCGCGACTCCAGGCTTCGACTCGTCCGCCCGCGACCCCTGGCCGCCGCCCCCAGAGCTGTGAACCAGCGGCGCCCACGCCGCCCCGCGCCCCGCCCCCCGGAGGGCACACCGGCCCGGTCCGAGCTGGCCAGAATGGCTCGCTCCGGTCTGGCCGCCGCGGCCCGCGTCGCGCACTGGGCCGACGCCGCGCTCGGCCCCGGCCGGGACGGCGGACACTCCGACGGCAAAGGCACCCTCTCCGACGCGACCGCCGAACGGGCGGCCGCCGACCTGGGTCTGACCGTGGCTCAGGTGCGCGCCGACTGGGACACCGCGCGGCTCGCCGGTCTTGTCGAGGTGCACGGCGACAGCGCTCGCCCCAGCTGGCGGCTGCGCGCCTGGGACCGCGACGACAGCGCCGTACTGCGCGGCTGGGTCGCCCTGTTCGACGCCTGGTCGCTCGCCCACCCGGAGCCGGAGCAGCACGGACACGGCGCCGTCGCCGACGTCGTCTCGGCCCTGCCCCAGGTCCTCTCCTTCCTTCAGCTCTCCGCCGGGCCCGTCCCCGTCGAGCAGCTCCTGGACCTCCTGGAACAGCGGGTCACCGAACTGCGCACCGAGAGATGCGAGATCCCCTACGGACCGCAGTCCGAGCCGGTCACCGCCCCGGCCGCCGTCGAGGACACCCCCCTCGCCCCGCTCCTCGACTGGGCCCTGCACGCCCTCGCCTCCGTCGGCGCCCTCACCTACGGCGACGGCCAGGCCACGCTCACCCCGCTCGGCAGCTGGGCGGTGTGGGTCAAGCTGGAGCAGATCTGCGTCGCCGCCCAGAGCCCCGCCGGGAACATCGAGCAGGCGGCCGAGGACATGCTGCGCGGCTGCGCCCAGCTCCGTCCCAACGCCGCCCGCGACGAATACCGCGCCTGGCTCGCCGCCCGCCCCGTCGGCAGCGCCGTCACCGAACTCCTCAACGCCGCCCGCGGCGACGACGCCCTTCTGCGCGGCCTCGCCTTCGAGGCGCTGCGCGTCGTCGGCGCCCCCGCCGAGCCCGACGTACGCGCCGTGGTCGACGAGCCGACCCTGCGGCCCTACGCCCTGCTGTGGCTCGCCGAGCACGACGGAGTCGACCCCGAGGACGCCCACGAGGCGCTCACCCGCGAAGAGGCCACCTGGCTGTGGGTCGACACGGCCGCCGCCGTCACCGACCACGGCGAGGCGCCGATGCTCGTCCGGCACCTGGAGTCCGCGCTCCAGCCCACCGTCCCCGCGCTCCTCGACGAGGTGCGCGCCGTCGGTCACCCCCGCACCGTGCAGGTCCTCGTCGCGCTCGCCGCCGCGCACCCCGACCCCGCGCTCGCCAAGGCCGTGCGCCGCGCCGCCTTCCAGGTGCACACCGGAGGGAGCTGAGCCCGGTCGGCGCTCAGCCTTCCATCGAGGGGGCGTAGGTGCCGAAGCTCCACACGTTGCCCTCGCGGTCCCGGGCCATGTAGTCCCGCGAGCCGTAGTCCTGGTCCGTCGGGGCCATCAGGATCTCCGCGCCGTGCTCCACGGCCCGGCGGTGGTGTGCGTCGACGTCGTCCACGACGACGTACACCCCGGTCGGGCCCGCGTCCTTCATGAGCTTGTCGTAGGTGCTGCCGGTGCCCGTCGAGCCGAGCATCACCGCGCCGTTGCCCAGCGCCAGCTCGGCGTGCGCCACCTTGCCGTCCTCGGTCTCGTACACCGCCAGCTCCCGGAATCCGAACGCCTCCGTGAGCTGCTTGATCGCCGCTTTCGCGTCCGCGTACTGCAGTGTCGGGTAGATGCTCGGACGCCCGTCGCTCGTGCCTGCCATGCCGATCACCCCTTCGTGATCCATCGCCGCGGTCCACTGCTCAGTCTCGCAGCGAGCACTGACAACGGCCCGCGGCGAGCGGGCGGGAAACGTGCCGAAAGTCACGGCGAGGTGCTGCCGTTCGGCCCGGGCCGAACACCCGATCCCAGAAAAAGTGCTTGCACCGCCCCGTTAGACTGGCCTCATGGCCATTCTCCTCGCGCATTAGACGGCGGGAACGTCCTCAGCCGCCCATCCCGCCAACAACTTCGCCCTGGAGTCTGTCCGTGATCTCCGCCTCCGGTATCGAGCTGCGCGCCGGTGCACGCGTCCTCATCGAGTCCGCGACCTTCCGCGTCGCCAAGGGCGACCGCATCGGCCTCGTCGGTCGCAACGGCGCCGGCAAGACCACCCTCACCAAGTGCCTCGCCGGCGAGGGCATCCCCGCCGCCGGCAACATCACCCGCTCCGGCGAGGTCGGCTACCTCCCGCAGGACCCCCGCACCGGCGACCTCGACGTCCTCGCCCGCGACCGCATCCTCTCCGCGCGCGGCCTGGACGTGCTGATCCGCAAGATGCGCGACAACGAACAGCGCATCGCGGGCGGCCAGGGCGCCACCCGCGAGAAGGCGCTCAGGCAGTACGAGCGCCAGGAGACGGAGTTCCTCACCAAGGGGGGGTACGCCGCCGAGGCCGAGGCCGCCACCATCGCCGCCGCGCTCAACCTGCCCGACCGGGTGCTCGGCCAGCCGCTGCACACCCTCTCCGGCGGTCAGCGCCGCCGTATCGAGCTCGCCCGCATCCTGTTCTCGGACGCGGACACCCTGCTGCTCGACGAGCCGACCAACCACCTCGACGCCGACTCGATCGTCTGGCTGCGCGACTACCTCAAGACCTACCGCGGCGGCTTCATCGTGATCTCGCACGACGTCGACCTGGTCGAGACGGTCGTGAACAAGGTGTTCTACCTGGATGCCAACCGCGCCCAGATCGACGTCTACAACATGGGCTGGAAGCTCTACCAGCAGCAGCGCGAGGCCGACGAGAAGCGCCGCAAGCGCGAGCGGCAGAACGCCGAGAAGAAGGCCGCCGCGCTGCATTCGCAGGCCGACAAGATGCGCGCCAAGGCGACCAAGACGGTCGCCGCGCAGAACATGGCCAAGCGTGCCGACAAGCTCCTCGCCGGCCTCGAGGCGGTGCGCATGCAGGACAGGGTCGCCAAGCTCCGTTTCCCCGAGCCCGCGCCCTGCGGCAAGACCCCGCTGACGGCGGAGGGACTGTCCAAGTCGTACGGCTCACTGGAGATCTTCACCGACGTCGACCTGGCGATCGACAAGGGGTCGAGGGTCGTCATCCTCGGGCTGAACGGTGCCGGAAAGACGACCCTGCTCCGGCTTCTGGCCGGCGTCGAGCAGCCGGACACCGGCGCCGTCATCCCCGGTCACGGGCTCAAGGTCGGCTACTACGCCCAGGAGCACGAGACCCTGGACGCCGACCGCACCGTCCTGGAGAACATGCGCTCGGCCGCCCCGGACATGGACCTCGTCGAGGTCCGCAAGGTGCTCGGCTCGTTCCTGTTCTCCGGAGACGACGTCGACAAGCCCGCCGGTGTCCTCTCCGGTGGTGAGAAGACCCGTCTCGCCCTAGCCACCCTGGTCGTGTCGTCGGCGAACGTCCTGCTGCTCGACGAGCCGACGAACAACCTCGACCCCGCCAGCCGCGAGGAGATCCTCGGCGCGCTGCGCACCTACAAGGGCGCCGTCGTCCTCGTCACCCACGACGAGGGCGCCGTCGAGGCGCTCCAGCCGGAGCGGATCATTCTGCTGCCGGACGGTGTCGAGGACCTCTGGGGCTCCGACTACGCGGATCTCGTCGCCCTCGCTTGATCGAATGCGTGATCAACAGGCTATGGATCATTCGGCCCATCGGTGATCCATCATCTGTGTGAGATCTCCTCGTACCGAGGTGTGTGCTACATCGATTTCGCGGCCGAATCCTTTATCGACAAGGGTTCGGCCGCGTTGTCACTCTGACCTGGGGCTTCGCAAAAGAACCCGTTCGGCCGCACGGACACAGCAGTGCGGAATTCGAGATTCCGCATGTGGGGATGTGCTCCTGTCGTCAAAACCATGTCTCACGGACCTTGCCGAATGGGTGGCCATGAAGGCCCGGAGGGGTGATCATGAGGAGACCAGAGCGCACTTCCCATGAGGAGGCACGGGTGGCCGAGACTCTGAAGAAGGGCAGCCGGGTAACCGGCGCCGCGCGCGACAAGCTCGCGGCAGACCTGAAGAAGAAGTACGACTCCGGTGCGAGCATTCGGGCGCTGGCCGAGGAAACCGGTCGCTCGTATGGCTTCGTTCACCGGATGCTCAGCGAATCGGGCGTCACGCTTCGTGGGCGTGGCGGGGCGACGCGGGGCAAGAAGGCCGCATCGTCCTGATCCCGGGCGGCCCATCGGCTTCGATGGTGGCCACCCGGTCGGTTCTCTGATCGGCCGGGTGGTTACTGTGCAGTCACTTAATGGATGCCCACCGGGCATCCCATGATGACCGCACTCATCGGAGGCGCCCCATGGCTTCGACCGACCAGGACCTCGCTCCCCTGCTCGACAAGAACGGCGTACGGCTCACCGTGGACGGCGCTGTCGCCACGGTGACGCTGAACAACCCGGCCAAGCGCAATGCGCAGAGCCCCGCCATGTGGCGGACGCTCGCCGAGGCCGGGCAGCTCCTGCCGGGCAGCGTGCGGGTTGTCGTGCTGCGCGGAGAGGGCAAGTCCTTCTCCGCCGGCCTCGACCGCCAGATGTTCACGCCCGAGGGGATCGAGGGCGAGCCCTCGTTCATCGATCTCGCGCGCAGCAGCGACGGCGAACTCGACGCTGCCATCGGCGAGTTCCAGGAGGGCTTCACCTGGTGGCGGCGCAACGACATCGTGTCGATCGCCGCCGTGCAGGGGCATGCCATCGGGGCGGGCTTCCAGCTCGCGCTCGCCTGTGACGTGCGCGTCGTCGCCGACGACGTGCAGTTCGCCATGCGCGAGACCAGCCTCGGGCTGGTACCCGACCTCACGGGCACGCACCCGCTGGTCGGACTCGTCGGCTACGGCCGTGCGCTGGAGATCTGTGTCACGGGCCGCTCCGTGCTGGCCGAGGAGGCCGTGAGCAGCGGCCTCGCCAACCTCGCGGTGCCCGCCGACCAGCTCGACGACGCCGTACGGGACCTGGCGGGCGCGATCGTGGCAGCGCCGCGTGACGCGGTCATCGAGACCAAGGCGCTGATTCGTGGTGCCGTGGACCGCACGTTCGACGAGCAGCGCGGAGCCGAGCGGGCCGCACAGGCCCGACGGCTGCGGGACCTGGCCGGCCTCGGGGAGTAGCCCCGGCCGGTCAGCTGACGGCCGTCACCACTACCGCCACGGTCGGGTGATCCGTCAGCGCCGCACTCACGCTCTCGCGGACCTCCCGGGCCACGTCCAGGGCCCGGCGGTCCGCGCTCACCTCGATCTCCACGCGCACATGCCGGTGCGGCAGAGCCGCCGTGCCCTGCCGCTGCTCGATGTGCACCGCATGGCCCAAGCCGCCCAGGGTGCCGGTGAGCCGGTTCATCCCCGGCACCGCGCGGGCCGCCGCGGCGACGCGCTCCTCGTCGGCGTTCCCCGCTCTCGCCGCCTGCGCCGGCTCGGGCTGCCGTGGCGCGGCGGGTTCGGCGTACTCGTCGAGCAGGGCCGTCACCCGCAGGTCCACCTCGGTCACCCGCAGGCCGAGACGTTCGTCCGCCGCACCCGTCAGCAGAGCGCGCAGCAGGTCCGCCGTGGCCGGCAGGGGTTCGGTCGCCGTCGCCGCGAAATCCGCCGTCACACGCAGCGGGCCCGGGGGCAGAGCGCTCGGCGGGGACGGCACGGCGGCCTCCCGCGCCTCCTCCGGGTCGGCGAGCGCGATCCGCAGCGTGTCCAGCCGGACCCCGCGCATCCGCGCCGCCGCGCGCTTCAGCACGACCTGGGCCGCGCTCTCGTAGATCCACGCGCCGTCGCGCGCGTCGCCCAGCGGGAGCAGCCTGCCGAGCCTCACCTGATCCCTGACCGCTCGTGTCCACCGATCCGCCGTCGTCATTCCTCCAGCCTGCCGCATCCCTGGAGCGCGGTGGGGTCACCGCGCTTACGGTGGTGGAAGGAACGAGAAACCGAAAGGGACGTGCGGCGATGACGGAAACGGAGCAGAACCGGACGCAGAACCCTGAGGAGTCCGTGACCTCGACGCGCAAGACCGTCAGGCGCGGTGGCGGGGACCCGGCGGGTCGCGGGCGGACCACCATCGCCGACGGAGTCGTGGAGAAGATCGCCGGAATGGCGGCCCGCGACGTCGTCGGTGTGCACGCGATGGGCAGCGGGATCAGCCGCACCTTCGGCGCCGTACGGGAACGGGTACCGGGCACGTCGAAGTCCGTGACCCGAGGCGTCAGCGCCGAGGTGGGCGAGGTGCAGACCGCGCTCGATCTGGAGATCGTCGTCGACTACGGCGTGTCGATCGCCGATGTGGCACGTGCCGTCCGGGAGAACGTCGTGGGCGCCGTCGAGCGGATGACGGGCCTGGAGGTCGTCGAGGTCAACATCGCGGTGAGTGATGTGAAGCTCCCCGAGGAAGAGGAAGAAGAGCCGGCGCAGCCCCGGATCCAGTGACGCGGAACGGGGTGGGGGAGCGGCGGCACCGACAACCGAACGGAGGGCACCATGGGCATGGCCGTGGTCGGCATGATCGCCGGCATGGCACTGGGCTTCGCCGGCTACTTCGGCGGGTTCGGCGCCTTCCTGCTGGTGGCGGCGCTGGGCGCCGTCGGGTTGGCTGTGGGCAGGTTCGTGGAGGGGGACTACGAGCTGGGCGACTTCTTCCGCCAGCGTGACGGCCGACGCGACCGGCGGTGACGTCCGTGAGCGCGGAGGCCACGGAAGCAGGCAGAACGCCGGTCGTCGTCCCGCCCGGTGAGCGAGGGGCGACGCGGATCACCGACCGCGTCGTCACGAAGATCGCCGCCCAGGCGGCGCGCGAGGCGGTGGGCCGGCTGCCCAAGGGCGCCGCCCGGCCCTACGCCCATGTCGTCGTGCGCCCCCAGGCCGCGCAGGGCACCACCGTCGAAGCGGCCCGGGTCCGCGTCCATGTCGAGCTCGAGTACCCCACCGACATCGGCTCCCGGTGCGCGGCGGTGCGTCGGCATGTCGTGGAGCGGGTAGGCGCGTTGGTGGGCATGGAGGTGCCGGAGGTCGCCGTCCACGTGGAACGGCTGCACCCGGCGCCCGGTCAGGGCGCTGCGCAGGGGAGGACGCGATGAGCGAGTCCCAGGGTTCCGAGGGCACCACACAACGACTGCCGGTCCTGGAGAAGGACACCGGCCCAGGCCCGCTCGACCAGTCGGCGTCGGCGGCGGACTACGAGCCCCCGCCCCCGCTCGACGGCGAAGGCGACGGCGGCCGCGACGGCCGCTTCTGGTCCGCACGCCGCGTCCCGGCCGCGATCACGGCGGTCGTCCTGCTGTTCGTCGCGGGCGTCTTCCTGTACGACATCGCCGCCGTGCGCGCCGACCGGGCCGGGATGCGCTGGCGCCGGGAACTGGCCCACCAGCTCGCCGAACGCCCCCTCGACGACATCTGGGTGCTCGTCGGCGCCGGGGTCGCCGCGGTCCTGGGCCTCTGGCTGCTCGTCCTGGCCACCACGCCCGGCCTGCGGCGGGTACTGCCGATGCGGCGCACCCACCCAGACGTACGCGCCGGGCTGCACCGCGACCTGGCGGCGCTGGTGCTGCGCGACCGGGCCATGGAGATCTCCGGGGTCCAGTCGGTACGGGTACGGATGCGCCGCAGGCGCGCCGACGTCCGCGCGGTCTCCCACTTCCGCGACCTGGACGACGTACGCGCCGACCTGGACGCCACACTCGCCGACGCGATCCGCGGACTGGGGCTGGCCCGGCCGCCCTCGTTGTCGGTGCATGTACGAAGGCTCGGACGGAAGGGGTGAGGGCCGTGCTCCGGGTGGTCAACCGGGTGCTGATCGGGATCGCCGGACTGGTCCTGTTCGTCATCGGCGGTTCGGTGCTCGCCGTGGGCCTGGGGGCCCCGGCGCCGTCCTGGTGGATCCACGACGACCGCCATGACGTCCTGCTCAGCGACGCCGAGCGGACGCGCTGGCGGGACGACGGCTGGTGGTGGCCGACGGTCATCGCGGTCCTGGCCGTCCTCGTCCTGCTCGCCCTGTGGTGGCTGACCGCGAACCTGCGCCGGCGCCGGCTGGCCGAGGTCCTGGTGGACACCGGCGACGGCGAGGGCGCGCTGCTTCGGGGCCGGGCCCTGGAAGGCGTACTGGCGAACGAGGCGGCCGGACAGGACGGCGTCCAACGCGCCCACGCCCACCTGACGGGCCGGCGCAGCAGCCCGCGGACGCGGGTACGGCTGCTGCTGCAACCGCACGTGGACCCGGGGACGGCCCTGACCGACCTGACCACCCAGGCCCTGGCCCACGCCCGCAATTCGGCGGGCCTCGCCTCGCTGCCGGCGGAGGTCCGCCTCAAGGGCGTCAAACATGGTGCCGAGAGGGTCAGTTGACCTCAGAACCCGTGCCGCATCCCGCCGTCCACCGGAAGCATGACCCCGGTCAGATAGGACGCGGCGGGTGACAGCAGGAACGCGGCCGCCCGCCCGAACTCCTCCGGCGCCCCGTACCGCCGCAGCGGAATCCGCGCCTCGTTCGCCGCCCGGGTGGCCTCCGGGTCCGCCGACATCCCGTCCAGTTCCCGCACCCGGTCCGTGTCGATCCGGGCCGGCAGCAGCCCGACCACCCGGATCCCGCGCGGCCCCAGTTCGTCCGAGAGGGACTTGGCGAACCCGGCGAGCCCCGGCCGCAGCCCGTTCGAGATGGTCAGCCCCGGAATCGGCTCGTGCACCGACCCGGACAGCACGAACCCGATGACCCCGCCCTCGTCCAGCTCCGCCGCGGCCGTCCGCGCCAGCCGGACCGCGCCGAGGAACACCGACTCGAACGCCGCCTGCCACTGCTCGTCCGTGTTGTCCGCGACGAACCCGGCCGGCGGGCCGCCGACGCTCACCAGGATGCCGTCGAACCCGCCGAAGGCGTCCCGCGCGGCCGCGACGAGCCGCGCCGGAGCCTGCGGATCGGCGTTGTCCACGGCCACCCCGACGGCGTTCGGGCCCAGTTCGGCCGCGGCCGCGCCGACCACGGCCTCGTCCCTGCCGGTCAGGACGACCTTCGCCCCGTCGCCCACCAGCTCACGCGCCGCCGCGTTGCCCAGCCCGCGGGTGGCTCCCGTGACGACGTACACCCGGTCCTTCAGTCCAAGATCCATGGCTCCTATCCTGCCCCGTCCGCCCCGTACAGGGCGAGGGCGGTGTTCACCAGGCCGATGTGGGAGAAGGCCTGCGGGAAGTTGCCCAGCTGGCGGCCGGAGGCCGGGTCGTACTCCTCGGCCAGCAGGCCCACGTCGTTGGTGAGCCCCACCAGCCGGTCGAACAGCTCCCGGGCCTCCTGCGTACGGCCCGTCATGTGCAGCGCCTCCGCCAGCCAGAACGAGCACGCGAGGAACGTGCCCTCGTCACCGGGCAGTCCGTCGACAGCAGTCCCGTCGGTGCTGTAGCGGCGCAGGAAGCCCTCGTGGCTGAGGTCCTTGCGGATCGCGTCGATGGTGCCGATGACCCGCGGGTCGTCCGGCGGCAGGAAGCCGACGCGCGGAATGAGCAGCAGCGCCGCGTCCAGTTCACGGGAGCCGTAGGACTGGGTGAAGGTGTTCCGCTCGGCGTCGTAGCCCTTCTCCAGGACGTCGCGGTGCACGTCGTCGCGGAACCGCCGCCAGCCGTCGAGGTCGCCCTCCAGCTTCGGGTTCTTCTCCAGGGTGCGCACCGCCCGGTCCGCGGCCACCCACACCATCACCTTCGAGTGCACGAAGTGCCGCCGGCCGCCGCGCACCTCCCACAGTCCCTCGTCGGGCTGGCGCCACGCCGTGCGCAGCCACTCGACGAGCGCCGCCTGGATCGCCCACATGTGCGGCTTGGTGGACAGCCCCGCGTCCCGGGCCAGCGCGAGGGTGTCCATGACCTCGCCGTACACGTCCAACTGGAGCTGTTCCACGGCCTGGTTGCCGATGCGCACGGGGGCGGAGCCGCCGAACCCGCTCAGCCACGGCACCTCGAACTCCGGCAGCCGGCGCTCGCCCGCCAGGCCGTACATGATCTGCAGGTCGGCCGGGTCGCCGGCGACCGCGCGCAGCAGCCAGTCGCGCCAGGCCTCGGCCTCCGTGCGGTAGCCCGCCGACAGGCCCACGTTCAGGGTGAGGGTGGAGTCGCGCAGCCAGCAGTAGCGGTAGTCCCAGTTGCGGACGCCGCCCATCTGCTCGGGGAGCGAGGTGGTGGGGGCGGCGACGATGCCGCCGGTCGGCCGGTAGGTGAGGGCCTTGAGAGTGATCAGGGAGCGGATGACGGCGTCGCGGTACGGGCCGTCGTAGTTGCAGTGTCCCACCCACTTGCGCCAGTCCCGGACGCTGTGGCTCAGCGCCTTGAACGGGTTGATGAGCGGGGGGCGCGGTTCGTGCGAGGGATGGTAGGTGAGGACGAACGCGACCTGCTCGCCCGCCTCGACCGTGAACTCCGAGTGGGTGCCGAAGTCCTGGCCCCAGGTGCGCACTTCGGGCTCGCTGCGCAGCCAGACCGAGTCCGGCCCGGCGACGGCCACCCGGTGCCCGTCGGACTCGCGCACCCACGGGACGATCGAGCCGTAGTCGAAGCGCAGCCGCAGGGCGCTGTGCACGGTGACACGGCCGCGCAGGCCCTGCACGATGCGCACCAGGTCGGGGGCGCGGTCGCGTTGGGGCATCAGGTCGGTGACGCGGATCGCGCCCTCGTCGGTCTCCCACTCGGTGTCCAGCACCAGGGTGTCCGGGCGGTAGGCGCGGCGGGTGCACGAGCCTGTCGCGTGTTTGGGGGCGATGCGCCAGTGCCCGTTGTCCTTGTCGCCGAGAAGTCTCGCGAAGCAGGCTCCTGAGTCGAAGCGGGGCAGGCACAGCCAGTCGACGGAGCCGTCCCTGCCGATGAGGGCGGCCGTCTGCTCATCGCCGATTAGGGCGTAGTCCTCGATGCGCTGATGCACGCAAGTGCGGGTTCCCCGGGGTGCGCTGGGCCAATCAGGGGTGCGGCCGTGGGAGTGACGCGCCGGCCGGCGAGCCGGTGCCGGAGAAGATGACGCCGGGGTCGGACGGGGCCTGGTTGAGGACCCACAGTCCGATCAGGGTGGCCAGGGCGAAGACGACCGCGACCAGGACGGCGAGGACGAGCCGGCGCCGGCGCTCCCGGCGCAGCCAGGCGCCGCGCGCCGTGCGATAGGCGTCGGGTGCGGCCTGTACCCCGCCGGCGAGTGCGGCGAGCGCCTCGCGCAGCTCCTGCTCGGTGCGGTCCGGGCCGGTGTCACGCGACGAAGTGGTGTCTCGGGGTGTCATCGGCGGGCCTCCATCGCCTGGGTCAGGGCGGCGAGGCCGCGTGCCGTATGGGTCTTGACGGATCCGGCGGAGATACCCATCGCCGAGGCGATCTCGCTCTCCTTCAGTCCGAGCCAGTGCCGCAGCACCAGCGCCTCGCGCTGCCGTGCGGGCAACTGCTGGAGCGCGTCGATGAGAACGCGCTGGTCGTCGCGGAGCAGCGCGGTGCTCTCGGCGGAGGCGACGAGGTCCTCGGCCGGCTTCTCCACGTGCTTGCGGGCCACTTGGAGATGCCGTATCCGCATCCGCGTCAGATTGCACACCGTGGAGCGCAGATACGCCTCCGCCGCCTCGGCCTCCCTCAGCCGCCGCCACTTCCGGTAGATCTGGTAGTAGGCCTCGGCGACCACGTTCTCCGGGTCGTCGGCCCCGAGCAGCACGGCGAGGCGCAGCATCGAGGAGTAGTGCAGCTCGAACAGGCGGGCCAGGCCGGCCTCGCGCTCCACGTCCGCGGGGTCGCTCACCGCGGGGGCGAACGGAACGGCGGGCAGGGGAGTGCCGCTCTCGGGTCTCAGATGCTGCCTCACGGGTTGTTCGCTCCCGTCTCGGGGCGCCGCCTGACGCTCAGGCGCGGCGGCAGGTCGGTCAGATCGGCGCCCCGCGGGACGCCCAGGCGGCTGAGCACCGCGGTCCCGGCGACGGCGACGGCCAGATTGAGGACAAGGGCGGCGAGCCCGGCGTAGATCTCCGGCCCGGAGCCGAGCGGCACGATCGACGAGAAGCCCTCCCGTACGACCATGCAGGTCCCCGCGACCATGCCCACGGCCCAGCCGGCGAGCAGCGCCCGCGGATGCAGCCGGCCGGTGAACAGGCCGATCGCCACGGCCGGGAAGATCTGCAGGATCCACACCCCGCCGAGGAGCTGGAGGTTGATGGCGTCCTGGTCGCGCAGCCCGAACACGAACGCCACCGCGCCCACCTTCGCGGTCAGCGACACCGCCTTGGCGATCCGCACCTGCCGCTTGGGCGTGGCCGTCGGATGCACGTACTCGACATAGACGTTGCGTACGAAGCTGGTGGCGGCCGCGATCGACATCACCGCCGCCGGGACCAGCGCCCCCACGGTGATCGCCCCGAACACCAGCCCGGCCAGCGGCGCCGGCATCAGCCGGTCGACCAGCATCGGTACGGCTGCCTCGGCGCCGCCCTCCGGGGCGCGCACGCCCGTCGCGAGCGCCGCGATGCCGAGGAAGCCGAACAGCGCGAGCAGCCCGGTCCAGGCGGGCAGCGCCACGGACACCTTGCGCAGGGTCCGCGGGCCGTCGGCGGCGAAACCGGCGGTGAGCACATGCGGGTACATCAGCAGGGCGAGCGCGGAGCCGAGGGCGAGCGTGGCGTACGCCGGCTGCTGCTCGGGGGTGAGGAGCAGCGCCGGTCCGCCGAGGCGCTCGGCCGCGCCGTCGAAGACGGCACCCGGGCCCCCGAGCCGGTCGAGGACCAGCCACGTCACCGCGGTCAGCGACACGAAGACGGCCACGGCCTTCAGCGCCGAGATGACCGTGGGGGCGCGCAGCCCGTGCCGGTAGGTGGCGACGGCCAGCCCCGCGAAGAGCGCCACCATCACCAGATCACCGGCCGCGCCCCGCGGATAGAGGCCGCCGGCCGCGAGCACCGCCCGTATGCCGAGCAGTTGCAGCGCGAGATACGGCATCGTCGCGAGGATCCCGGTCAGCGCGACCACCAGGGCCAGCGGCGGGGAGCCGTAGCGGCCGCGCACGAAGTCGGCCACCGTGACATAGCCGTGCCGGCGGGCCACGGTCCACAACCGGGTCAGCAGCACGAAGGCCAGCGGGCAGACGATCACCGTGTACGGCACCGCGAAGAAGGCGGGCGCGCCGCTGCCGTACGCGAGGCCGGGTATCGCGGCGAAGGTGTACGCGGTGAAGATCGTGCCGCCGAGCAGCAGCCAGGTCCACACCGGGCCGAGACTGCGGTCGGCCAGCGCCCAGCCCTCCAGGGAGGGCAGCCGGTCGTTCGGACGGAGGCGCCGCGCGGTGACGGCGAGCAGCGACGCTCCGCCGATCACGACGAGGAACGTCGCGGTCATGGCGCCGTCGGCCATGGGTCACCGTCCTTGGTGTGCCTGTGCCCTCGCGCGAGAGTTGCGCGGGCCGCCGGAAAGGAGGACAGGAACCGGCGGGAAATTTTCCCGGGGATTCCCTGTCAACCGGTCCCGGGAGGTGGGCAACTCTTGCACAGACCGACAGCGGGCGGGAGAGGAGCGCAGGTCATGGCACGGACCGGTCATCACCGGCTACGGCGCGTCGCGATCGCCGTACTGCTTCTCGCGCCCGCCGCGGGCCTGCTGTGGGTCCCCTGGTACGCCGGTGCCGAGCCGCGGCTGGCCGGGACGCCGTTCTTCTACTGGTACCAGCTCGCCTGGGTGCCTGGATGCGGCCTCTGCCTGCTCGCGGCGTACGCGCTGACGGACCGACATCGCTGATCCGCACTGCCCTTTCCGCCGCACGTCTGCTTTGCCCACCTGTTCAGGAGCCGCCATGCCTACGTCAGTCATGCCCGAGTCCGGTCGCTCGGCGCCGGAAAAGTCACGGATGTCGCCGAAGTCCGTCGCGATCTGGACCGCCGTCGCCCTGGCCGGCGCCCTCGGCTGGGCCGTGCTCGCCCTGTCCCGGGGGGAGGAGATCTCGGCCGTCTGGCTGGTCGTGGCGGCCCTCGGCTCGTACGCGATCGCCTACCGCTTCTACTCCCGCTTCATCGCCCGGCGGGTCCTCCAGGTCGACGACACCCGCGCCACTCCGGCCGAGCGTCTGGAGGACGGCGTCGACTACCACCCGACCGACAAGCGGGTGCTGTTCGGCCACCACTTCGCCGCGATCGCAGGCGCCGGTCCGCTGGTCGGCCCCGTCCTGGCGGCGCAGATGGGCTATCTGCCGGGCACCGTCTGGATCATCGCCGGCGTGATCTTCGCGGGGGCGGTGCAGGACATGATCGTCCTGTTCCTGTCCATGCGCCGGGACGGCAGGAGCCTCGGGCAGATGGCCCGGGACGAGATCGGCAAGGTGGGCGGTGCCGCCGCGCTGATCGGCGTCTTCGCCATCATGATCATCCTGCTCGCGGTCCTGGCGATGGTCGTCGTCAACGCGCTCGCCGAGTCCCCGTGGGGCACCTTCTCGGTCTCCATGACCATCCCGATCGCCCTGTTCATGGGCTTCTACCTGCGCTATCTGCGGCCCGGCCGGGTCGTGGAGACCAGCTTCATCGGTGTCGCCCTGCTGCTGCTCGCCATCCTCGGCGGCGGCTGGATCCAGGACTCCTCGCTCGCCGAGTACTTCGTCTGGAGCCCCGAGACCCTGGTCTTCTGCCTGATCGGCTACGGCTTCGTCGCCTCCGTGCTGCCGGTCTGGATGCTGCTGGCGCCCCGTGACTACCTGTCGACCTTCATGAAGGTCGGCACCATCGCCCTGCTCGCCGTCGGTGTGGTGATCGCCGCCCCGAACCTCAGGACCGAGCCGGTGACGTCCTTCGCCTCGACCGGCGCCGGACCGGTCTTCGCCGGTTCCCTCTTCCCCTTCCTGTTCATCACCATCGCCTGCGGCGCGCTGTCCGGCTTCCACGCCCTGGTCTCCTCCGGCACCACGCCGAAGCTGATCCAGAAGGAGTCCCAGGTCCGGCTCATCGGCTACGGCTCCATGCTCACGGAGTCCTTCGTGGCCGTCATGGCGCTGATCGCCGCCTGTGTGCTCGAACCGGGCCTGTTCTACGCCATGAACTCCCCGGCCGCGCTGCTCGGCCCGACCGTGGACAGCGCCGCCGAGGCGGTGAAGAACCTCGGCTTCACCATCACCCCGGACCAGCTCACCGCGGCGGCCGAGGCGGTCGAGGAGGAGACCCTGGTGGGGCGGTCCGGCGGTGCGCCCACCCTCGCCGTGGGCATGTCGGAGATCTTCGCCGGGGTGGTCGGCGGGGCCGGGATGAAGGCCTTCTGGTACCACTTCGCGATCATGTTCGAGGCCCTGTTCATCCTCACCACGGTGGACGCCGGTACCCGGGTCGGCCGCTTCATGCTCCAGGACATGCTCGGCAACGTCTGGAAGCCGATCGGCCGGGTCACCTGGAAGCCCGGCATCTGGATCACCAGCGCCCTGGTCGTCGGCGCGTGGGGCTACTTCCTCTACGCCGGGGTCACCGACCCGCTGGGCGGAATCAAGCAGCTCTTCCCGCTCTTCGGCATCGCCAACCAGCTGCTGGCCGCCGTCGCCCTGGCCGTCACCACCACGGTGCTGATCAAGTCGGGCCGCCTGCGGTGGGCCTGGGTCACCGGTATCCCGCTGGCCTGGGACGTGGCCGTCACCTTCACCGCCGGCTGGCAGAAGATCTTCTCCGACAACCCGGCGATCGGCTTCTTCGCCCTGCGGGACAAGTACGCGCAGGCCATCGAGGACGGCCGGCTGCTGCCGGGCGCCACGAACATGGACGACATGCACACCATCGTGGTCAACAACACCGTCGACGGCGTGCTGATGGCGGTCTTCCTGATCCTGGTCCTCACGGTCCTGGTCAACTGCGCGGTGGTGTGCGTCCGAGTGGTCCGGGCCCCGGGCTCTTCGCCGACGACCGAGGCACCGTACGTCGAGTCCCGCCTCGACGTGCCGGAACGGGAGGGTGAGCCTCTGGTGGGCGCACTGAGCCTGGGGCACCGGGAGGAAAGGCCGCAGGGCCGCTGCTGCTGATGCCGGTGGGCGGCTGCGGGTGGTTCGTGGTCGCTCGCGCAGATTCCCCGCGCCCCTTGAGTGGGTGCAGCGGACGTACCTCTCAGGGGCGCGGGGAACTGCGCGACCAGCCACAGACGACTCGCAGCCGCCCGGAGTCGGAACCTCCAACGGCGAGAGCGCTACACAGCGGCCGGCGTCGACTCCTCCGGCGCGGCGACGGCAGCGCCGCGTTCCCGCGCCTCCCGGCGCGCCAGGATCACCCAGCCGAGAGGAACGGCGGCGGCGAACAACCACCACTGCAGCGCATACGCGTAATTCAGCGGAGCGTTCTCGTTGCCGGGCTTCCCGATCAGCTCCGGCGTCTCCCCCTTGGGCTCGGGAGCCGTCAGCACGACGTACCCGCCGAGCACCCCCGCATCCAGCCGTCCGGCCTCCTGCTCGCTGTTGATCAGCATGACCTGCCGGTCAGGCAGGCCCTTGAGGTTCTTGATGCCGCTCGCCTCGGTCGTCTCGTCCGGCATCAGCCGGCCGCTGACCGTGACCCGGCCGCTCGGCGGGGCGGGAATCTTCGGGAAGGCCGTCTGGCTCGGACCGTCGGCGGGGATCCAGCCGCGGTTGACCAGCAGCACCTTGCCGTCCGTCAGCACGAACGGGGTGAGGACGTGGAAGCCGACCTCCTCGTCGGCGTTGACGCGCCGCCGGACCACGACCTCGTGCTCGGTGTCGAACCGGCCCTGCGCGGTCACCGTGCGATACCGCTCCTTGCTGGTGACCGTGTGCCCGGGGGACGTCAGCGTCTCCACCGGCACCGGCTTCGCCTCCAGCGCGTCGGCGACCAGCTGGTTGCGGGCGCTGCGCTCGTCGTAGCGGTGCATCTGCCAGAAGCCCAGCCTGATCATCGTGGGGATGAGGATCAGGGCGACCAGCGTGAGGATCACCCACTGCCGGGACAACAGGAAGCGGTACACCCCACGACCGTACAACTCGGTCGTGGGGCGCTTTGAGGCGGGTACCTGGTCACACCTTGTCGACGATCCCCACCTTTCCCTCCTGGCGGGCGCAGTGGGCGCCGCAGTACCACTGGCCCTCGACCTCGACGCCCTGCCCGATGATCTGGACGCGGCAGTGCTCGCAGATCGGTGCCATGCGGTGGATCGCACAGGAGAAGCAGTCGAAGACGTGCACCGCGCCCTGCGCGTGCACCTCGAAGGTCATGCCGTAGTCGTTTCCGCACACTTCACATGTCGCCATGCGCCACAGGGTGAGCCGTCACCGCGGGCTGGGCGAGCGGGCTCCGGGCGAGTCGCGCGGCAATCACCCGTCCGTACGGTCACTTCTCCGACGCCGGTTCCACGTCCCGCAGGAGCTGGCCGAAGGCGGCCTCGTCGACCACCGGAGTGCCGTACTGCCGGGCCTTGACCACCTTCGAGGTGGCCGCGTCGGGGTCGTTGGTGACGAGCAGGCTGGTCAGCCGGGACAGGCTCGTCGACACATGCAGCCCGGCCTCGATCGCGCGGTCCTCCAGCAGGTCGCGCTCGATCGACGTGTCCCCGGAGAAGGCGACCCGCATGCCCTGCTTGAGCCTTTCGCCCTCTTCGTACCGGCCTGGGTTGGGATAGGGGCAGGCGGGCCTTTTGCGGGACGGGCGCCAACTGGTCGGCCGGTAGCCGCTGTAGCCGCCGTAGCCCCCCGCCTGCTGTCCGATCCGGGACGCGGCCGTCTCCCGCCACTCCGTCAGCGGCCGGCACTCCTGCAGCGGCAGCCGCACGCTGCCGGCCGCCGCGGCCCGCAGGCTCGGCCGGAACGCCTCCGCCAGCACCCGGGCGTCGTCCAGCGCGTGGTGCGCGCGCTGCTGCACGACGCCGAAGTGCGCGGCGAGCGACTCCAGCTTGTGGTTGGGCAGCGGCAGGGCCAGCTCCTTGGACAGCGCGATGGTGCACAGCCGCTGACGGACCGGCGCCTCGCGCTCCGCGCGCGCGTACTCCCGCGCGATCATCTGCCAGTCGAAGACGGCGTTGTGCGCGACGAGCACCCGGCCGTCGAGCCGGCTGGAGAACTCCTCGGCGATGTCGGAGAAGAGGGGTGCCGATTCGAGGACGTCACTCGTCAGACCGTGGATCCAGACCGGGCCCGGGTCGCGCTCCGGATTGACCAGCGTGTACCAGTGGTCCTCGACCTCGCCGCGCGCGTCCAGCCGGTAGACCGCCGCGGAGATTATCCGGTCGTCCCTCGCCAGGCCGGTGGTCTCCACGTCAACGACCGCGTATCCCTGGGGATACGCGGCCGGCCACGCGCTGGGGGCGGGCGCTGCGGTCGTACGGTCTTCGAGCATGGTCACTGAGGATACGGGCCGCCACTGACAGTCCTGACCGTCAGGTGCCTTGCCCCGCCCGCCCGTTCGAGGACCGTGCACGCGGGCGCGTCAACTGCCCGCCCGGGAGCGTCGGTACGTCCCCGATGTCCCGCGCGGTGCGATCCTCCGCATATGACCGAACCAACGCACGACGAGCCCCACGGCGGCGCGCTGGGGGAGCGGCTCAACTGGCTGCGGGCCGCCGTGCTCGGGGCGAACGACGGCGTCGTGTCGACCGCGGGGCTCGTCGTCGGCGTGGCCGGTGCCACGGACGACCGCTCGGCCCTGCTCACCGCCGGGCTGGCCGGGCTGCTCGCCGGGTCGATGTCGATGGCGGCGGGGGAGTACGTCTCGGTCTCCACGCAGCGCGACTCGGAGAAGGCCGCGTTGGCCGTGGAGAAGCGGGAGTTGCGGGAGCGGCCGGAGGCGGAGCTGGAGGAGCTGACGCACCTGCTGGAGCGCCGGGGCCTGTCCCGCGACGTGGCCGAGGAGGCGGCCGTCCAGCTGACGGAACGTGACGCGCTCAGGGCGCACGCGCGCGTGGAGCTCGGCATCGACCCCGACCGGCTGACCAACCCGTGGCACGCGGCGTGGGCGAGCTTTCTGGCGTTCACCGCCGGGGCGCTGCTGCCGCTGCTGGCGATGGTGCTGCCGCCGGCGGACTGGCGGCTGGGGATCACCGTCGTCTCCGTGCTGGCCGCGCTCACCCTGACCGGCTGGAGCAGCGCCCGCCTCGGCGCGGCGGCCCCGGGCCGGGCGATGCTGCGCAACGTGGCCGGCGGGGCGCTCGCCATGGGGGTCACCTACGCGGCCGGGTCGCTGCTGGACGCGGCGGGGGCCTAGGGCAGGCCTGCGCCCTACGGTTTCCGCAGCTCAAGGGCGACCCCGGGCCCTCGGGGCGCGCCGGGCCCCGACCTGGACGTACGGTGAGATGCGCGCCCGACCACCCCTGGGCGCACGTACGACGAAAGACGAGAAGGACCCTCGCGATGCGCGCCACCACCATCCACGCCCCCTTCGACATGCGCGTGCAGGACGTGCCCGACCCCGAGGTGCGCCGGCCCACCGACGCCGTCGTAAGCGTGCTGCGCGCCTGCATCTGCGGCAGCGACCTGTGGGCGTACCGGGGCGAGGCGGCCCGGCAGCCGGGGCAGCGCATCGGCCACGAGTTCCTCGGCCTCGTCGAGGAGACGGGCTCCGAAGTGACCGGCATCAAGCGGGGCGATCTCGTCGTGGCGCCCTTTATGTGGTCCGACGGCTCCTGCGACTACTGCCGCGAGGGCCTGACCACCTCCTGCGAGCACGGCGGCTTCTGGGGCTCCGTCGGCTCCGACGGCGGCCAGGGCGAGGCGGTGCGGGTGCCCTTCGCCGACGCGACCCTCGTCCGGCTCCCGAAGGAGGCGGCCTGCGACGACCGCCTGCTGTCCGCGCTGCTGACCCTCTCCGACGTCATGGGCACCGGCCACCACGCCGCTCTCGGTGCCGGGGCGCGTCCGGGCGCCACGGTCGCC
Organism: Streptomyces sp. NPDC093568; assembly: GCF_044764945.1. Lineage (NCBI taxonomy): Bacteria > Bacillati > Actinomycetota > Actinomycetes > Kitasatosporales > Streptomycetaceae > Streptomyces > Streptomyces sp. NPDC093568. The sequence continues at coordinate 38,398 of NZ_JBIWJD010000005.1, read as the reverse complement.
GTCGTCGGTGACGGCGCGGTCGGGCTGTGCGCGGTGCTCGCCGCGAGGCGGCTCGGCGCCGAACGGATCATCGCGCTCGGCCGGCACCAGGTCCGCACGGACATCGCGCGCCGGTTCGGCGCCACCGACGTCGTCGCCGAGCGCGGGGAAGCGGCCGTGGCGGCCGTACGCGAACTGACGCGGGGACAGGGCGCCCACGCCGTCGTCGAGGCCGTCGGCACCGAGCAGTCCATGCGTACGGCGGTCCACGTCACCCGCGACGGGGGCGCCATCGGCTTCGTCGGAGTGCCGCACGGCAGCGGCACCGGGCTCGACCTGAGTGTCATGTTCGACGGCAACATCGCGCTGCGCGGCGGCGTCGCGCCGGTCCGCACCTACATCCCCGAGCTGCTGCCCGACATCCTCGACGGCACGATCGACCCCTCGCCCGTCTTCGACCTGACGGTCGGTCTGGAGGAGGTCCCGGCCGGCTACAAGGCGATGGACGAGCGGACCGCGCTCAAGGTCCTGGTCACCGGCTGAGGCCGCTGGCCGTGCTGCTGACGGCGTAACGGTTCACCAGCGGATCGGCACCGGCAACGCCGTCAGCAGCCCCGACAGCGCGACCACCACGCCCAGGGCGACGACCTCGGCCCGCGCGGGGGAGCAGGCGGTCAGCGGATCGGCCGCCCGGCGCAGCCGGAACCGGGCCCACAGGGCGAGCACGGCCACGGCCGCCACCACGAGCACCTTGGCCAGCAGGGCACGCCCGTACGCCGTGCCGGTCAGCTGGTCCAGGATCGTCGCCGACGGCATCCGGCGCAGCGAACTCCACACCCCCGTCGCCGTGATGGCGGCGAGCAGTACGGCCGCCACGCGCGCGTAGAGACCGAGCAGCGCGGCGCCCACCTCACCGGCCCCCCAGCCGCGCAGGGTCCGCAGGGCGTGCAGCAGCCCGCCGACCCACAGCGACGCGCAGGTCAGATGCACCAGCGTCAGCCCGGAGCCCAACAGAGGGCTGTACTCGGTGGTGGGGTGCGCGCGCAGTGCCTCGGCGACCACCACCGCGGCCAGCGGCCAGATCTGCGTGCCCGGCCGGCCCGAGAGGGCGCACAGCCCGGCCGCGGCGAAGGCGTTGACCTCCAGCAGCGCCAGCTTGCCGTCGCGCGAGGCGTACAGGCCGCCGATGTCGAGGTCGGCGAGGCCGCTCGGCACGAGGTTGCCCGTGGAGACGACCGACGCGAGCGCGAGGGCGGCGACGAAACCGACGGCGGCCGCGTACGGCGCCCAGCTGCGGGGCGGGGCCTCGGGGGCGCCGGGCACGGACCGGGCCAGCCGGTTCACGAACATCTCGCCCAACGGGACGCACAGGGCCGCGAAGAGCACCGCGCGCAGCAGCGCGATGCCTCCCGTGCCGGGCGCGGCGGCCTCCCCGGTGTCGTGCAGCGCGGCCGACGGGCCGAGCAGCGGGATCAGCGCCGCCAGCGCGACCAGGGCGAGGACGGCGACGGCCCGGCCGACACCGGGGCGGGGTCTGGGGCCGGTCCCGTCGGCCAGGCCGGGGGCGGATCTCGTCAACGTCACCTCAAGATCTTCACAAATCATCACACAGTCGGGCAAGCACCGGACGAGAAGTGGCGATACGGCCTTCCGCCCCTGGGTACGTCGTCGATCTCCCCGCCGCTCAGCGCCACCGCGCCGGATCCGCGCCCCAAACCCCCGGCGGCCGCTCCCAGTCGACGGGACCGCCCGTGAACGTCACCGGCGGCAGGGCGTACCGCAGCCGTCCGAGCGCGCTGTCCCGCTCGGCGAGCCATCCGTCCGGCGCGTCGTACGCCAGGTCTCCGCCCGGCTCCGGCTCGATCCCGTCCACCAGCCACCGCGCGGTGCGCGCCAGCGCCAGCCGGACGCAACGCCCGTGCCCCTCCTCCCGCCGCTCGGTCAGCGCCCGCAGCACGGCCGCCGCCAGCAGATATCCCGTCCCGTGGTCGAGGGCCTGTGCGGGCAGGGCGCCGGGGTGCTCGGGCGAGCCCTCGGTCGCCGCGATGCCGGTGGCGACCTGTACGAGGCTGTCGAACCCGCGCCGCTCGCCCCACGGCCCGTACGCACCCCACGCCGAGAGCTGCGCCACGATCAGCCCGGGGCGCCGTTCGGCGAGCGCCTGGGCGGAGAGTCCGAACCGGTCCAGGGCGCCCGGCCGGTACCCGGTGACGACGACGTCCGCCGCCGCGAGCAGTTCCTCGAAGGCACGCCGGTCCGCCGTGAGGTCCAGCGTCGCCGAACGCTTCCCGAAGCCGGTGTCGGTGTGCTGGTCGGGCAGTTCGGGCAGCCGCGGCGTGTCCACCCGCAGGACGTCCGCGCCGAGCAGGGCGAGCGTGCGGGTGGCGACCGGTCCCGCGATGACCCGCGTGAGGTCCAGCACGCGTACCCCGGCGGCCGGCAGCAGGGGCGAGCCGCTCAGGGCCGGCAGCGCACGCGCGCCCGCCGTGTCCAGTCGCTCGTGCTCGACGAGCGGTCGCCGGGCCACCTCGGCCGCCTGCTCGTGCGCCGCCCACTCCTTGGGTGTGCGCAGTGCCACGGCCAGCCCGCCGGCCGCGTACACGGCGTCCTCCACCTCGTGCGAGGACCGCTCGGCCATGGCCGCGCCGACGGCGTCCGGATCCTCCTGGGCCACCCCCAGCGCGGCCAGCAACCGGGCCCGGTGATGCGGATAGTTCGCGTGCGTGCGCACCCAGCCGTCCGACGTCCGCCAGAACCGCGACAGCGGCGCGAAGGAGACCGGCTTGCGCCCGTCGACCAGCAGATGCCGCTCGCTGACGAACGCGGTGGCGATCGCCCCGTCGTCCAGCGGCACCTCGGGCACCTCGGGCAGGGCGGCCCGTCGCGCCCCCAGTTCGGCGGCGGCCAGCGCGCACGCGCCCACGCACGCGCGCGCCAACTCCCGTACGGGAAGACGCGCCTGAAGCGCGCCCTCCCGCACCGCGGCCGACACCCGCGGGAGCAGGGCCGGGTCGCCGCCCACCGCGGACCAGGCAGTTCGTAGTGCGGTCATGACCGCACTATGCAGCATGCGGTCAGTCGACGGCGTCCAGGGCGTTCACGATCCCGAACCCGTAGAACCCGTTGAACCGCTTCCCGCCCACGCACACGGCGTCCTGGGTGCCGTCGCCGTTCTGGTCGTAGGACTCGGGGCAGCCCGGGTTGTCCGCCTGGGCCTTCAGCAGCACGTGGAGCTGGTCCCCGGTCGCGTGCGGATACCGGGACTTGAGCAGTGCGGCGACCCCGGCGGCGTGCGGGGAGGCCATCGACGTGCCCTGGAGGAAGCCGTACTGGCCGCCGGGGATCGTGGCCAGGATGCGGCCGTTCTTCGACGGGGTGTCCGGGATCTGGTAGAGCCGGTCGCCGCCCGGGGCCGCGACGTCGACGACACCGTAACCGTACGAGGAGTAGTACGACTTGAGGTTCTTCACGCCCGTCGCGCTGACCGTGACGATGCCCGGCAGCTGGGTCGGCACGTCGAAGCACTTGTGCGGATCGACGGTGCGCGAGACCGGGGTCGAGTCGTCGGGGCTGCTGGTGTCGACGACCGCGTCGGAGTCGAGGTCGTGGTTGGAGTTGCCGGCCGACGCGAGGTTGAGCAGGCCCTTCTTCTGCGCGTACAGCTGGGCCCGGTTCACGGCGTCGACGATCGCCCGCTGGTCCGGGTCGTCCATGCAGTTGTAGAGCCACGGGTCGACGTAGTAGCTGTTGTTCGTGATCTCCACGCCGTGGTCGGCGGCGAACACGAACGCGCACACGACACTTTCGGGGTAGTAGAGGCCGTTGACGGGGTCGCTCACCTTGATGGCGGAGACCTTCACGCCGGGGGCGACGCCCGCGATACCGATGCCGTTGCGGGGCGCGGCGATCTCGCCGGCCACATGCGTGCCGTGGGCGTCCGCCGGGGTGTACGGCCGCCAGGCGCCCGCGCTGGTGTCCGCCTTGCCGCCGGCGCAGTTGGCGGACTGGGCGGCCGAGAAGTTCGGCGCGAGGTCGGGATGGGTGTCGTCGACGCCGTTGTCGATCACGGCGACGGTCACCTTCCCGCTGCCGGGGTTGATCTTGGCGGCCTGGTCCGCGCCGATCGCGCGCAGGCTCCACTGGTCGGCTTCCAGGGGCTCGCCGGCGCCCGTCGCGTCCGAGGCGCTCACGGTCCTCTCGGCCTGCTGCCTCGTCAGCCGCTGCACGGGCCCCTCGTCCGTGGTCCCGGCGGCGGTCAGGGGCGCCGTGCGCGACGCGCCCGCCGACTGGACCCCGTGCGCCCGGCGTATGACCTGGGCGAAGTCCGGGGCCGCCGAATGGGCGACGATCACGCCGATCCTGTCGTACGTGATCACGACCGATCCGCCGGCCGCCTCGATCGCGCGGGTGACCGACTCGATCGTGCGGCGGTCCGGCCTGGTGTTCACGACATAGGCCAGGGTCGACGCCTCTGTGGCCTGCGCGACGGGCTCCGCGACCGGTGCCGCCGAGGCCGCCGTCGGCAGGAAGCCGAGCGAGGCGGTCAGTGACAGTGCCAGCGGGACGGCGAGGCCGAGTCGGCGTCTGGACCGCAGATGAGCCATGGGATCTCCACATCATCCGGAACCTGAACCGCCCGAACCACGGTTTGGGCTCGGGCAGGTACATGACGAGAAGTGCTGGGCCGAAGCTATCTCCGAACCACCTGGCCAGCAATCCGGCCGGACGACTTCGGAAAGAAGCCCCGGGAGTTGAACCGGTCCTCGCGTGGCGCCGTGACCTTGGACAGGAGGCGCGAGCACGATCGAGCCCCCTGTCGGATCACGCGCCGGGGCCCTAACATCGCCAGCCGGCTCAAGTGATCCATGTCACTGCTAAGAACAGAGCCGCCATGCCCGTACCCGACCCGTCCCCGACTCCTGATCCGCCCCCCACCCCCCAACCGTCCCCGTCCACCGTCGCAACAGCGCCCGCAACGCGAGGAGACTCCGTGGCTACCGACGCACCGCCCCCCTCGAAAGAGCAACACAAACTCCCCACCCCCGAGGAGTTCGCCGAGGTGCAGCAGAGTGCGGAGTTCGGTGAACTGCGCCGCTCCTACCGCTCCTTCGCCTTTCCGCTGACCGTCGCCTTCATCACCTGGTACCTGCTGTACGTCCTGCTCTCCAACTACGCGGGCGACTTCATGGGCACCAAGCTGTTCGGCAACATCAACATCGCGTTCGTCTTCGGTATCGCCCAGTTCGTCACCACGTTCCTCATCGCCTGGTGGTACTCGCGCCACGCCGGCGCCAAGCTCGACCCCAAGGCCGAGGCCATCAAGACCCGTATGGAGGGCGGCGCATGAGCCCCGCGATGACCCTCGCGGCCAACGAGGCCAGCGAGCACCGTCCGCTGATCATCACCCTGTTCGCGTGCTTCGTGGTCGCGACCCTGTTCATCACCGTCTGGGCGGGCCGCCAGACCAAGGACGCCGCCGACTTCTACGCGGGCGGCCGCTCCTTCAGCGCCTTCCAGAACGGCCTCGCCGTCTCCGGCGACTACATGTCCGCCGCGTCGTTCCTCGGCATCGCGGGCGCCATCGCCCTCTTCGGCTACGACGGCTTCCTGTACTCCATCGGGTTCCTGGTCGCCTGGCTGGTCGCCCTGCTCCTGGTGGCCGAGCCGCTCAGGAACTCCGGTCGCTACACGATGGGCGACGTCCTCGCCTACCGCATGCGCCAGCGCCCGGTGCGCACCGCCGCCGGCACCTCCACGATCGTCGTGTCGATCTTCTACCTCCTGGCCCAGATGGCCGGCGCGGGCGTCCTGGTCTCGCTGCTGCTCGGCATCACCTCCGACGCGGGCAAGATCCTGATCGTCGCCCTCGTCGGCGTCCTGATGATCGTGTACGTCTCCATCGGTGGCATGAAGGGCACCACCTGGGTCCAGATGGTGAAGGCCGTCCTGCTCATCGGCGGCACGATCCTCATTACGTTCCTGGTGCTGCTGAAGTTCAACTTCAACATCTCGGACCTGCTCGGCAAGGCCGCCGAGAACAGCGGCAAGGGCGCCGCCTTCCTGGAGCCCGGCCTCCAGTACGGCGCCACCGGCACCTCCAAGCTGGACTTCATCTCCCTCGGCATCGCCCTGGTCCTCGGCACCGCAGGTCTGCCGCACATCCTGATCCGCTTCTACACGGTGCCCAACGCCAAGGCCGCCCGTAAGTCCGTGAACTGGGCGATCGGCATCATCGGCGGCTTCTACCTGATGACCATCGCCCTCGGCTTCGGCGCCGCGGCGCTCATCTCGCAGGACGAGATCATCGCCTCCAACCCGTCCGGCAACACGGCGGCACCATTGCTCGCGCTGCATCTGGGCGGCGTGGACTCGGCGTGGGGCGCGATCCTGCTCGCCACCATCTCGGCGGTGGCCTTCGCGACGATCCTCGCGGTCGTCGCCGGTCTGACGCTGGCCTCGTCCTCGTCGTTCGCCCACGACATCTACGCGAACGTCATCAGGAAGGGCCAGGCCACCGAGAAGGAGGAGGTCCGGGCCGCACGCCTGGCCACCATCGGCATCGGCGCCGTATCCATCCTCCTCGGCGCCCTCGCCCGTGACCTCAACGTCGCCGGCCTGGTCGCCCTGGCCTTCGCGGTCGCGGCCTCCGCCAACCTGCCGACGATCCTTTACAGCCTGTTCTGGAAGCGGTTCACCACCCAGGGCGCGCTGTGGTCGATCTACGGCGGTCTGATCGTCGCCGTCGGCCTGGTGCTGTTCTCGCCGGTCGTCTCCGGCGACCCGAAGGCGATGTTCCCGGACGTCGACTTCGCCTGGTTCCCGCTGAAGAACCCGGGCATCATCTCCATCCCGTTCGGCTTCCTCATGGGCTGGCTCGGCACGGTCCTGTCCAAGGAGGAGCCCGACGCCGGCAAGTACGCGGAGCTGGAGGTCCGGTCCCTGACCGGCACCGGCGCCCACTGAGCAGGCCCCCGGAGCGGCCGCGTCGTAGGTCCCTACGACGCGGCCGCGTCTTACGTCGTGGGATCGGGCCTGTGTCACTGTCAGTGCGGTCACGTAGGCTCACAGGAGACGGAAGTTGAATGTGGTCGTGACGAGGGAGGGGGCCCACGTGCTCATCGACACCTACGGCCGGGTGGCCACCGACCTGCGAGTCTCGCTGACCGACCGCTGCAATCTGCGGTGCACGTACTGCATGCCCGAGGAGGGCCTGCAGTGGCTGGCCAAGCCCGACCTGCTCACCGACGACGAGATCGTCCGGCTGATCGACATCGCGGTCACCTCACTCGGTATCGAGGAGGTCCGCTTCACCGGCGGCGAGCCCCTGCTGCGGCCAGGCCTGGTCGGCATAGTCGAGCGGGTCGCCGCGCTGGAAGCCCGCCCGCAGATGTCCCTGACGACGAACGGCATAGGCCTCAAGCGCACGGCCGCCGCGCTGAAGGCGGCGGGCCTGGACCGGGTCAATGTCTCGCTGGACACCCTGCGCCCGGACGTCTTCAAGACCCTCACCCGCCGTGACCGCCACAAGGACGTCATCGAGGGCCTGTACGCCGCCCGCGACGCAGGCCTGACCCCGGTCAAGGTCAACTCGGTCCTGATGCCGGGCCTGAACGACGACGAGGCCCCGGACCTGCTGGCCTGGGCGGTGGAGCACGACTACGAGCTGCGGTTCATCGAGCAGATGCCCCTGGACGCCCAGCACGGCTGGAAGCGCGACGGCATGATCACCGCCGGTGACATCCTGACCTCCCTGCGCACCCGCTTCGAGCTGACCGCCGAGGGCGCGGACAAGCGCGGCTCGGCCCCGGCGGAGCGCTGGCTGGTGGACGGCGGCCCGCATGTCGTGGGTGTCATCGCCTCGGTCACCCGCCCGTTCTGCTCGGCCTGCGACCGCACCCGTCTGACGGCCGACGGCCAGGTCCGCACCTGTCTGTTCGCCACGGAGGAGACGGACCTGCGGGCGGCACTGCGCTCGGGCGCCCCGGACGAGGAGATCGCCCGCATCTGGCGCCTGGCGATGTGGGGCAAGAAGGCGGGCGCGGGCCTGGACGACCCGTCGTTCGTGCAGCCGGAAAGGCCGATGTCAGCCATCGGTGGCTGAAGAAGAAGCCTCTTCCCAGTCCTTCAGCAGGACAACGTCCTTCAAAAACCCCCGCACCCCGAGAAACTGCGACAGATGCTCGCGATGTTCCTCGCATGCGAGCCATGTCTTGCGCCGCTCCGGCGTATGAATCTTGGGATTGTTCCACGCCAGCACCCACACGGCATCGGCGCGGCATCCCTTGGCGGAACAGATCGGCGTGTCACTCACAGATTCTTCTCACAAGTCGCACACAAAAAGGCGACGCCGAGCAGCCACGGGGGGAGCTGCCCGGCGTCGGTCCGTCGCTCCGACGGGGGATGCGGAGCGCCTACGAAGTATGTCACGGGTAACCCGTTGCCCGGCACCGGAACAACACTATTGATCTGAGCTTTTCCTGAGCTTGGAGCGGAGCCGTTTGCGGAACCCCGCAGTCCGGAGAATCACGCCCTGTCACGCGGTTTGCTCTGGGTATCCGGCTCGGAATCGCCCGCCTTATCTTCCGGGACCGATTCCGCGAAACCGTCGTCCGTTCGCGGCGGCGCGATCATCGGCCGCACATGCGCGGTCACGAATGTCGACGGCAGAGACGGCGCGTTCTCACGGCCCGCATTGGCGATCACGACAGCGATGTACGGCAGGACCGCTCCGAGCACCAACGCCACGATCGCGACGTGCCGTTCGACGTTCCACAGTGAGGCCGCGAGGATCACCGACAGGGTGCGGATCGACATCGAGATGACATACCGGCGCTGCCGGCCGCGCACATCCTCCTCGAGGCCCGTCCGGGCCCCGGTGATCCGGAACACCTCGGTGTTGCCGCTCGCATGCAGCTTCCGCATCACATTCCACCATCCGCCCGCATCGGACCTCCCCCAGCCCGTATCCTTCCGCCCCCGGTCGGGGACCCGGGCCGAGACACCTCTTACGTTACGCCTCGCCTCCGCCGCCTACGAGACCGGGGCTCCCGCCACCTGGGGGAACGCCGTCAGCCGTAGCGCGTACGGCGGTACCCGGCATGCGGCGTACCGGGGGCGGCCCAAGACTGGGGCGTACTGCTCACCCCGAGCCGTACGAGGAGGCAGCCATGGGCTGGTTGTGGGCGATCATCGTGGGATTCGTGCTGGGCCTGCTCGCGAAGCTGCTCATCCCCGGCAAGCAGCACAGCCCCCTCTGGCTGATCACCATCTTCGGCATGCTCGGGGGCATCGTCGGCAACTCCATCGCCCGCGCCTTCGGCGTCGACGCGACCCGCGGCATCGACTGGAGCCGCCACATCTTCCAGATCGTCGCCGCGGTGATCATCGTGTACCTGGGCGACATGCTGTACATGGCGACGATCGGCAAGAAGAAGATGCAACAGACGTAACGGATCAACGCCTCCAGTGGGAAGCGCCCCGAGGGGCAAGGCCCCAAAGGGGCGCGGGGAACTGCGCGACCAGCCACGACAGAGCCGCAGTCCGCAGACCACCGCACCCCTACGGCGCACCCCGATAACCGGCGCCCCCGCGGAGCGCTACGCGCCGGTGAACTCCACCGCCGCCAGGTTCTTCTTCCCGCGCCGCAGCACCAGCCACCGCCCGTGCAGCAGGTCCTCCTTCGCGGGCACCGCGTCCTCGCCGGCGACCTTCACGTTGTTCACGTAGGCGCCGCCCTCCTTCACGGTGCGCCGCGCGGCCGACTTGCTGGCCACCAGGCCGACCTCGGCGAACAGGTCGACCACCGGGCCGAGCTCGGCGACCTGGATGTGCGGCACCTCGGACAGCGCCGCCGTCAGCGTCGCGTCGTCGAGATCCGTCAGCTCGCCCTGCCCGAAGAGCGCACGGGACGCGGCGATCACGGCGGCCGTCTGGTCGGCGCCGTGCACCAGCGTCGTCAGCTCCTCGGCCAGCGCACGCTGCGCGGCACGGGCCTGCGGACGCTCCTCGGTCTGCTTCTCCAGCTCCTCCAGCTCCGCACGGGACTTGAAGGACAGGATCCGCATGTACGTCGAGATGTCCCGGTCGTCCGCGTTCAGCCAGAACTGGTAGAACGCGTACGGCGTCGTCATCTCCGGGTCGAGCCAGATGGCGCCGCCCTCGGTCTTGCCGAACTTGGTGCCGTCCGCCTTGGTCATCAGCGGCGTCGCCAGCGCGTGCACGGCCGCGTGCGGTTCCAGCCGGTGGATCAGGTCCAGACCCGCCGTGAGGTTGCCCCACTGGTCGCTGCCGCCCTGCTGGAGGGTGCAGCCATACCGCCGGTACAGCTCCAGGAAGTCCATGCCCTGGAGCAGCTGGTAGCTGAACTCCGTGTAGCTGATGCCCTCTTCGGACTGGAGCCGGCGGGCGACCGAGTCCTTGGTGAGCATCTTGTTGACGCGGAAGTGCTTGCCGATGTCCCGCAGGAACTCGATGGCCGACATGCCGGCCGTCCAGTCCAGGTTGTTCACCATCGTCGCGGCGTTGTCGCCCTCGAAGGAGAGGAAGGGCTCGATCTGCGCGCGCAGACGGTTCACCCAGTTCGCGACCGTCTCCGGGTCGTTCAGCGTGCGCTCGGCCGTCGGGCGCGGGTCGCCGATCTGGCCCGTCGCGCCGCCGACCAGCGCCAGCGGGCGCAGGCCCGCCTGCTGGAGGCGGCGCATGGTGAGCACCTGGACCAGGTGGCCGACGTGCAGACTGGCCGCGGTCGGGTCGAAACCGCAATAGAACGTGACGGGACCGTCCGCGAGCGCCTTGCGCAATGCGTCCTCGTCAGTGGACAGGGCGATCACGCCACGCCACTTCAGCTCGTCGACGATGTCCGTCACGGTTCTCGTGTCTCCTTGGTGATCTTCGGCCGGTCGGCCGACGGCCGACCGGGAACGCCTACGAGGTTATACGCCCTGACTGACAGAGCTCATGTTGAAATCGGGGACGCGCAGCGCCGGCATCGCGGCCCTGGTGAACCAGTCGCCCCACTCCCTGGGCAGGGTCTTCTCCGTACGGCCCGCCTCCGTCGCCCGCCCCAGCAGATCCACCGGCGACTCGTTGAACCGGAAGTTGTTGACCTCGCCGCTCACCTCGCCGTTCTCGACGAGGTACACCCCGTCCCGGGTCAGGCCGGTGAGCAGCAGCGTCGCCGGGTCGACCTCGCGGATGTACCACAGGCAGGTCAGCAGCAGCCCGCGCTCGGTGTTCGCGACCATCTCCTCCAGCGAGCGGTCCTCGCCGCCGTCCAGGATCAGGTTGTCGATCGCCGGCGCCACGGGCAGACCGGTCAGGCCCGCGCTGTGCCGGCTGGTGGTGAGGTGCCTCAGCTCGCCCGCGCTCAGCCACTCCGTGGCCGTCAGCGGCAGCCCGTTGTCGAACACCGACTGGTCGCCCCCCGAGGAGTGGGCGATCACGAACGGCGCGGACTCCAGGCCCGGCTCGTTCGGGTCGCTGCGCAGCGTCAGCGGCAGCTCGCTCAGCTTTTCGCCGAGGCGCGTCGCCCCGCCCGGCTTGGAGAACACGGTCCGGCCCTCGGCCGCGTCCCGGCCCGACGCCGACCAGAGCTGGTAGATCAGCAGGTCGGCCACGGCGGTCGGCGGCAGCAGCGTCTCGTACCGGCCGGCCGGCAGCTCCAGGCGCCGCTCGGCCCAGCCGAGGCGTACGGCCAGCTCGGCGTCCAGCGCGGTCGGGTCCACGTCCTTGAAGTCCCGCGTGGAGCGGCCCGCCCACGCCGAGCGGGTGCGGTCCGGCGACTTGGCGTTCAGCTCCAGCGTCCCGTTGGGCTGGTCGTGCCGCAGCCGCAGCCCCGTGGACGTCCCCAGGTACGTCGACACCATCTCGTGGTTGGCGAAGCCGTACAGCTCGCGGCCGCCCGCACGCGCGCGTGCGAACGCCTCGCCGAGCGCCGGAGCGAAGTCCGCGAACACCGTGGACGACGTCTCGGCCGGGGCGTCCGTGAAGTCGGGTGCCGCCGGTACGTCCGTCACCAGCGGCTGTGCGTCCTCGGCGGGCCCCGCGGCGCGCGCGGCGGCCTCGGCGGCCCGCACCAGCGGCTCCAGCTCGTCCAAGGTCACGGCCGACCGCGACACGACACCGGAGGCGGTGCCCTCCTTGCCGTCGACGGTCGCGACGACGGTGAGCGTCCGCCCGCGCGTGACGCCGTTCGTGGTGAGCGCGTTGCCCGCCCAGCGCAGATTGGCGGTCGACTGCTCGTCCGCGATGACGACGCACCCGTCCGCCCGCGACAGCTCCAGGGCGCGCTCGACGATCTCGTGCGGCTTGTTGGTACGGGCGCTCATCGACCGGCCTCCTGCGTGGTGTTGAGAATGTTGACGCCCTTGAAGAGGGCCGACGGGCAGCCGTGCGAGACCGCCGCGACCTGGCCCGGCTGGGCCTTGCCGCAGTTGAAGGCGCCGCCCAGGACGTAGGTCTGCGGGCCGCCCACGGCCGCCATCGAGCCCCAGAAGTCGGTGGTCGTCGCCTGGTACGCCACGTCCCGCAGCTGACCGGTGATCCGCCCGTTCTCGATCTTGAAGAACCGCTGCCCGGTGAACTGGAAGTTGTAGCGCTGCATGTCGATCGACCAGGACCGGTCGCCGACGACGTAGATCCCGCGGTCGACGCTGCCGATCAGGTCCTCGGTCGACATCCCGGCCGGATCCGGCTGGAGCGAGACGTTGGCCATGCGCTGCACCGGCACATGGCCGGGGGAGTCGGCGAACGCGCACCCGTTGGAGCGCTCGAACCCGGTCAGCTTCGCGATCCGCCGGTCCAGCTGGTACCCGACGAGGGTGCCGTCCTTGACCAGGTCCCAGGACTGGCCCGCGACGCCCTCGTCGTCGTAGCCGATCGTCGCGAGGCCGTGCTCGGCGGTGCGGTCACCGGTGACGTTCATCAGGTCCGAGCCGTAGCGGAGCTTGCCGAGCTGGTCGAAGGTGGCGAAGGAGGTGCCGGCGTAGGCGGCCTCGTAGCCGAGGGCGCGGTCCAGCTCGGTGGCGTGGCCGATGGACTCGTGGATGGTCAGCCACAGGTTGGACGGGTCGACGACGAGGTCGTACGGCCCCGCCTCCACGCTCGGCGCCCGCATCTTCTCGGCGAGCAGCCCGGGGATCTGCTCCAGCTCGCCCTCCCAGTCCCAGCCGGTGCCCGTCAGGTACTCCCAACCACGCCCGACCGGCGGCGCGATGGTGCGCATGGAGTCGAACTCGCCGCTGGACTCGTCGACCGACACGGCGGTCAGCTGCGGGTGCAGCCGGACCCGCTGCTGGGTCGTCACGGTCCCGGCGGTGTCGGCGTAGAACTTGTTCTCATGGACGGTCAGCAGCGAGGCGTCCACGTGGTTCACCCCGTCCGCCGCCAGCAGCCGCGCGCTCCAGTCCGCCAGCAGCCCCGACTTCTCCTCGTCGGGCACGGTGAACGGATCGATCTCGTACGACGAGATCCACGTCTTCTCGGCGTGCACGGGCTCGTCGGCGAGCTCGACGCGCTCGTCCGACCCCGCGGACTTGATCACCTGGGCGGACAGCTTCGCCATCGCCACCGCCTGCGAGGCGACCTTGGCGGCGGCGTCCAGCGTCAAGTCGACGCCGGAGGCGAACCCCCAGGTCCCGCCGTGCACCACCCGCACCGCGTACCCGAGGTCGGTCGTGTCCGACGACCCGGCGAGCCGGGCGTCCCGCAGCCGCCAGGACGCGCTGCGCACCCGCTCGAACCGGAAGTCCGCGTGCTCGGCACCCAGCGCACGCGCGCGTGCCAGCGCCGCGTCGGCCAGGGCGCGTAGCGGAAGCGCCGTGAAGGCTTCATCGATCGTATGAGGCACCGAGGTCTCCCTGCTGTCGTGGCCTGTCGGCCCGATCATTTCGCGCGGGTGGGGCGGGAGACCACACGTTTCCGGCTGGAGTCGGCATCTTTCTGTAGGGACCCGACAGTGACTCCCGCACGCCACTGTGGGTGCCCGAATGTCCCGGGCCGGGACGCGACCGATAGGTTTTCGGTGAAGCCGCCTGCCAACCAGGTGCCGGGGCGGTGTGTCAGACCCCCTATCGAAAGGGTGATCCGTTGAGCCGCTCGGTTCTCGTCACCGGAGGCAACCGGGGCATCGGCCTCGCCATCGCCCGCGCTTTCGCCGATGCCGGCGACAAGGTCGCGATCACATACCGCTCGGGTGAGCCGCCGGCCGGCTTCCTCGCGGTGAAGTGCGACATCACCGACACCGAGCAGGTGGAGCAGGCCTACAAGGAGATCGAGGCCCAGCACGGCCCGGTCGAGGTGCTGATCGCCAACGCCGGCGTCACCAAGGACCAGCTCCTGATGCGCATGTCCGAGGAGGACTTCACCTCGGTCATCGACACCAACCTCACCGGCACCTTCCGCGTGGTCAAGCGTGCCAACCGCGCCATGCTGCGGGCCAAGAAGGGCCGCGTGGTGCTGATCTCGTCGGTCGTCGGCCTGTACGGCGGTCCCGGCCAGGCCAACTACGCCGCCTCCAAGGCCGCCCTGGTCGGCTTCGCGCGCTCCCTCGCCCGTGAGCTGGGCTCGCGCAACATCACCTTCAACGTCGTCGCGCCCGGCTTCGTCGACACCGACATGACCAAGGTGCTCACCGACGAGCAGCGTGAGGGCATCGTGAAGCAGGTGCCGCTCGGTCGTTACGCGCAGCCTGAGGAGATCGCCGCGACGGTGCGGTTCCTCGCCTCGGACGACGCCTCGTACATCACTGGAGCCGTCATCCCCGTTGACGGCGGACTGGGAATGGGTCACTGATCACCATGAGCGGAATTCTCGAGGGCAAGCGCGTCCTGATCACCGGTGTGCTGATGGAGTCCTCCATCGCCTTCCACGCCGCCAAGCTGGCCCAGGAGCAGGGCGCCGAGATCATCCTGACCGCCTTCCCGCGGCCCACGCTGACCGAGCGCATCGCCAAGAAGCTCCCCAAGCCCACCAAGGTCATCGAGCTCGACGTCACCAACGACGAGCACCTCGGCCGCCTCGCCGACATCGTCGGCGAGGAGCTCGGCGGCCTCGACGGCGTCGTGCACTCCATCGGCTTCGCCCCGCAGGACGCACTCGGCGGCAACTTCCTGAACACGCCGTTCGAGTCGGTCGCCACGGCCATGCACGTCTCGGCGTACTCCCTGAAGTCGCTGACCATGGCCTGCCTGCCGCTGATGCAGAACGGCGGCTCGGTCGTCGGCCTCACCTTCGACGCGCAGTACGCCTGGCCGCAGTACGACTGGATGGGCCCGGCCAAGGCCGCCCTGGAGGCCACCAGCCGCTACATGGCGCGTGACCTGGGCAAGCAGAACATCCGCTGCAACCTGATCTCGGCGGGGCCGATCGGCTCGATGGCCGCCAAGTCCATCCCGGGCTTCGCCGACCTGGCGTCCGTCTGGGACAGCCGCTCCCCGCTGGAGTGGGACCTGAAGGACCCGGAGCCGGCCGGCCGCGGCATCGTCGCCCTGCTGAGCGACTGGTTCCCGAAGACCACCGGCGAGATCATCCACGTGGACGGCGGTCTGCACGCCATCGGCGCCTGATCTCCGGTACGCCGTCGACGCCCCGTTCCCCCGCCCGCGCGGGGGGCGGGGCGTCACCCGTTCGGCCCATCCGGCGAGGCGGGCGGGGCCCACGACCGCGCACTCTGGAGTACGCGTTCCTTGCGTGAGCCCCTCACCCGTACGGCCGAGGAGGTCCCGTTGTGCGCTTGTCCCGACGCCTGGCCTCGACGACCGTCGCCGTCGCACTCGTCCTGCCCGTGCCCTGCGCGGCGATCGCCCACGCGCGTGTGCACCCCGCGGCAGCGGTGACCGAAGCGGAACCGGAGGAACCGTTCGGTGCCGCGTGCCGGATCGATGTCGCCGGGTCCCATGTGACCGCGTACTGCCACAACCCCTATCCGGAGACCGACAGCGTGAGCCTGCACGTGGAGTGCGCCCGCTGGTGGGACCTGGACAGCGACGGCTCCTCGGTGGCCGCCGAGCCCGCGCAGACCGTGCGGCTGAGCGCGCGCTGCTGGAAGGAGATCGACTCGGCGTGGGTCAGCCACCGGCGGGTGGGCTGACCCGGCCCGGACGGCAGTGGAACGGATAGCCCGCCGCCTCGTCCGCGGCCGCCGACGCGTCGCCCGCGCGGATCGCGTCGACCAGCCGGGCGTGGTCCAGGTACGTCTCCGGCGTCAGCTCCGCGCCGACGTCGTCCCGCAGCCAGTCCAGCAGCACCTCGCCCAGATCCGCGTACATCGCGGTCATCACGTCGTTGTGGGACGCCGCGACCACCGCCAGGTGGAACGTCGCGTCGGCCGCCACGAACGCCTCCGTGTCACCCGACTCCCAGGCCTCCTCGCGCCGCGCCAGCAGCGTGTCGAGCTGCTTGAGGTCCTTCTCCGTGCGCCGCTCGGCGGCCAGCTTCGCCGCGCCCGACTCCAGTGTGGAGCGCAGCTCGGCGATGTGCCGGGGGTCGGCCTCGGCGAAGCGGCGGTGCATGACGCCGGCCAGCTCGCTGGTCGCCACCACATAGGTGCCGGAGCCCTGGCGGATGTCCAGCAGGCCGTTGTGCGCGAGCGCGCGGACCGCCTCACGGACCGTGTTGCGCGCCACGCCGAGCTGCTCGACCAGCTCGGGCTCGGTCGGGATGCGGGAGCCGACGGGCCATTCGCCCGTGGCGATCTGGTTCCGCAATGCCGCGATGACCTGCTCGGACAGTGCCGAGCGGCGGGGGTGGCTCAGGGGCATGGCACACCTTCGCATGTCGGGTCCGGAACCGGACGGCCCGGGGGTGGACAACCAATCATCCTATGATTCTATGATGGGTCTCATGGCAAGCGAGGAAACCCGGACGGTGACGTCCATGCGAATACGCACCTCTGAGGCGCTCCCCACCCCAGAGCCCGCCACGCGCGCGTGGACGACACGACTGCTCATCGCCGGCATCGTGCTCACCGCGCTCAACCTCCGCCCCGCCATCACCAGCCTGGGCGCCCTCCTCGAGGAGGTCCGCGACGCCCTCGGCATGAGCGGCAGCGACGCCGGGCTGCTCACCTCCGTGCCTCCGCTCTGCTTCGCCGTCTTCGGCGTCGCCGCCCCGCGCCTGGCCCGGCGCCTCGGCCCCGGCACCGTGGTCTGCGCGGGCATGGTCGCCATCACCGCGGGCCTGATCGTCCGGCCGTACGCGGGCAGCACGGCCGGATTCCTGGCCGCCACCGCCCTCGCCCTGATGGGCATCGCGGTCAGCAACGTCCTGATGCCGGTCATCGTCAAGCGCTGGTTCCCCGACCGGGTCGGCTCCATGACCGGGCTGTACTCCATGGCCCTCGCGCTCGGCACCGCGACCGCCGCGGCCGTGACCGTGCCCATGACCGAGACGGTGGGCGGGAGTTGGCAGACCGGACTCGCCGTGTGGGCGGCGCTCGCGGCGGTGGCCGTACTGCCGTGGATCCCCTTCGTGCGGGACCGGGGAGCGTCCGTACGGGACCGGGGGGCGTCGCCCGCCGCGGAGAGCCACGCGCGCGTGGACGCGCCCGCGCTGCGGATCACCCGCAGCCGCACCGCCTGGGCCCTCGCCGTCTACTTCGGCCTCCAGGCCACCGGCGCCTACATCACGATGGGCTGGATGGCGCAGATCTTCCGGGACTCGGGAGTGCACGCCGGCGCGGCCGGGCTGCTGCTCGCCGTCACCATGGTGATGGGCGTGCCCCTGGCCTTCGTCATTCCGCGCCTGGCCACCCGGCTGCCCCATCAGGGGCCGATCGTGCTCGCCCTGGGTGCCTGCGGCCTCGTCGGCTACGCGGGCCTGTACCTCGCCCCCGCCTCGGGCTCCTGGGTGTGGGCCGTGCTCCTGGGCGTCTCGAACTGCTCCTTCCCGCTGGCCCTCACCATGGTCGGCATGCGGGCCCGGACCAGCGCCGGCGTGGCCCAGCTGTCGGGGTTCGCGCAGAGCACCGGCTATCTGATCTCCATCCCCGGCCCCCTCCTGGTCGGCGTGCTCTACCAGCACAGCGGCGGCTGGGGGCTGCCGATCGGGCTCATGGCCGCGCTGATGATCCCGCAGATGGCGGTAGGTGTCCTGGCCGGACGCAACCGCACGGTGGAGGACGAGGCGGCCCGCTGACCTCACCCCGGCGGGCCGGTCAGGGGCGGCGGGTGCGAGACTGGCCGCATGCCTGTGCTCGACCCGAACCCCCAGAACGGCCAGAAGAAGCTGCTGCTCGTCTTCGGCGCGTTCTTCGCCATCTTCGTGATCATCGCCGTCATCGCGACGATCGCCTCACCCTGACGCAGGCCTTCCGGTGGACGTCCCCCGACACATGCCGACCGTCGAGGGTGGGGCTAGCCCCCCTGTCCCCTAGGGGGTGAGTGTCAGGGTCAACTGGGTGGATCACCGGATGGGTTGAGGGCCGCCGAGTCCGTAACTTCGAAGTGTCGCCGCGAGAGGCGGACGCAGACCACTCGAAGACCCACGGAGGCATCATGTCGGCCCGTACGCACACCCCGCCCCACCCGGCGTCCACGGGCCGTGCCGACATCCGGCTGCCCTGGTGGGCTCTCGCCCTGCCCACGCTCGCCTTCATCACCCTGCTGACACTGATCCTGAACCCGTCGGACGCGCAGGCCGCCACCGCGGAGCCCGCGATCACCCAGCTCTTCGAGCGCATACAGCAGCTGATCACGCGCTGACCACGCGTTGAGCACCGCCGGAACCGCCCGTCAACTCCCTGCGCCTCATGGCCTGTTTCATGCGAAGCTGGATCTCATGAGCGTCCCAGAATCCCGCAGGATTGTCCTCTTCCGGCATGCGAAAGCCGACTGGCCACAGGTGACCGATCACGAGCGGCCGCTCGCGGACCGGGGCCGATTGGACGCGGCAGAGGCCGGACGCAGGCTGGCCGACACCGCCATCCCCTTCGACCTGGCCCTCTGCTCCACCGCGACCCGTACCCGGGAGACCTGGAAGCTCGCCGTCCACGAGTTCCCGCACCGGCCGAAAACCGTCTATGAAGAGCGCGTCTACGAGGCCTCGCCCGGCGAGCTGATCGCCGTGCTGAACGAAACGCCCGACGACGTGCAGAACGTCCTGCTGATCGGCCACAACCCGGGCGTGCAGGGCCTCGCCGAGATCCTCTCCGGCTCCGGCGAGCAGGAAGCGCGCGAGCGGATGAGCCGGCGCGGCTTCCCGGCCGCCGCCTTCGCCGTCCTCTCCTTCAGCGGCAGCTGGAAGACCCTGGAGCCCGGCGTGGCCACCCTGATCGACTACTGGGCGCCGTCCGAGTGACGGACCCGCGCGAAGGGGCCCGGCGCCGTCGTGGCGCCGGGCCCCTGTGCTCGTAGCGCATCTGTTCGCAGCGCGTCGGCTGTGCCGTCGCGCATCAGACGCGGAGCATCAGTCCTCGTCATGCATGTCCGCGGCCTCGACCTCTTCGCGGGTCACGCCGAGCAGATACAGGACCGTGTCCAGGAACGGCACGTTCACGGCCGTGTGCGCGGCCTCCCGCACCACCGGCTTCGCGTTGAACGCGACCCCGAGACCCGCCGCGTTCAGCATGTCCAGGTCGTTGGCACCGTCACCGATCGCCACCGTCTGGGACAGCGGCACCCCCGCCTCGGCGGCGAACCGGCGCAGCAGCCGCGCCTTGCCCGCACGGTCCACGATCTCGCCGGTGACCCTGCCCGTCAGCTTCCCGTCGACGATCTCCAGCGTGTTCGCCTGGGCGAAGTCCAGCCCCAGACGCTCCTTCAGATCGTCGGTGACCTGAGTGAACCCGCCCGAGACGACTCCCACTTGATAGCCGAGCCGCTTCAGCGTACGGATCAGGGTGCGCGCGCCCGGCGTCAGCCGCACCTCGCTGCGCACCTTCTCCACGACGGAGGCGTCCAGCCCCGCCAGCAGCGCCACGCGCGCGTGCAGCGACTGCTCGAAGTCCAGCTCCCCGCGCATCGCGGCCGCCGTCACCTCGGCCACCTTGTCCTCGCAGCCGGCGTGCGCGGCGAAGAGTTCGATCACCTCGTCCTGGATGAGCGTGGAGTCCACGTCCATCACGACCAGACGCTGGGCCCGGCGGTGCAGACCGGCCGCGACGACCGCGATGTCGACACCCAGTGCCGCCGCGTCCGTCACCAGCGCGGTGCGCAGCGGTTCGGTCTCCACTCCGGAGACCGCGAACTCCACTGCCGTCACGGGGTACTTGGCGAGCCGGAAGATACGGTCGATGTTGCCGCCGGACTTCGTGATCCGGGCAGCGATGGCCGCCGCCGCCTCCGCGGTGAGCGGGTGCCCGAGGACGGTCACCAGGGAGCGTCCGAGTCCGCGCGGGCGGTTGTCGCCACGGCCGGAGATGATCTCCGCCTGCATCTTCATCGACTCCGCCCAGCTGTGGACGGTCGCCCGCAGATCCCCTTCCTGACCGGCCGGCGGCTGCGTCACGAGCGCGCACAGCGTGATCCGGCCCCGGGTGACGACCTGCTCGATGTCGACCACGTCGACCGAGTAGGCGGCCAGCGTGTCGAAGAGGCCCGCGGTGATGCCGGGCCTGTCCTTCCCGAAGATCTTGACGAGAAGTGTGGGGAGGTCAGAGGTCTGCGAAGCGCTCATGATGCTTCCACCGTATCCGGCACCCAGTGCCTGCCGCCCCCGAGGTCCGTCTAGCGGACACGGAACACTGGGTGTCGACCGGATGGCGCGAGCCTTACGCTCCGGCCACCGCCGCGTCGGTGGCCGTGAGCCGGCACGGGATCGACGGCTGTGAGCCGGCACGTGATCACCTGTGGCCCGAGGATCACCGGCGCCCTCACTGGCGCCCCTTCGGCTTCCGCGGCGGCGGGGGAGGAGGCGGTGGCGGGGGAGGAGGCGGCGGCCCTTCGCCCGTCCCGGACGACGACGACCGGTCACCGCGCCGCCGGGGCGGCCGGGGCGACCTCGGGGGCGGCTCGATCGGCCGGATGACGGTGGGGGCGCCGTACATGTCGTCACCACCGTCGGACGGCGGCTGATCCGGCGGAGGGTCCCCGGCGGGGGGCTCCCCGAGCGACGGGCCACCGGGCCGCCGCGCATCCCCGGGCCGCTGCGCCTGGTCACCCGACGGTGCGCCTCCGAAGGGCGCCGGGCGCCGGTACGGCTGCGGGCCGCCGGGCGACTGTGCGCCTCCGGGTGGTGGTGTGCTGGTGGGTGGCTGCGGGCCGCCGGGCGGTTGGGTTCCTCCGGGTGGTGGTGTGCTGGTGGGTGGCTGAGTGCTCCTGAGCGGTTGGGTTCCTCCGGGTGGTGGTGTGCTGCTGGGTGGCTGGGCGCCCCTGAGCGGTTGGGTTCCTCCGGGTGGTGGTGTGCTGCCGGGTGGCTGGGCGCCCCTGAGCGGTTGCGTCCCACCGGGTGGCTGCGCGCTACCGGGCGGCCGAGCACCCCCGAGCGGCTGAGTACGCCCAGGTGGCTGTGCGTCTCGGGGCGTATGGGGCCCACCGGGCGATCGCGCGCCGTGCGGCGACCGCGCTTCCCCGGGCGCCCGTGCATCCCCAGGCGCCCACGCACCCCCGGACGACCGCTCACCCCCGGACGACCGCTCACCCCCGAACGACCGCTCACCCCCGAACGACCCCTCACCCCCGAACGACCGCTCACCCCCAGACGACCGCTCACCCCCGAACGACCGCTCACCCCCGAACGACCACCCGCCCTCCGACGACTGCTGCGGCGGTGCGCCGCCGGGCGGCCGGGCGTCTTCCGGTCCGGTCAGCCCCTCCGGCATGCGCAGATAGGGGTTCGTCCCAGGGTTGGGCGGCCGATAGGGCGAGCCGGGCACGTACGGCCCGGACGGGCTTTCGTACGGCGAAGCCCCGGCGCCCGCCGTCGCCCCACCCGCGGTGCTCGCTGCCCCGCTCCCCGCGCCCAGAGCCAGCGGCGCCGCCCGCTGCCCCGCCGCCCCGCTCGCCCGCGCCAGCAGCGCCCCCACGGCACCAGCCCCCGCACCCCACACCGCCCCGAGGACCAGCGCCAGGCCGAGGTTCCCGCGCAGCTCCACCCCGGCGCCGAACGCGTCGAACCCCAGCACCGACAGCGAGGCGTCCACGGACACCCCCGCCAGCCACGCGAGCAACGGCAAGGCCAGCGCCGTGGCGACCCCGAGCCGCAGCGCACACCGCCCGGCGAAACGAAGGGCCCCCGGATCCCGTACGCCCTCGGAACCACCCGCGCCACCCGAGGACCCGGCACCCGGACCCGCCCCGCCGCGCACCCCGGGAAGGCCGGCACCCCCGACCGGGACCGCCACCGGTGTCCGCACCGCCGTGAGCGCCCCGGCCAGCAGCATCATCACTCCCGCCGCGACCCCCAGCAGCCACACCCGACCGTCCAGTTCCGCCAGCCTGCCGAGCGTCACGGACTGGTCGGCGTCGCTGTTCAGGAGGTCGTCCAGAGGATCCGGCAGCAAGCCCACCAGCACCCCCGTCGCGCGGCCGTCGAACGGGACGAACAGGCCGATCGGGATGCCGAGCCAGACGCCGTTCGGGGCGCCGAGGAGGGCCGCGCCCGCGATGCGCTTGGGGTGGGCGTCGCCGATCGCCGCGTACGCCGCCGCCGCGAGCCCGGCCGCGACCGCCACCAGCAGCACCGTGACAAGGGCGGAGGCGGCGGGCCGTACGACGCGGTGCACGGCGTACCAGCCGGACGGCAGCGGCGTACGGCGCGAGGCCAGCAGCGCGATCAGCAGGACACCGGCGGACCAGCCCAGGCCGCCGAGCAGCGTCGGTGCCGTGTCCACGGTGAAGCCGACGGCGGCCTTGGCGTCGATGAGGTCACCGATCTGGTCGGGCAGCAGCCCGCCGATGTCCCCGATGTCACCGACCCCGGGGATCTCGATGCCGCCTCCGCCGCCCCCACCGGTTCCCGGCAGGTCGTCGAGCCCCAGCGCGCTCCCGTCGATCGTGATGACGTCGTGCCCCGCCCACGCGAGACCGCCCAGCGTGGCCACGAACAACGTGACCACCGCGCCCGCACGCGCGAGGAGTTCGGCCGGCGCGATCACAACTCCCGCGCCGCGCAAGGACCGTAGGAAGAACCACGACAGCAGCACCGCGCCGACCAGGCTCACCCCCAGTGGCGTGATCTCGATGGCGGTGGCCGCCTCCGCGCCCGTCAAGCCGAAGGCGGACACATCCCCGGACGGGGTGACGGAACCACCCGCCCCAAGCGCCACCACCGCCGCGGTCATCGGGCCGAGCGAGCCCGCGGAGTCGGCCTCCAGCAGATGAAGGCCGAGCGCCGCCGTGCCCGCCATCCCGATCAACGCCCAGCTCACGGCGGCTATCGCGGACAGAAGGATGTCGCCCCAGGGCAGCCTGGAGCCGGTCGAGGCCTCGACGTTCGTGGACGCGCTCATGGCAGACCCCCCGATCCGCGGCGCGGCCGATCGCCGCGCATGTCCCCCTCGCGTGGATTACCACTCTCCGGGCTGGTTTCAACCCCGTCAACGGAACCATTCGAAGCGCGCGGGCGTGCTCCACACAAGGCCCGGCTTTCGGTCAGGGGGCGGAGCCTGAAATAGTTCCCGACGATGTTCGACATCCCTAGACTCCCTGTGTTGGGGGTAACTCGGGGGACTACTCAGTGGGGCATGGAGTGCCGGAACTCGTACTGGAATTGAATGGACGGACCTGGACGCTCGACCCGTCCAGGCCCTACACCCTCGGACGCGATCCGCAGGGTGACATCGTGCTCGACGACGCCAGGGTGTCCTGGCGGCACGCCACGATCAGCTGGAGCGGCCGTAGTTGGGTCATCGAGGACCAGGGCAGCACCAACGGCACGTTCGTGCAGGGGCAGCGGATCCACCACCTGGAGATCGGCCCCGGCTCGGCCGTCTACCTGGGCAACGCGACCGACGGACCGCGCCTCGACGTCTCCGGCGGCGCGGCCTCCGTCGCCACGCCGCAGGCCCAGCCGCAGCAACAGCCGTACGCGGCGCAGGGCGCCAACCCCGGCTGGGCCCAGCAGGCTCCCGCCCCGCAGGCGCCGCAGCAACAGCCCCAGCAGGCCGGCTGGCAGCACCAGCCGCAGCAGGGCGCGCACATCCCGCAGCAGCAGGGGCCCGGTGGTGGCGCGGGGGCGCCGCCGGTCTACGGCGACCGCAGCCCCACGACGTTCCACCAGTTCTCCATCGGCCGCGTGATGCGCATCGGCCGTGCCCTGGAGAACGAGCTGGTCGTCTCCGACCTGCAGGTCTCCCGGCACCACGCCGAGTTCCACTCGATGCCCGACGGCCGTATGGAGATCCGCGACCTCGGCTCCCACAACGGCACGTACGTCAACGGCCAGCCCATCGCCAAGGGCGGCTCCCAGATGCTCGGCCCCACCGACATCGTCGGCGTCGGCCACTCCACGTTCCGGATCGTCGGCGACCGACTCGAGGAGTTCGTCGACACCGGTGAGGTCTCCTTCTCCGCACGTCATCTGACCGTCACGGTCGACGGTGGCAAGCAGATCCTCAAGGACGTCTCCTTCGGTGTCCCGGAGAAGTCCCTCATCGCGGTCATCGGCCCGTCCGGCTCGGGCAAGTCGACGCTGCTCAAGGCGCTCACCGGCTACCGGCCCGCCAACCAGGGCGACGTCCTCTACGACAACCGGAACCTCTACAAGCAGTTCGCCGAGCTGCGTCAGCGCATCGGTCTGGTCCCGCAGGACGACATCCTGCACAAGGAACTGACCGTCAAGAAGGCCCTCAAGTACGCGGCCAAGCTCCGCTTCCCCGCCGACACCACGGCGGCCGAGCGCGAGGCGCGCATCGACGAGGTGCTGCGCGAGCTGAAGCTGGACATCCACAAGGAGAAGAAGGTCACCTCCCTCTCCGGCGGCCAGCGCAAGCGCGTCTCGGTGGCCCTGGAACTGCTGACCAAGCCGTCGCTGATCTTCCTGGACGAGCCCACCTCGGGCCTCGACCCGGGCATGGACCGCGACGTCATGCAGCTGCTGCGCGGCCTCGCCGACGACGGCCGTACGGTGCTCGTCGTCACCCACTCCGTGGCCGAGCTCGCGATCTGCGACAAGCTCCTGGTCATGGCGCCGGGCGGCGCGGTCGCCTACTTCGGCCCGCCGGAGGAGGCACTGAACTTCTTCGGCTACGACACCTGGGCCGACGTCTTCTCCGCCTTCGAGAACTACCGCGACTACGACTGGGCGGGACGCTGGAAGGGCTCGCAGCACTACCAGATGTACGCCGCGGACATCGACGCGGTCGCGCCGCAGTCCGTACAGATGCCGCCGATGCAGGCGATGAAGCCGCCGAAGCCGCAGGGCTGGATGTCCCAGTTCGTCACGCTGGTGCGCCGCTACGTCTCGGTCATCGCCTCGGACAAGGGCTTCCTGGCCCTGTCGATCATCCTGCCGCTCGTCCTCGGCTCGGTGAGCCTGCTCATCGACTCCGGCAAGGACCTCCTGGTCAACACGGAGATCAACCCGAACACCGGCAAGCCCGTCGCCAACGGCACGGCCCTCACCGTCCTGCTGATCCTCGCGGTGGGCGCCTGCTTCGCCGGTGCCGCCAACTCCGTCCGTGAGCTGATCAAGGAACGGGTCATCTACGAGCGGGAGCGCGCGACCGGCCTGTCCCGGTCCGCGTATCTGATGTCCAAGGTGTTCGTGCTCGGCCTGATCACCGTGCTGCAGGGCCTGATGGTCGGTGTCATCGGCTTCTCCAGCCGCACCATCCCGGACGAGGGCCTGATCCTCGGCAGCCAGATTCTGCTGGAACTGTGCATCCCGATCATGGCGCTGGGCTTCACCGCGATGATGTTCGGCCTGATCATCTCGGCGTTGGTGAAGACCGCCGAGAAGACGATGCCGCTGCTGGTCATGTTCGCGATCGTCCAGGTCGTCTTCACGGGCTGCCTGTTCCCGCTGGCCAACTCCATCGGCGTCAACGAGCTCTCGTATCTGATGCCGTCGCGCTGGGCGGTCGCCGCCGCGGGTGCCACGCTCGACTTCAACCGGATCAGTCCGCCGGCCAAGGGCGACAGCAACGACCCGCTGTGGGAGCACACGGTCGGCGCCTGGTCCATGGACATGGTCGCCCTGATCGTGCTCGGCGTGATCTGCGGCATCTTCGTGGCCCGCTTCCTGCGCCGCCACGAGCCCGAGGTCATGCGGAAGTAGAACCCGTCGTACGACGCCCGAAGGGCGGCACCTCGTCAGGAGGATGCCGCCCTTCGGCGTACGGAGGAGAGGCCCGCGCCTACCTCGCTCAGTACGCGCTGTTGACGTTGTCGATCGAGCCGTACCGGTCGGCCGCGTAGTTGGCGGCGGCGGTCAGGTTCGCGACCGGGTCGTACTGGCTCCAGGCCGTGCCCGGGACGTGGTACGCGTCGAAGGTCGGCTTGATGACCTGGAGCAGACCGATCGACGGGACGCCGTTCTGGGCGTTGATGTCCCAGTTGTTGATCGCGTTCGGGTTGCCCGAGGACTCACGCATGATGTTCTTGTGCAGGCCGTGGTAGGTGCCCGGGATGTCGTGCTTCTTCATGATGTCCAGGGCCTCACGGATCCAGCCGTCGAGGTTGTTCGCGTAGGACTTCTTGGCGGCGACCGGCTTGACCGCGACGCGCTTGGCGGACCGGCTCGCGGCCTCCTTCGCCTTGCGCTCGGCGGCGGCCTTCTTCGCGGCCGCGGCCTTCTTCGCGGCGGCGGCCTTGGCGGCCCGCTGCTTGGCGGCGGCCTGGGCGGCGACGTGCTTGTCGTGGGCCACGGCGGCGCGGTGCTTGGCGGCGGCGACGGCGGCCTTGTGCTTGGCCGAGATCTCCTCGGCCTTCACGCCGGCGGAAGCGAGCTGGTCGGTGACGCTGCCCTTGACGTCCTTGATCGGCTCCTTGCTGTAGGCCACCTTGCCCGCGGGGGCCTCGGCCGTGGTCGTCGTCTGGGCGTTGCCCGGGACGGCGGACAGGGCCAGAGCGGCGGCACCGAGGGTGCCGACACCGGCTATCGCGATCTTCTGACGCTTGGTGATGGCACGACTGAGAGCACGGTTCTTGGCGTTCTTGAGCATGGCAGTGGGACCTCTTCGAATTGCGCGGAGGTCGCTCGCTGTCCGTCGGGGGACACGGGTGCTTCCGGCACAAACGCCGCGGGCTGAACCCACGGCGCTGAGCGACGAGAGCAATTCTTAGCGGCCGCAAAATCGGCTGGCAAAGGTGTGACGTACGATCCGCGATAGTGGAGCCAGGAAGGGCAAAATAGGACAGACAGGACTGTCTGCGCCGCTCAAAAGGGACTCCCCTACCTACTACGGACTTTCGTACGTGACGTGGACCCTATGCGCGGGCTCACATCGGCCGTGCAACAGTCTCACCGGCAGTTGCTGGAGCAATGCTCTGTGTGAGGATCCTCCGCCGGGAGGAGGAGATGGACGTCGCCGAACTCGTGCCACAGGTAGAGCCCGTCCAGTGCCGCCTCGTAACCGCGGTCGAGCGCGGCCCGCCCGGCGACCGCCTCCAGCATCAGCAGATGCGAGGCCTCGGGCTCGTGCAGCCCGGTCAGCAGCCCGTCCACCACCCGCACCCCGCGCTCCGGCGTGACGACGAGGTCCGTCCACCCCTCACGCGCGCGTACGACCCCGTCGGCGTCCGCCGCCGACTCCACGGCCCGTACGGCGGTCGTCCCGACGGCGATGACCCGCCCGTCCCCGGCCCTGGCCGCGTTGATCAGCCGGGCCGACGCCTCCGGCACCGCGAACCGCTCCGGATACGGCGGCTCGTGCGCCTCCGCCGACGCCACCCCGGTGTGCAGCGTGATCGGCGCGAACTGCACCCCCCGGCTCACCAGCTCCGTGACCAGCCCGACCGTGAAGGGCCGCGCCGCGCTCGGCATCTCCGCACTGCCCGCACCGTCGGCCGAGGGCAGCGCGAACACCGTCTGGTACACGGACATCGGCTGGTCCCGCTCCGTATAGGAGTAGCGAATGGGCCGCCCGTGCTCACGCATCAGCCCGGTCACTCCTGCTCCCCGCAGCCCCGTGACCCGCGCCCACCACAGCCGCCGGCTCCCCGCGCTCAGCGGTTCCTCCAGCACCAGCCCCGCCCCACCCGGCAGCCGCACCTCACTGCCCGCGAGCACGCCCGCACGCGCGCGCGTAGTGCCGCGCCCATCGGGATCCCGCAGCTCGACCGCCCACCGCCCGTCGTCCCCGCGCGTGGAGAAGTGCACCACCACGCGCGCGTGCCCGATCCGCCCGTCCACGGCCGCGGCCAGCGTCTCCGACGTGTTCACGACCAGCAGATCCCCGGCCCGCAGCAGCCGCGGCAGCTCCACGAACGTGTGGTGCGACACCTCGGTGCCCCGCGACACCAGCAGCCGCACCGAGTCCCGGCCCAGCCCCGGCCCCCGCTGCTCGGCCGGAATCCGCGCCGACAACTCCTCCGGCACCCTCACCGCCAGCGTCATCGCCTCCCCTCCAGCAGAGCGGGAGCACCGTAGCGGCCGCTCGCCGGACGCTCGTCCAGCAGCCGCAGGAACGCCGGCGCCACACTGGCCGGCGCCGGCCGCGGATCGTCGTCGTCCGGTACGGCCGCCGCGTACAGGTCCGTGGCCATGTCACCCGGGTCGACCGCCCAGACCCGCAGGCCCGCCTCCTCCTCGCCGAGCACCGCCGCGAGATGGTCCAGCGCGGCCTTCGACGCCCCGTAACCGCCCCACGTCTCGTACGCCTCGGCCGCCGCGTCCGAGCTCACCGTGATCACCGTTCCCGCGCTGGAGGCCCGCAGCAGCGGCAGCGCCTCCTGGACGAGGGCCAGCGCGGCGACCACGTTCACTTCCAGCGCCCGCCGCAGCCCCTCCAGCGGCAGCTCGTCCAGGCGTACCAGCGGCTCGACGCCCAGCGCGCTGGCATTGCTCACCAGCAGATCGAGGCCGCCCAGCCGCCAAGCGGTGGCCACCAGCTCGGACCGGTGCGCGGCGTCGGTGACGTCCCCCGGCACGGCCCTCACGCGCGTGCCGTACGCCTGGACCTCGGACGCCGTCTCCTTGAGGACCCTCGCCGTCCTGGCGTCCAGCACCAGATCCCAGCCGCGCGCGGCCAGGGCTTCGGCGAGCGCCCGCCCCAGTCCCTTCGAAGCTCCCGTGATGATCGCTACCGGCATGACTTCCGTCCCCTCGTCCCCGACCGCCCCCGATGGGCGGCGGCGCTGCCCTCAACCTAGGAACCGGGCATCACGCCCCGCCTCGGACGCGGGCCGCAATGCCGCGGGGCCCTTCGTCCTAAGCCGCGCACCCGGGGCCGTTCGACCTACGCCCCTGAACGCAGGACCACAGACGTAGGACCACGGCCCCAGTCGGCCGCCTCCACAGGTCCGATCCGGCTGTCACACCCCGCCGGTACCGTGAGGGCATGAGTCAAGGCCCCAGGTCCGGCCTCGCCGCGGTGAGCTCCGCGCTGCTGGCCATGAGCAGGCATCTCGAGGTGCGCGACGTCCTCAAGACGATCGTCGCCTCCGCCCGCGAGCTGCTCGGCGCGCAGTACGCCGCGCTCGGCGTCCCGGACGACCACGGAGGCTTCGCGCAGTTCGTCGTCGACGGGGTCAGCGACCGGCAGTGGAAGGCCATCGGCCCGCTCCCGCGCCAGCACGGCATCCTCGCGGCCATGCTCCAGGAGGCCAAGGTCGAGCGCCTCGCCGACGTCCGCAAGGACCCCCGCTTCGAAGGCTGGCCGTCGGCGCACCCCGACATGTCCGACTTCCTGGGCCTGCCCATCCGCGACGGCGACGAGGTCATCGGCGCACTGTTCCTGGCGAACAAGAACTGCCAGAAGCCCGAAGGCAGTTGCGGCTTCACGGAGGAGGACCAGGAACTCCTCTCCATCCTCGCCCAGCACGCCGCCATCGCCCTCACCAATGCCCGCCTCTACGAGCGCAGCCGAGAGCTGACCATCGCCGAGGAACGCTCCCGGCTGGCCCACGAACTGCACGACGCGGTCGCCCAGAAGCTGTTCTCCCTGCGCCTGACGGCCCAGGCGGCAACGGCCCTGATCGACCGCGACCCGGCCCGCGCCAAGGGCGAGCTGCACCAGGTGGCCGTGCTCGCCGCCGAGGCCGCCGACGAACTGCGCGCGGCGGTCGTCGAGTTGCGCCCCGCCGCCCTCGACGAGGACGGCCTCGTCGCCACCCTGCGCACCCAGATCCAGGTCCTCGACCGCGCCCACACCGCCCGCGTCACCTTCACCGGCCGCGGTGTGAAGGCCCTGCCCGCCGCCCAGGAGGAAGCGGTGCTGCGCGTCGCCCAGGAAGCCCTGCACAACGCGCTGCGGCACTCCGGCGGCGAACACGTAGACGTGACGCTGGACCGGCGCGGCAGCGGAGCGGTCCTGCGGATCACGGACGACGGCGGCGGCTTCGACCCGAAGGCGATACGCCGTGCCGGACGCCACCTCGGCCTGGTCTCCATGCGGGACCGGGCGAGCGGGGTCGGCGGCACGCTGACCGTGGAGTCGGCGCCCGGCAAGGGCACCACGATCGAGATGGAGGTCCCCGGTGGCTGACGCAATCAAGGTGCTGCTCGTCGACGACCACCAGGTCGTCCGCCGGGGACTGCGCACCTTCCTGGAGGTGCAGGACGACATCGAGGTCGTGGGGGAGGCCGCCGACGGCGCCGAGGGAGTGGCCCGCGCCGAGGAGCTGAAGCCCGACGTCGTCCTCATGGACGTCAAGATGCCGGGCATGGACGGCGTCGACGCCCTGCGCAAGCTCCGCGAGCTCGACAACCCCGCGCGCGTGCTGATCGTCACCAGCTTCACCGAACAGCGCACGGTGATCCCGGCCCTGCGCGCGGGCGCCGCCGGATACGTCTACAAGGACGTCGACCCCGACGCGCTCGCCGGCGCCATCCGCTCGGTCCACGCCGGCCACATCCTGCTCCAGCCCGAGGTCGCGGGCGCCCTGCTGTCCCAGGAGGAGGCCAACTCGGGACAGGGGAGAGCGGGTTCGCTGACGGAGCGGGAGCGCGAGGTGCTCGGGCTGATCGCCGACGGCCGCTCCAACCGCGAGATAGCCAGAGCCCTGGTCCTCTCGGAGAAGACCGTCAAGACCCACGTCTCGAACATCCTGATGAAGCTCGACCTCGCCGACCGCACCCAGGCCGCGCTGTGGGCCGTACGCCATGGCGTGACCGGCTGAAACGCTCTCCGGAAGGCATGACGGACGGCAATACGGAGCGTCCCGCTCCGGACTGAGATTCATACCGTCGTGGGAATGTCCCCCGGATGGCGCATCCTTCGTGGATCTCCGCCGTTCTCCAGTGCGTGCTGCGGCGACTGCCGCGGCAATCGCAAGGAGGGCTTAGAAGTGAAGAACCTGAAGAAGGCAGCGGCCGTGACGATGGTGGCGGGTGGCCTGCTGGCCGCCGGTGCCGGAATGGCCTCCGCCACCGACGGCGCGCACGCCGACGGTCAGGCCGTGGGCTCCCCGGGCGTCGTCTCGGGCAACCTGGTCCAGGCCCCGGTCCACGTCCCGGTCAACGTCTCGGGCAACAGCGTGAACGTCGTCGGCATCCTGAACCCGGCCTTCGGCAACCTGGCCGTCAACAAGTGACGCCGACCCGAAGCGAGCAGTGACCTCCGGCCTCCCGGTTACCCGGGAGGCCGGTCTGCGTATGCCGGCAACGCTTAGCCCGTCCGGCGTTTGAGGACAAGGCCCCTTCACGGCCGACACGGGGGCCTGGGGGCAGAGCCCCCAGACACGACCACACCAACGCCCCCACCGCACGACCGACGCTCACCGCACGCCCCGCTCCCGCTCCTCCACAACGGAGTTGTACGCGGCGACCTGCGCCCGCCGAGCCACCCGCTCCACCGGCCGCAACGCCTCCGCCCGCGCCCCCATCTCCGCGGAGCTCACCGCACCCCCGTGCCCGTTCTCATGGGCCAGCGACAGCAGCAATCCCACCCGCTGCGCCAGCTCCAGCACCCGCACCGCCCGCGGCGGATACCCCGGCGCCAGCACCTCCCGCCCCCGCTCGGCCCGCGCCCGATACGCGTCGATCGCCGCCTCCGCCACCGGCCCCGACCCGGCGACGTCCAGTCGCGCCAGCACCGCGGTCGCATCCCGCAGAGCCTCCGCCAGCTCCCGCTCGGCCTCGCCCAGCGACGGCACATCCGCGGGCGGCGCCTCCCGTACGGCCAGGCAGTGCCAGACGACCTCGACGTGCACATCACCGTCGGGCCCGGCCTCGTACACCTCCGGCACCAGCCCGAGTGCGGAGCCGTGACAGATCACGGCCTCCTCGGCGTCCATCGCCCGCGCGTTGAAATCCGGCGGCCCGCTCAGCCCCAGCGGATGCCCCGGCGCCGGCAGGGCGACCCGTAGCCCGCTCACCCCGAGCGTCCGCAGCCGCCCGAGCGCCAGCGTGAGCCCCACGGGCGCCGACTCACCGGGCAGCCCCTCCACCCGGTGCACGGCATCGGCGCCGACGATCTCCAGTACAGCGTCATCCGGCGAGACAAGTCCGGCCAAAAGGGCGTTTCCCCAAGCGGCCAGGCGTCCTGAGCGTGGTTCCGAGAGCATGCCCCCACCCTAAGGACCGGACCGATGGAATGAAGCGGCGGACCGGTGGCGTAGATTTCCTTGAGGGCTGCGCCCACAGGCGCACGCGACCACCGAGACGCCGAGACGCCGACACCGGTCACACTGCAAGGGGAGACAACGCGCTCATGAGCGATGTTCTGGAGCTTCAGGACGTATCCGTGGTCCGTGAGGGCCGGGCTCTGGTGGACCAGGTCTCCTGGTCGGTCAAGGAGGGCGAGCGCTGGGTCATCCTCGGCCCGAACGGGGCGGGCAAGACCACCCTCCTCAACGTTGCCTCGAGCTACCTCTACCCCAGCAAGGGCACAGCCACCATCCTCGGCGAGACCCTCGGCAAGCCCGGCACCGACGTCTTCGAGCTGCGCCCGCGCATCGGCGTGGCGGGCATCGCCCTCGCCGAGAAGCTCCCGAAGCGCCAGACAGTCCTCCAGACGGTGCTGACCGCGGCGTACGGCATGACCGCCACCTGGAACGAGGACTACGAGGAGGTCGACGAGCAGCGCGCCCGCGCCTTCCTCGACCGCCTCGGCATGAGCGACTACCTCGACCGGAAGTTCGGCACCCTCTCCGAGGGCGAGCGCAAGCGCACCCTTATCTCCCGCGCCCTGATGGCCGACCCCGAGCTGCTCCTCCTCGACGAGCCCGCCGCCGGCCTCGACCTCGGCGGTCGCGAGGACCTCGTCCGCCGCCTCGGCCGTCTCGCCCGCGACCCGATCGCCCCCTCGATGCTCATGGTCACCCACCACGTCGAGGAGATCCCCCCGGGCTTCACCCACGTCCTGATGATCCGCCAGGGCAAGGTCCTCGCCGCCGGCCCCATGGAGCTCGAACTCACCTCCCGCAACCTCTCCCTCTGCTTCGGCCTGCCCCTCGTCGTCGAGCAGATCGGCGACCGCTGGACGGCCCAGGGTCTCCCGCTCTCCTGACCCGGCCCCGGTAAGAAGGCCCTTTCAAACGATCGGCGCCCTGTCGGCGACAGGGCCCGCGGTCCTACCATGACCATGTGGAAATCGACGCGTGGGTTTGGTGGTTGATCGGCGCGGCAGCGCTCGGCATCGGGCTCGTGATCACCGCGATGCCCGAACTCGGCATGCTGGCGGTGGGCGCCGTCGCGGCCGCGATCGTCGCCGGCCTCTTCGGCGGTGACGCCGTCGTCCAGGTCGTGGCCTTCGTCGTCGTATCGACCGCACTCATCGCCGTCGTACGGCCCATCGCGAACCGGCACCGCGCACAGCGGCCCCAACTCGCCACCGGCATCGAGGCATTGAAGGGCAAACAGGCCGTCGTGCTGGAGCGCGTCGACGCAACCGGCGGCCGGATCAAGCTCGCCGGAGAGATCTGGTCGGCACGCGCCCTCGACACCGACCGCGCCTACGAAGTAGGCCAGGAAGTGGACGTCGTGGACATCGAGGGCGCCACGGCGATCGTCATGTGACCTCGCACGACGTAACTGGCGCGAAGCCCTCACGAGTCACGCGACGGTCTGTCAGACTCGACCAGCAAGATCTTCAACAAGCATAAGATCTGCCGAAGTTGCCGCAGCGGAGAAGGGGTACGGGGAAACGACGATGGAACCGGTCATCATCGTCCTGATCATTCTGGTGGTGTTGGTCTTCATCGCCCTGATCAAGACGATCCAGGTCATCCCACAGGCGAGCGCGGCCATCGTCGAACGCTTCGGCCGCTACACGCGGACACTCAACGCGGGCCTCAACATCGTGGTCCCGTTCATCGACACCATCCGCAACCGCATCGACCTGCGCGAACAGGTCGTGCCGTTCCCGCCCCAGCCGGTGATCACCCAGGACAACCTGGTCGTGAACATCGACACCGTCATCTACTACCAGGTGACCGACGCCCGCGCCGCCACCTACGAGGTCGCCAGCTACATCCAGGCGATCGAGCAGCTCACCGTCACCACACTCCGCAACATCATCGGTGGCATGGACCTGGAGCGCACCCTGACCTCCCGCGAGGAGATCAACGCGGCCCTGCGCGGCGTCCTCGACGAGGCAACGGGCAAGTGGGGCATCCGCGTCAACCGCGTCGAGCTGAAGGCGATCGAACCGCCCACCTCCATCCAGGACTCGATGGAGAAGCAGATGCGCGCCGACCGTGACAAGCGCGCCGCGATCCTCACCGCCGAAGGTACGCGCCAGGCCGCCATCCTCACCGCCGAAGGTGAGAAGCAGTCCCAGATCCTGCGCGCCGAGGGTGAGGCCAAGGCCGCCGCCCTGCGCGCGGAAGGCGAGGCCCAGGCGGTCCGCACGGTCTTCGAGGCGATCCACGCGGGCGACCCGGACCAGAAGCTCCTCTCCTACCAGTACCTCCAGATGCTCCCGAAGATCGCCGAGGGCGACGCCAACAAGCTCTGGATCGTCCCCAGCGAGATCGGCGACGCCCTCAAGGGCCTCTCCGGCGCGATGGGCAACCTGGGCGGCCTGGGCGGCGGTTCGGGCGGCAACGGCTCCTCCGGCTCCGGCACGGAACGCCGGGAGAAGCCGTCGATCGACTGACGCGGTTTCCGCCGATACGACAATGGGGCCCGCCTTCCAACGAAGGCGGGCCCCGACTCCTTCAGGGGCACGGGGAACTGCGCGACCAGCCACAACGAACCCGCAGCCCACGAACCACCCATGGCCCTACGGCGAATGGTCAGGCCGCGTCCACAGCCAACCAATCCGGCAGCGCAGCGAACTCCTCGGCCCCCAGCGTCAGCAACATCGCATCGGCGGGTGTCGGCTCGAACGGCTCCCTGAGCAGCGGCATACCCGCCTGCTCGGGCGTCCGGTCGGCCTTGCGGTGATTGTCCTCCGCACACGAGGCGACCGTGTTCAGCCACGTGTCCTGCCCACCGTGCGACCGCGGCACCACGTGGTCCACGGTCGTGGCCCGGCGCCCGCAGTACGCGCACCGGTGCCGGTCCCGCACCAGAACACCCCGCCTCGACCACGGTGCTTGTCTTCGGAACGGCACCCTCACGTACCTGCACAGCCTGATCACCCGGGGCGCGGGTATGTCGACCTCGGCTCCGCGCATACGCAGTTCGGGGTGGGCCTGCTCGACGACGGCCTTGTCCTGAAGCACCAGCACGACGGCCCGGTTCAACGTCACCGTCGACAGCGGCTCGAAGCTCGCGTTCAGTACCAGCGTGTCCCGCATTGCAGCCCACCTCCCGTGCGCACCTGCCCACCCCCTGGCGGGCTGGGATCAACTCTGGCCGGGCACGCCGAGATGGACAACGAAATAAAAAGTGCCCGCCCCCGATCACTTCCATGACCAGGGGCGGGCAAACGTTCCATGAACGTCAGGCTTCGGCGGGCGCCTCGTACTCACCGATCAGATGGGCACGCGCGAGCGCGTGGAACCGCAGGTTGAAGCCGACCACGGCCGGGCTCGCGTCCGAGTCCGGACCGAGCTTCTCCTGGTCCACGGCGTACACCGTGAACACATAGCGGTGCGGCCCGTCCCCGGGCGGCGGCGCGGCGCCGCCGAAGTCCTTCGACCCGTAGTCGTTCCGCGCCTGTACGGCACCTTCCGGCAGCCCCTCGAACTTGCCGCTGCCCGCACCGGCCGGCAGCTCGGTCACCGACGCCGGGATGTCGAAGACCACCCAGTGCCAGAACCCGCTCCCGGTGGGAGCGTCCGGGTCGTAGCAGGTCACGGCGAAGCTCTTGGTCTCGGCCGGGAAGCCCTCCCAGCGCAGCTGCGGGGAGAGGTTGCCGGCCGCATGGACCTGAGCGTCCTTGAGGTTCCCGCCGTGCTCGACGTCCTCGCTCGTGACCGTGAACGAGGGCACGGGCGGATGGAAGTCGTGGGGCAGCGGCCGCCTCTTGAGCTCGGTCACTTCGATACCTCCTGACGAAACAGTGGAATCAGCAGTTCCGAGCCTAGAACCAGTTGCGCTTGCTGCCGACCTCGGACAGCCACTGGTTGAGATATGCCGCCCAGTCGGTCCCCTGGAAGTCGTTCAGGCCCACCTGGAACGACCGGAAGGTGTCACTGCCCTCGCTGAACAGCCCCGGCTTCTTGTCCATCTCCAGGACGACGTCCATGGTGTGCTCGTCCGCGACGAAGCTCAACTCGACCTGGTTGATACCGCGGTACTGCTGCGGCGGGAAGAACTCGATCTCCTGGTAGAACGGCAGCTTCTGCCGCGTACCGCGGATGTGACCGCGCTCCATGTCCGCGCTCTTGAAGCGGAAGCCCAGCTGGATGAAGGCGTCGAGGATCGCCTTCTGCGCGGGCAGCGGGTGCACGTTGATCGGGTCCAGGTCGGTGGAGTCCACGGCCCGCGCGATCGCCAGCTCCGTCGTGACGCCGATGTTCATGCCCCGCAGCGGCTGACCGTCGATCGTCGTGACCGGCGTCTCCCAGGGGATCTCCAGCCCGAACGGCACGGCGTGCACGGCCCCGGCCTGCAGCTCGAAGGCGCCACCGAGCGACATCTTCGTGAACTCGATGTCCTGCTTGTACTCCGAGTCCTGGCCCTCGACCTCGACGCGGGCCTGCAGACCCACGGACAGGCCCTCGATGTTCTGGCTAACGGACCCGCCCTGAATCCGCACCTCACCCTGGACGACACCGCCCGGGACGACGTTGACCTCGGTCAGCACCGTCTCGATCGAAGCACCGCCGGCCCCCAGGCTCGCGAGCAGCTTCTTGAACGCCATGACTCTCCTCTTCTCAGAGTGGATCCCTGATCCCTACAAACGCGATCCGGCCGTGGCCGGTTCCGCGTCACCACCCTGGCAAGCAGCGCGCTCCCTGACCACCCCGCCGAGACCACCCGTCTGCACTACCCTCGGACGGCATGATCGCGACTCCCGACCGTACGCCTCTTCCCCGGGACTTCTTCGACCGCCCCGTCCTGGAGGTCGCCCCCGACCTCCTGGGCCGGATCCTGGTACGCACCACCCCGGACGGTCCGATCGCCATCCGCCTCACAGAGGTAGAGGCCTACGACGGCCCGAACGACCCCGGCTCCCATGCCTATCGCGGTCGCACACCCCGCAACGACGTGATGTTCGGTCCCCCCGGACATGTGTACGTCTACTTCACCTACGGCATGTGGCACTGCATGAACCTGGTGTGCGGCCCCGAAGGCCAGGCCTGCGCGGTGCTGCTGCGCGCCGGCGAGATCATCGAGGGCGCCGAGCTTGCCCGCGGACGTCGACTCTCGGCCCGCGACGACAAGGAACTGGCCAAAGGCCCCGCCCGCCTGGCCACCGCCCTGGACGTGGACCGGGCCCTGGACGGCACCGACGCGTGCGCCCCGGGCGACACCCCGCTGAGAATGCTCACGGGCACGTCCGTCCCCGCCCACCAGGTACTTAACGGCCCCCGTACCGGGGTGGCAGGTGACGGCGGTAACGGTGACATCCACCCCTGGCGCTTCTGGATCGCCGACGACCCTACGGTCAGCCCCTATCGGGCCCACGTCCCCAAGCGCCGCCGAAGTTGACGTGCCCTGGCAGGGCGCGTAACGTAGCCCGAGCCGCTGAACCGGGTACTGCGAAGTCAGCAGCCGGAGCGGCCAAACCACTACCTACGAGAACCCCTCAGCGGGGTCGTTTCTCGCGTGCTCGCATGCCTGAATTCGAATCCGCAGAGCCCGATTATGAATCGGCCGGGGGAATCGGCTAACGTAGTGAATGTCGAAAGGCCGACGGGCGAAAGCCCAAGGCACTACGGCAATCCCGCCGACAGGGAATCGGATCGGAAAAGGATCTGATAGAGTCGGAAACGCAAGACCGAAGGGAAAAAGCCCGGAGGAAAGCCCGAGAGGGTGAGTACAAAGGAAGCGTCCGTTCCTTGAGAACTCAACAGCGTGCCAAAAGTCAACGCCAGATATGTTGATA